>NZ_WITJ01000027.1 GCF_009601015.1 Lactococcus hircilactis
AAGGATTTTATATGATCGAACTGACTTTTTTTCGCCCTCGTTCGGTTTCCCGAACAAGCAACTATATTAGTATACCAAACCTTTTCTTTCTTGTCAATTCTTAGCTACATCTTTTTTGCTTTTTTTTCGCAATCCTTTATTTTTCTCGTTTTCTCTACAATTTCACAAAAAAAAATAGTTAAATTTAACTATTTTTTGTCACACTATCTCGCTCAATAAGATAAGAATTTGAATAAAAATCGCTGCTTGTTTCTTGGTTAATTGACATAATTAGTTTTTTCATTGCAATTTCTCCTTTTTCTACTTGATCAATCGCAATCGTCGTTAGTTTTGGAGAAACAAAATCACAGAATTCAGCATTATCTACCCCAATAATCGAAATATCTTTAAATATTTGATTGAGTTTAACTGCTAAAATATCAGCCGTCGCATAAATAGCGCTAAAAGGTTGTGCCATCAGATAAGGTTTCACACTTTGTAAGACATCTTGATAGTTCGGAGTAGGTGTGGTTGCTACTAAAAATTGACCGCTACTTTTTTGGGCAAAATATTTTTTAAATGCAGAAAATCTTTTTTCGATAACGCTCGGTGCAGCATCAAAATCAAAACTACAGAACAAAATATTTTCATGTCCTTGCTCCACCAGATAATCCACCGCTATTTTGGAAACTTCATCTTCATCCGTTCCAACAAAATTCCGTGCTTTTTCTGAATTTGTTGTTATTCTTTTACGATAGGTATCTACGTAAGTGACTGGTACAAATATATTTTTATCAACTTGAGAAAAGTCATAGCTGCTCACACCAATCATGATAAAACCAGCAAATGTCCAATTCCTTTGTAAAACTTCAATATCTTCTGCTTTGTCTATTGAACGAATCATTGTAAAATAGCCATACTTATTCGCAACGTTTTCAATCCCAGTAAGGATAGACGACACAAATGGATCAGTGAAATCTGTATAACTTTCTTTACTATAAAAAAGTACACCAATTAATTGAGAAGAACCCGTTCTTAAATTTGACGCATTCTGATTTGGAACGTAATTATACTTCTCAACTAGCTTTAATATTTTTTCTTTTGTTTTTATAGATACTTTTGCATTTTTTCCATGGATAACATTCGAGACAGTCATAACTGAAACGTCTGCTAATTTTGCAATTTCTTTTAACGTGATTTTTGCCATAACTAGACCTCTGTATATGCTCCATTATACATAAATCTATTTTCTTTATCTACTGCTATAAAGTATTTCAAACAAAGAATCTTGTAATTCTATATTATTTAACTGTTTGATATATGCCACTTTTTTATCAAAATCAGATATATTCGACAATTTTTGATAAATCGTATCTTTTTCATCGTAAGGTAATTCAGCAATATCTAATCGTCTAAATAGATTTTTTCGAAAATCCCAGTCAAACTTTTGAATATAGCTCGTTAAATCCAGTGAAAAATTTCCGGACAAAGTTGTTATTTCATGTCCAGCATAAATTATCGTGTGTTTTCGAGACGTTAGATTCTTCTCTGTTAAGTTCAAAATTCCTTTATCAAAAGTAACCGTTGTTTCATTGTTATCTTCAACTAAGCAATAGTGTCCTTTGCCTTGTGGGAAAATTTTCCATATCATTTCTGAAGGTATTTCTTCACGTAACATTGGATTTTTATCTAATGGAATAATCGCTCCAGCTTTTACAAATACAGGTATTTCATCTATTTCTCTGTAAATTTTGAGTTCTGTATCTCCTTCGTATTTTTCACCAGTGAAAAAGTCATACCATGTTCCTTCGGGCAGCCACACATCTACTTCACCCATTTGTAATTCTGGGTTAATTTTATGAGTAATTGGTGCAACAAGCATATCCCCACCAAATAAATATTGATTTTTGTGGTTATAAGCTTCTTCTTGTAGAGGATAAGCATAGTACATAGGCTCAACAAGTGCCTTCCCTTTTGTAGCTGTTTCAATATTTGCCGTGTAAAGATAAGGAATGAGAGAATGACGCAGGCGCAAAAATTTCTCCATCGCTTCTTCTATAACTTTGTCAAAATGCCAAGGTTCTTTGCTAGTAAACTCTGATTTTGATGAGTGCAAACGGTTAATCGGTGAGAAAACACCATATTCTAGCCAGCGAAGACTTAATTCAGCATCTTTTCTTCCGTGCATATGTCCGCCGATATCATGGCTCCACCAAGTATATCCAATGTTAGACGCCGTGCTGGTAAAATAAGGTTGGAAATCAAGACTATCCCAAGAAATCACAGTATCGCCAGAAAACCCTAAAGGATAACGATGACTGCCCGGTCCTGCATAACGGCTCAAAATAATATTGTTTTGAGAGAGTTTTTGCGCATCTTTGTATTGATAATGATTGAGTAGCCAAAGTGGGTCAACACCCGTTGAAGAAACAGCACCTTGTTGCCAATCAAGCCACCAAAAATCAACACCATCTTTTTCAAGTGAACCATGGACATCTTCAAAATAAGATTTACGAAAATCAGGATTATTAAAATCAAATTTTGCAGGTTCTTCGAGTTCTTTATTGAGATGAAGATGTTCGGCAACTTTTGGATAATCATCTTCAAAGGCACGAATACCGTCTGCTGGATGGTCATTCAATGTGACTTTTAATTTTTTATCATGAAGTTGTTGGATAAATTCTTTCGGATGAGGAAAAAGTTTTTTATTCCACGAATATCCCGTCCAACCTGAGCCATATTTAGTCGGAACTTCAGCCACTTTGTGCCAATCCATGTCAATCACTGAAACAGATAATGGGACTTTTTTATCTTGAAACTTATCCATTAAGGCCAAATATGACTCTTGCGAATATTCATAATAACGGCTCCACCAATTTCCAAGAACAAAGCGTGGAAGCTGAGGTGTGTTTCCTGTTAAATGATAATAATCTTTTAATGCTTGACGATAGTTTCTCCCATAAGCAAAGAAATAAATATCAATATTTGAACGATGATGATTTTCCACATCTTCTTTATCATTCATTTCCCAACTATTATCCGTCAAAATCGCAAAACCATTTTTAGACATGATGCCATCTTCTAACTGACATTCGCCATCAATCGTATCTAGGGTTCTTGTTGTACCTCCAAGATTACCATCAATCTTTTCTCCAAAATACCAGCGATTTGAATATACACTAAAAGCAAAGCGTACATCAGCATACAGACTACCTTTCATAAAAGTTCCACCTGTATAATAAAGATGCACAGCATCTGTTAAAATCTCGATTGAGTTTTCCTTCTTGATGATGTCAAACTTCACTGGAGAAAATTCTCTATTTTGAACGATTTGTGTTTTGTTATCTTCAAAATTTCCTGTCTCACTATACTCAATTCGTATTAAATTTTCCGTTAAAATTTCAAAACGTGCTTTATCAAATTTGATTATTCTATTTTCTTCCATTTTTAATTCCGTTCTAATTTATCAAATACCTGTTTTATCATTACACCTGAAAAATAGTTTATAAAAGCAAAATCACCAAAAGTAAATAAGTAAATCATTGTAAGTAGCGCTACTGGGCTGGACAAGGCAAAATACACAATAAAGCTATTATAAATCACTAAAAATACTGTCTGAAACAAGTGTTGTAAGCTTAATCCTAAGACGTTTTTTACAGCAACTTGCAACTTATCTTGATAACGCCCAATATAAGCAAAAAGATAAGAGATTTCAATAGCTAGAAAGACAACTGCCAAAATAGTTACCACACCAAATAAGAAAGATAAGGCTATAAACAAATGCCCTAGCAAACGAAAATCTAGGAAAAAGAGTAGTCCAAGTACGACGATTATCAGCCAAGAAATAGTAGCTTGCTTGAAATTATTTTGAAAAAGTCTAAAATAATTCGCTATCAACCGTTCATCTTTCTTGCGTAAAATATTTTGAATACTCGTTTGCAACGCGCACAAACTAGCGCCTATCGTAATCAAGGAAATACTTGTTAGGATGAACAATGTATTTAAAATAATTAGATTTGCTATGAGCGCTAAAAACCGCATGGGGGGACTATCTAAACTTAATAATCTTTTCATCTTTAATACCTATAAATAGTAAGTCAGAGATTTAGGAGGACATCTCTGGCTTATTATAACATTTTTAGTGAAGCGGTTACTTGAATGGAGAGAAATAAGGTGAATTTTTATCACTTACGTGTCCTGCAAGGTTCGCTTCATTGATCATACTCGTAAAATTAAGAGCTTGCTTTTTAAAATAAATATTTTTTAGTTGAATGTTCTTCATTTGAGATTTACCACCACTGTCTTCATTGAGCAAACGTAATCCACAAGACGATTTTTCACCAGCAAGTACCCAAACACCTTCAACTAAGACGTTTTCAATGGAACGATTGCCATCATTATTTGTCCATGAAGCATCTCCACCCATCTCTTCAGAGTTACCATTATCAAAATCTATTAGATAAGGCCAGCCGCCACCTTCACCATGCGTTCCTGAAACACCCATTTGTGCATCTTCTAAAATAATATTTTTGAAAGTCACATTTGAAATGCTACAATTATCCGCATTGTGAATCGAAATCGGTGCTTTATGAAAAGCGTGTAGTACGTCAATATTTTCAAATAACACATTGGATAGTTTCATCGAAGTGAGAGGATTGCCTTTATTGGTTTCAAAGCCAATTTCCATTGACTGTGCTAAATCTGTCCATATTAGACTATTGGTTACTTTAATATTCTGTGTATTCGTGTTTGTGTAATTTTTCAGAACAATACTATCGTCCCATGAGCGAATAAATGAATGATCTATTGTCACATCTTGTGAGCTTTGAATGGTGATGCCATCACTATTATCACGACAGGAAATAATCTTCAAATTGTGAATAGCAACGTGCGTGCTGTTATAAAGTTGCACGACCCAGTCGTTAGGGTCAAAAATATTGATGCCATCAATCGTGACATGATCAGCGTTTGGAACATTGATAGCTGGTGGACCACCTTGTGTTAAGATCCCACGTCCTAACAATTTTGAATCAGAAGCCATCGTTACCGGTCCATCTATAACAGAACCGGCTGCAAGATAGACTGTTTGTCCTTGTGCAATATTAAGTGGTCCGTCAACTCGTCCTTTAATGACTTTTGCACTTGCTGGGATTTTTTCTTGTGGCGGATTAGCAAAGATTAAGAGATCTTTAGTGATGGAATCGCCATTCATCTCTACGGAATACTGTCCCCACTTTTTGAGCGTAAAGAAAACTGTTTTTCCTTTTATTTTTGTTTTTACATCAGCTGTTGCTGGTCTTACTTGGACTGATTTTACAGCTTTAGGGTAAACAACGGCTACTGTAATCTTGCCTTTCATGTCAAAAGTTGCGACGGCTGCTTTTTTCAGTAAACTATCATCAGTTGGATAATTTCGTTTTGGGTTTGTATTGACGCTGTAGAGTTGAAGAGCTTGAGTCTGTTTAGAATCTTGAACATAAACTTTCATTTCTTTAAATTCTCTCATCCCTTTAGCAAATGGATACGTTGTTATTTCTCCATTTCCTTTTCTTCCGCTCTGTAAGAGTGTCTGATGTTGGTTTAACATCACTGTTCCTCCTGCAATCAATAGTAACAAAACAATTATTATTGAGATGATAATCGTTTTCCTATGGTTTTTCATTGTTTGCTCCACAGAATCTTTTATAAAGTTCAGTCAGAACGATGGTGCTCTGACTGAAAACTTTCATTTATTTTTTCAATTCTTTTTCGTAACGGTTGTAAGCGTCAGTCTGAATCTTCATGAATTTTTGAAGTCCCATGGCATTCAATTTACTCACATAAGCTTTGTAAGAAGCGTCAGTCAAGCCACCCTTTGTGACCCATTTTGCTTCTTGTTGTGTGGCGTAAGAATTGATGTCAGGTAAAAGTTGAGCCATTGTTGTCAATTCTGCATTTGTATAAGTAACATTTGGATAGGCAGGTAGAGCGTATTTCTTATATTTCGCATCCATTGCTAATTTTTGAGCATCGCCATTTGTTGAATCTTGGAAAGTGACATCTTTATTTGATTTTGTCCAAGTCTTAGGACCAAAATCACGCAGAGAATCTACCCAAGCTTGTGTATCTGCTGTTGTGCCAGACTTTGCTTTTAAAACTTCGTAACCTGTACTTGTTTTCTTTGTAGCAACACCAAATTCTCCATAAGTGTTTTGGATTGAAGCGTCGTTAGTATAGAATTTATCTACCCATTTCATCAAGGCTTTTACATTTTTAGCTTTTGTCGTTACCATAAATTCATTACGGTTTTCATTGTAATGATCCGGATCTGAGAAGACATAAGCTTTGCCATCAGGGCCTTTAAGCGGTGGCAAGGCAACATAGTCTTTGGCATTGGCCCCAAAAGTTGCATCAGCTGTCCAGCCAGCAGAAACACCAACAACTTCTACCTTTGCCATCAAGTTAGCTTGAGTTTGTGTAGCGTCTTCTGTGTACATCTGAGGGTCAATCAATCCTTGAGAATAGGCAGTGTGCATAGCTTGGATACCTGCTTTGTAACGATCATTCGTGTAAACAAAGGTTGGTTTGCCATTCCAGAGTGCTACGTCATTTGGCTGAACGTCTGATTCTAGGTTGCCAAATGGTAGAATGTAGGCAAAGGTTGGATTGACATTACCTGGCGCATAAGGAATTTCATCTGCTTTTCCATCACCGTTGGGATCTTGCGTCTTGAATGCTTGCAATACTTTTACAAATTCCACATAAGTCGTTGGCATTTGTAAACCAAGTTTATCCAGCCATTTCTTGTTGATGAAGAGTTGATTCGCAATCGTTGGACGCACTGGTTCGTTCTTTGGGAGAGACCAAATCTTGCCGTCAGGACTTGTAATCATTGCTTTGAGGGCTGGATTTTCTTTGAGAGCTTTGGTCAAGTTGGGCATGTCTGTTTTATTGATGTATTTGTTTAATGGGATAAAATCTGCTTGATTTTGAGCAATTTGTTGATCTGTAAAGGTGATTGAACCCATGAAAGCGTCTGGAAGGTCGCCTCCTGCCATCATGGTTGACTGTTTATCTGTCCAGTTCGCATCCAAATAAACATTCCATTTGACATTGATACCTGCTTGTTTGGCTAGTTTATTGGGGAATTTTTCAAAAGTTGTTCCCCAGTCCGACCAGCGGACAGTTGCTACGGTAAAGTTTTTGTTTCCTGCGTCAGCCTTCTTTGATGAATTGCTTCCACAAGCAGACAAGAGCGTCACTGCTGCGAGAATTGATGCTGCGCTGGCAGCAACTTTGAGTGTACGATTTTTCATTAGTAATCTCCTTAGATTATTGTATTAATAACAATTTTTTATATCATTCGTCTAAAAACAAAGTTGAAATTATTCTTTGATGGCACCAATCATTGCCCCTTGATTAAAGTATTTTTGTAAAAATGGGTAAAGACACATAACTGGTAATGTTGAAACAACGATAGAAGCATATTTCAT
This sequence comes from Lactococcus hircilactis, assembly GCF_009601015.1. Taxonomy (GTDB): domain Bacteria; phylum Bacillota; class Bacilli; order Lactobacillales; family Streptococcaceae; genus Lactococcus; species Lactococcus hircilactis. Next base: position 7,452 of record NZ_WITJ01000027.1, read on the forward strand.
CATATTGGCCGTTTGTTGAAGCTGCTGTGCTACATCTCCTGTTGCTTGTGATTGGAGCGTTTGATTGGTAATCAGTAGCTGCCTTAACAGTAATTGTAGAGGTTGTAAATTTGAATTGGATAAGTAGATTAATGCGTTAAACCATGAATTCCAGATTCCGACTGCTGTCCAAAGTCCAATAACTGCTAAAATTGCTTTGGACAAGGGCAAAACGATTTGCACAAAATAACGAATGGTCCCTGCGCCGTCCATCTGAGCAGCTTCCCATAGCCCTTCGGGAATAGATTGTTGGAAGAATGTTCTTGCAACAATGATATTGTAAGAAGAAACTGAGAAAGGAATAATCATGACCCAAATCGTATTGAGAAGTCCAAATTGTTTCGTTACTAAGTATATGGGAATCAAGCCACCTGAGACAAACATCGGAATGACGTACATGAGTGCAATCCAACGTCTGCCAAATAAATCTTTCCGCGTTAAGGCATAACCGACAGGAATATTGACAAAAAGAGCAAATGCTGTGCCTGCGACGGTATAAAAGATCGTATTAAAATAGGAGCGCCAAATGAGTGGTTGAGAGAACAGTGTTGTGTAGCCTTTTAAGTTGATTGATTTTGGTAAAAGCCAGACAGCTCCTGATGCGACATCTTGCGGATTTGAAAAGGAGGCGATAATAACAAACCACAAGGGATAGATGATGACCAAGATAAGGAGGGTTGAAAGAACAACATTCATAAAATCAAAAACTTTTTCTGATTTACTTCTGGGTTTTCTCTTCTTTTTTTCTTTTTTCATGCTATACTCCTTTCTTTAAAATAAACCAGTTTCTGTCAAGCGACGGGAAAGAAAATTCGCTGTAACGAGAATAACGAGATTGATGACTGTTTGAAAAAGGTTAATTGCCGTGGAATATGAATATTGGAATGATTGTAAGCCGACTTTATAAACGTAGGTCGAAATAATTTCACTTCCGGATAAATTCAGTGGATTTTGTAAGAGCAAGACTTTTTCAAAGCCGACATTGAGAAGTTGTCCGACTGCCATGATGAGCATAATCATGATTGTCGGTAAAAGTAATGGTAAATCAATCTTGATGATGCACTGAAGTCTTGTTGCCCCGTCCATTGTTGCTGCTTCATAATAGGTGGGGTCAATCGCCGAGAGCGCTGCAAGGTAGATGATAGAGTTCCAACCAATGTTTTGCCAAACATCTGACCAGACATTTAAGCTGGCAAAAGAATTGGGGTTGGCAATAATGTCTGGCATTTTGAGATTGAAAACATGAAGAAGATTGGCAACAAGTCCCGTTTGAGGTGAAAGAAATAAGAGGAGCATTCCTGCCATGACCATGGTTGAAATAAAGTGAGGAAGATAGGTTGTTACTTGAAAAAATTTCTTGAATACTTGATTGCGCAGCTGGTTGCAAAGCACCGCCAAAATAATGGGTAATGTGAAGCCAAAGAGTAAACCGTAAATGGCAATCTTTAAGGTGTTGAAAATCGTGGGCCAAAACATATAAGAACTAAAATATTGCTGAAACCACTTTAATCCAACCCAAGGACTTGCCCAAATACCGAGTGACGGCGAATAGTCTTTGAAAGCCATCAGAAGTCCATACATTGGGATATAGGCAAACATGATGAGTAAAATGGTGGCGGGAGCGAGTAAAAGGTAAAGTGATGCATTGTGTTTTAGTTTTTCTGTAAATAATTGATTTTTGCCTTTTCCATTCCTTTTTTGAGTAGTCATTTCCATTGAGTTCTCCTGCTTTTTCTTTGCTAGGAATATTTCTCTTGTACTTTGTACAAGAGAAAGGCTAGCCTTTCTCTTGTACTTTGTACAAGAGAAAGGCTAGCCTTTCATAATTTGAGTTAATTTCGTTGTAGGTTTAACGTTAAACTTAATAAATTAATGATACCACTTACATTTCGTTTGTCAAGACTTTTCTGAACGAAAACTTAAATTTAATTATTTTTTAACAAAAGAAATGATAAAGAAACAATTAATAACGCTAGAGAGTTCTCTATGTGCTCCTTTATTCTTTAATTGTTGATAAAAAAACTGGCTTTTAAGCCAGTATGTTCTCATTTTTTAATTCTTGGAAGATTAATTTTCATTTTTTCTGAGATGAGTCGAATTGTAACAATGATAAGAATTGCTAAAAGCATGTTCAGAGAGTGATTAAGGTAGGGAAATAGGACAACATAAAGTGTGCCTCCGATGATACAGGAAACAGCATAGATATTTTCTCTGAAAATCATGGGAACTTGATTAGCAATAACATCTCTGATCATCCCACCACCGACTCCTGTGACGACACCAAGAAATACAATGAAAAATAGATTGTGATTAAATCCTTTATCTATTCCACTGTTGATGCCGACAACAGTAAAAATACCAAGCCCTATTGCATCGGATAAAACAAGAATGAAATTATAAAGCTGAGATATTTTTAATATGCTTAGCGAATCACGTCTTTTTCTCGTTAAGAGGGCGATAATCATTGTTAAAATTGAGGCTATTGCTGAAATAATGATATAGTCTGGCGATTTCAACGAGCTTGGAGGGATAACTCCAAGGCAGACATCTCTGATAATTCCGCCACCAACGGCGGTTACTGCCGACATTGTTAAGATACCAAAAATATCTAGGCGGTGATTGATTCCGATCACCGTTCCTGAGACAGCAAATGCAATTGTTCCTATTATTTCTAAAAAACTGTAAATCGTGCTAAACAACGTAATCTCCTATCGCTCATTCTCTTGGTTTAATTATATCGTATCTTTGAATTTTTTTGACGTATAAGCGTTCAAAAAAACAGAATGAATTTAATTCATCCTGCTTGTTTATTATTTAGAACGACTCAGATTTTTCACATCTTGTGTTATCATCTCAACAAATGTTTCCAGTGGAACAACGGCTGTTTCAGTTGATCCATAGTGCCGAATATTGACTGTGTGGTCCGCCATTTCTTTGTCACCAATGACAATTTGATAGGGAACTTTTTTGGTTTGAGATTGACGAATTTTCCATCCCATTTTTTCATTTGCTTCATCTACGACGACACGAAATCCCTTGTCAGCCAGAAGTTTTTTGATTTCCCAAGCGTAATCTGCATGTATTTCGTTATTCACTGGAATGATTGTGGCTTGAGTTGGGGCAAGCCATGTTGGAAATGCTCCTTTGTACGTCTCAATCAAATAAGCCATGAAACGTTCTAAAGTAGAAATAACACCACGGTGAATCATGACAGGACGATGTTTCTCACCATCTGCTCCAATATAAGTTACATCAAATTGTTCAGGAAGCAAGAAGTCAAGTTGTATGGTTGAGAGTGTCTCGTCATTACCGAGCGCTGTCCGAACTTGGATATCAAGTTTTGGACCATAGAATGCGGCTTCTCCTTCTGCTTCGACATAATCAAGATTCAAATCGTCCATTGTTGCTTTGAGCATCCGTTGAGCATTTTCCCACATCTCATCATTATCGAAATATTTCGTTTTATCTTCAGGATCGCGATAACTCAAGCGGAAATTGTAATCACTGATACCAAAATCACGATACATGTCCATAATGAGTTGCAAAATCTTAGAAAATTCTTCTTGAATTTGCTCTGGAGTCACAAAGGTATGACCATCATTCAAAGTCATTTCGCGTACGCGCTGAAGACCGGATAAGGCACCCGATTTTTCATATCGGTGCATCATTCCAAATTCTGCAATTCGAATCGGCAACTCACGATAAGAATGAACGGCATGTTGATAAATCGCAATGTGACTTGGACAATTCATTGGGCGAAGTTCCATGGATTCATTATCTCCCATATCCATCGGAGGAAACATGTCTTCGTGATAATGATCCCAGTGACCTGAGCGTTTATAGGTATTCAAATTCATCATGGCTGGGGTGATGACATGAAGGTAGCCATTTGCAACCTCTTGATCTTCAACGTAACGTTGGACAATGCGGCGAATTGTAGCTCCATCAGGAAGCCAGTAAGCTGTTCCAGCTCCAAGTTCAGCATCATTGAAGAAGAGATTCAATTCACGTCCGAGTTTGCGATGATCACGTTCTTTTGCTTCTTCACGTATTTTCAAATTTTCATCAAGTGCTTCTTTAGTGAACCACGCCGTTCCGTAAATGCGTTGCATCATTGCATTATCAGAATTCCCGCGCCAATAAGCCCCAGCGACATTGAGAAGATGGAAATATTTAATTACTCCAGTAGAAGGTACATGTGGTCCACGACAAAGATCTGTATATTCTCCTTGTGTATAAATTGTAAGTCCACCTGCATCTTCATTGTGTTCTTCAATGAGCTCGAGCTTGTAAGGATCGTTTGCAAAGATCTCTTTTGCTTCGGCTTTAGAAACTTCTTTGCGGACGGATTTGAAGTTTTCTTTGACAATCTTTTTCATCTCTGCTTCAATTTTAGGCAAATCCTCATTTGTGATTTGACCATCCGCATGATCTGTATCATAATAAAAGCCATCTCGAATTGCTGGTCCTACTCCAAAATGAATATTAGGAAAATGACGTTTTGCTGCTTGGGCAAATAAATGAGCGGCAGAGTGTCGCAAAATTCCAAGCGCATCTTCATGTTCTGGTGTTACAATTTCAAAATCACTATCTGAATCAATGGGACGCGTTGCATCAATCAACTTTCCATTCACTTTTCCAGCGAGCGTTTTTTTCGCCAAACTTGGAGAAATGGATTTAGCAATTTCAAAAGTTGTAACTCCTGCCTCAAATTCACGCACGTTACCATCAGGGAATGTTATTTTAATCATAATTAGCCTTTCTTTTTATCTTTTTCATGCTGTCAGTACTGACAGAAAAATGTGTAATAAAAAACGCAGAAATATGTCCTACAAAGGACGCCATTTCTGCGTGTTACCACCTTAATTTAGTTTTGTCAGTACTGACAAAACACTCTTCATTGACGTAACGTGTCAGAGACGCTTTTTGTTATTTCCAAAAAGAATAAAATCAGCACTGTGCTTCTGACAAAAGATAAAACACAGTATTTCGAGTGGTACTCTTGACTTCCAAATACAACTTCCCATCTCCCGTTGCTTTCTAAAAATCTTTCATCAAGAACATGTCTCTTCATACCCTATTCTAATCTCTAAACCAATTTTTGTCAAGTCATAAAATTAAAAAGTGAAAATTAAAAAATTTGATTTTTGAGCTTTTAATGTCTCTGATTAATATTTTGTTTCGTTTTATACGCGAGAAAATCTTTCGCAACTTCTTTATCAAAATCATTTAATTGTTTTACCACTTGATTTTGGATCGTTTCAATTTCTACCTTTTCAAAAGGTAGCTCCGAAATTACTTTTTCAACAATTTTTGTCACATTATTAGCAATCATATTAGCATGCAAAGGTTTTTCTGAATATTTCCCAAAAATCGCTGCTTTAAAAACCGCCGTTTGAATCCGAAAAGAATCCCAATCCACCACTCGTCCATTGCGTTTAATTACAACTTTATTTAAAAGTTTTGCTTGCATAAGTTCTCCTTTTTTTTATGATTTTATTATTTATTGTTTATTTAGCTCTTCTTTCATTATACCAAAAAAGGATGCAAACAAGAAATATCCTCTGTTAGAAAAAAAGCTTCTCAAAAGAGAAACTCTATACTGCCCCCCCCCCACAACTTTTCCTGCAGTCTGAGCGTTCAATTGAACTCTTTTTTACTGGCGAAAAATTATTAATAGTAAAATCAAGAAGACAAGAAGAGACAAAATAGAAATAATATAAAATGTGAGAGCGATGCCTATTAAATTTGCAAAAAACACAAAGATTGCTCCACCAAATGGTACCGAAAATGTAAAAATAGTCGTAATCCCTCCACCAATTTTCCCCAAATTTTCTGAAGAAACATTTTCCAGAATGAGACGATTGACTTTAGGACTCGCTTTGGCCGATATGTAAGCCAAAGAAAAGAGAAATATTAAAGAAATCAAGCCAAAATGAGTCACCAAAGCTGCAAAAAGTGCAATCATCAAAAAAGTAGCAATCATTAATTTGGGAAGTTCCCAATCTTTTAGTTTATCCCCCATAATAAATGAGCCTGCGAGCATTCCTAACATCAAAACAACGTTAAAAATCATTATAGCAGTCCCGTAATTCACAGAAAATGGATTAAATTTTAACATGGCCAAGCTGGTCAAAGGTCCAATACCCGCCAAAATAAAGTTGATAAAAACTAATGAAAATACTAGTACTAAAAAATTTGATGAACTATTTACAGTAAAAACATTACGAATTTGTGAAAAACTCTCTTTGATATTAAATTTAAACTTTTCATCAAAATTGACAGTCTTAAAAGTCAACTTTTTACGGAAAATCAATAAAAAGAAACCACTCAGTAAATATAAGATTCCATTAATCAAAACAACTAAAGAAAAGGATTGATGTGAAAGAGCCAGAATCGTTACACCCAAAGGTTGTCCGATAATTTCTATAATAGATGATAAACCCTGGATTTGTCCAAATGCTGGTTGTATTTCCTCTGCGCTTAGATTATTTTGTAAAATTGGTGCGCGTAACCCAGATTTATAACTGGTAATCAGGTCGGTCAAAATTTTCACACCAGCTATGCCCCAAAAACTAATCCAATTTTTCTCCATCATCAAAAAAATCAATAAAAAGAATAATACGGCTTGAATCCAGCTCGCACGAATCATAAAATTTGCTTTATTTTTTGTTCTATCGGCCAAAAATCCTGTGTAAGCTGCAAATATAATCGGTAACAAAAGGCAGAGTTCAGCCAATGAAATCATCATTTTCGGATGAGGCATGCTACTCGCATAAATCAAAAAAACAATGTTAAATAAACTCGTTCCCAACATAGAAAAAATAGAGCTGGACAACAAGGAAGCAAATGTTTTATTTTTTCTCAGTAAATTCATAGTTTCCTCCTTAATTCTTTGATAAATTTATAACCCTCATAACCTTTTAAAAAACCTTCTTCATAACTTTTAGTATAAAAATTATATAATTTTTGTTTTAATAAATATCTTTTCGTTAAATCAAAAACTTTTTCATAACTTTCAACTGTCGCAGAAACATGAATTTTAAAGCCATACTTTGGAAGTTTATATCTATCTGTCGTAAAATAAGTAAATTTTTCCATATTTTTTCCTTATAATAAAAACATCTGGCTGTACAAAGCCAGATACTTATAGACTAGCTCCCTGTAACGGGACAAATGAAAGTAATAACAATGTCTTCTTCATTATCAACTTCTTTTGGAAGAAGGTTAAGCTCACTCACCTGTTCTTTCATTTTGAAGACCTCCTTTATTTGATAATTTTATCTTACTGCAAAAAAATATACTTTTTTTGCGATTTCCTATATATAATAAAAAATTACAACTTTTGTTGCAATTTTTTTATTTCTTCTTGATAAAGTTTTGCTTTTTCTGGCATATAGAATTCTTCATACGTTTTTGCAATCTGTTCTAAAATAGAAATGGCCTCTCGAAAATTACCTGAAACCTCATATAAATCAGCTTCTTGTACAGCATATGAAATTCCAATTTCGATGTTTCCAATCTGCGGAATTAAAGATTTAAACTTTTCTAAATAAAATTTTACTTTTTCAGTTTGATTATTTTGTGCCAAAATGTAAATTGCGTTTCTCAAAATCATCAAAATCAAGTTATTATCTAAATTATCTTGCTCCAAAATATTATCCAGATAAAAAACAATGGATTGACTGTCAAGTTGTGTCAGCGCAATCGCAAAAAATTGGAGATTAGAGTATTTCCATTTTTTAATTTCATAAAAATAATTCTCTAAAATTTCTTGTTCAATTACCGTCAGTCGTTCAAATTTTCCATAATTGATTAGCATTGACTTTAATGCAATTATATTTAATTGATCTTGTTTTTTGCTCGTTTCACGATATTTTTTTCGCTCCTGTTCGTACAAATTGACTAATTCATCAATTTTTCCGGCTTGTTCTAACTTTCCGGCTTGTTCAAACAAGAGAGTCGTTTCATCCTTTTTTAAAAGGTCTGAAAATTCATTGATTGAAACATTGATGTTTCCAATCAGAGCAAAAAACTTTCCTATCGTCAAATCACCTTTGCCACATTCAAAGTGAGAGAGTTGAGAAATTGATAGGACTCCCTCACTTGCTTTAGCCAATGACATTTCTTTTTCTTGCCTTAATTCTCGAAACACTTTTCCGATTTCTGTCTTCATGATTTTCATTATAGCAAAAAAGAATGCAAACAAGAAATATCCTCTGTTAGAAAAAAGGCTTCTCAAAATAGAAACTTTTTAATCATAACTTAATTTGCTGACATAAAGCGTGCATCGTCATCCATAAATTCTTTTTCACCAGCTTTTGCTTCAATTGAACCAAAGACCAATTCTCCACGAAGTTTCCAACTTGCTGGAACATGGAAAGCTTTTGCAACTTCTTCATCAATCAATGGATTGTAGTGTTGAAGATTTGCACCGATACCGAGTTCTGCAAGTGCGGTCCAAGCATTGACAGAAGTGATTCCTGAAGCTTGTTCTGACCATACTGGGAAATTGTCTGCATAAAGTACAAATTGTTCTTGAAGATTTTTAACCACCTCTTGATCTTCAAAGAAAAGGGCTGTTCCATAGGCAGCTTTGAAACCATCCAATTTTGCTTTTGTTCCTTCAAATGCAGATTCTGGAACCCCTTGAGCTTTCATTGAAGCATGGACTGCATCAGCAACGATTTCTCCCCAAAGTTTTTCTTGTGCTGCTCCTGTAACAAAGAGCACGCGTGTCGTTTGGGAATTGAACGCTGATGGAGAAAGACGAACGGCTTGTTTGATTGTTTCAATTGCTTGATCTGGATTTTCAATATTTTTTCCAAGTGCATAGATTGAGCGGCGATTTTCTAGTGATTTCAAAAATGTCATTGTGATGTCCTCTTTTTTTAATTTATTTTAATTGTTTACATATGTAATCTTAGCATAAAAATTTACGTGTGTAAACAAATTTGTTTTTTATTTTATTTGCTCGCATTTTTGTAAATAAAAGAAATTTGATCCAACGCTCCAAAACAGATGCAAAAGTAAAAAAATAGCGAGATCAAAGCTCGCTATGCGTTCCTTCTTTCATGATGAACCACGCATCTCGTAAAACCAGCGCAACTCGTATTGAAAGCAAAGTTTTTTCCGTGAATTCCTAGCTATTTCACTCCAATTATAGGGCAAAATGGCTTGGGCATTTCAAAACAGCCAAAACTCTTTTTTCTTTATTTTGTCCCAAATAAGCGGTCCCCAGCATCCCCAAGTCCTGGAATGATGTATCCTTGCTCGTTGAGATGATCGTCAAGTGCCGCTGCATACATGTCCACATCGGGATGTGCTTTTTGGAACGCTTTAACCCCTTCTGGAGCGGCGACAAGACAGACGAATTTTATATTTTTAACGCCACGTTTTTTAAGAACGTCCACACCTAAAATAGCAGAACCACCTGTTGCAAGCATTGGATCAACCAAGAAAACTTGTCGCTCAGCAATATCTGTCGGCATTTTGACTAAATACTCAACTGGTTTTAGGGTTTCTTCATCACGATACATTCCGATATGTCCCACACGCGCAGCAGGAATTAATTTATAAATCCCATCAACCATACCAATCCCTGCTCGAAGAATAGGGACAATTGCTAATTTTTTACCAGCCAAACGTTGGGCGGTCATGTGTGCAACTGGCGTGTCAATTTCAACATCCTCAAGAGGGAGATCGCGAGAAACTTCATAAGCCATCAGCATCCCAATCTCATCTACAAGTTCACGAAATTCTTTAGATGAAGTTTCCTTGCGACGCAAGATAGAAAGTTTATGTTGAATGAGCGGATGTTCAACAACTTGAAATTTTGACATTTTATTCCTCCAATTTTAGCAGACCATCACTTTTTATTTCCGTTCGTTAGTCCAGAAAAGATGTGATGATCCTCTTTCTTATCTATTTTAACATTTTTTCTCTCTTTTAGGCGATCAAATTCAATTTTTATTTTAAAACAAAAAAGATGTCCACTGGACACCTTAATTTTTTATTGATTGTTGGAGACGAGTTTATTTTAGCTATTTTTTCTTAAAATAAGCTTAATTACATCATTCCACCCTTGAAAAACAGGCTTTTACAAAATTACATAACAAAAGCGAAACATGATTACAACGCACTTTATCGTTATTTTTTGATAAATACATTTACATAGTTTTTTGTACTTTTACGTACTTTTTGCCCACTCTTTGCCCACCAATTATAATATACTGTCTTGCTTTTTCAACTTAACAAGCAACTCCTTCAAGTTCATTGCTTCGTACTCTTTGCCTTCTATCTTCTTCATGTCTTGCTTATATTCAGCGACTACTTTATTGAATTCATCATCAGTCGATCCATCCATCTCTTCACGGGTTGGAATGTCACAGTCGATATAATCCGTGATAAATTCTCCGTCATAGATAGCAATAACCATGAATGTATCTCCTAAGTCAGCTATATCCTCAAGAGCTCTGTGGATAAGGTCTCCGCTCTCATAGCTCGTCTTTATTTTCATTTGTATGCCTTTCTGTTATTAATTCGTAAAGTTCTACGAACTCTTCTTTTGTGTATTTTTTATCTCTGATGAAATTCCTTGCTCTAGTGAAAGATGAGCGTCTATTATTTTCGGCTTTCTGTTCTTTAGTTAGCGAAGCTCTATATTTCTTGTCAGCTTC
>NZ_WITJ01000028.1 GCF_009601015.1 Lactococcus hircilactis
GAGAATGATTTAGTGCCCATAGCGTTGGAGATACACCTGTTCCCATGCCGAACACAGTAGTTAAGTCCTTCTGCGCCGGAAGTAGTTGGGGGTCGCCCCCTGCAAGATAGGGTCGGTGCTAAGTTGATGTGGTCTGTTGGTCAAGAGGTTAAGACACCGCCTTTTCACGGCGGTAACACGGGTTCGAGTCCCGTACAGACTATAAGTTATCAAATCGGTTATGCCGATTTTTATATTTTTGCGGTTTAGCTCAGTTGGTAGTAGCGCATGACTGTTAATCATGATGTCGTCAGTTCGAGTCTGACAACCGCAGCTAATTTAGAGACTTTTAAGTCTCTTTTTTTGATATAATTGTATGGAAGACTAAAAGATGGGAGAGCTGTTATCGTGATGGCTTTTGATTAATATAATGATAAAAAGATATACAACTTGGAATGAATATTTACGTGGACGATTTGGGGAAAAAATTTTTAAAGTACCGATTGATGCCGGTTTTGATTGTCCGAATCGGGATGGAAAAGTAGCTCATGGGGGATGCACTTTTTGTACGGTTTCGGGTTCTGGGGATATGATTTTAGAACCGGAATCTCCAATTGACGTTCAATTTAAAGTGGAAGTGGAGCAATTTCACAAAAAATGGCCTGGAGTAAAAAAATACATGGCCTATTTTCAGAATTTCACGAATACCTATGCGCCAGTTGAAGTGTTGCGTGAGCGTTTTGAGGCAGCAGTGTCGCAACCAGATGTGGTGGGCATTGCGATTGGGACACGTCCAGATTGCTTGCCAGAAGATGTGGTGGATTATTTGGCGGAACTAAATGATCGGATGGAAGTGTGGATTGATTTGGGACTTCAGACGACGTTTGAAAAGACGAGTCGATTGATTAATCGTGCGCATGAATATGATGTTTATGTGGATGCTGTTGCGCGTTTGAGGGTTCATGGGATTAAAGTGTGTACGCATCTAATCAATGGATTACCAGGTGAAACGCATGAGATGATGCTTGAAAATGTGAAAAGGATGGTTCTTGATTCTGATATTCAGGGGGTGAAATTGCATTTGCTCCATTTGATGAAAAATACGGCGATGCAACGAGATTATCATGCGGGAAAGTTGAAATTATTGTCTCAAAATGAGTATGTTACAACAATTTGTGATCAACTGGAATTGATTCCTAAAGAGATTGTTATTCATCGACTGACAGGAGATGCGCCGCGAGATAGTTTGATTGGACCGATGTGGAGCAAAAAAAAGTGGGAAGTACTTAATGCGATTGATCGTGAAATGGAATGTCGAAAATCAGTTCAAGGATGTCATGACATAAGAAAAGTTGAGAAAATCACGTTCTAAGGGCTGAATCGATTTATGGAGACGCGCGAATGGAGAATATAAATGGAACCAAGTGAAAAACGGGATGCAATAATTAAAAAAATATGTGATTTTTATGAGCATGTAGCAGGTATTTCAGGAATTTATTTGAGTGGTTCTATGGCACTTTGTGAAACAGATGATGTTTCAGATATTGATCTTCGTTTGGTTATTGGTGATGAAATGGATAAAAGTGCTGTTCTGTCAGTACTGACAGAAAATAAAATTGAAGAGAGTGACAAAATTTTATTTGTTTCAACTGTGAATGAAAATTATGCTGTGATTCATTATGAGAATTTCATTAAGTTAGATTGTTTTGTTTACCATGTTTCTGAGATTATTCCTTCAAATTGGTTAAAAGAAATTAAAATTTTGAAAGATAAAAATGATTTTCTTAGAAATATCAAGGAAAAATCGTGTCAACTTTCTTATGTTGTGACTCAAAAAACATTTGATTTTTATTTGGTAAAATTTTATTCTAATGTTCAGGAAGTTTATCGCAGACGCAAAAGAGGAGAATTTCATTATGCTTTAGAATGTGAACTTTGGGTGAAAAATGCTAATGTTGCCTTTTGGATGATGGCTAAGGGGCGGCAACCAAACAGTCTTGGGGATTGGTCAAAATATGAAGGGAGACGTTCAAAATTGAATTTGGATCAGATCAATCAGCTGAAAATGAGTCAAAATTCTTATGATTTTGAAACGTTTCAATCGCAATGGTGTGATCCGCTTTTGTCAGTACTGACAGAAATTGCGTCCCGTTATAAATTAGAATTTGATGAAAAAATCTTTAAGAAAGTGATGAAATGTGATCGTGATTAAACCAATAGAAGTTGCTCACCAGATGTTAAAGGAAGTCATTGAGCGCAAGGATATTGTGGTTGATGCTACAATGGGAAATGGATATGATACACTTTTTTTATCGCAGCTATCAGATCATGTGTATGCGTTTGATATTCAAAAAGAGGCGCTGAAGGCAACGGAGGAAAAGTTGGCGCTGGCTCATCAAAAGGCCACACTTATTTTGGATGGTCATGAGCATCTTCTGCGATACATAGAGAAACCAATCAAAGCTGCAATCTTTAATTTAGGATATCTTCCGAATACTGACAAATCAATCATTACGCGCCCCGAAACAACACTTGCGGCGCTGTCAGTACTGACAGCGCGATTGTGTGTGGGCGGACGAATTGCACTCATGATTTATTATGGGCATAAAGGAGGGCGAGATGAAAAAAATGCGCTGGTAAAGTGGGCACAAAATTTGCCACAAGAGTATTGGCACAGTTTTTCATATGTTCCTCTGAATCAAATCCATACACCGCCACTTTTAATACTTTTGGAAAAAAGAAAATAAGAGCAATGCGTATTTTTGATGAAATAAGACGTTTGATGTTGTGTTTTTGAAAAATTACTGTAAAATAGGAAGGTACTTTTAAAAAAATTAGAAAAGGTGGACTTATGCAAGGACTTTTATTTGCATTAGTTCCTATGTTTGCATGGGGATCTATTGGTTTTGTTTCAAACAAAATCGGTGGAGACGCGAAACAGCAAACATTAGGAATGACGTTAGGTGCATTCGTATTTGCACTTGTTGTATTTTTGATACGCCAACCACAGATGACACTCCCGATTTTCCTTATGGGATTTGTAGCGGGAATGATTTGGTCAATCGGACAAAGTGGACAGTTTCATTCGATGAAATACATGGGTGTTTCTGTTGCTTCCCCACTCTCCTCAGGCTTTCAGCTTGTTCTTGGTGGTTTACTTGGAGCACTTGTTTTCCATGAATGGACATTAAAAATCCAGTATATTTTAGGATTTACAGCGATGATTTTGTTGATGATTGGATTTTATTTTTCATCAAAACAAGATCCTGAAAATACACAAAAAAATCCGAAACATCATATGATTAAAGGACTGGTTGCTTTAACTTATTCGACGGTAGGATATGTTACTTATGTTATTTTATTGAACAACCTCTCAGGGCCGTGGTTTAATATTCATTTTGATACATTGACGATTATTTTTCCAATGTCGATTGGGATGATTTTTGGGGCAATTTTGATGGCAAAAGGAAAAATTGATCTCAAACCTGTCGTTTTCAAAAATATGTTTGTTGGAATCATGTGGGGAATTGGAAATATTTTCATGTTGCTTGCGGCGCAAACAGCAGGAAATGCGATTGCTTTTTCATTTTCACAGCTTGGTGTAATCATCTCTACTTTTTGTGGGATTCTCTTTCTTGGCGAAAAGAAAACAAAAAAAGAGATGGGCTATATTGCTTGTGGGACGGTTTTGTTTGTCATTGGAGCGATTTTGCTTGCAATTGTAAAGTCTAAAGGCTAAAAAAATTTCTGTCAGTACTGACAGAAATTTTTTATAATTTTTCATTGACAAATTTCACAAAATGATTCCATAACACAACAGGTAAAACGGCACGTTCAACGGTTTTGTCAGCCACGAGATTAAATTCTGCTTTTGATGCTCCAGGAATGTATCCGAGTGCATCTTTGACACTGGTGTGTACTGCAACAAGGACCTGCCCTTTTTTCACAGCCGCTTCAATCGAGGCGCTGCGCTTTTTGTCAGTAGTGACAGAGAGCGTTTTGCTGTCAGGAGTCCCATCAGCAGCTCTTGGAACGACGGGGATAATGTCTTCTTGAGGAACAAGTTTCACAGTTTTTGACTTCCCATCGACCACAGAAAAGGAAGGAAATTTTGCAAATGTTTTTCCCTTTTTAGCAATAGAATCAATCATCCAATTGCCATAAACCTGATTCATCAGCTGATTGGTAAGATTAAACGGAGTGCTATTATCATCAGCAGGTTGATTTGCTTCTAAAATCACAGTGATAATTCTAAAATTATTTTGAAGTGTTGTTGCTGCAAAACAGTTAATTTGATAGCCTGTCGAGCCAGTTTTTAGACCATCGACACCAGAGCGAAATTGTGGAAATCCTTTTAACATCTGATTTGTCGTTTTTAAAGTTGTTTTTGAAGCACCTTTTTCATCAAAAGGAAGAGTGGTTTGTTTTGAAATTTCTAAAATTTGAGGATAATCTTTTAAGAGATGATAAGAAACGATTGCAACATCCTCAGCACTCATCGTATTTGACGCATCTACTTGAGAGTTTGGATAAATATTTTTACCCAAAACACTATTGGGTAAGCCAGAAGCATTGAAGATTTGAGCATCAGAAATTCCCCATTGTTTGAGCTGTGCCCGCATCAGATTAACAAATTGAGGTTCAGTACCACCGATTTGCTCAGCAAGTGCCACAGCAGCAGAGTTTGCTGAAGGAAGCATGAGTGCATTCATCAAATCTTTCACACTGATTTTTTCACCTTTTGTCATTGCGACATTACTTGCCGCGGTATTTTGTGTCAACTCATAAGCGTAATTAGAAATCGGCACTTTAGTTTCCCACGACAATTTTCCTTCAGCAACGTTTTTATAGACGAGATAAGCAGTGATTAATTTGGTGATTGATGCGATTTGAGTACTCGAATCTTTTTCATTTTGCGCATATAAAATTTTTCCACTTGCCGCGTCAATTGCAATGGCAGATTTTGCAGCAATTGAAAAGCTGTCAGCACTGACAGCCCCCCCTAAAAAGAACGGAGCAAAAAGACAAAGGGAAAAAAGAGAAATCAAGATTTTTTTCATGTCATTATTATACTATATATCCCCAGCAGATACAAATAGAACATAAGAAATGCGGTTTTATCCAAAGTTTTAAAAAAGTGCTTCCAGAGCTTTGTCACACAAGGTGCTGCATATCCATGCCATCCACCATTTTTTAGTTCTTTATTTTCAAATAGATCCCGAGCAAATAGGGACATAGCGTACACGGACAACTTTTTATCTGACCGAATTGATGTTTTGTTGCTCACATAAAAGGGTGAGCAAGGTTTTTGCTGGCATCAACTCAATTTTAGTTTGATTAATGAACATTTGACCATCTTTTAAAAGCTGAAAGTGATAATGTGCATAAGATTTGCTTGCGCTTTTACCAAAAGTGGAATCACAAGAAGCATCACAAAAACCCGTGATTCGATTATTATGATGTGAATAAATCGCAATAACATTAAAATCTTCACCATAAATATCAATGGTTCCTTGTAAATCTGAGATAATTTGGGACAGTAATAACATGTGGAAACCTCCGTAGCATTGCATCATTGACTTCTTCAGTATAGCAATTTCAGCCCAATTAAGTCAAAAAAATGCACTCAGACCAATCAAATCCTCTTCAAACGCGCTCAATACACTTAAAAAACAAAGAGACTTGACAAGTATGATAAGATATGATAAGATATTAAACGGTACTTTTTACTTTGAACTCTCAGGAGAACGTGTTAAAGTTGCTAAACTTCTTGCCAGAACTTGGTTTAAGCGGCCATATACTGACAACTCAAATTAAAATCATACGAAAGGAATGCTTTTTCAATGTCATCACCGCTTCTGATTTTTCAGGATGATAAAGAAAAGCAGACGAAAAAATGCCTACAATTAACCAATTAGTACGCACAGGCCGTCATGACAAAGTTACAAAATCTAAGTCACCAGCCTTGAACGTTGGCTACAACAGCCGCAAAAAAGTCCAAACGAACCTTTCTTCACCACAAAAACGTGGTGTTGCAACACGTGTTGGAACAATGACACCAAAGAAACCAAACTCAGCGCTTCGTAAATTCGCGCGTGTACGTCTTTCAAACCTTATGGAAGTGACAGCGTACATCCCAGGTATCGGACATAACCTCCAAGAACACAGTGTTGTGCTTCTTCGTGGTGGTCGTGTAAAAGACCTTCCAGGGGTACGTTACCACATCGTTCGTGGTGCAATGGATACCGCTGGTGTTGCAAATCGTAAACAAAGCCGTTCTAAATACGGTGCTAAAAAACCAAAAGCTTAAGAAGGGAGATAAGTAAGAATGCGTAAAAATCGTGCCCCAAAACGTGAAGTTTTGGCAGATCCAATGTACAACTCAGTCGTCGTTACTCGCCTTATCAACCGTGTAATGCTTGATGGTAAACGTGGAGTTTCAGCTCAAATCGTTTACGGTGCCTTCAAACAAATTGAAGAAGCTACTGGAAATAATCCGCTCGAAGTCTTCGAATCTGCTATGGAAAATATCATGCCAGTTCTTGAAGTTCGTGCGCGTCGTGTCGGTGGTTCTAACTACCAAGTCCCAGTTGAAGTTCGTCCAGAACGTCGTACAACACTAGGACTTCGTTGGTTGGTAACAATCGCGCGTAATCGTGGTGAACACACCATGCAAGATCGTCTTGCAAAAGAAATCATGGATGCAGCAAATAACACAGGTGCAGCAGTCAAAAAACGTGAAGACACTCACAAAATGGCTGAAGCTAACCGTGCGTTCGCTCACTTCCGCTGGTAAAATTTTCCGCTCGCGTCGCAAAGCTTGCTTTGCAGGGAGACTGAAATTTTTTTGTGACAAGTCACAGAGATTGCAGAGCAATCTGAAACGTAGTTTCATTTGGCGAAGCCTGATCTGGAACGTAGGAACAAAGATAAAATATTCAGTCCACTTGAGTATTTGCGTCGCAGCTGCTTTGTTAGAAGCACCCTTGTGTACTTCTTGTACGCTTTTGGACCTTCTTTCTCGCTTCTGCTTAGAAAATAAATTTTACAATCAGTCTTAAAGACTGTAAAGTAACATCGAATTGATGTAAAAACGAACATTACCGGGCTTGGGCTCCTCGCCCGCTCGGTTTTGTTTTAATTTTTAAAGATAATTTGTTAAAATAGACATAAATGAGAGTTTTCTCATTTCATTAAAAAAATAGGAGACAAAAATGGCTCGCGAATTTTCCCTCGAAAATACTCGTAATATCGGTATCATGGCTCACGTCGATGCTGGTAAGACTACTACAACTGAACGTGTCCTTTACTATACTGGTAAAATTCACAAAATCGGTGAAACCCACGAAGGGGCTTCACAAATGGACTGGATGAAGCAAGAACAAGACCGTGGAATTACGATCACTTCTGCCGCTACAACAGCATTTTGGAAAGGCAACCGTGTCAACATTATTGACACACCAGGTCACGTGGATTTCACTATCGAAGTGCAACGTTCCCTTCGTGTCCTTGACGGTGCTGTAACTGTTCTTGATGCACAATCTGGTGTTGAACCCCAAACTGAAACGGTTTGGCGTCAAGCAACGGAATACCACGTTCCACGTATTGTTTTTGCAAATAAAATGGATAAAATTGGAGCAGATTTCTTCTATTCACTTGAAACTTTGGGTGATCGTTTGGGAGCAAATGCGCATCCGATTCAAATTCCAATCGGAGCAGAAGATTCATTTACAGGAATCATTGACTTGGTTACAATGCGTGCCGAAGTTTATACGAATGACCTCGGAACAGACATTCTTGATGAAGAAATTCCAGCAGAATATTTAGAACAAGCTCAAGAATGGCGTGAAAAATTGATTGAAGCGATTGCTGAACTTGATGATAATATCATGGAAAAATACTTCGCTGGAGAAGAAATCTCAGTTGAAGAACTTAAAGCTGCAATTCGTAAAGCGACGATTAATGTTGAATTTTACCCAATGCTTGCAGGTTCTGCCTTCAAGAATAAAGGGGTTCAAATGATGCTTGACGCAGTTATTGACTACCTTCCAAGCCCAGTTGATATTGCTTCTGTAAAAGGAATCAATCCTGACACTGAAGAAGAAGATGTCCGTCACGCTTCAGATGACGAACCATTCGCAGCGCTTGCCTTCAAAGTAATGACAGACCCATTCGTTGGACGTTTGTCATTCTTCCGTGTGTATTCAGGTGTTCTTGAAGCTGGTTCATACGTAATGAATACATCCAAAGGAAAACGTGAACGTATCGGACGTATCCTCCAAATGCATGCGAATACGCGGACAGAAATCCAAGAAGTTTATGCAGGTGATATCGCTGCTGCTGTTGGTTTGAAAAACACCACAACAGGAGATACATTGTCAGATGAAGATCACGAAATCATCTTGGAACGTATTGAAGTTCCAGATCCAGTAATCCAACTTTCTGTTGAACCAAAAACAAAAGCTGACCAAACAAAAATGTCCACAGCCCTCATTAAATTGGCTGAAGAAGACCCAACATTTAAAGTTGAAACGAACGAAGAAACAGGTCAAATCATCATCGCCGGAATGGGAGAACTTCACTTGGATGTTCTTGTTACTCGGATGCGCGATGAATTTAATGTTGAATGTAATGTCGGTGCACCTGAAGTTTCTTACCGTGAAACATTCCGCGCCCCTGTTACTCAAGCACGTGGTTACTTTAAACGCCAATCAGGTGGTAAAGGTCAATATGGTGACGTTTGGATTGAATTCACGCCAAATGAAGAAGGAAAAGGATTCGAATTTGAAGATGCTATCGTTGGTGGTGTTGTCCCACGTGAATTTATCCCTTCAGTAGAAAAAGGATTAGCTAAAGCAATGGCCAACGGGGTATTAGCTGGCTATCCATTGGTTGATGTCAAAGCTAAACTTTATGATGGTTCATATCACGATGTCGATTCATCAGATACAGCCTTTCAAGTCGCAGCTTCACTTGCTTTGAAAGAAGCTGCTAAACATGCAGATGCAGTCATTATGGAACCTATGATGAAAGTTACAATCACTGCACCTGAAGAAAACCTTGGAGATATCATGGGTCACGTGACTGCACGTCGTGGACAAGTGAACTCAATGGAAGCACACGGTAAAAACCAAATCGTTAATGCGTTCATCCCATTGTCTCAAATGTTTGGATATGCAACAACACTTCGTTCATCGACACAAGGTCGCGGTACATTTATGATGGTATTTGACCATTATGCTGATGTTCCAAAATCTATCCAAGAAGAAATCGTTGCAAAAAATGGTCGTGGCGCTCAAGCTGACTAAATTTTATTGCTAGAGATGATAAAAACTTTGTCCAAACGGACAAAGTTTTTTTGTGACTACTGACAATGAAAAAGAGACATCATTTGATTGTTCGGAAATTGCATGATATAATGAACATATAAAATGAAAAATGGTGATATTCATGAAAAGAAACGAACGTTTAGTTGATTTTACAAATTATTTATTGAATCATCCAAATCAGATGTTGAATTTGAATAAGTTAAGCAAGCGTTATGAAGTGGCGAAATCTTCAATATCAGAAGATTTGGTTTTCATTAAACACGTTTTTGAAGCTCAAGGAGTTGGGATTGTAGAAACGTTTCCTGGGAGTTTAGGTGGAGTTCGCTATACACCATACATCACAGATGAGACGTCAAAAAGAATGACAGAAGAACTGGCTCAGTTATTACGTGAAGAAAATCGAATTTTGCCAGGCGGATATATTTATTTGTCTGATATTTTGGGCTCTCCAAGTAATTTAAAAAAAATTGGTCAAATCATTGCGCATGAATACAAAGATAAACCAGTCGATGTTATTATGACGATTGCCACAAAGGGAATTCCAATTGCACAATCTGTTGCCGAAATATTAGATGTTCCGTTTGTCATTGTCCGTCGAGATCAAAAAGTCACTGAAGGGGCAACATTGAATGTGAACTATATGTCAGGATCGAGCAGTCGTGTGGAAAATATGACGCTGTCAAAACGAAGCCTATCCATCGGACAAAATGTATTAATTGTCGATGACTTTATGAAGGGAGCTGGCACAATCAATGGAATGAAGAGTTTAGTTTATGAATTTGATTGTTTTTTAGCTGGGGTTGCAGTATTTTTAGAAGGACCATTCAAAGGAGAACGGTTGGTCAATGATTACAAATCCATCTTAAAAGTGGATCGAATTGATATTGCACACCGCTCCATTGACGTTGAACTCGGCAATATTTTTTAAAATCGGACTAAAGTTTTAGTGAAAAGCGCAATCCTTGGCTTATAATAGAGAGGGAAGGTTGCGAGGGGTAATGGTCGTTAATAAAAAGAAAGAAATGAAAGTTGTTGATGTCAGTTTTGACATCGTTCTTATATTTAAAAGTTTATTTGCCTTGGGAGAGGTCATTGGCGGATTTTTACTCTTTTTTCTTACGCCAGCGCGCTTAAATTCAGCGATTAGTTGGTTGGCAAAAGGAGAAATGAATCAAAGTTCTCATAGCTTTTTGATGAAATTATTACTAGATTTTGGCGCACATTTTACTGTTTCAACACAGTATTTATTTGCGATTTATCTCTTATCTCATGGCATCATTAAGCTAGTCACCTTGGTTCTTCTTTGGAAAAAAGTGTTATGGGCTTATCCGTTATCGCTCCTCGTTTTTCTTGGGTTCATTATTTATCAGCTCACAGAGTTTGTCCACACGCACTCAGTAATGATGATTGTGGTGAGCTTGGTTGATGTACTGATGATTGTTTTGACACTCTTAGAATATCAAAATATAAAAAAACAAAGAAAAGAAAAATTCTGTCAGCGCTGACAGAATTTTTTCTCGATTTTTGATGATTATTTTCTATTTTAAAAGTCCAAATTTTGGAAGTGGCCAAATTCTAAATTTTGCTTCGCCAATGATAGCGCTGCGTTTAAAAGGACCCACAGCCCGACTATCTCTTGAAACCACGCGATTATCTCCCATCAGAAAATATTGTCCTGTAGGGACCGTGACAGTAAATTGAGGATTTCCTGTTCCATCGGTCGTGAAGGCTTGTGCTTTTTGAGCTAAAGTGATAAAACCTGAGCGATCTGCTGAGGTCAGAGAAGCGTTAAGTGGATAAGTGCCATAAGTTTTTTCGAGTTTTCCACTCTTTAATTGTGCTTTATAGTCAGCTAAATAAGGTTCACCGTACTTTTTCCCATTTATGGTCAGTTGATCTTGATTAAAGGTAATCACATCCCCAGGCATCCCAATCACGCGTTTAACAATATTTTTCGTTGTACCAGCTTCTGTTTCTTTGGCGACAACAATATCAAATCGATTAATTTTTGCTGTTTTTACGATAATTAATCGCTCTTTATCAGCTAAATTAGGATCCATAGAATGTCCATCAACAACAACGACAGACCAAATAAACATACGAGATAAAACGGCAATAATGATGATGGCGATAAATAATCCCCATTCTTTGATAAATGATTTCATAAGTAAACTCACCTTCTATTTTTGAGCAAGTTGACTTGCTTTTTGTGTGTTTGCAAAATGGACTTTTGCGTACTCATTGAGTGCCGAAATGCCATCGCGTTGGATTATTTTTGCAGCAATACGATCGGAACTCGCACCAGCACCACTAGGAAGTACTAACCTCGCTTTTTTTGATAAAGCGCCCAAATGATCGAGAAATGCCGCACGAGCCATAATTGAACTTGCAGCGACTGCTAAAAATTGATCTTCTGCTTTAGGAAGCAGCGTGATTTTTGAGGTCACTTGATTTTTCTCTTTTTTTACATATTTTTCATAATTTGCTGTTGTCGTAAAAGCATCAATAATAATCTGCTCAGCGTCCACCGTTAACTTTTTCTCTAATAGATAGATGGCTTGATTATGCAAGGCCACTTTAATACTGACCGCATTATAGCCTTGTTCAATCACTTGATTATACTTTTTTGGCTCAACAATCAGTTGGACATGTGGCAAAAGTTCACGTAATTTTGGTGCGAGCTGACAGATTTTTTCATCCGTCACTTTTTTTGAGTCTGCCACGCCCCATTTTTTGAGCAAAGGAATGCTGTCAGTACTGACAAAAGAAGCTACGACCACTAAACTTCCAAAATATGAGCCGTTTCCGACTTCATCCGTGCCAATGCAATTGTCTTGTCGAGCAGAAATTTTCTGTGTCTGATAGCCAAACTCATGCGCACATTTTTCTGCGTCACTTCCTTGAAAAACGACTTTTCCAGAAGTATATACACTGATAGAAACACCGCCCACATTAGCATAAAATCGAAGATACTGATTTTTTGTTGTTCGTTGATGCGTTGCAAATTTTTTGATTAAAGATTGAATTGTTTTTTCATCCAAAGTAAGCACAACATTCATGCCCCTATTTTAGCATAAAAATAGATTTAATTAAAACAAAAGCTTGACAAATAATATGAAAATATGATAATATGGTAAACGGTATTGTTTACCCCATTTTTGTGGCCCCGGAACCCAAAAATAATCCGCGGGACTCTTACACCCGCATTTGTAAACAAATTCTAGTAATAAAGGAAAAAACTCATCATGATGAAAACTACATTCATGGCTAACGCTCAAAACGTTGACCGTAAATGGTATGTCGTTGACGCTACAGATGTTCCTATGGGACGTCTTTCTGCAGTTGTAGCAAGCGTACTTCGCGGCAAAAACAAACCCACTTACACACCACACACTGATACAGGAGACTTTGTCATTGTGATCAATGCTGAAAAAGTTAAATTAACTGGTAAAAAAGCAACAGATAAGATTTACTACAAGCACAGCCTTTACCCTGGCGGATTGACTTCAATCACAGCAGGTGAACTCCGTGAGAAAAATGCTGTCCGTTTGATTGAAAAATCAGTCAAAGGAATGCTTCCACACAACACACTGGGACGTGCTCAAGGCATGAAACTTAAAGTGTTTGTTGGAGCAGAACACACACATGCAGCACAAAAACCTGAAGTCCTTGACATCACAGGTTTGATCTAATAAGGAGGAGAAATACAAAATGGCTCAAGTACAATATGCCGGCACAGGCCGTCGTAAAAACTCAGTAGCACGTGTACGTCTCGTACCTGGTACTGGTAAAATTACTGTAAACAATCGCGATGTAGAAAACTACATCCCACTTGCAGATATGCGTTTGGTGATTAACCAACCCTTTGCAGCAACACAAACTGAAGGCAGCTACGATACACTCGTTAATGTCAATGGCGGTGGAGTTTCTGGTCAAGCTGGAGCAATCCGTCACGGTATCGCTCGTGCTTTGCTTGAAGTAGACCCAGATTTCCGCGGTGCATTGAAACGCGCTGGACTTTTGACACGTGACGCACGTATGGTTGAACGTAAAAAAGCCGGACTCAAAAAAGCCCGCAAAGCTTCACAATTCTCAAAACGTTAATCCAATTATCGTTAAAATTAAAGCAATGCTCACTATTGAGTATTGCTTTTTAATATTTTCGCAAAAAACGATAGCCAAGTAAATCACAATGCTTTTTTGACGAATGATCAAAATATGATACAATAAAAAGAAATTAAAGACATAAAAAGGAGAAAAAATGGCACAACTCAACCTGATTCCAATCACTCAAAATCAAAAAAGCACATTTATTCAAGAAGCTCAATCCGCTTTCCAAAAAAGTTATGAAGATTTATATGGAAAAAGAAAAGAGATGATCATGCCCACAGAAGATATTGAATCCTCCTTTGATGCAGAAGGATCAGAAGCTTATTTTGCTATACTTGACAATGAAATTGTCGGGGGAACCATCGTTGTAATTGATTCGGAAAATAAAATGAATCAATTGCATCTTCTGTATGTCAAAGTAGGAATTCAAAATAAAGGAACAGGACAAAAGATATGGCAAGCGATTGAGGATAAGTATCCTAATGCCCTTCTTTGGGAAACACACACTCCATATTATGATAAAAGAAATATTCATTTTTATGTCAACCGATGTGGTTTCAAAATTGTAGAATTTTTTAATGCCAAGCACAAAGATCCTCATCAAATAAATGATCAAGTCGGTGGCTTGCCTCCCGAAATTAGCTCAGACTTCTTTAGATTTGAAAAAGAAAAAATATCCTGAAATCAAAAATAGCAGTACTGCTATTTTTTTGTAAAAAAATAATAGTTTTAGAAAAAATGAAAACGCAAACAAAATGTTTGAAATGAAACTGTAAATTTGATAAGATTAAATTGTAACAAAGAAAAGTCGAAATTATTTTTTGACAAGAACAGAAAGGTGGTAAAGATATGATTTGGTCTATCATTGTAGGAGCTATTATTGGAGCGATTGCAGGAGCAATCACGAAAAAAGGTGGGTCAATGGGATGGATTGCTAATATTGTTGCCGGCTTGGTGGGTTCCGCTCTTGGGCAAGCATTGTTTGGCAAGTGGGGATTTACCTTAGCAGGGATGGCAATTATTCCTTCTATTATCGGCGCAGTTATCGTTGTTTTGGTCGTTTCATTTATCATGGGACGTGTAGCAGATAAATAACTCATTCTTTTAGAAAGGGTAGAATAATTAATTGTCAAAAAGTAAAAAAACAGTGCTGATACTTTTGGACTTGATTTTATTAACCGTTTTAGGATTTGTCATTTTAGAAAATCAAGATGCGTTCAACCTTGATTGGAATTTAGGACGTGTTGAGCGTATTTCTTGGATGAAAGAAGTTTTGCCACCGTACCTTTTTTTGGCAGCTTCTTTATTTATAATCATGGGATTTCTGGGTATGGTTATGATTTTAGCATTCCCTAAACAATATTTTTCCATCTCTCTAAATGAGGGGACAAAAGGAAAATTAACGGTTAGTCCATCAGCTATAGAGGGCTATGTGAGAGAGGTACTGACAAAAAATGAGCTTATGAAAAATTCTAAAATTCAAGTGAAAATATATAAGCGTCAATTAAGGATAAATGTAAAAGGTGAAATTGTTCCGCAAACCCAGGTTATTGATAAAACACAAGGATTTAAAAATGAAATCACAACTGGACTTAATACATATTTTGGCATTACACATCACATCCTACTCAAAGTCAGCGTAAAAGCCAATCATCTAAAAGAAAAACCATCGAATCCACGGGTGATTTAAAGAAGGGAGCGCGATGAACTTTTTTAATCAATATAAATATCCAATCATTGGTGGCACAAGTGGTTTGTTACTTGCCATTTGCTTTTTCACATTTGGATTTTGGAAAACAATTTTGATGCTATTGCTGATCCTCATCGGTATTTTTGTTGGTCTATCCATTCAACAAACAGATCTCATCAATCGAATCTTTAAGAAATAAGAAAGGAAAATTATGGTAGAAAATGTAAATACAAAAACACAAAAAAATGAAATCAAAGGCAAACTCGTCTATGAAGACAAAGTGATCCAAAAAATCATTGGTATGGCACTAGATTCAGTCGATGGGTTGTTGGCAGTAGATGGCGGATTTTTCTCAAATTTAACGGATAAATTGATTAATACAGATAATGTGACTACTGGTGTTAGCGTTGAAGTGGGACAAAAACAAGTGGCAGTCGATTTAAAAATCATTGCTGAATATGAAAAAAACATTCCAAAAATTTATGAGGAAATTAAGAAAATCATCAGCGATGAAGTTGCTCATATGACGGATTTGGATGTTATTGAAGTTAATGTGGATGTCATTGACGTCAAAACAAAAGCTCAACAAGAAGCAGATGAAGTGAGTGTTCAAGATCGGATTACTCAGGCAACACAAAGTAGTGAGGCCTCGCTCAATACAACAAAATCAGAAGAAAAAGATAAAACACAGCGCGTAAAATAGCATAAAAAAATTCCAGTCCTGGAATTTTTTTATTGGAAAAATAAAGGATTGCGAAAAAAAACAAAAAAGATGTAGCTAAGAATTGACAAGAAAGAAAAGGTTTGGTATACTAATATAGTTGCTTGTTCGGGAAACCGAACGAGGGCGAAAAAAAGTCAGTTCGATCATATAAAATCCTTG
>NZ_WITJ01000029.1 GCF_009601015.1 Lactococcus hircilactis
TTTAATTTTTCATTCTGACCAGGGATCACAATTTAAAGCTCAAGCATTCAGAAAGCTCTTGGATGAAAATAATATTCTAGCTTCCTATTCTAAACCTGGTTACCCCTATGATAATTCTGTCACTGAGGTTTTTTCAAGTACCTGAAACTTCGGGAAATCAATCGGAAGACTTTTCATTCCATTCAAGAAGTACAACTTTCTTGTTTTGAATACATTGAATGTTGTACAAGTCCATGATACTGGACAGAAAGAGGACGCATGGCAGATAAGTGATGTCTGTTGTCAGCTTCTCAAGCGGACGTGTCGCAGAGAAGTCTCGGTTTAAAAGATTGACCACTTGTGTGTGCTTCTCGCCTGGGCGTTTGGCTTTCTTCGGCCGTACCCGACAGTTCCAGCCGTATTTTTGCATGATACGGGCCACCTTCTTGTGGTTCATGCCCACTTGATTGGCAATTTTGAGAATGCCGTAGGTAAATTTATTTTCTTTACAACAGGCTTCGATCTTTTGCTCATCTACTGTTAGCGCAAAGTCTTTCTTAGCCCAGCGATAGTAGGTCGATAGCGGCACGCCTGCCACACGGCAGAGCTGCTTAATCGAAACCTCTTGCTTCATTTCAGTGATTAAAGTCACAAATGTTTCTGGCACCACCTCTTTTCTAAAGTCTGGAATTTTTTTAGCAAAGCAATCTCCAAGTCTTTTTCTTGAAGTTCAAGCTTGAGCTTGTCCACTTCACTTTGAGCAACCTTGGGGTGTGGACGACCTGACGAACTGTCCAGTCGGCTGACCTCCCCGTTTTCAGCCCATTTGGCCCAAGTTTTAACTTGAGTTTTGTTCTTTATGCCAAGCGAACGCGCCACTTCGGTGGGCGTTTCGCCCGCTTGCACACATCTCACGGCTTCGAGTTTTAGCTCTAACGAATACTTTTGATGTTTGGTCATCAGAAAAACCTCCTTAAATTTATTTTACTAAATTCAACAGAGGTTTTTTATCTTTCTCACTTTTGGGGGACAGTGCCAATTTGACAAAGCCTTTAAATTAATCTTCCAAAAATTGTAATCCAATAGTGATTTTTTTCAGATCCTCTTCTTCATTTTTTCGCATATCCTTGGTCACTTGCTGGTAAATTTCAAGTGCCGTTTTAGAATCTTTATGACCCACTCGGTTCATGATTTCTTTCAACTGCCAGCCGCATTCCACAAGCATTGAAATATGTGTATATCGAAAAACACGGGAAGTGATGTGCTTAGTGAACTTTGGATAACGTTCTTTAATCATATCATCAACGCTCCCTCCTTTGCGAGAAGTTTTATTATTGAAAAATCCCATAAATAAATTGGGCGTAATTGCTGTTTTCATATTATTTTGGAAAAGATAATCCGTAAAGATAAATCCTCTATGGGGATACCAGAAACTTGAATCTTTATCAAGCATTATAATTTTAACATATTCTTGTCGCTCTTGATTTTTTTATATCCTTTTTTTGATGATTTGCCATGCAGATTGGGTTTAACACAACTGTTCTGTTAGAACCTAAAGTTTTTGTCCCACCTGTCTGAAATTCTTCCTTTTTTGGCCTTGCGAAATCAAATTTTTTCGAACATATACACAATTATTTTCAAAATCAACACCATCTTCTGTCTGGGTAGCATCATTCGAGGTGCCAACTGAGAGGCTTGCCATTCCATCCAGTCAATAGCATCATCTTTAGACACATGATTACTCGTTGTAAGTTGACACGAAAGCTCCTCACAATTTTCATTTAGTAATCGTTTAAATGCAATGGCTTTACGATGTTTCCCCCAATGCACACACTCATGAACAAGCGTATTATTAACCGCCCCCAGATTACGAAGGGCATAGGACTCTGGATCAATGAACACATCGCCCGCTTTTACTTGAAGCGGATACGTTTGCTTTTTATCTGAGCTATAAAAATGACCTAAACCATCCTCAAAATAAATTTGCCCAAAAATGTCTCCCTTTGCGGTCAAATGACGCATGGAGAGTTTCAAACCTAATCTTTCTATAAGGCGAAATGGATTCATCGCTTGTGGTTTTTCTAACATTTCTGGATAATACTGCCTCAAAAAATCCTATGAAATGCGATCAAGCTCATCCTTTTTGATAATCGGAATCAGCGTATCTGCCAACGGTTAGGGCATTTCTCTACGTCCATGATTGGAGCTATACTATAAAAGTGGACAGAAAATTGTGTGTTATAATCTGTCTATTAAGACACAAAAATGAAAGGACTTTTATGTCAGGTTTTAAACGTTACGACGAGGAATTTAAGCAATCTCTCGTTAATCTCTACCAAACAGGTAAAACTCAATCCGAACTCTGTAAAGACTATGGTGTCTCCCCTTCTGCACTTGCAAAATGGATCAAGCAGTACTCTCAAGTTCGTCTTGAAGATAATACGGTCTTGACTGCTAAACAGATTCAAGAATTACAAAAAAGGAATGCCCAACTCGAAGAAGAAAATCTTATCTTAAAAAAAGCAAGTGCCATATTCATGCAAAACTCCAAGTGAGATTAAAAGCAGTCTATAGACTCCGATTTGAACACACGACAGTTATGCTCTGTCGTGTTTTACATGTCAATCGTTCCACCTACTATAACTTCATAAACAAGAAGCCCTCAAAACGTGAAATAGAAAATCAACGCTTGAGAAAATTACTCCTTGAGATTTATATGAAAGCCAAGAAAAGAATTGGAACGAGAGCTTTTAAAATCATTCTCCTGCGTGATTATGGCGTTAATATTTCTGAGGGGCGTATCTTAAGACTTCTCAAGTCTATGACACTCCCTAAAATGTCAACGATTAAACCTAGAGTTAAATCAAAACACTCTCCTGCATTTTCTTCTGATAATCTCCTTAAACAAGAATTTAATCCTAAGTCCCCGAATCAAGTATGGACAACTGATTTCACTTATATTTCTATAGGACATAGACGGCATGTTTATCTCTGCGCCATCCTTGACCTCTACTCTAGAAAATGTATTGCTTGGAAAGTAAGTGACAGGATTGATGCTAAACTTGCCTGTGACACATTAGGGATGGCTATAAATAAGAGGAAGCCTAAGGAACCAATCATTTTTCATTCGGATCAAGGTAGCCAATTTAAATCAGCTTCCTTTAGAAAAATATTAGATGAGCATCAATTGCTTGCTTCTTACTCCAAACCTGGATATCCTTATGATAATGCTGTCACTGAGGCCTTTTTCAAGTACCTCAAACAACGGGAAATAAACAGAAGAACTTATCACTCCATTCAAGAAGTTCAACTCTCTTGCTTTGAATACATCGAACAGTTTTATAACAACTATAATCCTCATTCCGCAAACAATGGTTTAACTCCAAATCAGAAAGAAGAAAACTATTTTAAGAAAATATAGCTCATTTTGTGTCTAAATATTTGACATTAGTCCATATTTTGTAAAGGATTGTGCGTTAGTCATAAATTCCTCCTCTCTAAAAATCATAAACTCTTTTAGCTCAATCTGCGCTTGGTTGTCTGGATTCACTCTATTATAGTATAGTGATTGTTGTTATAAGTAAGGCACTTTCAGATTGAGTCTTTGAAGGTTCTTGGAGTTGTTTTCGTTCCTCCTCCATCCATAATTTTTGGTCAAAGGTTGCTTGGCGTCCAATCTCAAAAAACACGCGCTGTCCTACAAACTTACATGAGTATCATAGTAGTGCTGTGCAAAATCACGACTTGGAATTTCCCCAAAGATTTCAAAGGCTTTGATTACTTCAATCATTTCTCTTTGTCCCTCCAAGATTCCCTCTTTAAATGCTACAAAGGCTTGTGCAAAACGATACATTCCTTGAGTATGGGTATCTATTGTAAAGTTAAATGGCTTTACCATTTCTAATAATTTTCTTGCGTGAATAAAATCACCTTGTACAGCTAAAGACATTGCCGCTCTTCCTGCTGTCTGTAAGATCCTTCGCCTGTAAATAAGTTTATTAATATAGAATTTATCTATAACAATTTCATGAAGAATATCATAGACAATTAAGTAAGGAAGTTGCCAAGAATTTAAAGCTAAAATCCCTAAACTGTACTCCAACCAAAGATCGATCCCCATCAAGAAATCACCAAGTTCTGTCATCTCACTATCCGTCAAACCTCTATATGAGGCTTGTGCCGTAATTTCTAAGACACGAAAATCCGCATATTCTCGTGTCAAATGCTGATTGATATAATAATCCAAATCATTTTCAGAATAATCTGCTGGATTTTTCTCACTTTCATCAACATCAACGATCTGTTCTTCTTCATTTATCGCATATTGATGTGCAAATTCCTCGACAGAATGGATATAACCAAAGTCTCGTTTTCTTACTGCCATATCTAATTTATCAACTGTCTTTATAAAATAATCTTCCTTATTAATTAAGGCAAAAGAATAATCTCCTTCAGGAATTTTTATACTTAAAAGCATTGCATCAAGAATATGGTAAGGAAACATAATCTTTCCCTCTTCAAAGCATTCCAAACGTGTCGAACTAACACCCAGATTAATGAAAAAATTTCGATGATAACCACGTTGGCGTCTTAGTTTTTGAAAGGTTCTTCCATAAACTGGAACGACATGATAAATCCCCGCAAAATAGTATAAATCAGTCAAAGTAAATCCCATAAACTCAAGCGCTGCATTTAACTTTTCAAGTCCCAGCGTATTTTTATCGCCTTCAAATTTCACAAGACTTTCACGACTCATGATTCCTTTTAAGTCAGTACTTGTTACACCTACTCGGTTTCGCATTTCCTTAAAAGCTTTACCTAAATGTAATTTTTTCTCCATTATTTTTACCTTATATTTATATTAGCAAGTAGCTCTCGCATTGCATGAGCCTTTCCTATCACTATTGATTTATTATTCTATTTTAATCTTTTCCAAGTACTTTGTCCTTATAATAATCAAAATAGCTCTTATTCCCAGTAATAATCGTAACTTTCCCTTGCAGACCGTAACGCAATTTTACGACATCACTTGACTTCAAAAGAGTTTGAGCCTGCACTTTGTATAAATTTAAACCATTTTGAGCGGTGGGGGCACTATCTATTTTTGAAATTTTACCAGATAAAATCTCAGGTTTCGGAAGATTTTGCTCAACAGTAAAACGCAATGTCTGTCCATTTTTCAAAGCAGAAATCTCTGTACTTGGTACATAGGCCGTCAAGTCAATAGATACGTTCTTTGAAAGTTCTGGATAAACCTCTGCTATAGGTGTTCCAGCAGGAATCGCCTTTAATCCCAAAATATTTGGTAAGACGTGTAAAATGCCCACACTCCCCGCACGTACAGTGGATTGCTCATCCACCTGATTTTGCAAAGCTATTTTAGCATGAAGTTCCGTTAGGCTCTCATCCAGTCCTGACATTTTCTTATTTGCACTGGCAAGTGCTCCAGCCGTAAGCGAAAGGGATTGACTACTTAAACTATTATCATAGGTATTACTGTTTGTTAGCCCGCTTGATTGCACCGTTAAGCTTTGTATCTGACTTTGCAAACTTGCCACATCGCCCTGAACAGTTGCTAGGAATTGCGCTTTTAAGGTACTTTTTTGTGCATCTGCGCTCACTTGAGCAGTTTTTTTGGTATCAGATGTTGCCATACTCACTGTATTTTGCAATGCTTCAAGCTGTGCTGTATAACTATTATACTGGTCAAGATAGGGATTATTTGATGAAATGCTGCCATTTCCTGATGCTGTATTTTCAAGCTCCGTATATTGACTGATTTGTGTATTCAAGGTATCAATTTGTTGATTGATTGCCTCCTTTTCATTGGACACCGTCGCATTTTGATCTGCCACGCCTTGATTACTTTTAGCAATATTGTCAGACAAAGTCTTGACTTGCGCTTGGTAATTCTCAAAAGTCTGTTCATAACCAAAATCATCCCCTTTTTTAAATAAATTTTTATCTTGCAAGAGACTGTTTTGCAAAAATCCCAATTGTTGCTTTTGATTTTGAACTTGTGTCAATTGTGCATTGAGTACACTCAACTGTGTGGCATCGGAATCTCCATTATATCGCAATAAAATTGTATCTTTTGTAAGGGACTTCCCTTCTGACAAATCATTTTGAATAATCTTATTATTACTTGTCGATTGGATTTGTGCCACAATTTTTGTCGGCTCAATATCTCCTGAAGTCGTTACAACCAGTTCTTTTTTTGCAAAGAACGCAAAGATAAACAAACCAATAAATAAAGTCAGTATTGGAAAAATAATCAGTGTCGCAAAGTTCCGATAACGTTTATCATAAAGCTCAGAGCTTTCTAAAAGTCGTTTATCAAACATTTTTTCTCCCTCCTAACTTTTATAGAGTTTCGCATAAAAGCCGTTTGCGGCAAGCAATTCCTTATGATTGCCTTGCTCAATAATTTGTCCACCATCAATCACAATAATTCGATCGCTCTTTTGTGCGACAGAGAGACGATGAGCAATAAAGATAATCGTCTTGTTCAACTCAAAAATATTCTGCAAAATCTTTTTCTCGGTAATCATATCCAAATTACTTGTTGCCTCGTCAAAAATCAGCACTTTAGCAGGAGAAAGCAAAGTACGCGCAATCGCAATCCTCTGCTTTTGTCCACCTGAGATACTCGTCGCATCACTTGAGAGTTCGGTCTGATAACCCAATTGCATTTGTTCAATGTCAGTTTTAATCTCTGCCAATTCAACCGCTCGTGTGATTTCTTCTTGAGAAACCGTAGGCGCTGCACCTAACAACAGATTCTCCATAATCGTACCTGTAAAGATATAAGGCTGTTGTGGCAGATAATTGACAATCCCACGGAGCTGGTGTTTATCAAAGTTTTTTATATCAAGTTTTCCAAGTGTAATCGTCCCTTCATTTGGCTCAAAGAAATTCGTGATAAGCTTGACCAACGTACTCTTACCTGAACCACTCATGCCCACAATGGTCAGTTTTTCATTTTCATGGATCATTAAGTTGATATCCGTCAATGTATTACGCCCAAAACCATATTTATAAGATACATGATTGAATTCAATTTCTGTATTTAGCACGCTCAGTTCTGCTTTTTCTCCTGCGAACTCACTTTCAACGAGATAAACCTCATTCAGCCGATTATTAGCTACCCATGCAGATTGAAGTTTGGTTTGTAAGTTAATTATATTGGTCAAAGGATTCGTAAAATAAGTTAATAAGGCGTTAAAGGTAATGAGCTGCCCCAACGTAATTTTTTGATGCATGACAAGCTGAGCCCCTAACCAGAGGACACAGACATTTAATAACAACTGCGTTCCTGTTTTAAGGGTGACTTGGAGAGCTTCTGATTTTTGTCTGGCAAAACTTTTCTTCAAGAAATCCGCAAATTCACGGTCAATTTTTTGATAACGTTTTTCTTCACTTCCTAATGCTTTAATGGTTTCAATCCCGTTGATATCTTCAATGATTGAAGAACTCATCACAGCATTAGCTTGCATGGTTTCTTGATTTTGCTTTTCAAATAGGTGCACGAAAACGAAAATAATAATGACATAGATAGGAATAGAAGCTAAAACAAGTAAAAAAAGCTGGAGATTTTGTAATCCGAGCACCACGCCTGTCAACAAAACAATCGTCACGTCTAAAAAGAGCGACATAATCGTCGAAGCCAATGCATCTAAGATTGAATTTGCATCTGAAAAACGTGACGTAATTTCCCCCGTACGTCGTGTCGCAAAGAAGGACATCGGCAACTCAAAAATATGGCGAATATAGGATAAAATAACATCAATCGCTAAACGTTGTCCCAAGACATTAAGTAAAAAGTTCTGGGCAAAAGAAAGCACTTGCTGGATAATATAAGTAATCATCAAGGCCACTGAAATAATGCCTAACGTTGTCATTAATGCGTTTGGAATATAGTCATCAATAATATTTTGAAGATAATAAGAGCCGATAATATTGATAAGCGTCACAAGAAGAGCCGCAATCACGATATTAGCAATCAGCTTCTTTTGACGAGCAAGAACTGGCACAAAAGAAAAGAGAGAGCTAGCTTTTTCCTTCACAGGATGATAACTTGGATTTGGAGAGATAAAAAGTGAAATCCCTGTCCACTCAGATGCAAACTGTTCACGCGATAATTTTGTCAACTTAACTGTTGGATTGGGATCTGCAATGTGGATATATTGCTCAACTGCACTTGTGACCACATAGTAATGCGGGTATTTCTGTTCCTTGATTACGTGTACAATAAAAGGATACGGAATATTTTCCATCTCAAAAAGTGTCATATCTGCCTGGATCGCTTGCACATTGAAATCTAATTGTTCAGCCGCGCGCTTGATGCCAAGTGCTGCCGTTCCTTCCATATCTGTCCGTGCTACCACACGCAAAGAAGCTAAAGAATGTTCAGAACCATAGAACTTCAAAATCATGGACAGCGCAGCGACACCACAATCCATTTCATCCACCTGGGACGTGTAGTATTTTTTCTTGAATTTCATCATTTCTTCCCTTCCTTCAGAATTTGTGGAACTTCTCCAATAGTTTATAATTGCTTATAAACCAGTGGAGAAGCTACATTTTTGAGAGATGCAACTCCTACTCTAAGATTCGAGATTTCTATAATCCGTATTTCCTCTTCATGGCAGTTTTTAGCCTCTTCCACTCTCCATTTCTAGTAAATCGCTTAACCACGGGGATTATGGCTGATATGATTTTCTGAAATATGTTAAAATAGGCCTGCTTCTTCAAAAAAAGCCTAGAAGTTTTTTAAGATTTAAAATAAAGAGATAAGGCTAAAGAGGAGACTGCTGAAAATGCTTATCTTTTTATATGAAAATAGAGTTCAATAAATTTATCAGATTTAGATTCTATTGTCTGTTTAATTATTTGATAATAATCCACTTCTTAAAGAAGTTTTAAGGCACTGACAGAAAGTGCACTACCAATTAAAATAAAAATATAAGCAATAATTAATGTAAGCAGTACATTTGTCCCGAAGGGAATTAACGGTAACACATAACTAAATGTAGCAATTAATGGGATTCGTGTTCGAGCATAATAAGTGCGCCAAGCGAAAACAAAAAGCCAAATAGAGATGATGATTCCCATTACCAAAAGTCCAATTAATAAAAAAGAGTGCAGAGCCAATTCTTGACCTTTGATTCTGAATACGCCATGCTGCAAAATTTTATTTGCTTTATACCAGTAAGCATTATTATTTTCATATCGTTCCCAATTTATTTTAAAAAAATAGAGATGAAAAACAGTATAACCAGCTGTAATTAAGAATGCTATAATACTGTATATAAATAAGCTCCACCTTATCCAACCTGGATATTTTTTTTTATTTTCTTGCATAAATCCCTCCTAGTAAAGCGAAAAAATTTCTGACAAAATGTCAGTAATTTTTTGTTAAAAATCTTTATTGTCTAGGATAAATCCCACTACTAATAGGAATATATCCGCCATTTTCAAAGGTTTTTACTTGACCTCCAGTAACAAGAAGTAATTCTTCATTGGTCAACTCTTTAAATGTTGATTTCATCCCTATCACTAGTTAATTAATAAATCTTCCATTACCCGCATCACCAAATCCACCGTTAGGCCACCAAGCATCTTCGAAAGTCTCTACGTGACCTCCAAATACTTCTGTAAGTTTTTCATCAGAAACAGTTTCAAAATTTAATTGATTTTCCATTTGTAAATTCTCCTTTTATTTTGATGATTTTATTATATTACAAAATTGACGTTAATCCAATTTCTTAGAGTCAAAAATGTATAATTCTAATATATTTATTTTAAGCGATTCCCCTCAAGCAACTCTTCATCATTTCAGAACTTCCCAAAGCGACTTATTATTACTGGGTAGCTCGTTTCGAGCGTCCCAACAAAGATGAAGTCATTGAACAAGAAATGCTTAGCATTCGTCAAGAACACGCCAATGCGGGCTATCGTCCTATGGTTGAACTGCTTAAACAAAAGGGAATCCATAAGCTTTGCTTTTTCTTTGAATGTCCTCTTGTCTTTGCACGTTTTGGAGATATACTATAAAAGTGGACAGATAAAGGTATGTTATAATCTGTTTAACAAACACTAAAATTGTTCGGCTGCGCGCTTGATGCCAAGTGCTGCCGTTCCTTCCATATCTGTCCGTGCTACCACACGCAAAGAAGCTAAAGTATGTTCAAAACCATAGAACTTCAAAATCATAGACAACGCAGCGACACCACAATCCATTTCATCCACTTGGGGTGTGTAATGTTTTTTCTTGAATTTCATCATTTCTTCCTTTCCTTCAGAATTTGTGGAACCTCTCCAATAGCTTATAAACTATTGGAGAAGCTGCATTTTTGAGAGATGCAACTCCTACTCTAAGATTCGAGATTTCCAAAATCCGTATTTCCTCTTCATGGCAGTTTTTAGCTTTCCAAGGATGCTCTTATTTTCCATTTATGGCGCAAGAAGGATAGTGATAATAATTCCAGCAATACCAATGGCATCTGACGCATTTAGACCGCCACCGCTGCAGCTTTTCCCGCCATTAATAACTTCTAGTTCTTCATCCGCAAGCTCTACAAATTCAAGAGCATTCATTTTTTCATTTATCATGATAGACCACCTTTCTTTTTCTGGTTTTGTGCTATAATGATACACCACGGCGTTGTGCAACGAGTATCAATAGTGACCTCAAAGCTCTATTGATGCTTTTTTTTTA
Organism: Lactococcus hircilactis; assembly: GCF_009601015.1. Taxonomy (GTDB): domain Bacteria; phylum Bacillota; class Bacilli; order Lactobacillales; family Streptococcaceae; genus Lactococcus; species Lactococcus hircilactis. The sequence continues at coordinate 10,700 of NZ_WITJ01000029.1, forward strand.
TTTTATTTGACCCATTGGACTCAACTCCTTTATAAAGGATATTCTTTATTGATAGTTTTACTATAACTCTGATTTTTATTTCGTTAGTGCTTTAATCATCATTTAATAACTACGCGCAACACTACAAACAGAGCCATCCCAATAGTAAAAATACTGATCACGCCCAATATCCAGAATATAGTGTTTGATGGCTTTTTTGAATCAAGATACTGCGCAACTTTCATCTTTTTTTCTTCATCCGTCAAACTGGAATAAAGCTCATCAATCGTTATTTGTCCACGATTGTTAATCGGTTTGTCGATTGAATAAACCATAGGAGTTGCAAATGTCCACGAAAATATTGGAACACCTATTTTTTTTGCTAAACCATTATTATAGACTTCTTCAATCGTTAGATTCTCATATTCTGGTTTCATTCATTTCTCACTTTTCAAATATTACTTAACATTAATAGTAAAAATATTCAGCTGACATCGCAAGGCTCAACTCCAAGCTCCATGTTGAAACAGCATTTGATGTTGCGTTTGCAATGGTTTGTGCATAAGCTTTAGAGATGCCTCCAATTCATTGTAACACCAAATTTTTGGACTTTTAATAAGTGTCAAGTTTTTTACTCAGGCTGATATAACAAAAAAGAACGTCACCTTATTATTGACATTCTTTTCAATAAATTATTAGCCTAAATTGATAACTGATGCAAAAGTGTTCCACAGGAGATAGACGGCGACACCGCTCTCAATCCGCTTTATCTTAAGATATGTGGCTCCTATAATGGATTGTACCATTCCAGAAAGCCCAATTCATTCACAATCGAGTATCTATCTCCTTTGGAATCATAGACCAAATATTCTCCTGTTGAACCAGAATAAGGAATTTGATTATCCATTACTTGAAGTCTCAAACCATCAAATTTTAACCAGCGAATTCGACCTTCATAAAAAGCTTTTTCCACCCACTCATCATTTATCGAACTATCTGAAATTTTCCAAACTTTCACCTTTCTGTTATGAAATAAAGCATCCATTTTTACTTCTCCTTAATTTCAATTTTATTTCATTCTTAGAAATCATCATATGGATTATAATGATTAGCGGCAGCAACAGAACCTGCGTTATAGTTTGCTGCCGAGCCCCAGCCATTTGCAATTTTAGTCCAATCATTCCAACTTAAACCAGATTCCCCACCATTTATCGCCGCCAGCTCTTCGTCTGTCAAATTTTGAAATTTGTTCATTACTAACTTTGTGTCAAACATTTTATTTTCCTCATTTCTATTTTTCATTTTTAATTGCGACAGTTTATAATAATTAGAATTTAGAAATTTTTCTAATTATCTAGATTTTATTTTGCATTGGACTATACCCCCTTTCAAACTTTTCTGGACTCAAAAATTTTATTTCTTTTCCATCATATATGAATACATCTCCGATATTGAGTCTATAGCTCTCGCCTCGAATACTTATCCATCCGTAACGTAGTGCATATTCAGTAATCCAGCCCATCTTTCCAATATAAAACTCATGCTCAATCCATTTTGGTTTAACTTCTTGATGACTTACTATCCAATATTCAACTTCTTTACCAGTTTTAAGATGAATTGCTTTCATAGTCTCTCCTAGTCGTTTGGAGTTCCTCCATGTCCATAAGGTGAACAGCTTGGGGCTACAAAATTACGAGTAGCTCCTCCATTAAGTTGATCTAATGTTGGGGAAGAAGAAAGTCCTCCTAATCCTCCCAAAAGAGCATCTACCCAAAATCCACCCTTTATTGCTTTAAGTTCTTCATCCATAAGCTCCACAAATCCCAGAGCGTTAATTTTTTCATTTTTCATGATAGACCGCCTTTCTTTTTCTAATTATGTGCTATAATGATATAGCACTCCGATGTGCGACAAGTATCATTAGTGACCTCAAAGTTCTATTGGTACTTTTTTTGTCTTACCCATTGGACCGTACCTCGTTTCCTTAGTTCTCTTATGATAAGTACATTATAACACCCAATTTTTGAGTTCCCGAAAAGTGTCAAGTTATTTACTCTTTCTTTTTCTAATTTCTTACCTTCCACAACAGTATCTTTATTGCCATGGATAAATCTATAATAGGATCAATCAAAATTCACTTTTATTTAATTTACTATCAAAATATAGCTCATTATAAAACTTGTGAATCTTTTTTGACATTTTCTGCCCAGCGATTAATGGATATAGCTCAATTTGTAATTCAACCAATTGGCTTTCAAATGTTCCTTGTCCTCTTACAAATTCTTTTTTATAATGCTTCAAGATTTGGGCTTCATTACCAGTAATACCTCCACCTTGGATGAGAGCATTAATTCGTGTAAGCCAAATTTGTTGCGTATTCTGGAGCTATAATATAAAAATGGACAGATAAAGGTATGTTATAATCTGTTTAACAAACACTAAAAAGGAAAGCTTTCTATGTCTAAATTCAAAAGATACGATGATGATGGACTAATGTCAAATAATTAGACATTAGTCCAGCTAATCTTTCTTTCTAAAGGATATTCTTTATCTATACTTTTATTATAAACCTGATTTTTCACTTATCATTAGGATTTAAAGAACTGCTATCAAAAATACTAAATGAATTGATATCATATTTCCACCAATTCTTAAAATTCTGTTTGCAAAACTTTATGCATTTTTTTGATTAACATATTTTTTTAAGTGTATTCATTGCTTTTTCACTCACATATTTTGCGCACAGATTTCTTTTATCAAAAAATCTTTTAACTTCATTTTTAGTAAAATCCAAAAAGATGAAATAATAATTTAAAAACTGGAGTAATAAGCACATTATAACCTAAATGAACGATTATGCTATCTAATAGTACCCTTCTCCTATGATAAACAGCGGTAAACATCATCGCCATAATAATATACACCCAAAATGACGTTGTAAAACCAGTATGTAGAAAAGCAAAAAGTACACAAGAGACGATAAAAGATATATTCGGATTTTTGAAAAATCTGTAGATACATTCGCGAAAAATAGCTTCTTCAAATACTGGAGCGCTAAAATTTATAATTGTATAATAAACAACTGGTGGCATAATACTTTCATTATAGGTAGCTGATTGCGTATCCCCTAAAATTCCAGAAGCATAATACTGATAAAAAGTTTGCGCTCCCCACTCAACGATAAGTAGAGTTATTATAAAAATTAAGAGAATTATTGTATTTTTGATGCTAAACACAGATTTCCACTTATTATAAAATCCGAATCTATAACAAATGAATATTCCTATTACATTTCCTAAAATTAATAAAAATAACTCACTATATCCTGCATATTGAAGCATTTGATCATAACTTTTTGTCCAAAAAAATAACGAAACCATATTTGCAGAAATAATATTAGGTAATAAATATAATAAAAAAAGAAAAAGTGCAATTATTAACCATTTTAACTTGTAAAATTTTCCTTTTTGCAATTGCACTCTCCTTCTTACGTTTTATAATTTTATTTTATCTATAATCTTTAATCAATAAAAATTACTCCTTCTCCCTCTTTGTAACGAAGAAAATAACCTTCTAAATTGACCACATCATCTCCATAAAAACCTAATAATTGACCTCCTGTAACTTTTGTAAGTTCTTCATCAGTTAATTCTTCAAATTGTTCCATGAACATTGCATCAAGATTTACATTTTTATTAGCCATAATAGCCCCACTTTCTGTTTTTGTGATTTGTGCTATAATGATATAGCACTCTAATGTGCAACGAGTATCAATAGTGACCTCAAAGTTCTATTGATATTTTTTATTTTGTCTTACCCATTGGACTCACCCAACCTTTCTAAATAATATTCTTTATCTACTTTTATTGTATCTCTGCTTTTTTGCTCATTATGGAAATCTTCGGGATATCGAAAATTTATTTATCCACTGGATCATACTATTCCAAAAGCCCAGATTGTTCACAATCGAATACCTATCTTCTTTTGGATATATACTATAAAAGTGGACACAAAATAATGTGTTATAATTTGTCTCATAAGACACAAAACAGAAAGGCTTACTATGACCTATCATCAACGCTACGACGAGGAATTCAAGCAATCCCTCGTCA
>NZ_WITJ01000003.1:0-206900 GCF_009601015.1 Lactococcus hircilactis
TTTAATTTTTCATTCTGACCAGGGATCACAATTTAAAGCTCAAGCATTCAGAAAGCTCTTGGATGAAAATAATATTCTAGCTTCCTATTCTAAACCTGGTTACCCCTATGATAATTCTGTCACTGAGATTTTTTCAAGTACCTGAAACTTTGGGAAATCAATCGGAAGACTTTTCATTCCATTCAAGAAGTACAACTTTCTTGTTTTGAATACATTGAATGTTTTTACAACAACTACAATCCTCATTCTGCCAACCATGAATTAACCCCTAATCAGAAATAAATGGAGTATTTTAAAATTTAATTTCCATTTTTTGTGTCTAATTATTTGACATTAGTCCAACAATCAATCCATTCTTTTTCAGGCATTTTCTTCACCTATTTTATCAGAAAGTCCCATTTTTTACAAAAAGATTTTTTAAAGGGAATTTTCTTGCTCCTGAACCTCCAAAAACCTAAACTATTCGCAAAATTAACTTGCTAAAACGTGAAAACTCATCATTTTTACACCTTGAAAACGTGATAAAAAAGCCAAATTTACTCCTCAAAAACGTGATTTTTCTCTTTTTTAGACTGAAATTCCCTTAGCGACAGGCAGATTTCCTTGAGCGGCAACGGCTTTTATTTTATCTTGTTCCACTTCTTTGGCCTGTTGGAGTCGCGTGTCAAAGTTCTTTTTAGACTTTGACCGCTTTTTAGCCGTCTTTGACTTCTCTGCTTCTGGCTGTTTTTGACCTTGCGTCGCCAGTTGGGCTTTCAAGTCCTCAATCACTTTTGCTTTCTCTGACAGTTCCTCAGCCAATGCTTTTCTACTTTTGACTTTTTTAGGGGTCTTAGGCACCTCCTCCAAAGCAAAACGCTGCGCTAAGTTTTGACTTATGGCTTGGAGTTCTTGACTCAATTTCAGAAAAGGGGATTTCAGAGTATTGGTCACAGAAATTCTTGTGGCTTGGAGCGCTGTACCCATTTGATTTCTCTTATTGAGAATCGCTCCTTTTACCTGATTCACAAGCTCCAATAAGCGCTCATGAATCTGTGCTCTAATCCCTTTGACTTCTGTTTGAGTTTCCTCTTTGGACATAGTCTTATTTTCCAAGACTTCCTTTTTAAATTGATTGACCAGTCCCTCAATTTTTGAAAAATGCGCCGAGAGTACGATTTCTAGCTCTTCTTTTGTGAGGACACTTTTGACCTCGCTAGGAAGCTCCTTCTTCGTTTCTACCTTTTGGGGAGACGTCCTTGTCTCAACGGGTGAAGTGGTCTGCGGTGCTTGGGGTGGCTCAACGACTGGATTTGTTGTTGCTTCTTTTTGAGGTTGAGGGGCAGGTGGGGCCTGTGTAAAGAGATTAGTCATTTCATCATCAAATTGTTGCGTTTCTTTAAGGAGCGTTTGCACCACTTCGTCCTGCGTTGGCTCTAAAGCAAGCAGGTCAAGCGGGGAAAAGTCTTGGTCAATCAACTGGTCATAAAGACCATCTAATCGGGTCTGATCCTCCTTTTTGAAATTCCATTGCAGCTCACGGAGGTGTTGCGCCGCTACAATTTGATCTGCCGTCTTTTTCTCTTCATCCGCACGAGATTTCTGAATGAGATAAGTTTGTTCCGTGTCTGAGAGCTTTAAAAAGCTCGCCCTTTTCTCTGATTTTTCACTTGACTCAGTTTTCATTGTCATCAATCCTTTCTGACTTTTTAGTTCATCATTCCAATCATTTTTTACTTGTCCCACATGAAGCGGTGGGAAATCTGTCTGTGCAAATTTGGGGGCATTAGGATACTGGTCATTAAACCGTTTCACAAAAGTTTTCCCTGCTTCATCATGGTCATAGGCAAAAGTAATCAGCTGCTTAGGTAAGTCCTCAATATTTACCGCCAAGCGGTCAAAAGTCTCTAAAAACTTTTCCTTTTGGACAAGTGCCAGCTCCTCACAACCATAAATCTCTGCAAGGTAGCGTGAGATGACTTGAGACTTATAGCCATCACTTGAAATCAGCTTGACGTTTTCAAGTTCTGCCTGATGAAGTTCATAATAACTCATTAAGTCAATCGGGGCTTCAAAAACAATCAAGCGCTCCGGTTGGCCAATATCAAGCACCATGCCTCCATAAGCTCCTGAGTTTTTCAAGACCCGTTTCAAATGTCCACTGGCGTGATCCTTGTGCAATTCGGGATAAGCCTTAATGCCTTGCACACTGGCACCCACCATGTGGAGGGGCTTATCAAAATGCTTAAAGACCAAAATCGGTTCATAAAAATATTGACCATTTTCGAGGGTATTCCGCCACTGCGATTGTGCGATTAAGCCTTTTTCCTCAAAGAACTGAATCGTTGCTTGAGATAAGCAACGAGCTTTGCTAAGGTACTTCTCTGCAAGGCTTTTGTTGGCCTGGTCTCTCAAATAGTAATGAAAAGGTTGCGCTTGGGGGATTTTTTGAACGTCAAACTTTTGCCACTCTGTTTGTGTGAGGTAAGCTACTGCTTCTTTGAAGTGCGCTCGACGCTCCTCAAATGTCCGAGCGTTAAAAAGAACCAAGCTGACTAAATCAACAGGCCCACCCCACAAGTTTTCTGAGAACCAATTAAAACGATTCTTTCTGGGATTAAGCCAGATACTTTGATGTCCCTCCCAGTCATACATATTCGAGCCAAGCGCTTTTAATCCCAGTTGCTGGGCAACTTGAAAGATATTCGCCGATTGCGCTTGGGCTAAAAGTTCTTTTCGATCATCAAGCGTTTGAATTTCAGCCACTCTTGCCTCCCTTCTGATTTTTCCTACTTTTTTTCTGGTCGAGCCAGGTATTTCTTTCCCAGAATACACCTGCCGCATAGCCTTGAATGGTGGAATCTCGCTCTGCCCGTTTCAACCTCACTTCGCCCCAAGCTGTATAACGCAAACTTTGTTCAATCCCGACGTAGCGCCGTCCTAGCTTTTTAGCGGTGACGAGGCTTGAACCTGACCCAGAGAATGGATCAAAGACGAGGTCACCCCGATTAGAACTTGCTAAAATCAATTTTGCCAGCAACTTTTCAGGCTTTTGGGTCGGGTGCGCTGTATTCTCTGGCATGGACCAATAAGGCACGGAAATGTCCGGCCAAAAATTAGACGGTAGGGTATCTCTGAATTTTCCTGCTTGGGTCTCTTGCCAATCTTTAGGCTGACCGTTTTCCTTATAGGGGGCAAACACCTTATGACGTATTCTGACCTGCTCCAAATTAAAAGTATAGTCTTTCGTGTTGGTTAAGAACCAAATGTCCTCCATTCCATTTTTCCAGTTAGATAAAGTCCCTCGCCCTTTCTCTCGTTGCCATGTGATGCGATTTTGAATGTGAAAATACTGACCAAGGAGGGGCGCAATTTCTAGGCTTGTTTGCCAATCCGTACAAACATAGACTGTCGCCTTTTCTTTGAGTAAGGGCTTGAGTCGTTCAATCCAAGCCACTGTATAGGCTTGATAATCAGCCGACTTCATCTTTTTAAACGACTTGCCGTCGTATTTTTTATCCAAATTATAGGGCGGGTCCACAATGGCTAAATCCACACATTGCTTAGGGAGCCACTCCATCAACTCAAAGGTATTACCACAAATGGAGTGATTGACGATGGTTTCAAGTTTTTCTAAGGTATCGTCTTTTGATAATATCCTGTTCAACTGTGCTTTAGGAATATCTTTAAGCTGCCAATCAAGCGTTTTGTTTTTAGGAGACTTTGGTTTCATCTTAGGCCGCCTCCTCGTGGGTAATGACACCATGGTCAATGATTTGTGTGGCCTTATCCAAAAATTCTTCCTCCTCGTCCATATAACGTTTATAGGTGTACCAATTTGGGTCTTGTGGGTTTTGAGCCAATAATGCGGCATTCGGGTGGTCATCCACCGTGTATTTTTTATCCTTAAAGACATACTGTCCTGAGATGAAGAGTAGCGCCGAGTTATTGTTTAATCGGCCAATCTCATCAGGCGTAAAGAGATCCCGCGCTTGTTTTTGATAACTCGTTGAGCCTCCACCTCGCCCATGATTTTGCGTTCGATTGCGAATGGAAATAGTCTGCTTCCCTGCACGTTGAGAGAGATAGGCTGTGGTTTCTTTCTCATCTCCCCCCAAAAAGAGCAGGCTGTCACAACTATTCAGCAAAGTTTCCCAACCGTTCTTATACATAGTTTTGAGCTGAGCTAAAGCTTGCAGGATAATCACAATCGACATTTCTCGGCTTCTAAAGGTGGCCAAGGCTTTATCAATGTTTGGAATCCGCCCAATGTTTGCGAACTCATCTAAGATAAAGCGCACATTCAAAAGCGTTTTCCCATTTGGCAAGGTTCTCGTACCTTGCAGCACTTCATCTGCTTTTTTACGCAAGCGCTCCATGACCGTTGATAAAAACATAGCTGCGATAAAGTTATAGCTGTCATCTGTTTCAGGAATCGCCAAAAAGACGGCTGTCTTTTCTTCATTCCAAGAATCAATGTCCATGGTATCTTCCGCAATCAGATTAACGACTTTATCATGGTCAAACACCGAAAAGCGGGTTGCCGCAATCGCAAGCGCACTGGAGCGTGTTTCCGCTTTAAAAAGGTCATTAAAGAGTGTCCATTGTTTATAAGCGTAGTTATTTGGGTGGCGAGCGTTTTGTTCTTCCATCCACTCCTCCACCACACTTGGGACCTTTGCCTCTTTGCGTTCAATATGACGAAAAAGTTCTGAGACCATGCCAAGGTCAGGGGTATAATCGTTATCTTGTCCATCAATCCACAAAAAGGTAATCATCGCACGGGCAAGGAGTCCTTCTGCGCGTTGCCAGAAATCTTCGCTTTGATTATCGCCTTTTTTAGTGGCTTCTGAAATGGCTCCAAAGATTCGATCCACATCCATTTCATCCTCTAAATAATGAAAAATATTAAAGCGGTCGCTGTTAAAAAACGTGACCAAATCAAAGATTTTAACTTGATAGTCATTTTCCTCTAACATCTTGCCACATTCACGGACTAGTAGTCCTTTCGGGTCGGTAACGATATAACTTCCCAGCAGTTGCATGAGATTAGGCTTGACAAAGGTATAAGTTTTCCCTGAGCCCGGCCCGCCCAACACCACGACGTTTTTATTCTTTTGGTAGCGATAATCAATCGCTTGGTTAATCAAGCCCATGCGGGCTTTTTGCGTATAGATAATATTATTCTCAGGTCTTAAATCCGCAAAATGACTGATTTCTTCTGGCCGCGCAAGCCTTGCCGAGCCATGTTCTTCATTATTGCGGTAAACGCCGTGGTCATTATTGCGAACATAAGCAATCAGTCCCGAAGATCCCCCAATAAGGGCAAATAAAAAACCGATTGAGGTCGGCACATAAAGAAATTGGAAGTCCTGGTCTGATAAGAGTTCCAATAAGGCATAGTTAAAGAGGCTGTCGAACTGATCTGCCAGCGTTTGCCCCGGTAGGCCTGTCAAAAAATTCCCCAACCAAAATCCTAAAATAAAAAGCACTCCCGATAAAATCAGGTAGTGCTTCAAATTCTTTTGATAGGGGCGGGTTCTATCACTCATTTTATTCCTCCCATCTTTGGTGTAGCTTCAACACTTTTGTCCTGTCGTCTCGCCACACGGGACAGGCGCTCTGCCTCTTGGGCTTTACCCGCTTTGAGTTTTTCTTCAAAGGTTTGTACATTAGGATTTTTAACCAGTTGACTCACTACCTCGGCAGGGCGGGTTGTCAGTTCTGCCAAAATTCCCTCTAAGGCCTTTTTAGCTAAGGCCTCGTCTTTCACTTTGAAAAAAATGTTGGTGCCATGCTCCACTTTCTTAAAAGCAAAAGGTAGCCCCTGTTCCTCAAAATAATGCTTGACTTTTTTCAAATCCACTTCCTGCCTTAAAAATTGCGAGGTCACAGGGTCTGTTGCATTGAGTAAACGATGCAGTTTATTTTGTCCTGTCGTTAGAGTATCTTGTCGTTCTAGCCATGTATGGAGCCCATCGCTCGACAAATTTTCTAAGATTTTGAGAAAGGTGCGTAGCGTATTAGTTCCATTGACGACAAATTTGTCAATCACTTGTTCTTGATCCATTTTCCCTCTTTCTCCACAAAAAGAGACCATGAACAAAATGTCATGGTCCCCATTCTTAGTTATTTATAATGTATCTAAATAGAGCAAATTATCACTCGCTTATTTTTCCAAAAGCTGATTCAGTAGAATTTTTGATTTCAACTTGTCATAAATCGTCCCAATCAATGTCATTGGCATTTGTAGAAATAGAGTCATCGTTTTCACGGCCCACAACTTTGTCAAGTGTCCCTGTTGTGAGAAGATAAAGCGCTTCTTGAATAGACTCCCAATCTCTTTTATTCATGATGACCACATCAAAATCAGAATTTTTTGTCGTATTATCACCTGCTTGTTCTCACTTGCAATCTGCTTCAATAAACTGAAAAAATTTCTTCTGGCATTCGTTGGCGAATAAATGTTTTGCACGTTTTCCCCTTCCTTACCTCCCCATTGTACATGGTGTACAATTTTCGCCTACAATAAGATACTTTTTGAATTTCATACTTCAAGAGACTGAATACGAAAAATAAAGCTCATACATCTTTTAGGCCAGTTCTCCCCCACTTACTTCTATCTTTTACAACTCACTCAAAACATGCTCAAAATAGGAAGGATAGGCGGATAGGATTTCGGTAATTGTTACCTTATTTTCCTTGATTGTACTTTTTATATTTGCTTTATTTAGGTTAAGAACAAATAAAACTTCACCAATTCTTTGAGCAACTACACGATCTGAAAATCCTATTTCATATACCAAAATTGCTTTCTTATCAGGTAAGCCATACCTCATTTTTTGGCTTAGTAAATTTAGTTTTTTTCTTATCACATCGCTGTTCGGAACTACTGCAGCCACAATCTCAGCAATAGCATTTACCACCATTATTGCTGAATAACCAAATCCATTATCACATATTTCAATGATATCGCTCAACAAGATGTCTCTCTGCTTTGCCTTCGGGCGATTGTCTTTAACGGTCACCCTATTTTGCTTGCAATATTCCAAGATACTAAAATAACTCTCCCCAGCAATCCATTTCATCAGTATATTAGCAATTTCTTCTTCTTGGATAACCTTTTTTATTGAGTTATTTTCTGAATATCTGATAAGTTGTGGAAAAATTAATCTTATCAAATCCTGTTCATTTTCTGAAGAATTGAATAATTCAACTTTTGACAGAACCCAGTTATTTAATTCTTCCGATTGAAAAACGCCTAGCTGTGCTTTACTAAAGATAGAAATATCATTTTCTGAAATATTGTTCAAAATATATTCTTGTACAAGCTCAAATAAATGTATTAGCTCACGCTTTTCTTCATCATTAGCCAGAAAATAGCCAAAAGTTTGACCAAGTATCACTTTAATATCTTGCTCACTTTCGGAAGAAGCAGCAAAGGACTCAAGAATATAATTTTCGATTGCTTCAAGAGTATTTTCAAGAATGCTCAACCTTTCTTCGAAAGTTTCTAACCCAACTTTATAGCTTTGTAATACTTTTCTCCATTCTTCTATTGTTTCACGGTAGCTTGCCTTATCAGAATACCTAAACTCCACCAATACTTTGAACGGTACCGTATAAGTTATGGCTCCTTCCTTAAAACTAACCTGTTGTACTATCTTCAAAATATTACTAGAACATTTCTCTGAATTACCTGTCTCTAATAGATGAGTATATTTTTCAAATTTCCATCGGTTACGGTCTTGAAACCGTTGAGGATAGACGGTAGAATCAGAAAAAATGATACTCCCTTCTGTATACTTCCCTGCTCTTCCTGTTCGTCCTATCAGATTATGAAAATCCCGAACTTTGAATTCCTTTCCTGCTTGATAAAAACTTGGAACAATTAAGTATTTAATTGGCAAGTTAACACCTTGGGCTAGTGTTGATGTACAAACCACGCACCTTGATAAATTATTCTTGATAGCATACTCTACACAATTACGGATGCCATTGGAAATACCAGCATGATGAACAAAGATACCTCTAAGCGCTGCTTTATAAATCTCATTCTCTGTCCCATAATTATGTTCAATTAACCTCCCTACTTTTTCATGTTCATTATGTTTACAGAACCTGGATAGGGTAGAAATGTCATAACCACGCTCCTCAATCTCTATAAACCGTTTCAAAATGTTATCTGCAACTACTTTAGTAGGACAAAAAATTGCAACCCCTCCATTATGAATCAGCTTAATCGAGAAATAAATCCCTATGTCACTCGTTTTTCCATATTCAGGAAATCTTCTTTGTTTCCTTTCTTTGCCTTTTTTCTCTAAATTAGAGGTTTCTACAACACGCGGAACAAAAAACTCTTCCTCATTCATATTTTCTGGATTTATAAAATGCAAAATTCCATTTTTAGATTTTCCACTTTCTCCCCAATCACTGAAAGCAACTGTTTTTTCAGACGATTTTATTGTATTATCCGCAATAATTTGCCCACTTCCATTATTGAACCAATTATTTAATTCTTCTGGATTTGGAATAACAGCAGATATAAGTAATTTCTGAATATCCTTTTTCCCATCCAAATAAAGCTTTATTGTTGACAATAATAGCTCATAATCTGCTCCTCGCGATCCATCATCAAATAAATGAGCCTCATCAAAAATGACTAATCCCATTCGTTCCAGAATGGTGTGATCATTTCTAAGTAAGTAGAGGAATTTTTCTGGCGTCAGAACAATAACCTGCATTTTCTCTTCATGCAATTGAATTGTTCCAAATAGTTCCTCCGTGTTCGGTATATCGGAAAGCTGTGATAAAACAAAATTTGAATTTGCTTTAAAATAACTGCCCAAGTCATCACTTATTTCTTTACATAATGCTCTAAATGGAGCCACTACTACAGCTAAATTCGTTCTACCAGAAAGAAAAGCAGACTGGATTGTCAGAGCAATTGAGGTCGTTTTTCCTGAACTCGTAGGCATTTGGATAACTCCCGAGTTACCGTCAAAAACGCCTTCAATTCCAAATTTGATTTGCGCTGGCCAAAGTTCTGTTATTTTTTCTTGAACCCCTAGCTGTTCATGCCACACTTCACTGCTGATATTTGAAAATCCTGGCATTAGATTCTGCGGTGAATGAAGAATTTTTTTCTTGAAAATCGCCAATAATGCATCAACCAAAAGTAATTCACGACTTGTGCCTTCGCTATAGACTTTATTCTTAAGTTTTTCAAAAAATGTAAAATCTACATCACGTTTTTGCTCAAAATATAACTCATAATCCGTAAGAAGCCTCATAAGCTCATCCTGATATTTTCCGTTAAGTAACTCAATATCTGGCTTATCCTGCTTTCCCTTCAGAAAGTACTCAATCAGAACTGCAATTCCAGAGGACCCAAAATTGTCTCCAAACTCCAACTTTTGACTTAAAACCATTGAACTACCAATCATATCAGAAAAGTAATAAGCAATCGAACCTAGTAGTAAATAATATTTTTGATGCCTCAGTTCCAACTTAGATTGAAAAAGTGCATCAAAAAAGCGTGATGAAAATTCCAATTCTTTTTGGTCTTCTTCGCTGACTATGATTGGGGCGGTTTCAGATTTCCAAATATTATTTGAGCTATTTCCTATTACGCCAATAGTTATCAACAGTAAATCAATCGCATTTGATTCTACGTCAATATGCTCATCAAGAGGAACGTCGTACTCAAACATCTTTGATTTAGCTCTTGTTTTCTTTAGTAAATATTTTGAATGATCTTCAATCAGCATCGACTGGCCCTCTCATAAAGTTCTTTGATAAATTCCAATAATTTGTCAGAATAAATAACTAAAAGTTTAAGATTCTGATTAACGTTCTTGGAAACATCAACCTGTCTCACTAAGTCTTCACTATAAGAGCGACTGGAATGGACAGCTACAGCACTGAAAACAAGATTATAAGGCCTATCTGTTTTATTTTGAAACCTTTTAACCAGCTTTGCTTCTTCGAGCATATTGTATCCCCGCAACCTTTGTACCTCAGCATTAAGAGACTCAGCTAGGCGTAATTTATCATTTGCTTTTACTGAATCATTAACTGCCTTTTGAAGCTTTGCTTCTGGCTTAGCTTCCCTAGCTTGTGCCTTCACTTCTAGAACATGTAATTCATCACTTGATGAAGGAGAGTCAGCATTTTTACACTTATAACCCAAAACATCACTTCCCATCGGAGAAGAATTTCGATTAATTTTATTTCTATACCTTGTTCTTGTTGTGTAGTAACCTTGTATAAATTCAATGTAATCACTAACTAAAATCTCTGCGAAGTCCCCTGACATTGTCGCCGCACCTATCCCAATAGTTGGGTCAGGAAACTTAATTTGGGCTAGAAATTCTTGGTATGTAAGTCCCGTATCTGGAACCAAAAATTCGAGGTCATCATCCGAACAGTATTCTTCCCTTAGATGTCTCGCCCATTCGTTGATAATTGTAACATCCTGATCTATCTTTAATTCATAGATTGTAACTACCTTCCCCTGAATAGTTACTAAGTCAGATTTCTTTTTAAAATACTTTATATGGGAACTTGACATACTTAGCTCACTCCTTTTTTATTGTCACCGAAGCAAAATAAACGTTGGATGGTACTCGAAAAACCATCTCTCAAATCCAGATTCTAACCAATTATAATTTTGGAGATTTTTGTTCGTTGGTATTACTTGAGGGAAATTTTGCCTGTTTCTGCTTTGCCTCTTCCAAGTGCGTATAGAAATCTTTTTGGCTTTTAAAAGGCACAATCACAAGCTCATGAGTACCGCCAAATAATAGGTTATCGGTAAACCATTTGAGGTATTGGTCTGTCCGATAGCGTGAAGTGGTCGCCGCATTAGCTAGGACAAGGGCATCTCTAAAGAACTTTGAATTTTTCTTGAATGGTTCATTATTCACTTCAAAACCCATGTGGCGGAGGTATTTAATCAAAAAGACGGCTGACGTTCTGGTGTTCCTCTCCCGAAAAGGGTGCGTCTGCCAGGTTCCAGAAACGAACTTCATGACTTGGTTCGCAATCTCGTGTTTTGTCATCATAGAATAATCCCGATTTTTCTCCATTTCAAAATCATAAGCAAGATTTTCCGCAATCATAGAAGCACTGGCATATTCAACACTTTTACCGTTCAAAACAGGTTCTGTCTTCGTGACGTTTTCCGTCCGATAACGCCCGACAGGATAACGAAAACTCTCAACGCCATGAAATAGGCGCTTGTGATAGTTGAGTAGAGTCACAGGACTTAGGCTGAAACCTTCTTCTGCTAAAATTTGGAAAATCCCAAGAGACGAAACATCCGCTTCTTCATGGCGCTTGTCATCTTCTGATGGATTCTCCACATAATAACTTTTGACATTTTGCTCAACTTCCTGATAGCTGACTTTTCCATCAATATGGGATTGTGCTTGTTGCACCATGTACTCAGACGGCTCTAATCCATCTGTTTTTTGTAGTCCAAAAGCCGTCTCCCAGAGGTCTAACTTATGGCGGCCGCTATATTCGGTCTTTTCAACCTGATACGGCCGTTCTTCATCAAAGGACATCTATATCTCTCCATTATTTTTTTATCTAGTGATACATCCAACTTTTTGCTTTTCCTTACAAATGTGCCGACCTTGATTTCTCAGGGGAGTTATCTTCTATAAATTTTACTTGTTTTTCTTCTGCCTCCCGTAGCCGTTTCTCAAAATTTTTGGATGGATTTTCACCTTTGGTACGGTTCAACATCTTCTCTTCCGTTACAGCCAAATCATCAACTACAGCCTTTACTACTTCAAAAACTATCTCAAAGCCAAGTGTTCTCGCATAGCTATTTTGGTTTTGAAACTTTCGCCAATGGCTTTCCTGTTCCGCGGAGTGAGAAAGCCTTGAGATGATTTCTCCATATTCTTTCGCTGGAATTTCTAAGTTTCTCTGAGTCTTTGTTTTATTCATCGCCACTACCACATCCTTTAGCGAGAAATTAGGAAAAACATTTTTTAAGACATAAATGTCGTACAAATCTTTTGAGCGGGAATTCGTATTATCGACTTGCCCATAAGAGAGCGTTGTAATGACTTTATCTGCCATAATCTGCTCAATCGGGTAAGACCTGAAATCAATTTTTTCATCTTCAAACAAGAGCTGAATTTGTTGGTTTTGAACAGGAAGAATATCTTCTCCTGTTGTTAAATCAATCTTGATTGGAATTTTCATTTTACCAATGCAGTAATTCAAATGGATTTTAAAGCCATTGTACAAGAAATCTTCTCGCGTTTCTTCTTGTCGCAACCATTCAAAATAGCCTTTATCACTGCTTTCTGGTTTCGAAATGAGCTGTTCAAATTGCTTTAAACCTTCTTCATCAAGACGCATATTAGCGATTGTTCCATCCAAATCTGCGGTCGCACGATTCGCCAGCTGCAAAATTATTGTTAAGAGATAGCCCCCTTTGAGAATAAATTTATCTTTTAACTGTTCGGTTGAGGCAATCTTTTTGGCAAGTTGCTCCACTGCATAAAGCCGATAGAGTTGTTGGGCTGACAAGCCTGTCCCATCCATTTTCTCCTTAATGAGATTTTTAACGCGTTGTTCACTAAGCATAGACCGTCATCTCCTTTTTCATTTTGTCAAGCACGCCAAACTGTTGGGCATAGCCTAACAGACGCTCCACATTGACATCTCCCAAGGCAAAATAACCTTGCATGACCTCCTCAAAAATAAGGGGAAGCGTATAGCGAGAACGCGCTAAATCAACCAGCGTTTTCTCTGGATTATAAGCCAAAATTGGATTTCCCTCCCAAGTTTGTACCTCCTTGATTCCTGTCTGGTACTGCTCACGACTAACAAAATAGGGAGCAATCGCAAGTTTAGGATTACGATAGAGTTTATAGCCTTGTGGAAAGGAGAAAATGGGTTCTGTTGGTGTGAAGCTCGTAAAGCCGTATAAAGCAGCTGCACTCTCATGACTGAGAACCCCTTTAGAATAAACCGTTTGTAACAGTAACAGTTCATCTGGGAGGTCATTTTTTAGCGTATAGACCCCTGCATGGACTTTTTCAAGCTCGCCACGCAAATACATCTTACGCACCCCCTCCTTAGAAAGACCACATTCTAGGGCTTTCGGTAGGGTCAACACGCCTCCATTTTTTTCAAAAATTTGTCGGGTTTTCTGATTTAGCATGGCGATCCCACCACCTTTCTTGCTCTCATTATACCATTTTATAGTGAAATATACAACTTTTCCTATACTTCCTATTTATCTCCTTCTTCAAAACCGATGTCCCTAAGAAGTGTGGAAAGGACTTGTTCAGAGAGGGCTTGGGCTTTTTCACGCTGTGCCTCTAAACGTTTTTGACTTTCCTCAAAGATCAGAAGTTCATATTTTTCTTTTAAGTCCTGCTCTGTGGTAAGCCGACTATTTTGAGCTTCTACCTTCGCTGCGCGCTCTTTCTCGTCAAATTCTTGTTTGGCAATTTTTAGAGCAGCCACTTTAGTTGCTTCAATTTTGGCCCTTTCTTTTTCCAGTTCTTGCTGGTAAAGGGCTTGAAAACTGTCTTGGACTTGTTTCGTAATCTCTGCTTTGTCCAATAAACCGAGGGCCTTTAAGGTGGAATCAGGGACAGAATTTTTATCCAGCAAAGGTAAAAGTTCCGTTATCTCTGATGAATCAATGGATGGTATTTTAGAAACTGACGATTTCTTGGAAAGTGGTTCAGACTTAGGAGGTTCAGATTTAGGAGGTTCAATGATTTCTGCTTCTCTAGGTACCTTCTTACTTTCAGATTGATTGAGTTGTTGCTTCAACTTCTCAATCTCCGCTTCTTGCGACCTGATCTGCAAGGAAAGCCTTGCTTTTTCTTCATCTTCCCTTTCTTCTGGCCCCTCGTCCATAGCAGACAAATCAGGGGCTGGCGCATAAGCCTTAACATCAGGATTTTCTTGTTCAGCCACTTTAGGACGTTTAAAGGGCATCACTTTAGGAAAACTTTTTTCTTTTTCCAAGCGGTCTTTTTCTTTGACGGGTTGCGTGGCATAGAAAAACTCAAGCCAGTCGTCATAGTCCTCTTCGTCCGCAATCAAAACGGGAAAGTGAAGTGCGGCGGAGTAAATCTCCTGCTCGCCTTTCGCCGTGGTTTTGACTTTTGTTAAAGTGACTGAGCCATTGACTTTTAATTCCTGCAAGCGCAAGTTTTCCGCAATGACCCAATTGATAAGCTCATAGGCATCTGAGACCTCTGTCGCTCGAAAGTTCACGCAATTCCTCATCTCATAGCGAAAAGCAGTCTTTTTAAAGGGATTCATGACTTTCCTCCTCTGGTTGTACTACTGGAAGCGTTGGTTTTCCCTGTCTGCTTGGACTTTTTGCTTGCTCTACCATTTGCGGCATTTGTTTCAAGAACTCTGACATGGTCAACTGATGAGAAGCCAAGATTTCTGCGATGACATTGGAGTTCGTGGCTTCTAACTCTTCTTTTTTGTGTGCGATTTTACCTTCGAGATCTTTTTGCTTTTGTTCTAAATCTGCCAGTTCTTTTTCTTGGCGAAGACGTCGATTTTCTAGATCACTGAGTTTTGTTTGTCTTACCATTACGGGTTCTCTCCATTTTCTGTTGTAGTTGATGCTTGCGTGACGCCACTTCCTGTAATTGCCACCTTGTCATTGGGTTTTGTACCAAGTTTATTAGACGAGGACGTAGCGTTCGTGCTTTCTGGATAGGTATTTTGATTGTCCGCGTCCAAGGGTTCTGAAAAAGCCACGTTTTGTATGTTATTGACAAGGAGCTTTTTACCTTGTTTGGTGTAGCTCAATAGAATCGTATCGGTATTTTCTTGGTCTTTCAACTCGCCCACCTTTGATTGAAGACTAGAGCGCTGAGTATTGGTATAATGCACCACACAAAGCGCCGTCAATTCTGTTTCATCCAAGTAAATCGTGGCTTTTTGATAGACCTGATTGATAATATATCCTTTATAAGCCTGATTGACAGGTTGATTTTCTGTCGCAACGGCCTCACGGTACATTTCATCAGTCATCAGGTTCTTATAACGATTCCGATTTTCCGACAGTTCTTTTTTCGTGTAGTATTCCGTCAAGAAATGCGTGACATTTCCTGGTGATAGGCGAGACGTGGAAATAACCTTTGTGGGGACTTGCCTTTGAGACACTTTGGCAGGCTTTCCGAGTCGCAGCCCTACGAATAAGCCCGTTAACAAAAGCAAGACCACTGCTGCTCCAATGCCCAGCCGTTTGACCAGTTGTAATTTTTGTTCGTTAATCAATTTTTACCTCTATTTCTTTACTTTGTTGGATCAATAAATGTAATCCCAGCGTTTGATGCAATCACGCGATAGCTAATCTTGCCAGAGCCAGGATTGACCACATTCATCTCACTCACAAGAAAACTTCCGTCTGGATTGACATATTCCACAAAAGCAACGTGCCCATAGATTGGAGAACAGCCTAATAGACCAGGGGTAAAGGAGGCCATATCGCCTACTTTTGGGGTAGAAGAGGTCGCATAACCTGCCGCCTTAGCACTTATCCCCCATTGTCCACCATTGCCAAGATTTGCTGGAATGTGGTTTCCTAACTGATATTCGCGGTTATAGACATACCAGGTACAGTTATTGAGGGCATAGTTATTGCCTGGGTAGCCTGTGACATCTTGTTCATTCGGTGCTGGTTCAGTGAGTTTCCCTGCATATTCAGGAGGAACAGAGACGTCCGCTTTTCCAGAACTGCCACTAGCTGCCCGCGTGAAGTAAGCCTGCCAATTTTGTGCGGCTTGAATCCTCTCTGAAATCTTATTCCCAGGATTTCCCTCCCAGTAGGTCAAGAAATAATTGGTCAGCGTCGGGAGGTCTTTTCCGACTTTTCCTTGCAGGGTATTATTTAAAGCGGTAATCGCACCGGGCGAATCGCCTGTGGTCGCAAATTGGATTTGTAAGCTCCCGTCATACCACGGTTTCTTTTGGGCTTTGGCAAAAGCTAAAAGAGCAATATCGCGCTCGTTCGTCCATTGCCCTAAGCCAATCCCAGCCTGATGAATGGCAGGGTATCTAGCGGCATAAGCCGCGTCCATGCTCGCAATCGCAAAACCAGTGGCTTGCGCCGCTTGTTTACGCGGCCCCATTTTAAAAGGTTCATCGTATATGGTCTCGACCGCCGTCGGGTCAAGATTCCCTTCCACTTGATAATTGCCAAGCACTGCACAGACGCCATTCAAAGTCCCACCGTGTGCCATGGCATAATTGTAAATGGCTTGGGCGGAGGCTAATTGGCTACTGTCTGGGTTGTAATCATTCGCCGCAAGCTGCGTCATTTGCGTATAAGTGACTTTGGGAAAATAAAAAGCTGGATTGACAAATTTCCAGTTTTTCGACGCGTCATCGTATTTTTGAAGGGTGATGTCTAACTTACTTCCTAAACTATTCCCAATAAAAGCCCCAGACGAGAGGTTTTGGCCATTGGTTAGGCGGCTCGTATCTACTTTTTTGAGGCTGACTTTTTCTTCTTGGGTAGTATTTTCAATCGTGACTTGCTGGTTGGAATTGATTGTGACCTTGCCTGAGAGTGGCGAAACAATCGGTTGATTTTCAGATGTCGTCACCTCAATGCTTTGGTGGAGCTTCGTTCCCTCATAGCCATAGCGCCGATTGATGATGAGATTATCTGTCGCATAAGGAAAAGCCAGCTGCCCATCCAGCGCTTGATAACCCATTTCAGAAATCATCTGCTTCATATTGGTGTAATCCTCTTGACTGAGCGCATAAGCGCCTTTTTTCTCTAAATCGTCCATCGTTGTCAGCTCATAATTTGGTGCTTTCCCATTGAGGGCTGTCCACAAGTCAGAAAGGTAAGTCTTAGCAGGTTGTCCATTTGATAAGGTCCCATTGACGTCGTAATCATCAAACTTCTCATTCATATAAAACATGACTCCATCAAAATTCGTATAAAATTGATTGCCGTCCTTGGAATGGTCCGCATCTAGTTTTGTCATGGTTGTCCACGCGTCCGTGAGTTCAAAATCATTTTGCTTAATCGAAGGATTAGGAACATCTGCGGCTGCGGCCACAATCATCAAGACCAGAAACAAAACCAGACTGGCAATCCAGACCACAGGATTGTGGGTTATGCCTTTGAGAGCGGCTTTAGGAGAGATTTTCCCCCGCAACAAGTTCATCATAAGGGACGTTGATTCTTTCGCCTGTTTGGCTTCTCTTCTCAATTTCTTTTGTTGGATAAAGCGTTGATAGCGATGTTTAAGTTGCTTACGGAGTCTTAAGTCATCGGGGGTCCTTGTAAAGCCTTTGCCTTGAACCCAATTAAAGGTTCGATTGGATAACCCATACGTTCGTTTCGTTAGTCCCAAGACGACACGTCCTCCTGACTTGGTCAGTTCAATGTGCTGCTTGGCGAGGTTCACTTGACGCATGGTTTTTTGGACTTTTTCAACGCCCTCAGAAAGGGTCTCATCACTTTCTAAGACATTCGCAGGTGAGGTCATGAGATTTTCCTTTACCGCCACTTTACTCGTAAGTTTAAGCTGCGTGGGGAGGTAAGACGGGTCTTGCTTACGCATTTTCTTGAGCAAGAGTTTTCTCGCCGCAAGCTCTCGCTTAGCTTCTCCTATTTCATTTTCTCCTCCAGAAACATCGTTTTGCTTGAGTTGCACTTTTAGGTTTTCCAAATCATGAGTTTCTTTGGGCGTTAATTTCTGTGCGCTTTTGCGTTTGAGGCGCAACATTTTCCTTGCGAGATGCACATTTTTAGAGGCAGTCAGCCGCACTTGACGGGGCTTTTGCTGGGCTGTTTCTTTGAGGAGTTCAGTTGCCCGTTGCTTGACCTGAATGGTTTTTTTAATCTGTTGCTTTTGTTTCTCGTCCATTTTCCTCCCTCTAGGCGGCGTTTGCGTCCGTATTCATCAACTCAAAGAGTGCCGTATCTCTTGGAATCGGGTTTTCAAAGGGCACAATCGTGCCCCCTGCGTAAATCAGGCCTGTGCCTTGTGGCGCGGTCTCTTGGACATATTTAACCAGTTGGGGACTTAAGGTCATGACTTCGCGCAAGCGATTGATGTCATCAATCTTTTGGCGGAGGAGAACGATAAACTCACTATTAGTAATCATGGCGCGACCTGCTTCAGAGTTTAAGAGGGTTCCTACCTTTTGCGTAATGCCATTTGTGACCGTGCCATATTTGCGCACACGCGACCAAAGGCCTGAGAACCATTGCGCGGTGGCTTCATCATTAAACATCAGCTGCAATTCATCAAAGTACAAGTGGGTCGTGACTTTACCCTGACCTGAGACGACCTGTTTCCAAATCTGATCCAAGATGACTTTCATGGCAAAAGGTTTGAGCCGTGGGTCCAACTGCTTGATGTTAAAAACGACAAAGCGGGCATTCAAGTCAATATTGGTTTTATGCGCAAAAATATCTTGCGAGCCAATCGTGAAGCGCTCAATTTTTGTCGCAAAATTCTGAGCGAGTTCTTCGGGTTGCTCTAAGAGCACTTTGTGCCACTTGACCAGCGTCGGCTCCGCATAGCGGTCATAGGTCAAACGCGTCACGCGATCAACCATGGTTTCCTCGGCATCACTAAAAGATTTTAAGAGGCTATCAAACAGACTGGAAAGAAGATTGGTCTTTTCTTTAATCAAGTCCACATTACGGTCTTCTGCTTTTAAAAGGCTTTTATCAACCAAATCTAGGATATTCAAGTGGTGCGGGGTTCCTGTGGAAATATCCAAAATCTCTGCCCCGAAACGCTTGGCAATTTTGAGGTATTCACTTTCTGGGTCCACAATAATCAAGCGGTGCTTGCGCCATTTCAATAAGACATTGAGCATTTCCCATTTGACCGTCATGCCTTTCCCTGAACCTGATGAGCCTAAGTAAAGCCCACTTGGTGTAATCAAGTCTTTCAAGCGGTTGACACTAATCATGTTATGGGTTAGTTGGTTACGGCCATAGAAAAGGCCATTTTTACTTAACAGATTGATGTTGGACCACGGGATTTGCGTTGCGACATTAAGAGAAGTCATATCGCGCATGAAGTTCATCTCCACATCCAGATAGGGTTTGCCAATCGGAAGAATGGTATTTAAGGCTTCCTCGTTATACTGCTCTACCGCTTCAAATTCCACATCATAGGTCTGACCAATTCCTAGAATGGTCTCCGTATTTTTGTCCAGTTCTTCTTTGTTGTCCGCCGCTTGATAGACCGCAAAAATCCCTGAAAAGAGCTTTTGCCCTTCTTCTTTGAAGGCATTCAACTGTCCCTCAGCCGCATATTGAATCTCACTTTCTTCGCCAGAAATATCATCATCTGAGAAACCGCGTTTGAAGTTTTTGCGTTGTTGTTTGCGAATCTCGGAACGATTGAGGGTCTTTTTGGTGTTAATGTCCCGTCTCGCTTTGACCATATCGTAGGTTTGGGCATGCAGGCTAATGTCTAGCTCGATGCCTGCCCCACAAAGCTCTTTAATCAGCTTGTCCTCTAAGTATTTTGGAAATTCGCGCACGTAAAAGACCCTTGCATAGCGTTTGCCCACCCGAAAGAAATCTGCGCCATTAGGGAATTTCAAATGACTCGGCACAATAAAGGCTTTACTGGGCAGATTTGATAGGGCGATGTCTTGATAGCTCGTGGTAAAAGGATGGTTGGGTCTTAGCAGATCACTCATCACTTCCAAGCGTTCAATGCCTGAGAGCGGTTGACTTGTGAGCTTCACGTCTTTTGAATCAAAGCGGTTGATGAAATTGGTATTTAGTTTATCCAATTCATGATTGGCGATGGCAAGTGTTCTTGCCTTAGTCGTAAAAATCGCATACTTGGTTGCCGTGAAATTCTTGGGGTCTGTTTTTTGTTGGGTTTGAATGACGGTGTTCAACTCTAAGCGTAAGCTATCATTCTCGTCGCCTTGATAGTCATGCAGGACGTGTTCTAAGCTGCTGGCTTTGACTCTCCGATTGGTAATATAGAGCTGGTAGCGAGCGTTCTGGTTAAGCGTATTCAGGGCTTCCACATAAGAAATCACCGTATTGTCTTGCGTGCTATCGTCGGAGATTTCATAGTTTAATTCGCCCAAGCGGTACATTTTTGAGCTTTCTTGTCCCACGATGTGCATGAGTCCATTTTCAAATTGACTGGTGTATTTGATGCGGTGCATACTGTTGGGATTGGCTTTTTTCTTAGAACGCGTGGTTCGGTGTTTCGCTAAGGAGGAAGTCTCCTGTTTCGCAAATGTTGTCTTTTTCAATAAATTCATTGGCCTCATACCTCCTGATCTGACCTGTGGTGTAAAAATTGTCTTCATAAACAAAAAAGAGTTCGAGCTTTCGCCTTACTCTTTTCCATTTATCCATGTAATCCAGTGCTGGAATGGTTCCCAAAAAAAGGGCTGTGGGAAGTGTCACTAAATAAAAGGCCCAATCGGGAACCAAGAACGATTCCACAAGGGCAATCAGCGTAATCCCAAAGAATTGAAAGCCGATTTTGATTTTTTTGAGTGAAATCCCATGATACTTCTTTTCGATTTTGGATAAGTCTTTATAAAATTCTGATTGTGCCATTAGCCAAGTACCCCCATCAATTTATTCGCGAGGCGTTGCGAGCCGATAATGAGTAAGATAAAGATCACAGCTTTTCCAATGACCGTAAAAAAAGCGCCGACGTTACTTAAAAAGTCGCCGCTTGCACTCACAGTTAGAAAATCGCTACTCACAATCGCAGGATAAATCCCGATAATCAGAATCAGCAAGCTCCCTTGAATCACCAGCGCCCCGAGCTGCTTGAGAAAGCCTAGTGAGATGCTTCTCAGTTCATCATTCATAAAGAAAACAACCATAAGCGGTGCTAAACCTTTATAAAAGAAGAGGGTCAAGGCACGCAGATAAACAATGATGCTCGTGATCCATGAGCCTAACCAATCGACCACTTGGGCAATCGCCATGAGGACATAAAGGAAGGGCTTTTCATACCACGCAATCGACCCTTTGATTGTCGGAATGGTAGTTTTAAGATTTTGAGAGGGCATGACCGAATTGATCCATTCGGAAATCTGAATGCCCAGCCAAATCACGCTATCTACAATATAGGGCGAAAGCATAATCAAGGCATAGGCCATGAGATATTTGATGGCCAAGTTTGCCAACAACTCCATGGTGGGTGTACCACCCTCTTTGATGAGTTGCTTTCTAAACTCTAGCCACTCTACCATGAACAAAATTGCCAAAAGGGCCAAAGAAATCGGAATCAAGACTTTTGTGACTTTATCAATCACACCACTCACAACGGGATTATAGTCAAGCAGGTTTTTAAAAATCTGCTTGACCGTATCGGTTGTATAGTCCATGGTGTCTCCTTAAAATTGAATGAGGGAGAGGGCAGCCACAGCGGCTGCCGCAATCGTTGCGGCTCCTCCTGCAATAATGCCGCCCATTAACATACCTGAAACGCCTTTATCGACTTCTTCAGGGCGGTCATAGGACAAGCCCTTTCGCATGGTGTTAAAGTTAATCAAGATTGAGATGAGCCCGACTACGGTAATAATCGCCCCAATCGCGGTAATAATTTTCTGTACTTCTGACATTGATGTCTCCTTTAAATTAAAAAAGGCAGTCGAAAACTGCCTAAAACGGTGTTTGAACTTTTACTAAATGAGGACTAGCCGTCCTCAAAATTAGTCGCAAAATCAAATTCTTCTTGGTTGAGAAACGTCTTAATGACTGAGTGACGCTTGTCTTGATAGGTTTCCATTCCGACTTTGATATAAACTTCTTTTCCCGTTAAAAATTGAGCGGTCGCCCCATCATAACCAAAGGACATCTCTGGAATGGGTTCCCCATTATCATCAATGCTCGTTAAAATGAGGTTGAGATTTTCTGCGACAAAATCGTTAAAAGTCAAGTTATAAAAGCCTGTTTCTCCGTTCTCGCCCTCTAGCAACAAGACTAACTTTTCAAGTCCTGCTTTGGTCTTTTTAAGGCTGACGCGTTTAATCGTTGCCAAATGTGCACCGACTTCAAAAGGAATTGACTTCTCACGATTACTTGTGTACCTTTGATAGTTGATTTTTTCCATTTCGCTCCTTTCATTTTTTCAATTTACGGCGCAGCTTCCGCTTCAAGCTGACGAATGCTTTGCGTTTCAATACGGCCACACTCGCAATCATGAGTGCGCCTAGAAGAACTAAGAGGCCGCCACCTTTATCGCCTGTTTTAGGCAAGACACTTGTGAGGACTTGTAGGGGACTCTTTGGAGTCTGCGGACTTTGAGGCGTTTGAGGAACGGTTGGTTTTTCCACATGAACTGTTTCAGACGCCGCATTTTTATCCCGAAATTGGGCGACTTTGATGTCCTTTTTCGTTGTGACATCATTTATGAATAAGTCTTCCATGGTCACTAAATCATGTCCTGCAAGACCACTTGCGTCCAATTTGACAGGAACTTTAACCGTCATGACGGGGGCAGTTGCAACAAAAGTCATACTGCCCGTTGCTTTCACTTCTTGATTGGTCGTCTTATCCCAGATAAAGTCTGGAACTTTGACCGTATAAGTTTGTCCAACCGTGAGTGGACGGTCTTTATCACTGGTCCAGTCGTCCACATAAGTCGCGTCATTGACGGGTTTTAAGGTATTCTTCTCCACTTTTGTACTGCCGCTTGGGGTGACGACTTGATTTTGTCGGGTTTCGGTGGCTTTTGTGACCTGATGACCTGACGTATCAAGGAGCGTTTCACTTGCCGTATTGACAATTTTCGTCCCATTTGGGGTGCTGTCTTTGACCGAGACGGGTAAATCAATGAAATAGCGCTCGCCAAGCGGGATTTTGGTGGTGTCCACAATTTTAACGGTTTGACCGTTCGCCTCTTTGATTTCCTTGGTGGCCTTGAAGGCAATCGTAATCGGGGTCTTGCCCTTCGTTTCTTTTCCTGCCGTCACGGTGTAGAGGCTAGGGTTAAGTGCTTGCCCTTCACTATTTCGGACAGTCAGCTGGTCAAGCAATAAATTCAAATACTGAGTTGGCAAAAGGTCAGTCATTTGAATTTCCGTTTCTTGGGCCGACTGGTTCAAATTGCGTACGTCCAACATCAAAGGGAAGTCATACGTTTGACCGAGCAGGACATTGCGATTATTGTTATTCATCTTGCGATTATTTTCAAACTGATTCACTGCTGGGTTTTTTGCGGTTTCTTTGACTTCCTCTTGGTAAGTGGCCGTTGTTTCATCGGTGGTGTTATCCCAGTTTTGATTGGTCAAGGCAAAATTGGAGATATTTTGACGGTCATCTTGAAGCTCTTGTAAGTCCTCTAAGATACTGGTTAGCGAAAGCTTTCCATTTTTATCCGTCCCAGCAATAAGATTATCCTCTTTATGGGGTTGAAAATCAGGAAGTTGAACCATTTCCTTTTTATCGTTGTGGCTGTCATTGACGACCACAGGGTTTGCGCTTGGCTTGCCATTAACCACTAAATAAGCTGTTTCTGTTGTGACAATGGTATCGCCCATTTCAGAATTATCAAGCGTAAAGCTCACAGGAATTTTTCCATCAAGCTTCCCATTCTCATCTGCGGTAAGGGTCGCCTCGCCCGTTGCTGGAATTGCTTTGTTTTTTGTCACGTCCCATTCGCCTGCTTTTACCAACACTTGCGTCCCTGAAACATAACTGCCGTTTGAGCTTTGGTAGTGATCTTCAATCGTGTTCTGACCTACTTGTACCGTTGAAGTAGCGACTTGCGTTGCCCCATCAGGAATTTTTGTGACGGTGCCCTTTTCATTCTTATCGGCGGGGTTATCCGCTTTAGCGACAGGGTTGGTACTGGTTTTTCCGCTAATCACTAAAAAGGCGGATTCTAAGGCAGTTAAATGGTGTCCCGTAAGAGCTGCTTCAGAAACCACCACGTTAACTGAGACCTCCCCTGAGATTTTCCCGTCCACGTCCGCCGTTAAAACAGCGCTGTCTGTGGCTGGGATTACTTTATTCATAGTTGAATCTATCATCCCATCCACCTTAATTTGGACTTGCTGGCCTGCTTCATAACCACTGCCTGAGATTTTATCTTGGAGCACATTATTCCCAAATTTAATGACGTTATCGGAGAGTTGTGTGCTAAAGGTCGGCACTTTACCAACCGTGACGGTTTCCGTCGGGTTATTTTGGTAATTTTTATCTTCCACCAAAACTTTGCCTGTATCATCAACCAGCGTTTCTTCAACGGTAAGCTTGGCATTTGGGGCATCTTCATCATCAAATGCTGGCAAAACGAGTGTCGTATTCAGATTTCCTTGATTATCCGCCGTGACCGCTTCACTTTTTTGAATCACATTTCCTGCACTATCTTTGACGGGGTTGCCAGAGCTATCTACCAAGACACCTGTCAACGTTTTGACGCTCGCAACATTTGTCGCCGTGACATTATCTCCAACCGTGACTTGACCAATCCCAAGCGTGGTTTTATTGGTCGCTTCATCAAAAGCATTGGTCGTGAGTGTCGGTGGGACAATCGGATTGTCCTTAATCTGTCCGAGATTGAATTTACCGAGGAGGTTGTTATCATCTAAGAGCAGCAAGCCGTCTTTTGTAGGGTCATAAGACACTGGAATGTCTTGGTCGGTTAGGACATGGTGGGTGGTTTCATCTATCACTTTGAACTCATAGTCATCAGGCGCACCATTTGGCGTTCCGTCAGGTAAAATATCCACCTCCATGTCATGGGCTTTGGTTTCGCCGTCAGGCACGGTGGTTTCACTGGCGATGTATTTGCCTGCTTGCACATGGTCAAACTCCACCATACCCGTTTCTAGCGCCCCTTGGGGGTCTGTGAAGTTGTGTGAGAGCTGGGTCGCACCAAGATAGAGCTGGTTGACTTTCGTGACAGGCGTCGCTAAGCCAGTGTCTGGCGAAATCATGGTGTCTCGACCAATCAAATTAGTTGCTTCGCCATTATTAAATTTCCCAAGGGTATTTTCGGCGGTGGTTGTTCCAGCAACTGGTGTGAGGGTCCAACCTGAACCTTTCAATCCTGTCGCGCCATTATCTCCTGCGACTTTATCAAACATGAAGTCAAAATCCACCACGCGATCTGCAATCGTGCCTTTGAGATTGTCACTATCTTCGTAGTTATTGCTTGCGCTATCCACTTTAGCGTCCTTAGTGAAGTGCCAGACATGAGCTTTGGTACTTCGGGTGTAGCCGTAAGGGGCTTGAAGTTCAATCCCATAATAGGTCAGGCTTTGTGACAAGTCCAGATTTTGAACCTCGCCAAAGTTGCCTTTAGCATCAGACACCAAGACAACCTTTCCGTTCGCATCCTTGGCATAGGTTTCCCCATTTGAAAGGACTACTGGAGCAGACTCACCCGTTTGAGGATTGACCCCTGCACTTTGGTCAACGGGCACTAAGGTTCCAGAATAAGTCACGCCATCAATCACGGTCGTGCCACTTGTGGAGGTTTCGACGTAAAGCCCTAATGTAGCGCCTTGTAAGAGCGCTGAACCTTGGGTCGTGCTTGATTTGGTATCCGAGTCAATCTTGATTAAAGCAAGCTCCCCCATGGGTTTATCGGTGGTCGTGGCACTTGCTTCAAAGTTGGTGCCGTCTGAACTGGTGGTGTCAGGCTTCATCGTTTCGTCCACTTCAGCTTTACTCTTTGCGTGGCCGTCGGCTGGGTTCACTTCCACAAAATGGAGGTTTCCTGAGACTTTCGTCCCATCAATGTTTTGCAGGGAGATTTTACCGTCACTTGTCGCTTCCACCTCTAAGAGCTGCTGGTCATTTTTAACCAGTTTGCCTGTTGTGACATCAATATTAGCATACGCCCCTGTTTTAGGGTCCAATCCCTCATCGACTGTGAGGGGTGTGCCTTTATCATCGACCGCCTCATAAGTCGCTTTCCCTAACACTGTATCAAATTCTGCATTCGTTGAGTTTTTATCCAAACTAAGAGCAAGCATCGGTTTATCTGAAATTGTACCGCTGTTTTTATGGTCATCTTCAAGATTATTATTTGCGGCATCAATGGTATTACTGTTTTCAAAGTGTTCCGAGAGTCCATCAGGGTTATTCGTAAAACCTTTCGGTGTTTTCGTTTCAAACCAGTATAAATCATCGGCACTTGGTAAGGCAAGGTTGGAGACTTTTCCTGCCAGCCCGTCTTGATTCGTCACGAGCACAATATTCCCATTGGCGTTTGGCGCATAGATGGCACCCGCAGATAAAGTGACCGCAGCGCTTTTTCCTGTGTTTGGATCAATCCCTTGACTTTGTTTAACGGGGACAAAGGTACCAGATTTAGTCAGTCCGTTAATGACTGTGGTTCCTGAATCGGACGTTTTCACATACAAGCTCAACTCAACGCCCGACAAATCAGGTTTTCCGTTGGTGCCTTGATAATTTGTATCTGCGTCAATCTTGGCAATGCCTGTTTCAACCATTGGGCTATCCTGAATCTGGGTGTCAGCCGTTTCTAGATTGTGGGACGTAGAATCAATCGTGTCATCAGCCGAAAAGCTAAAGGTGCCTTTTTCATCAGGGGCACTCAGGGCTTCGCCTTTAGGGGCTTTGACTTCCACATAGCGATAGGTGTCATAATTGCCTTTATCGTCTGCGATGGGGAGGTTTATCAGCCCATACTTTCCGTCAGCACCTACCTCTAGTTGCAAGTTTCCATCACTTCCTGTGGTTAAAGTGCCACTACTTGCCTTAATTGGATCATCGGGGTCAATCGCGTCCGTTGCTTTCAGGCGTTTGCCTGTTGCGACATTTTCCACTTCTAAGACGGCGCCTGCTTGCGACAGGCCCGTCGGGTAAGACGTGACAATTTGGGCTTTTTGCCCTTTGTTTTCGCCCATGGCAAGCATTTTAATGGATACGTTTATCGTACCAAGTGCAGGAGTGCCTGCTTTGAATAAGCCAACGGGGGAAAGTCGTGTTTGAAGGCCAGCCCCTTCTGCGTTATTGGCTTTATCCGCAATATAAAAAGGCGCAGTCCCAAGCGAGGTTCCTGCCGTGCCTTTGGTTTCAATCTTAGGAAAAGTCACGGTTCCATTCGTTGGCTTTAAGGCCTTGACCCAAAGGTTGCCATTGTCTCCCACGTAGAGCTCTGCGTTCCCGTCTGAGCTTTTAAGAGGCAATTTTTCAGACAAGCTTGAGGCATCAGGAGCTTTAATCCCTGTATCCGCATTTCCCATGCCGATAATGGTCAGTTCATTACTCGTCGCACTAGGTCCTGCCGTCCCTTGGGCATTCTTTTGATTGCTTGTCATCTGAGCCATAATTTTTGACCAGTTATCGCCGATCCATGTGCCTGCCCATGTGCTTTGCGTCATGATTTGACCGTCCGTCATCTTGGCAAAAGAGCCAAAAGTGCCGTGCGCCGCATTGATGGCTTGCTCAATCACGCCGACATTCGCGGTTAAGTTTTGAGCGGTTCCTACATCTACGCCTTGACTATTCCCTGCTAAAGCGACCTCTGTTGTGGCGTAGAGCAAGTCCATTAAGTCGTTCAAACCAGTCGGATCAGACGGGAGGAGGTTCGCGATATTGCCAGCATTCGTACCAGAGGTTAGCCCATTATTTCCATTATTGACCGTATTTAAGACGTAACTTGACGATTCATTCGCCCCTCCGTCCGCAATATCAATACAGTAAGACGGATAGTAGCGTCCGTTTGGCGCTAAGACCCAGCCGCCACCGTCGCCACTCGGATCATTGATGAAATAGTCATTGGCTTGATCACTGGTGGCCGTAAAATTACCATCGGCTTGAATGACCCAGCCGCTCCCAGAGGCGCTAAAGTTAGTGCTATCCGCATGCGCCACTAGGCCCCCGAAGAAATCAGAGAGTGTCCCTACGTTTGATGTCCTTTCTTTAGGTGTTAGTCCTTGTTTAAGAGAGGCGCGCATGGCCTCATCCAAAGTCTTGGCTTGCAAAATCTGGGTAAGGAGGTCTTGCGTGGAGACCTTCCCTTGCATGGCTTTGGCTTTTAAGAAAACCGCGGCATCGCCACTCGCGTCCACGAAAGGCGTTTGACTAAACTTTTTGAGTCCCGCCCTATTTAAAATTTTTCCTCGCTCAGCAAGCGGGATAAACTTAACCAGTTCGCCTGAGTAAATTTGTTGGAGGTTTTCAACCGCAGACGAGCTTGATGCGGTCTCTCCTTTTTTTGGCGTGATGTGAATGGTCGCGTCTAACGGCGCATTCACACTTTCAAACAGCTCCTCATCTCTGGCGACCAATTCTCCCAGTTAGCTTCTTGTTTGAGTTTTGTGACATAAGCACTAAAGGCTTGCCCTTTTTGAAGCGTCGTAAGCTCTTGTGCACTCATGGCCCATTTGCTCAAGGTGTCAATTCCTAGGGAATGTGCTTGAGCATTGAGGCGTTTGGCTTCTGCTTGTCCTGCCTCAGAGTTAAAAGCCTGACTTTCGGCCGTCATTGCCTTTTGGCTGTTTTCTGTGATCTCTTTAGCCGTCGTGGCCTTTGGAATTAACGTGAGTGCCCCGCCTTTGATTTTCCCATCTTTGGAAAGCTTTCGTGTGGCCGCCAAAGCTTTCTCATCACTCGCCGCTTTCACATAAGCGGTCTTTTGTGCAAGCGGCGCAAAGCTCTTGGTCGCCTGTGCCATGGAAGGTTGTGCGGAAGCCTTTGGCTTTGTTTGGGTACTTGCTTGAAGGCTGAGCACGCCTCCTAATGTCATGAGCGCTAGGGCGCTTCCTGCGAGCAACCACGGAGAATGGTTTCTGCGTTTTGTGTGTGACATAAAAAATCCTTTCTATAAAAAGTAAGCATGAAAAAACGGTCAAGTCGAAACTTGACCGTTAACGTCTGGTTTTACGTCGCCTCGGACGCGTGCCTTGAGGGACACAAAAAGCGCGGTTGTTTGAAACCACGCTTCTTCTAGCTCTCAATTTTAGCCTTTTGATGTTTATAGAAATATAAGTCATCTCCTTCTCACTCGAGGTCTAAATCAAAGTTATTTCTCGATTAACGAGTTCAAATTTCTCATTTTCAAATATTATTTGTGTAATTGTACCAGACTTTATATCATTGAATTTAGGCTGACTGTCATCAATCAACCATAAAAATGTAGAAATGCTAAGGCTATGCCCCACTATGAGAATGTTCTTTTCCCCTTTTCGTGAAGATTTCTCAGCAATTTCAAATATGGACTGAAAAATTCTTTCTCTCAAGTCTTCCCAAGACTCAGTCCATTTTTCTGTATCCATTCTCGTCAATATTTCAGACATCTCTGGATATAAAAGTTGCTCTCGATTTTTTCCATAAATATCAAAAGCATTATCAAGCAACTTCTTGACAAATAAACCATAATCCTGGCCTTCAAAGCTCCCAAAGCACCACTCTCTTAAACGTGTATCTTTGTTGTGAGGAATTTGAATATTCAATTCTTCAACAATAGTTTCTGAAGTTTCTATTGCACGTCCAGAATCACTTGAAAAAACAGCTTCAAGCTTAATTCCATTAACTAAAAAATATTCTGCAATTTTTCTGCTTTGACTTAATCCTGTCTGAGTTAATGGAGAATCAGACCATCCCTGTACTCTTCTGAATTTGTTAAAAAAAGTTTCACCATGTCGAATTAAAAAAATATTTAACTTCAAATTTTATTTTCCTTTTTCTGAACTTTGATGATAACTAGAGGAGTATCATACATTACCATTTGTCCATCTCTTACTAAAATATCTTCAACTATTCCGTCTCCTTCCATCAAAACAGTATTAATAATTTTCAAACTCTCAACTTCAAATAAAATATCTCCTTTGTGAAGAGAGCGGACTTCATAAGGAATCTTTACATGAACAATTCCAATCAACTTGCTAACATAAACAAATAAGGTTGGATTAAAAAGAGCATCATACATTATTGATTCATTGTTCTCCGCAAAAGTTGTCTTTTTTCTTTCCTTTACGTTATGAGCTAAAAAGTTAAACATGTCCATGATTTAAGTTGCCTACCTTTTGAATTATTGAGGAAATTTCATTGATAAAAGTTCTGACTGCAATTTTCCCATTTCTTCCTTACTTTTTTTACTTCCAGAAGCAAGAGCTCCCTCTGCAAATTTTGTTTTAAAAAGCTTTTTCAATATATCCCTTTGTATTTTTAAAGGTAAGTGATAAAAGACTCGCAAATTTTGAGGTTCTATAGTAAATCCTGCTTCTGAAATTACTTTAAAATTCCTATTTAGTGATTGAACAATTTCAATTAACTGATCATTATGCTTAGCAACTTCCTTGCTGGTTTCTCCATAAGAGTAGATACCTAACTCAAGTGCGGTAATAAAGGCGACATGACATTTCTGCCACGCCTCCATATTTCTGGAAATTTCACAAGGAATTCCTGAAGAACGGAATAATTTTAACAGAACTACTACTCTTTTTGAAGTTTTTCCATTAAGCTCTCCAAAGGTTGTTTTCTGGATAAACGAGGGGACTAGACTATATCTCAAGACCCCTTTTTCAATTTTTCCTCCTGCTCCTGGAAAAGCAGGAATAAGCCTTCCTTGACCTAGGATTTCTCCAAATGCTGTGTATCCCTCAATATTATTTACCATCGTAACAATATTTAAGGAGATATTGTTTTTGAGCTCTGAAAGAGCATTGAGTATCTGATTCCGCCGTACCGTAACAAAAATATAATCGTAATAGTCTCCGTCACTCACATTGCTATCGACTGTTACTCTTGCTTTTACAACTTTTCCCTCTTCTTCGTAGAGGAGACCTTTTTCTTCTAAAACCTCTAACCTATCATTTCGCGCATAGACATGGACATCATTCCCATTTTTTGAAAAGTGTACTGCTAGAATACTACCAATAACTCCTGCACCATAAATTAAAATTTTATATTTTCTCTTTTGAGACAAAATATCATTACCTCTTATCCAGTTCATCTAACGTTACTCCACGTAAAACGTTTTCCATGGCATCTTCCGCTTCATAAAGTAATTTTGAACTCTCTTGAAGCCATTTTTCAACACTCTCTCTATTTTGGAACGCTGTTGTATCAAAATCGGTGTGAATTTTAAACAATTGCCGAGTTCCTTCTATTGCTTCCAAAATATCGTAAATTGTTATTTCCTTAGAATCTTTTGCTAATCTCAATCCCCCTGAGCTGCCTGTTTTAGAGGTCAGAATCCCATTTTTTTTAAGGAGAGAAGATATTTTCTTGATACTAGGAATAGGAATATTCAACTTTTCAGATATTTTCTGTATTGACAAATATTCATAGTATTGTTCTTCTGACTTGATAGCAATATATGATGTAATTTCTAGTGCTTGTGAAAATGCGATAGAGTAGGACATAATGTACCTCCAATTATTATATTTAGTATATTCCATTATACCAAATATAATCGCAAATTTACTTTCTTTCCATTGGAACTATAAAGATTAGCACTAATATAAGTCCCACAAAAGTTAGTCCAACACCAATTAACATAGATTTTCCAAAAACATCTGAAATTCCTGTTAACTTTTCAGTAAAAGCCGCAAAAATTGCTAAGCCTAATGCTCCACCAAATTGACGCGCGGTATTATATACTCCCGATGCAGCCCCCGAAATTTCGGTGCGGATTCTGACAAGTCCTGAAGTAGCAAGTGTTGCGAAAGCTAATGCAAAACCTACTGCAAATCCAAGTGTTCCAATTAGGAGCAACCAATAATTTGCCGAATGAGCAATAGCGGATAACTCTGCCATAGATAGGATGACCACAATAAAGCCAATGACCATAACACGTGCATTTCCCCACTTTTGCACCAATTTTCTTGCCTGTACCGCAATAACAAAGAGAAGAACGGCCATGGGTACCATGCCTAACGCTGTTACAAATGGGCTATATCCCAGACTTCTCTGCATGAATTGCGGCGTATAAAACCAAAAGCCGATACCTGCTGAACTAAAGAGCAGGGAACTCAGATACGAGGCCGTGCGTTCTCTATCTTTGAATATTTCAAGGGGCATAGTGGGATGATTCACTCTGCCTTGGCTATAAATAAAGGCAATCCAGAAAACAAGGGAAACAATCAGCGTTGGAACTCTCCATGGACTTCCGTCCAATCCATAAGAAATAGATGTCATCGCAAGAATAGACAGAATCGTTCCTAACCAATCAAGGTTCCCTGTCTGCTTTTCAGGCTTTGCTAAAACTTTTAGGGCAATAATGACCATAATGAAAGCAATCGGTCCATTGATATAAAAACCAATCCGCCAAGAAGCAAAGGTAGCAAAAAATCCACCAATTACCAAGCCAATCGCAGCACCTGCGCCAATAACGGAGGCATAGTAGCCAATCACTTTTTGTCTTGCTTGTCCTTCAAATGTATCCGTTAAGAGTGCCAAACAATTTGGGGCAAGGACAGCCGCCCCTATTCCTTGTAGTGCACGAAAGCCAATAATCATCGTCGCATTCATTGATGCGCCAACTGCTAAACTGCCAAGGCCAAAAATAATAAGGGATAAAATGAAGAGGGGCTTTCGTCCATACAAATCCCCTAATTTCCCACCAATAAGCATAAATCCTGCATAAGTTAAAGCGTAAGAAACTTGAACCCACGACAATGCTCCAGCATTCAAGTGAAGTTGGGAAGCTATTTTAACTGTACCAGTATAAACAATAGAAGTATCAAGAACCCCGATGAAAGCTCCGATAAGTGCCAAGGCAAGGATTATTTTTTGTGTTCTAGTCATCTTGCTCCTCCCAAATAGCTTGATCGGAATCTAGTCTTTCTAAATATTCTTTTGTAATTTCTTTTACTGAGCTTACAATATACTTCGTCCCCACTTTTGTCATCTCATCTTTTTGAAATCCCCAGCTATGTTGAGTGGGAATGCCGATGAAAGGGATGGAATATTTCTTAGCCTCTTTTGCTACCTCAGCAACATCATCAATAAACAGTACCTCTTGATACTCTAATTGATAAAAATTCTTGACAATTTCCTTTAGACCTGGGCGGAAGTCATTCGTACAAATATATTGATCGAAATTTTTCAAATAAGAAGTAAAGCATTTATCAATCATTTCATAATCTAACCCACCATAACAAACGATTTTTACATCCAAATTCTTCAATAAACTTATAAACTCTGGGACTCCATCAAGTATTGGCGTACCACTTTTATCAATATATTTTTGACGCTCATCAAAAAATAATTTAAGGACATCTTCTGATTCTTTATGACCTGAGAGTGATAATTGCTTTAGAAAATAATTCACTGCTTTCCCTCTGTTTTGGGAAAACATATTATTTTCTAATTCGGCAGTATATGGAATATTAAATCTTTGAGCCAAGATATGGAGCACTGGACTAAATGTATCTTCCAGTAAAACCCCATCAATATCACATGCAATCAATTTTATATTTTTCATTTTCATCTTTCCTTTCTCTGTATTCCCAAGAAATATCCTAAAACACATCGCGAATCATTTTGAAATAAGGAAAATAAACAAATAATCATTCCCCCTTTTCCATGTACAAGGAATGTTTGAATAATAACTTCCTTATCTCGTTGAACCAAATGTTCGTATTTTTTAAATTCCTCTGAAATATAAAATTGACTGTCGTTGGTAAATTCCGAAACAACTGTCGCGATAGCCGCTTGACGGCACATCTCAGTTAGTAAAATTGCTTCGACATGCTCTGAGTTAATGTGATCAAGAACAATCTCTTGAGTATGTGTAGGACTTCCTACATACTTTGATATTTTCCCAGTTTGCTCAGACAAAACTTTAGAAACCATGATATCCTCTTGATTTGTTTTATGCAAATCTTCTATGCTCAATGTTTCTCGCTTATTTAGGTCATTTTCTTCTGGATAGATTTTTCCAAGAGCTAATAAAATTTTACTTTTATCCAAAAACGAAAGTTTTATCTTATTGATGTCACTAATCTCTTGCTTCCATCTTTTAATTTCAGCAGATTTACTACTTTCATCAAAATATACATTTCCCTCAAGCATATAAAGTAAGATTTCAAATTCTTTTTTATCTGAAACAATGACTACATTTTTTTCAAATTTCCTATCCTTGTCTGTACTTAATATGACCTGATTCACTTTGCCATCAAAATTACTCATCTTTCCCCTCCACTTTTTCAAATAGAAGAGCTGCATTGTGACCTCCAAAACCAAATGAAGCAGAAATCGCTGTATTAACTTCTTGATTGGTCTTAACTTCTGACACAAGATTTAAATTCTCTATTGGGTGGTCAATCAAATTGGGGTGAACAATACCATATTTTATTGCTATAGCACACACCATTGCTTCAATTGCTCCGCTTGCACCAAATGTATGTCCCAGTAATCCTTTAGTAGAATTTATCATTGGTTGATTTTTGACATCTTCCCCAAATATTCGTTTGAAAACTTCACTCTCAACCTTATCATTAAGAATTGTGCCCGTCCCATGAGCATTATAATAATCTATCCGTTTTCCTGAAGTAAGCTTGCGTAACATTTTTTCAATTACAGCACCACTTTCTTCAATAGCTACAATGCTATAAGCGTCCATTGATGCCGCAAATCCTGTTACTACAGCATAAATTTCAGCACCTCTTTTTTTAGCCGTTTCATAGTTTTCTAAAACTAGACAGCAAGCTGTTCCTTCATTTAGCAACAAACCAGAGCGAGTTTCCTGAAAAGGTCTAGGAAGACCATCAGGACTAGAGTCGAATACTTTTAATCCCTCTAGCAATTTGATGATTGAAAATTTATCATCTTGGAGCCATTCTGTTCCACCACATACTACGGTATCAGCGTGGCCATCGGCTATTTTCAGATAAGCTTCTCCAATTGCATTAGTTGATGAGGCGCAAGCGGCATTAATTACATAACATTCACCATGTAATTGATTAGTTATTGAAATCCAAGAAGCTGGCGCATTGGCCATAACTTTCGGTGCACCAAATCGATCCATCTTGCCTTCGGTAATAAACTTTTCGTAGTTTTTGAACCCACTAGATAAATCACCAACTCCTAACCCAAGAATAGCTGGAATTTCATTATCTTCTGGAATAGTAATCCCTGAATCTTCAATTGCTAGTTTTGAAGCTAATGCAACCACTTGAGAATTGATATTACTGAAAAGTTTAATTTTTCTATCCGTTTGTTCGCTCGTCAACTTAACGGCTGGAACATAATAATCAACATTAACTGGGTATTTTTTCTTTGTTTCTTCAGGTATTTTCTGAGAAAAATTTCTTTTTCCAGATAATAAATTTTTTATAAATTCAGTTTTACCAATACCTAGTTGTGTAACAGGACCAATTCCTGTAATAACTACCCTATTTTTCATTTTTCTCCAGCTTTCTCTCTATGAAAGTTGTTACTTCAGAAACTGTTTTAATATCTGAAATTTCACCTTCATCAATATCAAGATTAAACTTCTCTTCGAGTAGAGTAATAAGAATCATCATTCTAACTGAATCAAAATCTAAATTGTCTGCCAGTGAGTCGTCACTCTTAACCCTTCGCGTAACACCTTCATCTGTTTCTATTGCAGAAGCGATAACATCTTTTACCTGTTCGTCAACCATTTTTTATCTCCCTTTCCATTAGTATATTTAGTATATTCTTTATATATAAATATGTCAAGAGAAAATATTTCCTGTCTTGCTTACAATGTGAAAAATAAAAACGAGCCATAGGAGTATCTGGGTCGTTTTACAATCGGGTTATGATGCTTTTCTAGCTAGCTAGCTAACTAACTAGCTAACTATTTATTTTCTTATGATTATTGATAGCTGCTATCATCATTTCATAAATTTCAATCTCAGTTTGATCCGCCTTTTCTAAGATGAGGTGGAAATATTCCTCACGTTCTTCTGGGGTGGACTGGGTACGAATGAAACTACGCAAGGAGTTGTAGTTCTTTTGGCGGTTGAAATAGGCAGAGCGCTCAGTTTGCTTAACTTCATCACGTGGGGTATTCAGCACCTCGTCTAAATCCGGGAAACTCTTACGATAATAGGTCAAGTGTCCCAATTTCAGGTCTAACTTTTGTGCTATTTTTTCAAGCGACAGGCCTTGTTTGCGTAAGGCTTTAATGTCTTCTAGTTTTGGTTCCACCACCGTATAGTATTGATTGGGTCTGCCCATGCCTAATTCTCCTGTGAGCGGATAAAACCGCGCATGAGCGCCGCCGCTGCATCTTCTGTCAAATCCCCCACCACAATTTCACGCTTTGTTTTTTCGCCTACAAGGTCAGTTTCAATGAGGTCATCATAAGCGTCTGGCTTAAAGAGTGTTTCATCAAGCGCTAACATAGGCTTTCCATAAGCGACACGTTGGGCAATCACTTTACCGTTCTTTTTTATTTCCGCCACATCGTCCCAGAGGTCGCGCAGAAAGTGTACAAGGTCATAGTGACTTTTAGGAACTTCGACACCCTTATCCATGAGCCAAATGGTCTCACTCCCTGCCGCAAGCGTTGGGATTTTGGGAGCTGTTTTGGTATTGCCAGACAAAACGTCATAGATCGGAAAAGTAAAGGCGGCATTGGGATTGTTTTTTATGACGCGTAAGGCGTCGAGTGTTGTGATGATCATTATTGTGATCTCCTTTCAAGATTTATAAGGCAGGCTTTGTACCAAAGTGACTGATTCCCATTCCAAGGTGTTTCAGAATGAACCAGAGGGCTTTAAAGATTCCTTTAATCAGACCAACCACCAGTTTGAGGGATAAGAAAATCAGGCGGAAGAGAATGGCAAAGAGGGTATAGACGAGGGCGGATTCCATGAGCGATGCTCCTTTCGATTTTTACTTTGGATTTATTATACCTCTTTCCTTTTTCTACGTCAATAGTTATGAGTTATATTTTTATCTGAACAAGTAGATATTAAAAAGCCTTCTCTTCCAAGATTTCGATTGGTTAGAGAAGATTTTTTGTCGCTTAACCTTATCGAAAATGAGACTCAACATTTTTGATTTGTTCAATACGCCATTTTGTAAATTTTTGAGTTCCGTTCAAATTTTTAGCTCTTTTGTAACTATGATTGAGCCCTTTGTTGCCTTTTTATCTTTTTTGAACTTCCAAAAAAATGGGGGCAAATTTGGGGGCAAAAAATGAATTTTATAGCTTATTATTGCTCAAATCAAATAGACCTACGCAGAATCTTGAAAATTATTTTATGAGATGTATATATTATAAAAAACATAAAAGCCCTTGATATAAAAGGGCTTATGGCTAGTTTTTTTCTAAATTTCATCTGTTTTTCATAAACTATTTTCGAAGGAATCAGAATTTATGCTATTCAACCACTGAATTGTAACCATTTTCTCTAACTCCTTATATACCAAGGCTTTATAAGCCTATTTTTTTGTTTTTTTCTTACTTGTGGGCAAATTTTGGGCAAAAGCACTGCTTATTGCTCATTTAAAATTCCCAACTTTTGAGCAAACCGACTAATCACCTCGACAGACCTTTCTTGACCATGCGAAAGTAAATGTGTGTAACCATTTGTGGTTTCCTCCATGACATGTCCCACTCGCTCCTGAACCTCTTTAAGTGGCACCTCGTAGCACTAAAAATGTGATATTTCCCTTTTTATTTTCAATCTGATCTTTATTGCTCCATGAAAACTGAACGTCCCACTAAAAAAAGACAAGGCTATCCTGTCTATTTTACCATTTTTTACTCGTTTTTTGTCGTGCTTTATTTTATTTTTCATTTGATGAAAATCAAAAGCGCTATCGTTTAATCAATGTTCCTACTCCTTTTTCTGTAAATAATTCTAAAAGAAGTGCATTTTTAATGCGACCATCCAACAAAACAACTTGATCAAGTCCTTGTTTTAGCGCATAATTTATCGCTTCAACTTTAGGAATCATCCCTCCTGATATGCGATGAGAGGATACTAATGCTTTAAGTTCATGATAAAAAATTTCTTCAACAAAACTTGATTCATCAGGAAAATTCGTATAAATTCCTCTTACATCACTCAAAATGATCAACCGTTCTGCTTTTAGAGCCGCTGCAATATGACTCGCTGCAGTATCCGCATTCACATTGTAGATATTTCCCATTTGATCTACTCCAGATGTTGCAATGATCGGCATCTGATCCATTTTTAAAACATTTTCTATTAATTCAGAATTAATCCGTGTGATTTCCCCGACATAACCATATTGCTCAGACAATTGTTTTGCTTCAATTAATGTTCCATCTACTCCAGACATCCCAATCGCTTTACCACCGAGCTTTATCATGTCACACACTAAACTTTTATTCAAATCACAAAGCGCCATTAAGGCAAGACGAGCTGTTTTTTTGTTTGTATATCTTAAGCCATTGACAAATTGATGTTCTACCTCAAATTTATCCAAAATTTCTGTGATTGCTGGACCACCACCATGTACAAGCACAATTTTAAGACCACTCATTTTTAAAAAAAGAAGATCAGACAGGACACTTTGTTTCATTTTCTCATCCAGCATTGCATTTCCACCATACTTTATTACAACCGTTTGTCCTTGATACTTGAGGAGATAAGGAAGGGATTCCGTTAAGACTTTTGCCACATCACTCATAATACTTCTCCTAATATCTCACTGGCTTGCTTTAACTCACTTTTCTTGATGACTAACGGTG
The DNA here is from genome assembly GCF_009601015.1 of Lactococcus hircilactis. Lineage (GTDB taxonomy): Bacteria > Bacillota > Bacilli > Lactobacillales > Streptococcaceae > Lactococcus > Lactococcus hircilactis. Next base: position 38,592 of record NZ_WITJ01000003.1, read on the forward strand.
GAAGGAGGCGAATCACATTTTTTCCAGCACTTAACACTAAAACTCCTTTTTCTCTCAACCGTGCCATCATTTCAGCACGATCACAGGAGTCATCAAGTTGGATTCCAAGCATCAGCCCCATTCCTCGAATCGCAAGAACTTGAGGATGATGATTTAGCTGTTCAGATAAAAGCCGGTAAAAGTAATCGGATTTTTCTTCAACTTCTGCTAAAAAATCTTCCGTTAGATGTGAAAGCACTGCATCAGCACTCGCCATTGCTAATGGATTTCCTCCAAAAGTGGATCCATGTTTTCCAGCCGAAAAATAAGACGCATACTTATTTTTAGCCAACATCACACCAACTGGTAGTCCATTGGCTAAAGCCTTTGCAGAAGTAATCAGATCTGGTTTTAAATCAAAATGTTCAAACGCAAAGCGTTTCCCAGTTCGTCCAATTCCCGTTTGCACTTCATCAACAATCAGAAGAATCCCATTTTTCTGTGCTTTTTTTAGTGCCGCAACAAAATCTGGATGAATGACCAAAATACCGCCTTCTCCTTGAATGATTTCAAAAATTATTGCACCAATCTCTTCTTTTTTTAATTGTGTTTCAAAATCAAAAACATCATTAAAATGACAAGAAACAAAATCTGGTACAAGCGGAGAAAATCCTTCTTGAATTTTGGGTTGCATGGTCGCAGACATCGCACCAAAAGTACGACCGTGAAATCCATTCTTGAATGCCAAAATTTTTTTATTGGGTCGGATTAAACGCGCTAATTTTAACGCGGCTTCATTTGCTTCAGTTCCTGAATTACAAAAAAATGATTTATAGTTTCCGTTTGCGCTCAATTTTTCTGCTACTTTTTCTTGCAAAGGATTAATATATAAATTTGAGAGATGAGCCAAATGATCCAATTGATAGTTCACAGCAGCTTTTCCAGCTTCAAATGAATAGCCCATATTCATTACTCCAATGCCAGAAGTTAAATCAAGATAAGATTTTCCAGTATGATCAATCAAATGGCACTCTTTTCCATCCATTAATGCAAAATCAAGTCTATTATAATTTTCTAATAAGTGTGTCATTTTTTTCTCCTCAACTCGTATATGTGGCGTTTATTTCGACATAATGATAAGTTAAATCACATCCCCAAGCCTTGCCATAGCCTTGACTTTTATTTAGATCCACTTCAATCATCACTTCTTTTTCTTTTAATTTTTGACTGAGTATTGCTTTATCAAAATAAAGTGGTGTGGAGTGTTCGAGGACTTTTTCATTTTGAATTTTGACTAAAATATCATCTGGTTCAAAATCAGCAGCCTGTCCAATACTAGAAACAATTCTTCCCCAATTTGGATCTGCTCCAAAAATAGCTGTTTTAACTAAATTAGAACCTACAATTTTTTTGGCAATCATCCGTGCACGTTCATCTGTCGGCGCCCCACTGACAGAAACTTCAATGAATTTCGTTGCCCCTTCTCCATCTGCTGCAATTTTTTGAGCTAAAATGGTACACGTTTCAAACAGCATCGCTTTGAAAATTTCGTAATCTTGCGTTTTCTCTTTAATTGCTTCGTTGCCTGCCATCGCATTTGCCATTACCAATACCGTATCATTTGTTGAGGTGTCTCCATCTACTGTGATTTGATTGAATGTCGTTTCTGTGACTTCTGACAATAATTTTTGAAGTAACTCATGAGAAATATTAGCATCCGTTGTGATAAAAGCAAGCATCGTACACATATTGGGATGAATCATTCCAGAGCCTTTGCACACGCCTGACATGGTCACTGTTTTGTCATTAATGACAGAAGTTAAAGTCACTGTTTTAGTCACCGTATCTGTTGTCAAAATCGCTTTTGCAAAGCGATCTGCTTGTCCGTTTTCACTCAGCCGATTGATTCCAGTTTCAATTTTTTCCATCGGTAATTGCACACCAATCACACCAGTGGAACAAACAGCTACAAGTGATTCTTTGATGTTGAATTTTTTAGCCACAAATTTTTGTGTCAGCATGGCATTTATCATTCCTTGATCACCTGTCACAGCATTCGCAACTGCTGAATTACACAAAATTGCTTGTATCTCCCCTGATTTAACCAACGTTCTATCCAATACAACCGGTGCTGCACATACTTTATTTTTCGTAAAAACGCCAGCCACTTGTGCTGGAATCTCACTTATGATAATTCCCAAATCCAAATTTTTATATTTTAATCCTGCATGCACCGCATCCGCAGTAAATCCTTTTGGACTTGCAATCGTTCCATCCTTTTTAATCATTAATAGCCTCTATATTCTAGCAAGATGGGATAATCCCATTTCTTCTTTTATGTCAAACAAGTGATTAAAATTTTGAATCGCTTGTCCAGCTGCACCTTTTATTAAATTATCAATCACAGAAATTATTGTGATGATACCCGTTGTTTGATTATAGGTCAAATAAATATCGCAAAAGTTAGTTCCAACGACATCACTTAATTTCGGTGCTTCACTTCGAATGCGAACAAATTTTTTATCCTTATAAAAATCTTTCACATCCTGTTGGACCTCATCAAAACTAAATCCCGATTTTAATTTCACATAGCCGGATACAAAAATTCCATAATTTACAGGAATCAAACTCGTTGAAAATTGAATGAACTCAACCTTACCATTCCATTTTTTTAGCTCTTGTACAATTTCAGGCAGATGTTGATGTTGATTAATTTTGTACATCATCATATTATCATGTACATTAACAAAATGACTCGATTCACTTAGCACTTTACCTGCTCCAGAAAGTCCCGATTTTGCATCTAAAATGATTGAATCTAGCTCAATAAAATCTCCTTTGACTAATGGAATCAACGGCAGTAAACAAGCCGTAGCAAAACATCCTGGATTTGAAATAAGCTGATGCGCAGTTGTATTGACATCTGCTAAGACATAATCCGCCTTTTCTAAATGTTCCTGTTGAGCAGATGGTTTTTTGTACCATTTTTCATAACTTCTCGGATTTTTTAATCTGAAATCTCCTGACAAATCAATCACTGGAAAATCGTGCTCAATAAATGGAATGGCTAAGGAATTGGTAACGCCTGCAGGCGTCGCAAAAAACACGACATCTGATTTTTGCATAATTATACTTGGATCAAAAGAAGAGATCATTATCTCTGAACATTCTTTTATTTGTGGATAGATGTGGTGAAGTGGTTCACCAATATGACTTGTCGCGCAAACCTTTACCACTTGGGCTTTTTCATGCTTTAAAAATAATCTAAAGAGTTCAAAACCACTATATCCCGTAATTCCAACAATTGTTATTTTTATCATTCTTCACCTCGTTTCGTATTTTTATACATTATATATTATAATTATTAATTTGTCAATACAATAACATCATTTTTAATTCTGTCAGTACTGACAGAATTAAATTCGTGCTTTTGTCAGTACTGACAAAAATAAAATAAAAAAAGAACTCATTTTTGAGTTCTTAAATTATTGATGATGTTCATCTTTTTTTTCATACTCAGGCAAAACATGTTCAAAATCAACTGCACCTTTACGTTTGTTCGTTGCAATGACTTTTACTTTGATTGGTTGTCCCATCTTGAACGTCGTTTTTGACTTACTTCCAACGACAGTTTGTTCTTCTTCGTCAAATTCAAAGCGATCACCTTTTTCACCCTTCAAGAGATTTAAGCGAATCAAACCTTCGACTGAATTTTCAAGTTGAACGAAGATTCCAAATTTCTGAATCCCATTAATCGTACCATAGAAACTTTCACCAATAAATTGAGTCATGTATTCTGCTTTTTTCATCGCATCCACAATCCGTTCAGTCACAACTTCTCGATGCTCCATATCACTAGATTGTTTCGCAATCGGTGGAATTTTTTCCGTCCACTCTTTTTTCACATCATCCGTCACATCATGATCCCGATAAAAATGCAACAACCGGTGAACCAATAAATCAGGATACCGTCGAATCGGACTTGTAAAGTGTGTATAATCTTTCGCTGCTAAGCCAAAATGATGAGTATTTTCTTCAGAATAAAGTGCTGTTGACATGGTGTGCAAAAGCATCGTTGAAAGCACTGCTTCCTCTGGAGTTTCTTGGATACTTTCCATGAAATACTCTAATGATTCATGACTTGGTGATGAGATAGAATAACCCAAATCCCCAGCAAAAACCATCAATTTTGCAAACGCCTCTTTTTTAGGTTCATCATGAACCCGATAAATAGCAGGAAATTTATGACGCATGAAATAATTTGCCACAGACTCATTTGCCGCGAGCATAAAAGATTCAATCATGCGCTCAGCAGTTCCACGTTCTCGTTTCACAATTTCAACAGGAACTCCTTTATCGTCTAAAATAATTTTAGACTCCGCCTCATCAAACTCAATCGCGCCTCGATCAGAACGCATCTGATACAGTACATCATGCAATTGTGTTGCCACTTCAATTGAAGATGCAATTTTATTAAATTCAGCTAGAGTTTTTTCATCTTGAGCAATCATTTGATTTACTGCATCATAAGTCATCCGATAAGTCGTTTTAATGAGAGAAGGATTAATTTTCGCAGATAATATTTTTCCTTGAGCAGAAATTTCCATCACACAAGATTGCGTCAGTCGCTCAACTCCTTCATTAAGTGAACAAATTCCATTAGACAACCGCTCTGGCAGCATTGGAACAACGCGATCAGCCACATAAACCGAGGTTGCACGAGACAAAGCATCCACATCTAATGGTGAGCCCTCCGTCACATAATGCGCCACATCTGCAATATGAACCCCCAGCTCAAAATTTCCATTTGGCAATTTTTTAACGTGAATCGCATCATCTAAATCTTTAGAATCCGCGCCATCAATCGTATAAGTCACTTCATCACGATAATCAACACGTCCTTTTCTTTCTTCATCAGAAATTTCTTCTGAAATACTGTTTGCTTGCGCCATTACTTCATCTGGAAAATGCTCTGGAATCCCCATTGCACAAAGTACTTCTAAAATATCAAGTCCAACATCTCCTTGATGTCCAATAACCTCTGTTACCATCCCTTGAAATGAATAAGGTTCTTTTTTATTAGGATATTGATCAATATGAACACGAACAACATCATTTGCTAATAATTCCACCTGAGTTTTTGTAATATATAAGGCCGACGTAATTTTTTCATTGTACAGTAGCACTTGACCAATCAGTCCATTTTTTTCATCCTTAGAAAACGGAATAAACGTCCCTACCGTGTCCACAGTAGCACGTTTCGTAATCTTAAGGACTTTCCCATCTGCCCCCTTTTTTGAGGTTTCAGCAGAATGTAAAATTTCTACCAGTACCTCATCTCCATCTAACGCATTTTTAGTATTTCTCATACCAATAAAAACATCTTGTTTTCGATCTGTTGCATCCAAAGGTTTCACAAAACCAAAACCTTTTGCATTGGCTCTAAAAATCCCCGTTATTTTTTCTTTTGTCACAACAACTGAATCGGATAATTTCAAACTATTTCCTCTTATCTTTTAATCACTTCTTCCATTATAACACACTGATTTCAAGTATCCGCTTACTTAAACGAAACTCATAAAAAAAAACAGTTTTTTAAATTTTAAAATAATCCTATCACTCAAAAAAAATCAAACACATCAAAAAAGCATTTCTAAAAAATGCTTTTATTTCTTCATTTATTTTGTGACAAATTGAATCGCAGCATGATATAAAACAGCCCCCAATGTTCCACCGACGATTGGACCAACTACAGGAATCCAAGCGTAAGACCAGTCAGAATTTCCCTTATTTTTGATAGGTAAAATCGCATGCATAATCCGTGGACCAAGATCACGCGCAGGGTTTAATGCATACCCTGTTGTTGCTCCTAAAGAAAGACCAATAGCAGTGATAATTGCACCAACCAATAACGGTGAAAAACCAGTTGTTTTTGTGACGGCATATTGACTAAATGATAAGATTGCTGCAACTAAAAGCGCAGTACCTACCACTTCACTGACGACATTAGAAAAGGTATGTTTAATTGCAGGTCCTGTTGAGAACGTCCCCAAAATATCCGCAGGATTTTCAGTTACTTCATAGTGTGGCAAGTACATGAGATAAAGAATAAAGCTCGCCACCATCGCACCAAGCATCTGAGCAATGATATAAGGAATAACTAAACTCCAACTGAAACTTCCAATCATTGCCATTGCAATCGTCACAGCGGGATTCAAATGAGCTGGAGACATAAATCCCGATACATAAACCCCCATCATAACCGCAAAGCCCCAACCTAATGTGATGGCGACCCACCCTGCTCCTGTTGCTTTTGTTTTCTTTAGAACGACACCACTAACAACACCATTCCCAAGTAAAATAAGAACAAATGTCCCAAGAAACTCTCCTAATAATTGAACTAATTCTGAATGCATATTTTCCTCCGTTAATTAATTTTTAGTTTTCAATTCAACTAAATCTGACTCTGAAACCACTTGATTAAGGGATTCAATATTTTCTTCCTTTTCTTTTTCATCCCATCCTAAATATGAAGCCATTGCTTCAATCACTGGCATTTTAATCTCATCTAAACTTTCTCTTGCAAACAAAATGTGATTGGTGCGACGCAACAAATAATCTGCTGGTGACAAAACGATTTCCTCTTCGAGTGCATAGAATAATCGAGCAGATTCAGCCAAACTCAATCCAGGATACGCAGTCATGTTTTTAGCATATTCAAACACTTTAAGCGCGTTCATGCCATAAAAATCTGCGATATATTCTGACTCTTTTTCAGATAAACCTGCAGCGATTCCAACTTGACTGTTTTTCGCAACGGTTTCTTTGACCTTTGTCGCATCAAATTCTCCACCAGAAATTTGATAGTGCTTTGAATCAACAAGTGAAAAATCTAAATCATAGTGTGTCTTTAAGAGGTTTTGAATTAATTTGACCGCACCTTGCGCCATCTTGCGATAATCCGTAATCTTTCCACCTGCAAGTGTGATTAATCCATCACTTTCTTGTTCTAAAGAGCTTCCACGAGAAACAGAAGATGGTGCATTATTTTTTTCAACCAAACTTGATTCCAAATGATTCAAAACATTTTCCACCTCAACTTTAGTTGCTGTTTTATTTTGAAATTGAGTGACAATATCAACCACGTCTTTGAAACTCTTCTCAGAAATCGCCCCATTATCTCCTCCATTATAATCTGAACCAGAATTTCCATCCAATAATGGACGCAAACCAGCCCAAGAAGCTTCGATGTCATCAATTGTAAGATGCGCATCTGGATAACGGAAATTAATCACATCAAGAAGATAATCGACATCCTCTTGATTGACTGTTGGATGATTATAATCTCCTTTATAGTCTGTATCTGTTGTTCCGAAGTATGTTTTATTTTCACGTGGAATCGCAAAAACCATCCGCTTATCATTTTTACCCGTATCAAAGTAGGTCGGTTGAGGAACGGGGAGTTTTTTCGCATCAACAACCAAATGAACACCTTTTGTAGGACGCATTTTAGGGACAACAGCTCTGTTCAAATTGAGCGTTCTTATCTTATCTACCCAAGGTCCACTGGTATTAATAACCAATTTTGCTCTAACTTCAAAATGATTATCTGTCAGTAAATCACGTACTTTAACCCCGATAATTTTTTGATTTTCATATAAAAATCCCGTTAATTTCGCTTTACTTACAGCAGCTGCACCGTCTTCAACCGCTTTTTTGATGTTATCAATAACTAAACGCGCATCATTATTTCGATAATCAAGATAAACTCCAGCTCCTTGGAGTCCTTCTTTTTTAATTAAAGGTTCACGTCTTAGCACTTCCTCAGGAGAGATGGTGTAGTTTGCATACTCCGTTCCCTTAACTCCTGCCAAATGATCATACAAATCCATCGCAACTTTAACAGAAAACATATCAAATGTTGTTGGTCCCTCATCATTATAAATTGGTAAAAGCATTGGGTCTGGTTTTGGAATATGTGGTGCAATTCCTTGAACTACAGCACGTTCTGAAACCGTATCAGAAACAACTTCAACATCAAAATTCTTTAAATAGCGGATTCCACCGTGAACAAGTTTTGTAGATCTTGAAGAAGTCCCTTCCCCAAAATCTTGCATCTCTAATATCCCTGTTTTCATACCGGCAGCAGCCGTTTGAACAGCTAATCCAGCACCAGTAATCCCACCTCCAATAATCAAAACATCTAAAGCTTCATTTTGAAGTGTTTCAATCGTTTCATTTCTTGTCTTTTTTGAAAAAGTCATCCTAATCTCCTTATTTAAAAACGCGCGTAGCTTCAATTGCTTTTTTCCAACCATGGTAAAGTCGGGTTCTGCGTTCTTCATCCATCTCTACTTGGAAAATTTTTCCTGCTTCATAATTTTCTTTGATTTCATCTGTATCTTTCCAAAAACCAACAGCAAGACCTGCAAGGAACGCTGCACCTAAAGCGGTGGTTTCAAGATCGCTTGCGCGTTGAATCGGTGTATTTAATATATCTGCCTGAAATTGCATTAAATATTCATTATTTGCTGCTCCGCCATCCACTTTTAGGACTGGAATTTCAATGCCAGTGTCTTCTTGCATAGTATTAACTACATCACGCACTTGATAAGCGATTCCTTGAAGCGTTGCTTTAATAATATCTTCTTTGGTCGTGCCTCGTGTCAGTCCAAACATTGCACCACGAGCTTCTTGATCCCAATAAGGTGCACCCAATCCTACAAATGCTGGAACAACGTAAACCTCATCTTGATTATTTGACATTTCTGCTGCAGCTTCAGAATCACTTGCTTTTTTCAACATTTTCAAACCATCGCGTAGCCATTGAATGGATGATCCTGCGATAAAGATACTTCCTTCTAAAGCATAGTACACCTTCCCATTGATTCCATAACCAATAGTGGTCAACAAATTATTTTTTGAAAGTTGAGGCTTTTCTCCTGTGTTCATGACAATAAAAGAACCTGTGCCGTAAGTATTTTTAATCATTCCTGGTTCAAAAGCCATTTGTCCAAAAAGTGCTGCTTGTTGATCTCCTGCCATTCCAGAAATTGGAATTTCTGAGCCAAAGAAATGATACCCTTTCGTTTTGCCATAAACTTCTGAGTTTGAAACAACTTTTGGAAGCATGACTTTTGGGATATTGAGCAGTTCTAAAATTTCATTATCCCACTCTAATTTATGAATATTATAAAGCATCGTCCGACTGGCGTTTGAATAATCTGTTGCATGTACTTCACCATCCGTTAATTTCCAAAGTAACCATGTGTCAATTGTTCCAAAGAGTAACTCCCCTTTTTCTGCACGTTCTTGCGCTCCTTCTACATGATCTAAAATCCAACGAATTTTTGTTGCTGAGAAATAGGAATCTACGACAAGTCCTGTCCTTTGATGAATCAGCTCTTCAAAGCCTTTTTCCTTTAATTCGTTTGCAATCTTTGATGATTGTCTGGATTGCCATACAATGGCATGGTAAATCGGACGTCCCGTTTTTTTATCCCAGATGATGGTTGTTTCACGTTGATTGGTAATTCCAATCCCTGCAATCTGATCTGGTTTAATCCCTGATTCGATGAAAGCTCCTGCAATAACAGATTGAACAGAATTCCAAATTTCATTGGCATCATGTTCCACCCATCCTTCTTGTGGAAAATATTGAGTAAATTCTTTTTGAGAACTTCCAATATGATTTCCTTTTTTATCGAAAATGATGGCTCTTGAACTTGTTGTTCCTTGATCAATTGCCATAATATAAGAATTTTTTTGCATTTCTCTCTCCTTTATGTAATCGTTTTCTTTACTTTCTCATTATAACATCTCTTTTTGAAATAATTCATTCAAAATTTTTAAAAATCGAAAAAAAAATGAAAGCGCTCCTATTTTAATGCAAAAAAAGGAACCATCATCTGATGTGCACCCCAAAAGTTAGACTTTTTATCCAAGTAGAAATACTTGGATTTTTTTAATTGTTTTGGTAATTTAAGCGAAATTGAATTGGACTCATCCAGTTCAATTTTTGTTTGATTCGTTTTGTATTATAGTACCTAATCCAGCTTACAATAACCTGCTCAAGTTCTTCGAAAGACGAGAAGATATGTCCATAATAAATTTCTTGTTTAAGTAGCCCAAAGAAATTCTCCATGACTGAATTATCATGACAGTTTCCTTTACGGCTCATAGACTGAAAAATTCGATGAGATCTTAATTTAGAAACATAGTATCTCATTTGGTATCCCCATCCTTGATCTGAGTGGAAAGTACGTCGATAAGGACAATCAGATGTCACAGCTACGGCTTTATTTAGAGCAGTCTCAATTGATTGATAAGAGGGGTGTTTAGAGATATGATAGCTGATCACCTCGCTATTAAATAAATCAATGTAAGGATTGAGATAACATTTTTTCTGAATCCCTTCTTCATAATATTTGAATTCAGTCGTATCTGTTGTGATTTTTTGATGAGGAATGGAAGTTCTGAATCGTCTGTGCAATTTGTTTTTAGCTACCGTCCCTACTTTTCCTTTATAAGAATTATATTTACGTGATTTGTGCCAATAAGACGTTACACGAAGCCCTAGCTTCTTCATTAAGCGCTGGACCTTCTTGTGGTTGACGTGATAGCCACGTTGCTTAAGTAATTCACTCATTGGACGGTAACCTGCATTGGCATGTTCTTGACGTATTTTAAGCATTTCTTTTTCGATAAGCTCATCTTTGTTTACCCGTTTAAAACAGTTGACCCAATAATAATAAGTGGCTTTAGGGAATCCTGTAACTTTCAAGATTTCTTTGAGTTTGAAGGTTTTACGGAGACTGTAGATGAGTCTTGATTTTTGTTCATTAGAGCATTTTTCTCCAATCTCCGAAGTCCTTTTAAATAAGCTACCTCAATTTGCGCATAACGTAATTCTTGTTCAAGTTCTTTAATTCGTTGAGAATCATTTGAGTTCTGAGTCATAGACGATGCAATGCTTTCTAGTTTTTTACGTCGTCCTCTCTTTTTGCTTATTGGGACTTCTCCATAGAGTTTGAAATGATTAACCCAGCTTGCAAGTAAGGTAAAATTAGTAATTTCGAATTTTCTTGCCACAGCTTCATAAGTTAAATCAGTTGTTAAATAACATTGTACCGCATTTTCTTTCAATTCCATAGAATAATTTTTATTGACTTTGGAGTGAGCTGTAGGAAGTCCCTCTGCTCGATAATTGCGAATCCAGCGTCTAACTTGACTAGATGAACCTATGTTGTGCATTTTAGCAAGATAGGTAGAGCCTCCTTTGCCAGATAAATAATCTTGAATAACACGTTGTTTTAATTCTATGGAATATTTGACCATAAGAAAAGACCTCCGAAATATAGATTTGAAAAGTCTATATTTTGGGGGTCACTACAATCTAAGGTTCACTTTTTCTTGTTTTAATTGCTCAATTTTTTTTGTAATGATATCTAAATCATATGCTGAGGCATATTCTGAAAGATAATATGCTTTTTTTCTCTGATCATCTCTTTTACTTGTAATTAATAAATCATAAGACTTTTCTTTTCGATACTGATTCAATGCGATATTCTCAATACCGCGTAAATGATTGACTAAAAACTGCTCGAGTGGAATTTGATAAACTGGATTGCTTGATAGATCGTATAAAATTATTATATTTGGTGCAAATAATACTTCTAGTAGTAATAAAACATTACCATAACCAAAAGTTAATTCATCTAAAGCGGATTCTGACTTTTGCTTTTTTTCGATACTTTCTGAGGCAGATTTTCTAAGTTGAGTTAATAAATTAATGAGTGTAGGTTTCAGTTGTGATTTTTGGATGGTTAATAATTGAGCTTGCTTGATATGGTTGATCACCCCTGAAAAAAAGTAATATTTATTATTGATTTGAGACAATTGATATTCTATCGTTTTTTCTTCTTCAATATCTAATCGATTGAGATGATAATAATTTAACATTTTTTCTCTGATTGTGATATTCAAAAGAATTGCAGGCATTTTTTTACTTCTTAGAATATCAAATCTGTAATAATCATCTTTATTTAAAATAAAAAATGAAACCAAGAAACTGTAAAATAAAATGGTTTCACAATGTTCCTTATCACTTTTTGTATAGACTTCCTGATAAAAAAAGGAATCCAGAAGCTGGTAAAGGTGATCATTTTGATACATTGATTTCTGTAAAAGCATTGCATCAACCGCTCCGATTTCCCCTTTTCGTCGAGCATCAGAAATCCCTTTCCAACACATCATTTTTTCTTGACTTGAGATTGAAAGGTGCACACGCAAACTTTCTTCTAAACGTTGAATAAATTTCCTGTTTTTTTCAGTAATTTGCTGATTTTGTGGACGTTCTTTTTGAGGGAGATGGCTATAGAGCATAAAATAAAAGTAGCGAATTTGTTCCTCTTGACCAATGAGCTGGATATTTTTTATTTTGATGTGAAATTCTTTTAAAAGTTGATTACATTCTTTTATTTTCCGAAATAAAGTTGATTCACTGATTAAAAGTTTCATCGAAAGTTCAAGAATCGAAGGATTTCTTTCCTCTAAGAGCAATCTTAATAAATTAAATTTTATACTCTGCTTAAGAAGATAAACAAGGATTAAATCAAAATTTAAATGCTCATCCATTTCTAAAATAACATCTGTTTGATCTCTTACAAGATTAAATTTTTTTCCTAAAGAAGCCCCAAAATCCTGCAGTTCACTTAGATAAGTATCTAAAGATGGGCGAGACACATCAATTTGAGCGGCTAATTTTTGAAATGGTATTCTTCCTTTTTCTTGAAATAAAATGCTTAATATTTCAACTTGAATCTGTTCTTTTTTTTCTAATAATTCCTCATATCTCACAATTTCTTCTCTTCCAAAACTCTATATTTTCTTCATCCATCTTATCATAAAGTTTTAATGAAACATTCATATATGATTTATAATTTTGGCATCAATGAAATATAATTATTTTTTTAACATAAAAACTACCCTTAGGTAGTTCTGATATTAGTATCCTGTGTAAACTTTTCCTGATTGTATTGGCCCTTCTTTTGCATTCAGAAGTTCTGATACTGTTACAAAGGTGTAGCCTTTTGCTTTGAGTTGTTGGATGATGTCTGGCACTGCATTGATAGACCAACTGTGAATATCGTGTATCAAGATAATGCCACCGTCATGAGCATAATTAACTGCGTTTTGGATGACCATAGGTGTGTTATTGACATAGCGCCAGTCATTCGTATCAATCGACCAATCTACTGCTGCTAATGGGGTTTGCGCAAGAGTCGTCGCATTGTAGCTTCCATAAGGTGGTCTAAAGAAATTTGTTTTTTGACCCGTCAAACTATTAATCAAATCATGTGCTGATAATATTTCTTGTTTTTGTTGTTCTGGTGTGAGGGTCACAAGGTTTTTGTGATCCCACGTGTGCGATGCTACTTCATGTCCTTGAGCGGCTTCTGCTTTTATGATATCAGGATTTGCTTTGGCTTCTTCGCCAAGTGGGAAAAATGTTGCTTTGACATCATTATCGGCTAGAGTTTTCAATAATTTTGGTGTCGTAGTGGGGTTTGGACCGTCATCAAAGGTAAGCGCAATAAGCTTTTTACCTTCGTATTTTGCTTTTTCTGCTGCTGCTTTTTCTGCATCAACTTCCTTTTTTACGGTTGCTAGTGTCGTGTTAAGTTCGTTTTTTTGAGCAGCTTCAGATTTCGAAGTTAATAAATTTATTTTGTTGGTCACTGCAGTATAATCAGCGTCATTTTTTGACTTTTTATACGTTTTAAGCGCATTTTTTGCTTGATCAATATGATCTACGTAGCCCTCTAGTGTCGCCAAACTTTTTTGATAAGGTACTTTGTCCTTTTTGTCAAGTTTTGCGACAAGTGTTTTCATTTGAGCAACGTTTTTGTCTGTTGGTGAATTGAAAGCTGTTGTTTCAGCAGATTTTACAGATGTTTTTAGTTTTTTGTATGCAATCACTTGAGCTTTTTTTACTTCGTTATTGTGATAAACAGCGACTCCTGCACCAACTCCTGCAAGTACGAGGAGGAGAATGACAAGACTCGTCATTAGTGTAAATTTTTTGTGTTTCCGTCTTCTTGCTAGGTTTCTGCTCTCCTGTCTCATCTTTTCTCCTTAAATATTGAACTTTTTATTCTGCACTTTTTTCGTGTTTTGATAATGCTCCTAATATGAAACAGACTGGAGCAATCACGAAAAAACATGAACATTTACATTTTATCACAATTTTATTTCTTTTTCATTAAGAAATAAATAAAAAATGATTCTTTTTTTCTATTTATAATAAATAAAAAAGATTATTTATCATAATCTTTTTCATTTATTTCTATCGAGTTTCTCAAGTCGATTGATTCGATTCAATAATTGACGTTCACCGAGTAATATAATAAGTAATAAAAGTCCCCAACCGCCCATTAATTCAGCAGTACGAATCAATCCATGCCCATCTTGGTCAAGAAAAACGCGATCTGGGTATTTGTTTACGACATAAACGTCGATTTTTTCGCCTGCATCACCAAGCTTACTAAAATAGACATCCAGAGGTCTGCGTCTGATAGTTTGACCCTTCCACTCAAAACTGACTTCATGAATGGCACGCAAATCATCCCCTTCAATGATCACCGCAGAGGTTTTCGTTTTTTCTAGGTTTTTGTTGGCCATATGAATGCCAATAAAGGAGATGCTTGACGCTAAAAGTGCTGCTGCTACAACTAGCATCACAATTCTGATTATACGCTCAATAATGGGAACTATTTTTTTCATTCAAATATCCTGTAAAAGTCTTCTAATTTCATCTTTGTTTTTTCTTCTGAATTTAAGTCTCTTACTATTTTACCATTTTTCATAACCAAAAGTCGATTTCCAAATTTTAATGCGTCATCCATTTGGTGCGTGATCATTAAACTGGTAATTTTTTCAGTTTTTATGACGTCATCAGTGAGGGACATGATTGTTTTTGAGGTTTTTGGATCTAAAGCCGCGGTGTGTTCATCTAAAAGAAGGAGCTCTGGTTTTTGTAAAGTTGCCATGAGTAAAGATAAGACTTGACGTTGACCACCTGAAAGTGTTCCTGTCGGGCTGTTGAGACGCTGATCTAATCCATTTCCGATAGCTTTTGCTTTTGTGAGAAAACGCTCTTGAAGTTCTTTTGATGAGGTAATTTTAAGTGTGCGCTTTTTTCCGCGTAGTTTTGCAATGGAGAGATTTTCTTCAACCGTCATCCGTGGTGCAGTCCCCATTTTAGGATCTTGAAAAACACGTGAGATGAATTTTGAACGCACTTGTGGAGATTTTTTGGTCATATTTTTTCCAAGAATTAAAATTTCTCCAGTGGTTAGTGATAGATTTCCTGAGATGACATTAAATAAGGTGGATTTTCCTGCTCCATTTCCTCCGACAATTGTAATGAAATCAAGGGGAAAAATCTTGAGTGAGACATCATCTAAAATGGTTTTCTTTTCTGATCCATTTTCTACAATAACGCTTGCGTTCTTTAACTCAATGATGGCTTGCATTTATTTTTACCCCTTTAAATATTTTTGTTCTTAATGTTGGAATCATTAAGCAAAAGGCGAGTACAATCGCGCTAAACAGTTTTAGATAATTGGTATTTAGTCCAACTTTTATAACAGCAAGAATTAAAAATTGGTAAAAAATGGATCCAATTACGATGGTGATTAGGCGCTCAAGCATCGAAACATTTGCAAAGAAAACTTCACCGATAATAATGGCAGCAAGTCCAATAACAATGACTCCAATCCCTTTGGAGACGTCAGCATAGCCGTCATTTTGACAAACTAATGCGCCAGATAACGCAATAATTCCATTTGAGACGATCAAACCCAAAAGTTCCATGCGATTGGTGTTAATGCCAAAACTTGTCGCCATTTCTGGATTATCACCTGTTGCGATGAATGCTTGTCCTAAGTCGGTGTTTAGGAAAAAAATCATTAATCCAACCACTAAAACAACCGCAATGAGACTTACCCAGATATTTTGAAGTCGGGGATAGCCAAGCATGCCAAGATTTGCTTGTCCCATGACCATCAACATGATGGAATTGCTTGATGTCATAACTAAAATGCCTGCAAGTAATGTGGGAATTTTTCCGTTGACGTAAAGAAGTCCAGTCATAAGTCCAGTCAAACATCCTGCGATAAATGCGATGAGTGTTGCTAAAATTGGATTGATGCCGTGAACAATCAGCGTTACAGCTACTGCACCTCCGAGTGGAAAACTTCCTTCTGTCGTCATATCTGGAAAATTGAGAATGCGAAAGGTCATAAAAATACCAAGTCCTAAAATGGCCCATAACAGACCTTGATTAATGGTTGATAGAAGCATTGCGTCTCCTTAAAATGAAATTTATTTTGTTTTGGTTGATTGATCTAAAACTGATTTTGGAATCGTGATTTGAAGTGCTTGAGCCGCTTTTGTGTTGATAATTGGTGTGGTATGATCATAAAAATCGACTGGAATTTGACTGACTTTTTTTCCTTTAAGAAGCGCTGCAGCAATTTTACCAGTTTGAATGCCTAGTTCCCGTTGGTTGATACTTACTGCAGCAAGTCCACCTTGTGTTACCATTGTATCAACAGAAGGAAAAACTGGAATTTTTGCTGCGTTTGTGATTTGGAGAACATTGTTAAAGGCAGACGCGATTGTGTTATCGTTGCCGATATAGAAAGCTTGGACTTCTTTAGATGCAACATTGACGGTAGTTGTGATGTCATTAGATGAAGCAATCGCATACGTTTTTACAGTTAATCCGTTTTCTTTTGCTGCTTTTGTGAAGCTTTCAACTTGTGATTTAGAGTTGGCTTCTGATGACGTGTAAAGCACACCCACCGTTTTTAGATTAGGCAGGATTTCTTTCATTAATTTGATTTCTTTAGCTACTGGAAATCGGTCAGAAACGCCCGTGATATTTCCTTTTGGATGACGTACATTTTTGACGAGATTTGCTCCGACTGGATCTGTGACAGCTCCCATTACGATAGGAGTTTGACTTGTCGCATTAGCGAGTGCTTGAGCTGCTGGCGTTGCAATTCCGATGAGGACGTCATTTTTTTCTTGAACGAGTTGACTTGACATGGTTTGGAGTTTGGATTGATCTGCTTCACCATTATAAAAATTAATTTTTGCATCAGCATACCCCTCTTTTTTCAGCTCATCTTTTGCTCCTTTAGTGATGGCATCCAGTGCTGGATGGGTTACAAACTGTAAGATTCCAATTTTTACTTCTTTATTCGCGCTCTTTTTAGTGGTGATTTTGGGATATATCACTGCAACAATAGCGATGATGACGATGATGACAATGGCGATGATCATTTTTTTATTTTTCATTTTTATTTTCCTTATTATTTTCTGTCATTTATAGATGAATCGTTTTTCAAAAAGAAAGACCGAACAGTCCAAAACTATCCGGTCTTTTTCTTTTAGAATCACCGGCATAGATACTTTTTGAAAGTCCTCCAAAATTGTATCCATGCCTTCTGCACAAATACAACTTCAAAAATGCCAGCTTTGCCATGATTTGAAATTTGATTTTAACATTTTGATTTCACTTTTTCTGTGATTTTTTATTTAGTATAAACCAATCTTTGATAAAATGCAAGAGAAAAGTGAAGCAATTTGTGTTAAAATTAAGGTTAATGATTTTTGTCAGTACTGACAGCCCTTTTTTAGTCAGCGGCTCCTATGCCAGATTAAAATAAGTTTTTGTCAGTACTGACAAACAAGAAAAGAGGTCAATTCATGTCCTTTGACGGCATTTTTTTACACCACATGACTGACGAATTAGTGCGCGCACTTAATGGCGGACGGATTCAAAAAGTCAATCAACCTTTTGAGCAAGAATTAGTGTTATCCATTCGATCAGAGCGTAAAACACAAAAACTTTTATTGTCAGCACATCCTACTTTTGGACGGGTTCAATTGACGACAACAGAATTTCAAAATCCACAAAATCCGAATAATTTTGTCATGATTCTAAGAAAATATTTGGCTGGGGCTTTAATTGAAAAAATCGAACAAATTGGAAACGATCGTCAAATTTGGTTTCATATTTCAAGTAAAGATGAAATTGGAGATCGCATCAAAATTGCATTGGTTGTTGAGATTATGGGAAAACACAGCAACATTATTTTGCTTGACAAAACTTCTGAGCGCATCATTGAATCCATCAAACACGTTGGATTTTCTCAAAATCAATATCGAACAATTTTGCCAGGATCATCTTATATTGCCCCACCACTTTCCAGTGAAAATAATCCTTTTGTCAGTACTGACGAAAAAATTTTCGAAGCCCTACAAACCAACACACTTCAAAAAACTTTTCAAGGGATCGGGCGTGACAGTTTAAAAGTTCTGTCAGTACTGACAGTTTCTGATTTTAAACAAATTCTACAAACAAAATGTCCATCAATTTATGAAAACGATAGTTTTTCATCCATCAAACTATCAAATCCTTTAAAAACGTTTGATACACTTTCTGAAATGCTTGATTTTTACTATGATGATAAAGCTGAGCGCGATCGGGTTAAACAAATCGGAAGTGAAGTAATTAAGAAAGTACAAAACGAACTTAAAAAAAATCGTGAAAAATTAAAAAAACAAGAAAAAGAACTTTTAGCAACAGAAAATGCAGAAATTTATCGTCAAAAAGGAGAACTTTTAAACACGTTTTTACATCTTGTTCCAAATGATAAACCATTCGTAATCCTTGATAATTACTACACCAATGAACCGATAGAAATCGCGTTAGATCTCTCAAAAACTCCAGCTCAAAATGCGCAACGCTATTTTCATCGCTATCAAAAATTAAAACAGGCGGTCAAATTTCTAAACGAACAAATTCTTAATACCAAACAAACGATCTCTTATCTGGAATCTGTAGAATCCAATCTCGAAAATGCAGACGTTCCTGAAATTGCAGATATACGCGAAGAATTAATTCAAACAGGATACATCAAACAAAAATATCGCAATAAAAAACAAAAAATGCTTCCTCCTGAAAAATACAGGGCAGATGATGGCACCGTGATTATTGTCGGAAAAAATAATTTACAAAATGAACAGGTCAGTTTCAAACTCAGTCGTAAAGGGGATTTGTGGTTCCACGTTAAAGATATTCCAGGATCTCATGTGCTCATCACAGGAAATCCCCAGCCGTCAGATGAAACCATTACTTTTGCCGGAGAACTCGCAGCTTATTTTTCAAAAGCAAGAAATTCTAATCTTATTCAAGTTGATGTTTTAGAGGCTAAAAAGCTTCATAAACCTACTGGAACTGCGCCTGGATTTGTTACTTATGATCGTGAAAAAACCATTCGTGTCACGCCAAATGAAGAAATCATTAAAGGTAGGAAAATAAAATGATAAGCATATTAAAATGTCCTGTGTGTGGGGAAATATTAGAAAGAAAAGAACGCGTTTTCTTATGTTCCAACGCTCATTCGTTTGATTTGGCAAAAGAAGGTTACTTAAATTTAGTGCTAAATGCGAAAAAAACCGCCGGAGATGCGAAGGAAATGATGACTGCACGACGCAATTTTTTAGCGCACGGATACTACAGTCCATTGTCTGACGCACTCAACGCTACACTTCTTGACGCATGCTCAAAAATCGCTTTACCACAACCTTCAATCGTTGACATCGGCTGTGGTGAAGGATATTATCTTTCAAGGTTTCAAGAGAAAACCGATCAAAATTTTGACGGTTACGGTCTTGACATCAGCAAAATTGGGATTCGCATGGCCGCAAAGCGCGATAAAAATCTTCAATGGATTGTTGCAAATTTTGCTCATTTACCTTTTATGGATCACTCGATCTCCATTCTTTTATCCATGTTTGCTGAATACTCCGTTGAAGAAATGGACCGGATTTTAACACAAGATGGTGCAATTGTCATTGTCCGTGCGGGATCAAACCATCTCATTGAGCTAAAAAACATCATCTATCCTGTCATCCACGAAAAGGAAAAATCAGAAACCATCAAACCCTTTTTCGACTATGATATTCAACGCCACACCCTAAGTTATCAAGTGTTAATTACATCAAAGGAAGATCTGATGAGTTTATTATTAATGACGCCTCACTACTGGAAAATAAAACCCAGCGGATTAGCGCATTTGAAAACTTACGACCAGCTCACCGTCACAGTTAATATCGAAATTGATTTATTATATCGAAAAATTCATATCCAATAAAATTTCAATAAAAAGTGCTTTCACATTGCACTGTTTTTTGATATAATGAGTTGTATTTATTTTCCGTTAACCGCTGATACGACGGGCTTTCGATGGTGTTGTTTTTCAGAAATATTTACGGCATAATTTGACAGGAATTGAAATATATTTTAAATAAATGTCATATATTTTATAGTAAGGAGCCAAAATGGCCAACGAAAATGTAATCGAAATGATTAACGTTACCAAAAGATTTGGTAATTTTGTTGCAAACGACAACATCAATCTTGAGCTTCGAAAAGGTGAGATTCACGCTTTGCTTGGTGAAAATGGTGCAGGAAAATCAACGCTGATGAATATTTTATCAGGGTTATTAGAGCCAACCGAGGGCGAAATTCATGTAAAAGGAAAACTCGAAAAAATCGATTCTCCCTCCAAAGCGGCAAATCTTGGAATTGGAATGGTACACCAACATTTTATGTTAGTTGATGCTTTTACCGTCACAGAAAATATCATTCTTGGAAGCGAAACAACAAAAGGAATCTCACTTGATTTAAAGACAGCACGTCAAAAAATTGTTGAATTATCTGAAAAATACGGACTTGCTGTGGAACCAGATGCGTACATCAGAGATATTTCTGTCGGACAGCAACAGCGAGTTGAAATATTAAAAACGCTTTATCGCGGTGCAGACATCCTGATTTTAGACGAACCAACAGCAGTTTTGACTCCTGCTGAAATCCTTGAATTAATCGATATTTTACACAATTTGATCAAAGAAGGAAAATCAATTATTCTCATCACTCACAAACTAGACGAAATTCGTGCCGTAGCAAATCGCATTACAGTGATTCGGCGTGGAAAGTCCATCGAAACGGTGGAGTTAGGTGATAAATCCAATAAAGAACTTGCAGAAATGATGGTGGGACGTTCTGTTTCTTTCACTACTGAAAAAGAACCTGCTCATCCAAAAGGGATTGTTTTAGATGTCGAATCACTCAAAGTGAAAGAATCACGTGGATCATTTGCTGTTAAAGGATTATCTCTTCAAGTACGTGCTGGTGAAATTGTCGGAATCGCTGGAATTGATGGCAATGGACAAACAGAACTCATCAAGGCCATCACAGGATTAATGAAAGTTGATTCTGGGAAAGTGACCCTCAAAGGTAAAGACATCACCAATCAACGCCCCCGTAAAATCACAGAACAATCGGTTGGACACGTGCCAGAAGATCGCCACCGTTATGGCTTAGTTTTACAAATGACCGTTGCTGAGAATATGGCTTTACAAACTTATTATCAAGCACCATTTAGTAAATTTGGATTTCTGGATTACAACAAAATGAATGCAAAAGCACGCGCATTGATGGAAGAATTTGATGTGCGCGGTGCAGGTGAACTCATTTCTGCTGCTTCTTTGTCTGGCGGAAATCAACAAAAGGCCATTATCGCGCGTGAAATAGATCGAGACCCTGATTTATTAATTGTCAGCCAACCCACTCGAGGACTTGATGTAGGCGCTATTGAATATATTCATAAACGACTCATTCAAGCACGAGATGAAGGAAAAGCAGTGCTTGTTGTTTCCTTTGAGCTGGATGAAATCCTTAACGTCTCTGATCGGATTCTTGTCATTCACGATGGCAAAATCCAAGGTGAAGTTACTCCTGAAACAACAAATAAACAAGAACTTGGCATACTAATGGTCGGAGGTAAGATTAATGAGCAGTAAGACAAAAACAATTCTTGTGCCCATCATTGCAGTCCTTGCAGGATTTGTACTTGGTGCAATCATCATGTTAATTTTTGGATTTAATCCGATTTGGGGATACGAAGACCTCTTTATTTCTGCATTGGGAAATTCACGTGCAATCGGCGAAACAATTCAAACTGCAGGGCCATTAATTCTTGAAGCACTTGCCTTTTCAATTGCGATGAAAGCAGGACTTTTTAATATTGGAATGTCTGGACAAGCGCTATCTGGCTGGCTCTTTTCGATGTGGTTTGCCCTTTCTTTTCCAGATATTCCTCGACTGATCATGATTCCATTAGTGATCATCATTGGGATGATTTTTGGGGCAATCATGGGGTTCATTCCTGGTGTATTACGCGCATTACTTGGAACCTCAGAAGTCATCACAACCATCATGTTGAACTATATCATTCTTTACTTTTCAACCTTCGTGGTTCACAATGTCATGGCTAAAAAATTAATTATGGCCACTTCTGTTGACCAAACAAACCCTGTTGGTTCAAACGCCACTTTCCGTGCGCAATGGTTATCCAACTTAACGAATAGCTCGACACTTAACATCGGGATTTTCATTGCCCTTATCGCCCTCGTTGTAATGGCCGTGACTTTCTCTAAAACCACACTCGGATATGAAATTAATGCCGTTGGGTTAAATCCGGATGCTTCTGAATATGCTGGAATTTCCTCAAAACGAACAATTATCTTATCAATGGTTGTTGCTGGAGCTTTGGCTGGACTTGGTGGCGTGGTTTATGGTTTTGGTTACATGCAAAATTTCGTCGTTCAAACAGGTTCACTTGACATTGGATTTAATGGAATGGCTGTTGCACTTCTTGGAGGTAATAATCCGATTGGTATTTTGTTTGCCGGACTTCTCTTTTCAATTTTACAAACCGGTGCACCTGGAATGATGACAGACTCTATTCCACCACAGATTATTCAAGTTGTTACGGCAGCCATCATCTTCTTTATTGCCATTAAGTTTGTAATTGAAGTGATTCTTCCAAAATCCAAGAATAAAGGAGAACAAGTAAAATGAATTTAGTCAATACCTTGCAAATCATTGTTGCAAATATGCTTATTTATTCAACTCCATTGATTTTTACTTCTATCGGTGGTGTTTTCTCAGAACGAGGTGGCATTGTAAATGTCGGACTTGAAGGAATCATGACCATGGGTGCCTTTGGTTCGGTAATCTTTAATTTAACCACCGCAAGTATCTTTGGAAGTATGACACCTTGGATTTCCATCCTATTTGGTGCATTGATTGGTGCACTCTTTGCATCATTACATGCTGTTGCGACGGTTAATCTTAGAGCGGATCATATTATTTCGGGGACAGTCTTAAATTTGATGGCACCAGCACTTGGTGTGTTCTTGGTGCAAGTCATTTACAAACAAGGACAGATCAATATAAACCAACAAATCGGATACTGGAATTTTCCTCTCCTCAATAAAATCCCTGTGATTGGAAAAATATTTTTCACTCAAACTTCTCTTCCTGCATTTATTGCCATCGTCATCGCTTTTATCGCTTGGTATGTTTTGTTTAAAACGCGTTTTGGACTTCGGTTACGTTCTGTTGGAGAAAATCCTCAAGCGGCGGATACACTTGGGATTAACGTTTATGCTTATCGTTGGGCAGGTGTTTTAATTTCTGGCGTACTCGGAGGAATCGGAGGAGCGATTTATGCACAAGCAATTTCTGGAAACTTCTCTGTTTCTACTATCGTTGGTCAAGGATTTATCTCATTAGCAGCCATGATTTTTGGAAAATGGAATCCAATCGGTGCAATGCTTGCATCACTTCTGTTTGGATTATCTACTTCACTTGCAGTAGTGGGTGGACAAATTCCTGGAATTAAAGAAATTCCATCAACCTTCCTGCAGATGTTACCTTATGTTGTTACCATCGTCGTTTTGGCTCTTTTCCTTGGAAAAGCAGTCGCGCCAAAAGCAGATGGAACAAATTATATTAAATCGAAGTAATCGAATTACAAAACAACCCGTTGTCAGTACTGACAGCGGATTGTTTTTATTTTTCCTCAAAGACATGAAAACCATAACTTTTTATATGATGATTAAGTAAATCTAAATATTTTTTAGCTGTTTCACTCATTTCAATCTTTTTGTGTTTTAAATATCCCAAAGTAATCGTATCTTCAACTTCCAGTGGAATCGCAATAATTTTTTCATCATTCAGTTGATTACTAATAATCCCTGAACTGATCGTATAACCATTTAAACCAATCATTAAGTTAAAAATTGTTGCTCGATCACTCACTTGGATACTTTTTTTATGTGCTAAAGGACTCAGAATCTCTTCTGAAAAATAAAATGAATTCGTATCCCCCTGCTCATAAGAAAGGTAGGGGAAATCTTCTAAATCAGAAAGCTTAATGCTTTTCTTTTTTGTCAATGGATTGTCTCGTCCCACAAAAATATGCGGTTTCGCTTCAAATAATGGAGTAAATTCTAATGATTTTTCAGAGATCAACCGTTTCAATACTGTTTTATTAAAAGCATTGAGATAAATAACCCCTAACTCACTGCGAAAACTTTGAATATCATTTAATACATTTTCTGTTTGAGTTTCTCGTAAGGTAAAGTGATACTGCTCTCCTCCGAGCTGTTTAACCAATTCAACAAAAGCGTGCACTACAAACGCGTAATGTTGGCCAGAGACACTGAAAATCTGTTTGCGTTGCATTTCTGTTTTGAAATGCTCATCTAAAAGATTCACTTGGTCCAACACCGAACGGGAATAGTTTATAAACTCACGTCCTGTATCCGTTAATGTAATCCCAACTTTACTGCGATAAAAAAGTTGAACATGGTACTCTTCTTCTAAATCTTTCATCGCTTGGGACAAGGAGGGTTGACTAATAAAGAGTTTTTTGGCTGCCTCATTAATTGATCCAGTTTCTGCGATTTTTTCTAAATATTGCAATTGTTGAATTCTCATGACCACCTCTATATAGTTAATACCTATAATATATCACAAAAAATATATATTATCTATAATTTCAATTTCGTGCTATACTATTTTCATACTAAAAATGAATAGAAAAGCAAGTTTTGCTATGGAGAATGACTGATGACCACTTCAATTATTGGATTTCCACGAATTGGAAAAAACAGAGAACTTAAATTCGCTACTGAAAAATATTTCAAACACGATTTATCACAAGAATCACTTGAAAAAACAGCAAAAGAAATTCGAATCGAAAATTGGAACCTTCAAAAACAAGCTGAGATTGAGTATCCTGTTTCAAATGATTTTTCATTTTATGATCAAGTCCTTGATACATCTCGTTTTTTAAATGCGATTCCAAAACGTTTCCAAGACTTAAATCTGAATGCATTAGAAACATATTTTGCTATGGCAAGGGGGTTGCAGACTGAAAAAATTGATGTTAAAGCACTCCCTATGAAAAAATGGTTCAATACAAATTATCACTATATTGTACCTGAACTTAGCTCTGAAACTCAAATCAAAGCAAGTACAGATCAGATTCTCGAATCAATTTTAGAAGCAAGAAAATCTGGAATTGAAACGCGTCCGACGCTCGTTGGTCCTTATACTTTCTTAAAATTAGCGACTTACACTGAAAACGCACGCCCCGAAGATTTTATTGCTTCATTTCAAACTGCTTACAAACTTCTTTTAAATGAATTGGATAAAAACAATGTGACTTGGCTTCAGATTGATGAACCAGCGTTAGTTTTAGAACAAAATGATGCAGATCTTGAGTTGTTCAAAACTTTATATCAAGAAATTTTGAAAGAAAAGAAAACCACAAAAGTCTTACTCCAAACTTATTTTGGAGATGTCAGAGATGCTTATTTGACGCTTTTAGCGCTTGATTTTGATGGAATCGGTTTGGATTTTGTGGAAGGACGCGAAAGTCTTCATTTAATTGAACGCTATGGTTTTCCTGAAAATAAAATTTTATTTGCTGGTTTAGTTAATGGAAAAAATATTTGGAAAAATAATTATCAAAAAACTCTGGACATTATCAGTCAATGGCCAAAAAATATTCACTTTGTATTGAGTACCAGCTGTTCTTTACAGCATGTTCCTGTCACAATCACCTCTGAAACACAACTTTCTCAAGATATTCTCAATCATTTTGCATTTGCTACAGAGAAACTTCAAGAACTTCATGAGCTTGATGCCATTGTATTTCACGGAAATACTGCATTTTTAGTTGAAAATGAACGTTATTTTACTGGAAATCGGATAAAAAAAGATGATGCTTTAGCTCAAAAAATTGATCACTTGACCGCTTTAGATTTCGAACGTCAGCCTTCTTTTTCAAAACGACTTGAAATTCAAAAAGAAGCACTCAAACTTCCCCTTCTCCCAACAACAACGATTGGTTCTTTTCCTCAAACCAAAGAAATTCGCGTGGCGCGTTTAGCACATAAAAAAAATGAACTTTCTGATGATGCCTATGAGCAATTTTTAAAAGAAAAAATCACGCAATGGATCAAATTCCAAGAAGAAATCGGTATTGATGTATTGGTTCATGGTGAATTTGAACGCAATGATATGGTTGAATACTTTGGCCAGCAATTGAGTGGATATGTCTTCACACAAAAAGCGTGGGTTCAATCTTATGGAACACGTTGTGTGAAACCACCGATTGTGTGGGGGGACATTCGTCGTCCTAATCCCATGACGGTAAAATGGTCAAAATTTGCACAAGAACAGACTCAAAAAGTCATGAAAGGAATGTTAACTGGTCCTGTTACGATTTTAAATTGGAGTTTTCCGCGTGAAGACATTAGTCTAAAAGAAAGTACACTTCAACTTGCCTTAGCCATTCAAGAGGAAGTTTTGGATCTTGAACGTGCAGGTATTCGAATCATTCAGATTGATGAAGCTGCGCTTAGAGAAAAATTACCCTTAAGAAAGAGCGATTGGAATAAGGAGTATTTGGATTGGGCAATTCCTGCTTTTCGCCTCGTCCATGCAAAAGTCAAAGCAGAAACTCAAATTCACACGCACATGTGTTATTCAGAGTTTACGGATATTATTCCTGCTATTGATGCAATGGATGCGGATGTCATTTCATTTGAGGCGAGTCGTTCAGATCTTTCTATTTTGGATAGTTTAAAAGAAAATCATTTTAAAACACTTGTTGGACCTGGTGTTTATGATATTCATTCGCCAAGAATTCCATCAGTTGAAGAAATTGAAACGCAAATTGAGCGCATATTAGAGAAAGTTCCTGTTGATCATGTTTGGATTAATCCAGATTGTGGTTTAAAAACAAGAGCAAGTAAAGAAACAAAAGAAAGTTTAGCTCATCTTTCTGAGGCTGCTAAGACATATAGAAAGAAATACCTATGACAAAAAACGAGAGTGCTGCTCGTCTCTCTTTTGAAGTTTTCCCGCCAAATACGGATGTGGGAACCTCAAAATTATTGACCACACTTGACGAATTGAAAAGTTTATCT
Source organism: Lactococcus hircilactis (assembly GCF_009601015.1). GTDB lineage: Bacteria > Bacillota > Bacilli > Lactobacillales > Streptococcaceae > Lactococcus > Lactococcus hircilactis. Next base: position 66,000 of record NZ_WITJ01000003.1, read on the forward strand.
CCTTCTTTTATCAGTGTGACATGCAGTAATAAAAGGGAAAATATTGAAAATACAACCATTAAAGTGGCTGATTATGTCACGAATGTTTTAAATATTCCAACAGTAGCACATCTTCCTGCTTGTGCGCTTAATCAAAAACAAGTTGAAAATATTTTAAAGCGTTGCGCTGAGCTAAACATTAATCGTGTATTAGCTTTGCGAGGTGATTTGACTCCTGATTTATCAACTCCTTCGGATTTTAAATATGCGAGTGATTTGATTGAATTTATCCAATCTACCGCGCCAGACTTTAAAATCAGTGGGGCGTGTTATCCAGAATGTCATCCTGAATCTCAATCGGTCATTAGTGATCTTCACTATCTCAAACAAAAAATGGATGCCGGGTGTCAGGAATTCATTTCCCAATTTTTCCTAGATAACGAGTGTTTTTATCAGTTTCAAGAGCGCTGTGCCTTATCAGATATTAACATCCCAATTTTGGCAGGAATTATGCCGATCATCAATCGCAAACAAGCGTTGAGACTTTTGAAAACTTCACACACACATTTGCCGAGAAAATTTGTTGCGATGCTTGATAAATATGAGCATAATCCAATTGCTTTAAGAGATGCGGGTTTGGCATATGCGATTGATCAGATTGTTGATTTATTGACGCAAGGCGTGAGTGGGATACATCTTTATACCATGAATAACAGTCAAACGGCTAAAGCGATTCATGCGGCGACTGCCTCGCTATTTGAGGAAGCTTGCTCAACACACTAACCTTCGATTTGAATGTCGTTCCGTGATAAAAAATTCACATTAAAAAAAGTTATCTTTGGATAACTTTTTTGTGCTCATATTGTCAGTAGTAATCATAAAAAAGTGCGGAGGTACTTTTTCGTTATTGCCAATATGAGGGACGTGATTTTTCGTATTTTTCTATCTGATCGAGGTATTGTAAGGTGATACCGATGTCGTCAAGTCCGTTGATGAGTTTGTGTTTCCATGTGGCATCAATTTCAAAGGGAAATGTCCCTTTTGAGCATTGAATTGTTTGGTTGGGTAAATCAATTGTAATGGCTTCTGATGCGTCCAATTGTGCCAGCTGTTCTAACACTTCACGTGGCTGGACAATGGGCAACAGTCCATTTTTTAAACTATTATTATAAAAAATATCTGAATATGATCCTGCGATCACTGCTTTAAATCCGTAATCGGAAAGTGCCCAAGCGGCATGTTCGCGACTTGATCCAGAACCAAAATTATCACCTGAAATTAATAGTCCAGCGTGACGGTATTCAGGCTGATTCAATATAAATTCTGGATTTTCATCGTAATCGCCATTCAAAAATCGCCATTCAAAAAAAAGATTTTGTCCAAACGCTTTTTTATCTATCGCTTTGAGGAATTGTTTGGGGATGATTTGGTCGGTATCAATATTATCATTCATGAGTGGAACGGTTGTTCCAGAATAAATTGTAAATTTTTCCATTGTTTTTGCTCCTTATGTGCGGATAATGTTAGGATTCATTGACAGAAGTGACGAGCGCTCTGACATCCACGAATTTTCCTGCTATTGCTGCTGCTGCAACCATCGCTGGACTTGCAAGGTGTGTACGCGCGTGAGGACCTTGGCGCCCTTCAAAGTTACGGTTACTTGATGAAGCACAATGGACGTATTCAGGAATTTGGTCGGGATTCATGCCAAGACACGCCGAGCAGCCAGGGTCACGCCACTCAAAGCCTGCTGTCTTGAAGATTTCATCTAATCCTTCAGCTTCTGCTGCTGTTTTGACTGGTCGTGAACCAGGAACGACAACGGCCACGATATTCTCTGCGATGTGCTTGCCTTTAACAATCGCGGCTGCTTCACGCAGGTCTTCAAGGCGCGCATTAGTACAGCTCCCAAGGAAAACGTAGCCAAGATTAATGTCCTCAGCTGTCATGCCGGGTTTCATATCCATGTAGTTATAAGCACGCTCATAGTTGATATTTCCATCAATTTCAGGGAATTTTTCGCCAAATTCGAGTCCCATTCCTGGGTTCGTGCCCCATGTGACCATTGGTTTGAGCTGACTCACGTCAATTGTGAGGACTTTATCATATTCAGCATCAGGATCACTGACAAGCGTTTTCCAGTCTTTGACTGCTTCATCAAAATTTTCAGGTGCTTCTGGACGTCCTTTGACGTATGCGTAAGTTTTTTCATCTGGATTCATCAGCCCCAATTTCGCGCCGAATTCGATGGACATATTGCAAATCGTCATTCGCGCTTCCATCGAGAGATCAGAAATCGCCTCTCCTGTGTATTCGACCGCATAGCCGACACCTGCATCGACACCGTATTTAGCAATCAAGGCTAAAATATAATCTTTGGAATAGACCCCTTTTTGTGGTTTTCCTGTAAACTCAATTTTCATGCGCTTTGGCTTTACTTGCCAGAGTGTTTGAGTTACTAGGACGTGTTCCACTTCGCTTGTCCCAATTCCAAATGCCATCGCACCAAATGCGCCATTAGTCGCCGTGTGGCTATCGCCGCAAACCACTGTCTTTCCTGGCTGCGTCCGTCCTGATTCAGGTGCGACCATGTGGACAATTCCTTGTCCTTTTGAGCCATGGAGTTCTGCAGGAATGCCAAATTCCTTGACGTTTGCCGTAAATGTATCAATCTGTTTTTTGGAAATCAAATCGCGGATGTCAAAAATTTCTTTTGTTGGTACATTGTGATCGAGCGTGCCGTAAGTTAAATCAGGTCTGTGAACGCTGCGATGGTTATCGCGCAAGCCTTGAAACGCTTGTGGGCTTGTTACTTCGTGAATCACGTGGAGGTCAATAAATAAAAGTTGAGGTTCTCCAATTTTCCCAGCAATCACATGCCGATCCCAAAGTTTGTCAAAGATTGTTTTTCCACTCATCATTCTACTCTTTTCTATTTTTTATTTCTGTCAGTACTGACAGCACCGATTTTTCATTTCTGTCAGTACTGACAGTTTTTAAAGGCGCGCGATAATTGCTTTTGTCAGCGCTTGTGTGGTCGTTGTGCCACCTAAATCTTTAGTTCTATACCCATCACGAAACGTTTTTTCAACTGCATCTTCGATTTTTTGAGCGGCAGCACTTTCATTAAAGCTTTCTCTTAACATCATCGCAACGGATAAAATCATCCCAACGGGGTTCGCAATCCCTTGTCCTGCAATGTCTGGTGCTGAGCCGTGAATGGGTTCATAAAGTGCTAAGCCACTTTCGCCATGAGAACTTGATGGCATCACGCCGAGCGTTCCAGCCAAACTCGATGCTTCATCTGTCAAAATATCGCCGAAAAGATTTTCTGTCACAATGACATCGAATTTTTGCGGATTGGTAATCAAAAGCATGGCACAAGAATCAACCAATTGATGCTCTAACGTGACATCTGGATAATCTTGTGCAACTTCATCTGCAATTTTTCGCCAAAGTTTAGAAGTTGCGAGTACATTTTGCTTATCTACTGAAGTGACGTGCTTTCTGGAGCGCTTTCTGGCTGTTTCAAATGCGAAGATCATGATGCGCTTGATTTCTTCTGCTGAATAATCATTGATGTCACGTGCTTTCGTTTCTTCAAGCTCATGTGCGCCAAAATAGATTCCACCTGTCAATTCACGGATGACCACAAAATCAACTTCTGAAACATTCTTAATCGGTGCAAAATTTTTAAGTTCTTCATATATTTTTAATGGTCGAACATTTGCGTACAATCCGAGTGCTTTTCGCAATTGAAGTAAACCCTGCTCTGGACGTACTTTTGCGCCATTGTATTTCGGATGTCCAATTGCGGCCAATAAAACCGCATCCGCATTTTTTGCCGCATCCAATGTTGATTCAGGCAATGGTGTATTAAAATGATCAATGGCAATGCCACCAAAATCATGCGCTTCAATGTCGTACGTCTCGTTTAAACATTCTGTCAGTGCTGACAGCACTTCAAGTCCTGCTTCCATAATCTCAGGACCGATGCCATCGCCTGATAAAGTTACAATTTTTTTAGTCATTTTTTTCTTTCTATTTGCGTCAAATTTGACGCACTTTTATTTTAACACTATCAAAATTCCAGAGAGGATTAAAAATCCTCCGCCAAATATTATCGCCATCCGACTTATCTTTTGACCAAGCAATTTCCCCAAATAATGGGCAAAAGTCGCGTATGTGAAATCGTTTATCAAGCCAACCACCAGATATAGCGTTCCCAATATAAAGAATTGCAAAGCAATATTTTCATTTTTATTAACGAATTGAGGAATAAATGAAGCAAAGAAAATAATGGTTTTAGGATTGAAAAACGTTAGAAGAAATCCTGATAAAAACAGTTTATTCTTTTCCTTATTTGCCTTATTTCGCTGATAAATTTTCAATGCACCGAGATAAATCAAGAGTGCACCACCAACGTATTTTAAAACAATTTCAAAACTTGGAACACTATGAATTAAAGCACCAACACCAATAAACGAAAGAATCATCGCTGATAAATCACCAAGAAAAGTCCCTGGAATAATTCTGTAAGCACTGTTTTTTCCTTGCTCAACGCTTGTCGTAATCAAAAAAGTAACCGACGGACCAGGAGCACAAATGATGAAAACACAAGCAATGAGGTAAGTGAGGAGTGTTGTGCTATTCATGATTTTTCTCCTCTTATTTCAAGTTCTGATGCTTTTGTTCATTCTTGTGAACGCCAAAATAATTCAGCGTTGACGATCCATGTTTCCCACTCGCTACATTGCTAAAAAAATTTTTTCAGCTCAGTTAGACGTGGACTATTTTCATCGTTCATTTTTTAGTTTTTTTTATTTTCCATCAAATCCCATCATGTGCTGAAATCTTATTTTGTTTTCCTTGCGAATTTTCCTTTTGCACGAGAACATTGGCATTCATGTAGGCAATTGCGCCACCTTTCAAGACATCATAGTCAATTCCTTTCGCGTTGAAAATGGTCCCTGTCGCGAGGTTTTCAACAGAAATGACAGTTGTTGCCTGCGCGTCAATCCCATCTGTAACAGCATCCACGGAGTAAGAGACAAGTTGAACCTCATGATTGAAGACTTTATCAATCGCTTTGAAAATCGCATCAATCGATCCAGATCCAGATCCTTCACTCTCAAAAATCTCACCATCTTGATTTCTCAAGGTCACGACTGCCGCGTGTCCATCTATTTTGACGGTATCAAAGACGAAACCATCGAGATTTTTGACGGTATCGCCCGCGACAAGTGCACGAATATCCGCGTCCGTAATGTCTTTTTTCTTATCTGCAAGTGTTTTAAATTTTGCAAAAAGTTGTGGAATTTCATTTTCATCAAAACTAATTCCTAAACTTGTCATCTTATCAACAAATGCATGCCGACCTGAAAGTTTTCCAAGCGGAAGTGAATTATGATGAACACCAACCAACTCTGGCGTGATAATTTCATACGTTTCAGGATTTTTAAGTACCCCATCTTGATGAATTCCGGATTCATGCGCAAATGCGTTCGCTCCAACCACAGCTTTATTTTTCGGAATCGCAATTCCAGAAAATTGTGAAATAAGACTTGCCGTATTTACAGTTTCATTGAGCTGTAAAGGAGATTTTGCTTGATAATAATCTTTACGAATATGTAGCGCCACAGCGATTTCTTCAAGCGCAGCATTTCCAGCACGCTCACCAATCCCATTCACTGTACCTTCCACACGACCAGCACCAGCCTTAATGGCAGAAAGACTGTTTGCCACCGCCATTCCCAAATCATCATGACAATGAGGACTGAAAATGATCTCATGATCTGCTGTTACATTTTCAATCAAATAAGAAAAAATGTCGGTAAATTCAGCTGGCGTTGTATAGCCGACTGTATCTGGAATGTTGATGTAAGTCGCACCACTATCAACTGCAGTCTGAACAGCGCTCAACAGAAATTCACGATCAGTACGCGTCGCATCTTCTGGCGAAAATTCAACTTTCTCCACAAATTGATGTGCATAAGAAACACATTTTTTAATGCTTTCAAGCACCTCAGCTTCGGACATTTTTAATTTATACTTCATATGAATCGGACTGGTCGCAATAAAGACGTGAATTTGCGGATGTTTTGCATCTCGTACCGCCTCAACAGCTCGATCAATATCTGAGATAACACAACGCGCAAGCGCAGTCACAGCAGTTTTTGTCAGTACTGACGAAATCTGTTTTACAGCTTCAAAACTATCTGGACTCGCTGCAGGAAATCCCGCTTCAATGACAGTGATTCCCCATTTTTCAAGTTGTTTTGCAATCGCGATTTTTTCTTTAATTGAAAAACTCACTCCTGGCGTTTGCTCCCCATCTCTTAAACTTGTGTCAAAAAATTCAATTTCTCTCATACTTTCATCTCCATCATCAATTTTCAATTGATCTCTTTTCTATTTATTAAGTTAAAACGTTACAAAAAAGCGCCCCTTCAGGGACGTTTATCTATCGTCCCCGTTTTGACAAACGCAAAGAGGACTTACACCATCGCAAAATAATTTGCTAGCGCAAGTCCACCTTCAACAACAACAATGCAAACTGTTGATTTGTCATAATTAGAGCTCCTTATGTTTTGTTTTTTTCTATAATACACTTTATTTTCTTAATTGTCAAACATTTTATCAACAAATACAGAAAATTGATTCTTTTGTACTATTTTAAACAGGAATTATATCATCATTTTGGCAAAAAAAATAGCACCTTAGCGCTATTTTTAAATATGATAGGTTTAAGCTTTTACAGCTGATGCAAATTCTTCTTTACTGAATGCTTCGTCAATAATTGCTTTTAATTGTTCACCTGATGCTTGCATTTTTTGCATTTCAGCATCATTCAATGGGATATGGATCGGATTAATTACCCCTTCAGCCCCTACAATTGCAGGTTGTCCAAGATAACAATCAGAAATACCATAATAACCATCTTGGAATGTTGAAACAGGCAATACTGCACGTTCATCATCAAGGATTGCTTTTGTAATACGAGCAAGTGCGACTGCAACACCGTAGAAAGTTGCACCTTTTTTAGCAATGATTTCATAAGCAGCATCACGAACGCCCTCAAAGAGGCCTACGATTTCTTCTTCATTAAGATAATCATTTTCTTGGAACCATTGTTCCAATTTTACACCAGCTACATTGGCGTGTGACCATACCGCAAACTCTGAATCTCCGTGTTCACCCATGATGTAGGCGTGTACAGAACGCGCATCAACACCCACTTTTTCAGCCAAAGCTTGACGGAAACGCGCAGTATCAAGAGAAGTTCCTGATCCTACAATCCGATTTTTTGGCAAACCTGAAAATTTCCACGTCGCATAAGTCAAAATATCAACAGGATTAGCAGCAACAAGAAAAATTCCATTGAATCCTGAATTCATGATTTCTGTAACAACGCTCTTTGTGATACGGAGATTTTTTTGTACCAAGTCAAGACGAGTTTCTCCTGGTTTTTGAGGTGCACCTGATGTTAAGACCACCAAATCCGCATCTGAAGCATCAGAATAATCTGCAGAATAAATGTTCTTTGGTGAAGTGAATGCCAATGCATGTGATAAATCCATCGCATCACCTTGCGTTTTATCTTTAAATAAATCCACGATTCCAAGTTCTTGTGCAATCCCTTGATTGACAAGTGCGAAAGCGTATGATGATCCAACTGCACCATCACCTACAAGGATTACTTTTTTACGTTGTTTCTCTGCCATAGTATTAAACTATCCTTTCTCTAAATAAGAAAAACTTTTATCAATTTACATTACTATTATACCAAAAAAAAGCGTTTTTGTCATTAATGTGACGTGTTTCACAGAGATTTTTTTCATGCTCATTAATAGGGTTAATAAGTAAGAAAATTTAAATTTTTCTTACATTTATTTCAAATAAAAACGATAAGATATTCATCTCATCGTTTTATCCTTATCTCACTGTACGAATCCGACAAGTGTTTGTCCGGCCTGAACCAACTGGTACACCAGCTACAATCACGATATTGTCCCCTGATTCAACCAAACCAGATTTTACTGCAGCACGTTCAGCCACATCAAACATGTCATCAGTTGATGCAGGACGCTCCGTCAATAAAGGGATTACTCCCCAATTAATCAACAGCGCACGCTCAACTTTTTCATCAAAAGTGACTGCTAAAATATCCGTATCAGGACGATATTTAGAAATCAAACGTGCTGTATTCCCTGTCTCAGTCAATGCAACAACCAATTTAATATCCATTGAACGCGTCGTATTTAAGACATTTGAAGCAACTACTTCAGTCACGCCATGACGTGTGTACTTGTCTGGATTTAAACGACCGTATTCCTTCAACATGGTTTGAGCTTCCATATCGACCTCAGCCATTGTTTTGACTGCTTGTGCTGGATATTTCCCATTTGCTGATTCACCTGAAAGCATGGTTGCATCCGTGCCGTCAATGACAGCATTGAAAACATCAGAAATCTCAGAACGTGTTGCACGAGGATTATAAGTCATAGATTCTAACATATTTGTAGCTGTAATCACTGGTTTTCCAGCATGCGCACATTTTCTGATGATCATCTTTTGATAAACAGGTACACGAACAAATGGAACTTCAATTCCCATATCGCCACGCGCAACCATAATTCCGTCGGACACACGAATGATGTCATCAATATTTTCAATTCCTTCTTGATTTTCGATTTTAGGGAAAAGTTGAACGTGTTCATTTCCCGTTTCTTTCAAAATATCACGAATGACTTGTACGTCTTTAGCAGTCCGCACAAATGAAATTGAAATATAATTGATGCCTTCGGATAGACCAAAGCGAATATCATCTTCATCACGCTCTGCAAGTGCAGGGAAAGGAATTTTCGTATTTGGAATATTTACACCTTTTTGTTTTGCAATAATGCCGTCATTTTCAACCTCAACGACAAATTCACGTGTCACAACATCTTTTTCGATGACAGTCAATCCGAGTTTTCCATCATCAATCAAGATGCGTTTTCCAACTTCAACATCATCAAAAATGTCAAGTCCGCCAGCAACGTTTAATGCAATCAAATCCTTCTCTGATTGAAGGCCTTGTTTCGTAGCAATCCGGAGTGTATCTCCAGTAACATAACTAAAGTAATTTCCTTCATGATCATAAGTTGCATCTGATTTAGCATGGGCTGAGAATAATTCTGTCCGAATTTCAGGACCTTTCGTATCTAATAAGAAACCAACTTTTTGTCCTGCAATCTCTTCAGCACGACGAACAGCAGCCATCAATTCACCTTGACTAGCATGGTCTCCATGTGAAAAGTTAAAGCGAAAAACATTTGCACCATTTCTGATTAATTCAGCAATGACCTTTGCTGATGCTTCAATATCAAGAGATTCATCCCAATACCCTTCTTGCATGAAGGTTTTTCCACCACGAATTTCAACTGCTGGTCCAAGTGTTGATACAATTTTTACACGTTTATTCATTATTATTTACCTCTTTAATAACTAGTGCTATTTTACCCCTCTCGCAAAATAGTATTTTTTCATTCTATCTACGACAAATCTGCTAACGGAAAAAGTCCCTGCACTCCTGCAAAGACTCCTTCAAGTTCTTTATTTCACGGTGCGAATACGCATAGTGTTAGTGCGTCCAGAACCTACTGGTACACCAGCAACGATAATGATGTTATCTCCTGATTCAACAAGACCTGATTTGAGAGCTGCTGCTTCAGCAACTTCAAACATATCGTCTGTAGAAGCGGGTTTTTCAGACAACATTGGAATAACTCCCCATGCAATAGTCAAACTGCGTTCTACTTTTTCATCAAATGTAACAGCCAGAATATCTGCATCAGGACGATATTTAGAAATCAAGCGTGCAGTTGAACCTGACTCAGTCAAAGCAACAATCAATTTAATATCCATTGCGTTTGCGGCATCTTTAACAGCTGCTGCAACAACTTCTGTTACAGAAGTACGCGCATATTCTTCTGGGTGAAGACGACCATACTCACTAAGCATGTTTTGTGCGTTCATATCCACAGTTGCCATTGTTTTAATAGATTCAGCAGGATAATGTCCGTTTGCTGATTCTCCTGAAAGCATTGTTGCATCTGTTCCATCAATAACAGCATTGAAAACGTCAGAGATTTCCGCACGTGTCGCACGTGGGTTATAAGTCATTGATTCAAGCATGTTTGTAGCAGTAATGACTGTTTTACCTGCTTTATTTACTTTACTGATGATCATCTTTTGATAAACTGGAACCATTTCAAACGGAACTTCAATTCCCATGTCTCCACGCGCAACCATGATTCCGTCAGAAACTTCGATAATTTCATCGATATTTTCGATTCCTTGTTGGTTTTCAATTTTTGGATAAAGTTTTACGCCAGTGTGGCCCATTTCTTCCAAAATACTGCGTACGGCAAGAACATCTTCAGCTTTACGAACAAACGAAATCGCAATAAAGTTAATCCCTTGTTCAAGACCAAAACGAATATCAGCATCATCGCGATCTGCAAGTGCTGGGAAATTGATTTTTGTTCCAGGAATGTTTACACCCTTTTGTTTAGCAATCACACCATCGTTTTCAACTTCTACTTCAAATTCACGAGTAGCCGTATTTTTACCGATAATCAAAAGCCCAAGTTTACCATCGTCAACAAGGATACGTTTACCAACTTCAACATCATCAAAAATATCAAGACCACCAGCAACATTCAAGGCAAGCATATCTTTTTCTGATTGAAGACCTTGTTTTGTAGCCACACGGAGTTTATCGCCGATTTTGTAGTTGAAAAGGTTTGCTTCTTCGTCGTATTCTGGATCTGCTTTCGCTTGATCTGAGAAGATTTCAGTACGAATTTCAGGACCTTTTGTATCCAACAAGAACCCAACTTTGCGTCCAGCGATTTCTTCAGCACGGTGAACGGCTTTCATCCGAGCACCTTGTTCTGCGTGGTCGCCGTGTGAGAAGTTAAAACGGAAAACATTTGCACCGTTTTCAATCAATTCTGCGATTTTTTTTGCTGATGATTCTACATCAAGATCGCCAGCCCAAAAGCCTTTTTCAAAGAACGTTTTTCCTGCACGAACTTCGATTGCAGGTCCAAGAGTTGAGACGATTTTAACACGTTTATTCATTAGTGTTTTTCTCCTATAAAATTTATAAATTCCCGTTACAAACTAAAATTAGTTTGTTTTCGGATTGATTAACATTAGTTAAGATTGAGGTTATTCAACGCAGAGTTGAGCTTATAAAGTTCTTCTCCTGCTTTGTGAGGGTTGTTTACTTTGATGCCACCATCTTCATTTAAACTAAACAAAGCCCCCTCTTCTTCAGTTCCAAGAATTGGACTTTCAACCAGCTCTTCATTATGGATTCCAACAGCAACGCCGCCAATCCCATCACGAAGTAATTCCACAGCACGAGCACCCATGCGTGAAGCAATCACGCGGTCACGAACCGTAGGTTGTCCGCCACGTTGAATGTGACCAAGGACAGAAACACGCAAATCTGAATCATCTCCAGCTTCTTTAAGCTTTTTAGCAAATTCAGCCCCTGACATTACACCTTCTGCGACAACGATAATGTGGTGATTCTTACCTTTTTCGTAGCCTTTTTTGATGTTATTCACGATATTTTCAAACTTGAATTCTTTTTCTGGAATACAAATATCATCTGCTCCAGAAGCAATTCCAGCCCAAAGTGCGATGTCTCCTGCATTACGTCCCATCACTTCAACAATAAATGTCCGGTGATGTGAAGAGGAAGTATCGCGGATTTTATCAATAGCATCGACTGCAGTTGTTACGGCAGTATCAAAACCAATGGTATAATCTGTGCCAACAATATCATTATCAATAGTGCCAGGAAGTCCAACTGCAGGGAATCCGTGTTCTGTCAGACGCATCGCGCCGTGATATGATCCGTCTCCACCGATGACGACAACACCTTCAATACCGAATTTTTTAAGTTGTTCAATCCCAGCTAATTGACCTTCAAGTTGTGCAAATTCAGGGTAACGTGCTGAATACAAGAACGTTCCTCCACGACCAACTTTGTCGCCAACTGCTGCTGAGTCTAGTTTGTGGATATCTCCAGCAACCATTCCTGCATAACCGTAGTTGATGCCATAAACTTCCATGCCTTCAGAAATTGCTTTACGAACAACAGCACGAATAGCTGCATTCATACCTGGTGCATCACCACCAGAAGTTAAAACCGCAATGCGTTTCATTAGATCTTTCCCTCCAAAAATTTTTATCTTGCGTGAATTTTTTTATTCACTTGATCACCTCAAAATACGGATGATTTCTTTATCTCTTACATTATAGCATGTATTTCAAAAAAAATCTCATGCCAAACTGTCTTAAACGTTTACATTTTCACAAAATTTTTAATTTGAAAATATTTGACAATTTAACCCCAAAAAGAAAACGTTTATTTTTGAGAATAAACGTTTTCTGATTTTAAATATGATAACGTCTCACACCATCTAGGTAGGTCGCTTCTAAATTCATTTTGGTATCAAGAACAATAAAATCTGCATCATGTCCCGGTTTTATTTGACCACAAACCTCATCAATATTAGCGGATTTCGCAGGGGTCAAAGCTCCCATCATAATCGCTTGAGCTGGCGTTGCAATTCCCCAATCCACCACATTTTTCACCGCTTTATTCAAAGTCAAGATTGATGCGGCAGGTCGTCCAGTAGGAAGCCAAGCTGCACCATCTCGTACCTCGACTTGATATTCTCCAAGCATATACGGTCCATCAGGAAGTCCAGCCGCGCGCATGGAATCCGTGATGAGAACCACATGATCGGCTCCTTTCATTTTAATGATGATTTCAGCTGCTTCTGTTCTAACGTGGTGCCCATCACAAATTAATTCTGCATAAGTATTAGGGGTATTTAAAATAGCACCAACCATTCCTGGCTCTTGATGGGTGAGTCCTGACATGCCGTTATAGGTATGAATCCACATCGTGGCTCCCGCTTCAACACCTGCTACAGCTTCTTTATAAGTCGCATTGGAATGTCCTAGAGCAATAGTCACGCCAGCTGCAGTCGCTTTTCTGATAAAATCTTCTGATCCTGCACGTTCTGGAGCCAAACCAACTTTTTTAAGTAACCCATGGGCTGCATTTTGCCAATCCTCCACTTCCCAGATTTGAGCATCACGCATGTATTTTGGATTTTGAGCGCCTTTATGTTCTTCTGTGAAAAATGGACCTTCAAAGAAAATTCCACGAATTTTTGCTCCGGTTGCTTCATTGTAATGAGTTCCAATCACTTCACAACACTTGAGAAGTCCTTCATGTGAATCCGTTAATGGCGTTGGAAAAAAGCTTGTCACGCCAGCGCTTAAAAGTCCCTCTGACATCGTATTCATGATGCCATCTACACGAGCATCTTGTGAATCCGCTCCTCCAAATCCATGAATATGAGTGTCCACAAGACCTGGTGCAATCCATTTTCCAGTGTAATCTACAACGTCAGCCTCCTTTGGAAGTGCTGCGGTCCATTCACCAAATTTTCCGTCTAAAATTTCAAGAAATCCACCTTTTTTAGTCTCGTAAGGATAGAAAAATTGATCCGCTTTAATAAAATACGACATGATATGCCTCCTTATATTTGCTTCTATTCTATCAAAAAATGACGCTTTTGTCAATATATTGGTATAAACCAATTTGCAATTATGAGTGGTTTTGATCTCAAAAAAATCTGTCAGTACTGACAGATTTTCATTCTTATTTTGAAGAGGATAATTGAAGCAATTTTTGTTTAATTTCATCTTCCATTTTTACTAATTCAATCTCACTTTGTTGACGTTTTTGGCGTCCTTCTGATTGAATGCGAAGCGTTTCTTGAATCGTATCTACTAAATTTTGTTGTGTAAGTTTGAGTGTTTCCACATCAATCAAACCACGTTCATTTTCTTGGGCTGCTTCAATGGTTGAATTTTTAAGCATTTCAGAATTTTTCTTTAATAGATCATTTGTTGTTTCTGAAACAATCCGTTGACTCGTCAATGCATCTTTTTGTTTTAACAAAGTCAAAGCAATTGCCACTTGATTTTTCCAGAGTGGAATCGCTGTATTAATCGACGTTTGAATTTTTTCAGCAAGCTCTTGATTCGTATTTTGAATCAACCGAATTTGTGGAGCTTGTTGTATCGTAAGTTGACGGGCCAAACGTAAATCGTGCGTGCGTTTTTCGAGTCGATTTTTATAATTTTCAAGATCATTAATTTTTTGGACGGCAAGTGAATTTTCAGCTGATTGCTGTGCTTCTAATCTCGCTTGAGGTAAAATTTCAGTGTCCAAATTTTCAATTTTTAACTCCGCACCCGCAATATAAACATTAAGTGCTTTAAAATAATTTAAATTTTCGTCATATAGTTTGTCAAGCGTTTCATTATCTTGCAACAGTCCAGACTGTTCATTGTTGAGTTTTGCTGAAATTTTATCAATCCCCGCTCCAATTTTTTGATATTTTTGAGTGATTTCAAAGATTGATTTTTTGACTTTTCCAAACATTTTCTGAAAAACACCTTTATTTTCAGAAACAAGTTCGTTTGGATTGGCTTGCTGAAGATTATACATCAAATCAGTCAACGAACCACCAACTTCACCCAAATCTTGAGCTTGAACTTTATTTAACACACTTTGTGAAAATGCTGAGATTTTATCTTGCGCATTCGCACCGTAAGTAATGACAGATTGTGACGCATTTTCATCAAGCTGCTTGGATAGCGCTTTTGCTTTTTCAAGTTCTTCAGCTGATAATGTATCAATGGCACGCAAGGTTGCATTTTTTTTCATTTCCACAATTTCTGATTTTTGTACTTCTTTTAACTGCTCATGTGACGCGCTTGAATCTTGATTAATTAAATCATCTAAAACTGGATTTCCCATCTTTTCTCTTTTCTACTTGATTAAAAATAATTCTGTCAGCACTTAGTTATCTCAACTAATCGATGACAGAATTATACCTGTTTTTGTCAGTAATGACAAGCCCTAAATTGAAAAAAATCAATCAAATTTTACTTCATGTTTTATGACATTGACATCATCCATCAAAATTTCATGATAATTTTTAGAAATTCGCTCAGCAAGTGTTTTAATCAACAGCAAAGTTTCATCTAAATCGCGTGAAATTTCATCCGAGTGCAAGGATTGTTTTTTCATTTCAAGAAATTTATCTGTCAATTTGACCATGTTAGGCAAATCTTTATATAAAAATTCGTTTTGTTTTGTCAATTCTTGCGGATTTTGTACGATGTACTTAAATGTTAACTTGCTTGCTTCAAGTCCTCCTGTTACGGACTCAACAACTTGCAAATCATCATTTTTCTTGGTATTTTTCTCCCAATTTTCGATGTTTGATTTCGCTTCTGCTAAATTCTCTCTAAAAATCTTAATGTCACTATCTGATAACCCAGCTTCATGATAACGCTCCATATTCACTTTCAAATTTGAAGCTTTATTTTTGGTTTTTCCAGAATTTTCTTTCCAATCATTTTTAGAAAGTCCAACGCCAACAATTATTTTGATGACGACAAAAACCAAAATACAGATAAGAATAAGATTAAAGAATCCCAAATGACCTCGTGTCATTCCATCCATCATCATAAAATCAACTGGCATAAGTGTATCTCCTCTTCGTTTCATTTTTATACGTGTTCAGTGGAGCAATGAAATTTCTTTCTTTTGCTCTACTCTTATTTTATCATATTTTCTTGATTTGAATTCATACTTTGGTATGATTTTTATTTTATAATGTGTTAAAATAAGAGATAAATGACGAGTAATAGAATTGCTTTTTAAATCTTCTTGAGGATGTGATACGTTCTCTTTTTAAAATGAATTCATGGAAGGATATCATCAATGATTCAACAAACAATCGCAGTTTTAGGCCCAGGTTCTTGGGGAACAGCTTTATCACAAGTGCTTAATGACAATGGACATACGGTCCGAATTTGGGGAAATAATGAGCAGCAAATGCAAGAAATCAATGCAACGCATACAAATCAACGTTATTTTAAAGACGTTGTTTTAGATGAAAAAATCACGGCTTATTCAGATTTAAGTCAAGCACTTGATGGCGTTGATGCGATTTTATTCGTTGTTCCTACTAAAGTCACGCGCATGGTTGCAAAACAAGTGGCACAAGTGCTCGATCACAATGTTCATGTGCTTCATGCCTCAAAAGGTCTCGAACAAGGGACACACGAGCGGATCTCAACCGTACTTTCTGAAGAAATTCCAGAAGAATTACGCGGTGAAATTGTGGTGGTTTCTGGTCCTTCACATGCAGAGGAAACGATTGTTCGTGACATTACTTTAATTTCTGCCGCCTCAAATGATGTAAAAGAAGCAAAATATGCTCAAGAAGTCTTTAGTAATGATTATTTTAGACTCTACACTAACACTGATGTCATTGGTGTTGAAACTGCTGGAGCATTGAAAAACATCATCGCTGTTGGTGCTGGTGCATTGCATGGTTTGGGATTTGGTGATAATGCTAAAGCTGCGATTATTACACGTGGATTAACAGAAATTACTCGTCTTGGTGTTGCAATGGGAGCAAAACCACTTACCTATATCGGGTTGTCTGGTGTTGGAGATTTGATTGTCACAGGAACATCCATTCACTCTCGAAATTGGCGTGCTGGGGACGCATTAGGACGCGGGGAAAAATTGGCAGACATTGAAAAGAATATGGGCATGGTTATTGAAGGTGTCTCAACAGCCAAGGTTGCGTATGAACTGTCTCAACAACTGAATATTGATATGCCAATTACAGAAATCATTTATCGTGTACTGTATGAAGGACTTGATGCACGTGAAGGAATTTTGGAGATCATGCGTCGTGAAACCCGTGCGGAAAATGAGTTCTAAACACTGATTATCAATTGAATTATCCTAAAGAAAACGTTATAATTTATATGATTAAGTTTATATTAAAAAAAGAAAAAATAAGGAGTTCTTATGCCAGAAATCACTATTAAAGGCAAAAAAGTCCGTAAAGCGGTCATTCCCGCAGCTGGACTTGGCACACGCTTTTTGCCAGCCACAAAGGCGATTGCAAAAGAAATGTTGCCGATTGTTGACAAACCAACCATTCAATTTATTGTTGAAGAAGCTTTAAAATCAGGAATTGAAGATATTTTGATTGTCACAGGAAAAGCGAAACGTCCGATTGAAGATCACTTTGACTCTAATGTTGAATTAGAACAAAATTTAAAAGAAAAAGGAAAAACTGATCTTTTAAAATTAGTTGAAGAAACAACAGATATTAATCTTCATTTTATCCGCCAATCTCATCCAAATGGACTTGGACATGCGGTTCTTCAAGCAAAGGCATTTGTTGGAGATGAGCCGTTTGTCGTCATGCTTGGAGATGATTTGATGAACATTATGGGTGAAGGAACTCCTTTGACAAAAGATTTGATCACGGACTATGGTAAAACACATGCTTCTACAATTGCGGTCATGAAAGTTCCTCATGAAGAGGTGGATAAATATGGCGTGATTGCTCCAAGTGGCGAAGTTTCAAAAGGGCTGTATAATGTGGAACGCTTTGTTGAAAAACCACCTGTGAATGAAGCGCCTTCTGATTTAGCAATTATTGGTCGTTATCTTTTAACTCCTGAAATTTTTGCAGTGCTTGAAAATCAAAAACCTGGTGCTGGTGGAGAAATTCAATTGACGGATGCGATTGAGACATTGAACAAAACGCAACGTGTTTTTGCTCATGAATTCACTGGAAAACGTTATGATGTCGGAGACAAATTTGGGTTTGTTGAAACGACAATTGAATATGGACTTCATCATCCACAAATCAAGGATGCGCTTCAAAAATACATCATTGAAAAGGGAAAGTCATTATCTAAAAAAGTGGATAAAAATTAAGAAAAACAATAAGGAGCTCATCTCGCTCCTTTTTTGATGTTATTCTACGGATTTCATGAAAAATATGTGATTTTATGCTATGATTAGTAGTAATGAAATTTCTAAAAGAGATAAAAATAAAACCTTTGGATATCGTGATTGTGCTTTTTCTTTTTTTATCTAGTTTTTCTGTATTAGCCTTTCTTCCCAAAAAAGAAGCTGGGGCAAGAGCGGAAGTTAGAGTTAATGGCATTGTCGTTAAATCTTTTGATTTGAGTCAAGATGATGCTTGGACTTATCGCTCAAAAAATGGACAGTGGAACATTATTGAAGTTAAGAATGGAAAAATCCGAGATCGTGCAGATAATTCACCCGATCAAATCGCAGTCCATACTGGGTGGATTTCAAATGTCGGACAAACAGCCGTTTGTTTACCCCATCATTTAGTCATCGAAGTGATGAGTGGTCAGAAAAACAATGAGGTTGATTATAACGCATGAACATTAAAGAATATATCTATGTTTCTTTATTAACAGCAGTTGCTGTGGTGATGGGAATTGTCGAATCATGGTTTCCACCTTTTTTTGCTTTTGCACCTGGTGCTAAGATTGGTTTAGCTAATTTGGTCATGATCATTGCGATTTTTACTCTGAATTGGCGGAAAGTTTGGATGATGGAGTTGCTTCGTTTACTCATCACAGCACTTTTTACAGGATTTTCTGTGTTTATTTATTCAGCAGTAGGGGGAATTTTATCGCTTCTGATGATGTATGTAATGAAACAGTTTGGCCCCAAACGCGTCTCAAAAATCGGCGTTTCTGTGGTGGGTGGTTTTTTTCATAATTTAGGACAATTAGCAGTGGCAGCACTTTTAGCTCAAACGTATTCGGTGATGCTTTATTTGCCTTGGTTGACGGTTTTTGGAATGCTGGCAGGTTTTGTGATTGGCATCGGAGCAAATCAATTGATTGAGAGAATCAAACCGATCCACGATTTATTTATTAAAGAAAGTAAACAATGGAAGTAAAAAATAAGTTTTGGAGCGATGATCCTGTGCTTGAAAAAGAATTGGATCAGGTCGCACTTTTAATGAAAAAACAGATTAAAATTCAAAATAAAGACATTCAACAAGCTATTTTTGATTTATTAGATGCGGGTGGAAAACGACTTCGTCCTGCTTATTTGTTGTTGTTTGCAGGATTTACATCACTAAAAAAAGAGGAAACTTATGCGCTTGCAGCCAGTATTGAATTATTGCATACAGCAACCTTGATTCATGATGATGTGATTGATCATGCAGATACAAGACGCGGGGTAAAAACATTATCTACAAAATATTCACCTGAAATTGCGGTTTACGGGGGAGATTATCTTTTTGTTGCAGTATTTAAACTTTTAGCTCAGCACACCTTTGACACGTCAAATTTGGTAAAACATATTGATGCGATGGAACGATTATTAGGTGGAGAATTGGGGCAATTGGATCATCATTTTGATCTGAATCAATCAATGGCTGATTATCTGAAAAATATATCTGGAAAAACGGGTGAATTATTTGCACTTTCTGCTTGTGCTGCACCACTGGTTCAAAAAGAAAATCGCTTGGCGAGTTTGGCCAATAAAATAGGAATGGCAATTGGGATTGCTTTTCAGATCATGGATGATTATTTGGATTATGCTTCTGATGAGGCGACACTTGGAAAACCCGTTTTTGAGGATGTAAAGCAGGGAATTTATTCTGCTCCCGTTTTATTTGCTTTGGAAGAAAATCGGCCGGTTGTTGAGCAACTCATCCTCAATGAGCAATACGACGCTCTTTATCATTGGATAAAAAACTCACACGCACTTGAGTCAACTAAAAATCTTGCGCGTACTTATACAAATACTGCACTTGATTTAATCGAAAAATTGCCCGATCACAAAAACAAAAAAAGTATCGCACAACTGACCTACAAACTTTTAGAGAGGACTTTATGACACCTGAAGAATTTTACTTGCAATTGGAGAAGTTTCAATTAATCGTGACTGATGAACAAAAGGAAAAATTTGAACGCTATTTTGAACTTTTAGTGGAATGGAATGAAAAAATCAATCTGACCGCGATTACACAAAAAAACGAGGTGTATTTGAAACATTTTTATGATTCGATTGCTCCCATTTTATATCAACTGATTTCTAACTCGCCTGTAAAGCTGTTAGACATTGGTGCTGGCGCTGGTTTTCCGAGCTTACCGATGAAGATTATTTTTCCAAAGCTGCACATTACTATCATTGATTCGCTCAATAAGCGCATTAAATTTCTGTCAGTGCTGACAGAATCGCTTGAGCTTGATCATGTTGAGCTTTTACATGGACGAGCTGAAGATTTTGGGCAAGATCGTATGTATCGGGGACAATTTGATTTTGTCACAGCGCGTGCAGTTGCACGATTGTCAGTTTTGTCAGAGCTGACGATTCCTTTTTTAAAGAAAAATGGACGGTTACTTTCTCTAAAAGCCGCTCAATTTGAAGAAGAGTTAGCCGATGCTAAACACGCGATTGCGGTTTTAGGCAGTCAATTTCAAGAAGAGATTGCTTATGAACTTCCAAATGGTGATGAGCGTCATATCGCAGTCATTGAAAAGAAAAAAGAAACGCCAAATCAATACCCAAGAAAAGCTGGGATTCCGAATAAAAATGCCTTATGACACACGAGCGCTTCTGCGTTCTTTTTTTGTCAGCACTGACAGTTTTAAACGCACACGTTTTGGAATCAGAATGCAGAAAATGGAAAGACTTTACTCAACTCTTGTCTAAAATGCGTTGTCCGTTTTGAGTTTGGGATATGATTAAGCTCTTTTAATAAAGCTGTAACTTCTGTTTCAAAAGTTCTTCCAAACTCGATTTCGTTTTTAGTTTTGACAAATAAAACACGTTCCATTGTCGTCAAACTTGGATCAAGAATGACATCATACATCATTTTTAATATTTTATTTTGAGGATCTGTTAATCTCATCGTTGTCCCTCTCGTTCTTTTATGGATTACATCTGTTATACTTCTTTTTTCAGAAAATTGCAACGATTTTGAGTTTAAAAATAATAAAAAGATAAGAAAAAACACACCTGTTTTATTTTCACGTGTGTTTTTCAATCCTTCGTTGGTCATTAAATGGCTTCGTTCCATGCCTTATAAATTTGATAATAAGCGTCAACTGGATCTTTTGCTTGCGTGATCGGACGTCCAACGACAATGTAGTCTGACCCGATTTTTCGTGCTTCTTGCGGCGTCATCACGCGTTTTTGATCTCCATGATCTCCCCCAGCCATACGAATCCCTGGTGTGAGACAAATGAATGCTTTTGATGTTGCATTTTTGATGAGGGCTACTTCTTGTGCGGATGATACAACACCATCCAACCCTGCAAGAGCAGTTCGTTTAGCATAATGTACAACAGAATCTTGAACGCTCGTTTGGATATTTTGATCTTCATTCAAAATTTCTTGCGAAGTGGATGTGAGCTGTGTCACTGCAATCAAAAGAGGGACTTCTTTGCCTTTTACTGTGCCATCTCGCAGACCATCTTTTGCTGCTTGCATCATTTCGACACCACCTGCAGCATGGACATTCGTCATCTCCACACCCATTTGAGCTAATACGCGCATGGAACGATAAACTGTATTTGGAATATCATGTAATTTCAGATCTAAAAATACACTGTGTCCTAGCGATTTTACGTAAGAAATCACACGTGGTCCTTGTGCGTAGTAAAGTTCCATTCCGATTTTGACAAAAAGTTTTTCGTCTTCTGGAAATTTCCCTAAAAAATCCTTCATTGCTTCAAAAGTTGGAAAATCTAGTGCGATGAGTGGTCGTTTTTCTTGTGTCATTCGATTTTTTCCTTTTTATATGAGATAAGTGCGCAATTGTGCAACAGATGAAATGATATGATCTGCATGAGCTGCTTTGAGTTCTTCTCGATTACCATAGCCATATAGCACACCAATACTCTTTAAATGATTGGCTTTCGCGCCAATCATATCAAATTTTCGATCGCCGATCATGACAATATTCTTACTTTTCATTTGTTCTAAGCAATATGCAATCACTTCTGACTTTGTACTTCTTTTTTGATCTCGTGTAGCTCCAGCAATCACTTTAAATGCCGTGTCAATTTTGAAGTGATGTGCGATGATTCGTGCAGACTGCTCTGTTTTTGATGTTGCAATCGCAAGTTGCTTTCCAGCTGCGTTTAAGTCAAAAAGCAAATCTGAAATGCCGTCATAAAGCTGATTTTCAAAAATTCCTTTAGCTTCATAGTATTCTCTAAAATATATCACTGCTTGTTTAACATCTGCTTCGTTCATCTGATAAAAAATTTTGAAAGAATCCGCAAGCGGTGGACCGACAAATTTGAGGAGCGCTTTTCGATCAATTTCTTTTATTTGCATCTTTTCAAGTGCAAAAACAGCAGCATTAACAATGCCTTCGGCAGATTCAATCAACGTCCCATCTAAATCAAACAAAATTGTGTCATAGTCCATGTTTTGATGCCTTCACTTCTTTGATGAGTCCTTCTAATGTTTCAATACCGTAAAAATCCATCAGCTCTGGTAATTGAGCAATAATTTTTGGACAAATCATCGGATCTGTAAAATTCGCCGTCCCAACTGCTACTGCTGAGGCGCCTGCAAGATACATTTCGAGAACATCTTGGGCTGTTGCAACGCCGCCCATGCCGATGATGGGAAGACTGACAACTTGTGACACTTGATGAATCAGTTTGAGTGCGACAGGTTTGATCGCAGGTCCAGATAAACCACCGGTAACATTTGCTAAGATCGGTTTTCTTGTCTTCAAGTCATACCGCATCCCCATTAAAGTATTGATCATCGTGATGCCGTCTGCTCCCGCTTTTTCAACTGCTTTTGCAATTGGAATAATGTCCGTCACGTTTGGTGAGAGTTTTGGATAGATTGGAAGTTTTGTTACTGCTTTGCAGGATTGGACCAAATCATAAGCAACTGAAGGATCCGTTCCAAACGCTTGTCCACCATGTTTGACGTTTGGGCATGAGATGTTGAGTTCAATTGCTTTAACATTGGGCGCCTCACCAATTCTTTCACACACGCCAACATAATCTTCAACCGTTGATCCAGCAACATTTGCAATGATGGGCAAGGTTTTAAAATTTTCTTCAAGAAAAGGTAATTTATCTCGGAGAATCACATCTACACCAGGATTTTGCAGTCCAATCGCATTGAGCATGCCTGAGGCGGTTTCTGCGACACGTGGCGTTGGATTGCCAAAGCGTGGCGTTATCGTTGTTGCTTTAATCATGATAGACCCTAGAAGATTAAGGTCATAATACCGTGCATATTCTTCACCAAATCCAAAGCAGCCTGAGGCTGGCATGATTGGATTTTTGAGTGCTAATCCAGGTAATGTTACAGCTAATCGATTATTCATAAAATGATTTCTCCTCCGTTAAATACTGGACCATCTTCGCACACTTTCAATGCGTGACCTGACGCACCCGTCGGGTCATCTTTGGTATGCACCACACAGGCATAACATGCGCCAATACCACAAGCCATGCGCGATTCTGTCGAGATATAGAGACGCTCAAGGTCGTGATAGTGCTGATAGACTGCTTTGAGCATGGCTGGAGCGCCACACGTATAGACCGCATCAACTGGCGTAGTTAAGGCATCCATTAATCCGCCCACGTGTCCCTTTGTCCCATAAGAGCCGTCATCTGTCGTCACGTTCACACTGACATGCGCTAACGCTTCAAATTCCTCTTCTAAAATTTTTACTTCTTTGGAGGCAAAGCCAAGCAGGACAGTGATTTTAGCTCCCTTTTGATCCAATTGTTTTGCAAGCTCATACAGCGGTGGAACACCAATCCCCCCACCCACAAGAAGGATGTGTTCATCCTTTTTGACTTGCGCTAATGGAAAACCATGACCTAAAGGACCCATCACATCTACGTTTTGACCTTCTGTCAGTGCTGACAAGGCATACGTCCCACTCGTCTCATCTCCAATACGATATAGAATCGTACAGGTCTTTTTATTTTTATCCCAACTTGAAATTGAAATTGGTCGTCTCAACAACAAGCTCTCATTAGGGGCTTTGAGGTGTAAAAATTGACCTGGCTGATCAAGGTCTAAAACAATTTCTCCAGTCAACACCATTTCAAAAATATGGTGTGCCACTTCTTTTTGGCTGACAATCGTCATCATTTCTTGTAGTATGGGCATGCGTTCTCCTTTTCAAACAAAAATGCACTTACAAAGAAGCTGTAAGTGCATCAAAATTTCTGTCAGTACTGACAGCCCTTTAAAAAGAGCTATCCGCTGTGAAATTCTATCTTTTTTGCGCCTTACAAGCCTCTCTGGACTCATTTAAAGGGTTTTAAACATTATAACTTATTTTTTTGATTTCGTCAAAAATTTATTCAAATCAAATGCGATTTTCATTTGATTTTCCAAATTTAGCTTTCTGAACGCTGGACTTTTTGATATAATAGAGTGCGCGCAAATAAA
Source organism: Lactococcus hircilactis (assembly GCF_009601015.1). GTDB lineage: Bacteria > Bacillota > Bacilli > Lactobacillales > Streptococcaceae > Lactococcus > Lactococcus hircilactis. Next base: position 90,394 of record NZ_WITJ01000003.1, read on the forward strand.
AAGTGTCAAGAAAGCTGAAATTTTTGAACCTGTTTGCACAGAACCATAAAATTCCTTCTTTCTCGCCTCTTTTTGAGCGATTTGCGCTTACATCTTGATATAATAGAGTGCGCGCAAATAAAAAGTGTCAAGAAAGCTGAAATTTTTGAACCTGTTTGCAAGAAACCAAAAAATCCCTTCTTTCTCGCCTCTTTTCGAGCGATGTGCGCTTACATCTTGATATAATATAAACAGGCTCATTCTAAAGGAGCTGGGATTTCTTATTATTAGAACAATAATTTTTCAAAATAGATTTTTAAAAAAGGAGAACACAAATGGGAATCATTAAAGCTGCAACAAGTGCAATGGGTGGAAGTCTTGCTGATCAATGGCTTGAGGTCATTGAACCAAATGAAATGAGTGATCAAACAGTATTCACCAAAGGAGTGATGGTCCGTCAAAATGATAAGCGCGGATCAAATAAAAAAGGCACGCAAGATGTCATTACTGACGGTTCTATTGTTCATGTGTATCCTAACATGATGATGCTTTTGGTTGACGGGGGTAAAATCATTGATTACACTGCTGAAGAAGGCTATTATACCGTCAAAAACGAAACCGCTCCAAGTATGTTCAATGGGAATCTTCGTGCATCGATTCAAGAGAGTTTTTTCCGCTTCAAATTTGGTGGGGTCACTCCTCAACGTCAGCAAGTGTTCTATATTAATTTGCAAGAAATTAAAGGGATTAAATTTGGAACATCGACACCTTTACAATACTTTGATAATTTTTATAATGCTGAACTTTTTGTCAGAACATACGGAACCTATTCGATTCGAATCACTGATCCTCTCGCATTTTATGCGAATGCCATTCCTAAAAATCAGGAGCGTGTAGAGATTCAAGACATTAATGATCAGTATCTTTCAGAATTTTTGACAGCCTTAAACACATCAATCAATCAATATTCCGCTCAAGGAGAGCGTGTTTCTTATCTGACCTCAAAAAGCATGGCACTCGCAAAATATATGGCGGATGTTTTGGATGAGGACTGGAAAAAATTGCGTGGGATGGAAATCGTCTCCGTCGCGCTTTCTGGCATCAGCTACACAGATGATAGTCAAAAACTCATCAACATGCGCAATCAAGGGGCAATGCTTGGAGATGCTGCTGTTCGGGAGGGATATGTTCAAGGTGCAGTCGCACGTGGATTAGAAGCGGCTGGTTCAAATTCGGGCGGTGCGATGAATGCGTTTATGGGAATGAATATGGGGGGGCAAAATCTCGCTAATTTTTCACAAACGAATCAAGCACAAATGGCACAAGAACAAACAAAAAATGCAACTCAAGCGACTTGGAACTGTCCTAAGTGTGCCACAGAAAACACAGGAAAATTTTGCTCGAACTGTGGTCAATCCAAACCCGTGCCTGAATCAGCTCCTTCTGAGATCAAAATGGCATGTAATGCGTGTGGTGCTGTTGTGAATTTAGCTGCTGGCGTACCAAAATTCTGTCCAGAGTGTGGTCAACCTTTTGTTGCAAGAGCTTTGTAGGAGTGATTCATGAAAGCTGCACGCATTTTAAGTCGAATCGGAAATATTTTGAATTCGATTGTGTTTGGATTTTTATGGATTGGTGCGCTCAGTCAATATCTGGAGAAACATTTTCCCAATGAGATGCTGGGTTATTTGATTTGGTTTTCATTGATTTTACTGTTGGGTTGGATTGGTCATTTGTGCTTACGCCACACTTCTTTTTTAAGTCGAGTGCTTTTGCGCTGTGCTGCGGTACTATCCTTGATTAATCTCCCCGCATCGCTCCTTCTTTTTATTGCAAGTTTCATCGCAAAAAAACAGCAGATGGATGCACGAAATGATGATGAGCCTGACAATGATTGGTCAGACTACTGATTCGAGAGATTCAGATGCTGACAAAAAGTAGCGATTATTTTAAAAAAAATGAAAGAGAAAAATCAATGAGCGATAACGCTGTATTCACTCAAAAGTGTCCCAACTGTGGTGGTCCGCTCTTGTTTGATCCTAAATCACAAAAATTCCACTGTAACTACTGTGGCTCAAGTTTCAGCAAAGATGAGGTGAGTGCTGCAGAAGAAAAACAAGTGGACGCCTCATTTTCGTCAGCACTGACAGAAAATGCTGTCAGTGCTGACAACAATGAAACGACGCAAGAATCAAGTGAAGTGGGCCTATTTTTATGTCCATCTTGTGGCGCTGAAATCGTGACAGATGCAACCACTGCTTCTACGTTTTGTTTTTACTGTCATAATCCTGTTTTACTCACAGAACGCTTATCTGGAACATTTTTACCTGAAAAGGTGATTCCGTTTCAAATTGAGCGTGAAACAGCTGAACAGCATTTTTTAAATTGGGTCGGAAAGAAAAAATTCATTCCAAAAGCTTTCTTTAATAAAAAGCAAATTGAAAATCTCTCTGGTGTTTATTTTCCTTATTGGCAAGTCGAGGCGAGTGTGGCGGGAAATTTAAGTGCGAGAGGACGAACTGTGCGCGTTTGGGTTCAAGGAGATACTGAATTTACTGAAACATCAGACTATGCGATTGAGCGAAAAGGAAATTCTGAATTTAAGGATTTAGTCAAAAAAGCACTTCAAAAAAATCTTTCCGATCATTTAGTGGGTGCTGTTGAACCCTTTGATTTTTCTCAAGCTGTCACTTTTCAGAATCAATATTTGGCAGGTTTTTTAACTGAAAAACGAGACATCGAATTTAATACATTAGAAGATCAAGTGGAAAATGAATTTCAAAATTATGCCACTCAATTAATGAAAAACACGATTACAGGCTATGTTTCAGTCACTCAAGAACAAGCCAATCAAACACTCCAAAAAATGGAAAAAGCCTACGTTTTGCTTCCGATTTGGCTATTGACTTATCGTGAACCTGGACGCGATAAGCTGTACTATTATGCGATGAATGGGCAAACAGGAAAAGTCGCTGGTGTCCTTCCGATAGATCAAGCAAAATTGATCATCACTACCGCTTTCTTCGCAGTGATTTTGCTGATCATAGGACTTGCAGTGGGGTATTTATTATCATGAGAAAAAAAATTATTTTAATCTTCCTCTTCTTTTTGAGTAGTTTTATTTTGGCAAAGCCAATCGCTGCGCAAACCTCTCCTTTTCAGACGGGTATTGATGATCAAGCACACCTTTTGGGAACACAAGCTGACACATTGAAAACACAAGCCCAACATCTGTCAGACGAAATAAAAGCCAGTGTTTTTGTGGTAACCACCCAAACCAATACGCAAGAACCCGCAACTTTTGCGAGAAATTATCTTTCTGATCAGATTGGGAGCGGAAAAAATGGGATTGTGTTGTTGATTGATATGGGGCATCGAAAAGTCTATATTTGGGCGACTGGAAATATGAAATATTACATGACAAAAAGTCACATTGATCAAGCACTTGATCACATTCAGCCCCCGCTCACAAATGGGGATTATCTGTCAGCAGTCACAGCTTTTTATCGCACGACAAAAAGTGCTGTCAGTGGTGGGATTCCTGGAAAAAATTACACCGTGGATCCTGTGACGGGTGACATTACTTTTCATCGCTCTTTTCAACCCCTCAATATCCTTGTTGCAGTCATTGTCGCGCTCCTATTTCCAGCAACTTTTTATTTTAGTGTTCTAAGACGCTACCAAATGAAAGATGCTTCAGCAAAAGTGAGCTATAATCTTGCCCAAAACGGACAATTAAATCTGACACAAAGCCAAGATACGTTGATCAATCGATTTGTCACAACCAGACAAATCCCACGAAATACCGATTCAAATGGTGGTTCTGGTGGTCAAGCAGGTTCAGGTGGCGGACGAAGTTTCTAAAAATAAAATGAAAAAACGAAATGCAAAAGCACTTCGTTTATTTTTTTATGATACGAGAGGCACCTGGTGCTAGATTTCCGAGTTCAAATTCACCAATTCGTGTGCGAATCAAACGCAGCGTTGGAAATCCGACGTGTGCAGTCATGCGTCTCACTTGCCGATTTTTTCCTTCTTTAATCGAAATTTCAATCCAACTCGTCGGAATAGACAGCCGCTTTCGAATCGCTGGAACACGCTCCCAAAGCCATTCTGGCTCTTTGATTCTTTTGACTTTTGCGGGTAACGTTTTTCCATCTTTTAATACAACACCACGACAAAGCGCATTTTGAGCAGCTTGTGAGAATTCACCTTCTACTTGCACCACATACGTTTTGTATGCTTTTGTTTTGGGATCTGTCAAGCGATGATTCAACTTTCCCTCATCTGTCAATAATAACAAGCCCTCACTGTCTTTGTCAAGTCTTCCTGCCGCATAAATATTTGGCAGCGCAATATAATCCGCTAAAGTGGGACGTCCTTTTTCGTCTGTGAATTTGGTCAACACATCGAACGGTTTATTAAATAAAACAATCATTCTTTACTTTCTTTTTCAATTTTTCATTTTGAATTCTATCAAAAAAACGTAAAAAAGACAAGTCCAACTTGTCCTTTTTATGCTTAATTCCTGAATTCACCTTGATTTTTTTCTGTCAGTACTGACAGAATTAGTTTGAATCGGTTGTGATTCATCCTCACCTTTTTAAATGCTCGTTGCCGCAAAACTACGAGATTCCATTACTTTTAATATCGCAGCGACAGTGTCCAATGCTGTAAAGAGTGGGATTCCTCTTGAAATTGCTTCTTGTCGGATTCTAAATCCATCAGTTTCAGCAGTCAATGACGCCCGATTGGATCCCATCGTGTTTACAACAGCTTGAACGCGCCCGTGACGAATGTCCTCAACAATCGTTCCTTCTTCATCCGTTGATCCAGAAAGTTTTTCAACTTCACGAACATAAAGTCCATTTTCTTTGAAGAATTTTGCCGTACCAGATGTTGCCACAAGACTATACCCAATCTCAGCAAATCCTTTTGCAAGTGTCAACGTTTCTTCTTTATCTTCATTAGCAACTGTAAAGAGAATGGATCCAAAATCTTCCATGTGAAGTTTTGCAGCTTCAAACGCTTTATACAGTGCTTTTTCTAGTGTCACATCCGATCCCATTGCTTCACCTGTCGACTTCATTTCTGGTCCCAGTAAACTATCTACTTTTGCAAGTTTCGTAAATGAAAAGACTGGAATTTTAACGTGAACCATCTTCGGTGTTGGTAAAAGTCCTGATTCATACCCGAGTGAGCGAAGCGTTTGTCCTAATATCATCTTTGTTGCAAGTTGCGCCATCGGAACATCTGTAACTTTTGAGAGGAACGGGACCGTACGTGAGGCACGCGGATTCACTTCGATAACAAAAACTTCTTCATTGTGGACGACAAATTGAACATTCATCATCCCAATACAATTGAGTCCCAACGCCATTTTCTTCGTATAATCCACAATCGTATCAATAATTTTTTGCGAGAATGTTTGAGGAGGATAAACGGCCATCGAATCTCCTGAGTGAACGCCAGCACGTTCAATATGCTCCATAATTCCTGGTAAAAGCACATCTGTCCCATCACAAATCGCATCCACTTCACACTCGCGCCCTTGAAGATAAGAATCCACAAGAACGGGATGTTCAGGACTTGCTTTAACGGCACGATTCATGTAATCCCGTAAATCTTTTTCATTATTAATGATTTCCATTGCACGCCCGCCAAGGACAAAACTTGGACGAATCAACACAGGATAACCAATTTTATTGGCATTTGCGACAGCTTCTTCTTCATTTGTGGCTGTTGCCCCTTTGGGTTGAGGAATGCCGAGCAATTGAAGTGCTTGTTCAAATAATTCACGGTCTTCAGCACGATCTAAATCTTCGACTTGTGTCCCAAGAATTTTCACTCCAGCTTTTGTTAATGGCGCAGCCAAATTAATTGCAGTTTGTCCACCAAATTGCACAATCACGCCTTCAGGCTGCTCCAGATCAATGACATTCATGACATCTTCAAAAGTCAAAGGTTCAAAATAAAGTTTATCAGAAATCGAGAAATCCGTAGAAACCGTTTCAGGGTTTGAATTAATCACAATTGCTTCAAATCCTGCAGCTTGTACCGCTTTTACTGCATGAACCGTGGCATAATCAAATTCTACCCCTTGTCCAATCCGAATCGGACCAGATCCAAGAACAATGACTGATTTTTGATCTGATTTGAAAGATTCTGTCACTTGCTCATAAGTTGAGTAAAAATAAGGGGTTTCACTCTCAAATTCTCCCGCACACGTGTCCACCATTTTGTAAACAGGTGTGAGATGATGTGCTTTTCTAAATGTTCTGATTTCGTCAGCACTGACAGACCAGAGTTGAGCGATTTCACGATCAGAAAATCCATTGCGTTTTGCATCTGTCAGTACTGACAACGTGTTCGGATGCGCTTTTAAGTCATTTTCAATCTCAATGATGTGAAGTAATTTATCCAAGAAGAACAAATCAATTTTTGTCAATTCATGAATTTCTTCAATTTCGATGCCACGACGAATCGCCTCACTCACATAGAACAAGCGATCATCTTGAACTTTAACCATTTTCTCATAAAGGACTTCATCACTCGCAGTCCGTGCTTCTTGTAAATCATTATGAAATACACCAATTTCAAGCGATCTCACTGCTTTTAAAAAGCTTTCTTCGATATTTCGACCGACCGCCATCACTTCACCCGTCGCTTTCATTTGGGTGCCCAAATGTCTGTCGCCATGCTCAAATTTGTCAAATGGGAACCGTGCAATTTTTGCAACAACATAATCAAGCGCAGGTTCAAACATCGCGTACGTCGTATTGGTGACAGGATTTATGATTTCATCCAATGTCATCCCAACTGCGATTTTTGCAGACATTTTTGCAATCGGATATCCAGTTGCTTTTGATGCGAGTGCTGAAGAACGAGAGACACGAGGATTTACTTCGATCACACGATATTGAAAACTCTCTGGATCAAGTGCGAGTTGTACATTACATCCACCTTCGATTTTGAGGGCACGAATAATATTGAGCGACGCATCACGCATCATCTGTACTTCCACATCCGTCAAGGTTTGAATCGGAGCAAAAACGATAGAATCTCCTGTGTGAACACCGACTGGATCAAAATTTTCCATATTACACACGACAATCGCATTATTGGCTGAATCACGCATGACTTCATATTCGATTTCTTTGTATCCTGCAATCGACTCTTCAATCAAACATTGCGTCACTGGACTTAATTTAAGACCGTTTTCAACAATCTCACGCAAACTTCCTTCATCATCACAAATACCACCACCAGTTCCTCCCATTGTAAACGCCGGACGTACTATGATTGGATAACCAATTTCATTTGCAATCGCTACCGCTTCATCGACCGTTGTTGCAATGTCACTCTTACAAAGTGGTTCACCGATTTCCTCACACAGTTCTTTGAATAATTCACGATCCTCAGCGCGGTCAATCGCCGTTAATTTTGTTCCTAAAAGTTCGACACCAAGCTCTTCAAGAATCCCTGATTTAGAGAGTTCCATGGCCATATTTAATCCCGTTTGCCCACCAAGGGTTGGTAAAAGAGCATCGGGACGTTCTTTACGCAAAATTTTAGACACAAATTCAACGGTGATGGGTTCGATATAAACAGTATCTGCAATTTCACGGTCAGTCATAATGGTTGCTGGATTTGAATTCACCAAAACAACCTCATACCCCTCTTCTTTCAAAGCAAGACACGCTTGTGTTCCAGCATAATCAAACTCTGCAGCTTGTCCAATAATAATTGGACCTGAACCGATAATCATAATTTTCTTAATATCATTACGTTTTGGCATCGTTTTTTCTCCTTATAAGCGACAATCGCGCTAATTGCTCACAACAAAAATCGTTGCACCCTTGCAAGCTCTGACAACACAACGCGTTTATCATTGCCATTCGGGCAAAAAAACATCTGCCAGAAACCTAGCAGATGTGTTCAAAAATGCAGTCTGTCAGTACTGACAGAACGCCATCAGCACCATTTACATTTCTATTTCTGTTCACAACCTTGCTAGCCTCTCTGGACTAGATTAAAAGTTTTATTTTTTATATTGTATCAAAGTCATCCCAAAAATTCAAGTCACAACATCAGTGAATGCCATTATTTTCTCTCAAAGCAGTTTTTCAATCGCATCCACCATTTTTTCAGGTTCATCAGCGGATGCAAAACGACACACCACATGTCCTGATCGATCAATTAGAAATTTCGTAAAATTCCATTTAATGGATGACCCTAATGTTCCTTTCGCTTCGCTTTTTAAAAATTGAAATAATGGATCTGCCGCTTTACCATTGACCTTGATTTTTTCAAACATCGTAAAGGTCACGCCATAATTTAACTGACAGAACGCTTCAATCTCACTGTTTGTGCCTGCATCTTGCCCCGCAAATTGATTACAAGGAAAGCCCAAAATCTCAAATCCCTGATCCTTATACGTTTTATACAACTGCTCCAATCCCGCAAATTGGGGCGTGAACCCGCATCGACTTGCCGTGTTCACAACAACAACAACTTTACCTTTATAATCCGCCATCGAAACGGATTGTCCATCCATTTTCACTGCAGAAAAATCATAAAATTCCATCGCAATGCTCCTTTTTATCAAAATGCCCCTTTTTTATTTCTGTCAGTACTGACAGAAATAAAACGTGAGCGTGTGTTCGTGATCTAACGTGTTCTTCTCTTATTATAGCACACGATTAAAAAAAGAACGCATCCAATCACCGTTAGGACACGCTCTACATCTAAGAAAATTCTACACCTCACAGCTTAAATTAAACTAAAATGAGAAAAGTCCATTAAAATCAATGCTTTGACAGGATTCTCACCTTTTCAATCCCCAACTCATCCAAAATCATTTTTTTTAAGAAAATTGTGATAAACTTAAACTATGCCAAAACGAATAAAAAAACAACAGCATTGGACCAATAAAATCACACGATTCATTGCAAAATTAATCTTAGTCATTCTCATGATCGCGGGCATTTCCAAGTTTTCAAGTACTCAAACGAACGATAATCCCACATCCAAAACGCTTGCCACCCAAGTTCAACAAGTCACACAATATCATTTTATTCGCACCATTGCTCCGATTGTGAAAACAACCTCAGCGCCCTATCATCTCCTAAGCTCGATCACACTCGCCCAAGCCTGCTTAGAATCCGATTTCGGACAATCCAGTCTTGCCAGTCAATACCACAATTTATTTGGAGTCAAAGCGTACGGTGATGTGCCAAAAATCAAATTAGATACAAAAGAATTTGTCAATGGAAAATGGATTACCATTTCAGGATCTTTTCGTGTGTATGAAAACGATACAGCATCCATCCAAGGACACGCACGTTTGTTGGCAAACGGAACCACCTGGAATCCCAAGCAATACGCATCAGTGCTCCAAGCAAAAGATTATAAAACTGCCGCAAACGCTCTCTACACCTCAGGTTATGCAACCGACCCAACTTACGCAAAAAAAATAATTGAAATGATTGAAACCTATCATCTTGACCAATACGATGCCAAAACACCTCCCACTACCCCTTAAAAAATAAGCACAATATGTTATACTTAATAAAAATAGTTTTTAGAACATCAAAAACACAGGAGTCTTATGGAAATCGAAAAAACCAATCGCATGAACACGCTTTTTGAATTCTACGCCACGCTTTTGACGGATAAGCAAATGAATTACATTGAACTTTATTATGCCGATGATTACAGTTTAGCCGAAATAGCAGAGCAGTTCAGTGTCAGCCGTCAAGCCGTGTATGATAATATCAAACGAACAGAAAAAGTGCTCGAAAGCTACGAAGAAAAACTTCATCTTTTTTCAAATTACGTCGTCAGAAATCAACTGCTCGATCAACTCATTGAAAAATATGCTGAGGATGCTTATCTCATTGACTCCCTTCAAAAAATTCAAAAAATCGATGAAGAAGAATTCTAATTTTTGACCAAAGCACTCAAAATTATGATATAATAAACTAGTCTATACGGGGCTGTTACGGATTCGACAGGCACTGCCTGCTCATGAACTGCAACTGCTGCTGGCACCAGCGAAATCTGCCGCAGAAATATAACTGCAAAAAATAATACACAAACTTTCGCATACGCTGCCTAAACACCAGCCTGCGTGCCTGATTATTGCTTTCTGATGACAATTTGACGGTCTAAACTTTTAATCAGATACAATGTTATGTCGTCTTAGCCTAACATAAGAGAATCATGAGAATCGCAAAGGAGTGCTGTTTGACGCTTTCTTTATTCCTTTGTTAAATTTGAGAAAGTGCTATGGTTGTAGATGTTGATGTAGCAAGGTGTTTGGACAGGGGTTCAATTCCCCTCAGCTCCATTGTATCATTTCCATCTTATGATGAGCCCTGTAAAACCGCATTATTATGCGGTTTTTATTTTTTATAAATAGATAGAAAGTGATACAAATTAATAAAATTAAGACCAAAAAAGCACCCTTGATTGCGTGCCATTGTCTAAATTTTCAAATTCACAGCAAGTCTTTTAAACGCTTCACAACATCTCATGACCATCATTTATCGGGATCACAACGAAAAATAGAGTAAGAATAAGCGTAAAAATACATCGTTTACTGCACGACCACTTACGCTTTACCTCTTTTTTGCTCATAATATGCACGTAGTGCTTGAATGCCTAAAATTACTGAAATCAAAACTAAAATAAATGGAGGAGCACTCCGAAAGATGACAAACGGTGTCTCAAATAAGAATGAAAACAGAAATCTCCAGCCTGTCATCTCCCAAAGTCCAGGTGTGAGATACCACGTTTTTGGGTCAAATATGGAAATCAACGAATTATTTAAAGCACTTCCCCAAAACACAATCGCATAAATAATAGATAATAAAAATCCATACAAACAATTTTTCACAAGAGCATTGATGCGTTGGCGATAAGATTCCTCATCAGAAAATAAAGCATCGTTTTCAAACGATTTATCTTTAGGAATGAAAAAATGATACCCTAAATGATAGCCCCCACTCACCAATTTCCACCCCGCATCATCTAAAAAATCAATGTAATCGGAATGTTTTTTACGATTTTTAAACGTTCGATAATCAATGCGATAATTAATCTGTTGCGGTGGATTTTTTTTGAACGTATAAATACCAAAAATTGAATACCGCTCCAACTTCCACCCGTTTGACGCCATTTCGGACAAATATTTTTCTTCTTTTTCAAAATTGACAAACCATCTCAATTTTTTCATTTCACACCTCTCATAATTTCCTTAGAATGATTTAAAACCTTCTCCAAACGTTCCATCTCAGATTCAATCACACAAATGCCAAGTTCCGTCAATTGATAGAGTTTTCGACGCGCGTTTCCACCTGGAACTTCCTCAATCCATTCTTGTTTCAAAAGATTTTCAATCGCACCATACATGGTTCCAGCAGCAATATTAACACGATGATGTGTCAGTTCTGCAATATTTTTCATTACCCCATATCCATGATTTGGATGTTTAAACCCCAAAAGAATGTACGTTGTTGTTTCTGTCAAAGCACTTTGTTTATTTCTTCTCATTTCTCCTCCGTTTATAAAGTCTAACGATATAGTTTAATTATATATCGGATGACGATATATGTCAAGACTAAAATACAAAAAAATCGCATCCGCTTTACGACATGCGTTCATTAAAAAAATGGATAACAGCACTCTTCTACGTAAGCACTGACTTATCTTTTCTCTCTTCATTCCTTCATATTGAAAAAAATAACCCCTAAAGTGGGGTCAATATAGAGGTGGTTAGCCAGAATTGTCTAGTATATTCTACTCCTTTCCCACTATTTTTGCAAGACATAACTTTATAAATGATTTCACTTTATTAAAGAAAGTTTAACACGGCTTCTCATTTGCTATTTTTTATAAAAAAGACTTTATCGTAAAAATCCCTTCATTAATTAAAAAACACCCAAATCTGGGCATTTTTACTTATTTTTCTTTATTGACCGCTTCTTTTACTTTCTCAACAGCACCTTTGACAACATCACCAGCATCTTCGAATGCTTCTTTTACCTTACCAGCTGTTTTTTCAAGTGCACCTTTTGTTTCTGTCTCTTTATCGCCTGTTAATTTCCCAGCCGTTTCTTTGACAGACCCTTTAATTTGGTCAACTTTTGCATCAAATTTATTTTCTGACATAATGTTACCTCCTTGTTTTATAATTATATTATAACACATATAAATGTAAGTGCATACAAATATGCTTATTTTTTTTAATAAAAAACACAGTATCAAACTGTATTATTTTTTGTTCCGATGATGATGATAGTGATGCCGATGATGATGCGCATGTTCATGCGTTTCAAAGTGAAAATACCTCACGAATAGAATCATCGTAAAAAGAATAAGAGCCGCTAAAATATAAATTTTGGAATGAGGAAAATGAGCAACTAGACTAAAAACCCCGATGATGACAATGAAAGCCGAAATTAATTTGGAATCGTTATGTATCATTGTACAGCCCTTTCGTTATTATTTATTCATATTATAACATTTTATTAATAATTTGTCATTATCTGAAAATAGAAAGGAAAAAGAACAAACCGTTGACAAGGACTGTTCTTTTTACTTTTTCCTAAAACTTTTTCACTTTTACTCCTAAAAGCCAAATCGTTTTGTTGTTTCCACAACAGTTTAATTATACAATAAACAGTCAAAAATGACAAGACTATATCATTTTTTAGATTGATGTGTTTTTTTTGTTGCTTTAAATAAGGAAAATCCCAAAATTAAAAATAAAATGATCATAATAATAATAAATAATCCAATCAATCCCGTCATCACTTTTTCCTCCTTTTTCACATCACTTACTTTAATAAATAATTTCTTAAAAATATCAATTATTTATTATTTATTTTTTATATTATATCATTTTTACAAAAAAGATGAAACTTTATTTTTAGAATCTTTGATTTTAAAGCCATCATTGTTTCGTGCTTTTCTCTGAATGATGATAAAATCAATTAGACGCACTGCTTCTTTTTTGTTATAATTGACTCATGAAAAGAATTTTAATTGCGGATGATGATCGCTCTATTTTGACGTTGTTATCTTTTAATTTTAGGCAACATGATTATGAAGTCACGACGGCTTCAAATGGAAAACAAGCGCTCGATTTAGCTCGAAAAAATCCATTAGATTTGATTTTATTGGATTTGATGATGCCTGAATACAATGGGATTGAAGTGACAGAGATTTTAAGAAAAAAGGGAAATTATACACCAATATTGATTTTGACTGCGCGAGAGGATGATGAAATCAAGTTGACTGGAATCAAAGCAGGTTCTGATGAATATTTAGATAAATCTACGCCAATGAAAGAGGTCGTCGTTCGTGCCGATGCACTGATTCGTCGTGCTCAAATGTATAATCTTCCAAAATCGTCTCCATCAGCTCCAAATGAGCAATCTCACTATGAAAACCGAAGAATGACTGTAGATTTCAAACGCAAAGAAGTTATTTTTGATGGAAAACGATTAGAATTAACGAAGCGAGAATTTGAAATTTTAGAATTATTAATTCAAAGAAAAAACGATGTGGTTTCACGTCAAGAACTCCTAAAACATTTTTGGGGCATTTCTGATACTGCCGAAACTCGGACGATTGACGTCTTGATTTCAAAAATCAGAAAAAAATTAGATAATGATTTTATCAAAACTAAACGAGGGTTTGGGTACACATTTACGGATGAAGAAATTTAAAATAAAAAACATCATCATCATTACGATTGTTTATGCTGCAGTTTTAAGCGCTTTATTATTATTAGTCAATCGTCATTTACTCAATAATGACATTACGCGTGCATTGGATACTTCCAATCAAGTCCAACTTTTTTTGGAAAAGCATCCCAATGTGCCACTTCCCAGTTCTTATCGTTTGCTTGATGCAGATCTAAAAAATGAAGAAACCAAAAAAATTGCGGATGGTGCGCCTTACTCTCGCCAATTGAAAGACGGTCAAATCATTGTCACAGCACCCATTTATCAAAATGGACAAATCAAGTCTTATTTGAGTGTCAGTCAAGATTTAACACAAACGATTTTTATTGATTCTTCAATTATTTTCTTCTTTTTGATCATTTATCTGGCGGTTGGTTTTATCACAATTGAGCGTCAAAGAAAAGCAGCTCTTTTTTCTCAAAATATCATTGCAAAAATAAAAAATATTGAACGAAGTCCACTGACGCAAAGTTATCTCATTAGTGATGACACGGACCAAATCAGTGTCGCACTAAATGGATTGGGAGAAAATATTCAATCTCAGATTTTATCACATTCTGAAAAAAAGGAAAATCTGTACGAATTTATCGAATTTTTTTCATTTCCGATTTTTGTTTATAATGGACGAGGAAGCATTCGTCGGACAAATGCAGCATTTAAAAATGATTTTTCTGATACAAAAAATTTAGATATTTTTAGTCCTTATGCCGAATTTCTTCAATTTTTAGTTGATAAAATGCTTCATCCGGATATTCAAGAAAAAACGTTCTATTTTGAACCCATTTCTGCCTACTATCAAGTGCGCATCACACCACTTCCTGAGCTTGATAATCGCTTTATTGTGACCATGATGGACATTACACGTTACAAAAAAACATTGGATGCACACAATACGTTCATTGCTAATGTGAGTCATGAATTGAAAACGCCATTGACGTCAATCAAAGGGTTTGCTGAATTGCTTGAAAATGAAAAATTGACCGCTGAGGAAACGCATCACTTTGCAAGTATCATCACCAAAGAAACAACGCGTTTAATGGATTTAGTTCATGATACGCTACTTTTAACAAAGCAAAATCATCGGATTGAAAAGAAAAAAACAGATCTTTCGCTTTTGATTCAATCCATTTTAGACCGCTCGCTTCCTCAAATCCGTGAAAAAGAGATGACCCTTCATTCTGAATTGAAGCCATTATCACTTAAAACTAACGCACCTATGGTGCACAGTATTTTTGAAAATCTAATTGAGAATGCAATCAAATATACTCCTGAGCACGGTTCAATTTTTGTCAGTTTGACCAAAGAAAATTCAAAAATTATTTTTAGTGTCACTGACAATGGACATGGATTAACTGAGATTCAAAAAGAACGCATTTTTGATCGGTTCTATCGCGCTGACGAAAGTCGCTCTGAGGTTCCTGGAACTGGTTTAGGATTAGCCATTGTCAAAAAGAACGTGAGTGATCTTGGCGGTTACGTTGATGTCATAAGCGTACTTGGAAAAGGGACGACGTTTACTATTACATTATAAAATTTTTTCTGTCAGTACTGACAGAAAACAAACAAGGAAACCTGTGCTAATATGCGTGCGACGCTTTGAGTCACAAGAATCAAAAAAATTTCTGTCAGTACTGACAGAAATTTTTTTGATGTGTTTGACTCTTATTATTCAACAGTCACGGCTTTTGCAAGATTACGAGGTTTATCAACGTCTAATCCCCGTTGGAAGGACGTTTCGTAAGCAAGAAGTTGTGTTGGGATAACCATTGAAATCGCTGATAAATATGGATGTACCGCATTGACAACAATGTCATCCTCTGGACGCGCTGCACCTTCTTCTGCAATAACGATTGCAGCAGCACCACGCGCTACAGTTTCCATGACATTTCCGCGTGTATGTAAGGCTACTTTTTCATTATTTGAAATGAGTGCAATCACAGGAGTGCCTTTTTCAATCAATGAAATTGTCCCGTGTTTCAGCTCTCCTGCAGCGAATCCCTCACATTGCACGTAAGAAATTTCTTTAAGTTTAAGTGAAGCTTCCATCGCAACGAAATAATCTTGCTTGCGACCAATATAAAATGCATTGCGTGTGGTCAAAAAGTTTTTCTTAACAATTGCAGCAATTTTTTCTTTTTCAGATAGTGTTGCTTCAATGGATTGTGCAACCAAAGAGAGTTCTTTGACAAGATCGAACTCAAACGCAAGTGGATTTTCTTGTGCTTCACCCACGGCTTTTGCTAAAAATGCGAGTGTTGCAATCTGTCCAGTATAAGCTTTTGTTGATGCGACAGCAATTTCAGGACCCGCACCAATCAACATCGTATAAGTTGCTTCACGTGATAGCGTTGATCCTGGAACATTAGTCACTGTAAGTGATGGCAATGAAAGTTCGTTTACTTTGACAAGCACTTGACGACTATCTGCTGTTTCTCCTGATTGTGAAAGGAAAATAAAGAACGGATTTTTGCTCAAAAGTGGCATATCATAGCCCCATTCTGAAGCTACGCCAAGCTCAACTGGTGTATTTGTCAATGCTTCAAGCATTGCTTTTGCTCCAAATCCAGCATTATATGACGTTCCAGCTGCGATAATATAGAGTCGATCAGAAGCTTGGATTGCTTTAACAATGTCTGGATCAACTTTCATTTTTCCATTCTCATCCGTATAAGTCGAAATCAATTTACGCATCACTGTGGGTTGTTCATCAATTTCTTTGAGCATATAAAATGGATAAGTTCCCTTACCAATATCTGACAAATCCAATTCAGCAGTATAAGATGGACGTTTTACTTCATGACCTTCAGCATCCAAAATCGTCACCTGATTTTTTTTAAGAATAACCAGTTCCTGATCATGAATTTCCATGAATTCACTCGTTTCACGAATCATCGCCATCGCATCAGAACAAACCATATTATACCCGTCACCCAAACCAATCAACAATGGGGATTTGTTTTTTGCGACATAAATGACCTCTGGATCCTCAGCATCCATCAAACCAAAAGCGAAAGATCCTTTAATCAGTTTTAAAGCTTTTTGGAATGCTTCAAGCGTTGTTAATCCATCTTCTTCAGCAAATTTTGCGATTAAGTGAACCGCAATTTCAGTGTCAGTTTCTCCTTTGAAAACATCATTTGAAAGATATTCCTCACGCAATTCAACAAAATTTTCAATCACTCCATTATGAACAAGAATGAATCGCCCTGACGTTGAAGTGTGCGGATGAGCATTATCTTCTGTAGGTTTTCCATGGGTTGCCCACCGTGTATGTCCAATTCCAGCAGTGCCTGCCACATCAATCCCGATTTTTTCACGTAAACTTGCAATACGACCAACCGATTTAACTAATTTCGATTTTTTGTTGGATCCCGTCACGAAAACTCCCGCCGAATCATAGCCACGATATTCTAATTTTTCCAATCCTTGCATTAAAATATCTGTACAATTTCTTGTTCCAACAACACCAACAATACCACACATTTTATTTTTCTCCTTTAATACCGAATTGGTATAGTTTAATTTTCTTTGTTATTTATATTACAAATAGCATTATATAACACATTTTTTGCTTTGTCAAGGATTTTTTTCACTATTGGTTTATTTTTTGTCTAAATTGGTATAATTAAAAAGTTTTCCTAAACAGAAAACTTTATTGTGATCTTAGATTTTTTAGGGTTTGCTCAAAAATTTTAGGAACTTCTGCTTCAAATTCCATCCATTCTCCAGTTCTTGGATGTTTAAATCCAAGCGTTTGAGCATGCAGAAACTGACCATGGTTTGGCGTCAACGTCTTTTTTGGACCATATAACGGATCTCCCGCAACAGGATGTCCAATATAGGCCAAATGAACACGAATTTGATGCGTCCTTCCAGTCTCTAATTCTAACGCAAGAAGCGTGTAGCGCTCAAAACGCTCAAGTACCTCAAAGTGAGTCACTGCAGGTTTACCATTCGCTATAACCGCTTGTTTTTTGCGATCTTTAGGATTTCTAGCAATTGGTGCTTCAATCGTCCCAAAATCGTTAGGTAAAATTCCGTGCACAATCGCGACATAGCGCCGTTTGTTACTTTTTTCTTTCAGCTGAGCAGCTAACCGCTCATGTGCTTGATCATTTTTTGCAATCATTAACAGCCCAGAAGTATCTTTATCAATCCGATGAACAATTCCTGGTCTAATCGTTCCATTAATCCCACTTAAGTCCGTCACATGATACATCAACGCATTCACTAATGTTCCATCAGCATGTCCTGCTGCAGGATGTACGACCATTCCTTGTGGTTTGTTCACAATTGCGACATCCTCATCCTGATATACGATTTCAAGTGGAATGTTTTCTGCTTGAATGTCTAATGCTTTTGCTTCTGGGATTTCAAATGTAATCACATCTCCAGTTTTTACTTTATATTTTGCCTTTTTGACTGCACCATTGACACTCACTTTTTCATTTCGGATCAATGCTGTGAGTACTGTTCGTGAAAGTTCTGTTTGATTGGATAAAGCTTTGTCCAAACGTTGTAAATCATTTTCTTTTGTTATTTCAAGTTGCAAATTCTTATTTCCTAATTTCTAATGCATTCATTTTAATGATGCGCTTTGAGATAAAAGATCATCCTTTTTTATCTTCTTTATCTGTTATGATGGCAATAAATAAAATCACAAAACCAATCGAGAGCAAAGCATCTGCGACATTAAAAATCGGGAAATTAACAAACATCGTTTGAAACATATCCACTACAAACCCTTGACGCACACGATCAATGAAATTCCCTAATGCACCAGAAATGATAAGTGTTAATCCCAAATAATACCACTTTTGATTTGCTTTTTTCCAAAGAAAATAAGCAGCAACGACGACAACAATCGGCGTTAAAATCATAAAAAACCACTGCTGTCCTTCTAAAGAAGACCACGCAGCGCCTTTATTTTGTAAATACGTTAATGCCAGAACATTTGGAATAAACGAGCGACTTTGCCCTAAAGGAATGTTTGCAACAATCCAATTTTTAAACACTTGATCAATCAATACACCAATCAAGATCATCACGAGCGAAATTATTTTTTTCATAATATGATTGTACCATTTTTTATCATGAAATGGGGGGAAGAAAAGACTTAAAACCACACCTTTCACAGGATAAACGTGAAGAGGTAGGTTATTACTTATCACTTCATAACGTTAACATGAAAAACATAGAGTAAAAAATTTTTACTCCATGTTTTTAGGACTTTTTATATTTTCAATCAGCCAACTTTTTAGCATTTTATTATAAATTTCAATTTTATTGTAAAGTGTCATTAATTGTTCATCTAGTGCTTTACGCTCTAAAAGGAGAGCCTCAGAATGAGCAAAAAGCAATTCCATGCGCTCTTCAATTGTCTCTTGACCTTTTTCAGTAAGTAAAGTATAGCGTTTTATTTCTTTAATTGACATCCCTGTACTTTTAAGCTTATGTACAATTTTAGCCCATGACACATCATCATCTGTATATAAATGACGACCATTCTCAGATTGATGAGAAAGAATTATTTTTTGAGCCTCATAATATCTGAGCGTGTCTTTACTAAAACCAGTCAATTCGGAAAATTTGCCGATTGAATATTCCATGAAGTCTTCTTTCTTGACATTGAGTTCACTCCACAATGTACAATTTTTATTATAACACAATGCCCGTTGAGTATTTTAAATAAAGTCAATTCCCCTCAAAAATACTTCTCTTATTCTATTATTGAAATATCAGATGAGTATTGATTTAAAGTTTATTCAGCATGGTCAGGAAAGAAGAAAAAACAAAATGAGCAAAAAATTGACAGAAGGAACACTCTATTTGAAGAACTTTGATCAGTTTTCAAAATACATTACCCTCGCAAAAGCAACAGGTTATGTACCAGAAACTTTTGAAATAGAAGGTATCCAAGATAATATCAAGCAAAATGGTGATGTGGTGATTCGTCTTCGGTTTAGTAGGCATGGAAAAACAAGTGGCTTCTATGACGAACATTTTTCAATAATAATCCGTAAATCTGACGATCTGATATTAGGATTTGTAGATTTGAGACGAGAAAATAGTATCACTCCAGAAGAAGTCGCACAACTTCCAAGAGAAAATGAGATGCCAGCGCTTGTAAAAAACTTTTTTGACAGTTGGGATGCGAATTATCTTAACGAACTGGATGACTACGCTTATCGCTCGCCTTACGGTGAAAATATTCTCATTAACGGTGTCAAATTAGCCGTTGCAGGTACCGAATGGAAATGGGTTGCGCCAAAAACGCGCGATTGGGGCTGGGTCGTTTTTGGTAAAAATCGCAAACCGATCATTTTTGAGCGCAATATCCGCTGGGTAGCAGGACGTACGACGGAAAAATGGCTGCACGATACCTATCTCGAGACGGGAAGTCTTGATTTTATTCCTGTGGAGGTTGATTGATTTGAAAAAACCTCAATTTTTAGACATTCACGGAAAGCCCTACCATCGCACGATGATGGTTGTTTTGCTTCTCGTTTCCGCTTTTGTCGGCATGATGTTGCAGACAATTTTGGCAGCGATTATTCCGCCACTTATGCACGATTTTCACATTGACATTTCCACTGCGCAGCAGGGTGCGAGCCTGTTTTTACTCGGAAATGGCATTATGATTCCAATTTCTGCCTATCTTGCGACGAAGTTTTCGACGAAATGGCTGCATTTTGCCGCTTACGGCTTGTTGCTTTTTGGGACGCTCGTCATCATGATTGCGCCGACATCGAATTACTATATTTTTATTCTAGGACGAATTATTGAAGCGGTTGCTGTTGGGCTCTCGATTCCGCTCTTGCAGTCCGTGTTTATCACGATTTTTCCGCCTGAAAAGCGCGGAAGCGCGATGGGTCTTGTCGGGATTGCTTTTGGCTTAGGACCTGCGGTCGGTCCGACTTTCGCTGGCTGGGTCATGTCTGCCAATCATACCTTTCTTGGCTTTACGTTGACTGATTCATGGCGCTCAATTTTCCTGATTCCTGCGGTGCTTGTCGGAATTAGCTTTGTTCTCACGCCTTTTTTCATTAAGGATGTCCTGCCAAATCGTCCGATGAAGCTGGATATTATCAGTTTTATTGCTTCAATTTTTGGCTTTGGTCTCTTTCTGCTTGGCTTTACGAATGTTGCGACAGGTGGCTGGGGAAGTATTAAGACGGTTATTTTGCCGATTTTAGCAGGTGCGTTGATTATCGCTTATTTCATTTGGCGGCAATTTCAACTCAAAGAGCCATTACTTAATCTCCGACTTTTCAAAATTCACAACTTTTCACTTGCTGCGACGCTAACGGCGCTTGCGACAATGGCGATGATGTGCATTGAAATGTTGGTGCCGACTTATTTGCAAAATGTACGTGGGCTGACGGTGCTTTATTCGAGTTTGGCCTTGTTGCCTGGTGCACTTGTCATGGGTGTCATGCAGCCGCTCGCAGGGCGTGCTTATGATCGGATTGGTGGGAAACGCCTGGCGATTGTTGGTTTCGGCATTTTGACGATTGGGACTTTTCCCTTTATGTTTCTCACAGCAAAAACGCCTGACATTTATACAATGACGCTTTATGGTGTGCGAATGTTCGGTGTGGCACTGATTATGATGTCCATGCTCGCTGCTGCGATGGGTGCTGCACCTAAAAACGAGATTGCACATGCTTCAGCCGCAAATAATACCTTACGAACGATTGCATCAAGTCTGTCAGTTGCTTTGCTTACCAGTATTGCGCAGAATGTCGCCAGCCAAAATCATGGTAATATCTTGATGGGCTTTCATGCTTCATTTTTGCTCGGCTTTATCCTAGCGGTTGCAGGACTCGTCTTATCATTTTTCTTGCAGAATAGGAGGACAGACGCATGACGATCGTTGCAACAATTATTTTGACGATTTTGATTTATCTTATCTTTGTCTATATAACACATCCCAAAATTCGTTTGCTTGCTGGAAGTTTGGCCTTTTTAGGGCTTATTGCTTCGGTACTTATTATGATGATACATTTCTAAAATCAAAAGGTAATTAAAAAAACCACCAAACGGTGGTATTGTAATAAATATAAAGAACTTGTTTTTAAAATTAAGACACGTTCTTTATATTTAAAAAATCGGTGTGAAACGAAATCACAATTTTGCTTGTGGCCCCACGCTCATTTAGACTAATATTCAAGAATAATAAAGATTATCAACCGCCCGTACTTTTTAAATGCCTTTAAAAACTTCGTCGGATACTTGTTTGATGTAGGCAAGTTTTGCCCATTGTTCTTCTTGTGTTAGCTGGTTGCCTTCTTCTGTAGAGGCAAAGCCACACTGGGTGGATAGGGCGAGATTTTTAAGTGGGACATATTTTTGTGCTTCGTTTAGGCGTGCTAAAATTTCTGATTTATCTTCGAGTTCTGCTTTTTTAGAGGTAAAAATTCCTAAAACAAGCAACACGTTTGCTCTGTGATTCCAGATTTCTGAGAGCGGAGCAAAGCTTCCGCTTCTTGCATCGTCATATTCAAGAAAGAAACTATCATAATTTAATTGTCCAAGATATTTTGCGACAGGTTCATAACTTCCTTCAAATAGATATGTCGATTTGAAATTTCCGCGACAGATGTGTGTCGTCACGCGCAAATCATCAGGCAGACCATCAAGAATGCGATTGATCACATAAACAATATCTTCACACATTTGTTCATACTTTTCATGATTTTCAGGTTCATCAATCAATCGGGCAATCAAGTACGCCCATGTGGTGTCATCAAGTTGAACGTATCTTGCACCTAATGCGTAAAAATGAAGAATGGTTTCGTGATAGGCTTTTGCGAGATCATCCAAAAAATCTGTCCAATTTTCATAAAATTCAGGCCAGCGATCGCTTCTATGATCACGATTTGGGATTAGTGATGGTGAAGGAATCGTAACTTTTGGCTCCACACCTTCTGGAAGCACAGATTTGAGATACTCAAAATCAGAAAAGAATGGATGTTCTGGATTAAATGCAATCTTATCTACCAACTGAATATTCGTTGTTCTAGTTTTAGCACCATGAAATTTATATGAATCTTCTTGATTATATGACGCCACACCATTTAATCCCCAAAGAAAATCCAAATGCCACCATGATCGGTTAAATTCACCGTCTGTCACTGCTGACAGCCCTACTTTTGCTTCATGATCAACCAATTTTTTAATTTCTTCGTGTTGCACTTTTTTTAATTCAGCTTCTGAAATTTTATTGTCAAGATAGGCTGCTCTTGCTTCTTTTAAAGCTTGTGGACGAAGAAATGATCCGACGTGATCAAAATGGTAATGTGTGTGTGTCATATAACTTCTCTTTTCTATTTTTTATTTGATTTATTGCTTGATTCAACGTGTCTCCTCTGAAAGATGACAAATAAAGGGAAATATGCTGTTACGGTGATCCTTTTTTGAGCGACGTTCGTTTTTCATGCTTGTATCGTTTTTTCATGCTTGATTTTCTTTCAATTTTTCAATAATATAAGGCGTTTCTTGATAAACATAATAATTGAGCCAATTTGTAAAAAGGAGCGTGGCACTGGCATGCCAGTTCATTTTTGGGGACAAGTTTGGATCATCATTTGGAAAGTAATTTCGAGGCAAAGAAATGGGTTTATGTGCTTTGAGGTCTCTAAAATACTCTTGACTCAATGTGTCTTTATCATACTCAGCGTGTCCAAAAATATAAATGGCTTTATTATCTTTAGATTTGACAATGCTAATTTGTGCTTCATTTTCTCCCTGTGCTAGGATTTCCAAAGCATCACAAGAGGCAATCTTTTCTTTTAGAACTGTCGTATGTCTTGAATGAGGAATGTAAAAGGCATCATCAAATCCAGAAAATAAAGGATCAAGTGGTTTTTTTATGTCACTTTCAAAGATACCAAAGCATTTTTTATTTAACGGCGTCTTATCAAGATGATAGTGGTAATAAAGTCCTGCTTGCGCTCCCCAGCAAATGTGTAATGTCGAAAAAACGTGACTTTTTGACCATTCCATCATCATGGTTAATTCTTTCCAATAATGTACTTTTTCAAATTCAAGTTCTTCAACGGGCGCACCTGTAATAATTAAACCATCATAATAATTTTGC
Source organism: Lactococcus hircilactis (assembly GCF_009601015.1). Classification (GTDB taxonomy): domain Bacteria; phylum Bacillota; class Bacilli; order Lactobacillales; family Streptococcaceae; genus Lactococcus; species Lactococcus hircilactis. The sequence continues at coordinate 114,229 of NZ_WITJ01000003.1, forward strand.
TTGATTTCATCAAAAGTGCTGTAAAATTGATTTAAATATTCTGCTGAAGTGTTTTTGGATTGATGTGATGCTGTATGCAAAAATGTCACTTCAATCTGAAGGGGTGTATTTGAAAGGAGGCGCAGCAATTGAATTTCTGTGACTGCTTTTGTGGGCATTAAGTTGAGAATGATGATTTTTAAGGGTCGAATTTGTTGCGTTTGCGCTCGTGTATCATTCATGATAAAGATATTTTCTTTCGCTAAAATAGGAATTGCGGCGAGATTTTGATCCACTTTAATGGGCATATTTCTCCTTTCTTTCAAAAATATTGCGTCAAAAAGCCCCTATTTACATTGCTGTAAACAAGGGCGATTGAATTTTTTAATCGTGATACCACCTTGATTTGAGCTTTGTTCACACAAAACTCCTCGTTCAGTACAAAATACTGTTGCTTTTATCGGGGCGTCCGTCAAGAAATCAATTCTTGAGAGCTCAAAGACCATTTTCACTTCTTTTGTGATTATTTCCTTTCAGCATTTGGAAACTCTCTAAAAATCGTTCTTGAAGTTACTTATCTTATCCGCTTTTATATTGAATTGGAAGCATTGAGAGATTTCTCAAGTGCATAATTTTATTTTAACAGATTTTTTTGATGGTGGACTTTTAATTTTTTTATTCACTGATAATATTTTTATCTTATTGATTATTTATCAGTCCATAAAAAAATAATATGATGATAAGCACGCCAAACTAGACAGGAAAAGGATATAATGGTGGAGATACTAAAAGAATGATGAGAGAAAAATTATGACAATCTATGATTTTACCACACAACCTAATCGTTTGGCGCATCGTGCAGTCAAATATCAAGCACCAGAAGTCAAATACGGAGTGCTTCCTTTATGGATTGCGGATATGGATTTTTTAGCTTTTCCTGCTTTGGTTGAAACGGCGCAAGCTTATGTGGATCACCACCTCTATGGGTATTCTTATGCTAGTGATTCATTGTTTGAACGGATTTCTGACTGGGAAGAAAAACGGCATCACTACCACTACTCACGGGAATCTATTGTTCTTGTTGAAGGAGTGGTTCCAGCCATTGGAATCGCAATTCAAGCATTCACAGATAAAAACGATGGCATTTTAATTAATACACCTGCTTATCCGCCTTTTGCGCGAACGATTCAGCTGAATGATCGAAAATTAGTAACTTCAGAATTGCTTTTTGATGAAGAAGAGGGCCAGTTTTTATTAAATTTTGATGAAATTGAGCAACTTTTTAAGAATCAAAAGGTCAAAATGTTTATTTTTTGTAGTCCTCAAAATCCTGGCGGGCGAGTTTGGTCTGCTTTTGAACTTAATCGCTTGGGAGAATTATGTCAAACCTATTCTGTGCTTTTGATTTCAGATGAAATTCATCAAGATTTGGTATGGAATGGTCATGAACATCATTCATTCCACACGATTTCTCCTGATTTTAAAAAGTTTTCGATTGTTTTATCTTCTGCAACTAAAACGTTTAATATCGCTGATACGAAATGTTCTTTTGCTTTGATTGAAGATGAGGTGTTGCGAGAAGCGTATTTGAAACAACGTTTAGCAAATAATCAGCATGAAATCAATGAGTTAGGACTTTTAATGACGGAAACTGCATTTCAAGAAGGTGAGCAATGGTTAGAAGCATTGAAGCCTGTCATTGAAAAAAATATTGATTATATCTACGCAGAACTGAGTCAAAAAACTAAGATTAAAGTGATGAAACCGCAAGGAACTTATCTGATATGGCTTGATTTTTCAGCTTATGCTTTATCTGATCACGCATTGCATGAAAAATTATTGCATGAAGCAAAAGTCATCTTAAACGAAGGCATTTCATTTGGAAAAGGTGGAGCTTCCCACGCCAGACTCAATGTTGCAGCGCCATTTTCAGTGATTCAAGACGCCAGCCAAAGAATCTGTGACGCTTTTAAAAAATGAAAAAAAGACAAGTTTTGCTTGTCTTTTTTATTTGAGTTGGGAGGATTGGAGATTTCTGATATTTTCTGAGATGGGATGTCCATTACTTGTCCGCTCTGAAAGTGCAAGTGCCATTAAATCAATGTCAATTTCCTCATTCGAATCTGTCAGTACTGACAGAATTTGCTGTTCAGCGGTTTTGTCAGTACTGACAGGTTCTGTAAATAAGTTGACATCTTCTGTCAGCGCTGACAATTCTGTTTTTGATGGGTAAACAAGCCCTGAGGCAAAAACAGTGTGATTATTATTCTTTAAGGTCCGTAACACTTGAAGCCCACGATTTGCTCTTGTGGTGGTTGGGATGTCACTTGTGGCAACACGTTTGATAAATCCGCGTTGTGTCAGTAAATACCAACTGTCACTAGAAGTAAAGAAAGCATTCTGAATCACATCATCTCCTTTTAGGTTCATTGCTTTTACTCCAGCAGCTTTTGCACCTAAAACAGGGACATCATCCAAATTAAAACGCAGCGCATAGCCGTTTTCGCTGATTAAAAGAACATCGTTAAATTGAACAGGTTCAACCATAACAATCCGATCATCTTCGCCTTTTAGTTTTCCATACGCTGTTGATTTTGAGCGATACGTGCGCCAAGGGCTAAAACTTTCCAGTTCAACTTGCTTAATCTGTCCTTTTTTTGTCAGCACTAATAACTTCTCATCCTTAAACGCATCCACAACTTTGACAAAAATAATGGCTTCATTCGGTGAGAAATTGCTGATGGCTTGTGATAAATGCTCTCCCAAGTCTTTCCAGCGTAAGTCAGAAAGCTCGTGGACGGGACGATAAATCACATTTCCTAAATTCGTAAATAAAAGGATGTGCTGTGTCGTTTTGAGTGTTTCATAAAATAAAAGCTCGTCATCTTCACGTTTTCCAATTTCTTCAATATTGGAGGATGCAAAAGAGCGTGGGGAAGTTCGCTTAATGTAACCTGCTTTTGTCACTGAAACGACTGTTTCTTCTTCAGCAATCAACTCATGTGCTTCAATTTCAATCGTTTCGACATCTGCTTGAAGCTCTGTTTTTCTTGCTTTTCCAAATTTTTTCTTCACTTCACGTAATTCACGTTTCATCAGGTTAAACAAGGTTCTTTTGTCATTAATGACAGCATTTAATTCCAAAATCTGATCATTCAGTGCATCACGTTCTTCTTCTAAAGTCACGATATCGGTATTTGTAAGGCGATAAAGTTGCAAAGTCACAATCGCTTCGGCTTGTTCTTCTGTAAATCCAAAGCTGATTTTAATGTTTTCTTTTGCATCTGCTTTGTTTTCTGAAGCCCGAATCGCTGCAACAACTTCATCTAAAATGGACACCATCCGAATCAATCCAACAACTAAATGAAGTCGTTTTTCAGCTTTTCTTAAATCAAATTTTGAGCGTTTAACAATCACCTCTTCTCGATGCATGATATAAGCACTTAAAATCCGTAAAATTCCGACTTGCCGTGGTGTCATTTTATCAATCGCCACCATATTAAAATTATAATTGACTTGCAGATCTGTATTTTTATAGAGATAATTTAACACAAGCTGAGGATCAGCTTCTTTTTTTAATTCGATGGCAATGCGTAATCCTTCACGATCAGATTCGTCTCTGACTTCTGAAATTCCAGGAACTTTTGCATTGACACGAACATCATCAATTTTTTTAACGAGATTGGCTTTATTGATTTCGTAAGGAATTTCAGTGACAATGAGTTGCTCTCGTCCTCCTTTCATCGCTTCAGTCGTCACACGTGACCGCACAACAATCCGCCCTTTTCCTGTTTCATATGCTTTTTTGATTTCGTCTTTTCCTTGAACAACAGCACCTGTCGGAAAATCCGGACCAGGTAATAGTCCCATCACCTGCTCAAGCGTTGCATTTTCATGATCAATCATAAAAATCGTTGCATCAATGACCTCAGAGAGATTGTGTGGTGGAATATCCGTCGCATAACCTGCTGAGATTCCCGTTGAACCATTCACTAAAAGGTTGGGGAAACTTGCTGGCAATACGGTTGGTTCTTTTTCGGTATCATCAAAATTCCAAGACGTCGAAACGGTTTCCTTTTCGATATCTGAAAGCAAATATCCTGAAATCTCCGCCAATCTTGCTTCTGTATAACGCATCGCTGCTGGACTATCCCCATCCATTGATCCATTATTTCCATGCATTTCAATCAAAGGTTCGCCCATTTTCCAATCCTGACTCATTCGAATCATGGCTTCATAAATGGAAGAATCTCCATGCGGATGAAAATTCCCCATGACATTTCCGACAGATTTAGCAGATTTTCGATACGCTTTTTCAAACGTGTTGCCATCTTTATTCATGGAGTACAAAATTCGACGTTGAACAGGCTTTAACCCGTCTCGAATATCTGGAAGTGCACGTTCTTGAATGATATATTTACTGTATCGTCCAAAACGATCTCCCATAATGTCCTCAAGAGGTAATTTTTGTATCGTTGACATATTTCTCACTTCTTTCAATTTTTCTTAATGTTGATTTAAAATTCAAGCGACATCAAGAGGTGCTCAATTCCATCTTCTAAAAAAACATCAGAAATTGGATGGAATCCTATTTTTTCATAGAAACTTTTCGCATAGCACTGCGCTTCAATGGTTATTTTTTTCTCATTTTGAGCGTTCAAAATCAACAGTGCTTCTTGAAGCAGCATTCGCCCAAGTCCTTTTTTTCTTACCTTTTTTGAAGTGATGACGCGCCCAATACTGGCAGCATCCAAAAAAAAGTCTCCCCTTTTAAATAGCCGACAGGAAGCTAAAATTTCTCCCTTATCATCTTCTAGCCACAGCTGCTGTGCGATGCGGTCTTTTCCATCCAAATCTTGATAAAAACACGCTTGCTCAAGAACAAAAACTTCCTGTCTTAATCGAAGTAGCCGATAAAGTTCGTCCACACTTAATTCATTAAAATTTTTTAATTTAAATTTCATCGCTCATTTTTCTTTTGATTCTTCTTTTTGCATCTCAGAAATAAAATTCTTCTTTTGCATCTGTACCAAAAAATCTGAATGAATGTTTATTTTTTCTTGATTAAATAAAGTGATGCATAGGCTGTATCCAGAAGAATATATTTGAGTGATCGAAATTTGAGTGATTTCAAAACGCTCCCAAACTTTCTCTTTAGTTAAATGAAAGTACATCAACGTTTTTGTCATCGGAAGTCCCAATTTTCGTCGCAACCCATCATCAATTCCCTCATCTTGATAAGCTGTAAATAAACTCAGCTGTTCTGAGTAATTTTTGTCAGTACTGACCGCTTTTTTGGGATGTTCAATTTCTTGTAAGTGCTGATAAAGTAGCGCAGTTACCACACAATCGTTTATAGCATCATGACTGCGCACATCACACTCAAAATAATCTTTTAAATCTTCCAATTTATAAGATTTCGCCTTCATCCACTTTTTAGCCTGTGTGAGTGTATCATACACTTGAAAATGCTCTGCATTCTGGATGCGGCAATCAATCATTGCTTGATACAAAAAACTGACATCAAAAGGTGCGTTATGTGCAACAAGTAAAGAATTTTTGATAAACGTTAAAAATTCAGGTAAAACGTCAGTAATGACAGGCTGATCCAATAAACTTCTTTGGGAAATTCCTGTCAAATTTGAAATGGTTGTTGAAACATAAGAACGTGTCGGTTTTACTAATTGATTAAATCTAGCGATTTCCTGATGGTTTTCGTCAAATTTAATGGCACCAATTTGAATGATTTCATTTTTTTGAGCGGATAAACCTGTTGTTTCAAAATCAAAAACCACATAACTCATTGTTTTTTCTCTTTCTTCCTAAACTTTTTGTCAATGCATTCAATTTCTCCACTTAAAAGACATTTTCTTCTTCTAGGGTAAATTTGACATTATTTTCAATCCATTTTCTGCGCGGTTCAACCTTATCTCCCATCAATACTGCGACACGTTTTTCAGCTTGCGCAGCATCATCAATCGTCACTTGAATCAATGTTCGCGTGTCAGGATTCATTGTCGTTTCCCACAGCTGATCCGCATTCATTTCGCCTAATCCTTTGTAGCGCTGTAAATTAGCATTTCGTCCAAAATGCTTTCGCATTTCATCAAGTTCTGCATTGGTCCAAGCGTACTCAATTTTTTCTTTCTTTCCTTTTCCTTCATTCATTTTATAAAGTGGAGGAAGTGCGATATAGACGTGTCCTGCTTCAACTAAAGGTTTCATATAACGATAAAAGAACGTCAATAATAAAACTTGAATGTGTGATCCATCATCATCCGCATCGGTCATGATGATAATTTTGTCATAATTGCGATCTTCCAAAACAAAATCTGCGCCTACTCCCGCACCAATCGTGTAAATCATCGTATTTATTTCTTCATTTTTCAAAATGTCCTGCATTTTGGCTTTTTCAGTATTGATGACTTTCCCTCGCAATGGTAAAATCGCTTGAAACTTACGATCACGTCCTTGTTTGGCAGACCCCCCCGCAGAATCTCCTTCGACTAAGTACAGCTCATTTTTTGTTGGATTTTTCGTTTGTGCGGGTGTTAATTTTCCAGATAATAATCCTTTGTCTTTTTTAGATTTTTTTCCTGAGCGAGAATCATCGCGCGCTTTTCTTGCCGCTTCTCTAGCTTCACGCGCTTTAATTGCTTTTCGGATCAAATTTTGTGCCATGTCGCCATTTTCCATCAAATAAAATGTCAATCGTTCAGACACAATCGCATCAACCACAGGACGTGCTAAAGGTGAGCCTAATTTATCTTTTGTTTGTCCTTCAAATTGCAAATGTTCCTCAGGGACAAGTAAGGAAAGGACGGCTGTTAAACCTTCACGATAATCTGAACCCTCAAGATTCTTATCTTTTTCCTTTAAAAGACCACTTCTTCTGGCATAATCATTCATGGCTTTTGTCAAGGCAGATTTCAATCCTGCCTCATGCGTTCCTCCATCTTTGGTCCGAACATTATTCACAAAAGAAAGAATATTTTCTGAGTAGCCATCATTATACTGTAAAGCAACTTCGAGCTCAAATCCATCTTGTTGCCCTTCAAAATCAAGCACTGGCGTTAACGTATCTTTGTCCTCATTTAAGTAATGAACAAAATCTTTTACCCCATTTTCATAATGAAATGAAGCTTTTTCGTCAGAACGTTTGTCCTCTAGTGATAACGTCACATTTTTCAACAAAAAAGCCGATTCATTTAACCGCTCAAAAATCGTTTGATATTTAAAATCAACGGTCGAAAAAATGGTATCATCTGGCATAAACGTCACTTTTGTCCCCGTTTTGGATTTTGGTGCTTTCCCAATTTTTTTAAGCCCAGATGCTGGATGTCCTCCATTTTCAAAACGCTGAGCATAAACGATACCATCTCGTGTGACTTCGACAACAAGCCATTTTGATAAAGCATTCACAACTGAGGATCCAACACCGTGCAATCCTCCTGATGTCTTATATCCACCTTGACCAAATTTTCCACCCGCATGTAAAATCGTAAAAATAACTTCAATCGTTGGCTTTCCTGTCTTGTGCATCCCTACGGGCATTCCACGTCCTTCATCTTCGACCGTCAAGGAACCGTCTTTATTGATAGAAACTGAAATTTTTTCACCAAAACCAGACAATGCTTCATCAACAGCATTATCTACAATTTCCCAAACTAAATGGTGTAATCCAGTGCCATCTGTAGATCCAATATACATTCCTGGCCGTTTTCGCACCGCATCAAGTCCTTCTAAGACTTGAATTGCACTATCATCATAATTATTTATATCTACAACCATTAAGTTCTCCATCGCTTTATATTGACACATTCATGTGCCATTATCCCTTTATTATGTCACTTTTAATCCTTCAGCGCAAATCGCAGCACCGAAAATAAAGAGCAGTAATTCTGTTTATGATACATTTGCGTTTTTATTTCATTAAAAATAACACAAAAGTTTATCATCTTTACTATTTTAACCTCTTTAAAATCGTTTGTCAAAGTCTATCAAAAAAAATGCTATTTTTTGAGCATTTTGTGCTATAATAGACCATACTCAAATTCAAAAGATGAATCATTATTGATGAAGATTTAAAAGCAAGGACATTTCATGATTACCATAATCTTATTTATTATTTCTTATTTGCTAGGTGCCATTCCTGCTGGGCTTTGGATTGGCAAACTATTCTTCCATAAGAATTTGCATGAGTTTGGTTCTGGCAATACCGGAACCACCAATACATTTCGCACACTGGGTGTGAAAGCCGGAATTGTGGTTTTTCTTTTTGATTTACTTAAAGGAACACTTGCCGTTTTACTGCCCACCTTTTTCCATCTTCACAGCCTTCCTGTCTTGATTTTTGGACTTCTTGCTGTGCTTGGACACACGTTTTCGATTTTCGATCATTTTCATGGAGGAAAAGCGGTCGCGACTTCTGCGGGTGTTTTATTGGGATATCGTCCACTTTTCTTACTTCTTTTACTTTTCATTTTCATTCTTGTCCTTTATTTGTTTAGTATGATTAGTTTATCAAGCATTGTGGCAGCGGTGGTCGCATTTATTGGTGCTGCTGTTTTTCCAGCCTTTCACTTTACGATGACACATTATGATCCTATTTTTACAATCATCGTTATGATTTTAGCTGGAATTATTCTTTTTAGGCATCATTCCAACATCAAACGGATCAAAAATCGTAATGAAAGTGTTGTTCCATGGGGATTAAACCTCACTCATCAACACAAGATATAGTGTGTGAAATAAAGCACAGTGCATTTTAAATACAATATCTAGTAATAAAACCTTGACTTAGGTTTTTTTTTATAATAAAATGAGAGTACGATTTAATTTATCCTTTCGCAAATTAAAAATTTTGACGAAGCGATAAAAAAACTTTAAAAAATGGAGGAAATTATGGTTACGGTCTATTCAAAAAACAATTGCATGCAATGCAAAATGGTGAAAAAATGGTTGAGTGAACATGAAATTGCCTTTGATGAAATCAATATTGATGAAAAGCCTGAGTTTATTCAAACCGTTTTAGATTTGGGCTTTCGTGCTGCTCCAGTCGTTAAAAAAGGGGAGCTTTCTTTTTCAGGATTTCGCCCTTCTGAATTAGCAAAATTGGTTTAATTCATGAAAATTGTCTATTTTAGCTTGACAGGGCAAACCAGACGTTTTGTCAACAAACTTCAAAATGTAGAAGCTGTTGAAATTACTGCTGATGCGCCTGATGTCGAACTCACAGAACCTTTTCTTCTCATCACACCAAGTTATGCTGAAGAAACACCAACCGTCAGCCACAGTCAAGATGTTGTCGATCCAGTTTTTGAGTTTATGGATTGGGGATTAAATGCTGCGTTTTGTAGAGGAATTATTGGAACAGGAAATAAAAATTTTGCAGGGATCTATATTTTTACTGCAAAAGAACTTTCAGCCAAACATCAAATCCCTATCCTTTATGATTTTGAGTTTAACGGCACTCCTAGTGATGTCGCTTATGTTGAAAAACTCATCCAACGTCTTGATGCTGGCGCAAAAATTAAAACTTCAAATAATCAATTGAAGTAAGGAGCGATAACGACGCATTGTTTTTTATTGCTCCTGTCTTATTTTACAAAGAAATTCACAGATATAGAAAGGCAGATATGTCTCTCAAAGAACTTAATCATATTACCTATTTTGAGCTAAATAATGAAATTAATATCCCTGTCAATGGTGCGATTCCACTTGCTAGAGATCGTGATGCCATCAGCGCTTTTTTTGAAGAAAATGTCAAACCAAATCGTTTTCGTGCGGAAACCTATCAACAAAAAATCGAGTGGCTGATTGAACAGACTTATCTTGAGGAAGCGTTTATCCGTAAATACGATCCTCTTTTTGTGACAGGATTAAGAAAAGAGTTGGAAGCGTTCCAATTTCATTTTGATTCTTTTATGGCGGCTTATAAATTTTACACGCAATATGCGATGAAAAATAACGATGGTACGCTTTATTTAGAGGATTTTGAAGATCGTGTGTTGATGAACGCACTTTACATGGCGGATGGTAGTGAAACGCTCGCGCGTGATTTAGCTTTTTCTATGATCAATCGACGCTATCAACCCGCAACACCTACGTTTTTAAATGCGGGACGGAAACGACGTGGAGAATTTGTTTCTTGCTTTTTGCTTCAAATCTCTGATGATATGAACTCAATTGGACGAACCATTAACTCTGCACTGCAACTTTCAAAAAATGGTGGCGGTGTGGGGTTAAACTTATCAAATTTGCGTGGTGCAGGTGCTCCAATCAAAGGATATGACGGCGTCGCTGCTGGCGTAGTACCGGTCATGAAATTATTTGAGGATGCGTTTTCTTATGCGAATCAGCTTGGACAACGTCAAGGGGCTGGTGTGGTTTATCTTTCAATTTTTCATCCCGACATTTTGGAATTTCTTTCCACTAAAAAAGAAAATGCGGATGAGAAAATTCGAGTCAAAACGCTTTCTCTTGGTGTCACCATTCCTGATAAGTTTTATGAGTTGGTCAAAAAAGGTGAAGTCATGTACACGTTTGAGCCTTATACTGTTGAGCGCGTGTATGGTAAACCATTTGTGGAAGTGGATCTTTCAGCGCAATACGATGCGATGGTCGCTAATCCGCAAATTCGCAAGAAAAAATTGGATGCACGAATGGTTGAGCAAGAAATTTCAAAATTACAGCAAGAATCAGGTTATCCTTATGTTGTGAATGTTGATACTGCAAATCGTGCCAATCCTGTTGATGGCATCATTTCAATGTCAAATCTTTGTTCTGAAATTTTACAAGTTCAAACGGCTTCTGAATTAAATGATGATCAAACTTACAAAACTGTCGGAACAGATGTGGCTTGTAATCTTGGCTCAACAAATATTATGAACATGATGACATCAAAAGCATCCTTTGGACCAGCTATTGAATCAATGGTGCGTGCATTAACTTTTATTTCTGAAACGACGAATTTGGACACTGTTCCAACTGTTCGAAAAGGAAATGGAGAAATGCATGCAATTGGGCTTGGTGCAATGGGATTGCATAGTTTCTTAGCCAACCATCACATTCATTATGATTCTAAAGCGGCGGTGGAATTCACGAGTGTTTATTTCATGTTATTGAATTATTATACTTTAGTTGCTTCAAATAAATTGGCGCTTGAAAAAGGGGCGAGTTTTGCAGGATTTGAAAAATCTGCTTATGCGGATGGTTCTTATTTTGATAAATATTTGACACATGATTTTTTTGCAGCAACTTCAACTCAAGTTCAAGCGTTGTTTGCCGATATAAAAGTGCCGACTTTAGACGATTGGGCTGCATTAAAAGCGTCAGTAATGACAGGTGGGGTTTATAACTCTTACCGTATGGCTGTCGCTCCAAATGGTTCTATTTCATACATCAATGATTGCTCTTCTTCAATTCATCCTATTGTTAATCGGATTGAAGAACGTCAAGAAAAGAAAGTTGGAAAAATCTATTATCCAGCAGCTGGTCTTGCAACAGATACCATTCCATATTACAAATCCGCTTATGATACGGATATGCGTGCTGTGATTGATGTTTATGCTGCAGCGACCGAACACGTTGATCAAGGCTTATCACTCACATTATTTATGCGTTCAACTTTGCCTGAGGGGCTGTATGAGTGGAAGGTTTCGAGCAACAAAATGACAACACGTGATCTGTCCATTTTGCGAAATTATGCTTATAAAAAAGGCATCAAAACGATTTATTATATCCGCACATTCACAGATGACGAGGATGAAGTCGGTGCTAATCAATGTGAAAGCTGTGTCATTTAAACGCTTTTATTTCTGTCAGTACTGACAGAATATTCCAGCTCAATAATAAAAAAATGGAGTAGCATTGTCCATTTTTTTCGAGATTTTTTGTTTTTTGTCAGTACTGACAAAAACGAAGAATGAGCAGCGCAATGAACACTCCTCATTTTAATCACTCAAAAAGGAAAAAAGATGAATTACGATACAAAACGTGACGCAACAAATTATGCTGCGATCAACTGGAACTCAATTGAAGATTCCATTGACAAATACACTTGGGAAAAACTGACCAGTCAGTTTTGGCTGGACACGCGTGTGCCTGTCTCAAATGACCTGGACGACTGGCGTGGAAAATTAAACGACCTCGAACGGCACACTTACAGTAAAGTTTTTGCTGGATTGACACTCCTTGACACATTGCAATCGCAAGATGGAAATGTGGCCATGCTTGATGATGCACGAACAATGCAAGAACGCGCATGTTTCAATAATATCATTTTCATGGAATCTGTCCACGCAAAATCCTATTCAACGGTCTTTTCAACATTACTTTCAACTTCAGAAATCGATGATTTGTTTGAGTGGGTTGATCACAATGAGTACATGCAAAAAAAAGCACGCATCATCAATCATTATTATCAAGAAGGTACGCCGCTTCAAAAGAAAGTTGCTTCTGTCTTTTTGGAAAGTTTTCTGTTTTATTCAGGATTTTACACTCCTCTTTGGTATCTTGGAAATAACAAGATGATCAATGCTGCTGAAATCATTAAATTGATTTTGCGTGATGAAAGTGTTCACGGCACTTACATTGGATATAAATTTCAACTTGGATTTAATGAACTTTCAGAAGAAAAGCAAGAAGAATTCCGCAATTGGATGTATGATCTCTTATACGAACTTTATGAAAACGAAGAAAAATATGCAGAATTATTGTATGATGAGATTGGATGGACCGAAGAAGTCAAAACTTTCTTGCGCTATAACGCGAATAAAGCATTGATGAATCTCGGTCAAGATCCACTATTTCCAGACACAGCAGCGGATGTCAATCCTGTTGTCATGAACGGCATCTCTACTTCTTCATCTAATCATGATTTTTTCAGTCAAGTTGGAAATTCATATCTGCTTGGAGAAGTCGAATCCATGAGTGACGATGATTATGACATCTAAAATTTTCTGTCAGTACTGACAGAAATCAAAAACGCCATTGGATCATAACAATGACGTTTTTTAGTGCTTTCAAGAATGAAAATTACTGATAATAGACAACAACTGCTTAAGCATAAAGTAAAAAAGTCAGCAACAACGCTTTTGACAAAAAAACAACAGGAATCACTGATTCGCGTTGTTTTTATTTTTCTTTTATATTTTAAGAAAGCGACGCATCGAGAGCAAAGCTCCAAATGAACCAATCAAAACACCAATGACAACCATGATTCCAACAATCATCGGAATGAATTCACTTGGTGTGTACATGGTCAATTGTTGAGTGTGCAATGTTGGGGCGAAACTAATGAAGGCCACGCGATAAACCCAAGCCATGAGAACACTAGGAACGATAGATCCCAATAAGCCAACCCATGCACCTTCAAGGAAGAATGGCCAACGAATATAACCATTTTTGGCTCCAACCAAGCGCATGATTTGAATTTCTCTTTGACGCGACATAATGGTGATCCGAATCGTATTTTGAATCAAAAAGATCGCAACGAGCAACAGTAAAATTGCACCGCCTAATCCCCAAAGCCGAATGGCTTTCGCAAACGCAAAAATTTGTTTCGTGTTTGACCCACCATAATTGACTTTGTTAATTCCTGAAATCTGCCCGACATTTTTTGCGACAGATTGAACTTTTCCAGGTGTTGACGCTTCAATAATGTAAGCATCATAAAGTGGATTAGCATCCCCTTTGAAAAGTTTGTAAGTTGGGATTGTTTCAGTCAACTGTTTGAGTTGCTCTTCCCGACTTGAAAATTTGATTGTCTTAATATCAGCTACTTTTGATATTTGATCATAAATTTTCTTATAGTTGGGATTCTCAATTTGTTTTGCATTATCTTTAGGATCAACGATTTTTTGACTTTGATCGTGAATATCGAGATTTGTAAAAGCAACGATACGAACATTATTTTCAATCCCTGACGCAAGTTTTGAAACATTCATGATAACGGATAAAAATGCGCCGACTAAGACTAATGTAATCATGACAGAAGAAACTGCAGCAACGGTCATCCAACCGTTTCGCTTCATATTCTTAAGTGATTCACCGATATGTCGAAAGAAATTTCTAATCATCATAGCCATAATCTCCTTCCTCTTGGTCACGCACAATTCGTCCGTTTTCAATTGCAATGACACGGTGTTTCAATGTGTTTACGATTTGGCTATTGTGAGTGGCCATCAAGATGGTCGTCCCAGAAAGATTAATTTTTTCAAGTAGATTCATGATTTCCCAAGAATTCTCAGGATCCAAATTTCCTGTTGGCTCATCGGCAATCAATACTTTTGGTGAATTGGCAATGGATCTTGCGATTGCAACACGCTGTTGCTCTCCACCAGAAAGTTCATTCGGAAATGATCGAATTTTGTGTTTCAACCCAACCAAATCAAGCACTTCATTCACGCGCTTTTTAATTTCGCGCGGATTCTTTCCAATAACTTCCATCGCATAAGCGATATTTTCAAACACTGTTTTTTTTGGAAGGAGTTTATAATCTTGGAAAACAACACCGACAGCGCGACGCAACATCGGGACATCACGGTGTCTCAATTTTTCTAAATCATATTGTGCAACGTGACCAGAACCCGTATCTACTTTGAGTTCACGGTAAAGCAACTTGATAAAAGTCGACTTTCCTGCTCCAGATGGACCAACAATATAAGTAAATTCTCCAGGTTCGATTTCTAGGGAAATATTACGCAGTGCTGTAGTTCCATTGGAATATTTTTTCGTCACATTGCTTAGTTTTATAATACTCATGCGTACCTTTCTTAGCAATAAGATTTACTTCATTTAAAAACATAAAGTAAAAATATTTGATGGATAAATTCTTTTCGAATTTATGCGATGATTCTCCGTACTTCAGAGCATACGGACTCTTTCATTATACCAAAAAAATAGAGCAAAAATAAAACGTTTTGTTTCTTAGATTGCAAATAATTAACAAAACAGTTAAAGCATCATTTCTTTGTGAATTTGCATCTGATTACAATGTTTTCCAACGAAGATAGGCATTGATAAAACCATCCAGGTCACCATCCATGACGTGATCAATCTGACCTGTTTCATAGCCCGTTCGTGTATCTTTTACAAGCTGATAAGGCATGAAAACATAAGAACGAATTTGACTTCCCCATGAGATTTCAGATTGATCTCCTCTGAGTGCGTCCACTTCTTCTTGTTTTTTGTCCATTTCAAGTTGAATCAATTTTGAACGGAGCATATTCATTGCGATTTCATCATTCCCATATTGGGTCCGGTCAATCGTTGATTGTACAACGATTCCAGTAGGAAGGTGAGTGTAACGTACGCCTGTTGTGACTTTGTTGACATTTTGCCCACCAGCACCACCAGCGTGAAAAACATCGCGTTTCAAATCTGATTTACTGATATTCACTTCGATGGATTTATCAAGTTCAGGCATGACATCAACTGACGTAAAAGATGTATGTCTGCGATTGGCAGAATCAAACGGTGAAATGCGCACCAAGCGATGCACCCCTTTTTCTCCGCGTAAAAAACCATAAGCATTGTGTCCACTAAAGCGAATCGTGACAGATTTTAGACCTGCGACATCTCCATCTTGATAATCGAGAATTTCCACTTTGTAACCGTGTGCTTCTCCCCACCGTGTGTACATCCGCATGAGCATGCTTCCCCAGTCTTGCGCTTCTGTCCCACCAGATCCTGGGTGAATCTCAACGATCGCATTCATGTGATCATAAGGTTGATTCAATAAAATTTCAAGTTCGTAAGATTCAATCACATGTGCCAGTGTGGTGATGATTTCTTCAAGTTCTTCTTGCATCTCCTCATCTGGTTCTTCTTGAAGCATTTCTAACATTGCCTCAGCTTCCTCATACAGGTTAGCCATGTGCATAAAATTGTCATATTTTGCCTTTAAAACATTGGATTCATCAATCACTTTTTGAGCAGCTGTTGAATCATTCCAAAAATTTGGATCGGACATGTCATGATCATAAAGGGCAATTTCTTCTTCAAGACGGTCTAGGTCAAGTGCATTTCGGAAATCCTCAACTTTTTGATGATGAGCTTCCAATTTATTTCTAATTTCAGATAGTTCCATAGGCTCTATTTTATCATATTTTGTCTCAAAAAAACAGTTTTCAAAAGCAAACGTACAGGCCAGATTCTCTTTACTTCGTGCTGGATTGGATGAATTCAACCACTGCTGCATCTTTTTTCTCGTACAGATCACGGACGATTTTAGATCCAACAATCACCCCTGATGCGACTTTATTAAATCGCGTGACGTCTGATGGATGCGAAACACCAAATCCAACACAAACAGGGACTTCTGTCAGTGCTGACAGCTGACGTAAATGCTCATCAAGCGTTTCAGAATAATCTTGTTCGTTTCCAGTAACACCATTGATTGCCACAGCATAAACAAATCCTTCTGCGTTTTTGACAAGCATTTTTTGTCGCTCAATTCCCGTCGTCAAGCTAACCAATTGGATCAGACAAATGTCTTGTGCTTTTGTCAAATGATCTGTGATAAAATATTGTGCCTCCAAAGGGACATCTGGAACAATCAAACCTTTGACTGCAGTTTCTGTCAGTACTGACAGAAATTTTTCAACGCCATATTGATAAACAGGATTCATATATGTCATGATTATTAAAGGGACGGGACTTTTGATTGTTTTGAGTGTGTTGAGTAGTGCTGTCAGCGTTACGTTTTTTGCCAATGCGCGCAATCCTGCTTGCTCAATAACAGGTCCGTCAGCAACAGGATCAGAAAAAGGAACCCCAATTTCAATCGCTGATGCCCCAGCATTTGCCAAGAGTTCAATCGTCTCAGCTAGTCCATCTAATCCCTTTACGTGATCTCCGGCCATGATATAAGGGATGAAAATCTTTTTTTGTTTTTTCAAATGTTTTTCTAATGTTTTCATTAGGTTCTCCTTTTTAAATGAAATATGTCTCACACGCACACGTTCAATCGGCGCTATCGCTTCTCTGAGCGAGTACTTCTTTTGTTGATTTGATTTTTCCGATTTTAGGAAATTCTTCTTGAATGATTTTTTCATAAGCTGAAGCATTTTTATCTGCTGTCGCATCACAAATGAGCACAACTTCAAATCCCAGTGCTGCCGCATCTTTAGCCGATTTAAACACCCCATTACTTGTTGAAATCCCTGAAAAATAAAGGCGTGTGATTCCTTGTGCTTTCAAGTGCGCAGCCAACTGAAAATCAGACTTTGTCATTACTGACGGACCAAATTTGACCACTTCCAAAGTCCCCTTAATCTCTGAAATGAGCTGACGTCCAAACGCTTTTGACCATCTTTTGGGTAAAAATTTAGGCTGTACGCTCGTTTGATAAACTGGACGTGCTTCTGATAAAAATGCGGACATCAACAAGCGATTATTTTTTTCTATCTCATCCCATGCGTGCGGATAGGGATTTTTCACAATTTTTTGAATGGCAGCATTTAAATCCCCAACAATTAATGCTGAATGGTTCATTTTTTACCTCTGTTCATTTATTTCAAATCATATCTTTTTAAATACCAAGCAACAAAAATAAACGCTGCAATCACGCAAATAAACAGCCAGATCATCGCCAAAACAATTGGCAATGTCAGCGTTGAACTGTGAACACGAAAACCATTTGATGCAAGAAATACCGCAATCAAAATTGGTGCCACTGCCACCACCAAATAGCACACCACAGCAAGCACACCACAGCGCGTTTGTGGCGTCACGCCCCAACCATACTCACGCGACCGAAACATCTGTTTTTTCTTCATTTTGAATTTCTCTTTTTCTGGTAAAAATGAACGCACGAAGCGCCAATAAAAACAATACTAGCAATTCCAAAAAGCCCCGTCGTCCCAATATGCACATGACCCGTCCCTACAATGCTGAGCAAAAAAGCAAATAAGAAACATACTCCAATCATCAACTCCGCCAAGGGAGACATTTTATTTTGTGATTTTTTCATTATTCACCTTTCAAGCCATCAATCCGGTCTTGATTTTTCAAATAATGCTCCAAACTTGTTTCGCCTGTCTCCAGACGTTCCTTAATCTGATTGACATCTTTGTCGCCACGACCTGATAGGCAGACAATCATGTTCTTGTCTTTGCCCAGTTCTTTGGCGAGTTTGACGGCGTAGCTGATGGCGTGCGAGCTTTCAAGGGCTGGAATAATGCCTTCAAGTTTACTTAAAAGCACGAAAGCATCAACAGCTTCATCATCGGTAATATCAACGTATTTTGCGCGTCCGATACTGTTGAAATAGCTATGTTCAGGGCCAATTCCAGGATAATCAAGTCCTGCAGAAATACTGAAAGCTTCTAAAATCTGGCCATTTTCATCCTGCAAAACGTCCATCAACTGTCCGTGAAGAATGCCGGGACGACCGCTGGTAATCGTGGCTGCATTATAGGGGCTATCAACACCTAAGCCAGCGGCTTCTACTCCGTACATCGCGACATTTTCGTCATTGACAAAAGGATAGAAAAGTCCCATCGAGTTTGAACCGCCACCGACACAAGCAACGATTGCATCTGGCAATTTTCCTTCTTTTTCGAGAAATTGCGCGCGCGCTTCTTTTCCGATAACGGACTGATAATCGCGGACAATCTCAGGATAAGGATGAGGACCGAGAACACTTCCCATAACGTAGTGGGTGTCTTCAACATTCGCCACCCACGCACGCAATGCCGCATTGACTGCGTCTTTCAGGACACGTGAGCCGTCTGTCACACTGTGCACTTTCGCGCCTAGCAATTCCATCCGAAAAACATTGAGTGCTTGACGTTTCACGTCTTCTTCACCCATGTAAATCGTACATTCCATGCCGTAAAGTGCTGCTGCTGTTGCTGTTGCGACCCCGTGCTGTCCTGCACCTGTTTCTGCGATGACTTTATTTTTTCCCATTTTTTTGGCAAGTAACACTTGACCTAGCGCATTGTTGATTTTGTGCGCGCCAGTATGGTTGAGGTCTTCACGTTTTAGATAAATCTTTGCACCACCTGCGTAGTCAGTCAGGCGCTTCGCGAAATAGAGCGGATTTTCACGTCCAACGTAATCTTTCAAAAGATAATCAAGCTCTTTTTGAAATTCTGGGTCTTTTTTGCTTTCTTCGTAGGCCACTTCAAGTTCTTTGACTGCTGTCATCAGAGTTTCTGGGACAAATTGTCCACCAAAATCGCCGTAAAATCCCTTTTCGTCGGGTTGGTTGTATGTCATGTGTTCTCCTTTTTATTTAGGGTACCTCTAAAAACTGCTTTTTGGCGCCTTCGAGCTGATTTTTCCAAGGCCAAGGAAAGCCGACGAAGGCAGGTTCTACCCTGTCTAAAAGACTTGACGATGGATTTGGGGAAATCAGCCGAAGCGACGAAATCTGAGTTTTTAGAGGTGCCCTTATCTAATCTGCACGGCTGAGGAAAGTTGCTGTTGCTCGTGCCATTATTTTTTTGTCCATTTGATGAAGCAGCTCGTTAAGCCAAAAGCCATTTTCTAATGCTAAATTTTCAGAAAGTGCATAGACGCTCAACGTATAACAATGCGCCGTGTCTGGCGGTGTTGGACCTGTATAAGTCTGCCTTAATCGCATATTCTTTTGCCCCACAAAAGGGGACGCTTGAGATGTTTTTCCTTGTAAAATGGGAGCATTCGCCTGCCGACTAAAATCCTCTGGAACACTGAGCGTCGTCCCATTTACAGGAAGATTTGCCCCTGTCCAATGAATCCAAGAAAAACCACACACAGAAATAGCATCATCATCAATCAATGTCCACGCCAGTACTTTTGCATCCGTTGGGATGTTTGAAACGTCAAATGGAAACGACACGATGGGCTGATTTTCTTCTTTTTCTGTTGCGAATTTTCCATATTTATCAGGTAAATACCCGTTTTTGAGTGCGAGAGTGATTTCCATGTTATTCTCCTTTTTTTTCGTTGTGAGCGTTCGTGAGCTGCCAGATGAGTGCTTCTTCTTCGCCCCAATCTTGTAAAATCACAAGCTTATCTGGAAAGCGATGTGCGAGTTTCAGAATTCTCCTGCGGTCACGAAGGTTGAAAGTTAAAAGATCAAATAAAAAGTTTAAGCTACGAAAAAACCCGATTTTTTGATCATCTGCTCCGTTTGGCAGACGGTCTTTCTCATTGCCCCGTCGCTTGAGTGCGCGCTTTAAGCAACCAAGCGGCTTACTCTCTAAGAAAACCACGCAATCTGACTGCTCAAAACGTGCAGCTAAGCCAACTTCTGCAAAAGTGCCATCAAGTACCCATTTTTCATTCGCCGTTATTTTTTGTTCTATTGCCAAAAATTCCGTTTTCGTGATGGGTGTCCAATTTTCCTGCCAATAATATAAATCCAAAGAAAAATAAGGAAGGTTGAGTTCTTGGGCAAGTTTTTTTGCGAGATAGCTTTTGCCTGAAGCTGTATTTCCCAAACAACTAATTTTATTTATCATTTTACTTTATTATGCACTTATTCTTTTAAAAATGCCACCGTCATCTTTAGAAAATCGTAGGGACTAGTCCGCCGTCCATGCGGAGCGCTTCACCAGAAAAGGCTGCGGCGAGCGGGCTTGCGACAAAGCTGACAAAATTGCCAATTTCTTCTGGTCTGATGAGACGTTGAATGGTTGACGTACTGCGGTTTTCAGCCATGAATTTTGCTTCGCGCGCGGACGGCGTCAAGTCTGGAAATAAACTTTCGAGGAGTTTTTCAACCCCTTCGGTCAATGTGGAACCTGGCATGACGGTGTTGACGGTCACTGTCGTGCCGGTTGTCTCACGGGAGAGCGATTTGGCGAGGCTCAGGTTCATCGTTTTCGTCATCGAATAATGTGGCATTTCTGGTGACGGCATGATGGCTGCTTCGCTGGCAATAAAAATAATTCTGCCATTGTCATTTTTCTTGAGAAGTTTTGGCAAATAAAATTTTGACAGAGCAATTCCTGCAAGCGAATTGACTTCAAAATAATGCCGCCAATCATCAAGCGTAAGCTCCTCAAAACGTGCATCCGCGAAAATTGCCATGTTATTGACAAGAATGTCAATGTCAGAAAAACTGTCAAAAAGTTGCGCACGTTGGCTATCGTCAGCGAGGTCAAATGGCGCTTCCGCGGTTTTGACAGCATATTTTTCGGCAAGTTCTGTCGCAATATTGTGAACTTCTGTCTTATTGCGTCCATTGATGATGACTGTTGCGCCTTCGCGCGCGAGACTTTCAGCAATCGCACGTCCAATTCCTTTTGTAGAACCAGTGACGAGTGCTGTTTTTCCTTTGAGTTGTAAATTCATTTTGTCTCCAATGCTCTATAAAGCCTTTGGCTTATTCTTTTCCATCAGCACTAATTTTCCGATTTTTCCATCAAAAGTTCGTGGTAACGTTTGAAAACCTGCTTTCTGATAGGCTTTCTGTGCGTGGATATTTTCCGCATTGACCGCAAGGACGCCCCTTGTAATTTCTGGGTTGATTGTGCGCGCAATAAAATCAAAAAGTCCTGTCAACGCGCTTGCTGCAATCCCTTTTCCTTGATAACGGTCATCAATAGAAAAGCCACGCAGAAGGACAGTATTTCTCCCTTGAAAACCATACATTTCCTGACTTTTCAACCAATGTAAACAGAAAAATCCAAGCATTCTGTCCTTGTCCAAAATCATGACTGGAAAACGTGCAGCATCGGTCTGACAGCGCGCTAGAACCTGCTTTGGATTGCCAGTATGTGTCGTATCTGCCAGCTGATAATTTTTGACAGCTTTGTCAAAAGCTGGTGTGTAAAGTTCACATTTCACTCAAATCTCCTTTTGTAAACGCAGCAAATCAATTCCCTTTAGTGGACAATCGTTTAGTGTGTGATAGACATGAAAGCCGTAGCGTTGATAATAATTTGGTGCATAGATGGAGAGTGTGTTGAGCGTTAGATAGTGAATATCATTGGTTTTGGCGTAGGTTTCTATTTTTTTAAGTAAGAAATGCCCTAATCCTGCTTTGCGAAAAGGTTCAGCTACAAAAAGTTGCTGAATATCTATACTCGTCCCCATCTGCCGCGCCACAAGTCCCGCCTGAAAAATTCCGTTATTTTCGATTTTAAATTGAATGGTTTGAATTGGTATCTTGAGTCCCAAATCCGCATCAAAATCGTCAAATTTTTCTGATAATCCCGCACTAAAATCTGCATCCTCAGGCTGTGACAGCGTTACATTCCAGATGAAGGTTTTGATTTTCTCTCCATCTTTTTTACCGTCCGTTTCAACACCAGAACTTACGTCAAAACCGTAAGCATTCGGGTATTTTTTGACCACTTCGGCGATATTGTCAGGCGTCAATCCACCCGCAATAAAATAAGGCAAGCTGATGTCGTCAAATTTGACAGCACTAAAATCCGCCAATTTCCCAGAACCACCACGAGGAGCGTCCAGCAGTAAGATGACATTGTCATACTCCGGAATTTTACTAAAATCTGACAGCGCCTTTATCACAGAAATATCGCCCAGCGCACGAATGTAAGCCATGTCTTCCGCACCATGGAGCTGCACCACATCAAGTCCTGCACTTTTGACAGTGTTTTTGACAAAGTCAATCGGCTCATTGACAAAAACGCCCACTTTTTTGACAGTTTTCGGCACGTCCATAGTCATTTTAGCCACGCTATCAGCACTGACAGAACGCCGAAACCCAGCACTCATGATAAATCCAACGTGCGTAGCACCCGCTTTGACAGCCGCATCTACGGAACTCTTTTCCATGTTCCCACAAATTTTTAAATTCATTAAAATGTTACTTTCTATTTTTTCTGTCAGTACTGACTTCTTCAGCGTTTCTTTTGAAATTTTTCTGTAAGTGATTGACTGTAATCCTATTTTCAGTCATTACTGCTCCTTTTTAAGCATGAAAATAGGGGTAAATGACCTTTCCCTCTACTCCAGCAAGTGCACCTGCAAGCAATTCTTTTGCCATCAGGCACTCAGGATGTGTCAGCGGAAAACCTGATGTTGCCTCAATGCCAAAGCCGTTGGATTGTTTGAAGCCTAGCTTGTGATAAAAGGCGGGATTTCCCTCGACCGTGACAGACGCATAACCTTTCACTTTTGCGGCGAGAAGTCCAATCTCAAGCATCGTTTGACCAATGCCTTGACGTTCCAAATCTTTTCTCACTGCAACAGGTGCCAGCATCATATTTTTTACCTGCTCAGCACCCGTGATGGCAAACTTCGATAGCATGAAATATCCAACAATCTCACCTGTCACTTCCGCCACAAAATCTAAATCGGGAATATGATTTTCAGACGCTCGAATCTCGCCCATCAGCGCAAGCACGTCTTCCCCCTCCTCAGCAAATGCACCTCGCACAAGTGTCTCTACTGTCTCAAGTTCATTTTCAGCAATCGGTCTGATTGTTACATCATTTCTCATTTTCCAAGTCTCCTCGCTGGAATCCCATTTTCTTGCATCGCATTTTTCACTTCGTCAACCGTTGCTTCGCCATAATGGAAAAGGCTGGCAACAAGGGCTGCATCAACATTTGTTTGCTGAAACACATCAACAATATCCTGAATGCTGCCACAACCACCACTTGCGACGACAGGAATATTGACCGCATCACATACAGCGTTGAGTTGCGCAATATCATAGCCCGACTTCGTGCCGTCCTTGTCCATACTCGTGAGCAAAATCTCGCCCGCACCAAGGCTTTCAGCCTTTTTGACCCAGTCAATCAGGTCAATACCCGTGTCCTCACGGCCACCTTTGACATAAATCGTCCAGTGTCCGTCAGGCTGCTGTTTCGCATCAATCGCCACGACGACGCATTGCACACCGAACTCGGCTGATGCGTCCGCAATCAGCTGCGGATTGGCAATCGCAGAGCTGTTAATGGCGACTTTATCGGCACCAGACTGCAAAATATGCCTGAAATCCTCAAGCGTGCGAATACCGCCACCCACGGTCAGCGGAATGCTCAGTTCCCGTGCTGCCCGTGAAATCAGCTCGTATATCGTTGCCCGATTTTCGTAAGTCGCCGTGATATCGAGAAAGACGACTTCGTCTGCCGACTGGTCTTCATAACGCTTCGCCAGCTCGACTGGGTCGCCAACGGCCTGCAAGCCTACGAAATTGATGCCTTTTACCACTTGCCCGTCTTTGATGTCAAGACAGGGGATGATTCGTTTTGTGAGTGTCATGTGTTCTCCTTTTCTATAAAATCCCTAATAGCTCGTGCGTGTATGGAAAAGAGTGGCGTAGGAAGTGCTTCCTGCACATCAAACCAGCGTAATTCGCTTACTTCTTCTTTTTGCGCCTGCAGTTGCCCTGAGAAATCACGGCAGACATAAATAATCGTCGGAAAGTAGATTTTGTCGCCGTTTGGATAGGTCAAAAAGCTGTCCTCGCCCGAATAAGCACCGAAGAGTCCAAGGTAATTTGCAATCAGACCGCTTTCCTCCAGCAATTCTCTTCGTGCAGCTTCCTCAAAAGTTTCTCCAGGGTCAATACCGCCAGCATGAATGCCCCAGCCAAGCCCGTCCGCACGATTTTGTAGCAAGATTTTGCCGTCTTTTTCGATAATCACGCCAGCACCCACGCCGATGAGGAGGGCGTGTCCAATTTTTTGACGGATGTCGTGGATATAGCTCATTTCAGCACACTTTCTAGTAAGTTTTCATATTTGTTATTTATTTTTTCTTTTGTCTTTTGTTCCCTAGCCATTGTAAGACAAAGAGAACAATAACGAGTCCTGATAATATCCATAATACAGCAAAAATAAGGTTCAATGTGGCTAATAGAGGGTAGGCGTCATCATGTTGCGCAAAGCTTAGAACTTGTACAAAGGTCATGTTTTCATAAGTTGGACCGCCTCGCTGGTCGCTGATTTCAAAACAAACTTCATCAACTGGCTTTAATTTTTTGAGTTCACTTTTACTGTATGGATTCCGATCATCACTCGGCTCAGCTCGTCCTAAATCCTTGTCAAGGGGATTTACATGGTACACGTCCCCCTCTAAGGCTGTTCCAACTTTTGGATACCAGCAGGCATCCACTATCTCAGAAATTTCTTGAGAGCTTGCATTTGAGTAGTCATAATAGGGAAGCCGAGCATGATAGAAAGCACCAAAAAGAGAAGCAGATAAAGAAATTATGAAAATAATAACTGTCCCAATCATGAATTTCTTAAGACGTGTTGCTTTGTCCTTTTTCTGAACAGGTTTTTCTTCTTTCAACTTTTCAACACCTTTTCCAAGTCAATTTTCCCTTCGTAATAAGCTTTACCGACGATAATGCCGTAAAAATCGGCTTTCTGTGCTTGTTTGATGTCAGTTGCATCTTTGACACCACCTGAAACAACGAAATTGAGTTTCGTTTCGCGGGCAATTTCTTCGTAGAGTGCAAAATTCGGGCCTGTCAGCGTGCCATCTTTGGAAATGTCTGTGATGACCGTCGTTGTCACACCGATGTTTTCCAGCTCATGCAAGAAGTCCAAATAAGGCGTGCTGGAGGTTTCAAGCCAGCCAGCAGTTGCGACGTTGCCGTCTTTGATGTCAACACCAACGACAATTTTTTCTGCGCCATATTTTGCCAAAGCAGCTTTCAAAAAAACGGGATTTTCAAGGGCTGCTGTGCCTAAAATCACGCGTGCGAGCTTGACGTCATCAAGATAGAGACTGACGGTTTCGAGGTCACGGATGCCACCGCCCAGCTCGATTTTGAGTTTGGTGGCTTGTTTGATTTTGCGAATCGTTTCAAGATTGGCGGTCGTGCCAGCTTTGGCACCGTCCAAATCCACGAGGTGCAGGTATTCTGCACCCATTGTTTCAAATTGTGCAGCGAGTGCTTCTGGCTGGTCGCTATAAATCGTTTTCTGGTCGTAATCGCCCTTGTAGAGGCGGACGGCTTGACCGTTTTGCAGGTCAATGGCGGGGATGATGTGGGTCATGAAATTTTCCTTTATATAATTTTCCAGCTCCGTGTCATTCATGGCTTTGCCACGGAAAGTTTGTATTTGGTCAATGAGTTTGAAAATAGACAATGCTGTCAACCCTGTCATAAAAAGCGTGATTAGAATGGTTATCCAGAGAGGTTTTGCGCCAGAAACGAGTAGATACCAGCTGCCAAGCGTGATGATGGCGAGAAATAAAATCAAAAGGCCGTAGGCAATCCAAAAGGAAATCAACCATTTGAGCGACGATTTTTCACGCTCATTCACAAGAATAGCGACTTTTCCGACAACTACCATAACTGCCAGTATGAGGCAGGCGTGTGTCAGTCGGTCAGAGATCGCTGGGTGACTTTCGTGAAGTGTTAGCCAGAAAATGCCGTAGAGAATGGCTAACGCTGATAATATCAGCCAGAAATACAGGTTGCGGTGAATGAATTTTGAAAACATTAAACTCCTTTGCTAACTCAAATTTGATTGTATCGTGCGACTTCTTTTTCTATCTTCGCACGGATTTCTGCTGTATCATAGCTTTCATTTTCAAACCAAAGATTTTTGATTTGAAGCGTGTTGTTGCGGGATTTATCGCGGTCAGGTTCTAAACGACCGATAAAGCTGTCGCCGTAGAGAATAGGCAGCACGTAATAGCCGTAAAGCCGCTTCTCAACAGGTTTATATACTTCCAAGACATAGTCAAAATCAAAAATTTCTTTGATGAATTTTCTGTCCCAGATGAGATTGTCAAGTGGAGCGATAAATCTGAGCTGATTGTGTGTTCCATTATCTGCACAGATTTTCACGAGTTTCTGATAATTTTCTCTGGTCAGATACAGCGGTGTTTTCAGGTCTTCTACGGTGATTTTGACAATTTTATCAAACTTTTCGAGCCGTTCTAGGGCAATTTTTCGGTCTGTCAAAAAATGTCCTTGCCATGCTGCGCCATTTTTTGCCCAATAAGCGCCCAGTCCTGACAAACGGCGCAGGACATACCAATCAAGGAAATCGTCAAAATTGTCAAAAGCATTTTCTTGCGGTAAATAGGTGGAACTTTTGTAGAATTTCCGACGTTCGTTGCGCTCAGCGATGACAGCTTCGCCCTTTGACCAGAGATAGGTCAGGGCAATATTGCCAAGGTCGGCAGAGCCCCAGCGACTTGTCGTTGATTTTCCGAGCTGGAGGTCTTGAGCAGAAAGCGGACTATCACTTGTGGTGAGTTTCTTTTTGACCTCTTCAATCAGGGCGAGTGCTTCCTCTTGCTTGCGGTAGCGAATCGTCGCCAATGCACCATTGCCAGAAGCCTCACGAATGTTGGCAAATGCCGTCCAATCCTGCGTCGGGTAAATGCTGAACTCTTTGTCCCAGCCCTCCATGAGCGTGCCGTCGCTGTAAAGGAGCTTACGGAGCAGCTCAGGATGATAGTCAGAAATCCGACTCGCAAGGATAATGTCGGGATTTGTCCCGATGATGTTCAACGGGTCTTGCTGGAGGCTACCAACGTGAGTGATATAAGCGAGAATGCCAGTTTTTCCCTTGCCGAAATTGTCCAACTGATCAAGCCCGTAATGGGAAATGAGAAAATGACGAATTTGTTGCTTGGTAAATGTTATTTGCATAGCTTTCCTTTTTCCAAATTTGACAGAAATTTTTTGATAGTTTTGTCAAAAATTATTTGTTTCAAATTCTGCCTGCTCAGCTTCTGTGAATGCTGAAATCATCGCGCGGTATATTTTTTCAATCAGTGCTGGGTCCGTTTGATTTTCCTCAGCCAGCGCACGAACCTTTGCGATAACAGCTTCTACACGCTGCGGTGCTTGCACACTAGCTGTGTCTGTCTTGAAAGCTGCTGCCTCGCCGACGAAAACCGCGCGTTCTCCTAACAGCTTGACCAGCTCTCGGTCAATTCTGTCAATGTTTTCACGCACTTCTGCTAAATTTTTTGATTTCATTGTCATTTTTTCCTCCTATCAGCGCTGATAGTTTTTTCTACGCTTTCAACAATTCTCTAAGCGTGTCATGAATATGAAATTCATTTTCAAGCGCTTCATTTGTCTCAGGAGAAGCTTGCCACGCGATAATCTTGTCAAACAATCCGCTGAGTGAATCAGCAAGAACCACCATATTTTCCTCGTCACGTCCGTAAATAATGACTTGTCCTTTCACTCCTGCCATATCGGGGTCAAAATCAAGCCCGATAAAATTTCCCCCAAAATCCTCAAAAACAGGCAACCATTTCGGGTTAAAATAATCTGTTTTAATGGCATTTTCTGGTGTTGATGTCATGTCGCTTGTAAAATCATAAATTTCACGTTTGACGTCGTAGTGTCCATTTGGCAAAACGGTAAAATTTAATCTGTCCCAATCATAGCTTGCTTTTTCAAGCTCGTAAATCTCTCGTGCCAATGCAAAACTTTCTTGCTTAAAAGCGTCTGTCGTCTCCAAAATTTCTCGCTCATTCTCAGATTTTCCCAATTCATAAAAATAAGGGCCACCAAGACTATTCGGACTCACATCAAATTCCAACTTTTTCCAGCGTGGTTTTGCCAGCAATCGTTTCTTGGGTGTGAGGGTCAGATAATGCGCCACAATCTTGTCAAGCACCTGCTTTGAAGACGCAGGATTCTCGACATAAGGATTTTCAGGTTTGGCATAACTTTTTGCAAAACGCAGCTCACGAATCATTTTTTCAGTCGTCACCAGCCCATCACCAAAGAAAACCCCATTCCCATCACTTTGCCCGTCTGAAAACGCATAGAGTTCCATAAAATCTTCAGGTAAACTTTCTCCCAAAAGTTCCGAAATTTGAGTCATGTTTTCTGGGATAGCAGGAGCCGTAAAAGCCCCAACTTCTTCGTCTTCTTCGGCATTTTCAAACTTCTCATTTGCCACGATTTGTTTCAATTTTTCTACTATCATTCTTTTCCCTTTTTTCTGTCAGTACTGACAGCTTGTTTATACTACCAGTTCCAGAATTTTAAATTTTCAAAATGAGTTATTTTCAAATTCAAATTTAAGGCTATTTTTTCACCTTTCTCTTTTTCTAACCTTCTATTTTTGAGATCTTCTTTCGTAATCTTACGAATCCATCCAAGCGCTGGAAAATCAGGCGCATCAAATTCCCATATTTGTCCACATTCTTTGCAAAGAAACCATTTATCGGAAAACCACTCTTCTATTTCGTTTTCGCCAATATAAATGTGATAAGGTAACTTCACTTCAACGTCTTTAAACAAGTTTCTTCTCACTTTTTTCTCAAAAAATGATTTATATTCCAGAAAGTTTCTTTCAGAATCTATTTTAACACCCCTACGCTCTTCACAATCACAAACCATTGTTTTCCCCATTTCCTTTCTATCAGTACTGACAGCGTTTATTATCTGTATTTTGTCATCCAAGCATTGTAAAAATCATCATGTAATTCTTTCAACTGGCGAAATGACTGATTTTCTCTGAAATTTTCTTGGTTGATTTTGCTCCACACAAAGGGACTAATGCTTTCTTTCACGCTCATTTTTAGATTGGCATCCCATTTTTCATAAGCATTTGCTAAGGCAGTAAAATCATCTCTGTCAATACTATTTCGCAGTTTCAAACAAAAATTAAGATACTTTTGGATGCGTTCAGCATCTGTCAGCGGTAAATGTTCAATCAGCTCTGACAAAAACTCATCTACAAGGAAAGCGTCAAAACTATCAGCTATTTCATCAAAGTAAATTTTTTCTTTATCGTAAGCCAAATATTTTTGAAGTTCGACATCATAAACATAATACCAATCAGGTGTTTCACCGACTAAATATTCATGTCTGTTTTGCCAAGTATAATTTTTCTCTATCAGCTCATTTGTCCCAAAAAGCTGATAAGCGTTGATATTTATCCCATTTATATGTCGCAAAAAATCAATATATTCAGGGGCAAGAAGATCTCCAGTTCCGCCAAATTCATGCCAAAAGGTATACTGAAAATGGCTGATTTCTTTATCTTTAGCACCCGCATTGAGTGGTGAAAGTCGTTTAAGATAGGTTTTCTTATCCTGTTCAAGTCGTATCTGATAACTGACTTGATTTTCATGACCTAATTGCTGGATACGCTTTTTCTCCTTTTTCCTACGAGAAAGCCCAACCAGAAACCAGCCAGCAAAAATGATGAGATAACAAACGAGAAAATAAACCATGAATTTTGTCGAATAGACCGCTGGCGACACAAAAGCTAAAAGACGCCAGATTGCAGCGGCTGCAATGAAGCACCAAAATGCACTCTTCAAAATGAAAGCTATTTTTGATTTCATCCTTTCCCTCCTTAATGAAAATCCTCTATTTTTTAGCAATCACCGTCAAAATAAACAGCCCGCGGCAATCTATCCGCTAAAATCCGTGCCACTGTCGTCTTGCCAATACCCATCGGACCGCCGATGAGATACAAATTTTTCAATCTCCTATACCATACTTTCTTAACTTTTTGCGCAATTCTTGCAGTTCAGGCGTATGCCTGACTAACTCCTCATTGAGAAAATTACATATTTCATCATTTTTCTCACAAGGTAAGTGTAGCAAAAGCTCTCGATTCAACGTTTTATCCTTTGGATAGCTTGAAAAATATTTATAACGCATTCCTTCCTTTCCAATCACATCCAAATAATAGGACAGACCTCCACCATTAGGCAATGGTAAGGAATTAATCTCAAAACGCTCAATATCTGCCCATAGAAAAGGAAGATTTTTAGGACAGTTCTTATTTCCTAAAAAAAGATTTCGATAACGAATACCCACGTCATCAATATCAACTGTACGAATTGTACCAATAATCATCAAAGAAAGACATAAAAAGAAAAATGCAAAAAACCAGCCACCAGGACCTAACGCTGCCATAAAAAGCCCCATACCGATACCTCCTATCAGTATCATAGCAAGTTTTCCACTCACAAAAGTTTGATGATAAGGGAGTTGATAGACTTTGTTCATTTCATACTTTCCTTTCTTACTCTTTTTAAAACATGTCAAATTTGATAACGTTTCTTTGGGAAATGCTCTCTGATGTCGAGAATCAACTTTGTCGTCTCTTCATAAGTGCATTCATACCACAAACTTCCCCGTTCACTTGATTTCCAATGCCATACACCATCATCAAACCATATTTCAGTCAGCGGATCCCAGCCAAGTAATAATCTATCACCAAACACTCGGATAATCTGTCCGTAATGATTAGGAAATTTAGGGACACCATCTAAAGCAGCAGAATATAATTCGTTAACGTTACTGATTTCGCTCATTTTCACTGCCTCTTTCTCGCAATTTTTAAATTCTTTAGCGCCTTTGCCACATTTCCAGATTGCATCAGCGCGGTGCCGACCAAAATCGCGTTGAAATCAGGTGCCAAAACTGTCGCTTCTTGCGTACCAAAGACGCCCGACTCCGATATATAGACCGTTTCAGGCTTGAAATCGTGAAACAAATCCAAGGAATTTTGCAGACTGACCTCAAAGGTTTTGAGATTGCGATTGTTCACGCCGATTATTTTAGCGCCAAGCCCGTGCGCAATGTCAAGTTCCGCCTGATTGTGTGTTTCCACCAAAATCTCCAAGCCAAGATTTTCCGCATACTCATAAAGCTCTTTCAAACGATTTTCATTTCCCTCAAAGCAAGCAACAATCAGTAAAATCACGGTCGCACCAGCCCAAACCGCGCGTCTGATCTGCTTTTCATCAATGATAAAATCCTTGTTCAACGTTGGAATCGCAACATTCGCTGAAATTTCACGCAAATAATCAATCTCGCCCTTGAAAAACACAGGGTCGGTCAACACCGAAATCATCGCAGCACCTGCTTGTTCATAACTTTTCGCCTGCGCCAGCAAATCAACCTCAGTATTGATGTCGCCAAGTGAAGGCGAAGCTTTTTTGCACTCCGCAATAATCTGCAACTCAGCCGTATTTTCGTACAAAAAATCATACAACTTGTAAGTCGCACGGACGTTGCCGAAATCACTAAACTCCGCCATTTCAGCCACTTCACGTGCTTTTTCAGACATTATCGTCTCTAAAAATTTTCCTGGTTTGATGTTCATTGATGACCCCATTTCCCAACTACTACTTTAAAATTATTTCTTGTTTTCTTTTTGACCGCTAGATGTGGTTTTTGACGATCTAAAACAAGGACACGTTTTCCCAACCAAATCCTGACATAATGCGATTCTATCTGTTTAAGTTTGAGTCGCTTTTTCATCCGATCTTCCGTCCCATCATCATGCTCAATTTCCAGACTTTTCCCAAAGCCAAAGCGGTTGTAATCCAGATCAAAGCCAATTTCTATAAAAATTTTATTCGCCATTTGTGTGTGCCGCCCCATTGTGACATACTGCCTCGATCCGATAACCGTCAGGATCAATGACAAATGCCGCATAATAGCCATCGTGGTAACTTTCTCGATATCCAGGTGCACCATTATCTCTTCCACCATTGGCAAGCGCTGCGCTGTAAAAAGCATCCACAGCAGCGTTATTTTCCGCTTGAAAAGCCAGATGAAAGGGATACGGCGTGCCGTTACCAAACCACAAATAACCATCACGCGTCTCTCCCGTCTGAAACGTTAGTCCATAAGCATTTTCACGAAAAAGCACGCCTCCCAAAGGGCGCAAAACCGCTGTATAAAACGCTTTTGTCCGTGCCAAATCCTGCACATGAAGATCCATGTGATCAATCATTTTTTACCCTCCTTATCATCACAAAACTAATGCCATCCACAGGATTCATCCTTTTTTCACCTGTTTTCACAAATCCCACTTTTTCATAAAATGAATCCGCTGGTGGACGCGCCGACACAGTGCATTTCTCAAAATCAGATTCCTGAAGTTCTTGAAAGAGTGCCTTCACAAGCGCAGTACCAATCCCTGCTTTCTGCCTGTCCTTTTTGATGGCAAAGGCACAAAGCTGCGCTGTTTTAGGGGCTTTCACAAAATAATTCAGACTGCCAATCAGCTTTCCATTCTCAACTGCTCCAAAAAACTGATTCTCAGTTTCATAGCTCAAATTCTCATCATAGATAGAAAAGCCCCAAGGTTGTCGTAAAATTTCATCACGCAACTCAAGTGTTTCTTGATAAAGCGCCATATCGCGCGATGTGTAGCGAATGATTTCCATATCTTCCCTCAAAATAAGTTTAATTGCTCAGGCAAATCAACACCTTCCAACGCCAATAAATACCGTTTTGCCGATAAACCACCGGCATAACCCGTCAAACTTCCACCAGCGCCCAGCACCCGATGACAGGGAATAATCACAGAAATCGGATTGTGTCCGACCGCGCCACCAATCGCCTGACCTGATCTTATCCCTAATTTTCTCGCGATTTCCCCATAAGTTGTCGTTTGACCCGCTGGAATTTCACACAAAATCTGCCAGACTTTATGCCGAAATTCCGAACCCTCTGGTGCAAACGAAAGCTCCATAATTTCAGGCTTTTCTCCAGAAAAATACGCGTCTAACCAGTTTTTCGTTTGCTCAAAAATCGGTAAATCTTTCTCTTCAAATGCTGCTATATCTGGAAAATATTTCTGATTTTCCAGATAACAGCCCGTTAAACTCACCCCGTCAGAAGTCAGCAGATACAGTCCCAAAGGGGAATGGTAACGTGTTTTATAGTTCATTTTTCTCCTTTTCTCGCAACTCTCAACCTTTTAAAATTTTGAGAGATAAAGTTGCCGTATCAACACTCACTTCGCCACCCAGCGGAAAAGTAAAAATCGGCTGCGTGTGTCCAAAATCAACATCATAAATCACTGGTATTTCTTGCAATATCGGATATTTATCTAAGATGAAACGAAGCATTTCCTCAGACATTTCACTTTCTTTTGGAAAGCGTCCCAACACAAGTCCCTTTAAGTCTGTGTTGATTTGTAAAAACTGCGCTAATAAGCGGTCAAACTCTGTATATTCGCCCTCTTCAGCTTCTTCAAGAAAAGCAATCGGAGCATTGATTTTCCTAAGATATTCTGTTCCTGCCTGTAAACCATAAGTTTGGATATTTCCACCAATAATCGTCCCTTCAGCTTTCCCATGATGGTAAACCTTCCATTCATTTTTCAGCGGATGACGGGGCAATGTTGGGTCAAACCAAGAATCACTCGTATAAACATCATTTGCCGACAAGTCATAAGAAGTCGTACCAGAGACCGCTTTTAACCATTCTTTTGTTTGAAATTCTTGAAGTTCATTCATTTTAAACGAAGAATAGGCAGGCGAATAGTAAGTAACCAAGCCTGTTTTTGCAAAAATCGCATTGTGCAGACTTGTCGTATCGGAATAACCAAAGAAAAATTTCGGATGTTCCTGCACGAGCTGCCAATCAATATAAGGCAGGAGTTCATTACAATTAAAACCGCCAATCGTTGTCATCACCGCTTTGACATTTTTATCTGCAAAAGCATCGTGAAAATCTGCTACACGCGATGCAATGCTTGCCGAAAACAAGCGGTCATTTTCATCAATATGTGCGCCAAAAGTAACGGTAAAGCCAAGTGCTTCCAAACGTTCTTTAGCAATGCGGTTATCTTCAAAGCCACCAACGCGCGCCATACTTGAACTCGGTGAAATCACGCGGATTTCATCACCTTTTTGTAATTTTACTGGATAAATTTTTTGCATAAAATACTCCTTTTATGTGATTTGATTTCTAAACTCACAACATCCTATAAAATGATGAGATTTTTTTAATTCTTACGATTCTATTTTGTTCAAAAAGTATCACGTGCTTTTCCGTGCTTTTTTCTTTTCACTTTTTGAGCATCCGCTAACGCGACGAATCTGTCAGTACTGACAGATACTTTGAGTTTTCTTTCCCATGTTCTGGCAGCTTTTGCTTAATTTCCTTGTGTTTTTGGGGCTAATTGCATAAAAATAGCCATGATTGAGAAAAAAAGTACGGTTAAAAGCACATAAAATGGCCAAATCCAAACAATCACAAATCCCGAAACAAGCACGAAAAGGGAGAGCCGTCGATAAAAGCCACCATACGGCCGCGACAGCCCTTTAATATGCGGATTTTCGCGAATCAGCTCAAACTCTGTCAAATTATAGGAAACTGACCAAAGCGTGATGACGATAAGGTAGAGAAATTCAGGAATAATCCCACTCGGCTGACTTCCGACAAATGCTGTGACCCACGGAAATAAACTCATCGAAAAAATCCATAATCCCGTCCACCAATAAATCCGCACGTTGATCGTTTTCACCTCACGAAATAGTGCATGATGATTAAACCAAACCGACCAGATCATTAAAAAGCTCAGCAGGTAAGCAAAAAAAGGCAATCCAAGATCTGTCAGTGCTGACAGACTCGCATTTTTTGGTCGCGGCAAATCCAGCACCATAATCGTCGCAATAATTGCCACAATTGCATCTGTAAAAGCTAAAAATCGCTCTTTTGCCATCTCAAATCTCCTTTTGACCGGCAGTATTTTTACTCACCGACTTGCTCTTTTTGTAAAGCTCTGAGTTTTTCAAGCGCTGCGCCATTTGCAATCACGTCGCGCGCAAGACTAATTCCTTCTTTAATCGTTGAAACTTTTCCCGCTGCATAAAATCCTAGTCCAGCGTTGAGCACTGTTGTTTCAAGATAAGGACTGGCGCTATTTTTGAGGACATTCTCAAGGATTTTCGCATTTTCAGGGGCTTCGCCTCCACGAATATCATTCAACGTCACTTCTTCCATTCCCAAATCCGCAGCAGTAAATTCATGCAGGCTGATGTCGCCATTTTCTAAAAGTGCGTAGTGATTAACACCAAAAAGTGTTGCCTCATCCACATTATTTTGGCCTGTGATGACAATGGCGCGCTTGCGTCCAAGTCCTTTCAAGACCTCAGCCGTTGTTTGCAATAAATCTGGACGACTGGTGCCCAAAAGTTGTGTTTCAAGTGGTACTGGATTGATTAACGGCCCTGTCAAGTTCATGATTGTAGGAATTTCAAGTTGCCTGCGAACAGGTGTAAAATATTTCATGGCAGGGTGCAGATTTTGTGCGAAAAGAAAGACCAATCCAATCTTATCAAAAACAGCGGCCAATTTTTCAGGAGAAAGATAAAGATTAATCCCTAGCGCTTCAAGAACATCGGCAGAACCTGATTTGCTGGTAATTGAGCGATTGCCGTGCTTTGCCATGTGTACACCTCCCGCAGCAAGGACAAAAGCGGCGGTTGTCGAGATATTAAAGCTAAAACTCCGATCTCCTCCTGTGCCACAATTATCCATTGCATCTGTAAATTGTGTCGGGATCGTTACTGCTGCACGTTGCAAAGCTTTCGCAAGTCCTGTGAGTTCTGAACTTGATTCACCTTTCATTTTTAGGGCAACAAGGAAAGCAGCGATTTGGACTTCGCTAAGTTCGCCTTGGATAATGCTGTTGGCGAGCATATTCATTTCATTGACGGTCATATCACGGTTTTGCATGACTTTTTCGAGTTCATTTTTCATTTTTATCTTCTTTCTGAAATTATTTTTTTCTTAATTTGGCAAAAATGCTTTTGGAATGAGGCGTTAATTTTCCGCTGAGATAAAATTCTCCTGTGAGAATATCTCCGACGTCTGGAAGTTCAGCAAAGAATTTCAATGACGCGACAACATCAATTATTCCCACGATACTTTCTGTTTTCAACCAGAGAAATTTTTGATTCGTCCATTCATTTTTTAACACTTTACGTTCAAGTATTTTTCCAGCAAATCCTGCATTGGGTGAGCCATTAAAAGAGCCATAACTGATATAATAATTGCTGCTATACTGATATTTTACCTTTTCTTGACTTGCATAATAATCTTCTTCGCTGCGAAAACTGCTAATTTTTTCAGGAAAAGCGGTTAACTGTAAGTTAAAGTCTGTTTTTTTATCTGCTTTTAGGTTGGCAACATTGACACAATCAAAAAATATCGGCGTGCTCTCTTCTTTTGTTTGAGCATCAATACACCAAACGCCAAGTACCGCCTCTAATTTCCCTTTGATTTCATCACTAACTTCTTGATTCATTCTGACGTTTATTTTGCTCTCACCATCAAAATGCGGAGCAAAACCTTGCTGTTTTGTGACAGGATCTTTAAAAAACCACAAACTTGCACCACTTTTAGACTGAGCAATACTATAGTTTCCTACGGTAATGCTTGATCTTCCAAATGCTGGGAGAAGTGCTTTAAATGCCTCAAAATTTTCAACTTCAAGACCAATATCAGCGATGTGTGAGACCATTTTTATTCTCCACTGTTTTCACAAAATTTTCAATCATTGTCATGCCATCACGTGTGCCAATGCTCTCTGGGTGAAATTGTAAGCCGTAAAGTTGCAGTTTTTCATTTTCAATCGCCATGATTTCGCCGTCGTCCATCGACACTGCTGTGATGGCAAAATCTGGTAGGGCTTGTTTTTCATCCATAACGATGGAGTGATAGCGCATCACCTCAAATTCATTCGAAAGATGATCAAAAAGAACATTTTTTGACGTTTGTTGAACAAGAGAATTTTTCCCATGCATGACGTGGTGAGCGAGGCGAAGTTTTCCTCCAAAGACCTCAACCATGGCTTGAAAACCAAGACAAATTCCAAGCATCGGCTTTTTCCCTGCAAATTCCCGAATCATCTCCTCCATTTTACCAGCATCTATCGGCCAGCCTGGACCAGGTGAAAAGATCAAAGCATCTGCCTTTTGAGCAACATCAAATAAAGTCTTATCGTCATTGCGTAACACCACAAGATCAACAAAACTCCCCAAATATTGTGCCAAATTATAAGTAAAACTGTCGTAATTATCAATAATTAAAATCATCATTTTCCTTTCTCATCTCGATCCATGTCAAAAATAAAAGCGCGGTGTCATTCTCCGATCTCTAAAAGCGCCTTCGCTTTATTGAGCGTTTCTTGGTACTCACTTGCAGGATCAGAATCATAAACAATTCCCGCACCCGCCTGAACATAAGCCGTTTGATCTTTTAAGACCATCGTCCGAATCGCAATCGCAAAATCACAGTTCCCATTTTTGGTCAAATACCCAATCGCACCACCATATATTCCTCGTTTTTGCGTCTCAAACTCGTAAATCCGATGATATGCTCGATTTTTTGGTGCTCCTGATAGTGTCCCTGCTGGAAGTGTTGAAATTAACGCATCCATCGCTGTGTATTCTGTTTTGAGTGTTCCTTTGACCTCACTTGTGATGTGCATAACATAACGATACTTCTCGATTTCCATAAAATGCGTCACTTCAACCGTGCCATATTCGGAAATTTTTCCGATATCATTTCGTCCTAAATCTACTAACATCCGATGTTCTGCACATTCTTTTTCATCATTTTTCAATTCTTCGATAAGCTTTTGATCTTCCTCGTCCGTTTCTCCACGTTTTCTTGTCCCAGCAATCGGGTTCGTTGACACAATCCCATTTTGGACCGCAACGAGGCGCTCAGGAGAACAGCCAATAATATAAAATCCATCAAATTCTAAAAAATACATATAAGAAGATGGATTTTCAATCCGAAGTCCCCGATAATAATTAAAAGCATCTCCAAAAAAATGCGCACTTAAACGCTGTGATAGAACAATTTGAAACATATCTCCTTGTCGAATGAGCGTTTTTGCTGCTTTCACTTTTGCTTCAAAATCTTCTTTAGTCATCTGACTTGAAAACGTAAGTTTTTTGTTCTGTGCAAAATGATTTTCCAACGGACTCAAAACATTGAGTGCTTCATATTTTTCTGTCAGTGCTGACAATAATTCCTCTTGCGTCCGATGACTATACACATCGTCCTCAACGAGCAAAAGTGTCTCTTTTTTAT
This sequence comes from Lactococcus hircilactis, assembly GCF_009601015.1. Lineage (GTDB taxonomy): Bacteria > Bacillota > Bacilli > Lactobacillales > Streptococcaceae > Lactococcus > Lactococcus hircilactis. Next base: position 152,933 of record NZ_WITJ01000003.1, read on the forward strand.
GGTCAAAAATGACATAACTTTCATAAAGCATAAAATATATATCTGGTGTTCCAATTGGGTCTTCAAGTTGCTTTGAAAAATCAATGTGTTCATAAATGCCATAAGTATCAAAGCCAGCATACCCAATCGCACCGCTTGAAAAAGGAAAACCATCTTGTTTCTCTTGCGGCTGATTTACAAGTGATTCGATGGTTTTAAGTGGATCAGTCGTTTCTTTTACTTCTCCATCAATCGTGAGTATCTGATTTTGAAATTTAATGTGATGCACAGGATTCACAGCAATGATTGAAAACCGAGATTTTTCATTTTCTCGCGGAATGGATTCTAACATTACTTTATTTTTTCCTTGTAAACGCAAGTAGATTGAAACTGGCGTGAGAACATCTGTTTTTATTTCTTTTGTTATTTTCATTTTTAAGCTCCGCTTTTCATTTTTTTATTTTTGAATTTACTTTTGAGCGTTGCCATCGTCTTTTTAGGGGAAATTTTTTCATGTGTTTTGTCCATGTTCTAATAAGAAATCAAAAAAAGTCCGCAGAGTATCCTACTCTACGGACGAATTAGCGTGGTGCCACCGTACTTTAAGCTTTTTAGGGGATTTCCCCAAAACATGCTTTTCTTTTTCTCGTCAAACAACGAGATGCTGGGTATCGGTAGCGCACCGTGATTCTTATGGGTTCAAATCAATATAATGACCAGTCCATTCACCTTTTTAGATTTATCTGCTTTCATCAGCACAGACTTTCTGTAAAATTTTTAAAAAAGGTTACTATTCTAGTATTGTCTGAATTATATCCTTTTTTCGACTACGTGTCAAGAAAAATCGTGCGTTTTCGTCATTTTATTTCGTTTTAGGTCGAATCCGAGTTTTCCCATTTTCTAATTTTTCAATCGCCCATTTTGCAGCATCCACCATAACATCACGCGAATCATTTTTTGCCATCTCTTTTAGCTTTGGAAGCGCCGTTTTATCATTAGCATTAGCCAAAGCATAGACGGCATTGCGCTGAATCGGATTTTTTCCACGCCAAGCTCCTGCCATCTTCCCAAATTTATTGACAAATTGTTTGTTTGATAAGTCAAGTAACGGGAGAAGTTCTGGATTGGTCAACGCTGCATCAGCTTCCATTTCAGGATGAAAATGACTGTCAATTCCTTTATTATATGGACATACCATTTGACAAATATCACAGCCGTAAATGACTGTTTTTATTTTTTCACGATATTCAAGCGGCATTTTTCCTTTCGCTTGCGTTTGATAGCTCAAACATTTTTGAGCATTTAAACGCCCATCTCCAAGAAGGGCTGTCGTTGGACAAAAGTCCACACAGCGTGTACACGTGCCACAGCCATAATCAACAGCACTATCAGGTTCAATTTCAAGCGTAGTAACCAACTCACCAAGAAACATCCATGAGCCGTATTCTTTGCTGATCAATAACCCATTTTTTCCGATAAATCCAATCCCCGCGCGCGCAGCAACCGCTACATCAACCAATGCACCAGTATCCACCATCGCTTGATAATGAAACTGCCCTGCCAATTTTTCGATGCCTAACGCAAGTGCATTTAATTTTCTTTGCAACACAGCATGATAATCTTCTCCCCAAGACCCGCGCGAAAATTGCCCCCGACGAAACTCCGTTTTTTCAGGCTTTGATAGCGTTTTATTTGGATAAGCAATCGCAATCGAGATAATGGTTTTAGCATCAGCAACCGCAAGTTTTGGGTGCAAACGCTCATCAAGATTTTGATGCTCAAACCCACTCGTGTGCCCCGCCTCTTTCTGTTCAACAAGAGATTTTCTCAAATACTCAAAATTATCTGCTGTTGTAAACCCAATTTTTTGAATGTTGAGTGTTTTTGCAAGATCTATTATCGCTTCTTTTAAATCATTCATGTTTCACATTATAACATAAGTCCGCTCCCGCGTGCGCATTCTCTTCCTAACTCCTCAAAGCCCATCCGTTATCAGCTTTCTCATTTTCAGTTTCAGCCTGACCTCCTGCTTACCCCTCGTATCTCCTCAGCTTTTTCGTGAATATTTCGTGAACTTTGAACCGAGAAACCTTGCAGGAGCTGGTCTGCTCGCTCTTGCAAGACTGGCGTCACGTGCCGTCCGTAAACCCGACTAATCATCTGCGTGTCGGCCCAGCCACCTCGCTGGACAATGACCTGCCCATTCATGAAATAGAACCCACTTTTTCCGATTTGACTGATCCATTTTGTGAGGCTTAAACATTTCCTAAGCTCTGTTTATGTGATTATTACAATATTTCAGAGATGAAAAAAGACAAAGCCACTGGGGCTTTGTCTTTAGTCTACCTACCAGTCGCTGATAAGTTTTTTATTAATTCTGTTCGAGTAATGAACTATTTTTTATTTCTAAAACTTTATCAAAAATAGAGAGAAATTCTTGATTATTAGAATGTGTCACCACAATGATAATGACATTTTCAATATTTCCGATAACCCCAGCTATGGCTTGCTCATTTATTGAATCTAAGCCACTCGTTGGTTCATCTAAAATCATAATTTCAGCTGCGTGATAAAGCGCTCTTGCAATATCTAGTCGTCTTTCTTCTCCTCCAGATAATGTCAAGCCTTTACCAAGCTCTATTTCAATATTATTATCAATCTCTTTTAGAAGTTTTCCTAGACCAGCTTTTTCTAAGCAAGAAATGACTTTAACTCTATCATATTCTTGATACATCGTCACATTTTCCGCTAAAGTCCCTGAAAATATAGCTGTTTTCTGTGGTACATAAGCTAGTTTTTTAAAATAACTTTGAGAGCTAATTTCATTTAAATTTTTTTCATTCAATAAAACTTCGCCAGAGTCACTTTTACTGATCCCCATTAAAATCCTTAGCAAGGTTGTTTTGCCTGCGCCACTTTCACCTTTGATGGCGTATTTTTTATTTGATACAAAATCATAAGTTACATTATCAAAAAGTATTCTATTCTCAAATGAGTAGGAAATATTTCGCACTTGAAGATGCTCTAACCTTTCTTTAAAATTCTGAGCTTTTTCTGCGTTTTCTTGCGTCTTATCCGTGATAAAACTTAAATAGTCTTTTGCAACACCTTTACTACCTGAAATCATGGTAGATAACTCGCTAAGATATTGAATAGGACCAGCGACAGTATTCATCAATGTTGTCATCGCGATCAATCCAGGTACTGTTAAATGATGCATAAAGACAAAAAAGCCCCCAATAATCCATGTTCCTGAATAAACAATACCAGAAAGACCATAAGAAATAGCAATCGTTTTTGACTCCTGTTTATTCAGAAAAATGGTAGCATCTTTCATCTGATGACTTGAATGATTCAATATTTTTTGAAAAACTTTGGAAGAATTTGTGATGATGACAGTAGAGATATTTCTGGAAAAGTTCTCGAAATCTTTCAGAAATTGATTTTTCTTATTTTGTGTCTCTTTCTTATTGTTAGAAAGAATTTTTGAGTTAATCAAAGGTGCTAAAAGCGGAATGAAACAAAGGGCTAACATAATTAGTGTCAAAATTCCTTGCAAATAAAAAGCACCAATCAATGAGAATACAAAAAGAAAGCTCGTTCTTATCAAAGCTAAAATAGGGGATAAGTATTCCGATTGAATCAGCGGCAAATCATTAACAACACGATTAGAACGCTCAGTTGCTTCTTCATTTAAGAGAATCCCTAAATCTCTCTTACTATAATGTATAATCAGCTCACATCTCATCGAATGCATGACCGAGTTGAGTAATTTTGACTTGGAATATCTAGGAACATAATCAAAATACGCCTCTACAATTAGATATACAATCGCAAATCCAGCTACAAGTAAAAATTGATGCAAATCTTTCCCCAGTGCCATTTGAGTTAAAAGACTATAAATAAATCCTAAACCTGCTGTTAAAAAGGATGAGAGAATTGCTATGAGCAAAAATATCAGCGACTTTTTCTTGTGCAATAAAAAATATTTTTTCATAAAATTAGTGATTGGAAAAAATCAAAGTAAAAATAAATGAACTAAACCACTCAACGACTTAGCTCACATAAACAATCCATTCAGCTTGCTTTGCAAACTTCAGTTATTTTTTCAACAGAATCAGATGATATCGTTTCTCTTTGGCTAGAAAACCGACCAGCACCACAGCCCATGATAATAACATTGGCAACATTGTTTTCAACGATAATTTCCATAATGCTCTCCTTTCTTGCATTAAGGATATTCTTTTTTTTCTTGTCTGTCAACCTCTCCAAACAACAAAACGTAATCATATATAAAATTTAATCAATTTGCAATCATTTAGTAAATTCAATTAAATATTGATTATGCTATATTATAATGTAATAATAAATATTATTGATTATGGTTAATGGGTGGTAAATTTAAATGAAATTATCTCAATATGTAAAGATTATCAATTCAGATAATATTAACATAAAAATCTTATGTCATCCTCTAAACAGAACAATCATTACTTTAGATAAAAATACTTCATCAATGATAACTCTATAAACGAGGAACTTCTAAGTAAAATTGAATTAGAATATTTAATCAAGAAAAATTTCTTTAGCAACAATGTACAAAAATATCTTGATGCTACTGTTAATCTCAAACGCAAGTATACTACAATCACAATAAATGTGACTGAACACTGCAACTTAAAGTGCCCTTACTGTTATCAGAATAATTTTGAAAATGAAGGAACACTCACTTCTAAATCAATAAATATAATCATAGATTACATTGAATCTGTAATGAGGAATGGTGAACAAAACTTTTATATCTATTTTTTTGGCGGAGAGCCTTTGCTCTATAAAAATAAAATTTTAGAGATTAAGTCAAAGATTGAGCAAATTCCAAAAATCAATGTGATTTTTGGAATTGGCACGAACTCTTATCTATTAACCCCTGAATTTTTAAATGAGTTTAACCATATTATCATTGATACTGTGCTTACTTTAAAAGAAGACCAAGATATTATGCGCCCAACAAAAGGAGGCAATGGGACTTACGATAAAATAATTAATAATTTACGTGAAGCGAGTAAATTAAAAAATATTACATTGAATATTGACTACAATACCCATAATGGTAATCTTTATGATTTTGAAAATTTTTTAAAATTGCTCAATCAAGAACAGATTAAAGCAAATATCGAATGTTATTATCTTGATAATTATGACTTTAATCTTAACTTTAACAACACTTTAAATTATGACGATTTTTTAAAATGGAAATCTTCCATTGCTATTAGGTTGCTAATCAAATATGGTTTTTCTATAAAAGGAAGTCCTTTTGTCCCCTATAACTTTGAGTGTGACGGCTACAATGAATGGTCAATAAAATTATTCTCTGATACTTCGCTTGGAATCTGTAATGCTACGCATTATAATAAAAGAATCAAATGGAATAGCGCATTAAAACACGAAAATATCGCCAAGCATCTCCAGCAGAAAATTTCAAATTTTAAAGAAAATAAATCCAAATTCAATTCCCAATGTCAAAATTGCTCACTCATTGGTCTTTGCAAAGGAAAAATATATTGTCACGATGAATTGTGCAAACCTATGGATTCCTACGATTTTGATACTTTCATTAACGAATATATTTATCAAACTAAAATTGGAAACGCTAAATTCTTTACCAGTATTTAATGACTAAAAAAATTACTGACAAAATTCTATCGGTAATCAAACTGAAGACAAAATTGCTAGAAATTTGTCTTTAGTCAAAATATGGAGTGAAAATTTTTCGCTCCATGTTTTGATAGTTAATTTTAAGTGCTCTGCTCAATGTTCAAATTTTAGGTTGTACTTGTTTTCAACCAAATCGTTTTGTTTTTCTCCACACGATCATAGCCACAAGCAAATCATTCAGCACGTGATATTTGTTGAAAGCTATCCGCTGCATCATTCAAGACGTGATCATCCTCTTTTTTGGCAACTCAACCATTTACAAAAAATAAAAAAACTCTTTCTATTCCGAAAGTGGCTCTAAAATCCGCTCAATCATTTCCTCCAGCAGCTCGATTTTTGCGAAAACCGTGCCATCCATGTAGAGATTGTAAATGTCGTATTCAATGATACTGATCGCGCCGTCGTAGCCTTTTTCTCACTCTTTCGAGCAGATATACGTGGCATTCATTCCGTTGTATAATTTAGAAATTTGATCGTTGATATTGAGATCAGGGAATGAAACCACCCAATCGTCAGTTCCTTTTCCATTACCAATTGTGCCTTTATGTCCGTCCACGGTTACATTTGCAGTATATCCATCTTCATTCTGAGTTGTGGATGTAATCGTATAACCGCCAGCAGTAACTGTTGCCTTAAAATCTGAGAAACTCTCGGGCGTGTTAGTTACATTTCCAACTATGCTATTATTATTCGCGGAATTATCAGATGAGGAAGTATTATTATTGTTCGTCGCGCTTTGCTCGGTCTTCGGCTCACTTGACCCGGCAGGTTTCGCACCAGCGTCATTATTTCCGCAAGCCGCAAGAGTCAAAGCTGCCATCGCTGTGATGGTCGCAAGTGTGGCTTTTTTCGCGAAATTTGCGTAATTCGAACCTTAGCCGTTAAACTTATTCTGATTCATAATATTTTCTCCTTGCTTTACTCTTGACAGTTCCTGCCTAAGATTTGCTGGTATTATAGTTCATTTCGCGAAAATGCAAGCATAAGCAACAAGAATTATTCGCAAATTTCACGTTTTTCCTAAGTTTTTTCACCCACCGAAAACCCTTGATATTCTTAGTCTCTCGCGATTTTTAGGCAGCAGAAAACTACTATTAACGATATTATACCCCCCCCCCCCCTCAACGTTTGTCAAGTGAAAAGTAATCGTTTTCTTACGATTTTCAGCTTTGCTGTGTGTTTTTTTAGAGATGTGTTGAAATAAATCAAAATAGCACGCATTACAACACATTCTTTTTTATTTTCGTTATAATGAACTCATGTCAAATACGAAAAAATTAGCAATCATTTCTGATTTTCATCTCGATATCAATCATTTTTCCGAGGAGGAATTAGAACTTTTTAATCAAGTGCTCATCAATGAAAACATTACACATCTTCATTTTGCAGGGGACATGTCAAATGACTTTAAAAATCTGACGGTGCCGTATTTTAAACATCTGTCAGTACTGACAGAAATTGCCGTGAGTTATAATTTGGGTAATCACGACATGGTAGGACTGACGGAAGAGACAATCAGCGCAAACGATTTTCAAGTTCAGTGGTTTTCTGACACTGCCTTTGTCAGTTTTTCAGGATGGTACGATTATTCTTTCATGCCTCAACCTGTGGATGTCAAAAAAATTGAGCGCTACAAACACGCCTTTTATTTCGATCGAAAAATTCACAGAGCCGCATCTGATCCACTGACCACAGCGCAGATTTTATCAAAGCTCAAAAAGGTTCTGTCAGCACTGACAAAAGCAAAGCGGATCATCATCAGTATGCATTTTGTCCCACATCACGCCTTCATCATTGACACACGCTATGAAAAATTCGCCCGTTTCAATGCTTATCTCGGATCCGAACATTTTCACGCCCTTTTCGCTCAATTTCCTCAGATTACTGATGTTGTTTTCGGACACATTCATCATCATTTTTCAGATGTTGTCATTGATGACATTCATTACCATGCCAAAGCACTGGGCTATCCTTACGAGTGGCAAATGGTTCCTCGCTTTTTTGAGCTTCATCCAGAGCTCCTCATTACGGACGCTTTTCATCTCAGAAAACGCTATAACGCCATACAATCCCTTACTCAATGGCAGACATTCAGAAAAAAAGAACTGGCAAAAGAATTTCTGTCAGCGCTGACAATTTTTGAATTTCATTAAAATGACTGCTCTCATACTATCAATATTTCAAAAAAAGTGATACAATAAGAGACGAGAACTTTGAATTGAGAAAGCGAGAATGCCTTGAATATTCCAAAAGAAGGCGACTTTATCACGATTCAAAGCTATAAACATGATGGGAGCCTGCATCGCACTTGGCGCGATACGATGGTTCTGAAAACTAATGAAAATTCAATCATTGGCGTCAATGATCACACCCTTGTCACAGAATCTGACGATCGTCGTTGGGTGACGCGCGAGCCTGCGATTGTTTATTTCCACAAAAAGTTTTGGTTTAACATCATTGCTATGATTCGTGAGGAAGGCGTCAGCTACTACTGCAATCTAGCGAGCCCCTTCGTCCTTGATAACGAAGCCTTAAAATACATTGATTATGATTTAGATGTCAAAGTATTTAAGGATGGGGAGAAAAAACTCCTTGACGTTGAAGAATACGAACGTCACCGTAAACAAATGCATTATTCTAAGGAAATAGACCACATTTTGAAAGAAAATGTAAAAATCCTTGTCGATTGGATCAATAACGGCAAAGGTCCATTTTCAAAAGAATATGTTGACATCTGGTACGACCGTTATCAACAGCTAAAAAAATAGCCCTAAAGGCTATTTTTTTAATCTCCAAATGAAATCCCGACATGACGCGCAGCTTCAAGTAAAGGATCATTTTCCAAAATGGGTTTTGCTTTTCCAGCAATATCACTCAAATGATTAAATGTTATTTTTCCATTCACAAGCGCGACAGTGACCCCAAATACCTCATCCATCACAAGCCCCGCAGCGACACTGCCAAGTTTCATGGTATAATTTCGATCACGCGCAGAAGGTTCTCCACCACGTAACGCATGTCCAGGTATTGCCACTCTCACTTCTACACCAAGTTTCTCATTGATTTCTTGAGCTATTTTTTCAGTGACCGAGCTAAATCCAGCCTCTTGCCGCGCCAAAAGACGTTCTTTATTTTTTAATTTCTTTTCATCTTTTGAATAAGCACCTTCACTCACAACAATAATCGCATAATTTTTCTTTGTTAGTATCTTTTTCAAATCTTGTGATACACGCTCAATCGAATAAGGAATCTCAGGTAAAATGATCGTATCCGCAGCACTTGCAACTCCTGTTGACAGCGCTAACCAGCCCACTTTATTTCCCATGATTTCAACCAAGAAAACTCGAGAATGTGACTGTGCCGTAGTTCTGATTCGTTCAATATAATCTACCCCAACCTGCACAGCCGTATCATATCCAAATGTTTCTTCTGTCCCAAAAATATCATTATCAATCGTTTTTGGTAAAGCGACAATATTTAATCCCCGTTGTGACAAAAGATTCGCCACTTTATGCGTTCCATTTCCCCCAAGTACAACCAATGCATCCAATTTCAACTTCTGATAATTTGCTACCATTTTATCCGCTTTTGAAACACCATTTTCGTCTTTGATATCAATCGTTTTAAATGACTGCCGAATTGAACGCAGAAAAGTTCCGCCCTTAGAAACCAAACCTTCGAAATCATGAGGTTTAAGCACTTGTGTGTTCAGATCAATCAATCCAGTGTAGCCATCATAAATTCCGATGATTTCAACATCATCCATCTCTTGATACAGCGTTTTTGCCACACTATAAACCGCCGAATTTAATCCAGCACAATCTCCACCACTTGTTAAAATACCAATTCTTTTCATGATTTTTTACCCTTAATCTTTCTTTTCTTTCATTTTTAATTGATTCTTTTGAGCTTCTTGTACAAGGAGTTCTTGACTATTCACTAACTTGGTTTTTTTCATCACTCGATTAGAACCATATTTTCCAGTTGATTTTTGAATGCGTGCGTTCACGTTATCCTTTAAGCAAAGTTCCAAAATATGCTCAATTTTTGCTTGACTTGCTGGATCAAAAACTGGAACAGCAGCTTCAACACGACCTGTCAGATTTCTCGTCATAAAATCTGCTGACGAAAGATAATATTTTTTCTGACGATCTCCAGCACCGAAAGCAAAAATTCGAGAATGTTCCAAATACCTCCCAACAATAGAACGAACAAAAATATGTTCCGTTTCTCCCTTAATCCCTGGGATAAGACAACAAATGCCACGAATAATCAAATCCACACGCACACCAGCTTTTGAAGCTTCAACCAGCTTTTCCATCATTTCTTTTTCAGTCAAAGCATTCATCTTTAAAACAATGTGCGCCAAAAGACCAGATTTTGCTGCTTCGATTTCTTCATCAATCAACTCAATCAATTTTGGCTTCATCAATAGCGGTGAAACCAATAACGCATTGGTTTGTTGAACAAAAGAACCTGCTTCAATATGAGAAAAAACACGTTTGATATCTTTAGTCAGTACAGCATTTGACGTCATCAATGCCAAATCCGTATAAAATTTAGCCGTTGTTTCGTTGAAATTTCCTGTTCCAACTAAACCAATCTTTCGACCATCAAAAAGCTCAATCAAAAGAAGTTTTGAGTGTACTTTATAGCCTGGTAAGCCATAAATCACAGTAATTCCTGATTTATTTAACTTCTCTGAAAGATCAATATTATTTTCCTCATCAAATCTTGCCCTTAATTCAATGACAACCGTAACTTTTTTTCCTTTTTTACTTGCCGCAATCAGCGCCGCAACAATTTTGGATTGTCTGGACACCCGATAAAGCGTCATCGAAATCTCCTGAACACGCTCATCATTTGCTCCTTGATTCAATAATTCAATCATCGGAGTAATACTTTCAAAAGGATAAGAATTTAACACATCTTTTTTAATCAATTGATCCAACATTGCTTCATTATCATCAATCATTTGATTTTGAGCAGGCTTAATTGTTGGATAAAATGCTTTTTTTCGCGCCTTTTTTGTAAATAAAGGTTCTATTTCTGATAAATAATCAAATTCAAGTGGCGTATCATAATTGAAAAATTGTGTTTTACGCAAAGCAAAATTATGTGCTAAATAATTCAATAATTTCGGAGCATTTCCCCCGTGATATTTTACCATGACTGGTGCTCTAAAACTTCTTACCTCAATAATCTTTGACATGGTTTCAGAAAAATCAGGATCATAATCATAAAGACCATCACTTTCGTCAATGTCCGCATTTCTCACCACAGAAAAAACGATTTTTCCCTCCACCGTAAATTTGTGGAAAATCCGATTAGCATATTTAAAGATCAAATCCTCAATCAGCATGAATCGTCTTGGATCACTTGGAATCCGTACAATTTTATCTACGCCTTCAGGAATTGGTAAAAATCCAAAGCGCGTATTTCCTTTTTTTGTTTTTAATGTTGCACCTAAAATCAAACGCTCATTCTCAAAAAAAGGAAGGGGATGATTTTTTTCAATAATAAAAGGCATAATGTGCGGCGCCACTTTATATTTAAATACATTTCTCAGATAGTTTTCGTCTTTTTCAGATAATTTATCATGCTCTGCAATCCTTGAAATGCCAAGTTCTGATAAATCTTTACAAATGCTATTGTACGCTTCATTAAATCGAGGAATGAAACGCTTTGTTTTTCTTAAAACCGTCCGAAATAGAGCAGTAGCGTTGTCTTTTTTTACATCACCCACTCCCTCATCAAGAATCAACTCATCATTTAAACGCCCCACGCGCACGCGATAAAACTCATCTAAATTATTCATAAAAATGGAGATAAAGCGCAAACGCTCAAAGGTAGGGTTATTCGTTTTTTCAGCTTCTTCAAGGACACGTTCATTGAACTGCAGCCAAGAGATTTCACGATTGGTATAAATATTCTTTTTTTCGTCTGACATCCTAATTCCTTTTCTATTGTATTACTTCCTTGATTTTATCACAAAATAGCGCCTTTTTAAATCAATACTTTATCCTTTTACACAAAATTTACGTATTGTTTGTAAATAGAGCAAATGTGCTAAAAAAAAACATCTAAAAAATGATTTCTTAAATGTTTTTTTAATAAATTATCCACTAATGATATCACGTTTTTTATACGCTACAAATCCTAGTGCGATCATGATAAGTGTAAGGAAAACAAGCACAAAAAGTGACGGAGTATTGAGTGTATTTGGCGCGCTATTGGTTTTCATAATCCAGTCAAATACATTAAGTTTGAGCATTCCCTGTGGTAAATCAAGGATGGGTCCAATCATACTTAAGAAAAATGAAAGTCCAACGTAAACCCAGATGGCATTTGAAAAACGTGGTAAAAATGCAATCAAAAGACACAAAATCCCCAAAACAAACCAAATCCCAATGACAAATGGGAGCCCTCCTTTAATCATTGCACTAAAGCTTACCGCATTTTTTTGTCCTGCTTGAGCTACATAAATTCCTAAAATACCTCCCAGTTGAGCTAAAGTGCCAAGTCCGAAAGCAGATAAAACATAAGTCAGATAAACGCTGAATCGACTATTCGGTAGAGCATAAAGTTGTTCTTGTCGTTGGTGTCTTTCTTCAGAAACCATTTTATTTAAAAGTGTTATTGCAAAACAAGTGGCAATGAGCGCAAGAACGACATAGATGGTAGATAAGAATTGTTGTTTCATTACCATTTGATTCGATCCTTGTGTGATTTGTAACTCTTTTTGAAGCAGGTGATTTGTGTTTGAATTTCCTCCAACAAGCGTTCCTATTTTACTAATCATCGAACCATACGTCAGCCCTAATACAAACAGCCCAAACACCCAACCGAGTGCTGAAATACGTTGCAATCGCAAAACTAAACCTTGAAAAGTGCTTAAAAAATATCCTGCATGTGCTCGTGCTTTAGATTGAGGAAGATATCCGACTGCAACATCTCGCCTGATTTCAAGTACCAATGCAATGACAAGCATCACAGCAGCAAACAAAAGCGTGTAAAGAATTGGGAGCCAGTTGTTTTTAACATAGACACCAGTAAGATAGCTCCAAGATAAAGGATTAAACCAACTTAAAGCAATATCTTTTATGTCTGTCCCCATCCGAATAATGTACAATAACCCGAAAAATCCAATGGAAGCGCCTTTTGCAGGACTTGCTTCTGGAAAAAGTTGAGAAAAAAGAAGCGCTATCATCCCCCACATCACACTTTGACTTGTGATAGAGGAGGCGAAAAGAAGATTTTGTGAAAAATGAGTCATTCCTAATGCATGTTGAAGCTGGATAGATAAAGCCAGAGCAAAAGTGAGAATCACTTGCAAGCAAAAAAGTTCTAAGACAACAGAAAGTGTATTGGATAATTTACCAATCTGAAAAGAACGTAAAAGTTCAGTGATGCCTTCATCTTCTTCTTTTCTCGTGCGATTAATGACATAAATCATTGTGATGATTGAAAAAACAAGCCCTGTCGTAAGTGGCATCAATCCACCAAATGCTGCTGCTGCCGTAAAGTGCTGCCAATCAGATACAGAAGTTGGACCAAATAAACTAACTAATGCAGGGCCATTAAATAAGGCATACATGCTTTGTTTTGTCGCTGTCGTTACTGCAAGTTCTAATTTTCCGACACCCGATGCGGCATAAATCAAAAGACCAAGTAACCAAAATAGATATTTTAATCCATCTCGCTTTAAAAGCAAGCGAAGCATGAATCCAGTATTATGAAAGGGTTGATTCATTTTTTCTCCTCTTGATTCTCTAAGGTATAGTGGTGTAAAAATAAGGATTCAAGGGTTTGAGGATTACTTTCTAGTTTGATGATGTGAGCATTTGATAAATAACTTACAACATCTTGAATGCGATCTGAATCTGCTTGAAAACTGATTTTTCTTGGTTCGTTTGAATTAAACTTGACCTCGTGGATAAAATCGATTTTTTCAATGTCTTGAATCACTTCTTGTGTTTCAACTTTGAATTCATAGCGTGTGAGATGTCTCATTTCATCTAAAGAACCAAATTCTACGATTTCACCTGCGCGAATGATCGCAATCTTGTCACAGAGTCGCTCTACCTCTGAGAGAATATGACTGGATAATAAAATCGCTTTTCCTTGCTGTTTTAACCGCTCTACTTCTTCTTGAAACACTGCTTCCATCAATGGATCAAGTCCACTGGTTGGTTCATCAAAAATATAGAGTTCTGCTTGACTTGCGAGCGCTGCAATGAGCGCAACCTTTTGACGATTTCCTTTTGAGTATGAGCGTGCTTTTTTCTTAGGATCAAATTCAAATTTTTTGATGAGTTCATCGCGCTTTTGAGGATCAAAATGACCATGCATTTTCAAAAATAAATCAATAATTTCTCCACCTGAAAGATTTGGCCACAAATAGACATCTCCTGGCACATAAGCGATGTTTTTGTGAATTGCTAGCGCATCCGTAAAAACATTTTTCCCAAAAATCGTAGCCGATCCAGAGCTTGCTTTAATGAGCCCCAATAAAATACGAATCGTTGTTGATTTCCCAGCACCATTTGGTCCAACATAGCCTAAAACCTCACCTGAATGGAGTTCAAAAGTGACATTTTTTAGGGCTTCAAATTTTCCAAATTGCTTTTTGAGTTGACTAACTTTAAGAAGAGCACCCATTATTTTTTCCTCCGATAGCATTCATTTTTCATCTGTTGCATTTCAAATGTTTTGTGCCTGATGGTTTTAAATTTTTCAAAATGAATTATAAAAATGAACTATTTATCTATTTATAGTTCATATTGTACGCCTTTCGTTGAAAAAGTTCAAATATTAAGTTATAATTTTGATAGATCAGATCAAATTTATGAAAAGATAAAACAAAACTAATGAATCAAACAGAAAAAAAACAAAATGCCGTTTTAAAAACGACGCTTCAATTGATAAATGAAAAAGCGATAAGTGACATTACAGTTGATGAAATCGCACAATTGGCCGAGGTGTCAAAAGTCACTTTATTTAAATACTTTAAAAACAAAAATCATCTGATGAATGTCGTGCTGATTCAGGCACTCCAACAGATGGTTCAAAAGATTGATGCGATTATAGAGAGTGATTTGGATTTCGAGTCCACTTATCGCGCTGTCGTCGCACTTGAACGCGAACAGCTGTATCAGTACCGTCCGTTTTTTTCAGAAAACCTGATGTTCCAATATTCAAAAAGTCCTGATTTTTTTGATGACGAAACGCTTAAAAGTCAATCCAAAATTTATGAAGCCCTTTTTCACAAAGGAAAAAGTGAGGGAGTGATCGATGCTAACTTTTCAAAGTCTGATTTTATGATGCTCATCACTATTTTTATGGAAGGGATGAAAAAAATAAGCGCAGAACAGCTTTTTGAAAAAACCGAAACCTTAACCCAATTTTTTCTACATGGTCTAAGCGGATCGTAAAAAATACTCATTTTTATTTTTGATTGAAAAAAAGCGTTGCGCGATGCGCAACGCTTTTTACAATGCACGCCAGCCAATATCATGGCGATAAAAGAGACCGTCGGACTGGATTTTTTTGGCTTCAGCATACACTTTGGTTTGTGCTTCTTTTAGTGTTTTTTCTTTTCGGGCAAGAAACAAAACGCGACCGCCATTCGTAAGCCATTGTTCGTTTTGCTTTTTGGTACCACTATGAAAGACGAGCGTTTCAGAATCTAATTCATCTAAGCCATTGATCACACTGCCTTTTTGAGGAGCATCTGGATAACCTGTCGCAGCAAGGACGATGCCTAAGACCTGATCTGTTGACCATTTTAGTGGGGTTGTTTTTTTATTGAGCAAATCTAAGATGACTTGGGCAAGATCATTTTCTAAGCGTGGGAGGATGACTTGAGTTTCAGGATCTCCAAATCGTGCATTAAATTCGATGACTTTTGGCCCTTTATCTGTCAAGATCAATCCAGCATAGAGCACTCCTGTGAAGCTGCGATTTTGGTCTTTCATGGCAGCGATTGCGGGGATCAGGATTTCTGACATCGCTGTATCTGTTGTTACTTTGGAGATTTGTGGAAGATCTGAGTATGCGCCCATCCCACCTGTGTTGGGACCTTTATCTCCATCACACGCACGTTTGTGATCTTGCGAGAGGGTGAGTGGTAGAATCAGCTCATCGTGAACCAGCGCCATAAAGGAAAATTCTTCTCCTTCTAAAAATTCTTCGATGACGACTTTTGTTCCTGTTTTGCCAAACTTCTCGTCACACATCATTTCTCGAAGTGCTGTTTGTGCGATTTCAAGTGTTGGTGCGACAACCACACCTTTTCCTGCCGCTAAACCATCTGCTTTAATGACAATTGGAGCGCCGACTTTTTCAAGATACGCCTGTGCTGCTTCATAATCTGAAAATGCTTCGTAATCAGCGGTCGGGATTTGATATTTTTTCATCAGCTCTTTTGCAAAGGTTTTACTGCCTTCAATGAGCGCTGCATTTTTTCTTGGTCCAAAAATCGGTAATCCTTCCTTTTCAAACGCGTCAACAATTCCTAAACTCAAAGGAACTTCTGGTCCGACAAAGGTAAGTGCGATGGTGTGTTTTTTTGCAAAAGCAATCAACCCTTCAAAATCAGTTTCTTTGATGGGAATGATTTGAGCAACGTCCATCATGCCTTCATTTCCTGGTGCCACATAGACTTGCTCAACGTTTTTTGATTGTGCAAACTTCCATGCTAATGCGTGTTCACGTCCACCAGAACCAACAACTAAAACTTTCATTTTTTTCTCCAATTTTTAATGTCTAAAATGACGAACACCAGTGAAAATCATCGCAATTCCGTACTGATCACATGCTTTAATCACTTCGTCATCGCGTACAGAACCACCAGGTTGAATGATGGCTTTCACTCCTGCTTTTGCAATCTCATCAATGTTGTCTGCAAAAGGAAAGAATGCATCTGAGGCGAGCACTGCATTTTCTGTCAGTACTGACGATTTTTTGAATGCTTCTGATAAGGCGATTTTTACGGAGCCTACACGATTGGTTTGACCTGGTCCAACTCCTAAAGTTTGGTTTTGATTCGCCACTAAAATGCCGTTAGATTTGACGAATTTACACGCTTTCCACGCAAATTCGAGCGCTTGTTTTTGCGTTTTTGTCGGTTGTGTTTTTGTTGGAACTGACCATTCCATTGGATTTTCTTCGATGATGTCTTGGTTTTGAACTAAAAGACCACCGATTACTCCTGTATATTCCATTTCTTTTTTGGAAGCTTGGGCTTGTGAAAAATCAAGTTGAAGAATCCGTAAATTTTTCTTTTTGGTTGTTAAAATATCTAGTGCTTCGTCAGAATAACTTGGTGCGATGATAATTTCGAGGAAAATTTCGTGCATTTTTTTTGCGGTAGCTGCGTCAACTTCGCGATTTAAGACAACGATTCCACCAAAAATAGAAACTGGATCTGCTTCAAAAGCATAGTCCCAAGCACGCGTGATGGTTTTTGCTTGTCCAATACCACATGGATTCATGTGTTTTAATGCGACAACTGTCGGTTGGTCAAGAAAATCACGTGCAATTTTGATGGCTGCATCGGCATCTCTGATGTTATTAAATGAAAGTGATTTTCCATTGAGTTGTTTGGCTTGTGCAATAGAGAAACTTGTTGGTAGTGCGGTTTGATAAAAAACAGCTGCTTGTTGTGGATTTTCACCATAACGCAAGCGTTGATTGAGATCGTAAGTTAAAGTGGTAGATTCAGGATCTGTAATATGGTTTTGTTTCCCGAGATAATCTGCAATGAGGGCATCGTAACTTGCAGTATGACGAAAAACTTTTGCAGCGAGTTCTTGGCGAAAAGCGAGCGTTGTTTCTCCGTTTTCAGACAGCTCCGTCACTACTTGTGCGTAGTCATCTGGATCGACAACTACAGTGACAGCAGCGTGATTTTTTGCAGCAGAACGCAACATGGAAGGCCCACCGATGTCAATTTTTTCGATCATCTCATCTGGCGTTCCTCCTTTAAGTAAGGTGTCTTTGAAGGGATAAAGATTAACAACCACAAGATCAATTGGTTCAATCCCGTGGACTTTCATTTGCGTCATGTGCGTTTCTAAGTCTCTTCGTCCAAGAAGAGCACCGTGGATCATAGGATGCAGTGTTTTCACACGTCCATCCATCATTTCAGGGAATCCTGTCACTTCATCAATCGCGATCGTTCGGATATTTTCTTGATCTAACGTTTGTTTTGTTCCGCCGGTTGAAATAATTTCCCAGCCTAGATTTTGGAGTGCTTTTGCAAATTCAGCAATGCCTGTTTTGTCAGATACGCTCATTAAGACACGTTTTGTCATTTTTTCTCACTTTCAATCGTTGTCAGTTACTTTTTAATTGCTATACTTCTATTCTAAATAAAATGTTCGTAAATAAAAAGTCTCGAATGGATTTTTCGAGATTTTTTTGTTCTATTGTTCGGAAATAATTAATCTTTGATTAAAAAATCAGTATTGAAAATGCCTATGTATGGCAATTGACGATAACGTTCTGCATAATCAATGCCATAACCAACAACAAATTCATCTGGAACTTCAAATCCGATATAATCTCCGTTGATTTTAACTTTGCGCCCTGCTGGCTTATCCAAAAGGGAGATGATTTTCACGGAATTTGCACCGCGGTGCGCGAGTAAATTTTTGACATAAAGCAGTGTATTTCCAGAGTCAATGATGTCTTCACAAATTAAAATATCGCGTCCTTGTGCTTTTGTATCTAAATCCTTCAAGATTCGAACTTCACCAGATGTGCTTAATCCATTGCCATAACTTGAAACATCCATGAAATCAACTTGTGCATCGATAGAGAGTGCTTTGAGTAAATCAACAGTGAACATGATGGATCCCTTTAGAATCCCCACAATCAATGGATTTTTTCCAGCGTAATCCGTTGAAATCTCATGCGCGAGTGCTTTGACTCTGCTTTCAATTTCTTTTTCTGTAAATAAAACTTCCTTTAAATGAGGGTGCATTTTTCACTCAATTCTAATCTTTTTCTTTTATTGTATCGCAAAATTTACTCATTTTCGAGTGTTTTCATTCAAAATGGCGCATAATCTCAGAAAATGTTCGGATTTTTTACTTTAAAAATCTTCCAATTACCTCAGGATAAAGCCGGTGCTCTAAGTCATGCACACTTTTTTCATAAGCACAAAGATCAGGCAGATAAGCTAAGCGTTCTTGGGCAATAATCTCTCCAGTATCCACTCCTTCATCTACAAAATGGACGGTAACACCACAGCCGTGTTGTCTTGCGTGACTTTCTTCAATCGCGTGAGGTGATCCTGCAAAATCAGGCAGATAAGAAGGATGAATATTAATGATTCTTCCTTTGTAAGCATCAAGTAAGGTTTTAGAGATGATTTTCATGTACCCTGCAAGGACGATGAGAGAAACCTCATTTTCTTCACATAATGTGACGATTTTTCGCTCGTAATCTTCTTTATTTTGACAGTCTTTAAGTTCAATACTCACACTTTTTATGCCTAAATGGGCAGCACGTTTGAGGACATAAGCATCGTGATGGTCGGAAAATACAAGTGCGACAGCAGTTTTAAATTGCGTAGCGATGGCTTGAAAATTTGAGCCATTTCCAGATGCAAAAACGGCGATCCGAATTGGGCGGTGGGTGGTATGCTCTGAATGGCAAAAAGGATTTGATTCTAGCTGTTTTTTCATTCGATGATCACAGCTTTTTCTTTGCGTGAAACCATTTGTCCAATTTCAAATGCACCGAGTTCATCTTTAATGGCTTGGGCATTTTCTGGCGCTACTGCAAGGACCATACCTAGACCCATATTAAAAATTTCAAACATTTCTTCGTGTTTAATTTTTCCATAATTTTCGAGTGCTTTAAAAATCGGAAGAATCGGCCAGCTCCCTTCTTTGATCTGTGCTGTGAGCGTTGAGTTGAACATTCGAGGAAGATTTTCTTGGAATCCGCCTCCCGTAATGTGTGCAATTCCTTTGATTTTTTGTGCTTTGATGAATGGCAAAAGCGCGCTAACGTAGATTTTTGTGGGCGTTAAAAGTTCATCAATCAGTGGTTGAGTGAGTTCTGGCAAGGTTTCATTCATGTCAAAATCAGCAAAAACGCGACGCACAAGAGAGTAGCCATTGGAGTGGATTCCTGAGGAAGCAAGTCCGAGTAATACATCTCCTTTTTCAACATTTTTCTCTCCATCAATCAAGTTTTCTTTTTCAGCAATTCCGACTGCAAAGCCTGCAATATCATAATCATCTTCTGGCATCACTCCTGGATGTTCTGCTGTTTCTCCACCAATCAATGCTGCATTAGCTTGTACGCATCCTTTAGCAACTCCTGCGATGACTTGCTCTAATTTTTCAGGTTTCGTTTTTCCAATCGCAATATAATCCAGAAAGTATAGTGGTTCAGCTCCTGCTGCGATGATGTCGTTGACACACATGGCAACACAGTCGATCCCGATAGTATCGTGACGATTATGCTCAATAGCGAGAACTAATTTTGTCCCAACACCGTCTGTTCCTGAAATCAAAACAGGTGCTTTGTAATCTGATAGGGCAGATAAATCAAATGCGCCGCCAAATCCACCTAATCCACCGAGCACACCTAAACGTTGCGTACTTTTTACGTGTTTTTTTATTCTGGAAACAACTTCGTAGCCTGCTTCTACATCAACTCCTGATTTTGCGTATGCGTTTTGAGACATTTTTTCTCCTTTTGAATGTTTTTTTCGTTTATTAATTTTAGCACAGATTCCCTGTTTTCTGTCAGTACTGACAGAAATTTAGTGTGTGATTTCTAAGCTTTCAAGGTACTCTTTTTCGTAGTCATAGAGTGGGGTGGGGTATTTTCCGTCAAAATAAGAAAGGGTTAATTGATCATGTCCAATTGCTTCAACTAATCCTTCTTTTGAAAGAAAATGCAAGCTGTCAGCACCGATTAATTGGCGGATTTCATCCACTGTATGATGTGCTGCAATCAGCTCATCACGACTTTGGATATCAATCCCGTAAAAACAGGGATAAGCGAGTGCTGGACTTGCGATTGCTACGTGAACTTCTTTGGCACCAGCGTCTTTAAGGAGCTGCACGATGCGTCTGCTCGTTGTCCCACGAACGATGGAATCATCCACCATAATCACACGTTTTCCCTCGACAACACCGCGCACCGCTGACAACTTCATTCGGACGCCCTGCTCACGCAATTCTTGTGTGGGTTGAATAAATGTTCTTGCGACATATTGATTTTTGATCAATCCCATTTCGTAGGGCAATCCAGATGCTTCTGCATAGCCAGATGCTGCAGAAAGTGAGCTGTTAGGAACGCCAATGACAATATCTGCATCAATTTGTGACTCATTTGCCAAAATTTTTCCAGATCGTTTTCTTGCAGTATGGACATTGACACCATGGATGGTGCTGTCAGGACGGGCAAAATAAATGTACTCCATTGAACAAATTTTTAGGTCCGTCTGATCCGTGTAAGTATCAAAATGAATCCCTTTGTCATCGATGACAACAATTTGTCCAGGTTCTACATCTTGAATAAATTCGGCACCAACGACATCAAAGGCGCACGTTTCAGAAGCGACAACGTAGGCCCCATTTTTTAATTTTCCTATTGATAAGGGGCGAAAGCCATTTGGATCAAGTGCTGCGACAAGTGAGGTTGGGGTCAATAACAAATAAGCAAACCCACCATTTACAGTGTTGAGCGCTTCTTTTACTTTTCCCATAAAATCAGGATGATGACTGCGTTTGATTAAGTGCATGAGAATTTCTGAATCTGAATCTGATCCAAAAATTGCACCATCTTTTTCAAGCTCACAGCGCAGTGTGACCGCATTGGTCAGATTTCCATTATGCGCAAGTCCTAAGCTGCCATCAAAGAAATTGAAGCGAAAAGGTTGAATATTTGAAATCGATGCTGATCCAGCTGTTGCATAACGCACATGGCCAATTCCAGCATTTCCTGTCAGTACTGACAGATCCTTTTCATCCCGAAAAACCTCTGTCACAAGCCCCAAACCGCGATAACGATGAAAACTTCCAGCATCATTCGTTAAAATTCCAGCACCTTCTTGTCCTCGATGTTGCAGTGCGTGTAGGCCAAAATAGGTCAATTTTGCAGCATCTGGATGTCCCCAAATCCCGAACAATCCACATTCTTCATTTAGATGACTATTTTCTGTCACATTCTCTTTTTTGCTAAACCAATTGTCTATCTCAGTCATTTTTTCCTTGTCAGCACTGACAAAACGCATATTTTTGCTGACACACTCCATTTCATCTTCGTTAGTTCTATTTTAACGTGATTGTTCGTCAAATAAAAGTCTTGAATCGAAATTCAAGACTTTTTATCTCTTATTGTTCGGATTTTCATTTATTCAAGAAATAATTGACACCCGCTTCAAAAATCTTTTGATCGTATTCGCCAATGACGTTTTTGAAAATATCCTGTCCCATCCGCTCAGAATGACCCATCTTTCCAAGAATGTGTCCATCCTCAGAAATAATGCCTTCAATCGCCTGAACGGATCCATTTGGATTATATCGTTCATCCATCGTAGGCACATTGTCCTGATCGACGTACTGCGAAATGACCTGACCTTTTTCTGTCAGTACTGACAACAGCTCTGAAGTGGCTACAAATTTTCCTTCACCATGAGAAATCGCAACATTTTGAATTTCTCCTGTTTTTGTCAGTTGCAACCACGGCGATTTTGCACCCGTCATGCGCGTTCTGACAATTTTTGATTGGTGACGATCACTATTATTTCTGACCAACGTTGGCGAATTTTTCGTGACTTGTCCAAATTTTCCGTACGGTAACAATCCAGATTTTATCAGCGCTTGAAATCCATTACAAATTCCCAAAATCAACCCGTCGCGTGACAATAAATCCTCCACAGCCACTCGAATTTTCTCATTCATCAAAACGGTCGTGATGAATTTTCCAGAACCATCCGGCTCATCACCAGCAGAAAAACCACCAGAGAGCATCAGAATTTGAGATGCTGAGATTTGTTTTGCAAACTCATCAATAGAATCCTCAATTTGGCGCGCAGATTGATTTCTGAACACAGAGATCTTCGTCTTTGCACCCGCCGCTTCAAACGCACGCGCACTGTCATACTCACAGTTCGTACCAGGAAATACAGGAATAAACACCTGTGGCTGACCACGAAAAACAGTTGATTTTTGATTTCTGTCAGTACTGACAACATCAATTTTCGCTACTTTTTGAGTATCATCCGTTGATACTACTGGATAAACCGCACTAAATTTTCCTTGCCAAGCTGAAATGGCCTCATCAATCGTGATGATTTCACCATTGATCTCTAATTCAGCAGCAGCTGTTGTCATCCCAAGAAATTCTGCCTGTTCAAAATCCAATTTTGAGCGACTTTCCACCACAATTGATCCAATATTTTTATCAAATAAATGGTCACAAACAACAGAGAGTCCGATTTTATTTCCAAAACTCATCTTTGCAAGTCCTTCAGCCAATCCACCTTCTTTAATCACAAAACTTGAAACAATATCCCCAGACGTGATGGCGTGATGGATAAAATCAAAATTGCGACTCAAAAGTGCCGTATCTGGCATAAAATCAGCTTTTGGCGTATGTTTGATCAAGTAAAGATAATGATCTGCTGCTTTTAATTCAGACGAAATAATCTGACGTGCATCTGCAGTTTGAACCGCAAACGAGATTAATGTTGGGGGGACTGTCAATTCTTCAAATGTTCCTGACATCGAATCTTTCCCACCAATAGCAGCCAATCCAAACTCATGTTGAACTTGAATCGCACCAAGAAGCGCAGCAAACGGTTTTCCCCATTTTTCAGGATCATGTCCTAAGCGTTCAAAATATTCTTGAAATGAAAATCGAATGCCTTGCCATTTTCCACCCAAAGCAACGATTTTTGCCATTGATTCCACCACCGCATAAGCTGCACCGTGAAATGGAGACCATGCTGATAAATCTGGATTATATCCAAAAGTCAATAAACTTGCTGTATTTGTTTTGCCGTGGCGCACAGGAATTTTATGAACGGATCCTTCTGTTTCAGTCAATTGATACTTCCCACCAAAAGGCATCAGTACGGTCGTTCCACCAATAGTAGCATCAAAACTTTCAATCATGCCTTGTAAACTTGCCACATTATCCTGCTTCAAATGATCCAAAAACTGAGTTTTTAACGCTTCATTGCGTGCTGGACGAGCAAATGGATCCCCTTTTATTTCCGTTTCAACTTGCACACCAATTTCTTGTTTTGCCCCATTCGTGTTCAAAAAATCGCGTGAAATATCCACAATTGACGTCTTTTGCCATGTCATGACTAAGCGATTTGTATCCGTCACCTCAGCGACAACCACAGCATTCAAATTTTCCATTTCAGCATAATGAATGAATGCTTCAACATCACTTGGTGCAACGACAACAGCCATCCGCTCTTGCGATTCAGAAATTGCAAGTTCTGATCCATTCAACCCTTGATATTTCACAGGTACTTTATCCAAGTCAATCAAAAGCCCATCAGCCAATTCTCCAATCGCAACTGCGACGCCACCTGCACCAAAATCATTACATTTTTTGATTAATGTCGTTACTTTTTGCTCACGGAATAAGCGCTGAATTTTTCGCTCCGTTGGTGCATTTCCTTTTTGAACCTCAGAAGACGCTGTTTCAACAGAATGTACCGTGTGAGATTTGGATGACCCTGTCGCACCACCAATCCCATCACGACCTGTTGCACCACCAAGTAAAATAATCTTGTCTCCCGGATCTGAAGAATCCCTACGAACATTCGCTACTGGCGCAGCCGCAACAACAGCTCCTGTCTCCAAATGTTTTGCTTTGAATCCTGGATGATAAAGCTCACGCACAAAACTCGTTGCCAATCCGATTTGATTTCCATAAGAAGAATTTCCTCGTGCAGAATTTTTAGAAATCAATTTTTGTGCCAATTTTCCTGTCCGAGTTGCCTCAATCGGCTCTAAAATATTCGCCCCACCAGAAATCCGCATCGCTTGATACACATAAGATCGCCCAGACAATGGATCTCTAATTGCTCCGCCAATACATGTCGATGCCCCACCAAAAGGTTCAATTTCTGTCGGATGATTATGTGTCTCATTTTTGAACATCAATAACCAAGGCTCTTTTTTTCCATCCACATCCACATCAATATAAATCGAACACGCATTAATTTCATCTGTGATTTCAAGATCTTCAAGTAAGCCAAATTGACGCGCTTCACGCGCATTAATCGTTGCCATATCCATCAAGGTCATGTTTTTTTGATTGCGATGTGTCACTTTTCGCATATTTAAATACGTTGAAAACGCATTTTGCAAACTCTCTTGAAATTTTCCTTCTTCAAACGCGACTGATTTGATGACGGTCTCAAATGTCGTATGCCGACAATGATCTGACCAATACGTATCTAGGACTTTCAGTTCCGTATCACTTGGATTGCGCTTTTCTACATCTCTGAAATAATCCTGAATAAAAATTAAATCAGCAAGCGTCATTGCCATTCCTTTTTCCGTCAAAAATTCATCTAATTGCGCAGCGCTAAACGTAATGAACCCCTCATAGATTTCGACCGTTTTTGGGGCGATTGCTGCATCAATTGCAAGCGGTAAATCTAAGTTTTTCTCTCGACACTCAATAGGATTGATTAAATAAGCCTTGATTTTACTCAATTCATCAAAAGTGATGCCCTCAAAAACAAAAACTTTTCCACTTTTAATTTTAACTGCTTCATTTCCAGTCAATAACGTCAAGCATTGCTCAGCAGAATCTGCCCGTTGATCATATTGCCCTGGTAAAAATTCGATTGCAAAATAAATTTTCCCCGAAACATCAAGAACATCAAAAACCTCATCTGTCACGACCTCAGAAAAAACATGACCTTTAGCGATTTCCAACTCCTCTTTTGAGAGATTAAAACAATCATAACTATTGATTAATCGAACCGATTGAATGTCTAACTTCAAAGACTCATTTAATTCCCGTTTCAATGCGAAACTTTCTGTTGCAAAATCTCCTTGTTTTTCAACAAAAATGCGAAATTGATTCATTTTATTCTCCTTAAACCCCTTGTAACCGACGAAGGACTTCATCATAAACATCCGTCAAACTTCCAAGATTACGCCGAAAAACATCCTTATCCATATGATGTCCTTCTTTATCCCAAAGTCGTGTACAATCTGGACTAATTTCATCTGCAAGGATAATTTCTCCTGCCTTATTTCGTCCAAATTCAATCTTAAAATCAACCAAACTCAAGTCAATCGACGCCCAAATTTCTTTTACAATCTCATTAATCTTGAGTGTTTCTTTTTTAAGATCAGCAATCTCATCATCCGTCGCAATCCCTAAATACTTCACATGTTCGTCATTAATGAATGGATCATCAAGTGCATCTGATTTATAATAAAATTCGATGATCGGATTACGAAGTACTTCTCCTTCTTCAAGTCCAAAACGTTTTGCAAAAGAACCCGCTACACGATTACGCAATACGACTTCAAGCGGAATAATTTCAACCTTTTCATTTAATTGTTCGGTTTTTGAAATCATTTCGATAAAATCTGTTTTTATCCCTTTGGCATTCAATTTTTCAAACATAATGCTTGAGATTTGATTATTCAATGCACTTTTGCCAATAATTTGTTCTTTACGAAGTCCGTTGAGTGCCGTTGCTTGGTCAAGATGTTCGACCCAAACTACATTTTCATCATCCGTTGCATACAGTTTTTTTGCTTTTCCTTCATAAAGTAATTCGCCTTTTTGCATTGTTTTTTTCTCTCTTTTCTTTTTTATGATGTGTTTAATTAAATTTCCTATACTCCTATCTTAAAGTTTATTGTACGATTTTTCAAAGTTTTACCGTGATTCTTCCTGTTTTTACATACGATTGTTCGGAAATAGAAAAAACCAGTTCACACTGGCTTTTATTTTATTCGACATCCGTCCAGATGCCCGTGTCGTGAATTTTTTGAAGCGTTTCTTCAAGCTCATGTTCAACACGGACATTGATGTGTCCCATTTTCCGATTCTTTACGGCTTTTGCTTTGCCATACAAGTGTAGTTTACTAAAAGAAAGCAAGGAATCATATTGAGCAAGATCTAGCAAATGTTGTCCTAAAATATTGACCATGACCACTGGATAAAGTAAATCCGTTTGACCTAACGGCAACCCACAGATTGCACGAATTTGTTGTTCAAATTGTCCAGTACTGCAAGCATCCATACTAAAATGTCCAGAATTGTGAGGACGTGGTGCCAGTTCATTGACATAAATTTTATCTTTCGTCACAAACATTTCAATCGCTAAAATTCCAACCAATTTTAATTCATCTGCTATTTTTAATCCAATTTTTCGTGCTTCTTGATTGAGCGTTTCTGAAAGTAGTGCAGGAACGATGCTTTCATGTAAAATATTATTCACATGTCGATTTTCTGCGACAGGTAAAACACTCACTTCCCCCGTGACAGAGCGCACTACAATTACTGATACTTCTTTTTCAAAAGGAATCAAATCTTCTAAAATACACTCTTGTTGTTCACAAAGTTCAAGTGCTGGCAAAAGATCCGCTTCACTTCGCAAAACCACTTGACCCTTGCCATCATATCCTCCCGTTGTGGTTTTTAGGACTGTTGGATAATGAACTTTCTCAAGTAACGCTTCTTTTGAAGTAATCAAAAGAAACGGTGCAACCGGAATTCCCATCGCTGAAATGGTTTTTTTTTCAGTCCAACGATGCTGACTGATCTTTAAAACTTCACTTCCTTGAGGCAAGTACGCATGAGATTCAAGATAAGAAAGTGCCTCATAATCAATATTTTCAAACTCATAAGTGATCACATCACTTACTTTTGCTAACGCTTTGATCGCGTCTAAATCATTATAAGCAGCTGTGATTTCAATATCTGCGACTTGTGCACAGGGACAATTTGGAGTCGGATCCAGCACAGCAACAGTATAGCCCATTTGTTTTGCAGAAATAGCCATCATTCGTCCTAATTGACCGCCACCTATAATGCCAATCGTTTGATTTGATCTGATTATTCTTACCATCTTATAAATCACTTTCTAAAACAGATTGTTCGATTTTTACTCTTCTTTGAGTCAATTTTTCAAATAATTGTTCGTCTTGATTCGCCAAAATTTGGGCGGCTAAAAGTCCTGCGTTTGTCGCTCCTGCTTTTCCAATCGCCACAGTCGCAACAGGAACACCACCAGGCATTTGGACGATAGAAAGCAACGAATCCATTCCTTGTAGTGCTTTCGTTTGGATAGGAACGCCAATCACCGGAACGAGTGTTTTTGCCGCTACCATTCCTGGTAAATGAGCTGCTCCGCCAGCCCCTGCAATAATCACCTTGATTCCGTTAAGGTGCGCATTTTGAGCATATTCAAACATCAAATCTGGTGTGCGATGCGCAGATACGACCTTTTTTTCATAAGCAATGTTAAGTTCATCTAAAACTGCACATGTTGATTGCATGGTTTCCCAATCTGATGTAGATCCCATGATGACTCCAACTTTTATTTTTGTCATGACCTCATATCCTTTTTCTCTTGATACTTTCAGTTTATCTTTTCATCCGTTGAATTTCAATAAAAAACTAACGCTCACACCATCATTTCTCACTAATGTTCGGATTTTAAAAAAATACAGCAGCGCTGTACTTTTTGAGATTATAGATGGATGCCTGTGTTTTTTATATCATTTGAACGCTCTATGATTTTTCTTAAGCGATGATTAACTCCTGATTTTCCTAAGGGGGGATCAAGTAAAGCTCCAAGTTCCTTATAGGATGCTTCAGGATTTTCAATTCTTAACCGTGCAATTTCCATTAATTGTGGTGGAAGTTGGACAAATTCTTTTTTTTCATAAAGAAATCGAATTGCATCAATGGCTTCTTGTGCTGCTGAAACTGTTTTTCCAATGTTTGCAGATTCAAAATTAGACTGACGATTGGCAAGTCCTCGCATTTCTCGGATCATTTTTGCATCTTCAAACT
The DNA here is from genome assembly GCF_009601015.1 of Lactococcus hircilactis. Taxonomy (GTDB): domain Bacteria; phylum Bacillota; class Bacilli; order Lactobacillales; family Streptococcaceae; genus Lactococcus; species Lactococcus hircilactis. Next base: position 181,673 of record NZ_WITJ01000003.1, read on the forward strand.
TTAATCTTGCCTGCATGGCACCAATTAATGTCAGAAAATCCATGATTTCTTCTGCTTTTGATAAATAAAGAATGTATCTATTTTTTCGCTCGATAATTTTGGCGTTTAACTCAAAATTTTTAAAAAGTTCTTGAAGATCTTCTGCATGTTCTTGATAAACATTAGCCAGTGAAAGTTGATATTCTCCTTTTTCAGGATTATGTAAACTTCCACTGGATAAAAAAGCCCCACGCAAATAATCTCGCTGAATCAACAGATCATTTTTTACAAATTCTGGAACGCCATTATCTAACAAAAGAGAATCCGCAAGGGATAATTCATCAAGCAATTCATCGACCTGATGGTCAATAAAAACGGTGTAAACACGATTTTTTGATAGTGTTGTTTTTTGATGGACGTGAATTTCTGCACGGATTTCAAACAAATCTTGAAGCATTTGATAGATGTATTTTGCTGTTCCAGCGTTTTCAGTCGTAATCGAAAGGGTTAATTTTCCAAAAATCCCTAAAGATCCATTCATTCTTACTAATGCTAAAAGAGCACCTGTAGTTGAAAAATTCGATGTGAGTTCTTTTTTGACATCACTTGTGAAACTCATGAGATGTGTTCCTTCTATTTTTTTAAGCTCCCGTCACACACGATTTGCGATGGTGACAATTTCTTTTGCGACTGCTTCACCATCATGAAATGCTCCTCCATCTCGCAAATTAAGAAAATTGTTTGAGATGATATTGACATGCTGTGCTGTTAGTGCTTCGAAATCGTGGTCCACTTGAACCAAATACTCATCAAACTTATTACTATTCATGTATTCTTTTGGAACTTTTTCGCTATTGACTAAAACAGTGTCGATGATGTTAGTGCCAAGATGTTCATGTAACACACGCACATGGTCAGCATCTGTAAAATGCTCTGTTTCTCCTCGTTGAGTCATGATATTGCAGACATAAACGATCCGCGCAGAGGTTTTCCACAGTGCTTCGCAAATTTCAGGAATCACAATGTTGGGTAAGATCGAAGTAAATAAAGATCCTGGACCAAGAACAATCGTATCTGCTTCCATGATTGATTTGACAACATTTCTTGAAGCAATCGGATCTTCTCCTGTCGAGGTTTCAGTCAAATAAACATGATCAATTTGTCCTTTGTATCCTGCAATGTGACTTTCTCCAGAAACTTCATGACCGTCTTTAAATACGGCATGTAGGGTCAAGGTCATGTCCGAAGAAGGATATATTTTTCCATCAATATGAAAAAATTTCGCGAGCGTTTGAATCGCACGATAAGTGGATCCTTGCATTTCTGCAACGGCAGCGATAATTAAATTTCCAAGTGGATGTCCTGCAAACTCACCATCTGATTCATCAAAACGATATTGCAGAATTTCTTCATTAAATTTTGGCATATCCGACATTGCAATCAATACATTTCTCAAATCTCCTGGAGGAGCGATATTGACTGCTGAGCGAATGCGACCGGATGAACCACCATCATCTGCCACAGTGACAATCGCTGTCAAATCAACATGTTCTTTTCTGAGGGCTTTTAGAACTACTGGAATTCCTGTACCGCCTCCAATCACGACTATTTTTGGTTTACTCATGAGCGATTCACCGTTTCTTTTCTTCTGTCTTTGTCTCTATGGCTTGTGTTGACGCGCCAATTTTGACTGAGTTCTTTTGATAAACGCTCAGCAAATGCAACGGAGCGATGTTGTCCTCCTGTGCAGCCAAACGCAATGGTTAAAACCGATTTTCCTTCTTTTTTGTAATCTGGCAAAATCGGAAGGAGGAGGTGCAATAGATTTTGATAGAATGCTTCTGATTTGGGATGATTCATGACATAATCATACACTGGCTTTTGAGTCCCATCAAGCTCTCTTAAGTCTGGAAGATAGTATGGATTGGGCAAAAAACGTACATCAAAGACGAGGTCAGCATCAAGTGGAAGGGCATATTTAAAGCCAAAAGACATGATTTCAATCCGGAAAGTAGAGGTGGTTTGCGTTGAAAAAGCGTGTAAAATCTTTCCGCGCAATTGGCGTGGTGTTAATTCGCTTGTGTCAATCACGACATCTGAAAGATTTTTTAAATCCGTCAGAATTTCGCGCTCAAGTCCAATCCCATCAAAAATACGTCCATCAATTGCAAGTGGATGACTTCTTCTCGTTTCTTTATACCGCGCAACAAGTTCATTATCGTTGGCATCCAAAAACACAAGTCGAAAATTGACATGTGGCAGATCTGAAAGTTCTGTGATGATGCTTTTGAGGTGCTCAAAAAAAACACGCGAACGCATATCAACGACCATTGCGATTTTATCAATTTTATTATCTGGAGTATTTAATAATTCCACAAATTTTTCGATGAGCATGGGAGGCATATTATCCACTGTAAAATAGCCCATGTCCTCAAATGACTGGATTGCGACTGTTTTTCCAGCTCCTGACATCCCTGTGATGATCACGATATTTAATTTTTTATCCATTATAAATCCTCTCTGATTTAGTTCTGTCAGTACTGACAGCATTTTTCTCGTTTCTGTCAGTACTGACGGCGCAGAAAACTCCTCGATCAGCGCTTATCAATCCACGTGAAAGCGCAGTCCTTTGGGGAAATAATTTTTAACAACGCCATCTACTATTTTTGCAAATCCTAATCCATTTTCTTTGATGAGCAATTGAACCCACCCTTTTTTGTCAGTACTGACAGAAAAAGTTGCACCAGAAACATAGCTTTTAAATTGCGCTGATGTGATTTCAAGGCTTTGCTTCACCTCATCAGGTTTTAGGGCAAGCCCCAATGCAAAACTTGGTTCGAACCGATTTTTCTTGAACTGTCCCAAATGAAGTCCATTGCGGGCAATTTTAAGCTGTTTTAATGGCGGAAGTCCTGTTGGTAACAAATAAAGATTCTCTCCAAAAACTTGTAAATTTTGCTTTTCGTATGTAAACATGAGATTTTTATTTGCAAAATCTTGCCATAATTTCATTTGTTCTTGTGAGAGATTAAACGCTACTTTTTGATTTTTTTTCTGTGGTTTTGATGAAATCGTGTCCACGTTCTCATTTTTTCCGTGATTTTTTACTTTCGCAACAAATTGTCCCTCCCCCGAATACGAAAATGGCCAGCATCGGATTGCTTCAGGCATTTCAATGCCTTCACTCAAGCCATCTGAATGAGGTAAATTGACCAACTCAAGTGTGGGATAATTTTGAAGTAACCATCTCACATTTTCCTCATTCTCCTCAAGAGACCACGTACACGTTGAATAAATCAAAATTCCCGTTTCTGACAGCATTTTCATGGCTTGACTCAAGATTTCTCTTTGCAAAATCGCACACGTTCTTGGATAATCTTCTGTCCAATAAGTCATTGCGTCTGGTGTTTTTCTAAACATCCCCTCACCTGAGCACGGTGCATCAATCACAATCAAATCAAAAAATTCTGGAAAAACTTGTGCTAATCGCTCACTTGTTTCATTGAGCACAATAACATTTCTTGCACCAAAACGCTCAATGTTTTCAACTAACACTTTACTTCTTTTTCCTGAAATTTCATTTGAAACCAAAAGTCCTTCATTATTCAAATCGCTCAATAATTGCGTCGATTTTCCACCAGGTGCTGCACATAAGTCCAGTACTTTTAAATTTCCTTTGGCATTTGCCATCTGTGCTACGACTTGTGCTGCAGGTTCTTGTGAATAAAGCAATCCTGTGACGTGTTCAGCAGATTTTCCAGATATTTTCCCATAAAAACCGTGAGCGCTGACAGGAATCGGCTGATCCTGATTCGTTTTTAAGTAAACTTCTGTATTTTTAAGCGGATTAATTCTGTAAGCACTGACAGGAGTATTATTGAAGCTCTCAATGAACCTCTCATAATCATCAGCACTCAAAATTTCCTTGTATTTCTTTTTAAATTCTAAAGATAAATTCATAAAACTTTCTATTTCTTATCATCTTCACATTTCTTTATCATTTACAACATTGGACTGATTAATCGTGCTAATCCTTCTTTAAAACGGATAATCAGCGATCGTGCTTCATAACGCTCCATCGTCAAAGGCTGACTGACTTTTAAATCATCCATAAAATTATGCCGCAAATCTTGAGCAAACTGATAATCATACACGACAACATTTGCCTCAAAGCAAAGTTGCAAACTCCGATAATCAAAATTTGCAGAGCCAACCGATGCATACTCTCCATCAATAATCAGATTTTTTGCGTGCACAAAACCATTTTCATAAGTATAAACTTTGGCACCATATTTCAATAAATCCGCTGAATTATAATAAGTTGCCCAATACACAAGCGGATGATCTGGCTTGTTTGGAATCATCAACTTCACTTGAACACCAGACAACAATGCCAATTTCAAAGTTTCATGAAGCGCATCCGATGGGATATAATATGGTGTTTGAATAATAATTTCACGCTCTGCACCAGAAATCATCTTCATATATGTCAGTTTGATTTGCTCTTTTGCCTCATCAGGACCTGACGTAACAAGCTGTGTCATCACTTTTCCATCACTTTTCACATCAGGAAAATAAGGTTCTCCTTGAGTAATCTCAAAATGATGTTGTGAATTCCAATCTAAAATAAACCGATGTTGCATTGAATAGACAATATCCCCCGTTAAACGTAAGTGATTATCACGCCAATACCCGAATTTTTTCGTCACTGTCGCATATTCATCTCCAACATTAAAACCGCCCGTATAGCCAATTCGACCATCAATCACCACAATTTTTCGATGCAGTCGATAATTCGTCCGCGGATTGATCAACGGCATAATTAGAGGAAAAAACTGAGCCACATGTCCGCCCTGAGCAATCAATTCTGAAAACTGTTTTAATTTTGTTTTATTTGACCCCCAAGCATCAAAAAGCAACCGCACTTCAACCCCTCGTTTACTCGCTTCAACTAAGGCGGCATAAATCTCTCTTCCCAAATGATCCATCCGAAAAATATAATACTCCATATGAATCGACTGTTTTGCTTCATTAATATCTTTTAGTAAAGCATCAAATTTCTCTCGTCCATCATTGTAAATTTTCACATCTGTATTTGTTGAAATAATGGATTTTTCTTCACGATAGAGCATGTTCATCAACTGACCGATGGCATGATTTTTCCTCATTTTTTTAATGAATTTTTTATCATTATAAGCTTTATTCGCATTAATCAGTTGTTTTTCAAATCCCATATGAAATTGTTTACGATCTTTAAAAATACGATAATGAGAAATTCCACGTCCAATCAAAATATAAAGAATAAATCCAAAAACAGGAATAATATTAACGACAAAAAGCCACGACCACGTCGCTGCCGTACTCTTTCTTTCTCGAAAAATAATAATCATTGACAAAACAAAATTCAAAGCAAAAACAAACAATTCAAATAACGCCAACACATTAAAATCTAACATCATCCCTCCTTTATAATGAATCCTTCTTTTATTATATCAAAAATTGAACCATTTATGTCAGAGTCTCCAGAGATTCATTCTATATCAGCAAAAAAAATGCGTGATTTTACTGATTCTTATTATTTTTAACTAAAAAAGAAGTCTTTCAACTTCTTTTTTTATGATGCTTATTTTGCTTTTTTCAATACACCGAATAAAACACCTGAAACAATCGCTCCAATGATGATAAAGAGCAAATATAAGAGTGGATTATTCGTCAATGCAAGAACGAAAATTCCTCCGTGAGGAGCCATGAGCTTAATGCCCGCAGCACCTGTCAAACCTCCAGCAATCGCAGCACCAATCATAAATGATGGAATCGCACGCGCAGGGTCAGCTGCACCAAATGGAATAGATCCTTCTGTGATGAATGAAAGTCCCATCACGATATTCGTCAAGCCAGCGTTGCGTTCTTCTTTTGTAAATTTATTTTTAAAGAGAAGTACAGCAACAGTTGTTGCAAGAGGTGGAACCATTCCACCTGCCATTACGGCAGCCATCACAGGTGATCCACCTGTAGCGACTGTTGCAGCAAGCGTACCAGTCGCAAAGATATAAGCGGCTTTATTGATTGGTCCCCCAAGGTCAATGGCCATCATTCCACCAACAACAAGACCAAGCACAAGAGCAGATGCACCAGATAAGCTATTTAAGAAATTAGATAAACCAGTATTAATCGCAGCCATCGGAATATTAATAAAGAGCATCAAGAATCCTGTGATAAATGTCCCAACCAGCGGATAAATCAAAATTGCTTTGATTCCATCAAGGGAGTGAGGCAATTTCGCAAATACTTTACGCAAAACAAGAATCACACCACCTGCAAGGAACCCACCGACAAGCGCACCAAGGAATCCTGAAGGAATCATTTTTGTAGGATCAAGATGACCAAAAGCCAATCCTGAACTTGACATTGATCCTGCTACAAAACCAGCAACAAGTCCTGGCTTATCCGCAATGGAATTCGCAATAAATCCAGCAAGAACAGGGAGCATAAAGGCAAATGCAGCACCACCGATATTTTTAAAATAAGCAGCCAATGGATGATAAACACCGAGTTGGGCCAGATGATCGTGTGGAACTCCCATCGCTTGGTCAATCAAGAATGCTAGTGCAATCAAAATCCCTCCACCAACAACAAATGGAAGCATTGCAGAAACACCGCCCATCAAGTGTTTGTAAAATTTTTGACCCATTGTTTGTTCTTTATCGGCAGCACTAGAACTTTCAGCTGCATCTTTTGACTCATAAACGGGTGCTTTTCCTGAAAGTGCTTCGTCAATCAATCCTTTTGTATCACGAATCGCACGAGCTACCGGAACTTGAACCATTTCTTTTCCTGCAAAACGCGCCATTTCTACTTTTTTATCTGCGGCAACAATAACTGCATCTGCTTTTTCGATATCACTGCTGGTTAATCTGTGATCTACACCACGAGCGCCATTCGTTTCAACTTTAATCCCCACTCCCATCTCAAGGGCTTGTTTTTTAAGGGCTTCTTCTGCCATGTAAGTATGTGCAATCCCTGTTGTACAAGCAGTAACGGCAACGATAAAGTGTTCTGCATCTTCAACCACAGCTGTTTCTTTTTGTTTTTCAGAAAAGAGTGCAATCACATCTTTTGGATAGTGTGTTGCACGTAATTTTGCATTAAATCCATCTTTCATCAAGAACGTTGAGAGTTGAGACAGTGCCTCTAAATGAGTATTATTAGCACCTTCTGGTGCTGCAATCATGAAGAATAAATAGACAGGTTGTCCATCTAATGCTTCGTAATCTACCCCAGCAGCAGATTTAGCAAATACTACCGCGGGAAGTTTAACGGCAGCATTTTTACTGTGCGGCATCGCAATTCCTTCACCAAGACCAGTAGAAGTTTGAGCTTCACGTGCCAAAATTCCTGCTTTGAATGTTTCAAAATCATCAACATAACCTTGTTCTACAAGACTTGAGACCATTTCATCAATCGCAGCAAGTTTTGTTGTTGCTTTTAAGTCGAGCAACATCAGCTCAGGCTTTAATAAATCTTTAATTTCCAAGAGAAATCCTCCTATTTTTTTTAAGAAGAAGGGATATGTACTTCTTCTCTAATACATTTATTATTTTCGAATTTACTTAAACCAACTTTGTAATTTCGATTTGTTGCAAACATTTTTGTAAATAGCTACTTGATGGCATGTCTTCTGAGAAAACTTTTGCTGTCCCACAAGCAACACCTTGTTTAAATGCCTTTACGGGATCTTTACTTTTAGACCATTCTGACAAGAATCCAGCAACAGTTGAATCTCCAGCACCAACTGAATTTTTAATGATTCCTTTGACAGGGGCTGCAAAATAAACTGAAGTATCACTGAAAAGCAGCGCACCATCACCAGCCATAGAGACCATGACATTTTGAGCTCCCATTTCCAACATTTTTTGTCCATAAGGAATAATGTCTTCTTTTGTCTCAAATTTTACATCGAACATTTCTTCTAATTCTTCTCGGTTTGGTTTGATGACTAAGGGTTTTTTAGACAAAGTGCCTAAGAGCTTTTGACCATCGACATCAATCGCAAAATTAGCATCTTGCAATTTCACAAGCTTAATCAATTGCTCATAAAAGGAATCTCCCAAGCTTTTTGGGGCAGTGCCCGCAAAAACCACGATATCCTCAGAAGTCAATCGATCAAATGTTTTTACAAAATTTCTAACATCTTCTTCGGTCAAATCTGGACCAGCAGCATCTAAACTCGTTTCTGTTTCTAGTGTTTTGACTTTAACATTGACTCTGGATTGTCCAAAAATTTGGGTAAATTCTGTTGTAATCCCTTGGGCTGCTAGACTTTCTTGAATGGCTTTTCCTGTGAAACCACCAATAAATCCAAGCGCAGTATTTGGTGTTCCAAGAAGTGAGAGCATCCGACTTTCCATGATGCCCTTTCCTCCAGGTGTGATGCGTGTTATCTTTGTTCGATTGACTTCGCCAACTTCTATTTGGTCATAAGCCATGAAATAATCCAATGCTGGATTAAGTGTCACTGTGTAAATCATAATTCCTCCATTTTATTCTGTAATGACTTCTACTTCATCTTTTGTCGCGAAACGCACAAAACTTGTTTGTCCAAGTTTACTACGATCCATCAAGAGATAACTTTGTTGAGATTGAAGCACAGCTTGTCTTTTGATGGCTGCTTCTTCACTGTCTGGTGTCATTGCTCCATTTTGAGCATCAAAACCATTTGCACCAAGAAAAGCTACATTAAATCGATAAGTGCGCAATTGATCTAGCGCAAGCCCACCGATGACAGAATCCGTACTTTTTTTAATCATCCCTCCCAAAATATACACGTTAATTTTTTCGTTTGTCAGTAATGACGCATGCGTTGCAGAGCTTGTGACAACCGTCAAGTGTATATTGAGCTGATTCATCTCAGGAATCAATGCTCCTGTCGTTGTTCCTGCATCCAAATAGATCGTATCTCCGTTGGCAATCTTTTTAACCGCTTTTTTTGCGATAATGAATTTTTCTTGAACGTTTTTGGAATATTTTTCAATCATGGTTAATTCAGTGGAAAAGTCTTGTAAAAGTTCGGCTCCTCCATGAATCCTTCGCAATAATTGATCCTCTTCAAGTTCATTTAAATCCCTTCTTATCGTTGATACAGAAGAATCCGTAAGCGATTGTAACTCTTCTAATGTCGCTCGAACGTGTTGATTGAGATGGGCTAAAATTTTTTGTTTTCGGTCATTTGCTAAAATATAAATCACCTCCTGAAATTGCTTTCATTTTAATTATACACTTTTTTCTTCCAAAATCAACCATAAACTTTCATTTTTAACAAAAAAAATAACTTTCACGTTATTTTTTAATGTTTGTTATTATTTATTAAAGTATTCAAGCATTGTATCAGCAGTATGAACATAGTATTCAACAGCTGTTTTTATGGTTTCATCTTGCACAATCATGTCCGCAAAATGTAAGCCCGATGACAAGGGAGCATTTGATCCAATAAGGGCAAAGACACTTGGTGCCAATTTTCCGTACGCTGCAAAATCTTCGCCAGCACTTGAGGGATCTGGAACGATTGTTTTGGCATGCCATTTTTTTGTTTCAGAAAATAAGACTGCTGTTAATTCTGGATCATTGTAAGTAGCATCTGAGCCCATCACCCACGTGATTTCTGCTTGAACGCCCAGCGCTTGTGCTGTATGTTCGACAATTTCGATGAATCTTTTTTTCATTAATTGTGTGATTTGATCATCAAACGTTCGAATGGTCCCCTCAAATCTAGCTTGATTCGGTAAAACATTCCAGGTCTGACCTGCTTCGATATGCGTCACAGAAAGGACTGTCGCTTCTAATGGCGGAGTATTACGTGAGACAATCGTTTGCAGATTTTGAATGATGCTTGCACTCGCAACAATTGGATCAATCCCTTCGTGAGGGTAAGCTGCATGGCTCCCTTTTCCTTTGATTGTCACATCAAATTGCTCTACTGCTGCCATCACTCCTTTTGCGCGTAAGCCAATTGTCCCAGCTGTTAGCGTCGGGAGATTATGATAACCAAAAAATGCTTCCACATCATCAACCAATCCACTTGCAATCACATCTCTTGCTCCTGTTCCCAGTTCTTCTGCTGGTTGAAAAATTAATTTGATGGTTCCTTTTAGCGTCTGCTCTTTTGCTTTGAGTAGTTTAGCCGCACCTAAAAGACTCGTCATGTGTAGATCGTGACCGCAAGCATGCATCACGCCCGAATTTTGAGAAGAGTACGCCAAATGTGTGGCTTCTAAAATTGGTAACGCATCAAGATCTGCTCGTAATGCAATCACAGGTTTTCCATTCCCAATTTTTGCTACAAATCCCGTTTTTAACGTTTTGGAAGCTAAAATTTCTATTCCGAATTCATTCATCTTTTCGCTCAGAAACGCGGTCGTTTCCACTTCTTTTTCAGACAGTTCTGGATGCTTATGAAGGTGGTGACGGATATTTACAAGTTCTTGATAAAAACTTTCTTCAATCATATTTTTCAACTCTTTTCAACGTTTTTTGTTTTTCATCGTTCTTGAATGATTTTTCACTCACTTTTTTTAATCTCATGCTTAAATTTACTCTTCTTATCTTTCTAAAAAATCTCCTCATTTTAGTATATCAAAATCATTTTTGATCTGCTATTTTGATTTTTTATGTCGCATTCGTATTTTTCGAACCCCGATTAAACCGCATTACTTTTCAAACGCAAAAATCAATAAAAATAATTTCTGTCAGTACTGACAGAAATTTATCTGGCTAATTACTAAAAAACGTGTTGTCAGTACTGACAGCACGTTTTTACTTTTATTTACTTTCTTCAAAATCGCCATCAAAAGTATTTGCATCTTTTGGAGCTTCTTGTGATTGTTCTGCATTTTCTGCGCCTGCTTGAGCAGCGTTCGCTTGTTCATAAAGTTTCACAGCGAGATTTTGAGCAATTTCAGAAAGTTCTTCTGATTTTTTCTTGATGTCTTCTGTATCGTCCGCTTCAAGAGCTTTCTTCAATGCTTCTTTAGCGTCTTCGGCTTTTTTCACTTCAGCTTCATCAACTTTTCCATCAAGATCTTTCAGAGTCTTTTCAGTTTGGAAAACAAGGGCATCTGCATTATTACGCACATCAACTTCTTCTTTACGTTTTGCGTCTGCTTCTGCATTTGCTTCTGCATCTTGTTTCATTTTTTCAATTTCTTCTTCAGAAAGACCAGAGTTTGATTTGATGACAATGGTTTGTTCTTTTTGTGTGCCAAGATCTTTAGCTTTTACAGAAACAATACCGTTTTTATCAATATCAAATGTGACTTCGATTTGAGGAATGCCACGTGGTGCTGCAGGGATATCTGTCAATTGGAAACGTCCCAACGTTTTGTTGTCAGCGGCCATTGGACGTTCTCCTTGGAGAACATGAATGTCAACAGCTGGTTGATTGTCAGCAGCAGTTGAGAAAACTTGTGATTTAGATGTTGGGATCGTTGTGTTACGGTCAATCAATTTTGTAAAGACCCCACCCATTGTTTCAATCCCAAGTGACAAAGGAGTCACATCAAGTAAAACAACATCGTGAACATCACCTGTGATAACACCCCCTTGAATCGCAGCTCCCATTGCTACCACTTCATCAGGGTTCACTGATTTATTTGGTTCTTTTCCTGTTTCATGACGTACAAGTTCAACAACAGATGGGATACGTGTTGATCCTCCGACAAGTAAGACTTCATCAAGATCAGACGCTGAAAGTCCAGCATCAGAAAGTGCTTGACGTACAGGCTGACGTGTCGCTTCAACAAGTGACAACGTCAATTCGTCAAATTTAGCACGTGTCAAGTTCATTTCTAAGTGAAGTGGTCCTGCAGCACCAGCGGTGATAAATGGTAAAGAGATGTTTGTGTTTGTCACGCCTGACAAGTCTTTTTTGGCTTTTTCAGCAGCATCTTTCAAACGTTGCAAGGCCATTTTATCTTGAGAAAGGTCAATTCCGTTTTCTTTTTTGAACTCAGAAACCATCCAATCAATAATCACTTGGTCAAAGTCATCCCCACCGAGTTTATTATTCCCTGCAGTAGCCAACACATCAAAGACCCCATCACCAAGTTCAAGGATAGAAACATCGAACGTTCCTCCACCAAGGTCATAAACCATGATTTTTTCATCCTTGTCCGTTTTGTCAAGGCCATAAGCAAGCGCTGCTGCTGTAGGTTCGTTGACGATGCGTTCTACTTCAAGTCCTGCGATTTTACCTGCATCTTTTGTTGCTTGACGTTGTGCATCATTGAAATAAGCAGGAACTGTAATGACTGCTTTATCAACTTTTTCACCAAGATAGCTTTCAGCTGTTGCTTTCAAATTTTGAAGAATCATTGCTGAAATTTCTTGTGGTGTATATTCTTTACCGTTTGCAGAAACTTTTGCGGGTGTTCCCATTTTTGATTTGATAGAAATAATCGTATCTGGATTTGTAACTGCTTGACGTTTTGCAGCATCACCAACAATGATTTCACCATTTTTGAATGCGACAACAGATGGAGTGGTACGATTTCCTTCTGGATTTGCGATAATTTTTGCTTCTGTTCCTTCAAGAACAGCAACTGCTGAGTTTGTTGTACCTAAGTCAATACCAATAATTTTAGACATATTTATTTCCTTCTTTTTTTGATTTATCTTTTCTATAGTTTTATGACATCACGGTCAATTTTAATTCGATTTTTAAGCTTGCGCAACAACAACCATTGCTGGACGAAGTAAACGCTCATGAAGTTTATATCCTTTTTGGAAAACTTGAACAATACTGTCGGCTGGATGCTCATCATCTGCCGGAATGGTTTGAACGGCCATGTGAAAGTTGTGATCAAAAGTAGTCACAGGAACTTCTTCAATGCCTTCATCTTTGAGTGCTGAGACTAAACTTTCTTGAACCATTTCAAGTCCTTTTTTGACTTCTTCTGTGATTCCTTCAACAGCAAGGGCGCGTTCAAGATTATCAAGCGATGGAATGATTTTTTTAGCCAAGTCTTGAGAACGATATTTTACTAATGTCAATCGTTCTTCATTCGAGCGACGTTGCATATTTTGCATTTCAGCTGAAACTCGTAAATATTTATTTTCAAATTCTTTTGCTGTGTTTTGCGCTTCTTCAAGTTCTGAAACTTCATCTTCAACGATGTCTTCAAGTACTTCTTCTGTCAGCGTTTCACTTTCTTTTATTTCTTCTTGATTTTCTTTGATCGTATCGTTTTTTAGTTCTTCTTTATTATCTTTGGACATAAGTCCTCCTTTTTTAAATGGATTTTTCAATTGATTCTATGTCCTTATTTCATAGTGATTACCATCAAGATAACGATAATAATCAGCAAGTTTCATGGACAACACTTTAGCAACCAAATCAAGAACAGATAAGGTCTGACGATAATCTAACTCAACAGGTCCAATCAACGTCAAACTTCCAAGTCCACGATAAGGAATCACAAATTTTTGATTGAGAATCGTTAAATTTTTTAGAAAGTCTTTTTTATTGAACTCAACCAAGCGCATCTCATCATTATCCGTCATTTCTCTAATTTCATGAACCATAAGTCTGTCATTCGTCAAGAGTTTATAAAGTTCTGAGAGATTTTCAGTTGTGTAATCAAACACACTTTGACGTCCACCAGAAATTAAGCGCTCATCAAACAAGTCAGAAAAGACGGTCTCAAAAAGCTGTAAAACATCTGACGTTACTTTGAAATAACGTTGAACAATTTGTGGAATTTCAGTGCGCAAAGTATAATGAATTTCTAAGACTTTTTTTCCCACTAATCTTTCTTTCACAAGATTTGAAAAAACTTGTAAATCACTATCCGTCATACTTTTGGGAAGTGAAAATTGATTGGTCCGAACTTCACCAGTTCCTAATGTGATTACTGACAAAACAGAATGCGTATCCAGTAATACTAACTCAAAGGAGGCAAGTTTTTGTTCTTGTTGTGGAATACTTAAGACAAAGCTTGTTAATCCTGTCAGTGCTGACAGCGTGTTTGCAGCGGTTTGAAATAAATCTGTCAGCCTGTAAAATTCACCATCAAAAGCTTTCATTACTTGAAACAAGTCATTTTGACTAAATTCTTCAAAAGTTAAAACATGCTCGACAAAATACTTATATCCCAGAACACTCGGAACACGCCCACTTGACGTGTGTTCTTTTTGAATGAATCCCAGATCTTCTAGCACCTTCATATCGTTTCGAATGGTTGCGCTAGAGGCATGAATTTCATCAAGCAACGCTTTTGAGCCAATCGGATTTCGATCTTTGGAATAAAGTGAGACAATTAGATTTAAGATTTGTCTTTGACGTTCTGTAATCAATGACAACACCTCGCTTTCCATTGATTCAACTTCAAGATTAGCACTCTTATTCCTCAAGTGCTAAAACTATTATATCGCTTTTAAAATCCTCTGTCAAGAAAAGAAGCACAAAAAATTAGCACTCTTTTTAATAGAGTGCTAATTTTTTTATAAAAGGTGTAAAATCTTAGAATTTTTCCAGATATTAATGAGCGAAACAAGCATCACAATCACAATAAAAATCTGCTCAAGCCCAATGGTATGACGAATGAAAAGATAAATAAAATCCACCAACAAAAATAACGCCATCAATTCTAACAAAACAAAAGTCAATCGCCAAAATTTCACTAATAAGCCCGCAACAATCAAAATAAAAAGAATGATTAACCAATTTCTCCACGAACTTAACGATGGTTGCGTATTGGTGTAAAGAAACGAAACTTTCGCAAAAAAACTTTTTAAAAACTGAGTAAAAGGATTTTGATAGGTCATCAAAAATTTCACTGCTTGTGTCATCGCGTAGAAAAATAGTGCGACATTGAGATATAAAATTAACCAAGAAGACTCAAAAAATTTTTTCATTTTTATGCTCTTTTTCTTATTTTAATCAGTGATCATCATGCTTTTCACTCATGATTTTTTTCCCGATTTCTCGATAAGACATATCTCCCACTTTGAAAACCGAAAAATGATCATTTTCATAAGTCAAGTGCGTGACCGAGCCATTATCAAGTCCATGGGGTCTAGGTTTATCCGGCTGTAATAACTTGATTAATGTCGCAATCGTCATCCCATGACTCACAATAATCATGTTTTTGGCTCCTTTTTCTTGCGCTTCTTTTGCCATATCCGAAAAACCATTCAAAATCCGTCCAGAAAGTGTTTCCCATGTCTCAGCCCATCCTGCCGTATCAACTTCATATATTGCATTGGCAATGGCTTCAAAACTTTGTTCTTCTCCATTTTCAACAAAAACACGAGGGAGCACACCATCAAAAAGTTCCCCATCATATCCACCATCAAAGCTTCCAAAACACCACTCTCGAATCCGCGGATCAAACCGATATGGAATGCCTTCGTTTTCTGAGTGTTTCAAAATCAATCCCATGGTTTGAATGGTTCGTCCAGAATCAGATGAAAAAGCAAGATCAAATGTTAAAGCTTTTGCTTTAAATCCCAGTCCCAGCTCAATAATGCCTCGCTCCCCTTCTTTTGTCAGTGGTGTATCAGACCATCCTTGCGCGCGTCCAATCGTATTAAACATCGTCTTTCCATGACGAACCAAGTAAATATTTACCATTTTTCCCCCTTGAGATGATTATTTTTCTTCTTCTAATATTATACCAAAAAAAGAGCAAAAATCGTAAGCCCTTACGCTTTCTTTTTTGATTTTAAAAATCATATTATTTTTTTTAAAAAATAACTTTTTTTTATATCCAAATTTGCTATAATATGCTTATGAACTTCAAAACTTTTCTTAATTTCACACGAATTCAAACACTTCCTGTAGCACTGTTATCTCCCTTAGCTGGAATGATGTTTTCACTTTGGTATTTTAGAAGTTTTCACTTGATTCAGACCATTCTATTTGTGATTGGACTCATTGCAATCAATCTTTTTGTGAGTGCTTGGAATAATCTGATGGACTATTATAAGGCCAAAGATCCCGAATATAAAGCGCGTGAAAACATCATCTCAAATCGCAACATTCCCCCAAAATTAGCACTTATGACCTGCCTTTTTCTTCTTTTTATTGATATTATTGTGGGAATCATCGTCCTGTTTTTGACCAATCTTGCTATTTTACCCGTCGGTGGGCTGTGTTTTTTAGTCGCAATTTTTTACACCTTTGGTCCATTTGCCTTTAGTCGCTTTCCATTAGGAGAAATTTTAGCTGGTTTATGTGAGGGATTTTTTGGATTCTTTTTAGCCGTTTACATTAATTCTTATGATCAGAATTACTTTTCAATTCATTTTGAAGGATTAAAGATGAATTGGATTTGGGATTTTTCTGCACTATTTCCCATTGTATTAGTTGGTTTAATTTGCTTTTTTCAAAATTTTAATGTCATGCTCTCAGATAATATTTGTGATTTAGAACAAGACATTAAAAATGAGCGATTCACACTTCCTTATTATCTTGGAATTCCCTTTTCTTTAATTGTTTATCGCGTGATGTATCTCATTCCACTTGTTTGTCTTTTTCTTTCCCTTTACTTTAAAACTTTACCACTTTCTTCACTTTTGATGCTCTTCATTCTTCCACTTTTATTTTCAAACATGAAGCATTTTTTAGCAAAACAAGTCAAGTCTGAAACTTTTCATTATCAAATCGACAACTTAATCTTATATAATGGATCACTTGCAGCCAGTCTTTTGCTCGGAATTTTAATCCGTGGGTTTCATTAAAAATATGAGAATATGATTCAAAAACAGTACCTCATCTGGCATTTTATGCCTTTTTTTGTTATAATCATGCAATGGAAAATACAGTTTTAAAAATTATTCAAATCATTCTTTTACTCGCCGTGCTTTACATCATTTTTCAAATCGCAAGGGCTTATCAAAAAAAGCAGGCCTCATTTGGGGACTCTAAAAAGTTTTTTACAGGATTTCTGATTGGTTTTATTACAGATTTATTGGATACTTGGGGAATCGGTTCTTTTGCAACAACCACAACCCTTTTTAAGTTTGCGCACTTTCATGACGATGATAAAAATCTTCCAGGAACCATGACCGTCGGGCACGCAATTCCCGTCATTGTGGAAGCTTTTTTGTTTATCACAGTTGTCAAAATTGAAATGACCACACTTATTCCGATGACTTCTGCTGCGATTCTGGGAGCTTTTTTTGGGACACGCATTACGAAAAATTGGAATGCTAAACTTGTGCGTGGTACATTGGGCATTCTTTTAATCGTTGCTGCTATCATCATGCTACTTCGTTTAATTTTAAACCCTGGAGAAAATTTAGCTGAAAACGTGCATGGTTTATCGTTATATTGGTTAATTGGAGGACTCTTTTTTAATTGTGGCGTTGGGATTTTAATGACAATGGGACTTGGAAATTATGCTCCTGAGCTTGTTTTTTTCAGCTTAGCTGGTGTTAATCCACTCATTGCACTTCCTGTAATGATGCTTGATGCTGCTATGATTATGACAACTTCTGTTGGCGCATTTATCAAACAAAAAAGGGTTTATTGGCCGGGCCTTTTAGGCATTGCTCTGGGAGGAATTTTAGGAGTATTTTTTGCAGCAAAAATTCTGACAACAATTAATTTAGAACTTTTCAAAATTTTAACCATTGTCATTGTCATTTACACTGGTGTTATGCTTATCCTTGAATCTCTGAAAGCAAAATAAAAAGAGCCTTGCTCTTTTTATTTTTGGAGTTTGAAACTCATTACTACGGGTTGGTGATCGGAGGATTTAAAGTCATTGTTGATGGTCTGGACAGAAAGACTTTCGATATTATCAGAGACTAAAAATCCATCAATTGTTCCAAAAATATTTTTGGGATTTTTTTGATTGTAGGGGACATCTAACGAACGGACGGTTGGAGCGTTTGTTGGGGCAACAACGCGCATACCTTTGGTGAGATTTTTTGTTGGAAATTCCTTCATCCATGTTAATTCATTGTGGGCTTTTCCAGCTAATGCATGATTATAATCTGCACCACAGATTACATAATCTCCTTGGTTCACATATTTTTGCATTGCATCAAATAATGTCAATAATTGTTGCTTTTGAATTTTTTGATTTTTTATAAATGCTGATAAGTGAGTATTAAAAATGACCAAATGCTTTGAAGAGGAGGTAATTGGTAAGATATTTACATCAAATGCACGATCCAAATCAAAGAATTTATTGAAATTTGTCTCGATTGGGAGCTGATAGCGTGTGGATTTTTCAATCTGGTATTTAGAATATGTCATTATTCCTGATTTTGCTTTTCCAATCGGGTTTGTTAGTGGATAAAAGAGATACGCGGAATCATAATTTTGTGTTAAGACGGTCGTGTATGGTAAAAGCGCATCTTGAACCATTTGAGGTTCATTGACGTGTTGGGAGCGGTCTGCGTTCCAGTCAATCTCCTGAATATTTCCAAAGTCAGGATTTTCTTTTTTAATGAGGCGAATGTCTTCATTTATTGCGGATTGGACTGCTTTTTTTGACGTTGCGCGTACGTCTTTTCCACCATCCATAAAGAAACTAAAGCTTGGTGGATAAGAGCCATAACCAATATTAAACGTCATCATTTTGTAGGTTTGATTGAGATGAACGCGATTGGTTTTGGGATTGAGTGGCGCTTCTGCGAGATCATTAGGAACTCTGTGATATTGGGCATACGCATAGATAAAGTAGCCTCCAATCATGACCAGTAGCACCGCAAAAATGAGTGCAAGTCCTCGGAGCAATCTTTTTAACATGTTTTGTTTCCTATTTTCTTGATTGTTTTGAATTAAATTTTCGTCGCGCTCTGATGCGGATGCTTTTATGACCGGGCAATCATTTCTATGATTTCAAGAGTAGTTCGTACGCGTCCAATGCGTGTAAAAATGTGCTCCACAGTATCATTATGGAGTGCAGCGTTAAAATCTGTCATCGCATCTTCTATTGAAATCAGCTGATAACCTGCTTGATACGCTTCACGCGCTGTTGTATCAACACCAATCGATGTGGCAATTCCAGATAAAATAATTGTGTCAATGCCTCTTCGACGAAGCTGGACTTCTAAGTCTGTGCCGTAAAATGCACCCCAATTATGTTTTTTGACGTGAATCAGATTTTTTACGGAGGAATCCGTAGCAATTGGCAAAACGAAATCACTAAAATCCGCTGGTTGTTTTTGCACACTTATTGGTGTTTGATCTGTAATGGGGCGAAGAATTTCAGGACCGTCATTTTTAACATGAACGCAGACAATGGTTGCTTGTGTATTTGCTAATTTTTTTGCAATGCGCTCATTTTTATCAAGCACTTGCTGTCCAGAATAAGGAACAAGGTGGGGACGTAAAGCAATGCCTTTTTGTAAATCAATCATGACAAACGCTGTTTTTTTCAAATTGAGTGTTTCAACCATTTTTTCTCCCTCTGAGAGCTGATAAATTTTTTTCTGATTCTATTTTATCGTATTTTTTAGATGCTGTCATTTATTAGCTCCGATTTTTTTTAGTTTTTAATTTTTGATGCGCTTTTTTCTTTCCAGATTTAAATTTTGAGTGATCATTTTTCTTGTCTAACGTGTCGAATGATTTTTTCTTTTTCTTATGATCCGAGTTAAATTTTTCGTGGGTGTTCTTTTTCTTGTGGTCACTTGATTTTGTGTCGTATTTTTCTTTGTCTTTTGAATGTTTTTTTCGTGTGGCTCTTTCGATAGGATCTAAAGCACTTGGAAGGTACTCAAAATCAATTTCTCCAGTCATTTTATCTGCAGAGATGACTTTGATTTTTATTGCTTGTCCAATTTTGAAACTTTTGTTTGTATGCTCTGAAATCAAGGACATACTGCGCTCGTGATATGTCAGAACATCACCTTTAAACGTTGAAATATGAATCAAGCCTTCAATGGTGTTTTCTAATGCGACAAATATCCCAAAACGAGTGACAGAAGCAATGATTCCCTCAAAAATTTCTCCAATCTGTCCTGTCATGTACTCTGCTTTTTTCATTTTTTCAACTTCACGTTCAGCATTAACCGCACGTCTTTCACGATTGCTGGTGTGTTTTGCGATTTCTGGAAGAATTTCTTCCCAGCTTTCAAGTGTTTGGGGTGTTGGATGGTCCATCACACGCAGTAAGCGATGGACGATTAAATCGGGATATCTCCGAATTGGGGAGGTAAAGTGCGTATAAGTCTGTGCTGCTAAGCCAAAATGTCCAAAATTTTGTTCTGAGTATCTTGCTTGTTGCATGGAGCGTAAAAGGAGCGTTGATAAAACCATTTCACCAGGTTTTCCTTTGACATTTGAGAGGAAACTTTGAAGGGATTTTTGAGTGACTTGATTGGCACTCCCTGAAAATTTTTCTCCAAAAGTGGATGCAAAATCAATGAAGCGTTGTAATTTATCCGCTTTGGGTTGTTCATGAATCCGATAGAGAAATGGGAGCTTTCGTTTTTCGAAATCTGATGCAACAGTTTCGTTTGCAATCAACATGAAAGATTCAATCATTCGCTCAGCCACACCTCGCGTGCGTTTTTTTATTGCTGTTGGTATTCCTTTTTCATCCACACTAATTTTTGCTTCAACCGTGTCAAAATTAATGGCACCGCGCTTTTGACGCATTTTTTCAAGGATATGATGGAGTTCTGTCATGATGGAGACTGAATCTGCGATACTTTCAAAAGCTGTCAGTGCTGATAAATCCCCTGAAATCATTTGATTCACTTGATCATAAGTCATTTTCGCTGTTGTTTTAATGATGGAAGGTGAAATTTGATAGTGGATTACTTGTCCATTTGGTGTGATTTCCATGACGCAAGATTGTGTCAGTCGATTCACGTGAGGATTGAGTGAGCAAATGCCATTTGATAAGCGCTCCGGGAGCATTGGAACGACGCGATCCGTGACATATACTGAAGTTCCACGCTCATACGCTTCACGATCAAGTGCTGATCCTTCAGTGACATAATATGATACGTCCGCAATGTGGACTCCGAGTTCAAAATTTCCGTTGTCCAGTCGTTTAGCGTGCACTGCATCATCCAAGTCTTTTGCATCAGCACCATCAATCGTAAAGGTGATTTCATTGCGATAATCCACGCGTGACGCGGCTTGATCATCAGAAACCTCCTCTGGAATTTTTTTTGCTTGATTGAGTACGGCTTGTGGAAAATTCGCGTGAATTTCCATTGAAGCTAAAATTTCAAGCACGTCAATGCCACGATCGGTGTCACTTCCAATAATTTCAATCACGCGACCGCACATTGTTTTTGGTGCTTCTTCATTTGGATAGTGCGTCAGCTTCACACGGACAATGGATTGATCGTTAGGAATCAAGCCGTCATCTGTAATCAAAGTTTGAACGCTGATTTTCTTGTTTCTTGCTTTGACATAACCAATTGCTTGCATACGATGGCGTTCTTTTTTTCCGAATGAAAAAAATGTTCCAACGATCTGCTCAACGTGATGATGCGTAACCCTCTCAATACGTGCTTGCGCATTTTGTCCTTTGAATGGATTGGCATTTTTGAGCAGTTCAATTTCCACCTCGTCACCATCCATTGCGTGATGCGTTTCTTCTTTTGCGATAAAAACATCCGCTTCTTCAGGATCAATCGTCACAAACCCAAATCCATTTGCATGCGCATGGAAAATGCCTTTTATTGTGATTTTTACGTGATTTAATCCGATTTTACCATCAGAAGTAAAACGGATCACACCTTCATCCTCCAGCTCTGCTATGGTTTTGACTATCATTTTAAAAGCTTTGGGTTGATTGAGCTGTAATTTTTCTGTAAGCTCTGACACAGCATAAGTTTGATTTGGATTTTCTTTCAAAAATCCCTTTATTTTTTCTTTTATTTTCATTTTTTTCCTTTTATAAGCGTTCATTTTTTCTGTCAGTACTGACAAAAAAATAATAACGGGCTGTTTTCAGCCCGCATTTTTATTTTGTTGATAATAAGAACCGCTTATACAACAGCGATTATTAACATCAAATTTACAAAAGGGGCTAAAAAGGGGCAATATGGTTCTTGCTGGACTCGAACCAGCGACCAACTGAGCTAAAGAACCAAAATGTACGCATTAATCGTACACTCCGTATAACGGTCTAGCACCGCTATCCTATCACTTCTATTATATCATATTTTGCGACCATCAAAAATGATGGTCACAAACCAACAAACTGCATAATACCAAATGTTGTTGAGGTCGGCAATAATGTAACCGGGTAGAATTCGACCCGTTTGGATTTAATTGGGAAAATAAAAAAGCCACTTCGAAGAGTGACTTAAAAAATATCATTCTGTTTTTTCAGCTTAACAAGCAACTCTTTCAAGTCCATTGCTTCATACTCAAGTCCTTCTAGCTTCTTCATATCTGCTTTATATTCTGCAATTGCTCCGTTGAATTCCTTGTCTGTCGCACTCTCCATCTCTTCACGAGTTGACATATCACAGTCGATATAATCCGTGATGAATTCTCCATCGTAAATAGCAATAACCATGAATGTATCGCCTAAGTCAGCTATATCCTCAAGAGCTCTGTGGATAAGGTCTCCGCTCTCATAGCTCGTCTTTATTTTCGTTTGTATGCCTTTCTGTTATTAATTCGTAAAGTTCTACGAACTCTTCACTTGTGTATTTTTTATCTCTGATGAAATTCCTTGCTCTAGTGAAAGATGATCGTCTATTATTTTCGGCTTTCTGTTCTTTAGTTAGCGAAGCTCTATATTTTTTGTCAGCTTTAGGATTATAAACAGCTTTTCTTTTCTTTTTCTCTTCCATTTTACCTCATTATATCATTATTTTTCTTAAAAATTAACAGGAACTCCATCTTCAGTTTGTCCGATATATTCTGCTTCGCTATCATCTCCTTGGTAAGCCATTCCGCTTGCTTCATAACGAACACTGTCATAGTTTTGTTCGTAATAGAAATCATATAATCCGCTCATGTCATTACCGTTTTCTTTTTCAAATTCAATGAGTTCATTTACCATTTGTTCTTTTGTCATTTTGTTTTCTCCTTTTTTCTATTTTAATCAATTACTTTCAATTGACGGTTTGCAAATGCTGCCACGAATTCACGTTCTTTTCCGTCTGAGCCAAGAACTACCACTGTCATTCCGTGTTCGTTTTCGATTTCTCCTGCCATTACTTCAAGCTCTCCTTCATTGTTGCGAGCTTTGAAAGCGACCTTTTGGCCTTTTTTGAAATCTGTAATTTCAAAGCCTTTGTAAGTTAAGTAAGCGTCTGCTGTAATTTGTGCGAATTCTTTTGCTGTTGTCATTTTGATTTCCTCTTTCCTTTACTTTATATATTGATTATATCATAGACGGACAACTATGTCAACAGTTTAAATATTAAAATTGTGTTACAAAATAAACTAGTAACGATTTTATTTTGTGACCGGCAAAAATGTCGGTAGCAAACCGCTGGAATCCTCGTATTTATTACAAACAAAAAAGCGCCCCTTTCGGAGCGCGTGATTGTTATTTCCAAGCTATTTCTGGTGCTTTCTGGTTAATTGCCTGCATGAACCGAACGTACCAAGGAGCGTCAGTCCGCCAGCTGTATTGCTTTAAGTCTTTTCCAGTCGTGTCTTTGTAAATTTGGCGAATAATTTTAAGTTGATCTTCGTGAGATAAAGCTACTACTTTATTACCATCATAATAATAGATAGTACCTTGTGATTTTCCTGTTTTAGCGTCAATGATTTCGTATGTAAATTTCATGAGTTCGTCATCCTCCAAGTCTGATGTAATAGTATTGTTATTTTCTGATTTTCTTGCTACTCCTGCCATTTCTTGCCATTCTTCTTCTGACAAATAAGCGAGGTTTAGGTCAAGCTCTCCGTCCCAATTATCAAGGCTACCCGTTGAGGTGTACTGATAGATTGTTGGACGATTCCAAGCCCCGTACGAGCTATTTCCTCTCCATGGCTGTGACTGATAGCCTGTAGTGTCTGTGTTAGCATATTGAGCCAACCATAATCCATATTTACTTGCTGTACTTGTCCAGTCAAACTCACGAGCAGTCGCAGCGTTCATGTAAATTACTGGTCTACCGTTCGTCCGAGCGCTGACATAGTCAAGCCATACTTCTGCTTGGACTCGATGCGCAAGCGTGATATATGGTATTTCGTTGCCAATTGTGCCAGTTTCAAAGTCAAGCGCTAAGATGGATTGATTAACATAGTTTTTAGCCACGTTCAAGAAAAAGTTAGCCTGTTCAATGACTGAATCGTTCGTAATGAAGTGATATAGTAGTAGGTGTTTTCCAGCTGATAGGGTCTGCTTAGCTTGCGTCTCCCACGTTGGATTAATATATCCTATCCCTTCTGTCACTTTAATCCCAACGAAGTCACTGGGAACGCTAGCAGGGTTTAAACTTGACTGAACCGAGCTAATATCGTAACCGTTCATATTAAATTCCTTCTGTTCCGTTAATAATTGGTGCGACTAATTCAGCCACTTTTTCAGCGTTGTCAAACACTTCATTCGTTACTTCTTTAGCTTCTTTGACTGTCCCGACTGGGTCACGTTGAAAGTTTGCCAGTGAGGCTTCAATTTGAGCTTCAATTTGATGTGGCGTTGCTTTGAGCTTCAATTCTTTAGCGCCTTTTGTCACATACTCGATCGCAGCACCGAGCTTTTCAGGATTAGTCGCATAGTTCTTCTCTACCCATGCGACACCTTGATTTGCAAGCTTTGCGAGTGCGTCGATATTCTTCACATTGCTGTTTTTCTTTGCCGAAACAGAAATAAAGTAAGAGACAATTGAGCATGCGAGCGTGATGATTCCGCCGAAAATTGTAAGTAAGTTTTGATCCATTTTATTTTTCCTCTTTTTCTTTTTTGTATTTGTCGTAAATTTCGTGAGCATAATGATTCCCACCGAGGGCTACATACTCATCGAAAATACTACTGACGATTTGCAAGCCGTAATCATGGTTGATTGCTTGCGATAATTCAATGCGCTTGATTTCGATTCTCATTAACTTCATGGAATCCTCCTGCGCTCTGTCGCGTTGGTCTTGTCGCTTATTGATTTGTCGAAATCCTAAAGCAACAATTCCACTTGCTGAGACGATTGCAGGCCAATAATTAATGATGTCACGAATGACGCTTATTACATCCTTTATTACATTTTCCATACCTCCCTCAATTTCTCCTATTCAACATACTTCGCAGATAGTGTCAGAACGTCATCAATGAACGTTTTCAAGTCATCCGCAATTGTTTGCGAATCTTTCAACTTT
>NZ_WITJ01000003.1:206910-211067 GCF_009601015.1 Lactococcus hircilactis
CTTTTTTGCAGAAACAGAAATGAAGTAAGAGACGATTGAGCAAGCTAGCGTGATGATTCCGCCGAAAATTGTAAGTAAGTTTTGATCCATTTTATTTTTCCTCTTTTTCTTTTTTGTATTTGTCGTAAATTTCGTGAGCATAATGATTCCCACCGAGGGCTACATACTCATCGAAAATACTACTGACGATTTGCAAGCCGTAATCATGGTTGATTGCTTGCGATAATTCAATGCGCTTGATTTCGATTCTCATTAACTTCATAGAATCCTCCTGGGCTCTGTCACGCTGGTCTTGTCGCTTATTGATTTGTCGAAACCCTAGAGCAACAATTCCACTTGATGAGACGATTGCAGGCCAGTAGTTAATGATGTCTCGAATAACGCTTATTACATCTTTTATTACATTTTCCATACCTCCCTTAATTTCTCCTATTCAACATACTTCGCAGATAGTGTCAGAACGTCATCAATGAACGTTTTCAAGTCATCCGCAATTGTTTGCGAATCTTTCAACTTTTGAGCGTCTTGAAATGTAATTGTCAGTGATCCAGAAGTGTTTAGCCCAACACTTACAGAAGATGAAGCAATGATTTCATTGTTTTCGTTCATGAAATTGCGAGACATTGATTCCCCAATTGTTTTTGCTGCCATTTTTTTATTTTTCCTTTCCTAAATTAAGACGGATAAGCGTCTGCTGTGATGTAAGAACGTGTTCCACGGATATAAGCGCCTTGTGGAACATTTGCCATGAAGCGAATAGATCCATCTGGATTGAAATAGATGTAGCCATTAGCATTTATATTGCCAACTACCATGTAATCTACTGAAGCTGGATTAATTGGACAAAATCCAATAGGAAGCTGATTGTTAAAAGTGGGAGTACCTGTGATAGCACTTGTGACTTGTCCTGAAAATGTAACCATGACTTGCGACATCAGTCTGTCAAGCCTTACCCCTAATCCACCGACAGAGAACGAGTAGGATTTAACAATTGTATTCAGCGCAATAATAGGTGCCGAAGAAATCAAGTTAGTACCATCGAAATAGAGTGAACCTGTGCCAGTGTACGGCGTTGCGACATCAAGGTCTCCATTTGCATTAATACTTGCATTATTAGAATTAATGAAGCTAATGCCTGCACCTCCGTAATTTGTACTAACATATCGCCCGCTCGCATTACCGATTGTGCCTGCATTTTTTGTGTCTGCGAAAATGGTTATTCCATTAACATCTTGTCTGATATATCCCCAATCAACTCCAGATGGGCTTTGCAAAGCTATTTTCTGGTTTACATTATTAGCGTCAATCCTAAGATATGCTTTAGCAGGTATTCCAGTTGGTGAATTATTGTAATAAGTGTAGTCAATATACGATTTAATCATGCCCGCTGTTACTGTTCCGAGATTAGCAGTAAGAGCTGATAGTGTTTGAACGTTTAAATTCGCTACATTAATCGCATAAATTCGCCATTGAGCACCGTCGTAGATATATTGAACTTGTGGCGCTATTGTAGTGCTTCCAATCGTAATATTAGAAGTACCAGTGTATTGCCACATCATGCCAGCATACTTATTAGATGGCTCTGTCGCTTGCTGAGTGATACCTGTTGGCTTACCTTGTTGTCCTACTTGCCCATCAACCCCTACATAACCTACTAAATCGGTCTGAGTGCTTGTGCCGTCCGAATAATTAACAATTGTACGTGCCCATCTGAATTGCCCTTGCGGAGTACTTGGAATAGTCGTTGACCATGTCCCTGTTGGCGCTGTTGTTCCACTCGTTGAGTTCTGATATAGTATTTGTTTGGATGTGATGGTTACCGATGTGCCGTCTTTGCCGTTAGTCCCATTAGCTCCAGTATTTCCAGTAGCACCTTGCAATGCTAGAGCGTAGCTGAAAACTTTCGTGAATGATTTTCCGTCGATTGTTAAAGGAACATTTATATTCCCTGTCCTAGAGACCATCGAAGTTGTAACCGTGAAAGTAATTACAGGAGAATTAGTACTGTTGTTCGAAACACTGTAAGACATACCAGTTGGTAATCCTGTAATAGTACCCACAGTTGATGAAATAGCATTTGCTCCTTTGTAAGAAACAACAGTAGTAGTTGTACTACTAGCTATTGCGGATGTGGTACTTCCAGAAAATGTATTTGATTCATTAGTGAGGATGACAGTATATCCATCAGAACCGTTAGTCCCATTAGTACCGTTTGCTCCTGTTGCTCCTGTTGCTCCAGCTAAAGCTAAGGCATAAGTGAATATTTGGTTTTGCGTAACTCCTCCAGCAGTTACTGGAATAGTGATATTTCCTGTATTCGTTGTTAGAGAAGTTGTAACGTTAAATGTTACAGTAGCTTTATTTGAATTGTTATTCGAAATGCTAGCGGTCATTCCTGTTGGCAACCCTGAAATTGTTCCGACACTAACTGAAATGGCTGTTGTTCCTTGTGAAGCAGTTATATCAGTTCTTGCATTCCCAGCTATTGCTGACGTGGTGCTTCCAGCGAAAACACACGCTTCATTTGTCATATTGATAGCAATTGGACTTATTCCATCTTTACCATTAGTTCCGTTAGTCCCGTTAGTTCCATCTACTCCGTCATTCCCTCGTATCAAACTCCAAGTGTAGGCGGATGAATTAGTGCTATCTGCTTGTGTGAAGTCTGTGTACTGACCGATGTAGCTTGGATAGTCAGCAGTGGTCGCTTCTTGCTGTGATGGCATCCATGGCGTTGCAGTTGAGCCAGGTTCCATTTTAAGTCCAAAGTAAGGAATAGTGGTAGATGTGCTTACATTTTCTGTTCTTATGGCAATATTTGAAGCAGTGAAAGAACTTGGAATTGTACCATATCCAATACTATATCCTGTTTGTCCAGCTTTGACTATACTTCCAGCTATTGTTCCGCTATTTGTCCACGCTTGTATTTTTGCGTCATAAGATGAATTTGTTAAGTTAAGAAAAGCCGAAATAGTGACAGTATTGCTTTGGAATTTATTTAAACTTCCATATAGAACAATTGAGTTTTGTCCAGATGGAATGGTTGCATTCTTAGAAACACTCGATGTTCCATCCAACAAATTCAAATTCGGATAAACAGTCGTGAATCTGTCAGTACCATCAGTGCTGTAAGACCATGCTGTGTGAAAATATGGAGTTTTTCCGTCTGCTCCTGCCTTACCTGGTGTTCCTTGCGTTCCATCTGCTCCCTTAACTAATGTCCACGAATAATCACTAGGCGTGGTTGAATCATTAGCATTAAAATCAACATACATCCCGATATAGGTGCGGTTAGAATCAGAAGTTGAAAAGTTAGCTGTACCATCAGCACTATTTGCGTAAGCGATATGTGTGTATTGCGTTTTTCCATCCGCACCGTTTTTACCTGGGATTCCTTGCTGACCGTCTTTACCTTGCAATCCATCAATTCCGTCTTTTCCATTAGCTCCAGTGTCTCCTTTGTCTCCCTTGTCTCCTTTAATTAAGCTCCATGAATACTTGCTAGGGTCTGTGCTGTCGTTAGCGGTAAAGTCCGTGTATTGTCCGATATAGGTCTTACCAACTGAATTAGAAACGTCAAATCCAGCTGTACCAGTTGCGTTCGTAGCATAAGCAATGTGAAGATAGCTTGTTTTTCCGTCAGCTCCTGCTTGTCCAGGTATTCCAGTAGAACCAGGGTCGCCTTTAAGTCCTTGCTTACCATCATTAACATTAGTAATAGTAACTGACCAAGTCCCTACCGTCTTACCGCCAACTGTTGCTTTGAAAGTATAAACTGACTTATCAACAATATCAGTAGCATTAACTGTGATGGCTTGCGTAGTCGCTATAGCAGTTCCGTCTTTAGTCCAAACGTAACTATCCGCTACTGTTTCAGTATCGCTTGAACCTTTGTAAATCCGAGCTGTCAATACTGTTGAACCCGTTCCGTTTTTGAATTGCATTCCGTTTGTCGTCTCAATTAATGAGCGATATGGTGTCGCTTCATCTACTAACTGGCTTACAATAGACTGAATATCAGCGGACGCTTGACTTTTTAACTTTTTGTAGTTTGAAAATACAATCTGGTTATTTTCTGGATTGCTCTCTGATTCGATGATTTCAGACACTCTAGCCGATAGAATTAAACCAACTGTTCCATTAATATCAATATAGTT
>NZ_WITJ01000030.1 GCF_009601015.1 Lactococcus hircilactis
ACCCGAATTGCTAGTTGATTATTTAGCCATGACTTGATACCCGATAGAATATCTTAAAGTCTCTGGTTCCAGTGATTTAGCTGATTTTAACAGTAAAGAATACGCTAAAAGTATCATCTCTAATTTCAATTGTAAACCTTGAGGCGAACGACTTTTACAACGCTCAGCTCCTAGATTTGTCAAAAAAGAAAAAACTCGCTCAATCACTTTTCTACGTTTTGAAAAATTAGGGAAAAGGATTTTCTTTTGCTTCATGTTCTTCCTGACAGGTGTAATTAGATCAATTCCTTTTAATTCCAGCCTATCATGCAGTGACTGACCTAAATATCCCATATCTCCAAGGACTGTTGGTGTCCCAAATTGACTCAACACTTCCTCGGCCATTGTACTGTCAGCTATTGAAGCAGGAGTAATTGTGTAGTCTATGACATAGCCTGATTCACTGACTAAAGCATGACATTTACATCCATAGAAGTACTGTCCCTTTGTAGCATTGTAGCCAACATTTGCATAATCTCCAAGAACTTTGCTTCTGAAATTACGAATAGGCTGACACAAAGGAATGGGGAAGCTGTCAATAATGGATACACTAATTCCTTCAACCTCTTTAAAGACGAGTGCTTGGCGAATGACTTGGATACTCGGTAAGAGGGCATTACAACGGCGGACAAAGCGAGAATATTCTAGGAAATTAAGAAATAAACTTTGAGCCAATTGGTGCTTAGCTTTAAGCGTTTCACTAAAATGCAGTACGCCCCAGAGGTAACAAGCGATAACTAAGCAATCTGATGTTGCGAGATGGACGTTCTTTCGGTTTTGAACCTCAAGGGGAACACTCTTTTGATAAAGCGTCTCAATGGTTGTCAGTAAATAAACAAAAACTTTTGGAAATGTGCTATTATAAGTCATATAAGTCGTGCGCTTTCTAATGCTTAGTGGTTTAAGATTAGGATAGCACGACTTATTTATTTTCCAATGAAATTAACTAGCAATTCGGGTTGTAAAGTAGATAAGGCTAACCTTTTTAGTTGAAATCTCAGGAATAAAATCTACGTTTGTAGTTTTTTTCTTGACATTCCCCTTTAAAAGTTTTATAATCTACATGTGTAGATATTATAATATTTTGAAAGGATGTTTTATGGACACAGAACTCAATCTCTCTAACGCTGAACTAGTCGTGATGCGTGTGATTTGGACAACAGGCAAAGCAACAGCAAACCAGATTTCTGAGCAGTTGTCGGAAAATTTTAACTGGTCAATTTCGACGATTAAGACCTTCCTCGCACGATTGTTTGAGAAAAAAATTGTCAGTCGTGAAAAAGTAGGCAGAGAATTTGCTTACATGGCACAGCAGGATGAAGCTTCGACAGTTGACTATCTAACTGATGATTTAGCAAAAAAAGTCTGCGCGATGCAGCATCAGCGTTTGATTGCGCGCTTGATCGAGACGTCAGATCTTACCACGTCAGATTTGTCAAAATTATCAAATTTACTGACATCAAAAAAGCCTGTTGAAAAAGTCAGGTGCGATTGCCTGAAAGGAGCATGCAAATGTTAATCAATATTATTACTGTTATCATCGCCGTTATAGTCATCAGTTTCATTATCTGGTGGTTCTTTGGGAATCATGAGTCTGCCGCAGGAACGGCTGAAATCGTGGATGGTCAACAATTTGCGACTATTAGCGTTGATGGAGGCTACAGTCCTGAGACCTTGATTTTTAAGCAAGGCATGCCAGCAAAGCTGACTTTTAATCGTAAAGACCCTTCAACCTGTCTCGAACATGTTGTATTCCCAGATTTCGGCATTGATGAAGCTTTGCCAGTCAATCAAAACGTTGTTATTGATTTTGATACCAGAAAAGCTGGAGAATATGCCTATCACTGCGGAATGAACATGTTTCATGCCAAAGTGATTATTAAGTAGACGAAAAAACTGCCCATCCAAAAAGCTATTAAATATCAAAATTTTTGATAAACTTACAAAACTCAAAAGGAGAAATCATGTCATTATTTGGAAATTCAAACGAAGTTGTTATCAATGTAGATGGTGGGTATGCCCCATCAAGCTTTAAATTAAAAGCAGGAAAGCCTGCCAAAGTTACCTTTAAGCGCACGTCTGATAAAGGCTGCACTCAACAAGTCATTTTTAATGGCGAAACTCGTGACCTACCACTGAACACACCCGTTAGTTTTGACTTCGTCCCTGAAGCGGGTGAGCATCAGTTTACTTGCGGTATGCAGATGGTCAAAGGTAGCTATACCGTCAAATAAAATATGAAACACTATCCCAAAAGATAGTCTTTCTTTCCTAGAAAAAACTACATATGTAGATAAAATAGAAAGTGTGCTTTTATGTCCCTCACAATTATGCAACGTTTTTATATTGGTGTCATCGGCAGCGTGCCTTTGGTGTACAATATGTTCGCAGCTTTCTTTCATTGGCCTTTGATTCCTGGTGGTCAATGGACTGAATTTGCGCTCGGCTCTTTTGTTTTCCTTCTCGCAGGTCTGCCGTTTTTACGGAGTGCCTGGGCAAGCTTTAAACATCACAACAGTAACATGGATACCCTGGTAGGGCTTGGTACTGCGATAGCCTATGTTTATAGTATTTATGCACTTTTCAGCAATCGTGGGAATTATTTTGAGGCAGTCGCTGTCGTTATTACCTTAATTCTCTTAGGTTCAGTCTTTGAAGATCGCATGAAGGCGCAAGCCAGTTCTGCCGTTGACAAGCTCCTGAATCTTCAAGCCAAGGATGCTGAAGTGCTACGTGATAATGAATTTATCATGATTCCCTTAGAGCAAGTGATTGCCGGAGATGTTATTCGTGTGAAGCCAGGTGGTAAAATTCCTGTTGATGGCGAGATTCTTGAAGGGCATTCAAGCCTTGATGAGTCAATGGTTACGGGTGAGTCTATGCCTGTGGAGAAAAAAGCGGGTGATGCTGTCATAGGTGCTACAGTCAATGGTAACGGTACTTTTACTTTCAAGGCAAGCAAGGGTGCAGGAGACGGTCTTCTCAGTCAAATTGCTAATATGGTGCGCCAAGCTCAATCCTCTCAGGCACCTATTCAAAAAGATGTTGACCGTATCGCAGGTATTTTTGTGCCAATCGTCCTAATTATTTCTATTCTGACTTATACCATTTGGATTTTGCTTGGTGCAAGTCAGGTGGATGCGATTATCTTTGCGGTCAGTGTGATGATTATCGCTTGCCCTTGCGCATTGGGCATTGCAACTCCGACAGCACTCATGGTGGGGACAGGGCGCTCAGCTAAACTTGGTATTCTTATCAAGAATGGTGAAGTCCTTGAAGCTGCACATGGTATCAAGGCTGTTGTTTTTGATAAGACAGGGACAATCACTGTTGGAAAACCCCAAGTGACAGATATTATCACGTTTGGGGATACTGAAGCTAATGTCCTTCGTGTAGCCGCAGCGATGGAGGCAAGCTCAGAGCATCCGCTTGCTGCTGCAGTTCTTGACGAAGCAAAAGAAAAAGGGATTCCAACGGTCAATGCAGACCACTTTGAAGCCATCTCTGGTAAGGGTGTTCAGGCACAAGTGGATGGCAAATCGGCATTTATCGGTAATGAACGTTTGCTTGAGGACTTTGATCTCACCGATGCACAAAAAGCGCAAATGCAAAAGCTCCAAGCCGAAGCTAAAACGGTTGTCATTGTGGGCTATGATAAACAACTGATGGCTTTCATTGGCATTCAGGATGCTCCCAAAGCGAGCTCTAAAGCTGCTATTGCAGCCCTTAAACGGGATGGCTATAAGACGATTATGTTGACAGGTGATAATCATCTTGTCGCCGAAGCAGTCGGGAAGCAAGTCGGGATTGATACGGTCATTGCAGATGTCCTTCCACAGGATAAAGCTGATCAAATCCAAACTCTAAAAAATCAAATGCCTGTAGCTTTTGTCGGTGACGGTATTAACGACTCGCCAGCGCTTGCGACGGCTACTGTCGGTATTGCAATGGGTTCAGGCAGTGACATTGCGATTGAATCAGGGGGCATTGTCCTTGTTAAAAATGACCTTGAAGATGTCGTTACTGCCTTACAACTTGCAAAAAAGACTTTTAATCGGATTCTGATCAATCTATTTTGGGCATTCATATACAATATTATCGGTATTCCAATTGCCGCGGGTCTCTTCGTTGCTGTGGGTCTTACTCTCACTGCAGAAATTGCGGGTATTGCGATGGCCCTTAGCTCCATCACTGTTGTCACAAGCTCGCTTCTCTTGAACTGGGTGCGGCTTCATAAACGGCAAACCACACAGACGCAATAAGCCAGTATACTGTCAAGCGAACGATAGGGAGAAATGAGATGCAGAAAATCTTAGCTGAAGTCAAAGATATGTATTGTTATCATTGTGAAGAGGATATTGTCGAAGTACTGGAAAAGATAGATGGCGTGCTGCTTGCAGGAGCAGACTTTAAACACAATCGTCTAGTCTTAGCCTATGATGAAAAGCGTTTCTCAAAAACGCAACTCTCAGACATTGTTACATCCGTTGGTTTTACAGTGACACGTGTCCTTGAGAAACCTTAAATTTAGAAAACGGAGCATTCAGTATGATGGAAATGTTAGTCATCAATAAAATTGCCCTCAAACTGGGACCATTTGCCATTCACTGGTATGCAATACTGATTGTTACAGGGTCTGTCATTGGTGTTTGGTTAGCCTGTCGAGAATCTGTCAGACGTCACTTGACTTCCAATGACGTAACCGATTTTGTTCTTTGGGCGGTTCCATTTGGTCTATTAGGTGTCAGAATTTACTATGTAATCTTTCAATGGTCCTATTATAGTCAGCACCCTAGTGAAATTATAGCCCTTTGGGATGGTGGAGGAGCCATCTATGGAGGCTTGGTTGCCGGCGTGATTGTCCTCTTTATTTTTGCTCATATTCAAAAATTTAATCCTTTAGATCTACTTGACATTGCTGTGCCAGCTGTTTTAATTGGGCAAGCGTTTGGACGTTGGGGTAATTTTGTCAATCAAGAAGCTTATGGGAATATAGTTAGTAATTTGAACTGGCTGCCTAGCATCATTCGCCAACAAATGTTTATAGATGGCGCCTATCGTCAGCCAACTTTTCTTTTTGAAAGCTTGGGAACACTGATAGCTTTTCTGATTATTATGATTTTAAGGCATCATTTGAAAGATTTAAGACGCGGTGAGATTTTTGGTTTTTATCTAATCTGGTATGGCATAGTTCGTTTTATAGTTGAGGGAATGAGGACTGACAGCTTAATGCTTGGAAATATTCGGATTTCTCAACTCTTATCACTCTTACTTGCATGCTTTGGGATTAGCTTTATTCTATACCGAAGATTCAAAATTAAAACAATTGAATACTATAATAAAGGAGAATTTAATGATTAAGACAAAGATTATAGCAAAGATCGAGGGTATGTACTGTTCAGCTTGTCCACCTAAGCTGATAGAAATGCTGGAAAAAGTTGATGGTGTTCTTGCAGTGACAGCATCTTTTCAGGCTACAGAGGCTGAAGTTATCTATGATGCAAATCTTTTAAGCTATAAACGTTTGACGAATGCTGTCAAACGTGCTGGTTTCACAGTGAGCTATTATGCTAATAACGAAAGAATATCTGACTTTGATGAAAAAGAAAGTGTGAACTAAATGCTACAAATTATTGCAAGCTTAGCGCCTTACCTACTGATCCTTGTATGCCCACTGATGATGATTTTTATGATGCGTGGGATGCATGGGGGACATAATATGAAATCACAGGATATGATTCGACAGGACGAGGAGATCGCTCAATTAAAGGCAAAAAATGAGCAAATGGTCAAAGATTTGGCCGAGCTAAAAGTTAAGCGAAATGTAAATTTTCAAGGAGGTGAGAGATGATGTCAAATTCGTGGAGCAGTTTTTGTAATTTTTTCTCTGGAAATGGAGGTGGGTTGATGATGCTCGTGTTCTGGGGGGTGATTATTGTGGCGATTGTGATGATTTGGAGAAGCGGCAATCATCAGAGCAAACAGGAAAACAATAATCTACAAGCACTGACAAATGAAGAACTACAAGCTGAATTAGCTAAGCGAAAAGACACCAATCAGCTGGCAGTAGAAATTGATAATCTAAAAAAAGAGATTGCTGAGGTGAAAAAATGAAACGCTCTACTAAAATTGCTTTGACAGGTATTCTTGTTGCGATCGGACTGCTTGTGTTTTTTTATAGTAGTATCAAGCCTTGGTTGACAATACGCCAATCCCAGCCAAATCCAACGTCATCAAAAATCGTGCAAACCTCATCAAATGAAGATCCTTATAACATCACTAACACTAAATTTGATGAAAATCCAACTGTGTTCGTCGAGGCGGTCAACATGCAAATTGGCAGTCATAATCTGGCACGATTTACCTATAGCAATGCGGCAGACACAGCTTATTCAGCAGGCCAACCAATTATTCTACAAGCTGGCAAACCAGCGACCATTCGAGTCAAAAATAGTTCTGGCACGAAAACAAACATTCATTGGCATGGCTTGACAATACCAAATGACATGGATGGTGCCTTTGACGAGTTGGCAAACGGCAGCACTAAGGTCTACAGCTTCACGCCAACCGAGACAGGCACTTATTGGTATCATTCCCATTATCGCCCTGTCGAGACGCAGGTGGGAAATGGGATGTTTGGCCCACTTATCGTGAAAAGTGAAGCGGACAGTCGTTACGATTTAGATGAGATCCTGATGTTATCAGATTTGACAAGTTCTGGTGGTATGATGGGATCGTCAAATGATGCAAGCGACATGATAAATGGTCAAACGGGTGAAAACAGTCACAGCTTGCAGCTTTCGGGTGGACAAATTGCACAGCTACGCTTTATTAATGCTTCTGCAGACAATACAAAAAATGTGAATTTTCCTTTTTCTGTGCGCGTCACTCACCAAGACGGTTACGCCCTCGCGAAGCCCTACACGACAAAGAATCTAACCCTTTATCCTGGACAACGTATGGATGTTGAAGTCGTTCTCGCAGATACAGAAAATCAGTCCTACACAATTCAAGATGGTAATGCAAGCATACGGCTTAATTATCAGGCAAACACAAAAGCTGCTAAAAAGTCACCTTTTGTCCCCGCCAAAGGAGAAAATCCTGCCCCAGCCTTGTTGGGGAAAGTGCCAGATTTTACGATTGCCTTAGCAGGTGGTATGAGCGGTTGGACGATGAATGGGAAAACTTTTCCAGATACCGCTGCAATGCCTGTAAAAATAGGTCAAACTGTCAAAGTTCGCTTTACAAACGGATCTGGTATGATGAGCATTGACCACCCTATTCATATTCATGGGGCACATTTCCAGATCCTCGCAATCAATGGTGTTTCCACAAATGATAATACTTGGTATGATACTTACCCCATAAAAACAGGAACTACGACCGACATTGCAATCGCCTTCAGTGAAACAGGTACCTGGGTTATCCATTGTCACATTCTTAATCACGAAGATAATGGTATGATGGCTGCATTTAAGGTTAGTTAGTTCTTTGTCAAGTTTGATGAAGTTGGTCAATGCTAGCAAAAATCTAATAAAGTAGTATGATCTGGAAAGAGTTTAAACTTCCAGAAACGTAAATTGCAAGTCCAAGTTAGCCAGCCAAGCTCATCTCATATGAACTCTTATAGTTGAACATTTTTCTTGGATAATGGTTCATCCAATACTCGATAGCGGCGACTTCTTCAGGGGTCGTCTTTGTTGTGCCTTTTGGCAGATGCCTACGAATCTGGACTAATGTCAAATATTTAGACACAAAATGAGCTATATTTTCTTAAAATAATTTTCTTCTTTCTGATTTGGAGTTAAACCATTGTTGGCGGAATGAGGATTATAATTGTTATAAAATTGTTCGATGTATTCAAAGCAAGAGAGTTGAACTTCTTGAATGGAGTGATAAGTTCTGCGATTAATTTCTCGTTGTTTAAGATACTTGAAAAAGACCTCAGTGACGGCATTATCATAAGGATATCCAGGCTTGGAGTAAGAAGCAAGCAATTGATGCTCATCTAATAGCTTTCTAAAGGAAGCTGATTTAAATTGGCTTCCTTGGTCCGAATGAAAGATAATTGGTTCCTTAGGCTTCCTCTTATTTATAGCTATTTCTAAGGTGTCACAGGCGAGTTTGGCATCAATTCGATCACTTACTTTCCACGCAATACATTTCCTTGA
Organism: Lactococcus hircilactis; assembly: GCF_009601015.1. Lineage (GTDB taxonomy): Bacteria > Bacillota > Bacilli > Lactobacillales > Streptococcaceae > Lactococcus > Lactococcus hircilactis. The sequence goes on from NZ_WITJ01000030.1 coordinate 8,211, forward strand.
GTAGAGGTCAAGAATAGCACAGAGATAAACATGTCGTTTAGGTCCTATAGAGATATAAGTGAAATCTGTTGTCCAAACTTGATTTGGGGAGTTCGGGTTAAATTCTTGTTTAAGCAGATTATCAGAAGAAAATACGGGAGCTTTCTTTGATTTAAAACGAGGTTTGATGGTTGACATTTTAGGGAGTGTCATAGACTTGAGAAGTCTTAAGATACGGCCTTCAGAAATATTAACGCCATAATCACGCAGAAGAATGATTTTAAAAGCTCTCGTTCCAATTCTTTTCTTGGCTTTCATATAAATCTCAAGGAGTAATTTTCTCAAGCGTTGATTTTCTACTTCACGCTTCGAAGGCCTCTTGTTTATGAAGTTATAGTAGGTGGAACGATTGACATGTAAAACACGACAGAGCATAACTGTCGTGTGTTCAAATCGGAGTCTATAGATGGCTTTCAATCTTACTTGGAGTTTTGCATGAATATGGCACTCGCTTTTTTTAAGATCAGATTTTCTTCCTCTAGTTGGGCATTCCTTTTTTGTAATTCTTGAATCTGTTTAGCAGTCAACACCGTATTATCTTCAAGACGCACTTGAGAGTACTGCTTAATCCATTTTGCAAGTGCAGAAGAAGATACCCCATAATCTTTACAGAGTTCAGTTTGTGTTTTACCAGTTTGATAGAGATTAACGAGCGATTGTTTGAAATCCTCGTCGTAACGTTTAAAACCTGACATAAAAGTCCTTTCATTTTTGTGTCTTAATAGACAGGTTATAACACACAATTTTCTGTCCACTTTTATAGTATAGCTCCAATATTTTTCTCCTCCAAAAATATATCCACCAGATATGGCTTCAATTTTTAATTAGCTTTATTGCAGCATTTATCGTTTTTACTCTTCAAATGTTTAGTGATGGTAGCTATGCTGATTATACTTCTTTTATTGTCGTTGGTGTAGTAGCTTTGTTTTTAGCTTTTATAATGGTGGTGCTCATAAAAGCTCTCTTTAAAAATTCAAAATAATAATTTTTAAAGAGATGAAATTTATAATTTGAAGATCTTATTTTATTTCTCTGGAGCTTTTTATTATCTAAGGAAATCAAAGTATTAATGGGAACACCTACTTAATAAGGTTAGACTGTCATTTTAATATTTAAATGGCGCATAGTTTGCTTCATAACTAGCGTTCAAAAAAACTAAAAATGTATCATAAAAAGAAGGCACGCTTATAAACATGCCTTCTTTTATTTTTTGTGTTATTTAACTTTCATCAATCGTAATCCGTTTAATGTTACTAAAAGCGTTGCTCCCATATCTGCTACAATAGCAATCCATAGTGTTAGCCAACCTGGTATGACTAGTAGTAGAGCTAATAGTTTTATACCTAATGAGAAGGTGATATTTTGCTTAATTACTTTTAGAGTTTGACGGCTAAGTCTAACAATGAATGGTAATTTTTGTAAATCGTCGCCCATTAGAGCAACATCAGCAGTTTCGAGAGCCGTATCTGTTCCTGCACCGCCCATTGCAATACCAACCGTCGATGCAGCTAATGCTGGTGCATCATTAATGCCGTCGCCCACCATTGCTACTTTATTATAAGTTGTCCGCAACGCTTTAATCGAATCTAATTTTTCTTGAGGCATTAGATCTCCTTTTATTTCAGTCACACCTAATTGCTTACCAATAGATTCAGCGGTTTTAGTATTATCACCAGTAAGCATAATAGTGTGTTCAATTGACAACTTGTGGAGTTCAGAAATAACGGCAGCACTTGAATCTCTTACTTCATCCGCGACAGCAATTACTCCTAAAATTTGTTCGTCAGTACCGAAATACATGGCGGTTTTCCCTTGTTCTTGAAATTGTCTGTATTGTACTTTGACCGCTGTTTCTTCGATTACTGATGCAGAAAACAGTTTAGGGCTTCCAATATAGTAACGTATGTTTTGATGTATACCTGTAAGTCCTTTACCTGTGATAGATTGGAAATTCTCGATTTGTATTGACTTGTAATCCACATTAGTTTTATCCGCTTCGTTTAAAATAGCAGAAGCTAATGGGTGTTGAGAAAGAGATTCCAACGATGAAATAATCGATAGATAATTTATATCAGTTTCAGAACTGGTTGCAATGAAATCCGTTACGACAGGCTTTCCTTTTGTTAAGGTTCCAGTCTTATCGAAAGCAATTGCTCTCAAATGACCAATTTCTTCCAGATAGACTCCGCCTTTTACTAAAACACCATTTTTTGCTGCATTACCAATAGCCGAAACAATTGAAACAGGTGTTGAGATCACTAATGAACAAGGACATCCGACAACTAAAATGGATAACCCTTGGTAAAGCCATTTATTCCAGTCACCACCAAAGAATAGCGGAGGAACAACCACTATCAAAAGGGCCATAATAATTATGAATGGCGTATAGTATTTTGCAAATTTATCTACAAAGGCTTGTGCAGGAGCTCGTTCTCCTTGCGCTTCTTCAACTAAGTGAATGATTTTGGCAATCGTTGTATCCGTTACTTTTTTTGTTACTTTGACTTCAAGAACACCTTCTTCATTTAGTGTTCCTGCAAACACTTCATCATCTAACTGTTTTTCAACAGGAACCGATTCTCCTGTTATTGCTGCTTGATTTACTGAAGAATGACCGTTGATAACAAGCCCATCCATGGCTATTTTTTGTCCGGGTTTAATGATCATAATATCGTCGATATCGATTTTATCGACACTGACTAATTGCTCTACATTGTTTCTCCTGATAAGAGCTTCTTTGGGAGCTATATCCATAAGAGAACGAATCGACTGTCTTGCTTTATCCATTGAAAATCGTTCCAAAGCTTCGCTAATAGCAAATAGTATTACTACAATAGAACCTTCGGCCCATTCTCCAATAAATGCGGCCCCAATAATTGCAATAGTCATTAAAGATTCCATGGAGAAGTCCAATTTGATCAAATCAGAGAACCCTTCTTTAAATAAATCAAATCCACCAATTATTATTGCCAATATATAAAGAGCTTTCGTTAATAAATGATCTTCGCCCAATGATAGTTGGGAAATCACAGCAACAAGTATAAAACCAAGAGAGATGATTAAAGCGATATTCCGTTTAATAAAAGACTCTTTTGATCTAACTTGTTCATCATTTTCTTGATCATCACGAATGATAAGATTTTCGAAGGCTCCCGCTTCTTCGAGTTCTTCAATTGTTGTTTGGCCTTCTACTGAAATCTTACTTGCACCAAAGTTTACTGTTGCACTCGTAACTCCTGGCAACTGCTTTACATTTTTTTCAAATTTACCTGCACAATTTGTACAGCTTAATCCTTCTATTCGATAGGTTTTTTCGGTCATTTTCTCACTCATGCTAGCACCTCTTCTTTAAAATTTACGCCAAGCTCCATAAGATTTAAGATTTTGATATTTTTAATAAAATAGTAGACTAACTTACCATCCTTGTGACTATCAACTACTCCCAATTTTTTTAAGGAGTTCAGATGGTGTGAAGTTGTTGCGACCGAAGCATCAATGATATTAGCAATATCACAAACACATAGCTCATCTTCATGAACTAAAGCATGTACAATTTTAAGTCGATTTTCATCTGACAATATTTTAAAGAAACCACTTACTGACGGAGTATCAAAGTTTGCTAGTTTAGATTTAGCACGATTAACTTTGTCTTCATGAATACAAGTTATTTCACAAATTTCATTATTCATACGATCATTCCTTTACATTCAAATGTTTGTTTGAATATATTGTATCAGAACATCCATCTATATTCAAGTGAATGTTTGAATGTTCATAAAATGGTCATTTTCTGAACACTCTTCTTTTCCTATTAAATTTCTCAAAATCATTTACATTTAATGTTCATTAACCCGTAATTTATTCTATGTTCATTTATATAGGTGCTTTCAAGTTATGATACAATAGTATCAGCGGAGGAATAAAAATGAATATTGGATATGCCCGAGTTTCAACTGGACTTCAAAATTTAGATTTACAAAAAGATAGCCTTGAAAAATATAATTGTGAAAAAATATTTACTGACCATATGTCAGGAAGTAAAAAAGAAAGACCTGGATTAAAATCCGCCATCGAATTTTCTCGTCCTGGGGATACGATTGTTGTTTGGCGATTGGATCGATTAGGTAGAAATATGGAAGATCTCATTAATATTGTTAATTCTCTTAATAATAAAGGGGTAAGTTTTCATAGTCTACAAGAAAATATTACAATGGATAAATCAAGTTCGACTGGACAATTGATGTTTCATTTGTTTGCAGCTTTTGCGGAATTTGAGCGAAATCTTATTTTAGAACGTTCTGCCGCTGGTAGAGAAGCCGCACGTGCAAGAGGGCGGCTTGGAGGAAGACCTGAGAAATTTTCAAAGCAAGACGTAAAGCTTCTTAAAACATTGGTAGAAAGTGGAACACCAATTAAATCGATTGCGGATTCTTGGGGAGTTTCTAGAACAACAATTTATAGATATATTAATAAGTTTTAGAATAAACCAAAAACCAGCTCACAGCGATTAAGTTATGAGCTGGTTTGGTGTTCTTATAAAAAATATCCGATATTCCTAAATTTCAATATTTTAGAAATGTTTATCGTTAGTAGATTACTTAATATTATTTTTTATTGTTAAATAATATACTAGTAGAATTAACTCCAAAAAACTTCCAATTATAATAAAGAGGTTAAATTCATTACCATATCTCCGTCCAAGACTCTCATCAAAAAGATTAAAAATAGAATATACAATCGTAGGAACTATTATAAAAATATAAATTATAAATTGTCTTCGAATCTTTTTATAATAAAGTAACGAATCCTTAAACAAAAGTTGCTTTCTTTCTTCTCTCTCTCTTTCCTTGGTATCCATTAAAAGATATCTTTTCTTTAATAGGTTCACTTTTCTTATAAATGAATACATATATTTACCTAAATAAAATAATATAGCTGAATTAACTATTTTAACTATTAATATATCAATATTATCATAGTGAGGCTCTTTATTATAAAAAAATATTAGCATGATTATTGAGACAGTAATTATGATAAAAAATAGGGTTGAAATTATCTGTATTAAATTTAATCTTTTTAAATAATTCATAAAATTTATTATATTCTCTCAGTCTAGTTTACTTATATTAGTTATTCAAATGTTACAAAAATTAAATTTGATTGAAATATTTATCTGCCTCGTTACTATATGAGAAAAAGTCTTGAACAGCTACAACTGCGTTGGCTGCGGAGTATGGGCTTCCAAATTTATCGAGTAATACTTCTATTACAAAAGCGGTTACTCCTCCTAAGACGGCAGTTATTAATGCTAAAGCCATAGCAATTGTCAATCCAAACACTATCCTTTGTTCACTACTTTGTATTCCCTTATAAGCAGTTATAAACCTCTTAGTTGAGTCGTTTGCAGTATGAGTTTTATGCCTACCGTCAATCCTTGCATAAACAACACTCCCTCCATCATTACTTTCAGAATAAGCATAATTTGTATGCGCAAATAGAGTCGAAAATGAGTGAACCTTTCCCATTTCAGATAGTCGTCCTTCTAAAACCTTATTTTGAACGGAAAATGTAGGTTTGAGTAAAAGATCAACTGGGTTAACTGCCGTGGTGTTTGGTTGATAAACAATTGTATGGTCCAATAAGCTAGACAATGACTTATTTTGTTCATTTAATGTATAAAAAGATCTCGGGTTGCCTGTACTGGCTACTTTTTTCTCTCCAAGATTAGTATCTACTTGAATGGATTGAGATGCGGTTGTTTTTCTCCAATTATACCATGTTCTTGTCCATTCATAGTCCGTTCCGCATAAGTTAATGATTGAAGCACTAGAAGAAACATAAAATGTTTTCCCCCACCACGGATTCCAAATCTCATAGTAAGGTGCATGCGTACTAATATCGCCATCTTTAGGAATCACATAGCCAACAATTAATATTGCATGCCCCGAATTGTTCTCCGTCCCACGTGGTGCATCATTATCCTTATCAAACACATCCATTTCAATAGGTTGACCATTATCAATTTGTTGTTTTACTTCTCCAAATGTTAGCTTTCTGTCAATCACATCAGCGGCAACCTGATATTTGTTCTTAAGAACGGTAAGACTACTCTTAATATCCTGACCGCCCATCTTTTTTAATTGTTCTTCGGTTTTAC
>NZ_WITJ01000031.1 GCF_009601015.1 Lactococcus hircilactis
ATTCAAAATGTTGCAGGAGGTATAACCGAAAACATTCCCGAACAGATTCAAAATGTTGCAGGAGGTATAACCGAAAACATTCCTGAACAAATTCAAAATGTTGCAGATAGTATTACGAAATTTTTGGGATAATATAAATTTTTCTCATCTTTTGAGAATATGAAATTAAATTATGCTCCAATCAAATGTATCAAACTAGGTTGAAACTCAATGACCAACTCGTTATATACCACGAGCCAATCAGAAAGCTTGATATTCGCTCAACCAGATACATCTGAGGAATCCTCCTTTATAAAGATTTTAAATATATTAATTGGGCCACTGAAATCAGGTGGCTTTTTTTGTTCAGTATTGAGGTCGGTATCAAGGTCGGTATCAAGGTCAGTATTGAGGTCGGTATTAGGGTCGGTATTGAAAAGTGTTATCGACCTTAAGAATGGACTAACAATTATTTATAGCCATGCTTTGAGAAAAAGCAAACTTTTTCGGAAAGATGTATATCATTTCAATTCGTTTTAAATCCTCTATTTGTTTTTGCGCTTCCTTTTGTTTTTTAGAAATAAATTCGAACATATCTTGACAACGAACTTCATCTTTATCTACAACACCAAGTAATTTATAAATCTCGCTTAAAGAAAAACCAAGTTCCTGTATTCGTTTAATAAACCCAACACGCTTAACGTCATCATATGAATATATCCGATAACCAGCTTCCGTTCGGTGAGGTTCTTGTAATAAATTTTTTCGCTCGTAATATCTGATCGTTTCTTTATTAACTCCACATTTATCTGCAAACTCACTAATGCAATAAATCATCTTATTTCACCCCATGAATATTATAAACCGTGTACCATAGTACACGGTCAAGTAAATTGGACTATTTTATTTTTTTCCCAAAGTATCACTCGTATGTGATTGATACTTTTATATAATACTATTGATTATCCTAACATCCCACCAGAAAATCCGATTTAAACACCAGTTGTTTTTAAACTATTAAGAAAGTAATTCCACTATATATTCCGAAGACCCTTTATTTTAAGCACTTACCTTTTCAAATTGATTAGGTGTAAGATACCCTAAACTTTGATGGATTCGTTTTGAATTATAAAAGGCTTCGATGTACCAGAAAATACTCTGATAGGCTTCTTCAAAGTTCTTATATTTAAATTGATACACCCACTCTCTTTTTAAATGTCCATGCCAAGATTCAAGACTGGCATTATGATAAGGGTATCTTTAAATTCTTTTGAGTAGCGTTTTTTCATGTTTTTGTCCTTTGTCTAAATTATACAATAGTGACTCTAAGATTTAAGGATAACATCACCTCTGGCGAAGAATAGAAAATTAAAAAGCCTTTTAGGCTTTTTTATAAACGCTCGAAGAGCGTTTCTTCTTATCTTGATTGTTTGCCTTTAAAATGATTCATTACTCTGTCCTCTCTGTCTTTTTTCTCAATTTTACACAAGAATAGATTTTTTGGAAAACTTTGCAACAGAACCATATTTTTTATAATTGAGTTAGACTATCAACTATTTTTTTAGTTAATTCTTTTTGTTGAGTTGCAGTTAGTTTACTTGAGGTTCTAATTACACATGTACCACAAACTTCATGAGACCCAGAGTTGAATAATCCTGCCCCATCGAATGCTGATAAATAAGTATTGCGTTTTTGCGCTTCTTCAGGTGATTTGTACACTTCAATTTGTCCCCCTGCATCAGTACCTTTAGCAATAATATCTGATCCATCTATTTGATCTTGTACTTCAGAGTCTGTAAAATAAATAGCAGAGGTGTACCCCCCAGGTTTATTCAATGATCCATTGGGATCATTGCTTTCGGTTACTGCTTCAACTCCTGTAATGGTAGGTATCGATTTTAATTTTTTTATTACAAAATCTGAAGATGGATTAGTCACCAACTTATTTTTATTGATTGATTCTTTAAAATTAGATAAAGCCAATTTCAATGATTTTTGGTTATCACTATAGTCAACTGTTTTTGGCAAATCCTTTATTAATTTGTTAATATCAGAAGTTTTAGTGGGGATTTTGGGAACTATGACCATATCATTCTGGGATTGCTTTAAAACATTGTCAAGGTTTGCTTTAGTTGAATTGTCCAGTGGTAATTCGTTAGTTTTTAGACTTTTTTCTGCATCTTGAATAATTTTATCCAAAGATTTATTTTTTTCTTTGATAGGCTTATAAGCACTATTAAAATTATCAACCGCTTCCTGATGTGGTTTTGCAATTCCAAAGTAGTATCCTAATCCTATACCGACAAAAACAACTATCATAGAAAATATAGTAATTCTTTTTTTCATTTGTATCTCCTCAAATATAATTACACTCCATATATTAGCCATTATATCACTAAAACATAAAAACACCCCCTATAATCTAATCATAAGATTATAGGGGGTGTTTTTATTTGATTTTATAGGAGTTATTATCTAATTATAACCCTTTTTTTCTCGAAAAATTATAGATTAGTATAGTGCTGAATATCCCACTCCAAATTATCGGAATGATAATTTCAGTCGTTGAGTGGTAAATATATGGATTTTCAGAAACAATATATGGCTTTTTCTTTAGAAAATACACCTTCACTGTATCATTATTTTTGAATTTTGACTTAGATGCATCTACCCCATAGGAATTTTCTGAGAAATTATAAGTTTTAACATTGTTTCTATCAACTTTAATTTTTGCTATAGCAGTATTTTTTTCTCCTCTAGAAAACTCTCTCTGATCTTGCCATGAAGAAGATGAACTAACAATTAGTAAGATAATTATAGCTGCCAAAAAAATATTAGCAAGTATCTTTAAATATTTTTTAATAATTTCCATAATGTAGAGTCCTAAATTTGTTAAGCAAACATTTTTGTAAGTAGCCTTTTTTCTGCTCTTTCAATAAATCTAACTTACGCTGGTTAGCAACGATAAGGTTGTCCAGATGATTTAACAGTTCACCAATGCGGGCCTGTTCCTGAACACTAGGTGTCATCAGCTTCATATCACGAATCAAACCCAAAGCAATAAACTTTTGGGTCCCACCGGCATTTTCCTTTTGGATAAAGCGTTCAAATGAGGGCGACTTTAAATATTGAATTAGCCAGGTATTGATAATTTCTGGCGATGTTTTCTCTTTAATCAATGCAACATTTTTGATTGCAAAGTCATCTCTATCAACGATTACAGGTTTTCCGATTGTTCCAATCATTCCGAATAATATGTCTCCGATATCAACCTTTGATCGCTGGTTAATTTCATTAAAATCTTCATCAGTTAAATAAGAAACATCGGACATGTCTAAACCAGAATCGGTTAGATTTTTAGATGTAACCATTGGGTGACCTTGCTTAATATACTTCGGTGAAGCGTGTGTTCCATCACGAACATCGGACCACTCACCAAGATTACGCTCTTCCCAATCATCCGTAAATCCCGAAAACCTTAATTCTGGAACTTTCTTTTTAACTGAATCATCTATTTTCGCCATAGTTGCCACCATTTTTTAGATTCTGTTTTTACAGGCTCTTTTTCTTTTGCCTTGTTTCGTTCTTCTTCTGATAACTTCAATTGAGCCTTTAGTCGTTCAATTTCTTCCTGCGCCTCACCCCTTATCGACGAGCCATCTTTCATATCCTCCTGAGGCATTTTAAGAGCTTTCAATTTATTGATTTCTGATTTATACTCTTCTAGTAATTTTTTATCCTGTAAGGCTAGACGTTGTTGTTGATCTAAAAGATTTTGCATTTGTAAGATTTGAGTATCTTTATTTTCTAATTGAGTTCGTAAAAATTGTATCTCTGATAAAAAATGGGCGGTGTTGCCTTTGACGGTGTTGTCTTTGACGGTGTTGTCTTTGACGGTGTTGTCTTTGACGGTATCGTCTTTGACGGTGTTGTCTTTGACGGTGTCGTCTTTGACGGTGTCGTCTTTGACGGTGTTGCCTTTGACGGTGTTGCCTTTGACGGTGTCGTCTTTGACGGTGTCGTCTTTGACGGTGTTGTCTTTGACGGTGTCGTCTTTGACGGTGTTGTCTTTGACGGTGTTGTCTTTGACGGTGTCGTCTTTGACGGTGTTGTCTTTGACGGTGTTGTCTTTGACGGTGTTGTCTTTGACGGTGTCGTCTTTGACGGCATTAACTTTCGAATAGATAAACTTTTGTTCTTCCTCGTTTAAAAGTACAGCTCCTTTATTATTCTTATCTCTTTTAATATTTGACAATGACTTTATATGATAATGTATTGTCTGCTTAGAAACTCCTAACTCGTCTGCTAGTTCTTTGATCGTTTTTAAGTTCTCACTCATGGTCTAAACCCTCGCCACGTAATTTTTTCTCAATTTCTGCTTCCAACCGTCTTAATGCTTCTTTCTCCGTTTCACTGGTTTCGTCCTGATAGTCTGGTAGAAAATCTTTCGCTACTACTTCTAGACTTCTTGTTTTGGGCTTTTTGTAATTGGCTCGTTCAGGTTGTTCTACGTCTTGCAAGGCAATGGTCGCTAAATAGCCTTCAATGGCTGTTTTAAGGTACTTGACTACATTCCGCTTGGAATATCCTTCTTGTTTGCTTGCAATATATGAGAGGTGCGTTTTTAGCCCATTTAATCCCCGTGCTTCTTTCAGTTCATCATAGAGGGGGTAAACATGGACTTGTAATCCTGCCATGATTTTTGTATCTTGCATTTCAAACGGACTTAGCAACATATTTTCTAGCAATAGCGTGGTGTACTTGCTTTTCATTGCTTCAATAGCTAGCTTATCTTCGGTTTCAGCTTTACGTGCTTTATCTTCTTGGTAGACTTTATCTTCCAACTTGTAGCTGTTATCGTCTGCTCGACGTTTTTTCGTAATATGAAAGATAATAGAATCAATCGAACGCCCTTTCTTAATCTTGTCATAAGTCACGTTAAAGGAGGTGTGTGCATTGATCTCTTTTAAAGAGTTTTTTAAAATATAACTTTCAAATCTATCAAATCTTTGATACTCACTAATTGTATCGGTCATTTCTCGCAATTCTCGGATTGAAATGGTGGGGTTGCGGTAGGCTGCCACTTGTTCTTCTCGGCGCCCGCCCTTATAACTATAATGCTCGTACTGGTTATAATTCATGGATAACCAGCGATATAAGATAATACTATACTTGCTATTAAGTTCTGCTATATCAGACAAGGCATGTTGCGTAAAATTCTGTTTTAAATTGATTAAATAAGGCATAATTTCACGATGAAATTCAATTTTTACTTCATCATGATAATCCGTCCATTCCACATAGGGAATGGGGACAATATTTCTAAATTTAAAGCCTTTTCCCACTTCTTCTTTGATTTGAAAAAAAGCTTGTTTCTGCATATTCTCAACTGCCTGCTTGAAACGACTATGTTTGTCATTATCAGAAACTTTAAAAAACGCAAAAAGTTCTTCTTTTGAGAGATAGACTGTATAATCTTTAGGCGGTTCTTCGGTATCAATGCACGATACGGCTAACTCAAACATTTTGAGTGGGGTTTTATCCATTTTGGCAATGCTGGTAATTAAAGAATTATGCTCCACTACTTTTCGTTTTGATAATTCGTTCAAGATTTGCACCTGCTTCTGATTTTGTTCATTTTTTGGTATACTAGTCATAGAAAACTGCTCCTTTGTGAGTGATTTTAGATAGGCATGAAGAAAATCTGACCAAAGAATTGTTCTTCATGCTTTTATTATATCACAATACCCCACAACTAAAATATTTTTTTGTGGGGTATACACAGTTTTTTTGTGGGGTATACACAGTTTTTTTGTGGGGTATACACAGTTTTTTTGTGGGGTTTTAATCTCTAACCCCTTGAAAACACTCACTTTTTTTTGACGCAAAAGAATAAAAGATTAAAATATATAAGATAAATTAATATAGGCTTCGCCTTTTTTTATTTTTTTCAAAAATTTAAAATCAAAAGTCAAAATCATCCCGTAAGCAAACAGACGAATCAATATAGAATTTGATTCGTCTGTTTGTATCGGTTATTTATAAATCTTCTGTTTTTATTTCATAATATCCCTCGTAATAATAACTCGCATCAATTCCTTTAAAGAATTGTTCTTTACCTAAATCATCGGTTAAAGCCTGTTGAATCAAATATTTTAATTCATTGGTGCTGACTGTACTACGGATCATGGCATTTAAATATTCATCCTTATCAATTTGATTCCAATCGACGATTTTGTGTAGTTTATTTTTAAGAATTAAATCCAACCAGATACGAGTGGCTCGTCCATTGCCTTCCCTAAAAGGATGCGCCACATTCATATCCGAGTACTTATCAATAATTTCATCAAATGTTTCTTGAGGTAATTTATCAATATATTCAAGTGTTTGCGCTAAAAAAATACGTGGCGCAAATTGAAAGTTTCCTTTCGCAATATTCACTTCTCGAATTTTTCCTGCAAAGTCGTAAATATCTTGGAATAAAAACTGATGAATATCAGATAAGCCTTGAAACGTCCCAATTTCCAGATCCTCTATTTTGCCAGACTCAAACAATTCTTTGGCTCTTTTTTTCGTTAATAACTCTTCTTGTTTAGCTAATTCTGCTGAATTGGTTAAGCCTAATTTATTATCTAAAACCAAAATATCCCCTCACTCTCTATTTTTTCGGAAAGATTCTTTTGAAAATTTTTGGACGTTGATCAAACCATGTTGAAGCGGTATACATTAATCGAAAACTGCCATATATTCCAGCACCGATTAATCCAAATCCACCTAATCCAAGAATGACTGCCCCATAAGGATGTTTAGGCTTTATTTCCATCACTGTGTCATACAAAATATGCAAACCCCAACCATCCCAGATCCCTTTATAAATCCATCGTCCGATGAGAATACCGACAACTAAGAAACAGAACAGGCAGACAATGTTCGCAATCAGAATACCGTAACGTTCGACAATCTCACGTTTGCAATCTGCTTTTATCTGCTCTTTTTGTTCATTCAGTTCTTTTTTCAAAGCGAGTAATGCCTGTTTTTCAACTTGAATGTCTTTCAGTATGGTCGCTTTTATGTTTTCTGCCTCTAAACGATGGAGTTGTTCTTGAATGGCAGACTCAATTTTTTGATTCGCAACAGCTTCTATTTTTTCTTGGTAGTCCCGAAAGTCTTTATTAACTTCTTGACGGACTAAGCGGTCTAGTTCTGGAACGTTACTGAAATCAATTTTGCCATTTTTATAAGCATTTAATACTTGAACAACGAGTTGTTCATCTTTATTCATCGACTCATCCCCCGATCATGATCTTTTGTTGGTTTCTTTTCAGACTGTACGTCTCTATTCGCTTGTTTTTCTAGGCTTTTCTGTTGTTCTTGCTCGTAATTTTTCATGTCCTTTGAAAAGCGACGTTCAAAATCATCGAGGATTTTCTCTTTTGTTTGCTTTAATTTTCTTGTAACGCGTTGAGTAAGTTCTGGTACTCGTCCTGCAAACTGTTTGAGTGTGTCAATAAATCGATTAATTTTTGATTCTCGCTTGAGAGCTTCTGATTTTCTTGGTTCAATTGCTTGTTCAAGGCTAACAATTTCTGATTCTCTTTGTTGAGTGTCTCGCTCAAGCGGAGTAATCGCTGGTTCTCGTTGTTCAACAGCTCTAAATTCGTTTTGTCTTGCTCGGTTTTCCAACTCATGTAAAATGGTCTCCCTTCCAAAATCAGAACCCAATCGGGTCTCTCGTGCTCGTCTTTGCTTATTATTGGCGTCTAAAAAGGCGTATGAGAACGTTTGACCTCTTTCTGATAGAATTACACCATTATCGGATAAACGCTCTTTAAACGTCTCATATGAGCTCACAGAGAGGTCTTGAAGCGATTTATTGATTCTTTCTCTCAAATCATCCATGTAAGAATACTCATTTTTGGCGATTAGTTCTTTTTCTGTCTCTGTTTGACGCTCTTTTGGTGGCTCTAAAATGTGCCAGTTTTCTCGAGAAGCGAGTCGATCATTCATTTCTCGTGCTCGTTGAACGCTTTCTCCTTTTTGTTCTCTCAATTTCTTTCCTGTCTCTAAATTGACCTTATTGACAATGATATGGTTGTGTAAGACGTGATTTTTTCCGTCTAAATGCGTATAAACAGCGCTTTGATGGTTAGGATAAAGGTTTTCTGCTAATTCAACGCCTAAATCATTGGCTTTTTGCCAGTCTTTTTGAACTTTCGGATTCAGTTCATCTAAGGCGAAAGATTGGGTAATACGCAAGACTTGATTGGATTCTTTGGTTTGGTTATGAAGTTGTCGAACGACATCGAATTGTTCTTTGGCGATAAAGGGATCAATCCCGTTGGTTCCACCCACGGCAACTGCCCGACAATTTGTCAGCTCCACAGGACGTTCCAATTGATGGTCTTGTAGCCACTGTTCAGTTTTTTCATGCATGGGTCTGTCTTGACCTAAAGCATAATTAAGGGCGCTCGCTGCACTTGCGCCATTGCTTATTTTTGCAATTGTTGCCATAACTCTTGATACCCCTTTTGAGCTTGAGCGAGTACTCCGTATGTATAGCGTAAAGCCTCGATCAGCTCTTTATCTTGGTTGTCCATCCGATCGAATTGATTGAGTTTCTTGGCGATTTGATTTAAATTGGTTCCTTGTTTTGAGAGTTCTAATAATAAAGATTTCGCTTGGTCATGTTCGAGATAAGGTTTTTTTAAATGAGATTTTTGTGCTAATTTTTTCGCATAAAGATTCGGAGAGAGTCCATATGTTTCTCCTGAAATTTTCAGCTTATTGTATTGTTCTTCAGATAATCTAAATTGAATGTACTTTGTTTGATTTTGTGATACTTCTTTCTGATCCATAAATAGCCTCCTCAAAGATAAAATGCCCCAGCGCTCATTCCTCAATCGCCCTTTGTCATTGATTTTGTAATAAGCATTGCGCCCTATTCGGTTACAATCATTATAACAAAATAGACCATATAAATCCATAAATACTGCAAGCTATCACATTGTAATACAAAGTACTTCGTTCTTGTATTACAATGTGGCTTGAAAAGGGGGAAGTTTCACTTTCCCCTTTTATCCCCTTTGGATTGTGTTGATTTGCTTTACGCAAACGCCACCTACCCATTTTATAAAAATAAAATGGACAAAAGATCTTTCTTTTTGTCATACAAAAAGAAGAAAAAAAGAGACGATTTTCTTCTTCCGAAATCGTCCCTCTTTTTTCTCAATTTTACACAAAAATAGATTTCTTGGAAAACTTTGCAACAGAACCAACATATCAAAGTCAAACTCTCTTCAGACGATTTAAAATTCGTCAATATAGATAGTAAATAAATTAATATATCGAATCAGCTCATAACTTAACATTTTGAGCTGTTTTTTTTAGTTTACTCTAAAACTTATTAATATATCTATAAATAGTTGTTCTTGACACTCCCCAAGAATCCGCAATCGACTTAATCGGCGTACCACTTTCTACCAAGGTTTTAAGAAGCTTTACGTCTTGCTCCGAAAATTTCTCAGGTCTTCCTCCAAGTCGTCCTCTTGCACGTGCAGCTTCTCTACCAGCGGCAGAACGCTCCAAAATAAGATTTCGCTCAAATTCCGCAAAAGCCGCAAACAAATGAAACATCAATTGTCCAGTCGAACTTGATTTATCCATTGTGATATTTTCTTGCAAGCTATGGAAGCTTACTCCTTTATCATTAAGTGAATTAACTATGCTAATTAAGTCCTCCATATTTCTTCCTAATCGATCTAACCGCCAAACAACAATTGTATCTCCAGAACGAGAAAATTCGATGGCAGATTTTAAACCAGGTCGCTCTTTTTTACTTCCTGACATATGGTCAGTAAATATTTTCTCACAATCATATTTTTTAAGACTATCTTTTTGTAAATCCAAATTTTGAAGTCCAGTTGAAACTCGTGCATATCCGATATTCATTTTATTCTCCTTTGTTCTAATTTATTGTATCATAACTTAAAAATATATATATAAATGAACATAGAATAAATTACGGGTTAATGAACAAGAAATGTAAATGATTTTGAGAGTTTTTATAACAAAAGAAGAGTGTTCAGAAAATGACCATTTT
>NZ_WITJ01000032.1 GCF_009601015.1 Lactococcus hircilactis
GATGAATCGAGGCGAAGGGTTGAATTTTAATCGCTTACGCATGGGCATTGTCCTCCATCTCTAAACGCGGACAACGCCACAAAAAGAAACACCTACCTGCTTGGGAATGTCTTGTCTTGTCTTGTCTTGTCTTGTCTTGTCTTGTCTCATGTTTTACCCCCTTTAGTGACAGAAAAGCCCAAAGTACTTTTCTTTCATTGTAAATTTATTTTAAGTTAAGTCAAGTCTTATTTAAGTTTCGTTTTTATATGTTTTAGATTATTATTTATAGTTAACATGAAATATATGAGTTTAATTTGAAAAATTAACTAGAACAGATTATTTTTTTCAAAAAAAAAGCAAGCCATACTTTGCTTACTTTTTATCTTTTTTTATTAAAGTTTTTCTATTTTTAAATTAGGTGTTAATAGTGATCCTGCACCCATCAGCTCAAAGCCATAATTCGATGAACTTCTGGCATTCATGGCGTCATCAAAATAGATTTTTCCACTTTGTTTGCAATAAATTTTTCCTAAATCACTCTCAAACGTGCCATCAAATTCATCTGTCAAATTTTCTTTAGCAGTCACAATCAATCTAAATTGTGAAACAATTGCACAGGAATCTTTTGGACGTCCTGTGTCGCCAATCGAATCGTCATAATCCAACACTAAAATATCATTTTCCTTTTTTAGTCCTGCAATTTTTTCTTTTACTTTCTGATCAGATGTTAATTTCATGATTTTTCTCCCTATAAAAATGATTTACCACTTGGTACACTACTAGCATAGCACTTTATGAATCCATTTTGCAAAAATACTGATTGCTTTCTTTTTCTTAAGGTGATGGAAAATTATTGTTTATAAATTTAGTAGGATCAAGTTAAGGGATTTAGTATTCAGTATCAAACCGAACTATTTTCATAAAAAGCTTTCATAAATTGTTCTGCGTTTTTTTTAACTCCTTCATAGTCATCATGTTCTGCAGGTCGTGTAACACCGCCTCCAGCAGAAACTGCGATTGCACCTGCTTTAAACCATTCTCCAACATTTTCAGCGGAAACTCCACCTGAAGGCATGATATTAATATATGGAAATGGTCCTTTTAAATCTTTAATCATTGCAGGACTAGCAATATCTCCTGGAAAAAGTTTAATAATTTCAGAACCGTATTTTAATGCCTCTCCTGCTTCACGTGGTGTCAAAATACCAGGAATATAAGGAATTTGATAAAGGTTACAAATTTTAGCCACTTCTTTATCGAAGCTTGGACTAACAATGAACTGCGCACCTGCTATTATTGCGAGTCTCGCAGATGCTGGCTCTAGTACTGTTCCCGCTCCAATGATTACTTCTGATGCTTTATATTTCTCTACTAATTTTGAAATCACACGATTAGCCATCGGCACCGAGTATGTCAATTCAATAGACTTAATTCCTCCCGCAACAACAGCATCAACAATTTTAATTGCCTTTTCAGGACTATCCGCTCGTACAACCGATACAACACCTGATGCGACCATTTTACTTATAATATTCATTCTTAACATGCAAATCTTCCTCTATCCGTATTTTTATTTATAAATTCCACTAATTGTTCTCGAGTCGGGTAACCATCGTTATCCCCTGCACTTAAAACAGCACAAGCTCCAACAGCACACGCACGTTTGACAGCTTCTTCAAGCGACCACTCTTCCAGCAAGGCAGATTCTAAACCTACAGAAACCCATCTCCTGCTCCTACAGTGTCCACAACATGCTCAACTTTAAATCCATCTATGAATTTTCCATTTTTATTTTTAGTTTTAAAGAATGCTCCTTTGTCACCAAGCTTAACTACAACACACTGAGTCAATTCACTTTGTTTCAAATAAAAGTCAGCAATTTTTTCTGGATCACGCTCTCCCATTAATACCTCTCCTTCGTTAATTCCTGGAAGAACAATTTGACTATTTTTTGCCAATTCATTAGTGATTTGAATCATTTGTTCTTTACTTTCCCACAAAGCAGGACGAAGATTCGGATCAAAAATCGTCATGATTTTAGCATCATTTAATCGCTTATTAAATGCCTTGAATGTTTGTAATGCCGTTCTTGATAACGCTGGAAATATTCCTGAAAGATGGGCTAACTTAGTATCCCTTAAATCTAAATTTAAAATATCAGATTCACGTAAATTTGAAGCTGCTGAATGTTTTCTGAAATAAGCTACTTCAGGATCTCCATGCGTAACACTTTGTTTCAAATAGAAGCCAGTTGAGTGGTTAGCGTCAATTAATAGTTCTTTTGTATCAATTTCTGCTTCGTTTGCAGCATTTAAAATAAAGTCTCCAAAAGGGTCATTTCCTATTTTTGAAAGGTACGTTACATCATGTCCTAAACGGCTTAAACCAATGGCAACATTTAGCTCAGCACCTGCCAAATACTTTTTAAAATTTTTTACATTTTGAAGCTCAACATCTATATCGGTTGAAGCCAAAACAACTAATGGCTCCCCAATCGTGATAAATTCTGTCATATTTTTTCCTCTTAGTCAAAGCTCAATGTAACCTTATAGTGGGCATGATCACGCGCATTCAAATGAGCATTCATTTCTTTTTTATTGATTTCTTGGACCTCATTTATTTTATCGGGTAATCCTACAAATGGTTCCATACATAAAAACGAGAGTTCCTTATCTTCTTTTGTCCACAGACAAAGATTAGAAAAATCTTCCAAATTCATTTTCACCTCATATCCTAATCCTTGGAGTGAAACTTCATTTATCTTATTTGTAATAATCACCAACCCCTCTTCAAACAGGGCATGTTTTAAAGCAAATTTTGAGCCTTCAACTTTAAAATTTTTAATTTTGCCAGAACGATAAGGATATGGATTTTTCACAATCTCATATTGTTCAAGTTGAGAATAGCTTGGAGAAACTTCCAATGCATGGGATTCGAAATCTTGTTTTAATTTGAAAGCTGGATGAAATCCCAGCGCATAAGAGAGTGAACAATCAGAATTATTTTGTACTTCAAAATTCACTAATAACTGATTGTTTTCCAACTTATAAGAGACGGTGAGTGTAAAACAAAACGGATATGATTGAAAAGTTTCATTATTACTTGAAAAACTCAAAGTAAGTTCATCGTCCTGTTTTTTAACAATCTCAAAGTCATAATCAGATACAAAACCATGTTGTGGCATCGGATACTTTACGTCACCAACCAAGTATTCATCATTTGTTGAACGCCCTATTGATGGGAATAAAATAGGAGCGTGTTTAGGCCAAGCATCACCATTCCAAATATAATCAAATCCTGTTGAATTATTTATTACATGTGTAAGTTGTGCTCCTTTAATATCTACTTCTACGGATAAAAATTCATTTTTTATTTCTAACATTTTATTCCTCACAATGTTACGCCGTCTTTAAAGATAGCAATTTCTTGAAAGCCATTTTCTTCGTTTCGCGTATTTTCACCAGAAGCAACAGCTATTACTTTATCGATAAAATCATTTAACACCTCTTGTTTATTTTCATTAAATAGACGTCCCGCATTAAAATCAATCCAATGTGGTTTGTTTTGTGCTAACTCATTATTTGTCGCCACTTTAATTGTTGGAACAAATGTTCCAAAAGGAGTGCCGCGACCGGTAGAAAATAGAATTAAATTTACACCTGAAGCCGCCATATTAGTCGTTGAAACTAAATCGTTACCTGGACCTTGAAGAAGACTCAACCCTTTCTTACGAATCGGTTGAGCATAGGATAAGACATCGACTACTTCTGATGATCCGGATTTTTGAGTACATCCGAGTGATTTATCTTCAAGTGTTGTGATACCTCCTTCTTTATTTCCTGGAGAAGGGTTTTCAAAAACTGGTTGACCGTAACTTTGGAAATAGCGTTTAAAGTGATTAATAAGATCTACAATCTTCTCAAATACTTCTTCGTTTTGTGCTCGAGACATTAATCGTGTTTCTGCACCAAACATTTCTGGTACCTCGGTTAATACAGTACTTCCCCCTTGCGATCCTAGAAAATCTGAAAACATTCCAATCAAAGGATTTGCAGTAATTCCTGAAAAGCCATCTGATCCTCCACATTTAAGTCCAACCTTTAGCTCTGAAAGTGGAATATCTTCACGCCTATCAAATTTTACTTCTTCTAAAATTTCTTCCAATAATTCGTTAGCCGTTTTTTGTTCATCTTGGACGTGTTGAGCAACTAGAAATTTAACCCGATTATGATCTACTTTTCCTAGTAAAACTTTAAATGCATCCATTGTATTATTTTCACATCCCAATCCAAATACAAGTACTCCCGCCGCATTGGGATTATGCACTGCTCCAGCGAGCATTTTACGTGTATTTTCATGATCATCTCCGAGTTGAGAACAGCCGTACTGGTGTTTCAAAATGATAATATCATCAAAAGGAAGTGTTTCTCCGCTATGTTTTTCTTTAAATTGCTTCACTACAATTTCAGCAATTCCATTTACACATCCGACCATTGGAATAATATATAAATCATTTCTTACTCCAACACGTCCGTCAGATCTCCGATAGCCTTTGAAAGTTCGAGTGGATTTTGGATAAATTACAGGTTTTAATTCAGGATGATAAACATAATTAAGCTCTCCTTCAAGATTTGTTTTTAAATTATGAGAATGAATCCATGTCCCTTGATTAATATCTTCTGTTGCGTGTCCGATGGGTGCACCATATTTTACAACATCACTGCCGCTTTTAATTTCATGTAAAGCTATTTTATGACCACGCGGAATGTTCGTTGCAGCTGTTACCTTAATATTTCCATCAGTTACCTGTTCACCTGCTTCAATATCTCTAAGTGCTACGGCAACATCGTCTAAATCGTTAAGGTAAATCAAATCTTTCATTTAATTAGGCTCCTTTATTTATTTCTTGAACTACATGTCTTGCGCCAAATTGTTTGAGTGCATTGACATTTTGTTTTACGGTTTTTAATAAACCAGGTACTTTTGTTAAATCTCGTCCCCAAAATTCTTGATATGCAAGAACTGATTCAAGATAATCAGGCGATTTTTTCAATTCTTTCAAAGCTCTCATTACGTCATCTGTATCGTCAGCTTTTACTCCAGAAATTAAATCACCATAAATAGCTAACCACGCTGAAAAAGCAAGTGTAATTCTTTTTGGCACGACTTTGTTCTCTTCAATATTTTGCACAATTGTTGGCAAAAGTCGGTATTGACATTTTGATATTGAGTTTAGTGCAATGGACGTTAACTCGTGATGAACAAATGGATTATTAAAGCGCTCATTTATAACTTGAGCATAACTTTCTAAATCTTCTTTAGGTAAATCAATCATTGGAGAAATTTCTTTGTGCATTTCGTCCATAATGAATGGGAGGAAATCCCTATCCTGCATTACTTCTCCTACGGTTTTAATTCCAGCAAGTAATCCTAATGGCGTCATTGTTGTATGTGGTCCATTAAGTAATCTCACTTTTCTTTCACGATAGGGTTGCATATCATCGGTTACAATCACATTTAGGCCAGCTTTTGAAAGTGGGAGTAATTTTTCAATTTTTTTATCTCCTTCTATTACAAATAGTAAAAATGCTTCTGCTTTAACTAAAAGATTGTCTTCATACCCGATTCGTTCAAAAACTTCATCTTTTGTATCGTGGGGAAATCCTGGAACAATTCGATCAACCAATGTTGAATAAAAATCATTTTGTTCATTTATCCATGTCACAAAATTTTCCCCTAAATTCCAAAGATTTGAATACTTAATGACCATCTTTTTTAATTCGTCACCATTGTGCTCAATTAATTCACAAGGAATCACTTGAAAACCTGGTAAACCATTTTTAAAACGACGATATAATAGTTGTGTTAACTTGCCAGGATAAGTTTTGGCAGGTTGATCATTTAGTTGATCATTTGGATCAAATGCAATGCCAGCTTCTGTTGTGTTTGAAAAAATAAATTGAGCGGTTGGAATATCTGCTAAAGCTAAATAATCATTATAATTTTTAAATGGGTTTACTGTATGATCAATAACATTAATAATTTCTTCTGATTGAACTTTTTTACCATCAAGTAATCCTTCAAGTACTACAGTGTATTGATCATTTTGTTCATCCAGTTTTTCAATCATCCCGCGATCGAGTGGTTGCACAACAGCTACTGAACCTTCAAAAACTCCTTTTTTGTTCATTTGTTGAATTTGCCAATCAATAAAAGCTCTTAAAAAATTTCCTTCACCAAACTGAATGACTTTAACTGGAAAACCTGATTTTTTAATTTTCATGTCTTTTATATTTTTCATCTATTATTACCTCAAAAACAGTTTCCAGCAATCCTATGAGTTAAAAGCTGAAAACTATTGTTACTTTATTATTATTATTATATATATTTGGAGATTAGTTTCATTTGAAGAAACCAAAGTACTCATAGGCATTATTATATGAAATATCTTGAACTATTTTTCCAAGTATTTCTTCATTTTGTGGGACGCGTCCTTGCTCAGATAATTTACCCAAAAAGTTACACAAGACGCGGCGGAAGTACTCATGACGTGGATAGCTTAAAAAACTACGTGAATCTGTTAACATCCCAACAAAATTTGAAAGTAAGCTTTGTTGTGCAAATACTGTAAGTTGTTTCTCCATATATTCAGCGGTATCATTGAACCACCAGCCTGCACCGAGTTGCAGCCGTTGAACCGTTCCACCTTGAAAGCTTTGCATTAGTGTCGCAAGTTGGAGCCAATCGTTTTGATTCAAGGAATAAAAGATTGTTTTTGGAATAAAACCTTCGCTACAAGCTTTTGTATAAAGTTTTTGCATCGAATCAACGATATCTGCTTGAGTTCCCATCATGTCATAACCGGTGTCAGCACCAATTTTTTTAAACATTGGTTGATTCACATTTCGTGTTGAATTTATATGAAATTGCATTGTCCAATCAAATTCATTATTCAATTTCATAAGTAGGATGAGAATGGATGTGACATATTGGTCAATCTGGGGTTGAGATAATGTTTCAGAATTCAATGCCTTTTTAAGAATCACATTCACTTCTTCCTCGGTTGCTTCATTATAGTGGAATGTTTCAAGCGAATGATCAGAAAGTGCACCTCCCATTTTTGTAAAAAATTCCATACGTTGATGCATTGCTTTTTCAATATCAGAGAATTTTTTAATCTCAATCCCTGAAGCACGTCCTAGTTTTTTCATGTATTCAGAAAAGTTTGAACGTTCGATGTGAAGTAATAAATCAGGACGGAGTGCAGGAAGTGTTTTAAATCCGTTCTCTTTTTCATCTTTTGTAATCAGTTCGTGAAAATGTAAATCATCGGCTGGATCATCTGTTGTACAAACTGCTTTAACATCGGAATTTTTAATAAGATTTCGTGGTTTAAAGTTTTCTGTTTGTAGCAATGCATTGGCTTTTTTCCATATTTCTGGTGCTGTTTTTGTGTTAAATTCTTCATCAATGTGGAAAAATCGTTTCAATTCAAGGTGTGTCCACTCATAAAGTGGATTTCCAAGTGCTTTTTCAATTGTACTGGCCCATGCCATAAATTTTTCATAGTCATCACCATCTCCAGTAATTAATTCTTCGGGAATGCCATTGGCTCTCATCAATCGCCATTTGTAATGATCCCCGTACGTTCCTTCGTTCAACCAAATTTTAGTGATATTTTCATAATTTTTATTCTCGTAAATTTCTACGGGATTCAGATGGCAATGAAAATCAATAATTGGCATTTTCTTTGCATATTTATGAAATAATATTTTTGCCATTTCATTTTCTAATAAAAAATCTTCTGCTAATAGTTGCATGATATTCTCCTTTTTTGAGTGATTACTTTTTAGTTAAAGCATTTGTTTGTCCGATAATGCCGTCTTTCCAACGTCCATTATCTAAATCTGTCGCTACTTCATAAAATTTCTCTTCCGTTAATCGATAAAGGAAAAAGATAATTAATCCCGCTGCCAATAAGGCGACTGCTGGATAAAGTGTCATTACAGAACGGATTCCTTGAAGTGCGTTTGCATCAGCGTGTCCCGCAACATAACCTGTAGCTGCAAGTACACCTGCTGAGATAATCGCTGCAAGAGATTGAGCCAATTTACGAGAAAAGTTAAATGCCGCATAGGTGATTGCTTCACGACGAATTCCAGTATTCCATTCACCGTAGTCAATTGCATTTGATACCATATTCCATGTAATTCCATTAGGGATGGCGAGTGCAGTATAACCAATAGATACAAAAATTGTAAATGTAATTACATTATCTGGAAGAATAAAGTTGATTAAATTTGCAATCACTCCAACAGCAAAACTTGTGATTAATACTTTACGTTGCCCAAAATGTTTCACTAAAGTTGGAATCATAAACACACCAAAGATAGCACACCCCATATTAAAGAAGTTAAGAATCGGAGTTAATCCAACATTATGCAAATTATATTGGGCATAAAAAATCATCATGGCGTTGTTTGTGTTCATTGCTGAAATCGTGAATAGAGTCATTAAAATGATAGCACCCAGAGGTCCGTTTGTAAAAATAACCTTTGCATAAGCTTTAAAATCAAGAATCTTCGCATTTGAATCTCGATGAACCTTTACATTTTCTTTAGTTCCAAAATAACAAATCGCAAACATTACGACGCCAATAGCAGCAAAAATAGCTGTTGTATAGATATATCCACGTTCAGGATTACCATTACTTAGCACAAGCATCAAAGGGACAAATGCTATTCCGCAAATAAATTGTGCTCCGACTGAACCTACTTGTCTTGCAGTAGCCATAAAACTACGATCTTGTGGATTTCTTGACATTACTGATGCTAATGAGCCGTAAGGATCATTTGTAAAACTATAAATTAATCCCCAAATCATATAGGCAGCAAATGCGTAGATTACTTTTTGACGCATATTAAATCCGCTTGGCATATAGAATGTAACAACGGTCATCACCCCCAATAGGATTGCTGAAATCATCATTACTGGTCTAAATTTTCCACGGGGACCAGCTTTTCTTGCATCAATTACTGAACCCGCAATAGGATCCATGAAAGCATCCCAAATTTTAGTTAATGAAAAGATTGCTGCGACAGTTCCAGCACCGATTCCAACGACATCAATCCAAAATTTGGTTAAGTATGCTTGACCTAAATCAAACATGAAGCCATTTCCAAAATCTCCAAAACCATATAAAATCTGTTGGTGGGTCGGAATACGGTTATTGAAATGATTTTGCTCTGTTTGAACAGAGGAAGACTCCTGCAAATTAACTGCTGTTGCAGGATGGGACAATGTAGTACTCATAAAGTAAGTACCTCCTAAAATGTATAATATCTGAAAATGCCACTCGTGCACTCACATCCTTTGTTTGAATGCTCAAAATGATGTTTTACTTAATTAACAAGAAAGTGAGCAATAAGGAACTAATAATCCTTTCGTTTTGTATAACAAAGTTTATGTGTATCGGTTCCCTTAATTGATTAACTAAAATATACTCTACTTTTACCCGAATTGCTAGTTAATTTCATTGGAAAATAAATAAGTCGTGCTATCCTAATCTTAAACCACTAAGCATTAGAAAGCGCACGACTTATATGACTTATAATAGCACACTTCCAAAAGTTTTTGTT
>NZ_WITJ01000033.1 GCF_009601015.1 Lactococcus hircilactis
ACACCGTCAAAGACAACACCGTCAAAGGCAACACCGCCCATTTTTTATCAGAGATACAATTTTTACGAACTCAATTAGAAAATAAAGATACTCAAATCTTACAAATGCAAAATCTTTTAGATCAACAACAACGTCTAGCCTTACAGGATAAAAAATTACTAGAAGAGTATAAATCAGAAATCAATAAATTGAAAGCTCTTAAAATGCCTCAGGAGGATATGAAAGATGGCTCGTCGATAAGGGGTGAGGCGCAGGAAGAAATTGAACGACTAAAGGCTCAATTGAAGTTATCAGAAGAAGAACGAAACAAGGCAAAAGAAAAAGAGCCTGTAAAAACAGAATCTAAAAAATGGTGGCAACTATGGCGAAAATAGATGATTCAGTTAAAAAGAAAGTTCCAGAATTAAGGTTTTCGGGATTTACGGATGATTGGGAAGAGCGTAATCTTGGTGAGTGGTCCGATGTTCGTGATGGAACACACGCTTCACCGAAGTATATTAAGCAAGGTCACCCAATGGTTACATCTAAAAATCTAACCGATTCTGGTTTAGACATGTCCGATGTTTCTTATTTAACTGATGAAGATTTTAATGAAATTAACCAGCGATCAAAGGTTGATATCGGAGACATATTATTCGGAATGATTGGAACAATCGGAAAACCTGTAATCGTTGATAGAGATGACTTTGCAATCAAAAATGTTGCATTGATTAAAGAGAAAACATCGCCAGAAATTATCAATACCTGGCTAATTCAATATTTAAAGTCGCCCTCATTTGAACGCTTTATCCAAAAGGAAAATGCCGGTGGGACCCAAAAGTTTATTGCTTTGGGTTTGATTCGTGATATGAAGCTGATGACACCTAGTGTTCAGGAACAGGCCCGCATTGGTGAACTGTTAAATCATCTGGACAACCTTATCGTTGCTAACCAGCGTAAGTTAGATTTATTGAAAGAGCAGAAAAAAGGCTACTTACAAAAATGTTTGCTTAACAAATTTAGGACTCTACATTATGGAAATTATTAAAAAATATTTAAAGATACTTGCTAATATTTTTTTGGCAGCTATAATTATCTTACTAATTGTTAGTTCATCTTCTTCATGGCAAGATCAGAGAGAGTTTTCTAGAGGAGAAAAAAATACTGCTATAGCAAAAATTAAAGTTGATAGAAACAATGTTAAAACTTATAATTTCTCAGAAAATTCCTATGGGGTAGATGCATCTAAGTCAAAATTCAAAAATAATGATACAGTGAAGGTGTATTTTCTAAAGAAAAAGCCATATATTGTTTCTGAAAATCCATATATTTACCACTCAACGACTGAAATTATCATTCCGATAATTTGGAGTGGGATATTCAGCACTATACTAATCTATAATTTTTCGAGAAAAAAAGGGTTATAATTAGATAATAACTCCTATAAAATCAAATAAAAACACCCCCTATAATCTTATGATTAGATTATAGGGGGTGTTTTTATGTTTTAGTGATATAATGGCTAATATATGGAGTGTAATTATATTTGAGGAGATACAAATGAAAAAAAGAATTACTATATTTTCTATGATAGTTGTTTTTGTCGGTATAGGATTAGGATACTACTTTGGAATTGCAAAACCACATCAGGAAGCGGTTGATAATTTTAATAGTGCTTATAAGCCTATCAAAGAAAAAAATAAATCTTTGGATAAAATTATTCAAGATGCAGAAAAAAGTCTAAAAACTAACGAATTACCACTGGACAATTCAACTAAAGCAAACCTTGACAATGTTTTAAAGCAATCCCAGAATGATATGGTCATAGTTCCCAAAATCCCCACTAAAACTTCTGATATTAACAAATTAATAAAGGATTTGCCAAAAACAGTTGACTATAGTGATAACCAAAAATCATTGAAATTGGCTTTATCTAATTTTAAAGAATCAATCAATAAAAATAAGTTGGTGACTAATCCATCTTCAGATTTTGTAATAAAAAAATTAAAATCGATACCTACCATTACAGGAGTTGAAGCAGTAACCGAAAGCAATGATCCCAATGGATCATTGAATAAACCTGGGGGGTACACCTCTGCTATTTATTTTACAGACTCTGAAGTACAAGATCAAATAGATGGATCAGATATTATTGCTAAAGGTACTGATGCAGGGGGACAAATTGAAGTGTACAAATCACCTGAAGAAGCGCAAAAACGCAATACTTATTTATCAGCATTCGATGGGGCAGGATTATTCAACTCTGGGTCTCATGAAGTTTGTGGTACATGTGTAATTAGAACCTCAAGTAAACTAACTGCAACTCAACAAAAAGAATTAACTAAAAAAATAGTTGATAGTCTAACTCAATTATAAAAAATATGGTTCTGTTGCAAAGTTTTCCAAAAAATCTATTCTTGTGTAAAATTGAGAAAAAAGACAGAGAGGACAGAGTAATGAATCATTTTAAAGGCAAACAATCAAGATAAGAAGAAACGCTCTTCGAGCGTTTATAAAAAAGCCTAAAAGGCTTTTTAATTTTCTATTCTTCGCCAGAGGTGATGTTATCCTTAAATCTTAGAGTCACTATTGTATAATTTAGACAAAGGACAAAAACATGAAAAAACGCTACTCAAAAGAATTTAAAGATACCCTTATCATAATGCCAGTCTTGAATCTTGGCATGGACATTTAAAAAGAGAGTGGGTGTATCAATTTAAATATAAGAACTTTGAAGAAGCCTATCAGAGTATTTTCTGGTACATCGAAGCCTTTTATAATTCAAAACGAATCCATCAAAGTTTAGGGTATCTTACACCTAATCAATTTGAAAAGGTAAGTGCTTAAAATAAAGGGTCTTCGGAATATATAGTGGAATTAC
This sequence comes from Lactococcus hircilactis, assembly GCF_009601015.1. Lineage (GTDB taxonomy): Bacteria > Bacillota > Bacilli > Lactobacillales > Streptococcaceae > Lactococcus > Lactococcus hircilactis. The sequence continues at coordinate 2,861 of NZ_WITJ01000033.1, forward strand.
TTTCTTAATAGTTTAAAAACAACTGGTGTTTAAATCGGATTTTCTGGTGGGATGTTAGGATAATCAATAGTATTATATAAAAGTATCAATCACATACGAGTGATACTTTGGGAAAAAAATAAAATAGTCCAATTTACTTGACCGTGTACTATGGTACACGGTTTATAATATTCATGGGGTGAAATAAGATGATTTATTGCATTAGTGAGTTTGCAGATAAATGTGGAGTTAATAAAGAAACGATCAGATATTACGAGCGAAAAAATTTATTACAAGAACCTCACCGAACGGAAGCTGGTTATCGGATATATTCATATGATGACGTTAAGCGTGTTGGGTTTATTAAACGAATACAGGAACTTGGTTTTTCTTTAAGCGAGATTTATAAATTACTTGGTGTTGTAGATAAAGATGAAGTTCGTTGTCAAGATATGTTCGAATTTATTTCTAAAAAACAAAAGGAAGCGCAAAAACAAATAGAGGATTTAAAACGAATTGAAATGATATACATCTTTCCGAAAAAGTTTGCTTTTTCTCAAAGCATGGCTATAAATAATTGTTAGTCCATTCTTAAGGTCGATAACACTTTTCAATACCGACCCTAATACCGACCTCAATACTGAACAAAAAAAGCCACCTGATTTCAGTGGCCCAATTAATATATTTAAAATCTTTATAAAGGAGGATTCCTCAGATGTATCTGGTTGAGCGAATATCAAGCTTTCTGATTGGCTCGTGGTATATAACGAGTTGGTCATTGAGTTTCAACCTAGTTTGATACATTTGATTGGAGCATAATTTAATTTCATATTCTCAAAAGATGAGAAAAATTTATATTATCCCAAAAATTTCGTAATACTATCTGCAACATTTTGAATTTGTTCAGGAATGTTTTCGGTTATACCTCCTGCAACATTTTGAAATTGTTCGGGAATGTTTTCGGTTATACCTCCTGCAACATTTTGAATTTGTTCGGGAATGTTTTCGGTTATACCTCCTGCAACATTTTGAATTTGTTCAGGAATATTTTCGGTTATATTCCCCAAAATTTCTTGTGCTTGTTCAGTTAAGTTTTGAAATATATTTTTAAACATTTATAGCTCTCCTTCTATATCTTTTTTATTTGGCAATAATAATCTCAATGAATTTAGCAGAACAACCAGCGTACTTCCCTCATGCAATGTTATGCTTAGTACCACCGAGGTATTTTTCCATAGACTAATATACACTAAAAATAGAACAACTAATAAAGCAAATATTATATTTTGAGTTACAATATTTTTTAATCTTTTAGAAGTTTTATGTGCACTCACAAAATTACCAAGGTCATTATTCATTAATACTACATCTGCAGTTTCTATAGCTACATCCGTGCCATCTCCCATCGCAATACCTACATCTGCTACAGCAAGTGCTGGTGCATCATTCACACCATCTCCGATCATCGCGGTTGGACCATATTTTTCTTTATTTTCATTTATTATTTTTGCCTTTTCATCAGGCATTACATTTGCCTGCACATCTCTTACGCCTAACTGTTTCCCAATTGCCTTTCCCGTTAATACTGCATCACCAGTTATCATAATAGTCTTTATTTGATTCTTATTTAAATATTGAATTGCCGAAATTGCAGTCTTTTGAGGAGTATCTTGAATTGCTATTAAGCCTTCGACTTTATCGTTAACAGCAATAAATACCACCGTTTTTCCTTCATTTTCAAAGTTTTCCTGTTTTTCAATCCATTCTTGACTTACGATTTTAAAAGCACTTGGTTTAGCAATTCGATAGCTTTCTCCTTGGTAGGTTGCGCTCAACCCTGTCCCAAGTTCATTTTCTACTTTGATATCGTAGTCAACTTTTTGAATTTCAAATTTATTAACTATAGCATTTGCTAATGGGTGATTACTTTGCTTTTCCATTGCTACTAATGTATTTCTAAAGGATTCACCATCAAGTTCGGGATTAAAATAGAAATCTACTACTTTTGGTTTTCCTTCTGTCAATGTTCCTGTTTTATCAAAAGCGACAGCTTTTAAATTAATTAAATTTGAAAGAAAATTACCACCTTTAAATAGTATTCCTTGTTTTGCTAAAGATGATATTCCAGCTAATGTTGCAGGAATTGCAGCAACAGCTAATGCACATGGTGAAGCAGAGACTAGAAAGACTAAACTTCTTGAAATTGTTTCCGTTAATGTCCAGCCTAAAAACATTGGAGAAAATATAATTAAAGCTAAAAATATTACTAATACTCCGTTGACATAGTGTGGTTCAAAACGTTTTATGAAATCGGCAGTTGGTGAAAGGTTATTTTGTGACTCTTCAACCATAGTTAATATTTTAGAAAATACTGTATCCTTGCTATCCTTGGATACTCTCATAGTGAATGTACCTGTACCATTAATGGTTGAACCAAAAACAATATCACCAACATTTTTTTCTCGAGGAATACTTTCACCATTTATGGTTGACTCATCAATGCTTGTTGAACCATTAAGTATGATACCATCAGTTGGAACTTGCGCTCCATTCAAAACTTGAAGTCTATCACCTATTTTTAATTTATCAATCGAAACTACTTCTATATTTCCCTCATTATTAATTAAACGAGCTTCCGTAGGATTTAGTTCTATTAGTTTAGTAATTTCCCGTTTACTTTTTCCCTCAACATATTCTTCAAGAAAGTGTGCCCCTGCGAATATAAAGATTAGTAGAGCAGCTTCAACGGCTTCTCCTAAGAAAATTGCACCTATTGCGGCAAGTGTCATTAAAATATGCGTATTAGGAGTAAATCTTTTCTTTTTGACTGTCTCTTTTATGGTATCATCTATCCCTTCAAGCATTACATGATATCCCGATAAAATAGTTGCTATTATGCTAATTAAAACTCTGACTGTACTTGATATTGGGAGTAATAATCCGATGATAAAAATTATTATTCCGATAAAATATAAGCGTAATGCTCTCTTTTCTTTTAAAGCTGTAATTAAGCTTTTCATATTAGATACCTCTTCTAAATGATATACCCGAATTGCTAGTTAATTTCATTGGAAAATAAATAAGTCGTGCTATCCTAATCTTAAACCACTAAGCATTAGAAAGCGCACGACTTATATGACTTATAATAGCACACTTCCAAAAGTTTTTG
>NZ_WITJ01000034.1 GCF_009601015.1 Lactococcus hircilactis
ACTTAGCACCGACCCTATCTTGCAGGGGGCGACCCCCAACTACTTCCGGCGCAGAAGGACTTAACTACTGTGTTCGGCATGGGAACAGGTGTATCTCCAACGCTATGGGCACTAAATCATTCTCGAATGCAATCGATCTCCAAGCTAAGCTTCTTGGAAAATAAGCCAATCCCTTCAAGAAGCGTTCCTTCTTTTCCTGATTTCCTTATCTCCTGCCACCCTTTTCGCTACGCGAATCGCTTGTCGTATCGCTTTGAACACTCAAAACTAAATAACAATCCTTCTAACTTCTAAACCTTAAGCTGACTTATCCTTCACTCCGTTCGGGATTCCTCCCTCACTTCGTGATTTTTGGTAAAGTCCTCGAGCGATTAGTACTGGTTCGCTCCATGCCTCACAGCACTTCCACTTCCAGCCTATCAACCAGATCATCTCTCTGGGCTCTTATTTCTTTCGAATGGGTAATCTCATCTTGAGGGGGGCTTCACACTTAGATGCTTTCAGCGTTTATCCCTGCCCTACATAGCTATCCAGCCGTGCCTCTGGCGAGACAACTGGTACACCAGCGGTAGGTCCACCCCGGTCCTCTCGTACTAAGGGCAGATCCTCTCAAATTACCTACGCCCGCGACGGATAGGGACCGAACTGTCTCACGACGTTCTGAACCCAGCTCGCGTGCCGCTTTAATGGGCGAACAGCCCAACCCTTGGGACCGACTACAGCCCCAGGATGCGACGAGCCGACATCGAGGTGCCAAACCTCCCCGTCGATGTGAACTCTTGGGGGAGATAAGCCTGTTATCCCCAGGGTAGCTTTTATCCGTTGAGCGATGGCCCTTCCATGCGGTACCACCGGATCACTAAGTCCTAGTTTCCTACCTGCTCGAGTTGTAGCTCTCGCAGTCAAGCTGGCTTTTACCTTTACACTCTACGATTGATTTCCAACCAATCTGAGCCAACCTTTGAGCGCCTCCGTTACTCTTTAGGAGGCGACCGCCCCAGTCAAACTGTCTGCCAGACACTGTCTCGCGCGTCGTGTAACGCGACGGTTAGAGTAACCATAAGTCAAGGGTAGTATCCCAACAGCGCCTCAATGAAAACTAGCGTCCTCATCTCAATGGCTCCTACCTATCCTGTACATGACTTACAGGTACTCAATATCAAGCTACAGTAAAGCTCCATGGGGTCTTTCCGTCCTGTCGCGGGTAACCTGCATCTTCACAGGTACTAAAATTTCACCGAGTCTCTCGTTGAGACAGTATCCAAATCATTACGCCTTTCGTGCGGGTCGGAACTTACCCGACAAGGAATTTCGCTACCTTAGGACCGTTATAGTTACGGCCGCCGTTTACTGGGGCTTCAATTCAATGCGTCGACGAATCTAACATCTCCTCTTAACCTTCCAGCACCGGGCAGGCGTCACCCCCTATACATCACCTTACGGTTTAGCAGAGAGCTGTGTTTTTGATAAACAGTTGCTTGGACCTTTTAACTGCGGCTCACTTGCGTGAGCACCCCTTCTCCCGAAGTTACGGGGTCATTTTGCCGAGTTCCTTAACGAGAGTTCTCTCGATCACCTGAGGCTACTCGCCTCGACTACCTGTGTCGGTTTGCGGTACGGGAAGTATTGAATTAAGCTAGAAGCTTTTCTTGGCAGTGTGACATCAGGGACTTTAGATCCGAAGATCCTTCCCCATCACAGCTCAACGTTATAGAAACATGCATTTAACACATCTCACGCCTCACTGCTTAGACCAGAATCCATTAACTGGCTTCCCTTAGCCTACTGCGTCACTCCTTCACAACAATACTTGTACAGGAATATCAACCTGTTGTCCATCCACTACGCCTTTCGGCCTCGTGTTAGGTCCCGACTAACCCAGGGCGGACGAGCCTTCCCCTGGAATCCTTAGTCTTACGGTGGACAAGATTCTCACTTGTCTTACGCTACTCATACCGGCATTCTCACTTCTATGCGCTCCAGCACTCCTCACGGTATGCCTTCGTCGCTGCATAGAACGCTCTCCTACCATTGATTTCTCAATCCAAAGCTTCGGTAAACTGTTTAGCCCCGGTACATTTTCGGCGCAGGGTCACTCGACTAGTGAGCTATTACGCACTCTTTGAATGGTAGCTGCTTCTGAGCTAACATCCTAGTTGTCTGTGCAACCCCACATCCTTTTCCACTTAACAGTTATTTTGGGACCTTAGCTGTTGGTCTGGGCTGTTTCCCTTTTGACTACGGATCTTAGCACTCGCAGTCTGACTGCCGAACATGTGTGTTAGCATTCGGAGTTTATCTGAAATTGGTAATCCAAGACGGACCCCTCATCCAAACAGTGCTCTACCTCCAACACACTTAAATTTCGACGCTAGCCCTAAAGCTATTTCGGAGAGAACCAGCTATCTCCCAGTTCGTTTGGAATTTCTCCGCTATCCACAAGTCATCCAAACACTTTTCAACGTGTCCTGGTTCGGGCCTCCAGTGCGTCTTACCACACCTTCACCCTGCTCATGGATAGGTCACTAGGTTTCGGGTCTACAACATGTTACTCAACCGCCCTATTCAGACTCGGTTTCCCTACGGCTCCGCCTCTTCAGCTTAACCTCGCAACATATCATAACTCGCCGGTTCATTCTACAAAAGGCACGCTCTCACCCATTAACGGGCTCGAACTTCTTGTAGGCACACGGTTTCAGGTGCTATTTCACTCCCCTCCCGGGGTTCTTTTCACCTTTCCCTCACGGTACTGGTTCACTATCGGTCATTAAGGAGTATTTAGGCTTGGGAGATGGTCCTCCCGGATTCAAACTGGATTTCGCGTGTCCAGCCCTACTCAGGATCCTGCTAGGTATAAGCACTATTTCGTCTACGGGATTATTACCCTCTTTGATTAACCTTCCCAGGTTATTCGACTATAATGCTTAAGTCCGTCTTGCAGTCCTACAACCCCAGAAAGCAAGCTTTCTGGTTTGGCCTCTTCCGCGTTCGCTCGCCGCTACTGACGGAATCATTCTTATTTTCTTTTCCTGCAGGTACTTAGATGTTTCAGTTCTCTGCGTGTCCTTCGCGTAAGCTATGTATTCACTTACGGATACTATGCAGTACATAGTGGGTTTCCCCATTCGGAGACCTAGGGATCAAGGCGTACTTACTGCTCCCCCTAGAATATCGTCGTTAGTCACGTCCTTCTTCGGCTCTTAATGCCAAGGCATCCACCGTGCGCCCTTATTAACTTTGCCAAAATAATTTTCATTATTTATTTCAAGTATAAGTTCTTATGAATCTCTTTTAAAATTCACAGCTTTTCGGTTTATTTATCGTTATAAGATATTGTTATTTAGTTTTCAATGATCAACCTATTTTTGTGTCTTCGTTGACAGAGAGAAAATCTCTTTCCTCTCTATGGAGAATAGCGGGATCGAACCGCTGACCTCCTGCGTGCAAAGCAGGCGCTCTCCCAGCTGAGCTAATTCCCCACAAAGGTCTAACCTATCGGGTGTATGGTCTTAGACCACTCAAAACTAAATAAAGTAAAATTCCCATGCCTTCTTATATTCCTTAGAAAGGAGGTGATCCAGCCGCACCTTCCGATACGGCTACCTTGTTACGACTTCACCCCAGTCATCGGTTTTGCCTTAGGCGACGTCCTCCTTGCGGTTAGACTATCGACTTCGGGCACCCCCAACTCCCGTGGTGTGACGGGCGGTGTGTACAAGGCCCGGGAACGTATTCACCGCGGCGTGCTGATCCGCGATTACTAGCGATTCCGACTTCATGTAGGCGAGTTGCAGCCTACAATCCGAACTGAGAATGGTTTTAAGAGATTAGCGCACCCTCGCGGGTTGGCGACTCGTTGTACCATCCATTGTAGCACGTGTGTAGCCCAGGTCATAAGGGGCATGATGATTTGACGTCATCCCCACCTTCCTCCGGTTTATCACCGGCAGTCTGTCTAGAGTGCCCAACTGAATGATGGCAACTAAACATAGGGGTTGCGCTCGTTGCGGGACTTAACCCAACATCTCACGACACGAGCTGACGACAACCATGCACCACCTGTATCCCGTGTCCCGAAGGAACTTCTTATCTCTAAGAATCGCACGAGTATGTCAAGACCTGGTAAGGTTCTTCGCGTTGCTTCGAATTAAACCACATGCTCCACCGCTTGTGCGGGCCCCCGTCAATTCCTTTGAGTTTCAACCTTGCGGTCGTACTCCCCAGGCGGAGTGCTTATTGCGTTAGCTGCGATACGGAGAACTTATAGCTCCCCACATCTAGCACTCATCGTTTACGGCGTGGACTACCAGGGTATCTAATCCTGTTTGCTCCCCACGCTTTCGAGCCTCAGTGTCAGTTACAGGCCAGAGAGCCGCTTTCGCCTCCGGTGTTCCTCCATATATCTACGCATTTCACCGCTACACATGGAATTCCACTCTCCTCTCCTGCACTCAAGTCTCCCAGTTTCCAATGCACACTACTGTTGAGCAGTAGCCTTTGACACCAGACTTAAGAAACCACCTGCGCTCGCTTTACGCCCAATAAATCCGGACAACGCTCGGGACCTACGTATTACCGCGGCTGCTGGCACGTAGTTAGCCGTCCCTTTCTGGTTGTTTACCGTCACTTGATGAACTTTCCACTCTCATCAACGTTCTTTAACAACAACAGAGCTTTACGATCCGAAAACCTTCTTCACTCACGCGGCGTTGCTCGGTCAGACTTTCGTCCATTGCCGAAGATTCCCTACTGCTGCCTCCCGTAGGAGTTTGGGCCGTGTCTCAGTCCCAATGTGGCCGATCACCCTCTCAGGTCGGCTATGTATCATCGCCTTGGTGAGCCGTTACCTCACCAACTAGCTAATACAACGCGGGATCATCAACGAGCGAAACAATTGTTCCTTTCAATCTCTTGAGATGTCTCAATAGATTTTATGCGGTATTAGCATTCGTTTCCAAATGTTGTCCCCCACTCATTGGCAGATTCCCCACGCGTTACTCACCCGTTCGCCGCTCTTCAAAAGATACAAGTATCTCCTTCATCGCTCGACTTGCATGTATTAGGCACGCCGCCAGCGTTCGTCCTGAGCCAGGATCAAACTCTCATTTAAAAGTTTGCCTTGTTCATTTAAACTTGGCTTTGTTTGTCTCGATTTTTATTTCTTTGACAGGTTGGTTTTTTTAAAAGCTATCCTTGCTTTACATGAGTTATTCTACTTTATTTAGTTTTCAATGGTCTAGCGCTGTCTTATGAGACAACTTATCCATTCTATCATTTCTCTCCTCGATTGTCAAGGATTTTATATGATCGAACTGACTTTTTTTCGCCCTCGTTCGGTTTCCCGAACAAGCAACTATATTAGTATACCAAACCTTTTCTTTCTTGTCAATTCTTAGCTACATCTTTTTTG
>NZ_WITJ01000035.1 GCF_009601015.1 Lactococcus hircilactis
TTGCTGTTGTGTAGTTGGCATCTTTTCCAGTTCAAATTCAAACTTCATTTCTTCTTCCTTTACTATCTAACCCCATTATTTGCGCAGATTTTAGCCTATATTTAAGCTTTATAGGCATATCATCAAGTCTGCTTTCACTTTCTGGAATAGTAAGAATCATGAATGATGCGTTGTCCTTACACGTCAGCATCATGTTATATACCGACTCCTCTTGGCTTTCTGAAAAGTCAGCGAGTGAGTCAATGATGACTAAGTCCGCAATTTCAATCTCATGCTTTAGCTTCAAAAACTTTTGCTTTTCCTCGTCGCTCATGAAACGGTGTGTCATTTGTTCGCAGTATTTTCGAGTATTTACGATTTTAACCTTGATTTCTCTTCCAACATTTTGGATAATCCACGATTTCATGTTATCTGCAGCAACAACGCTCAACTCGTCGTTAAATGAGTACTTGACAATAACGTCTTTTTTAAGGTCAATCCCCTTTTTATGCTTGAATTCAGCAATTGAACTCACTCTTACTGATTCTTCTGGCTTTCTTCCGAAACATTGCGGGCAAACTCTAGGAGTATACCAATGTCCGCCAATTCCTTTCCCGTTTGAATCATGTCCATCATAAGACCATACTGGCTCATTTCTTCCAAGCAAGTGGCATCCATGCTCTGGACATACTTCTTCAAGCTCAATAGGAGTGATTACTTCTCCATTAACTTTAACTTCCATTAATTAAATCCACTTCTTCTTTTTAGCTACTTTTTTAACTTCTGGCATTTCTTGGTAATCTCCAAATAGCGCATTTTTTATGAATTCATACGCATTAACGCTGTATTGATGAGATTTATCATCTGGATTATCAAGAACATAGAACTTTACATAGTTTTCAGCACCAATAATCGCTTCATCTTTTTGGAAAGGTGGCAACGTCATGAATTCTTGAAGCGCCATCGCTCTTTTATTTCCATTTTTTCTAGCAAATTGATGAAAGATAGAGAAATAGCGAGCGAATTTTTCATCAATATTTGTTTCTCTCTCTATCTCTTTTTCTTTTTCTTTTTCTAATTCTATCTCTAATTCTATTTCTTTCTCTATCTCTGTTGGAGCTTGGTTGGAACTGGTTAGAAGTTGGTTGGAAATTGGTTGGAAATTTTCCAACTTTTTATCCCTTTTATATTTATTCCAATTTGTTTCCTGTCCTATAAGCATTGGAACTTGAAGCATTTCTGCACTTCCGTCATCCCCTATTTGCAATAAACCTGCTTTTTGGAAGTAATCTATAGCCAATCTGACATCATCAAGCTTTTCATCAAGATTTAATACAATTTCTTGAGCTATATCTTGCAAAGTTCCTTCGTAATAAATAACACCATTATTTGGCAATGAAGAAAGTAACATTTGCTGGTAAATTATTACTAAAGTATCCCCTCCAGAAACTGTTTTTCTTAAATTTTTAATTGCTAGATTTTTGAAGAAGTTTTCATCTAGCTTTATCCAAAAGTATATTTTTGTTTTACTTGCCAAAAATTTTTCCTTTCATATAACGGGGTTGCGGCGTTCCTGCACTCTTCTGACTTACGGCTACCGCTGTATTAAGCTCATTACATCAGCGCCCCTTGACTAAATACGGTCTCTACCTCGTCCAAAAAGTAGTGGAATATGCTTCCTCTGACCTAGCTTAAGTTTAACGATGATTAAGCTTGCTCATGGTTTTAAATTAATTCTGTGATTGATATTGTGTGAGTGTTTAACTTTGTAGCCTTGCAATAATTGCAGCGCTCACAACGTTTTGGCTCTCTACCGTTTAATACTTCGATATATTTTTCAGAAGCCTCTTGCACCTCTAGCAGTGAATCATCTAACCATTCTTGAGGTATCGTGATACCTGAACTATCTGGAAACGTTTCTTTCGTAATAGCATAAATTACAGGTTGAATATTTTTACCGATTTTTTCATCGTCAGACTGCCTAAGAAGTTCTTGATAAATAGCCATTTGCCAAAGATATTTTCTCGATTCAATCCAATGAATTTTTCTATGCTCTGATTCAGACCATTCTTTTTCGTAAATAGAGCCTCGTATTGTTTTTATGTCAATGAAAATATTTTTCTCTAAATTCAAACAATCTAAGAACCCGTGAAAATTTATATCGTTTATTTTCCCAAAAATTTCAAGCTCTTTAGAACCCTTATAAATAGCTTTAAATAGAGGGTCGCTGCCTAATCTATTAACCATCTTTTCAGCAATCTGAAACTGAGATTTTAATTTTCCAACTTTTGTAAACATATCAGATTCATGTTCTTTTTTGAATTCATCAAGTGCTTCCTTGCTTTCGAAATACTTATGAACGAAACTACCTGCATTCATTGCTTCGATTGTAGATGGAGAAAATGTAGATTTCCTATCCCATTCATTGTTCATTACGGCTACGGCTTCAGCTTCGCATTCGTGAAAAGATTTAATTCCAGAAAAACTTAAAGTTTTTTTCATTATTCTTTACCTACTGGAAATAGCTCTTCAATTGCGTTATCTTGAAGTACGCCTTCATTACTTTCTTGGTATGATTCTTCATTCTTCACTTCTGAATTAACTGATTCATCAATTGAAATAATAGGTTCATCTTGAGTAACATCTCTAGCATTTTCAAAATGCTCACTATCATCTTCTGTTATTGCCGTTTGAATCATTTTTGATTCAATAGATGCTGGGGCGTACGTGGTAAGCATTGCTTTTAAAACTGTTTTTTTAGCCATTGCATCAAAGTGGTCTCGCCATGGTCCATTAGATGATTTTACAAACTTTTTCTTATGAGCCATCACTTGTTCTTTAGACCAGTACAAAACTTTTTTGAATCCGTTGGCTAATTTCATACTTGCAAAATATCCAACTACGTCTCCGCTTGCTTGCTGAGTAAAATCAAGTTCTAGTTCTTCAAAAAGAGGGTCGTAGCTGATAAATTGGCTTTCATATACGATTCCACAGTTTAGTCCTGTGAGTTGACCGCTTCTAAGCGCTAATTGAATAAACCCTTTATATCCGATTTGAAACTGCGCTTCAGCACCGTAAGGGATAACATAAGCAAATCCAAGGCTTGGCTCAATTGGTAAATCAAGAGTAGCTGCTTTCATCGCTGCAGTCATTACGCTGTTCGCATTAGCATTTTTTAAATTTGAATTGCCAACTACTGAAAGCAAGCTTGCGACGAACCCGTCTGTTTTTTTGCCTAATACTTCTTCAAACTTCTTTTTGACCTCTGCGCTTTTAAGGGTCTGTTGTGTTTTTGTTATTTGATTTGCCATTTTACTTCTTCCTTTTTCGTTTGATTTGTGCTATAATATAGACAAACTTTTTTTACAAGCCCCATCCTCATGGGGTTTTCCTTTTACCATGAAGCAATTTTCGTTGCATCATTCATTTTCTTACGTGAATCATCATTTTTACATCTGATTTCAAGCTCTTGCATCAACACTGCATTGAACTCTTCAAGCGCTGCGAACTTGTCCAGCATGATTTCATAGCACTCTTTGAAGTCATCACGGCTTTCAGCCACTTTGTTTAACTCATCTTGCAACTCTTTATAGTCACTAGCTAACTTGTCGTAATCGGCAAGTTTTTGTTCTTCTTCAAATGTTCGTGTGGTTATTAGTCTTCTCATTTTTGTTTTTCCTTTTCTAGCGGAGCACCGCATTATTAAATTAACTATGTATATGTAAGTCATGCTTTCTTTTTAGGTTTAGGAAGCAAGCCTTTTTCTTCTAGCTTCCTTTTTTCAATATGGTATTCCGGTGTGTGGACATATCTAAGAAAATCGCATAGTTCTTTATAGCGAATTTTACGACCTCCGAGAAAAATACCTGAACTGAAACCTTTCATAAGTTGCATTTCCTTTTTTCTGGTATATATCGTTCTGGTTGTATAACCAAACTCAGCTGCAATCTCGCTTGTTGTCAAATAATCGTCTGGCTGGTATTTCATTTAAAGTTCCTTTCTAGCTAGCCTTATACTCGTTTAAAAGTAAATTGAATGTTTCTCTGCCTGTCGGAGTAACTAGCGTTTGAGCGCCTTTCCATGAGCTTGTGGCTCCCTTGCTCTCTTTAATTTCAAATAAATCATTATTATATTGAGCATATGGCATAAGTTTATTTTTCTTGTCACGGTAAATATATTTATTTTCCAAAAGCCAATCAATTAGTTGCTTTTGACCAACTTTAAGCATTTTGGCAGTATCTCGAAAACTAGTTAATAAATTTCTCTCAACTAAATCATCAAAGTACTGTGCTTTAGGCTGCATGATTTGGTTTTCAACAGCAAGTGTTGAGTTCAATGCTCTAAGTTGTGCCTTTTCTTCTCTCTCCTGTTTGAGTTGTGTAGCAAGATTGATAAGCGTATCGGGATTAAGCAATGCTTCTTCGAGTTTTGAATCCGTCATGTATGCTCCGTGCTTGCGTATTGTTGGGAGGACTTCGTGAGTAATCCAGCGTTTGAATTGCCGGGCTTTTTCTTTAATTTCTTGATTTTTACCTTGTTTTGATGCTCCAAGAATCAAGTTATATAAACCAGATTCATTGACGACTACCATATTTCGCTTTTGACCTGAGGTCGTAATTTGCGACCCCAGCTTATCTTCGTCATCAACATGCTTCAATAATGCATCTTTTGTATTTGAGTAACCGAGTATTTCTGCCACATCTTTTCCGACAAACCATGGTTCATCGTCAATAAGTACTGTTCGTACTGGCAAATTGTTAAAATTAAAATTTTGTAATTCGTTCATGTTATCGCCTTTCTAGCTAGCTTTTTCTTTTATACTGTTTAAACCGTATGTTTTTCCTAAAAAAATAAAATCCATAGGATAACGATATATTTCAGACAACTCAATTAGCAATCCTGTTGGAATGTTCTCACTATCCTTTTCATAGCTTAGAATAGTTTGGTAGTGCTTTTTGACAATTTCTCCAACTTCTTTGGCAGAGTAACCAGCGTTAACTCGTGCAGCCTTAAGCGATATTTTTGGAGGTAATTTTTTTGTAATTTCTTCAGCCATATTGGCTCCTTTCTGATTAATGTGTGATATAA
>NZ_WITJ01000036.1 GCF_009601015.1 Lactococcus hircilactis
CGACTGGCTCAACAGCCCCACCAGCAAGTAGCACGACAAGCAGCACAACGCAAAGCAGCTCAAGTCTGCTCACAAGCTCAACAGCTATCGCTGTCGCACAGACCGATCCAAAGCAACCAACGGACACGTACTTAGAACTTGTCAAAGGATCGCCCTTGACGCTGGTCGTGCATCACACCAGTAAGACCGCTGTCGCAGTTGTCGCAAGTGATGTCACACAAAATCTGACGCAAACCCTTTTCCAAATGGCTGAAGCGACAGATTCGAGTGAGCCGGCAACGAAGACGGACGATGGGAAAACGATCATCACTGTACCAACCATCACGACCGATCAAACGTTAGGTGAATGGAAAGCAGATGCAGCGGACTCAACTAACTCACTCACGGACTCTCAAAAATTCGCAGATAACAAGTCCCTAAAAGCACCCTTGATCCTCTCAGGCACACAGCCTGACCCATCTAGTACAACGAGCGATACAAGTACGAGCAGCGCTACACCAAAAGTAGAGGGCACAAGTGTCACGCTTAGCCCGAATCAAGCCACTAACGCACCGCTAGCAAAGCCAGCGCTTGCAAAAGCTGGTCTTGCGAAGTTCACCACGTTAGCAAGCACCACCAGCCCTATCGTCATCTCAGCAGCAAATATCCAAGTGCTTACAGGAACATCACAGTTTGATACAGGAACAGCGAGTACCAGTACAGGAAACTTAGGCGCTGATCCCAAAGGAGACCCCGACAGCTCAACGAGCTATACACCAGGATATGATGCCAATGCAAGTAATGACCTTGTCCGTTCTTTTGACACGATTACCTACCTTGTCAGCTTCAATGTCCAAAACAATACGAATACCAACTATTCAGATATTGGCTATCAAGTGACGGCAACGCTCCCTAACGCAGTAACCCTTCAAAGCGATGGCAAAACCCCACAGGTGAACGGCTCTATCGTCAATGGGACGATGTACACAAACGCAGATGGCACCCAGTATTCTCAAGGAATCATGAGTTCTTCCATCTCAACGACAGGACAAGTCGTTGTACCCATTGTTGTGCAAGTCTCCAGCGCACCTAATGGACTAAAAATCACACCGACCTTTACCATCAAACTCACAACAGCATCAAACAATGACACCCTTAATGATGACAGTCTCAATCAAACCTATGATTCAAGTACTTTCTCAGGACTTGGTGTTAAACCGACCGTTGTTTCGGCTGCTCCAAGTATTACCACACTTTTAACCAAAGGGAAGGCAGTCTCTGGTGCAGCAGCACAAGCTATTTTCCAAGAAAGTCCGGGCAATAACAATGAGTATGCGTGGGATGTTGGTGCAACCACAGTCTTAGCACCACTTCCAGGGCGCAACACGGGCAACTATGTGGGCGCTACTTTCCCGACTGGACCGATTACTTATACGGTCGCAATGAAAGGGTCTTATGTCGCAGGAAATGGTCAAACTTACACGCTACAAAACAGTCAGTCTGATGGGGCTTATGTCGAAGCTGTCGCACCTGCAACAGCTGGACGTGTCGGTCCATGGAGTAAAACGACAGGTTCAGGTTGGTTGACAGGAAACGACCCGACAAAAGTTTCTGGGACACTCGCTGTGCCTACCGCGAATACGGGTCAAATCTACACGACACAGCCCACCTCAGGGCAAGCAGGTATCGGTGTTTATCAGTCAGGAAGTTTCACAGGAACAACCTCGGGACCTTATAATCTTTCTAATACGAATACCATCACAAACACGGGCTATACGGGCGTTTACAATCCCTATACCTATAATATGGATGCGACCTCTTACAATATTAGCAAAGGACGTCCCTTCTCAACTTCTGAGCTTTTAGTAAGGTATGACATGAATGCCGCTTTAAATGCAAGCGCAGCCGATGCGAATCCATGGTCATCTTTGACTAATACCCTCTATGTCAGCTCTGTGACCTACGATGGTCAAACTGTAAACAACCCGAATGGGACGGCGAATGATCAGAAATATACTAATCTAATAACTCCGAGTGGTAATTATGTAGCTAGTGTATCGTTTAATAATGTTGTAGGAACGAGTGTGATTGGTAGTCCATCTATCTCAGGTAATGTCTACACTTTTGCACAAGTGGGAAACTATCCACAAATAAGTGGGATTGATACTGGAGGTAATTTTGACTTACAAAACGCTTCGGCACAGAATGTAGGTTCGAGTACATTAAATACTAATTTCGGACAAGGAATTATTGGAGCAAAGAGTTCTATATATTTATTGAGTAGCCTGAATGATACGAATTACGGTAAAATAGGGGCTCGTACAGAGATTATCATGTGGGATCCCTCTGCTTTTCAATATGATTCTAGTCGTTATTTACTGACTGGTTTTGCTTCAGGTGGACGAAATTCTGGGCAAGGATTGGTTGTTTTATACGGCGTTGCAAAAAATCTTAGCACTACGCCTCCTTATATGATGAAAACAGGAGGATATGTGAATGCTTATAATCAGTATAATTGGTTTACGAGTGCAAGTGCTGCTCAAGCCACAGGAGATATTTCAGCAGTGCGGGAAATAAGATCGTATCCAGATGGGACCAGTCCCGATACGCAAAGTGATTCTTTTGGTGTTCCAGTTACCGTTCTTCAAACAAATCCAGGCTATAAAACACCAGCAGGAAATCCACTAGTTGTTTTGCAAGCCGTAGGATTCTATGATACTGCGACAAATGCCCTCAATGCAAATAATACAGGTCTTCTTTTTGATCCTGTTCGAGATACGAGTGATGCTAGAATTGGAAATGGCGTTGCATCAGCACCAGGATATAACTTCCCATCAGCGATTGGAACTTATCAACCATCAACCTTTAATGTTTCAACAGGAGTGGCAACTAACGTTCCAGCTACTTATTGGTCTTGGATGGGCGATTCTGCTGTGATTAAATCTTACTCAGTTTCTTCCACCACCGCTGTATCCCAACCAAGTTACCAAACCACCCAGTCCATTAACATCAAAGTCCAAGGCAACTTCCAAGGTAGCTCTAGCACGACCTACGGCGGGAACCTCCAGACAACACTCCCTGTTGGAATTACCTATAAATCAGGCAGCTCTGTTGATGCTCAAGGCAAAGCCCTTCCTGACCCAACCATCACAACGACAGGTTCAGGAGCAACGCTCCAACAAATTCTGACCTGGAACTTTGCGAGTGTCTCCTTGACGCAGCTGACCGAAGTTAATTTCCAAGCCCTCTCAAATCCTGCAAGTCTAAGCTTTAATTCAAGTGGTCTAACAGGTGCATTGACGGTATCTACTGTAGGCTCGATGTGGCTTGCCTCAGGGACAGCAGGGACAGATACCACGGGAAGTTCATCCCCATCCAGAAGTTCAAGTACGACCTTCCAAGAGCAGCTTACTCAAGCTTTGACACTTGATAAGGAAGTCGATAAAACTGCAATCGAAGATGGAAATAAAGCCACAGTCGCAAACGATCCAGCATCTGATGTCCCAGATACCTCGATCACCTACAGCCTGACCGTATCAAATATGACGGCTGCCGCAATGAGCAATGTCAATGTCCTTGACGTCCTGCCCTACAATGGCGATAGTCGTGGGACCTCGCTCTCAGGTGGCTATACCGTCACCAAGGTCTCCTCGTCGGATAGCACGGTCAAATACAGCACCAACACGACCGCACCATCCAGCTCGACCTATAACGAAAGCTCGGATCCAGCCACAATCACGACAGGCTCAGGTGGCTGGTCGGCACTCGCCGCAGTCGGTACCGCGCCCACTGCGACAAAGGCGATTTTGTTTAATATTCCAACCTTAAACAAAGGGACAACTATCGTCTTGACCATTACCATCCAGCCAGATAATAAACAAAAACCTGGCGATTTCTTCAACAATCAAGCCAACATCAACTATACAGGCAATATCAACCCACCAGTCAACTCAGCCAAGGTTGGCACGACCGTTTACGGCCGGGACCTCTCAGGCTTTGCGTGGCGCGATGTGAATCATGA
>NZ_WITJ01000037.1 GCF_009601015.1 Lactococcus hircilactis
CTCACAAGCTCAACAGCTATCGCTGTCGCACAGACCGATCCAAAGCAACCAATGGACACGTACTTAGAACTTGTCAAAGGATCGCCCTTGACGCTCGTCGTGCATCACACCAGTAAGACCGCTGTCGCAATTGTCGCAAGTGATGTCACACAAAATCTGACGCAAACCCTTTTCCAAATGGCTGAAGCGACAGATTCGAGTGAGCCGGCAACGAAGACGGACGATGGGAAAACGATCATCACTGTACCAACCATCACGACCGATCAAACGTTAGGTGAATGGAAAGCAGATGCAGCGGACTCAACCAGCTCGCTCACGGACTCTCAAAAATTTGCAGATAGCAAGTCCCTAAAAGCACCCTTGATCCTCTCAGGCACACAGCCTGACCCATCTAGTACAACGAGCGATACAAATCAGAGCACAAGTACGAGCAGCGCTACACCAAAAGTAGAGGGCACAAGTGTCACGCTTAGCCCGAATCAAGCCACTAACGCACCGCTAGCAAAGCCAGCGCTTGCTAAAGCTGGTCTTGCGAAGTTCACCACGTTAGCAAGCACCACCAGCCCTATCGTCGTCTCAGCAGCAAATATCCAAGTGCTTACGGGAACATCACAGTTTGATACAGGAACAGCGAGTACCAGTACAGGAAACTTAGGTGCTGATCCCAAAGGAGACCCCGACAGCTCAACGAGCTATACACCAGGATATGATTCCAACGCAAGTAATGACCTTGTCCGTTCTTTTGACACGATTACCTACCTTGTCAGCTTCAATGTCCAAAACAATACGAATACCAACTATTCAGATATTGGGTATCAAGTGACGGCAACGCTCCCTAACGCAGTAACCCTTCAAAGCGATGGCAAAACCCCACAGGTGAACGGCTCTATCGTCAATGGGACGATGTACACAAACGCAGATGGCACCCAGTATTCTCAAGGAATCATGAGTTCTTCCATCTCAACGACAGGACAAGTCGTTATCCCAGTTGTTGTGCAAGTCTCCAGCGCACCTAATGGACTAAAAATCACACCGACCTTTACCATCAAACTCACAACAGCATCAAACAATGACACCCTTAATGATGACAGTCTCAATCAAACCTATGATTCAAGTACTTTCTCAGGACTTGGCGTCAAACCGACCGTCGTGTCTGCAGCGCCATCAGTGACCGTGCAGTTGGTTAAAGGGGATGCCAAACAAGGAACGGCAGCTTCTCAAGTTTTAAATGGTGATCAATCAAGCAATACTATGCTTGATGCTTGGGATGTCGGTGCGGTTGAAAAATTGGCTCCGCTCACAGGACGGACTTCTTCTGACTACAGAGGAACAACCTATCCAACAGGTCCAATCACCTATACACTCGGAATGTCGGGAACCTACACCCCATCCTCTGGGACAGCGACAGCCATGACCAATGATAGTACAAGTGCTTATGAATTTTCTGTGCAGGGGATTGCGCCAGCAGTCCTTGGACGGACAAGCACGTGGTCAACGATCACAGGCGGTTATCAGGCGGGAGTTTCAGCCAGTGCGATTACAAGCAATTATACGAACGCACTCGCTGTTCCCAATGCCAATACAGGTAAAATCTATACCACTCAGCCGACATCTGGACAAAGTGCGATCGGTGTTTACGCCTCAGGAAGCTTCACGGGAACAAACTCCACCGCCAATGGCCTGGCCTCCACGGCGACCATCACAAACTCTGGATATACAGGAATTTCAAATCCATATACCTATCTGATGACGGGTTATACAGGAGATGCAAAACAATTTGCAAGTTCGGAAATGATTGTTCGTTGGGACGAAAGCAGAACCTATAATTTGGGCGTTGCGAATAGTTGGACCTCTTATGCGATGAGTCTTTCTGTTCAATCTATCTCTTATAACGGTAAAACAATCGCTAATCCTAATGGAAGTGCGAATAATCTTGTTTATACAACGAATATCAAACCACCAGGAAATTTTACAGCTGCTACTATAATTTATAACAACGCCATGAGTCAAAGTGGAATTACGTTTGCGAATATTAATGGTGGTTCGCCGATTACTGTGTCTGATGGTCCTGCATCTCAGTGGAATTCAAGTCAATCAAATCCATCAGCCATGAGTCAGAACTTTGGGGACGATTGGTTATACCCAGGTCAAAAGGCTGTGCTTGCTGTCTATGTTGTCGATACTTCTAAAATAACATCCGGTGGGTTCCGTACAGATACTATTTTGAGTTGGGATCCTTCAGCCTTTATTTATGATCCAAACGCTAAATCACAATTTATCGCTGGAAATCAGTACTCCAGTTTTAATGCGGTAGGCCTCCAATTCGGGGTTGCGAAGAACTTTTCACAAACAGCACCAGTAACCTTAGTAGATTTACCTTATACTTCGACCCTAGCACAATATACGTGGTATCCAGACTGGGCCTCTGTCGTTGCTGCAGGAGTACAAAATCAAGTTTCTGCGGCAATCGTTTCGCGCCAAAACGTACTTTCCTCTTGGAATAATAACGTTAACGCAGAAAATATAGGAATCCCAGTGATTGTCAAACAACAATCTCCTGGAAGCACCACTCCTAATGGAAATCACTTGGTGTTAATGGCTTCAGTACAAGAGACAAATCTCGTGACGGGTGCGACCTTTGACCCCATCGTAAATTCTCCAACATCTAATATTGTCAATAACACGACGAACGCAGCGAATGTTGGACAATATATCCCAACCACCTTTAACTCAAATGGCACGGTTAATAACAAAAATGGCACAATTGGGGGAAGCACGGTATCACAAGTTTATTGGAATGTTTTGGGTGATTCCGCCTTTGTTAAACCATACGCTGTTACAACGACGACCACAGTGGATAAACCCGTCTACAACGCAACTGATGCCATTAATCTAAAAATTGACGGAAATTTCAAAGGGTCATCCACTCAGAGCTATGGCGGCTCACTTGCAACGACACTGCCCGTGGGTGTGACATATCAGTCAGGCTCTGCGACAGATGGAACAGGAAAAGCCCTTCCTGACCCAACTATCACAACGACAGGTTCAGGAGCAACGCTCCAACAAATTCTGACATGGAACTTTGCCAATGTCTCACTGACAAACTATACAGAAGTCAACTTTAAGGCACTACCAAGTGTCGCAGCGCTTACTTTTGACCCGACAAGCCTGCTTACAGGAACGCTAAGTGCGACAACCGTAGGCTCGATGTGGCTCGCATCAAGCACAGCAGGGACAGATACAACTGGTGCTACGAGTAACACAAGAAGTTCACAAGCCAACTTCCAAGTGAAATTGGGTAGTGTTAGTTTGACACTTGATAAGGAAGTCGATAAAACTGCAATCGAAGATGGAAATAAAGCCACAGTCGCAAATGATCCAGCATCTGATGTCCCAGATACCTCGATTACCTACAGCCTGACGGTGTCAAATGCGACGGCAGCCGCAATGAGCAATGTCAATGTCCTTGACGTCCTGCCCTACAATGGCGACAGTCGTGGGACCTCGCTCTCAGGTGGCTATACCGTCACCAATGTCGCCTCGTCGGATAGCACAGTCAAATACAGCACCAACACGACCGCACCATCCAGCTCGACCTATAACGAAAGCTCGGATCCAGCCACAATCACGACAGGATCAGGCGGCTGGTCGGCACTCGCCGCAGTCGGTACCGCGCCCACTGCGACAAAGGCGATTTTGTTTAATATTCCAACCTTAAACAAAGGGACAACTATCGTCTTGACCATTACCATCCAGCCAGATAATAAAC
>NZ_WITJ01000038.1 GCF_009601015.1 Lactococcus hircilactis
TTGTTGTGCAAGTCTCCAGCGCACCTAATGGACTAAAAATCACACCGACCTTTACCATCAAACTCACAACAGCATCAAACAATGACACCCTTAATGATGACAGTCTCAATCAAACCTATGATTCAAGCGCCATCTCAGGACTTGGCGTCAAACCAACCGTCGTTTCTGCAGCACCATCGGTTGGCATTTCACTTGTCAAAGGACAAACCTTAGCAGGAGCAAATGTTTTCGGTACGAGCTCAAATGCTTTAACAGACGCAGACGATATTGGAGCAATTACTGTTCTGGCACCGCTACCAGGTCGCGCCTCTTCGGATTATCGCGGTTCAGCTTTTCCTACTGGGAATATTAGCTATACGCTCTCTGCTTCGGGGACCTATATTTCACAATCTGGAAGCTCAGGTACACTTACGAGTGCGCAAATGGCAAGTCCAATGGTCAATGCCTATGCAGCAGGTACCGTAAATCGAACAACACCTTTTACTTACAATACAGGTTCAGGATATGGTAGTCAGTTTACAAAACCTTTGCCAAGTCCAAACGCGAATACTGGACAGATTTATACAACGCCACCTACGGGTCCTACAGCAGGGATTGGGGATTATAATTCTGGTTCTTTTAATGTCACAAGTGCAGGTAGCGTCACAAATAATGGCTACGCAGGGGTTTATAACCCGTACACTTATAACATGACAGGAAATATTGCTCCAACTGCCGTCTCTAAATCCTTTTCATCATTGGAAATGATTTTAGGTTGGGACAGAACGACAACAGACGGTTTAGCAAACGCAAACGGATGGTCACAATACACTTACAATGTGAATGTTGCAACAGTAACTTTTAACAATGCTCAAGGAACAGCTCAAACGGTAACAAATAGCTACAAGAATACACTAAGCTATTCGACTAATGTCAGACCGACAGGAACCTACACCGCAACGACCTACTGGACACAACGCCCAGATGCTTCCTCAGGTAAGGTATCAGGAGCAGCAGCATTTCCAAATTTAATTAATGGTCAAACCCCTTTAAATCTAATTAACTACAATAAGTCACCAAATGCACAGCCACTTTGTTCTCAGTCAGGAACAGCGACAGGACAAAACTATGGCGATGACATTCTCTATCAAAACGAAAAAGTCTCTATGCTTAGCATGATTTTAGCAAAGAGGACAGATATTGCCCCCTACTCTAACCCTGATAATGTCGTTCTTCAGACCATCCTCATGTGGGATCCTTCTGCTTTTGTCTATGATCCGACGGCAGGATTTGATATGGAGTGGGGCAATTATTCCATTAGTGGGGCAAGTATGCAGTTCGGTGTTGCGAAAGATCCGACAGTAACTGCGCCTTATACTTATAAAGTTTTGGATTATGATACCACCTATAATACCCAGTACACTTGGTACAACAGCTGGAGTGCTGTGGTTGCAGCGGGCGCTCAAAACTCTGTTGGAGCCGTTGCTCTGGCTGTTCAGCCAACAGCAGTGACAGGAAATTCTGCAGGAACCTATATTGGGATTCCTGCAATCGTCAAGTCTGGACCTGGGGCCATCACACCAAACGGTAATCATCTCGTTTTGATGTCGACAGACAAAGTTAGCAATATTGTGACAGGTGTCAATTTTGATCCGATTCTGAACATGAATCAATCGTACATTGTCAATAACACACCTGCAACGACGGATGCTAATGGAAATACTATAACTGCTGGTAATCCAGCCAATGTCGGAATTTATTTCCCAACAACATTCAATAGTAATGGTACGGTAAACAACACAAACGGGACACTTCAAGGTCAAACTTATGCTCAACAATATTGGAACCAAGATGGGGATTCTGCCTTTGTTCAACCATACTCAACGACCTCAAGGACAACGACCGATCAGAAACTCTACGATACTTCACAGTCTATTAACATTACAGTTGTCGGGAATTTCCAATGTCCTGACCGTACGGTAGGGTATGGAGGATCACTGACAACGACCCTTCCTCCAGGAATTACCTATAAGTCAGGTTCTTCAACAGATGCCAAGGGAAATCCTATGCCAGACCCAACCATCACAACGACAGGCTCAGGGGCGACATTACAACAAGTTCTTGCCTATAATTATTCAAGTCTTGATATGGTGAACGGAGAGACGGTCCACTTCCAAGCATTACCAAACATTGCTAACTTAACTTTTGATAGTACAGGTTCGACTGGAGTTTTGACGGTGACTTCTATCAGTGCGATGTGGCTTTCTTCCCAAACACCAGGAAAAGATACATCTGGTAGTAGTGCTACAGTTCGTAGTTCTAGTGATTGGTTTCAAGAAAAAATCATTCAAGCCCTCACGATCAATAAAGACGTCGATAAAACTGCAATCGAAGATGGAAATAAAGCCACAGTCGCAAATGATCCAGCATCTGATGTCCCAGATACCTCGATCACCTACAGTCTGACCGTATCAAATATGACGGCTGCCGCAATGAGCAATGTCAATGTCCTTGACGTCCTGCCCTACAATGGCGACAGTCGTGGGACCTTGCTCTCAGGTGGCTATACCGTCACCAAGGTCGCCTCGTCGGATAGCACAGTCAAATACAGCACCAACACGACCGCACCATCCAGCTCGACCTATAACGAAAGCTCGGATCCAGCCACAATCACGACAGGATCAGGCGGCTGGACGGCACTCGCCGCAGTCGGTACCGCGCCCACTGCGACAAAGGCGATTTTGTTTAATATTCCAACCTTAAACAAAGGGACAACTATCGTCTTGACCATTACCATCCAGCCAGATAATAAACAAAAATCTGGCGATCTCTTCAACAATCAAGCCAACATCAACTATACAGGCAATATCAACCCACCAGTCAACTCAGCCAAGGTTGGCACGACCGTTTACGGCCGGGACCTCTCAGGCTTTGCGTGGCGCGATGTGAATCATGA
>NZ_WITJ01000039.1 GCF_009601015.1 Lactococcus hircilactis
TTTGTGAAGTTTTAAGAATTCATCTGCAGTCACTAACTGCATTTTTTCATCTATGATTTTTTGAACCGTTTCTTTTTTATAAGGCAACAAGTGTTCTTGGAGTTTTTCAACCGAAAGTTTGTCAGTGCTATCAGAGATATCAGAAGGTTCGTATTTAAACCAGATTTTTTCGTAACTTGTATAACCACCAGTAATTTGCACGAACTCAGCGGTTGGGTGTTCCGTTTGAAATTGTTCCAACTGCTCTTCATAATTATTATCGCCAACATCAAATTCTTTAAATTTAATCATTCTCCGTCCTCCACAGGCACAAGCTCATAGCTCCCAGTTTGCATGCTGTCGATTTCTTGCTGGGTGAATTTATGAGCATCTTGTTTTTTAGGAGTAAAATTTTTATTCCAATCAAGCCATAAATCCTCAACATGATCATAATCACCGACTACTAACAACTCTTTAGCCTTCAAATAGAACAGCTGCGGTTTTTCGACTGTGTAACCGTCTAGCCATGCACGAACAAATTTTATCTGATTTTCTTTATCTGGTCGGACAAGATTATCTGGTTCATACGGATTTGGGTACATACCGTTTGGTAATTTGACTCCATTTGGAAAAAGCCAATCATAAACTTCTTCTGAATTATCATTAGCATCTCTATCCGGTCTAATAGCCCATATAAGACCGCAGTCAGACCTTTTGCATCTTTCAATGTATTCCGCCACACACTCAGGCACGACTGGCAGGGCTTGCTGTGGTTTTGCGTTACTTAGTTTACTTTCAAGATAATTGATATATTCATCTCGTTCTTGAATAAACTTGTGAGCTTCCCTATTTTTGTTAGTATAAAACTCTACGGCATTGCTTAGTAAAGGCTTGATACTATCTTGAGTGATATTGCTAATCGGTCTTTTCATTTCTTTAGTCATTTTTCGTGTCCTCCAAATTCATCATCCCTCCACCACTTTCACTAAATCAACTCCGAGGGCTTTGCCTGCGAGGTATAAAGCACATAAGTTTAAATTATCCTTGACAAAATCTTTTAATCCTGTAAATCCTGGAAAAGCTTCATCTTCATCAGCTTCATAAAATTCTCGTAATTCTACAAAATCATCAAGAATAGAGTAATCATCAAAACCATTTTCTTGAACATATCTTTTAGCTTCATTTGGTACTTTATCCAATAAATCTGCAATGCTTTTCGGAATCGTGAGCTGGGGTTTATTTAATCTAATTGCCTTTAATTCAAAATGTTCTTCACATTCTGGGCATTCTAAAATATTATTAACTGAAACGCAGTCATTCCATGAATCAAGTTCATAACCACAATTCGGGCATTTTTTATCACTCATCGTCGCTCCCTTCAAGTTCTTCTTTTGTCAATCCATTCTTAACTATTAGACCAACTGGGAACCCATCCCCTCCAATCGCTGCGAGTGCTTTTTCTAAATCAGGCAAAATCCAGTCTATTTGAATGGTTCCTAAATGCCCATCATGTTTAATCGTTCTAATAACATGATCGATATACTTTTTCGCAGTGTTAAGCTGTTCTTGTAGTTTTTCAACCGAAAGGTTGTCAGTTTCTCTCAGGTCATCAAGTTTGATATATTTTTCGTCAATCCGATATAACTCATTTGCTGCTATTTCAATCCCTTCACTTACATGAAGATTGATTATGTCCAATGCTTCATAAATTTTAATCGTCATTCTTCTACCTCAATCTGTTCATAGCTCCCAGTTTGCATGCTGTCGATTTCTTGCTGGGTTAGTTTTAAAATGCATTTTAGTTTAGGTAATTTACCTTTTTTAATACCTTGGTGTATTAAAACATTATCAGTTCCTTTTGCTAGATACCAATTAAGATGTGCATCACTCTTACTCATATCAATGTGTTTCAAATAGAATAGCTGCGGCTTTTCGACTTCATAGCCTGTAATTTTTAGACTTATTAAATGTGAAATAATCTTTTCTAAATCTACATAATAGGTTTGCTCTTGTACCCAAGATATAACGTCGTCCGGAACATTACAATTAGCAATTTTAAAAATTGATTTACCCGATAAAAAGTTCCCCACACACTCAGGCACGACTGGCAGGGCTTGCTGTGGTTGCCAATCTTTGAATGCCGTTAGTAGTTGAGCTTTATTATAGTATTCTGTGTCATTTTCACTTTTAGATACTTTTAAATTATTTAATTCTTCTTCAAATATAGTCATCTCAACCCCTCCAGCTTCTTCTTAAACTCGTTGTGAAAATAGTCAATATCTTTGTCGTCATAATCCACTTTTATATCACGGTCTTTACCACTTACGTATTTTATTTCTTCAGTCGTTCTGTTGCTCATTTCGTTGCCTCCAATAATTCTGGATTTTCATAAATATTTCCGGCAACATACATATCTGTGAATTCAGCTCTATACATGCTTATCGAGTTTCCAATATTAGTAGTATATTTGCCACTTGGTATTTTAGATGCTGGAATTGTTGATAAAGTTCCGTGATAAACTTCGAAGCTCCCTTCCCTATAAACTACAGGGATATACCAGTCAAATCCCTCGTATGTATAATGTATTAAATCACCTTCGAATACTTCAACACCTTGATCATCATGTAGTCCTGTTGACTGCATGAGGATAACATCTTCAAAGTTTCTTGTGATAGGGCCATCACTGCATGAGCATATCAAGTCGTCAATTGGAATATATTCGTGGAAATTCATTGACACTAGTTTGAGCATCTCAGCT
>NZ_WITJ01000004.1 GCF_009601015.1 Lactococcus hircilactis
TTTCAACGATTAACGTTGGATCGATGGCTCATTCAACAGGTAAAACGATGTTGAATAATGTTCTTTCAGCTAATTTGGATGATGTCGCTACATTTGAAAAAATGCGCGATCTTGGCGTGACGTTTGATGTCCGTAAAGTGCCAAGCGACTCTAAAGCTGACTTGTTTGCTTTGATTAAAAAAGCAAATGTTAAATAAAAAGGAGAAATAACTAAAATGAGTGTTATATCTGTAATTTTGGTCATCCTTGTCGCGTTTCTTGCGGGACTTGAAGGTATTTTGGACCAATGGCAATTTCACCAACCTATTCTCGCTTGTACGCTGATCGGTCTTGTGACAGGTCACTTGGCTGCAGGGGTACTTCTTGGTGGTGCATTGCAAATGATCGCCCTTGGTTGGGCAAATATCGGTGCCGCTGTCGCTCCAGACGCTGCACTTGCATCTGTTGCTTCTGCTCTCTTAATGGTTAAAGGTTGGGATTGGAGCAAAGGAACCCCTACTGTTCAAGACTTGCAAACATTTATCGCGTCTGCTATCGTCTTGGCTACTGCTGGACTTGTGCTTACAACTTTAGTTCGTTTCATCAACGTTGGTACCGTTCATTTGGCTGATGCTGCTGCTGAACGTGGTTCTTACTCTGGTGTTCAAGGATGGCATATGTTTGCCCTTCTTCTTCAAGGGTTGCGTATTGCGATTCCTGCAGCAATCATCACTGCCGTTCCTGCCTCAGTCGTAGCGGATGCTTTGAATGCTATCCCTGACTGGCTCAAAGGTGGTCTTGCTGTTGGTGGTGGTATGGTTGTCGTTGTTGGTTATGCAATGGTTATTAACATCATGGCAACAACTGAAATCTGGCCATTCTTCTTCCTTGGTTTCGTCCTTGCTCCTATCTCTCAAATCACTTTGATTGGTATGGGAATCTTGGGTGTTGTTATCGCTTTGGTTTACTTGGCGCTTTCTGAAAAGGGAGGCTCTGGTAATGGTGCTGCTTCTGGTAGTGGTGACCCAATTGGCGATATTCTAAACGATTATTAAGAAAGGAGACTTATAAAAAATGGAAAATTCAAATAAAAAGTTCCACCTTTCTAAAAACGAACGTTTCAGCGTTATGGTTCGCTCAATGTTCTTGCAAGGGTCTTGGAATTATGAACGGATGCAAAACCTTGGTTTCCTCTATGCAATTATTCCTGCATTGAAGAAATTCTATCCTGCTGGCTCTGACGAGGCGAAAGCTGCTTTGAAACGTCACATGGAGTTCTTTAATACTCACCCATATCCTGCTGCTCCTATCATTGGTGTTACACTTGCCCTTGAAGAAGAAAAAGCAAATGGTATTGATGTCGATGATGCTGCTATCCAAGGGGTTAAGGTCGGTATGATGGGACCTCTTGCTGGTGTTGGTGATCCAGTCTTTTGGTTCACACTTCGTCCTATTATTGGTGCGCTTGGTGCTTCTCTTGCTTTGACTGGCTCTATTGTTGGTCCTATTCTCTTCTTCGTATTGTGGAATGCAATCCGTATTGCTTTCTTGTGGTTCACACAAGAATTTGGTTACAAACAAGGGACAGCGATCACTTCTGATCTTGGTGGAGGATTACTCCAAAAAGTAACAAAAGGTGCTTCTATTCTTGGGATGTTTATCCTTGGTGTATTGATTGAACGCTGGGTATCTATTAACTTTACTGGTGCTAATGCAATGCTTCCTAAGCAACCTTTGGCAGATGGTGCTTATACCGGTCAATGGATTTCTCATGCACACAATATTGGTACAGCCGCAAGCCCTATTTGGTCTGCAACAGATGCTTCCAAGATTGTTGATGCAACAGCTCATGGTGCTCACTATGTCGCTGTAGGTAATCTTGGCAATATCAACGTGAGTGGTTCTTCACTTGGCAACATGCTTGGTCAAGTAGGTAGTGGTCTTGGACTTAATCCATTCAAACAACAATCATTGACAGATGTCTTTAATAGCTTGATTCCTGGTTTCATTGCTTTGATTCTTACGTTCATTGTCATCTGGATTTTGCGTAAATGGAAAAATCGTAATGCTCCTTTGGCGATTATCCTTGGACTCTTTGTATTAGGTATTCTCTTGCACGTTGCAGGGCTTGCTTAACCTTTAAAAGATTAATGAAAGGCGCTTCAAAAGAGCGCTTTTTTCTTGTTTTTATTTAGGATATTTATTGAAAATAAAGCCCTTTCGTGTTACAATGAGGATATGGTAAAATCAATAAATACGCGGGCAGACTTCACTGCAGAAGCCATTGTTTATCTTGGACTTCCAAAATACGGAAAAATTATGCTTGGTGATAAGGGAATGGAGTTTTTTAGTGATCGAAATGTCGCTGATAATATGACCTTTCCTTGGCCATCTATTCGTTTAGTTGAAGGACGTGTGACGCATCATGGGCAAAAGATAGGGAAGAATTTTTATCTTGTTTTAAATAATAAGCATCGGATTCGTTTTTCTTCTGGTCAAGCTGGACATATCCTTAAAATTATTCGTGAAAATATTGGCAATGAAAATGTCGTAAAATCTGCTACTTTTTTCGGGACTCTCAGTCATGCTTTTAAAAAATTGGGCAAAAAAAAGAAAGTGTAAGCTTTCTTTTTTATTTTTCAAAGAGGTTCTTTTTTATTTTTGTGAGAAGTGCTGTGCGATACGTTTCTCGTCCGATAAACCGCGTGACTTTGCTAAAAATAAAGCATGACAGCAGTGTAGTGGCAAAATTGGGAAGGGCTAAGTAGGTGAGAAGCGAAAGCATCATCACGACGACGTCTATCCCAAAGAGGATGCGATCAATTTTGAAATTCCATTGATCTTCCATGATTCGACTAAGGAGAAGCGATCCTCCAAAGGTGCCTTCTGAAACAACCACGAGTCCAGCTCCGATACCTGAGAGGAATCCATCAAAAATCCCTGCCCAAATCATTTGATCAAAAGTAAATCCTGTAATCCCGAGCTGTTCAAAGATCAGCATCCAAAGGCTCATTGCTACAGCTCCAGGAATACTTAGTAAAAGTTCTCTTTTAGTGAGTAATTTCCATCCAAACAAAAACAAAGGAATATTGACCAGAAAAAAAGTGAGGGCTGGGTTGATTTTAAAGACGAAATTAATAAAAACTGAAAAACCTGCGATGCCGTTACTGGCAAGGAAATTGGGTAAAACAAATATTCTTACGGAGAGGATATATAGTCCTACGCCAAAAATCAATAAGATCAGGTCTTTTAGAAATTTTTGATCTATTTTTACATCGAAAATACTCAAGTCATGCTCCTTTTTGGGGGAATGTTCTCTATTTTACTTGTTTTTTTATGTTATAATGCTGTTATAGAGAAGGGAAGGTTATTTTGTCTGATTTAATAAATGATGCGATTGATTTTGAGACGCGTGCGACATTTTTTTCTGGGGCTCAAATGGAGGGAACTATTAAAATTGGAAATGTTGGGTTTGAATTTGATTATCTCAATCAACGAATTGCAAAAAATATTTTAATTGCGTTTTGTGATATTCGAAAAGTTGAGATTAATATTTCGGTTCGTGGAAAGTTGGGAAAAGAATTTACGATTGTTTTACCTACTCAGGCGGTGTTGCGTTTTTCTTCAGAAGAAACAGGGAAAGTGATTAAAATATTGCGTGAGAAAATCGGGAAAGACAACGTCGTAAGAGCGCCCAACTTATTATCTTCTTTTGGTTTGAGACGTTAAGGATTAAAGATTCGCAAGCGTTGCATCATTTTTTGTCGATACTCTTTTCGTCCGATTAACCGCGTGACTTTACTAAAAATGTAGCAGGATAAAAGTGTGACAGCAAAGTTAGGTACTGCGAGATAGGTAATGAGAGATAAGATCATCACGATGAGATCAATAAGAAAGAGGGCTTTATCAATGGGCATCTTTGTGTGACTTTCCATAATGCGGCTAAACATCAGTGAACCTCCGATGGTTCCTCTTGAGAGGATTGCTAACCCTACGCCAATCCCTGAGAGTAATCCATCTGAGATTCCTGCTAAAATCAAATGACTGTATTGTATTCCTGGGATATTGAGGGCTTCAAAAATCATGAGCCAAAGGGTCATTGCTGTGGCGCCAAATAAACTTAAGAGGAGCTCTCTTTTTTCAAGAAATTTTCCTCCAAAAATAAAGAGGGGTAAGTTTACGAGTAAAACGGTCAAAAATGGGCTCACACCGAAAACGAAATTCATGAAAACAGATAATCCTGCAATGCCATTGCTTGCGAGCGCATTTGGGATGACAAAAAGTTTGACGGAAAGAGCGTATAAGCCTACGCCGATCAATAATATTGATAAATCAATGAAAAATCTTCGATCAAAGGTAATGTGAAATAAACTAAGCGTTTTTTTGTGTTTTGGGGATGAATTTGGGTCTTTTCTTTTCAAAATGAAGGTGCTCCTTTATCACTGTTCTATTTTTTATTTCTGAAAATTAGAAATAAATGTGTTTTATAAAATTTTCCCTATAATATTATTATAACATTTTTAGGTTTTTTTTCGAAACGTTTTTCAAAATTTTTGACAAGATGAAATTAAACTGGTAAAATGAGAGGGAAGACTGGGTGTGCTAAATTTTTGTAGAGAACTTGTGGCTGGTGAAAACAAGGAAAAGCGGCAGACTTCATCTCCTTCACATTTTTTCTATGAAAATAGAAACGGCAGTCTCACGTTACGAGCGTTAGAGATCTTTGTCTTTTTCTGTCATTACTGACAGAAGTTGTATCATCACTGACAAAAATGTTTTTAGGTGGAACCGTACTTATTGTGCCCTAATTCTTCTTTTAAAGGAGGAATGAGGGCATTTTTTGTGAATTAAAAAGAAAGGTTTGATTTCTTTAATAAGAAATCAATGTGAAAAAAATGTTAGATATTAAAAAAATTCGTTCTGAATTTGATCTTGTTGCTGAAAAATTGGCAACGCGTGGTGTGGCTAAAGAAAAGTTAGAAGCTTTGCATGCGTTTGATATTAAACGACGTGAATTAATCGTAAAATCTGAAGAATTGAAAGCAAAACGTAATACGGTTTCTGATGAAATTTCTCAGATTAAACGTCAAAAAGGTGATGCTTCTGCTCAGATTTCGGACATGCAAAAAGTATCTGCAGACATTAAAGCAATCGATAGTGAACTTACTGAAATTGAAACGAAAGTTAATGAGATTATCGTGATGTTGCCAAATATTCCAAATCCGTTGGATCCAATTGGTCCTGATGAGGAGAGTAATGAGGAACAACGACGCTGGGGTAAAATTCCTGAATTTGATTTTGAACCTTTAGCGCACTGGGATTTAGGGGAGCATCTTGATATTTTGGATTGGGATCGTGGTGCGAAAGTGACTGGAGCACGTTTCCTCTTTTACAAGGGTGCTGGGGCACGTCTTGAACGTGCAGTTTATAATTTTATGTTGGATGAGCATGCTAAAGAAGGTTACACTGAAATGGTAACTCCTTATATGGTCAATGCAGATTCGATGTTTGGGACAGGGCAATATCCGAAATTTAAAGAAGATACTTATGAAGTCAAAAATGAAGATTATGTTTTGATTCCTACGGCTGAGGTTCCTTTGACGAATTACTATCGTAATGAGATTCTTGACGGAAAGGATTTGCCAATCAAATTTACTGCAATGTCTCCTGCGTTTCGTTCTGAGGCTGGATCAGCTGGGCGCGATACGCGTGGATTAATTCGTTTGCACCAGTTCCACAAGGTTGAAATGGTGAAATTTGCAAAACCTGAAGAATCTTATGATGAACTTGAATCTATGACTCAGAATGCTGAAAATATTTTGCAAAAATTGGGACTTGCTTATCGCGTGATCCGTTTGTCAACGGGAGATATGGGCTTTTCTGCAGCAATGACTTACGATTTAGAAGTTTGGATTCCAGCGCAAAATACTTATCGTGAGATTTCTTCTTGCTCAAATTGTGAAGATTTCCAAGCGCGACGTGCGCAAATTCGTTATCGTGATGAGGACGGAAAAGTTCAGTTGGTGCATACTTTGAACGGTTCTGGACTTGCTGTTGGACGTACGGTTGCTGCAATTCTCGAAAATTATCAAAATGCAGATGGTTCAATTACAATTCCTGAGGTTTTGCGGCCTTATATGGGTGGTTTAGAAGTCATCACGAAATAAAAAGATTCTGTCAGCGCTGACAGAATCTTTTTTTATTTTTGTCAGTACTGACAAAAGTAAAAATGTGTTATAATGAGTTCAATTCATTTAAAGGAGGGTGTGATGGAACGTATTTTTCCTAATAAATTACAAAAAGGTGATGAGATTCGTGTGATTTCACCAAGTTCCTCATTGATTCGTACGGGCAAATTCGAGGATAAATTAAAAGCAAAAGTGCGACTTGAAGCACTAGGATTTAAAGTCACTTTTGGGGCACATCTTTTGGAAAACGATATTCTTTCGTCGAGCAGTATTGCTTCGCGCGTTTCTGATTTTCATGCCGCGTTTAAAGATCAAAATGTAAAAGCAGTGTTATGTACGATTGGAGGCTTTAATAGCAATGAACTTTTGCCTTATCTGGACTGGGAAATCGTTCGAAACAATCCAAAAATTTTCTGTGGTTTTTCTGATATTTCCGTGCTTCATCATGCGATTTTTTCACATACTGGCCTTGTCACTTATTATGGTCCTGGTTATATCGCTTTTTTGATGGATGAATTACAGGAATTTCAAAGTTCAGAGTGGCTCAAAGCGCTCAGTACTGACAAAACGTATGAATTGCGTGCCAGTGATGTTTTTACGAGTGATGCGTGGTATCTTCCAGAAAAGCCACGTCAGCTGCTAAAAAATGAGTGGAAAATCTATCATCATGGACAGGCGACGGGGGTCAGTTTGGGGGGAAATTTGAATACACTGATGCTTGTGACAGGTACTACTTCTCAAGTATCACTCAGCGCTCCTATTGCTTTTTTAGAAAATGCAGAAGGTGAGGATTTTTATGATTGGGACAGAGAATTGGCGCATTTTTTGCAAATTTATCCTGATCTCGCTGGACTTGTGATCGGACGTTTTCCAAAAGAAGAGGGAATGACCGAGGAAATTTTACACTTTATTTTGGACAAATATCCTCTCTTACAACACATTCCTGTGATTTACGACGTTGATTTTGGACATACACAACCGATTTTTACGTTTCCATTGGGGGGGGACGTGGCACTTTCAACTGATCCACTTCGCTTAACGATTTTAAATGGCTAATTTTTATTTCTGTCAGTACTGACAAAAAAGATGAGAAAAAATTCTCATCTTTTTTTTATAATTCAATGATATTTCCAGAGTTCAGATAAACAATCCATTCGCAAAGATTGATCGCATAACCTACGATGCGCTCCAAATAAACCAATGTCAGCAAATATTCTTTTCCTGTGGTAATGGTTTCTGAATTTTCTTTCATTGCTTCTAGGATTTTATTTTCGATTTCGTGATTCATTTCTTTGACGGTAACTTGTTGCGCTGCAATTTCACGTGCACGCTCATCATCCCCTTGAATATAAGCGTTAAGTGAGGCATCTACGATTGATTTTACCTTTTCACCGAGCAACGAAATGTCTTCTTCAGCTTCAAAAATGCGTTCCTCACCTTTAAGATGAATCGTCGCTTTTGCAATGGATGCCACATGATCGCCCATGCGCTCTAAATCAGAACTCGCCTTTAATACAGTAACAATCGTTCTTAAATCACTTGAGACTGGTTGTTGAAGTGCAATCATTTCAAGTGATTGTACTTCCAATTTCTTTTCTTGCTCATTGATTTCAAGATCTCCCGCAATGACTTCTTCTGCTAAATCTCTGTCATGACTGACAAATGCGCGAACAGCCTTATTTAACTGAGCAGAAACTTGAGTTCCCATTGCATAAAATTTATTGTGAAGTCTGTTTAAATCATCTTCAAATTGTGTTCGAAGCATATTTTTTCCTTTATTCTTTCTTTTTTCAATAGAGACGTTTGATCTTAAGATGCGTTGATTTATCCAAAACGTCCTGCAATATAATCTTCTGTTTCTTTTTTATCAGGATTTAAAAAGATTTTCTTTGTGTTCGCATATTCAATCAAATCACCGTTTAACATAAATGCTGTGCGATCAGAAATTCTGGACGCTTGCTGCATGCTGTGCGTCACAATGAGTATCGTGTAGTCTTTGCGTAACTCAAGCATTGTTTCTTCAACGCGTCCCGCTGAAATCGGATCCAGTGCAGAAGTTGGCTCATCCATCAAAATAATTTCAGGATTTACCGCAAGAACACGCGCAATACAAACCCGCTGCTGTTGCCCACCAGAAAGTCCTAAAGCAGAGCTGTGTAAAATATCTTTCACCTCGTCCCAAATATTGGCTGCTTTAAGCGAATTTTCAACGACTTCATCAAGCACCGCCTTATCTTTCACTCCTTTGAGCCTCAAGCCATACACGACATTTTCATAAATCGAAAAAGGAAACGGATTGGGCTGTTGAAATACCATTCCAATTTCTTTTCTTAAATCCACTGTATCCACTTTTGAGCTGTAAATATTTTTTTCTTTATAGATGACTTCTCCAGTGATTGAAACAATCGGAATTAAATCATTCATCCGATTAATCGAACGTAAAAGGGTTGATTTTCCACACCCAGACGGCCCAATCAATGCCGTAATTTCATTAGGATACACGTCCATACTGATTTCATTTAAAGCCTTCTTTTTTGCATAATAAAGACTCAAATCGTTAATTTTTAATATCGGTTCTTTTGTCATTTTCTCTCCAAATTGCACTCACACCGCCACATTATTTTCTGTCAGTACTGACAAAAAAATTTTAGCACCGTTTTTCATCCCGCCTTACGTCAGTTTATTTTTTTATCCAAAATGTCCAGAAACATAATCTTCCGTTGCTTTTAGTGTCGGCTGTGTAAAGATTTTGCTCGTTTCATCATATTCAATCAAATCTCCTGAATAATAAAACGCGGTATAATCACTCGCACGTGAAGCTTGCGCCATATTGTGCGTCACAATAATAATTGTATAATCCTTTTTCAAATCAGACATGGTTTCTTCGATTTGCATGGTCGAAATCGGATCAAGTGCTGAAGCGGGTTCATCCATCAATAGAATATCTGGTTTCACAGAAAGTGCTCGTGCAATGCAAAGTCGCTGTGCCTGTCCTCCAGACATCGCAAGCGCAGAACCGTTGAGATTGTCTTTGACTTGATCCCAAAGCGCTGCCTGTTTTAGCGCTTTTTCCACGATCTCATCTAATTTTTTCTTCTCTTTAATACCTTCGCGCCGATGAATAAATGCAATGTTTTCATAAATTGATTTTGGAAATGGATTTGGACGTTGAAACACCATCCCAATTTGTTTTCTTACTTCGTACACATTGACTTTCGGATCATTAATATTGACGCCTTCATAAGTGATTTCACCCGTCACACGTGCCCCATCAATTGTATCATTCATCCGATTTAATGCACGAAGATAAGTCGATTTCCCAGACCCTGACGGTCCAATCAATGCGGTAATTTTATTTTTGGGAAAACTCATGCTGACCCCATGAATGGCTTCTTTTGTGCCATTATAAAAAACGCGTAAATCTGTTGTTGAGAGTGCAATCTCTCGATCAAACGTCAAAATATGACGTTCATTCCAATCATAAGTTGTTGCCATAAATTTTTTCTTTTCCTTTTTTCCTACACACGATCACGCGATTTTAATTTCCAGAAGTTAATTTTTTGTGAATCCGATTTCCAACAAAACGAGCACCTAAATTAAAGAGAAGAACAAAGATAATCAATACTGCAGAAGCGCCTGCAGAAATTTGTTGCGCCGTTGCGATTGTCCCTTCTGTATTTAACGCCCAAATGTGAACCGCCAATGTTTCAGCAGGTCTAAATAAAGAAAGTGGAGAAGTTAAACTCATCGGATTCCAATTGGCCCAATCAATCGGCAAGTTGGTTTGTCCAGCAGTATAAATCAAAGCAGCTGCTTCTCCAAAAACACGTCCAGATGAAAGG
Source organism: Lactococcus hircilactis (assembly GCF_009601015.1). Taxonomy (GTDB): domain Bacteria; phylum Bacillota; class Bacilli; order Lactobacillales; family Streptococcaceae; genus Lactococcus; species Lactococcus hircilactis. Next base: position 10,010 of record NZ_WITJ01000004.1, read on the forward strand.
ATTACTCCTGTGATAATCCCTGGTACCGCAGCAGGCAAGATGATTTGCGTCGCAGTTTCCCATTTTGATAGCCCTAATGCCAATCCGCCTTCGCGTTGCATCGTCGGAATCGCCCGAAGCGATTCTTCAACATTACGCGTCATCAACGGAAGATTAAATACCGTCAACGCCAAAGCTCCAGAGAGCACTGAAAATCCTAATCCAAATTGCAAAACAAAAACTAACATTCCAAATAATCCCACAACGATTGAAGGAAGTGAAGATAAGACTTCAATGGCTGATCTCACCCATGATGTTAACCAATGTTTTTGATTGGCATATTCAGAAAGATAGATCCCTGCTCCCAAAGAAAGCGGAACTGAAATGATTAACGTTACCACTAACAAATAGATGGAATTAAAGAGTTGTACCGCAACCCCACCACCTGTCAAAGGATTTGAGGCTGTTGTCAAGAACGTCCAAGAAACATGAGGAAGTCCTTTATATAAAATATAAATCAGTAGAAAAGCAAGAATCGCAACAATAATTCCTGAAAGGACATAGAGTACACCTGTTGCAATTTTATCTGTTCGTTTTGCATTCATTATTTAAGTTGTCCTTTCTTTGCAATGGCGCGCATGGCAAGATTAAAAATGAGTGACATAATCAAAAGCAATAACGCAAGCGACCACAGCGCATTTGATTGAATTCCTGGTGTCGCATTTGGAATTCCTGACGTCAAGATGGAAGTCAATGTACTTGCTGGTGAAATCAAATCTTTTGGCATCATCACCGCATTTCCAACAACCATTTGAATCGCAAGTGCTTCACCAAAAGCACGCGCCATTCCAAAAATAACTGCAGTCAAAATTCCTGGCGCAGCCGCACGTAAAAGCACGCGCCAAATCGTTTGCCAGCGTGTTGCACCCAGTCCAAGTGAAGCTTCTTTATAATGTTTTGGAACAGCTTTTAGCGCATCGACTGTCATGCTTGTAACAGTCGGTAAGATCATCACAAACAAAACAAAAACCCCAGAAAGAAGCCCAAGTCCTGTCCCACCAAACGCGTTTCGAATGATCGGCACAACAACCGTCAAACCAATAAATCCATAAACAACTGATGGAATTCCAACCAAAAGTTCAACCACTGGTTGCAAGATTTTTTTCCCGTATTTTGGTGAAATTTCAGTCATATAAATCCCCGCTCCTATGGCAAAAGGTGTTGCCACAAGTGCAGATAAGACCGTGACAATCAAAGAGCCTGAAAACATAGGCAATGCCCCAACAGCGGGTTTCCCATCAGGACCCATATTCCCTGGGGACCAGTTGGTTCCAAAAAGGAAATTAAAGGGATTGACTTTATCTACAAAAAAAGTTGAGAGCCCTTTTTGCGCAACAAAGACGAGAATAGAAGCAACCACAAAGACAATTAATGCAATGCAAAGAAAAGTCAATGTTTTACCAAATTTTTCAAGGCGTGAATTTTTATTACTTGAAAGTAATTTTTCTTTTATTTTTGAGTTTTCCATAAAGACCTAACTAATTTTTATTGTGTGACGAAACGTCTTTTATTTTAATACACTCACCGATCCATGCGCGTCGCGATCGACTTTCATTTCTGAAACACTGATATACCCCAATTTATTTAAGGTTTTAGTATCGTTCGTGACATAGTTGATGAATTTATCTTCAACTTTATTTTCTTTTGAATTGTTCGTGTACATGTGTTCGTATGACCAAATTTTCCATTTATTAATTTTTACATTTTCATCATTGGGTTCAACACTATTAATCTGAAGGGGTTTTACTCCTGATTTGTGAATGTATGAAAATGAAACATAAGAAATCGCACCCGGCGTTTGCCCCACTAATTGAACCACTGATCCTGAAGCATCCTGAGTTGGACCATTGATTTCTACTGCACCATTAAGACCGTATTTATCAAAATTAACTCGTGTCCCTGATCCTGCAGTCCGTCCAATGACAGTAATTTTTTGATTCGGACCTTCTACTTGCTTCCAATTTGTGATTTTTCCAGTAAAAATGTCTGTCAATTGCTGATCAGTGAGATTAGAAACTTTCAGTTTTTCGTTAACAATTGGTGCAAAACCAACGACTGCAACCTTATGATCTGTAATTTTATTTGCTGTTATCCCTGTTTTTTCTTCAGCAAAAATATCCGAATTCCCAATTTGAAAAGATCCTGCTGCAACTTGTGCTAATCCTACACCAGATCCTCCACCTTGAACCATGATGATTTCTTTTGGATTTTTTTTCATATAATCCAAAGACGCCTGTTCGACTAGTGGCTGTAATGCCGTTGAGCCGCCTGCTGTGACCTGTTTATTTCCTGCACCACATGCACTCAATAAAAAGAGGCCTGAAAGGGCAGCAAACGTGATTAAAATTTTCTTTTTCATACTCCAATTATAGCATAATCGTGTGCATCTTTTTAAAACAAGAAAGCGTTATTTTGTAAATATTTTGTAAATGAGAAACACAAACAGCACAGTCTTTTTATAAGCTGTGCCATTCTATGAAAAGAAAATTTTGAAGGCCTCAGCAGCTTTTATTTGCTAAGGAATGATTTAACTTCATATTCGTGTGATGAATGTCAAATCTCGGATCTGCTGAACGAGTGTGTTGTACTTATTTGGGAAAAGCGTATCAAAGAGAAAAAATTTGGCATCGTTTTTTCATCTTTGTTTCAGCAGATGCGAGATCTGACAGTCCTGTCACCGTTGTCAAATCGTATGTGTTTTATTTTTTCGTCACGTTTCCGCTGCTGTCGCGATCAACTTTCATATCAGAAACCGCAATGTATCCCAATTTTTTGAGGTCACTGCTGTCATTTGATACATATTTGATGAATGCTTTTTCTGCTGCAGTCACTTTTTTCGTATTGACATACATGTGTTCGTATGACCATACTTTCCAATCATTCGTTTGCACGTTTTCATCTGTTGGTTTTACTCCATCAATGCTGAGTGCTTTAACATCTGGATTCGTACTTAAGTAAGAAAATGCAACATAAGAGATTGCTCCTGGTGTTTGTCCTACCATTTGGACCACTGATCCTGAAGCATCTTGTGTTGGACCATTGACCTCAGCAGCTTTTCCTAAAGCAAAATTATCAAAGTTGACCCGCGTTCCTGATCCTGCAGTCCGTCCGATCACTGTAATTTTTTGATCTGATCCCCCCACTTGATTCCAATTGGTTACTTTTCCTGTAAAAATGTCAATCAATTGTTGTTGAGTCAAGTTGTCTGTTTTTGTTTTCGTATTCACAATCGGTGCAAATCCAACAACAGCGACTTTATTGTCTGTCAGTGCTGACGCATCGATTCCTGATTTTTCTTCCGCAAAAATATCTGAGTTCCCAATTTGGAAAGATCCAGCAACAGTTTGTGTCAATCCAACACCAGAACCGCCCCCTTGAACGGTAATTTGAACACTTGGATTTTTAGCCATAAATTCTGTTGATGCTTGTTGTACCAATGGCTGCAAGGCTGTCGAACCACCTGAAATAATTTTTCCTGACAATGCTTTTGAACTGTCAGAAGTTGAGGTAGATGATTTTGAACCACATGCTGCAAGACTAATGAGTGCAGCGCCAGCAATGATACCCGCAAGAATTTGCTTTTTCATGATATTTCTCCAATAATTTCTATTTTTGTTGAGTAGATGATCTACTCGCAAGCCTTTTTGCTTACATTATTATTGTAGCATGCGACTTTTAATTTAAATGTAAATACTAAGCAAATAAAAAGTAAATGCTTTGTAAATAAAAATGTAACATAAAAAACTGTCAGTACTGACAGCTTTTTAACGGCTATTATCGATTATAGTTTTTAAGTTGGCGCGAAATGTCTTTATTTTGCTCTCTGCGCTTAATTGTTTCACGTTTATCGTATTCTTTTTTTCCTCGCGCCAGTCCCATCAAGACTTTGGCAAATCCATTTTTTAGATAAACTTTCAATGGAACAAAGGTAATTCCTGTTTCTGTGAGCGATTTCTGGATTTTTGAAATTTCCTTTTTCTTGAATAGCAATTTTCGAGTCCTTAATTCGTCAACATTGAATCTATTTCCCTCTTCAAACGGTGCAATATGTACATTTGCTAACCAAACTTCGCCATCTTTCACGCGTGCAAAACCATCTCTGAGTTGTATTTTTGATTGCCGTATGGCCTTAATTTCTGTTCCTGTCAGAACAATCCCTGCTTCAAACGTCTCAAAAATTTCATAATCATGTCTGGCTTTTTTATTTTGCGCTAACGGTTTATCTTCTGTATTTTTAACCATATTTTCCTTGCTCTTAAAAATGTCTGTTTTTTATGATGGGAGCTGCGTTGCTTGATCTACAATTTGATGATTATTTTTGCTAAGCGAAGCATATTTTGTCATTAAATCGGACTTCAAGACAGTTTCTTTGAGCTGCCATTGGATGTGATTCCAATCTCCATCAAAACCACTGTGACTTGATGGAACGTAAAATTCAACACTCTCTGGTTTCATGACAAATTTTGCTGAATTTTTTTGTCGCGCAAGAGAGATTCCAGCATAAGCATTACCTACTTTTTGTCCATCTTGATACATTTTTGATCCATTTTGACCATCATTGACAAAATATGTCGTGAGAGTATCCACATGATAGACCGTATATTGCCCTTGACTATTTTGCAGCCATGTTGCTAAGATTTGATCTTTTTCACTGGTTGATAAATCGTCAAATCTGGCATCCTTTGAACTTTGAGAAGTGGATGTCGTTGATGAACTTGATGACGTTGGTTGAGATGATGAAGTGCTGGTGCTGTTTTTTGACGTTTGACTTGATGCCACCTGTGTTGATTGGCTAGAATGTTGCGTCGCGCTCTTTTTTTGATTAGAAGTACACGCACTTAAAACTGTAAGTGCTAAAACACTGAAAACAAATACTGGTATTTTTTTCATCTGAATTCCTCCTATTTCCTTTATTTTATCATAAAAATAGCTCAAAAACTCAGCTTCTTTCTTCTGAGTTCTTGTTTTTTATTTTAAATTTTCTGCGACATGATTAAGAAGTTCGGAAATTCCATTTGCATTCGCTCCACCTGCCATTGCTAAATCAGGTTTTCCACCTCCACGTCCATCAATGTATGGTGCAAGCGCTTTGACCACATTTCCTGCTTTAATTTCAGGCTTTTTACTTGCCACAAGTACATTTACTTTTTCACCAATTTTTGCGACCAAAATCAATTCATCTGACCATTCTTTTTGTTTCCAAAGATCCGCCAATTGTCGTAAACCATTGATGTCTGAAACTTTGACTTGTGCTGCAATAAAACTTGTTGTTCCCACATTTTGTACATTTTTGAAAAGTTCTTCGGACTGGCTTACTGCAAGTTTTCCAGTCAGTGCTTCATTTTCTTTTTGTACTGTTTTGAGTTCCTCTTGGAGCGCTGAAACTTTTGAAAGTACTTGTGTAGCTTGTGGTGCTTTGATGACATTTGCCACTTCAAGTAACGTTTTTTCACTATTCACAAACGCTTCATACGCTTTTTGACCTGTGAGCGCTGTGATTCTGCGTACTCCTGAACCAATTCCTTCTTCTTTTACAATCTTGAACAGTCCAATTTCGCTGGTGGTTTTCGTGTGTGTTCCACCACAAAGTTCAACTGAATAATCCCCAATCACAACCACGCGAATATTAGTGCCGTATTTTTCGCCAAATAAGGCTGCAGCGCCCATTTCTTTCGCTTGATCGACTGACAGATCTGTCCGCGTTTGAATCGTAATGTTTTCCCAAATTTTTTCGTTCACTTCTTGTTCAAGTGCCGCAAGTTCTTCTTTGGTCACTTGAGCAAAATGCGTAAAATCAAAACGTAAGAAGTCCACTTCATTGAGTGATCCTGCTTGAAGTGCATGTTTCCCGACAATGTTGTGAAGTGCGGCATGAAGTAAGTGAGTGGCGGTATGATTTTTGACAACCGCATTGCGACGGACCTCATCAATCTCAAGATGATACGTCTCTCCTACTGTCAGTGCTGACAAAACATTGACCGTATGCAAATTTTGACCGTGAGGAGCATGTTGCACATCTGTGACTACTGCCACAACATCCCCATCTTCATTTTTGATGACTCCGTGATCGGACACTTGTCCTCCCATTTCCGCATAAAATGGTGTTTGGTCAAAGATGATCTGTGCAGTGCCTGATGCTAGTGTTGACACTTTTTTGTCAGCACTGACAATCACTGAAATCTTACTTTTAGCTGCGTGCACATCATATAAAAATTCAGATGCTTCTTCAATTGAGCTGAGTGTTTCATTTTGCGCCCCCATAGAGCCACCTTTAACCACTGCTGCACGTGCCCTTGCTTGTTGAGCTTTCATCGCTGCATCAAAACCAGCATGATCAATCTTAAAGCCTTCATCCTGCGCCAATTCTTCTGTTAATTCGACAGGAAAACCATACGTATCGTACAAACGGAAAATATCAGCCCCGTCAATCGTGTCTTTTCCTTGAGTTTTTAGTTCACTTAATAAATCATCGATTAATTTTTGTCCAGCATCAATCGTTCGATTAAACGTTTCTTCTTCGCGATCAATAATTTTTTCGATAAAATCAGCTTTTTCAAGAACTTCAGGATAGTAATTTTCCATCACTTGACCTACAATTTTGACCAAACTTGCAAGGAATTTCCCTTGAATCCCCAATCGTTTTCCATGCATTACCGCACGACGTAAGAGCCGTCTAAGCACATAGCCGCGGCCTTCATTTCCTGGCAATGCACCATCGCCAATCGCAAAACTCAACGAGCGAATATGATCAGCAATCACTTTAAAACTCATGTTATTGCCATCAGGATCATACGTTTTTCCGGATAATCTTTCAATTTCGTGAATGATCGGCAAAAACAGATCCGTATCAAAATTCGTCCGCCCCTCTTGGATGATACAAGCCATGCGCTCAAGTCCCATTCCTGTATCAATATTTTTTTGAGGCAGCTCTTTATATTGCTTGCGAGAAACGCTTGGATCTGCATTAAATTGACTCAACACGATATTGTAAATTTCAATGTAGCGATCATTTTCAATGTCCTCACTCAACAAACGTAAGCCAATGTTTTCAGGATCATACTGTGCGCCACGATCAAAGAAAATTTCCGTATCTGGACCTGAAGGTCCTGCACCAATTTCCCAAAAATTATCCTCAATCGGTACAAGATGCGAGGCAGGTAATCCAACCTCAACCCAACGCTGATACGTTTCTTGGTCATCTGGATAATACGTCACATAGAGTTTTTCTACTGGAAAACCATAATATTTCTCATCTGTCAGCATCTCAAAAGCATAAGCAATCGCTTCTGTTCTAAAATAATCCCCAATTGAAAAATTTCCCATCATTTCAAACATCGTGTGATGGCGTGCTGTTTTTCCAACATTTTCAATATCGTTTGTGCGAATTGATTTTTGAGAACTCGTCATGCGTGGATTTTCAGGTACAACAGAGCCGTCAAAATATTTTTTCATTGTCGCAACGCCAGAGTTTATCCAAAGTAACGTCGGATCATTCACAGGAACAAGGGATTGTGACGGCATAATCGTTGATCCTTTCGACTCAAAAAAATTGAGGAAAGTGTCACGAATTTCTGCTGAGGTCATGTATTTCATTTTTTTCTCCATTTTTTACTCGATTGCCACAAAAAAACTTTTTGTCAGTGCTGACAGCTTTTTGTGATCAGAAAACTTCTGATCGTGCAAATTTCGAGCATGTTTTCATCGTAATTTTTGTCTGTACTGTCTATTTTTATTCTGTCAGTACTGACAAATTTATTTTTGTGATATTATTCACAATAAAAATTCAAAAAACGATCGTAAACAAAGGGGCGACTGTCAAACAGCGCGGTACCACCCTCATTCACGATCGTATCTTTATCGTCTCTTACGTTTGATAATGCGGTTTGCTCCGCTTTTAAGCACAGATGATTCACTTCTTTTCACCACAACAGAAGCTCTCTTTAGGATCATTCAAATGTATTATTTAGATTGACTTGATTGTGAAGTAAATTGTGAGAATAATGAAGAAAACGCACTTTCTTTCACTGTCACATTATATTTTTTCAAATAACTTCCAATCACGCCACTAACATAAGTTGAATCAGACATTTTCTGAGTTTTGATCACTTTTTTAAGTTCAGATTTGTATTTATTCATATCTGTCCCTTTGTCTGACGTTTTGATCATCTTCACCACATAATAACTGGTTTGACCCGTTGATGCATCGCTTGAAGTCACGACTCCCGAGATTTCCCCATTTTTCAACTTGTACGCTGCCGTTTTCACATCATCAGATACAGTTGTACTGGCTGAGTTAAACGTGACTTTACTAGATGCGTTATCTTTATCAAATTTTGCCGCATCTGCTTTATTTGCCGCAATCGCCTTATTTGCTGCATCACTAGAAGTTTCACTCAAAACAAAAGCAGTCACATCTGGATGATAAGTCGCCCAAGCCGTTTTGAGATTTGCTTCGGTATATTGCGTTTTAGCAATATCTTTCTCAATTGCTGCTTGTTCCAACAATTGAGTTTTCAGATAAGGTTTAAAGTTTGCTTCGGTCAATCCTTGTTGTTGCAGCGCAGAATCAAATTGTGTGCCATATTGTTTTTTGACACTGTTGAACTGAGCATCCACTTTTTTAGTGGTAGCTTCTTTTGCGATAGCGGATTCCTTTTCAAATATTTTGTCAAATGTAATATTTTGAAGCAACGTATTTGTAGGAAGATTAGGGAATTGTTTGGCTCTGTCGTACAAATCATTGACTTGAACAGTATCACCTTTCATCGTGATAATGTCTTTACTTGCTGCATTACTTGAACAGCCTGAAAGTACAAGCACAGCTGATGTTGCGACTACAGCAGAGAGAACTAAACCAAGTTTTTTGAATTTCAAAATTTTCTCCTTCATTCATTTGTCAAGTCTCATAAAACCTTGACTGAATTAACTTCTAGTAATTATAACATAAAATTTTCAATAAAACTTAATTTATGCAAATCAAAATACTGAAAAAATAATCATTAATCCTGAGGTTTAATCATCAATAACCCATCACCAAGTGGCAGAATGCTCGTCATGTATTTTGGAGTGTCTAACACTTCATCAAAAAGACGACGTAAACCTCTTTCTAATGCTCTTTGTGAGCGCTTAATGTCCTGAATTGGAATTAAAATTTCGCCCGCTTGAAAAATATCATCCATCAAGATTACTCCATTTTCTGTCAGTAATGACAAAGCTTTCGGTAAAAATTCAATATATTTTGATTTAGCAGAATCCATGAAAATCAAATCAAATTTCTCATTTTCTTGCGCTGTCAGTACTGACAAAAGATCCGCTGCATCGCCTTCAAGTAACTTAATTTGTTTACGATGATCAAAATCTACCAAATTTTTTTTCGCTAAGGCAATCATCTCAGGATTACGATCCATCGTGACAATCTGACATTCTTTTGCCGCATCCGCCATCATTAAAGCCGAAAAACCAATTGCAGTCCCAATCTCAAGAATCCGTTTTGGCTGAAGTAAATGCAACAACATCTGAAAATAAACCACTGTTTCATGAGGAATGATTGGAATATTATTTTCACTTGCTTGTTTTAAAACAATCGCCAAATCGCCCGTCACAGCCGTTTGTCGCTCCCGCATCCACTGCACTAATTCTGGCTTAACTACTGGACGGTGCATCATTGGATTACTCGTTTTTTTATAAGTTGTTTGAATCTTATCTGGCACGATGAACTCCCTTAGCCACTAATGCTTCAAGCATTGATAACCGTTTTTCAAAGCGCTCAAAAGCAGATTCCAAATACACACCAGAAGCCATATCAACGCCTGCCTTTTTAATCACATTTAGCGGATAATCTGATGATCCTGCTTTCAAATAATCCAAATATGCCCGCCGATCCGCTTCATTTCCATGAACAATTTTTTCCGCCAAATAAGATGCTGCCGCAAAGCCAGTAGCATATTGGAAGACATAAAAATTATAATAAAAATGAGGAATGCGTGCCCATTCAAATTGAATTTCTCTATTTTCAGATGCTTTCAAACCATAGTATTTTTCATTTAAACGTCCATATAAATCATTCAAAAATTCACTCGTTAAAACTTCACCCGCAGCATCAGCACGATGAATTTCTTGCTCAAACTCAGCAAATTGAGTCTGACGATAAACCGTCCCCCTAAAACCATCCAACCAGTGATTCAAAATAGCAAATCGTTCTTTTTCATCCTTAGCTTCATCAAGCAACGTTTCTGTCAAAATGTTTTCATTCGTCGTTGATGCAATCTCCGCCAAAAAAATGGGATAATCTCCATAAACATAAGGTTGATTTTCACGCGTAAATGTCGAGTGCATGCTGTGCCCCATCTCATGGACCAACGTAAACAAATCATCCAAGGTCTCTTGCCAATTTAACAACATAAAAGCATTCGTATCATAAGCTCCACCAGAATAAGCACCAGAACGTTTTCCAACATTTTCTTTCACATCAATCCACTGTTCATCAAATGCTCTTTTGACCTGCTTTAAATAAGTTTCACCAAAAATTCCCAAAACTTCTTGCGCTTTATCAACCGCTTCACTATAATTAAATTTATAATCCAGACTAGACAATGGACAGTAAAGATCATACATTTTCAAATCATCCACCCCCAAAATCTGCTGGCGTAATGCAACGTACCGATGAAGTAAAGGCAGATGGCGATTCACTTGCTCAATAAGCACATCATAAACCTGCTCAGGCACAAAATTTTGCGCTAACGCAGCTTCTCGTGCAGAAGAATATCCATGCACCTGTGCTTTAAAATTATCTGCTTTTACATTCGTCTGTAACGTTTTTGCATACGTGTGTTCAAACTGCTCATAATTACTGTATAACGCTTCATAAGCAGCCTTTCTAACCTTTCGATTTTTACTTTCCATAAATGAAATGTAATTTCCGTGTGTTAACTGAACTTCTTTTCCTTCTTCATCCGTAATCATCGGAAATTTTACATCAGCATTATCCAAGATTTCAAACGTTTCAGCAGCAGCACCAAAAATTTCACTTGCCCCTGCCAAAAGCTTCTCTTCTTTTTGAGACAATACATGTGCTTTTTTTGCAAATAACCGCTCAAAAAAATGATGATATCCTTTTAATTCTGGTTTTTCAGACAAAAACTCCGTGTAACGTGTCTCAGACAACGTCATAAATTCTGGCTCAAAAAAAGCAAAAACCTCACCAAATTTTGCATATAATGCACTTGCTTTCGCTTGATATCCTTGATATTTTGTCACTTTTGTATCTTGATCATTTTTCATTGAAGCATAAACATAAAGACGCTCTACATCTCTTGAAATCGAAAGCATCGTTGACGTTGCCTCAAAAAGCACTTCTGCTGAATCCAACAAATGACCAGAAAAATCCACTGCTGAATGCACAGCATCAGCGTCCCAACTTGACTCTCCTGAAAGATTTGAGTTCACGCAAGCAAGTTCTTGTTCCCAATCTTCATCCGTCTTAAAAACTGTCGTCAAATCCCACTTAAAATCATCAGTGATTTCATCACGTTTTTTTGCCATCGTATCTCCTTTTCAAAAGTCACATTTCTTTAATTATAGCACAGAATAAGAGAAATCGAAGTTCCCAAAAACAAAGCACACCATGATGACTTTCTTTTTTTACTGTGTGTGATAAAAATAAGGTGGATAGAGAAATGATTGATGATGTGTCTGAAAATAACGATAATACTCTTGATAATAGCGTATTGTATCTTTGTGATGTAGCTGAATGAACTTTTGTTCAACCTTTTGAAAAGGAAAACATAATAAATCCAATCCAGCAGGAGCAACATACTTTTTTGAAAAATCAAGATCAAGCAAATGCTTCTGATTTTCATAAAAAAGCGCTTGCTTTTTGAGCCAACTCGGTGCACAATGATAAAGTTGACGCTGAATAAAATCAAACTGACTTTTTCCATCTTGTTCTGGAATCTCAAGAACAGGACATTTTTGCTTTTCAAACGGCAATCGCAAAAGCGATAATAAATTTCCTTTTTGAAACTCAAAAACATCGGTCAAATACATCGTGTGGTGCGCTAAATCTTCATGAATCAAGGATTTTAATCTTAATTTCTGATTTTTTTCATCAAGTTCCCAAAAATAAAAACCACGATTTTCTGAAAAACCCATCAGATTTTTTTGAAGTGTCGTCATCCCCTTTTGTATCCACAAATCCTTGCCCATTAGCCAAATCACCTTAAATCCATATGCTTGATAGTTTTCCGTGCGTTCTTTAAGTCTTTTTAGCGATAAACTTGAACATTGAATCTCAATAGCAATCCGATCATTCACCAATAAATCAGGCGTTTGCTCAAGTTCTGGAAGATATTTTTCAAGCTCTACTTTTTCAGACTGATGAAACCACTCAAAAAGCTGTAACTTTAAAGATAAATGTTGTGCAGATTCATTTTCAGACCATGCATGACAATCTTTCAACGTGCGATGAGCAAAATGTGGCGTATAGACTAGACCATTTTTAAAAATAAGTGACGCCTTACACGCAGGACAAAAATAAGAATCCATTAAAGAAGGCTGTTGAATACTATTTACACGATTTCCATATTTATCTTCTGCAATAATCATACCTTTTTATACGTTATATCATCTTAAATGTAACAAAAATCAAAAAAATCTGCTCACAAAAAAGAAAGTTACCACCAATCACTTTCTTTTAATCTTCTCTCTCAATTTAAAATTCCAACCTATTTATTATCCCTTTTGATCTCAATAAAATGATTTTTTTACCGTACATCTCCCTTATCTTTTCAATCACTACCATCATTTTATGATTAAGTTCCTCTTAAATGCTGAATCAACTCAACAATGACAGCAATCAATCCGAGTCCCCCAACGATACTCCCAACCCAAATCATGTGTTTTTTTCGCTCATTATTCATCACTGCAATAAATTCACGAATAAATGCTGGAACACGATAATAAAATGCTGTTTTTCCGCCTTTTCCTCCCTGAGCCCCTAAATTGAGCTGTCGAGCAAAAAGCGCTGCACGAAATACATGATAGTCTGATGTAAAAAATAAAAATGAAGTTTCAGCTGATTTTTCATCAATAATTTTTGAAGAGAACACTAAATTTTCGTAAGTTGTTTTAGATTGATCCTCAAGAAGCGTGCGTTCAATAGGAAAATTTAATGTTTCAACTGCAAATTTTTGCATCGCTTGAGCTTCTGAGAGATGTTCATCTTTACCCTGTCCTCCAGAAAACACAAGAATCGTTTTTTCTGTTGCGGCATTTACTGCAGCACGAATTCGATTCCCAAGTAAAACACCGACTTTATCGCCCTGTACTAATCCTGCACCCAGCACCACATAATAAGTCGCCGTCGTTTTTTTCATTTTTCTACCATAAATCCAACTGGACAAGAAAAATACCAAGAATTGCCACGACAAGTACAATGACAAGATTGGATAAGCAAAAGAAAGAATTTTTAACCAGATCCACTGATCTGAAAGCCTGCCTACATAAAGCGAAATCCAATCCAAAATAAAGAAAAGAAACATGATAATCGGCAAGATTAAATTAGCGATGCTTTTGGATTCCCGCCGCCACATCTTCACTGTCAAAATCAAAATTGCAATCGGCAAAGCAAATCCAAAAATCAACGGAAAAATAAAAATAAGAATTCCTTCAACGACTAACGCAATAATCCCAATCCGCGTCAAAAGCGTCGGATACTCTGAAAATTGGAATGCCACAGCTGAAGCAATCAGTGAATTCAACAAGAAAAATAGGCTCAACAAAAAACCAAAACCCAATCTTCCAAGTTTTAATGTCCTCAAATCGGGAATTTTCTTTATTTTCCAATAAAATAAAAACGTAGCCCCTAAAAAAATAAATGAAAAAAATAAAAAAAAGTAAAATATGCCTTGATCTGTCATAGGTCTATTTTAGCATATTTTTCGTAAAAAAGTCGCTGTTTATCAGAAAAAGTAGCGAAAATAAAAGAGCGACAGAATAAAAATCATCGCTCGCATTTTTTAATAAATTTTCGTAAATTGCTTGTATCGACACCATAAAATTCACCGTTTTTCATTTGACTTTCTTGATTTGCCACCAGCTGCATTTCCGCGAAAAATCCTTCCCAAAGGTAAGCGTATTTTTTCATCAATTTCCAAAGAACCGACCAAAATTTTTCTTCGTCAACTGGTGGAAATTTTTCATAACGCAAATAAGCTTGAAGTAAAACTGCCGCTAAGTAATCTTTCAAAAACGGAACACTTTTTCGCGAACTAAGAAATTTGAGTTCGTAATATTTTGACAGAACCCAAGTATCCGCAAATTCCGAACTGACCGATTTTCCAACATGCGACAATGATTTTTCGTGAAAAACATAAACATAAGTAATATCATCAATACTCTTGATTCCTGGTGTTAAATTATTGATCAAGTCAATAAAATAACTATCTTCGTAGATACGCAGTTCAGAAATAAAGCGTAATTTTATTTTATTCAACCATTTTCGTGCAATCCAACAAGCATAAACTGCATTTCTGTCATAGCCTGCGATAATCTCAATTAAATCACCATTTCCATTTGGAACTTGTTCGATAAATTTAGAACGCAAAACTTGCGCATTTTCATCTGATTCAGTTGCACTAAAAAAGCTTGAAAGTGCAGCAGAGTGATTAAGATAATCGTCTGCGTCCACAAACATCAGATATTCGCCCGCGCTATGATCAATCCCATATTGTCGCGCCATACCAGGACCGACGTTTTCGTGGAGCTCGTGATAATGTAAATCCAAATTCGCAAAAATCGCGAGGTTGTCGGTGTTTATTGGCTTGCCTCCATCATTGACGAGATGGACGTCAATTTTCGCGAAATCAACACTTACTTGATTGTTAATGCTCCTGAGCGGAATCGCGAGATCGCTCTCGTTTTGCCCGTAAAAGGGGATGATGATGCTAAGCTTCTTTTTCATCGTATTCTTATGTTTGCTCATTTGAGCCTGCTTTCTACCTCACAAGGAGTTCTGATTTTACAGGTGCGCCAACGAGACACCCTGGATACCGTGCGGAATTTTCATAAAAATCGCGAAATGGTGTGAATAGTATAGCCAGTTTTGCGATTTTGCGTAAGATTATGCCGTCTGGATTTTTCATATGAAAGCCCGTCACACCTGACTTTTCACGAAATTAATGTTAGTAATATTATATCATATCCGTTAAAAATTTAGCTTTTTAACCGCAGTGTTGGGATTTTTACAAAATAAAAAGCATTACAGTTTTTCAACCAGTAATGCTTCATTACTAAATACTCTTTGTATTCCTTATTTAAGCTTCACTTTCAAACAAAAAAGAAGACACAAGTCTCTTTTTATTTTCTTTTACAAAATCGCTAATACTGCAAAGTTAATCACAAAGAGGATTGCTACAACCCAGACGACGGGTTTGATTTCTTTTGGTTTTCCGTTGACTAATTTTGTGATGATATATGTAATAAATCCTGCTGCAATACCGTATGAGATAGAGTATGCGAATCCCATGAATACTGATGTAAAGAAAGCTGGAATAGCTTCACTAAGATCTGACCAATTGATTTCTTTAAATGAGCTGAGCATCATCATTCCGACAATGATCAAGATTGGTGCTGTTGCTTGTGTTGGAACGATGCTTAGGAGTGGGAGGAAGAAACTTGAGATGGCAAACATAATCGCTACAACAATAGAAGTCAATCCTGTGCGTCCACCTGCTCCGATACCTGCTGCTGATTCTACGAATACTGTGGTGTTTGATGTTCCAAAAATGGCACCGATTGGAGTTGCAATCATGTCAGCAAAGAGGGCTTTATCCATTTTAGATGAAAATCCGTGTGACGTTTCCATGTCTTTTAAATCTTCGTCGGTGAAAATTCCTGTTGCACGACCGGTTCCAATGAATGTTCCGATTGGATCAAAGATAGAAGTTAAGGAGAATGCAAGTACAGTCATCAAAACTTCAATAATTCGATTGGAGTTTGAGAACAATGTGCCAAATCCTTTAGGGCCAAATGCTGCACCAAAAGTTTGTCCCATTTGGTGAATTGCTGTTGCGAGATTATTTTCTGCAAACAAGGTGGAAAGATTTACTTTTACTACACCTGAAAGAATTGCGATAATTGTTGTTAAAAGAATAGAAATTAAAATTCCTGCTTTAAAGATTGGGTTCTTTGAGAGACGTCCGCGAAGAACGAAGTACATCGTGATGACAACACCGGCAAGTGCAACAAGGACACCAGCATTGTTAAACGTCACTAATCCCGGAACAATGGAGCTGTTAGCTGTAATCGTGCCATGATTATTTGTGTAGGTTCCTGGATCTGCGATGAATTGGAGAATTCCAGCATTTTTAATCCCGATGTAGGCGATGAAAATCCCAATCCCTCCACCAATGGCGTGCTGTAAGCTCTCAGGGATTCCTAAAATAATGGCTTTACGAATGCTGGTAAATGTAATAATGATGTTGACAATTCCGCAAATAAAGACCATTGCGAGTGCTTCTTGCCAAGTATATCCAAGGCTTAAAACTACAGTATATGCAAAGAATGCGTTCAGTCCCATTCCTGGTGCCAATGCGTAAGGAACGTTGGCAATCAATCCGATTGCTACGGTTCCTACGATTGATGCTAGGATTGTTGCTAAAAATACGGCTTGAACAGGCATTCCTGTTGAACCTAAAACTTCTGGATTCACAAAGAGGATGTAAGACATTGCAAAGAATGTCGTAATTCCAGCCATAATTTCACGACCAACGGTCGTATGATTTTCTTCAAGTTTAAATAACTTGTTCACGAGAGTTCTCCTTTATAATAAAACAAATGCCGAATAAATACGGTACTTTACTATTTTATATCAGGTTGGTTTAAGATAACAAGTTTTCTTAAAGTTTTTTGAGATAAATGGATTAGATTGTTCGGAAATAGCATTTTGATTTGTTTTTGATCATCCAATCATTCGCTGAAATAACCTGCGCTTTTATGATATAATGAAATAAATTAGTTTAATACCTCTCATTTTTTTAGTCAGGAAAGCGATGAATAACAAAGATACAAAACTTATTGCCATCGATTTAGATGGTACAACATTGCGCAGTGATGGACGTTCTGTCAGTGCTTATACAAAATATATTTTTAAACAACTTGAAGCGAAAGGTCATTTGATTTGCATCACGACGGGGCGTCCTTATCGGATGTCTCTTGCGATTTACCAAGCACTTGAACTGACGAGTCCAATGATTAATTTTAATGGGGCTTTGATTTCTAATCCAACGAATAAACATTGGGAACATACAAAAGCGCATTATATCACACGCTCTTTTGTATTTGAGCTGTTGCGCCATCAACAAAATTTTGACTTGGAATATTTTGCTGTGGAATATCGGAGAAAATTTTTCTTAAATACGTTTAAAAATGTTCCAACGGATATTTTTGGTGTGGATCGTTTTTTACCTTATCATCGTTTGCGGGCAGATCGGGTCACTGAAAATCCTCATGCGATTTTGCTTTCTACGCGTGTCAAAGATAAATTTCGTTTGGCTAAAGAGATGCAAGATCATTACAATGGAAAAATTGCAGTGAGTGGCTGGGGCGGTCCAAATGGGATTTTAGAAGTGGTGCCAAAAGGAATCACAAAAGCTTCCGCACTTGAGCATTTGCTACGTGTCCTTGATTTGCCCCTTGAAAATCTTTATGTTTTTGGAGATGAACACAACGACATCGAAATGTTCAAACTCTCAAAACATGCTTATGCCATGAAAAATGCTTCTAAGCTATTAAAACCATTTGCAACTGAGATTTTGCCATGGACTAATGATGAAGATGGTGTCGCGCGTCAATTAGAGAAACTTTTCTTAAAATAATGTTCTGTCAGTGCTGACAGAACATTTTTATTTGAAACGTGTTATAATAGGTTTTGCTTTTTTTAGATGGAGGTGATGGGATGAAAATTTTACTTATTGGATCGTCTGGTGCTGGAAAATCTACTTTTTCAAAAAAGTTGTCAGTACTGACAGGATTTCCTGTTTTGCATTTGGATAAAATTTGGCATAAAACCGATTATTCTGAGGATGCCCGTCTTTATTTTAGGGAGGCTCAAGTCAATTTTATGTCAAAAAATGAGGATTGGATTATTGATGGAAATTATTCTGGGACAATGGAGGTGCGTTTGCCTGAGGCAGATTTGATTATTTGGCTTAAAATTTCACGTTGTAAAGCGATTTTTCGGGTCATTAAGCGTTCTTTGAAATCAAGAATTCAAGGGCACAATCGATCGGATATGGCAACAAATTTTAAAGAAAAATTCGATCGTGAATACTTTGAATTCATGTCATTCATCTGGAATTTTCCAAAACGTAACACTCCTAAAATACAACATTTGATTGAAAAATATGACAAAATGGATCATGTCTTGATTGTGAAAAATCAAAAAGATAAAGAAAAAATCATGAGTATGTTCTCATGATTTTTTAATGTTAATTTCTATTGTTTCCTGCAAATCCGAAAAGACGAAGCAAGAAGAGGAATAGGTTGAGGAAGTCAAGATAAAGCGAGAGCGCCATTGAAATCGCCCAGCCATTGCTATCGCCCATTTGATAGTAAACTTGTGAGATTTTTTGGTTATCATAAGCAATCAAACCAGAGAAAATGATCACACCAATCACGGAAGATAACAGCATCAGTGGGGTACTTTGAATGAAGAAATTCAAAATCCCAATGACAATCAAACCAATCACTCCAGCCACTAAAGCTTTGTGCCAAGCACCTAAATCACGCTTTGTGGTTCGTCCGTAAACGGCAAGTCCAAAGAACATCGCAACAGCAGTCACAAAAGCAAGTGTGATGTCTGTAGCCGTGTACATTAGCAAAGTGAAACTAATCAAAAAGCCCATGAACCCTGAGTAAACAATGAACAGTGGCAGTGCAGCAGATGAATTTTTCATCGCTGAAGTCTGCATTGGTACAACCATAAACAATGGAATGAGCCATAAAAGCAAGAAGACAAGGCTTCCTTTACTATTTATCATTGATAATAAATTATTTTGGAAAAAACGAAGCATCACGAAGCTGACAAGTCCTGAAAGAAGTACTCCAATTCCCATCAACCCATATACTTTACTGAAAAAGGCATTCAATCCATCTTTTTTATCATCAAAAATAAGATTATCATTATTATTCATTAAGATTCTCCTTATTTATTTTCTTAATTCTATTCTATCAAATTTTTTTGTAAAAGTCATACGACTTAAGTCGTATTTTTTATTGGTGTTTCATTATTTTGATAATTTTATTTTTTAAATCCGTTTTTTGTTACTTAATTTTAACTTTATCGTCATTATATTTTAACAAAAAAAGAGCATATTATTATTCATAACTTTGTTTTTTGTGCTATAATCATCTCATGAATTTAGAAAATGAACCTTGGTTTAATGATGCTGAATACATGAGTTATGTTGGTCATTTCTTAGAAATGCCTGAACTCAAAAAACTGGACACAATTGTCCATCACTACACTTCGACGCGTTTGCAACACTGCTTGCGTGTGAGCTATATGAGTTATCGTATTGCGAAAAAAATGGATTTAAATGCTAAAGCATGTGCGCGCGCAGGATTGTTTCACGATTTGTTTTATTACGATTGGCGAGATACAAAGTTTGCAAAAAGTCATGCCTATGTCCATCCTCGAATTGCATGGCGCAATGCCTGCAAGTTGACCACGATTTCTCCTCTTGAAAAGGACATCATCATCAAACACATGTGGGGTGCAACAATTGCTCCTCCGCGCTACAAAGAGAGTTTTATTGTTACTTTTGTGGATGATTATGTGGCGATGCTTGAAGGAAAAACAACAGCAAAATATAAATGGAATCGTAGAAAACATTTCAAACGTCTCCCATCTTTCTCAAATTGAGAAAAAATCCTGTCAGTACTGACAGGATTTTTTAGATGTCTTTTACAATGACATAAAAAATTTCAAGCGGGCCGTGTAAGCCGATGACCAGCTGCATTTCAATGTCCCCAGAGTTGGACGGTCCGGAAATAAAATGAAGTGTCGTATTCTCTTTTTTATGTGCGTCGTACCATTTTGCTGCGCGTTGCATATCTGGAACAATACGACTTTGCGGAATAATGGAAATGTAATGCGTTGGTAAAAAATGAATCGATCGTCCTTGTCCAGCACTGGATTCCACAGCAATTGTTGCAGATTCTGCAAGGAAAAATTGAGCAAAAGCAACAGCAACATTCGCGTGTTGCGCATTCATGATATTTTCTTCACGATATTGCTCTCCTTTTTGCCACTGGACAACTTTGTCAGCACTGACAGAAAGTCCAAACTGTTCAAATTGCGGATCATCAGGAATCATGACTTGACCACCACCAGATTTTTGGATAAGGCGATTGACCACTTCGCTCAGATCACTGGCCTTTGTTTCCACCCAATTGGCTGATACTTGCCCAGCTTGTTCTTTTGCCATTACTAACAACTCATCTATCGTACATTCTGCAAGATGACGCACAGGTAAATCCGTAGGTGCGACGTAAGGTTCAAAGGGAGTATCTCCCAACTTTTCTGTCAGTACTGACAGAAAACTTTCACGATTTTGAATGCTTCCAGCCATTATTTTCCACTCTCCTTTTTGTGATTTTTATACCATTTGCGGAATTGATCTTTCGATTTTGGTGCAACAGGTAAACTGCGAACATCTGTCCATCCTTTAGCAATCGCTGGAGCGGCTTTGACTGCGCCACGCTCAAACATATTGCTCACACTTACTTCTTCTTTGGGTAATGTACTCAAGCCAGTATGTGCCATTTGTTGTGCCATACTGAACATCCACTTATGTGATGTTCCACTTCCGATCGTATTCATCTCAAAGTTCATAAATGCACCATCGTGATGCATTTTTAAGTCATCTTCCATCACTTTTCTGTGTTCAATCAATAAATTATGAATCGGGATTTTCACAGGGCATGTCGTCGTGCAAGCACCACACAGTGAAGAAGCATAAGGTAAATCACCATATTTTTCATATCCGCCAAGAACAGGAGATAAGATAGAGCCGATCGGTCCAGGATAAATAGAGCCGTAAGCATGTCCCCCAATTTGACGATAAACAGGGCAGACATTCAAACAAGCACCACAGCGGATACACTGCAATACAGGTTGAAAATCTGTTCCTAAAGCATTTGACCGTCCATTATCCACAATGACAACGTGAAAATCTTCTGGTCCATCAGATTCATCCGCTGCTTTTTTCCCTGCAAATGTTACATAAGTGGTTAATTTCTGACCAACCGCAGAACGCGCCAACAAATTATCCAGTACTTCTGCTTCTTGAATTGACGGCACAATCCGTTCCATTCCCATCAGAACAATCTGAGTTTTTGGAATCGAAATAGTCAAATCAGCATTTCCCTCATTGGTTGAGAGATTAATTTGCCCTGTATTTGCAATTGCAAAATTACATCCAGTAATTCCGACCTCAGATTTCAAAAATAATTTTCGCATCGTATCTCTTGCGCAACGTGCTAAATTGACAGGATCATTATCTCCCGTATAACCGAGTTTTTTCGCAAAAATTTCACGAATTTGATCTCGATTTTTGTGCAAGGCTGGAAAAACGATGTGAGAAGGTTCATCCCAATCTGCAACTTGTAAAATAAATTCTGCAAGATCCGTTTCAAGGACTTCCACATTTCCAAGTGCCACAAGCATCGGATCAATATCCACTTCTGTCGTCACCATAGATTTGGATTTCACAACATGCGTCGCTTTTTTTTGAACAATCACATCACGGACGTACTCTTGTGCTTCTTTTGCTGTTTTCGCAAAAAAGACATGACCGCCACGCGCAGCAACTTGATCTGAAAATTCTGTCAAATAATGTGGCAGATGTTCAATCGCATGCTTTCGAATCGCTTCCCCATGAAGTCGCCACTCTTCCCAATTTCCTAACTCCTCACGCGCACCTTCTCTTTTAATCCACTGTGCATCTTGCGCTTTAGCCACTGCGGCTTGAGCAAATTTATCGTTCTTACTTTCTTCTAATCGTTCGGCAAATGTTTTTGTACTGGTTGAAAGTCCCATTGTTTCTCCTTTATTCTGCTCTTTTTAATGACACGTTCTATGAAATGGTGTAGCTACTGGATCTGCAACCACATGCGCCTTTTCAATGGCATCAAAATCTGGTTTTTTAATCCGTGTCAAATCAACCTGATGATTGAGCACCTCTGCAATGTGCATCACTTTGATTCTTTTTCCATCACGATTTAATTTTCCTGCAATATTCATCAAACATCCCATGTCAGCACTGACAAGAATTTCAGCACCAGTATTTACGATATCTTCTACCTTTTCACTCACCATTCTTCCTGAAATTTCAGGAGATTTTACAGAAAAAGTCCCCCCAAAACCACAACAATTTTCAAGATGTTCAAGTGCAGAATAATTCAACCCCTTCACATTTTCGAGTAAAACAAACGGTGTTTCACGCTCTCCCAATAAGCGCGTCATGTGGCACGAGCGATGATAAGTCGCAACTTCACCATCGAATGTCGCACCGACATCTTTCACACCTAAAACACGCACGAGAAACTGCGTCAATTCCCAAGTTTTGTCGGCCAATGCTTGAGCTTTTGCATGATAAGGATCGCTTGCATCAAAAAATTCAGGATATTCTTTAAACATTGCGCAACAAGAACCCGCGAGACCAACGACATAATCACTCTTTTCAAAAGCATCAATTTGATTTTTGATCGTCGCCATTGATTCTTTTACAAGGCCACTATTAAATGTCGGCTGCCCACAGCAAATTTGATCTTCTGGCAAGTCTGTCTCACATCCCAAGCGCTCCAACACTTCAACCATCGCAATTCCTACATTTGGAAACATCAAATCAACGACACACGTTGAAAAAATAGACACTCTCATTTTATCTCCTTCTTTACATCACATGACACAACATGCCTGATATTAATCTCATTATAGGAGTTTTAACGATCAAGTACAAACATCTCAGCTGTCAAACAGATTTGACAGCTCATCTGAAATCAAAAAATGATGCCATCGCATCATTTTTTAACCTTATCTAATATCTCCCATCAATCGTAAAATTGGTTTTTTAATGACGAATAAGAATAAACCAATTAAAATTCCCACTCCCCCAACGATTCCAAAAAATGCTATTTCAGTCGTTGGCTTAAAGAGTGGTGCGATTAAAGCGTTGATTGCTTGTGCGCCAGCATCAGATAAGAGCCACATGGCGACCATCTGAGATTGAAAAGCTTCAGGCGCAAGTTTGGTTGAAACAGACAGCCCTACAGGCGACACTAACAATTCTCCAGCCATCTGAATCGCAAACATCAACAAAAGCCATAAGCTGCTGGAACGTCCATTCACTCCATCAATCCACCCCGGCAGCATCATTATCACGTATGAGCTCCCAGCTAAAATCAAACCGATTCCAAATTTAACAATGGTTGACGGTTGACGAGTTCCCATCTTATTCCAGATCCGAACAATTACAGGTGTCAATAAAATGATAAATAATGGATTAAGCAATTGATACCACGATGGATCAATTGTTACACTGATACCAAACCAGACTGGATGAAGGTTAGAACGGTCCAAGCCCCACGTCGCAATGACAGTTGAACTTTGTTCTTCAATCACCCAAAAAATAATCGCTGAAACAAACATTGGAACATACGCCATCAATTTTGAACGTTCTGCTTTTGTCACTTCTTTAGAAGTGAACATTCTGAACAAATAAATGAGTGGAATGACAATGCCGATTACAGAAAGAACATTAATCAAATGATCAATAAAATCTTCTTGATTCCACGCATAGAGTCCAAATAATCCCGCAATAATCACGATCAACAGGATTCCAAAAGTCACACTAAAGCGTCTTTTTTCTTGAGCATCCATCGGATTTGAAGGAGTTTTACCAATTTCTGGAAAAAGCTTCATACGTCCATGCCAATACACAAACAATGCTACCAACATCCCAATTGCAGCAATTGAAAATCCCAAATGATAATTATAAGATTGACCCACAGTCCCTACAACGATTGGGGCCAACAAGGAGCCGATATTCACACCAAAATAAAAAATATTAAATCCAGTATCACGCCGTGTATCTTCCTTAGTGTAGAGGTGCCCCACCATATTAGAGATGTTCGGTTTAAGCATCCCTGTTCCAAAAATGATCAACACAAGCGCCAAAAATAATGACGTAAGCCCCAAAGGAATGGCTAATGCAATGTGTCCAAACATAATCAAAATCCCACCAATAAGAATGGTTTTTGAAGCTCCAATGACACGGTCCGCAATCCAAGCCCCAACAATCGTAGAGAGATAAACTAAAGCACCGTAGATAGAAACAATCGCAATCGCTTCTGATTTTGGAAGTCCAAGTCCAGCATTCGCACTGGTTGTTGTTGTATATAAGTAGTACAGCAAAATCGCGCGCATCCCATAATAAGAAAAACGCTCCCAAAGTTCTGTTTGGAAGAGTGTTAAAAGTGCACGAGGCTGCCCAAAAAATGTCTTTTCAGACTGATTTAAGTTTTCCATAGTTTTAATTATAAATGGTTCTATACAACTTGTCAAGTTCAAAAAAATCTTGCGCACTTGACCTTATTTCCTTTTTAAAATCACACCTTATTTTAAATTTTTTAACAAAAAAGCACAGAAAATCTGTGCTTCATTTACTTTTTATGATGAGATTTGATTTTCCTTCAATCTCAATTTGATTAAGGAGTGTTTTGAGTTCGTCATCCACGACTTCTTCTTGTAAAAAAGTGAATGCATCAAATGAAAGACTGATTCTATCTAAGCTGGGATTAAACAAACTGATCCATTTCTCATCTTTTGAAAAACGTAACACACCAAGGATATTATTGGCATAAAAGGTCGAAAATTCACCCGCCTTTAAGTTCTTTTCTGATTTTCGATATGCGATCCATTTTTTATAAAGGTCATAACTCTTTGAATCAATGTTGTCCCAAGGGAAAAATTTTCGATTACTTGGATCTTTGCCGCCATCAAGTCCAGCTTCATCTCCATAATAAACACAAGGCACTCCAGGAAGACTAAACATTAACCCGATTGCATTTTCGTTATTTTCTAAACCAATCATCGTTAAGATACGCTCTGTGTCATGCGTGCCTAAATTATTTAAATTATTGTAAAAAATCTCTTTAGGATAATTTTCAGACAATACCATCAATTGATGTGCCATATCATGAGCCGAAAGTCCCCCAGTAAGATATCTAATGATCATGTCTCGAAAAGGATAGTTCATACACCCATGCAAACTATCTCCCAAAATATAATTTCTTCTTTTTCCATAAGAAATCTTGTTCGAAGCATCTTCCCAAACTTCTCCAATCAGCACTGTTTCAGGATAAGCGTTTAGATTTTCACGAATGCCACGAATAAAAGAATCGGGCAACTCATCTGCGACATCTAACCGCCATCCATCAATGCCAAAATCGTTCCATTTCTTTAGCACTGACGCTTTTTTCCCATAAATAAACGCGCGGAAACTTTCATTATCTTTATCAATTTCAGGAAGATCTTTAATGCCCCACCAAGATTTATAATCGTTAGGATAATCCGTAAATTTAAACCAATCAAAATAAGGACTTTGAATTGATTTCGTCGCACCTTCTGTTAAACCGTACTCACCTGAAATATTGAAATATCGTGAATTTTTTCCCACATGCGAAAAAACACCATCCAAGATAAGATGCATCCCATTTTGGTGCAAAGTTTCAAGCAAGACTTTAAATTCTTTTTCACTGCCAAGCATCGGGTCAATCTCGAGGTAGTCATTGGTATCATATCTATGATTACTGGTCGCTAAAAAAATCGGATTCAAGTATATTGCTGTTATTCCTAGCGCTTGTAAGTATGGTATTTTTTTGAGAATTCCTTTTAAATTTCCACCGAAAAAATCCCACCGCGCAATTCCGCCTGTTTCATCTTTCACATAAAAGGGATCGTCTTTATATGATCCATAAAGAAATGAATTCGGTTTTGGTGCATTGATTTTGTCATCTTCATTTCCATTATAAAACCGATC
This sequence comes from Lactococcus hircilactis, assembly GCF_009601015.1. Taxonomy (GTDB): domain Bacteria; phylum Bacillota; class Bacilli; order Lactobacillales; family Streptococcaceae; genus Lactococcus; species Lactococcus hircilactis. The sequence continues at coordinate 36,151 of NZ_WITJ01000004.1, forward strand.
TGGAAAAATTTGATAAAAGACAGCTTCTCTGTACCACTCTGGGGCTTGATCATCTTTATCATAAACCGTTACCTGATAAGGACGAACATCGTGCTCTGACAGATATAAAACGCCCTCACCACCTGTATCACTTTTTCCATAATACTGTCTAACAGCGCTCCATTCCGTATTTTCGGTCACTTCAAAATAATAAAAATATAAACCATGTCCAACATCAAATTGAACAGAAGAACTGTAAAGTCCCTCTTCGATCAATTGCATGTCAAACTCATGACGTTGACCAAAATCGCGACGAATGATGAATTTGACTTTGATGTTTTGTATGGTGGATGAAAAATTTATTTTCATCACATCCCCTGTTTTTATGGCTCCAAAAGGTTGTTTGTAGTGTGAGTCCCAAGAATTAAAATAGTACATTATCTCTCGTTTCATTCATTTATAAAAATTGATTTACCATCAAATTTTTGATGGCAAAACTGCTTTTATAACGCAAGTTTATTTCTTTTCTTCTACATGCCAAATCGCATCAGCATACTCTTTGATTGTTCTGTCTGAGCTAAATTTTCCAACATTTGCAATATTCATCAAGCTTGCTTTTGTCCAAGCGGTCCGATCTTTGTATAGTGTTTCTAAATCTTTTTGGGCCCGAACATAATCATTAAAATCGCGCAAAACAAAATATTCATCATTATATGTCGTCAAGGATTCAAAGATTTCTGGTCCTTCTGCACTAATATTTGGAATAGTCCCATCCACAAAAGCATCCAAAATGCGATGCACGACGGGATTTTGTTCATAAATATCACGGGCATTGTAATTGCCATTTCTATAATATTCATAAACTTCATCTTTATCTAATCCAAATTTAAAGAAGTTTCCTTTTCCTGCAGCTTCAAAAATTTCAATATTCGCACCGTCCAAAGTTCCAATCGTCAATGCTCCATTCAACATGAATTTCATGTTGGACGTTCCTGAAGCTTCTTTTGAGGCAAGTGAGATTTGTTCTCCAACATTAGCAGCTGGAATAATGATTTCTGCTTTACTTACGTTGTAATTGGCGATGAAAACCACTTTCAGTTTATTGCCAACATCAGGGTCATTATTAATCATGTTTGCAATTTCATTGATGGCTTTAATGATTGATTTCGCGTAGTGATATCCAGGTGCAGCTTTTGCTCCAAAGATAAAGACACGTGGATAGACATCAATATCTGGTTGATCTTTGATGTCAAAATAGAGTTTCAAAATATGCAATACATTCAAAAGTTGACGTTTATAAGCGTGAAGTCGCTTGACTTGGACATCAAAAATGGCGTTGGGATCAACCGTGATTCCATTGTTTTCTTTGATGTAGTCTGCTAAACGTAATTTATCATCAAATTTTGCAGCTTGCAAACGTTCTAAAGTATTGGTGTCATTTTTATGGGCTTCAAGAAGTTTAAGTTCATTTAAATTATGGCGCCATGCTTTTCCAACCGTTTCATCCAAAACTGTTGAGAGTCGTTCATTTGCAATTTGACTCCAACGACGATCAGCAATCCCATTTGTTTTATTGTTGAAACGTTCTGGATAAATGAGATAGAAATCGTGAAGTTCGACATCTTTAAGTAAATCTGAGTGAAGTTTTGCAACGCCATTGGTTGAATGTGAACCAATAATCGAAAGATTGGCCATGTGCACTTGTCCGTCTTTGATAATCCGTGTGCTATGGACAAGTTTTGCTCCTACTTTTGGTAAAAGTTCAGCGGTTCTTCTGCGGTCAATTTCAAGAATAATTTGATAAATCCGTGGTAAGAGGGATTTAACCATTTCTTCTGGCCATTTTTCAAGTGCTTCAGATAAGATTGTATGGTTTGTGTAGGACATGACTTTCACAGTGATATTCCATGCTCTTTCCCAAGCAATATCGTACTCATCAATCAAAATACGCATTAATTCAGGCACACAAAGTGCAGGATGGGTATCATTAATGTGAACTGAAACATAATCTGCCAAATGAGTGATTGGTCTTTGAATCGTACTCACATAATGTTTGATCAAGCGTTGAAGTCCTGCTGAAACAAAGAAATATTCTTGTTTTAAGCGCAAGAGACGACCATCATAATTTGAGTTATCTGGATACAGCTCTGCTGAAAGCATCGCCGTTTGACGCATATAATCCAGATTTTGGAATTGAAGATCCAAATCCTTTGGCACTTCTGATTTCCATAAACACATATTATTCACAGTGGTATTCTCAAATCCGACCATTGGCGTGTCATAAGGAACAGCAAGGACACGCTCTTGATTCCGATATTTTGGTCTTAGTTTTCCAGTCCCATCATCTTCAAGCCAAACTTCTCCACCAAAAGTAACTTCAAATGCTTTATCAGAGCGACGCACTTCCCATGGATTTCCGTTGGAGAGCCAAGCGTCTGGAAGCTCTACTTGGTAGCCGTCAACGATTTTTTGCTTGAACAACCCATAACTATAGCGGATTCCATTTCCGTTCAATGGAATTCCAGTTGATGCTGCAGAATCCATAAAACATGATGCTAAACGCCCCAGTCCACCATTTCCGATGGCCATATCAGGTTCAAGTCTTGCAATTGAATCAAGCTCAATACCCAAGTCTGCTAATCCTTCACGGACAGTGTCCAAAATTCCTAAATTGAGCAAATTACTTTTTAACATTTTACCTGGCAAGAATTCGACTGAAAAGTAATAGGCTTGTTTTTTCTTGCTTTCGTATTTATATTCATTATCTTCTTGCCAAATTTTTGAATAATACGCTTTAACAACTGAAGAAAGTGCAGCTAATTTTTCTTGTGGTCCTGCTTTTTCAATGTCTATTGCGAATTTTGTAGATAGTCTTTTTTCAAAATCTTGTTTAAATTGCTTTTTTGTAAGTTTCAAGTGTCACCTCTTTTTTTCTAGTGCTTGATCTATTTTTCTTGCTTTCTTCAGTGCATTGAGATGCTTTGCAAACTGAAAACGAGCCGAACTCAAGTGCTAGTTCAAGTAGAATTTTCTACTTTCAATTAGCATTTTATCAAATTTTATGGATTTACGCAACCGTTTGCGTATGTTTTTATCATTTTTTATGGATTTTTTATGTGAGTGTTTCATAAAGTGTAACGTAATGTTGCGCTTTTGAGGCCCATGAAAAATCTTCTGTCATTGCTGACAGAACCAATTGATCAAAGGTTTTTCGGTCATTTTGATAAAGTGAGATTGCTTGTTTGACGGTCTGTGTCAATGTGTATCCATCAAATTGGACAAAGCCAAAGCCATTTCCTGTTTTTTCAATCGGATTAAACGGCGTCACTGTATCTTTAAGTCCACCAATTTCATGAACGATGGGTAAACTACCATAACGCATGGCAATCATTTGGGACAATCCGCAAGGTTCAAATGCTGAGGGCATCAAAAAGAGATCGCTTGCCGCATAGATTTCTTGTGCGAATTTTAAATTAAATGCAATATTTGCTGAAAATCGATCTGGATATTTTGAAGAGAAATAGTTGAACCCTGCTTCGATATTTGGAAATCCAGTGCCCAAAACAACAATTTGAACATCCTCTTGTAAAAGATGTTCGAGCTCTGAGAGCACTAAATCAAACCCTTTTTGGTCAGTCAATCGGCTGACAATTCCAATCAAGGGTTTGTCAGTACTGACAGAAAGTCCTGTTTTTTCTTGAAGGGCTTTTTTCATGGCTTGTTTTCCTGAGCGATTTTTCACATCAAAATGATGCTCGATTTGTTTATCTGTGGCAGGATTAAAGAGGTCATAATCAATTCCATTGAGGATACCTGAGAGCTTATCTGAGATAAAATTCAAAATCGGATCGAGTCCGCAGCCAAATGCAGGCGTTTTAATTTCTTGGGCATAACTTGGAGAAACGGTATTCACTTTGTCAGCATACAACAATCCTGCTTTGAGCATGTTGAGCATGTTATCGTGACGAACGACGCCTTCGTTAAAACGCTCCATTCCCATGCCAAACAAATCCACTAAAGCGTATCCATCAAGCCAGCCTTGAAATTGCATATTGTGCAATGTCAAAACAGTTTTAATCTTTTGATAAGCTGTGATCCAATTGAACTTTTCTTTGAGCAAAAACGGAATCATTGCGGTCTGCCAATCGTTGACATGAATAATATCTGGAATTCCAAAATCTAAACGCTCTAACAGCTGACAAATCGCTAAATCAAAGAACGCAAAGCGCTCACCATCATTGTCATAGCCATAAAGTCCTTTGCCAGAAAAATAATGCTCATTATCCAAAAAATAGTAAGTGACACCATCTTTTTTTAAAGATTTCACACCGACATATTCTCTGCGCCATCCAACATTTACGAAATCCCAAAGTTCATCTTTTAACTCTGATTTGAAACTTTCTTTCATCTCATCTTTGAAATAAGGTAAAATAACTGCTACATCATCCACTTCTTTTTTCTTTGCTAATTCTTTTGGAAGTGCACCCGCTACATCTCCTAAACCACCTGTCTTAAAAAAAGGCGCACATTCGCTTGCAGCAAACAAAACTTTCATTTTTATCTCCTTTGATTGAGTCCATTCTAGTCTGTCAGCGCTGACAGAATTCCATCAGCGCTGACACATTTATTTTATCAAATTTTAAGCCTTGATGACATCTTCTGTGACGACTGTATTTTTAGGAATCACAATCGGATGCTCCAAACTTCCAATGACAGAAACACCATTTTCGATCACAGCGTTTTTATCAATGATGGCATACTTGACGGTCGCATTTTCTTTAATTTCGCTACTTGTGCAGACCAATGCATGCTCAATCACTGCACCAGTTCCAATATTTGTCCCACGTGAAATTAAAGACGAATCCACACTTCCTTCAACAATACAGCCTGAACCCAATTGACTATTTGTGACTTTGCTGGCTTTAGAAAAATAAGTCGGCACTTCATTTTTGATTTTAGTCAAAACAGGTTGACTGCTATAGAGCAGTGATGTGAAATTTGCAGGTTCAAGCATGGCCATATTTGCATCATAATAAGATTTAACATCCGTAATATTGCTCATGTATCCCGTATATTCATAAGTATTGACTTCAATTTCATTGAAATGAAGACGAATCAAACTTGCAATGGATGCAATTTCACCTTGTTCTTGCATTTTTTCGATAAACGCAATCAACCACTCCGTATCTACAATAAAGACATTCACACCGAGTGCTTCTTTTTCTTCAAATTGCTCAATGTCTCTCTTGTATTGCCCTGTCGCATGTCCATCTTCTTCAAATCGAAGAATCGTATCATCCGTCGCCGCAATCTCAGGCGCTACTTTTTTATACACTGCTGTCACAGGTTTTCCATTTTTCTTGTGAATTTTTAAAACGGAATTTAAATCAACATTACAAATAAATTTACTTCCAATCAGTACTGTAAACGGTGCTTTGGACCGTTTCAAGAAATTAATGTGCTGATTAAAATAAGAATCTCCTTTTGCTTTTAATCGATCAAAATCTTGTTGGATATACACAAAATAACGACTATTAAAGGAATCAAATCCCCATTCTGATCCTGCTCCAAGATGGTCAAACACTGATTGCGTTTCTCCTTCATTGAAGGTCATAAATACAGAATCCACGTGCGCATTAGATAAGGAAGATAAAGGAAAGTCAATTAAGCGATATTTACAATCAAACGGAAGCGTTGCAATCGGTCTTTCGTCTGTCAGTGGTGACAGCTCAGGATGTCTTGTCACGTTCGATAAAAGTGCTGCCATTTTATTACTATTGTTCATTTTTCTCTTCCCCCTTTACTTCACCATGACCAATCACCTCAATAGCATCTGGGCTACCAATAATTTGCACATGATCACCAATTCTTGCATTTTCACCAATGATGGCATTTTTGATGACCACATGCTCACCAATATAAGTTCCACTCATGATAAAACTATCTTCAATTTCAGTATCATTTTGAACATGAACGTTTTGAGACAAAATAGAATGATGCACCGAACCGCTCACATAGCATCCATCTCCAACCAACGAATCCTTGACATCCGCTTCAGCAGTCACAAATTGAGGTGCTGAAATATCATTGCGACTGTAAATTCGCCATCCTTTATCTTTAATGTCCAACTCCATATTTAAATCGAGAAATTCCATGCTCGCTTGATGAAGAGAATCAATCGTTCCAACGTCCTTCCAGTAGCCTTTAAAACGGTAAGCAAAGACATTTTCGCCAGATTCAATATAGGCCGGAATGACGTCCCCACCAAAATCTTCCATTGGATTTCCTTTAGAATAACCGTTAACAAGCACCTCACGCAGCCGTTTCCAGTTAAAGATGTAAATTCCCATTGATGCCAAATTCGATTTTGGTTCTTTAGGTTTTTCTTCAAATTCTATGATCCGATCAGATTCATCTGTATTCATAATTCCAAAACGAGAAGCTTCTTCAATTGGAACTTCCATGACAGAAACTGTCAGTGATGCCCCGCGTTCCTTATGACTTTCAAGCATTGCCTCATAATCCATCTTGTAAATATGATCCCCTGATAAAATCAGGACATATTCAGGATTTTGTTGGTCAATATAAGCAATGTTTTGATACACTGCGTGTGATGTGCCTTCAAACCATTTTGACCCTTCTTGAGAAGAATAAGGTTGCAAAATTGTGACTCCACTGGTCACCCCGTTTAATCCCCAAGGTGCACCATTTCCAATATGCGAATTAAGGACTAAGGGTTGATATTGAGTGATCACCCCAACATTTTTAACATTCGAATTTGCACAATTAGAAAGTGCAAAATCAATGATCCGGTAACGTCCACCAAATGGTACAGCAGGCTTTGCCACATCCTTTGTTAATTTACCAAGACGTGTCCCTTGGCCGCCAGCAAGAATAAGACCTAACATTTCGATTCCCATCTCGAAACCTCCTTTTTTTAACTACATTATAATAATTTTATAATTATAAACACATAATTCAAAATGATATAAGGATTTTATTGTTTTAATTGCACACAATATTTAGAATTAAAAATATTTTCTAACTTGAATTCATTATATCATAAATCAATCCAAAATAAGCGATTGATCTCGATTGGATTGTCCAATCAATTCTGCTAAAAAATCACAGTATTCCTCTTCTTGAAGCAAATCTTCAAGTTCAATATGTAAGCGGTATCTCCAATAATGAAATGGGTGAGTAGGCACATTAATTTGTTCTTCTTGAGGATTCGACGCACGCAAATGCTCATCCATCCCTAGCCAGTCTTGAAGCGGCAAAATCACAAGCATCGCATCTGTATTCAAGTGGCGTGTAATGATTTCTCGAATGATTTCACCTGTGGCCACATTCGGAGCCTGTCCGTACCACCCCATGACGTCGTTATAATAACGTTGCGTGTTCTCGCGGTTTTCCTCCCACCATGCCCGCAAGTTACTGGTATCATGACTTGATGTTGTCAGTACTGACAGATAAGGAACATACTGCAAAGGATTGACAAAATGATCATCATTTGGCATTCGCTCGATGATTAATCGCAAAATTTCCAAATGATACATCACATCAGGAACATTCTCTGGCACCATTCCTAAATCTTCACCACAAGCAAGCATCGCTGTCGAATTTTTAATGATTGGCAATTTTTCATAAGCCTGATTTTTCCAAAAATCATAATTTCGACCATAAAAATAATCTACGTAGAGTCGATCAAGTTGCGCTTTATAATCCGCTCCAAATTCCTGATATGAAATCGTGGACTGAAGATTAATTCGAGGATGATACAAATGGCCATTTTCGTGATCTACTAAAAAGATCACATTCTCAATCAATTGAAAAAGTCCGTCGGTCAACCACTCATCTAAGTGCGCAGCCTCAACTTTTTTTTGCGTTTCATATTCCGGCTTTAAAACATAATTTCCATGTCCTACATACGTCAAATAATTTTGAATGATCGTATCTCGATAATCCCGTCCAAAGATCTGATCCAAGACCCAATCCTTGATAAAAGGTTGTGTGAACCGCTCAATCCCCCATTGTCTAAAAGGAATTCCATAACGCTGCTCGATTTCTTTGGCGTCCAATGCTAAAGCTTTTGAAAATTGCCCAAGTAACCCTCTCACACTTCCCTTAGGAATTTCCCAAATCCGAAAGAATCCTAAGATATGATCCAAACGATAAGCATCAAAATATTGACTCATGGCGACCATTCGTTGTTTCCACCATTGATACCCATTTTCCGCCATTTTTGTCCAATTATACGTTGGAAATCCCCAATTTTGTCCATTTATCGCAAAGAGATCTGGTGGCGCTCCGGTTTGGCGATCAAGATGAAACAGTGACGGATTTGTCCAAGCATCCGCAGAATCATGTGCAATACCAATTGCAATGTCCCCTTTAATTGCAATGCCAAGCTGATGACAATAGGCCACAGCATCTGTGAGTTGAACATGAAGCACATATTGAACAAAAAAGTGCAACTCAATCTGTTCTTTTTGCATTGGGTTTTTCAAAAGTGTCTTGTAAACCAGATCAGAATAAATCTGATGTTCTGACCACTGCATAAAATCAGCCGATTGATTTTGATCTCTTAAAACACAAAAACACGCATAAGCATTTAACCAGTTTTCATTTTTTTTGATAAATTCTTGATAATCTGATTGCGCTTGAATCGTTTCTTTTTTTGCGTGATAAATTAACGTGATGTATTTCCATTTTAAGGCCAAGACACGCTCATAATCAATCTGTTTCAGAGCATTCAATCGCTGTTCTTCTTTTTTTAATGCGCCGCGCTCTTGAGTGGTCAAATCATTCAGAAATTCATGAAGATTGAAATAGATTGGATGAAGTGCAAATACTGAAATCGCACGGTAGGGATATGAATCTCGCCAGTCCATAAAAGTTGTCGTGTCATTGATTGGTAACAATTGAATCACTCGCATTTTTGTCCGATGTGCAAAATCAGCCAAACACTTTAGATCTGAAAATTGACCAATTCCTGAAGAATCCTTTGTCCTAAGGGAAAACACGGGAATCGAAAGTCCTGATAAATGGGAATGATGCTCATTTATCATAAATTTGAAAGCCTCAGTCATCTTCACTCCTTTCGTTTTTACGCTTTATTTTCTAAAAAAGAAAACGTTCTCATAACACTATTTTACACCAAAATTTCAATTATTACCACTCTTGATGTAAAAAAACGCAAAAAAAAATGAACCGAGAAGATTCATTTTTTATCTTTTTATCTTTTTATTTTTTAATTAAATGTGTCAAAACACCATTAATAAAACGTGTGGATTTCACATCAGAAAAATCCTTTGAAAGCTCGACTGCTTCATTTACAGCGACCACATCTGGGGTTTGCGTTGCTGTTATTTCATAAGCACCAACCAATAAAATCACCCGTTCAATCATCGTCAAACGCTCAAATGACCATTTTTCAGATAGGTAAGGCGAAATCATCGTTTGAAGCGCTGCTTCATCATTCAAAACGCCATCAATCAAGGTATCAAAATAGTCAGGAGCTTCAATTTCCAGCGGCTTTTCATTATCATAATTCAAAACAAAGCGTTTTGTAATATCTAATAACTTCCGATTGTTCTGAGTGTGTTTGAGCGCTGCTTCATCAAGCATGTGATGGAGTTCCTTTTGCAAAAGGACAGGTTCAAAAAATTCAAGCGTATATTTTTCTCTAATATTTCCATGTGCAAGTGAAAATATTTTGTTAAATGTTTCGAGTTGATCTTGTGCTGTATTTTTTTGTGCAATGGCACGAAGAAATTCTAAAACTTTTTGAGGTGTTGGTGTTTCTTCAAGATCAATGCTAAATAAGCGAACAAAGTTTAAGTTACTAAAGACCCCAGTATATAGCTCTAAAGCCTCATTATCTCGCATTTTTTTTGCATAACCACCAAAATCACGAACAAAATCATTTGCTTTTACTAAAGCACTATGATCTAAAGCTATCCCAAGAATATCATAAATTTCAACCAACTGACTCAAACTTGAAGTGAAACGCTTTTGAAACCCACGAACTGTGATGCGTTCATCTTGATAGTCAACCTCAAAACGGGGAGGACGATCTAAAATCGCATCAATCTTTCCAACATTAAACTGGAAATTTTTCATCACTTCATCTGACATTTCACGCTGCACGTGATAGCTGTACAAAGTCTGTACTGCGCGTTGGCGAATATCGTGTTGAGTTAGCTTTTTAGGCATTAAAGAATCCCTCATCAAACAGATCTGCAAAATTTGGTTTTGGTAACTTTTCAGTAACGACACCTACCACATGAATGTTAACATCATCAACAATGATTTCTGTAGTTTGAGCAACTGCTTCTTTCACTTCTTTTTGAATTTTAATTGCGACGGTTGGAATACTGATTCCGTAAGCCAAGTAAACATAGATTTCTACTGCTACTTTTCCTTCTTTTGTATCAATATAAACGCCACGTCCTTCCGCCTTTTTGCCAAGACTATCTGAAAAACGTTTGTTACGTAATGCATAAACACCGTCAATTTTTGCAGTCGTAATACCGATAATGACTTCGAGAACTTCTGGAGCAATAACAATGTCGCCTAATTCTTCTGAGTGAACCGTTTTTTCTGCCATATTTTATTCCTCTTTTTCATTTAAATCTATCTTGTCAATCAATAAACTTGCGCTCAGCATTAAGCACGTTTCAAATAATCCCCTGTTTGTGTATTGATTTCAAGTTTTGTTCCAGTTTCAACAAAATCAGGTACGCTAACGACAAGTCCAGTTTCCATTGTTGCTGGTTTTCCTGATCCTGTTACTGTTGCTCCTTTGATTGAAGGTTGCGTCTCTGTTACAGTCAATACTACAGTAGTTGGAAGTGAAACACCGATGACTTCTGAGCCATAGAATTGGATTTTTACTTCTTCGTTTTCAAGCATGTAAAGCAATTCATTTGCAATTGTTTCTGTAGGGATTTCGTATTGATCATACGTTTCAGTATTCATGAAGAAAGCTGTATCATCCATCTTGTAGAGGTATTGTGCGCCAACAGTATCAATCACTGCTTGTTCATATTTATCGTCTGGACGGTAAGTATCATCAAAAGTTGATCCTGTGCGGACGTCTTTAAGTTTCATCCGCATGATGGTATTTCCTTTACCAGGTTTGTGGTGACTTGCTTCTACCACGCGCAGGAGTTTATCTCCATTCAAGAATGTCATACCAGCTTTAAGTTCGTGTGCTGCAACCATTATTATTTATTCTCCTTAAGAAATTACATTTATTTTCGCCAAATGACTTTTGATTGTCGTTAAATAGCGGATTACATCACTTCATTTTACCATAAGATTTATTTTTTTTCAAATAACGATGAGCTCTTTGGGGGCTTTTGTCAAAAGCTCGCATCCCTCTTTAGTAATTAAGAGGTCATCTTCGATACGAACTCCGCCAAATGAAGGAAGATATATTCCTGGTTCGTCTGTTACTACCATATTTTCAAGGAGTTTTTCTTGAATCATATTTTGACTAAAATATGGAATTTCATGGATATCTAGTCCAACTCCGTGTCCAATTCCATGCGTGAAAAAGGAGCCAAAATTTTCTTGTTCGATGATTGTTCTTGGGATTTTATCAAAAGCTGCATAAGTCAATCCTGCTTTTGCTTGAGCAATTAACGCTTGATTTGCACTTAAAACGACATGATAGATTTCTTTCATTTTTGGATCAACTTCACCGACAAAAATCGTTCTGGTCATGTCACTTGCGTAATGATCATAAAAACACCCAAAATCCAGTGTAATAGGATCCCCAAAAGCAATCGGTTTATGACTTGCAACGCCATGTGGCAGACTACTTCTTGCCCCACTTGCAACAATGGTTTCAAAACTCACCCCACTTGCACCCAAATCTCTCATTTTAAAATCTAAAAAATTAGCGATTTCGATTTCTGTACGACCAGGTTCAATAAATTTTAAGACTTCTAAAAATGCTTGATCTGAAATTTCGCACGCTTTTTTGATTTTTTTTATTTCTGTGGCATCTTTGATTTGTCTCAATTCCATCAAAAAATTGCTCGTGGCAAAAAGTTGGAGTGTGTCAAGCGTCTGTGTGAGGCGCTTGAAAAATTGATAGGTGATGTTTTCTTCAAAACCAAGCGTTTTAATTTTTCCATCTTTTGTGATGGAAAGCACTGAGCCAATGGCATCACGCGTCTCAATGATTTCAAAATCATGAATCAGATTTTTTGCCATCTCACTATAGCGACTATCGGTCATAAAGATATTCCGATCTCGTGTGAGTAAGATGCTTCCAGCCGTTCCAGAAAAACCTGTTAAATAATAAATATTTTTCATGTCTGTGATCAAGAGACTCTCAAGTTTTTCTGATTTCATTTTTTGTTTTACTTGTTCAATTCTCATTGGATTCCTCTTTTTTTGTTTTCCTTAATCATAACAAAGAAGGCTAGCAATTGCTAGCACTTTCATTGTTTACTTTCTTTTTTGAGCGGAAAAACTGCATCGGCCAACTTTGCAAAATCTGCTATTGAAAGTGCTTCTGCACGAATGCTCGGTGAAATTCCAGCTTCATTAAGACATTTTTCAATTTCGGGCTTAGCTTCTTTTCCAAATTCTGCTTGCATATTATTCATCAGTGTTTTTCTACGATGAACAAAGCCTGCATGCATGATTTTGAAAAACCAGTCTTCATCTTTGACATCAACAAGTGGACTAGATCGTCTCGTCATTTTCAAAATGGCCGAGTCAACATTTGGTGCTGGGATAAATACAGTACGTGGTACGGTAAATGCAACTTGTGCTTCCATGTAGTATTGGACAGCGATAGACAAGCTACCATACGCTTTTGTTTTGGGCTGCGCTGCGATACGATCGGCCACTTCTTTTTGCATCATCACGATAAATTCTGTAAAAGGAATCTTTGACTCAATCAAGTGCATTAAAATGGGTGTCGTAATGTAATAGGGGAGATTTGCAACCACTTTAATGGGGAGATTTGGATTTTTGAACCGTCGAATGTATGAGTTAAGATCAACTTTGAGCACATCTGCCAAAACCAATTGGAAGTTATCATACGCTGCAAGTGTTTCTTCAAGGATTGGAATCAAAGTTTTATCAATTTCAAATGCCATGACTTCTGCCGCTTCTTCTAAGAGGTATTGGGTAAGTGAGCCAATGCCTGGTCCAATTTCAATGACATTCACTTCTTTTGTAAGTGTCGCTGTTGCAGTAATTTTGGACAAAATGTTATGGTCTGTCAAAAAGTTTTGTCCGAATTTCTTTTTGAAGTTAAAGTCGTGGCGACGCATGATATCTTGTGTGCGAATCATATTTGCAATGCGGGTAATGTCCGTTTTTTCTGTTTTTGTCATGTTTACTATTATAACAAAATTTCTCCCTTTTTGACGGTGGTGTGAGTCTTTAAGACAAGAAATGAGCAGATCAATAAGAGCACGCCAAGGATTGCTGGAGCACTTGATCCAAGTAAAATGTAGAGTTCTCCTCCGATAAGCGGTCCTACAACACGTGTGAGCGATTGGATGGCTTGAGCGCCACCTTGAACTTTTCCTTGTGATTTGGATGATGCCAAAAGGGAGAGTTGACTATTGAAGGCAGTGCCGAAAATGGAATCTCCAAATGCAAAGATAAACATGCCAACAACGAACAGTTCCCAAAATCCAGTCCAAGCTGATAATGCTAAAAGCACGTATCCAATCCATTCACTAACAACGCCTAAGGGGAGTAAGTAACGCGTTTTAAGCTTATTTAAAACACGAGGTAGGATGATTAATTGTGTCAAAATGTCTTGTGCACCCATGATTGCAAATACAAGTCCAATCTCCACGGGTTGGAAGGAAAAGCGATCCAGTGAAAATTGACTGATGATGGCTTGTAAACTTCCTGCGGGCAACCAAAGCAGGAGTGCAGCAAAAAGGAGTGGCGTGATTTGCTTCATTTTGAACACAGTGAAAAGTTGTGCAAGTGGATTTAATTCACGAAGTTTGAGCGGTGCTGGTGTGGTTTCTTGAACCAATGTTTCAGGCATAAAAAAGAAGCCATAAGCCATATTGAGCGCTGTAATTGCGGCACCGAAGTAAAAAGGGATGCTATTCCCAAAATGCGCAAGCATTCCGCCAAGGACTGGTCCAGATATTGTTCCTACACCAACACTTGCAGCAATCCAGCCAAATATTTTGGTTCGATTTTCTTCATCGGTAAAGTCTGCAAAATAAGCAAAGAGTGTCACGATGTTGCCAGCCGTTAACCCATCAATCACGCGGCCCAAAAAGAGCATCCCAATGGAGTGTGCCATCCCAAAAACAAGAAAGCCAAGGGTAGAGCCAGCAAGGCTCAAAAGTAGGATGGGCTTGCGACCAAAACGGTCAGATAACAGTCCAAATAAAGGAGCGGATAGAAAAGTGCAGGCAGCATAAACGGCCGTTAATGCGGTCACAATCAGTGCTTGTGAATGCGCATTGGCAAACGGCTGAACCATAAAGGGCACGACTGGGCTGATGACCGTAAAGCCAAATCCAGTCAAAAATGTTGAGATGAGCCCAAAAATGAGGGCATTATTGTAACGATGAGATGTCATAAGTTTCATTCACTTTCATTTATTGTTTCCTGGGAAACAACTTAAGTATATTATTTTATTGTTTCCTTGTCAACAATAAATGCACAAAAAAAACAATCTATTTTTGATTGTTTCTGATTGCTTGGTCCAAGTGCGTGTTATAGCGCTCTAAAAAATGAATGATTCGATCTTCGTCTTCTGGCGTCAACTCTGAAAAAATGGGGCGATCATGCGCTAAAAATTTCAAATGCATGTCTTCATGTGCTTGATTAATCTCCGTTCCTTTTTTGGTGAGTACAAAATAGATTTCTTTTTTATTTTCTTTTTCTTGATAAGGCGCGATGAGTTGCTTTTGGATGAGCTTTTTTGTGATTTTACTGACTGCGCCTCGTGTGATATAAAGGGCATCTGCAAGTTTTGTGACGTTGGGTTGATCAATTTTTGCGATGATCTCAATGCATTCTATCTCAGATAAGGAAAGCTCTGGAAAGAGTGCCTCCATTTGAGGGCGATAAAAAAAGTTGATTTTGGTAAATAAATCCGTCAATTGACTCAGAATTTTTGCTTGATTTTCCATGTTTCACTTTCTTTTTCATATTTTTTCATAACGTTTTCTATCGCTTCAAGAGAAATTCCAAACATGTTTAATCGCTTGAGCAGTTGTTTGCCATTTGCATAGCCAATGCGTAACTCAAAGCAGAGTACTTCTCGGCATTTTCGGCTGTCCTGTCGCATGATTAAACCCAATCGTATCAAATCTGATTGTGTCAGTGCGAAAGCTTGTTCTGTCAGTACTGACGACGTTTCAACGTGATTCAAAGCTGCTGTCAAAGCACTAAAATCAGCGTGTTCAACGCCTAATGAATGTCCTTTTGATTTTGACTTTGGAATGCCTTCATCGCGTTGGATAAAAGCGTGTTCGGCGGTTGGGATTGCTTGCATTATCATTTTTCTAATGCGCTCTCCTTGAAAATCAGGATCTGTAAACACAATAATACCGCGCTTGGTGTGAATTTTTTTGAGACGCTCAAGATCTTGTGCATTAATGCTTGAGCCGTTTGTTTCATAAGTATCCACGTCGAAAAAACGTTTCAGTTGAGCGGTGTCATCTCTACCTTCTACGACGATTACTTTTGTAATTTTTTTCTTCTTCTCCACATTTTATCCTAATTTCTTTATAATAATCATAATAACGGTAAGTATTACTGGTAAAAAATAAATCCAACGATACAAAAGTTTTTCTTTTTTATCCAAATTAAAGAGCATGCAGCCAATGACAAAACAAGGCAACGCTAAGATTCGCAATCCTGCTTGACTTACGTCAGAATCATCCCATGTACTGATGGGCGTGGCCGCGTTCAAAAATGATAAATAGGAAAAATAAAGTGTTAAAAATACGAATAAAATCCAAATGATTCTCATGATATTCTTACTCAATTTTAAAAATCCTCATCGCATTTTCATACGTTTTTTCAGCAACGGTTTCTATAGGAAGCCCTCGAAGCTCTGCTATTTTTTCAACCACATAGCGTGTATAAGCTGGAGTATTTTCACGGCCACGATAAGGAACTGGAGTCAAATAAGGAGCATCTGTTTCAACTAAAATGCGATCCAGTGGCAATTTTGAAACAGCTTCTTGCTCTGCCACCGCTTTTTTAAAGGTTACCACACCTGAAAACGAAAGCATCATTCCGAGATCTAAAAATTTTTTGGCTTCTTCGTAAGTTCCAGAAAAGGAGTGCATGATTGCACCAGCTGATCCAACACCTTCTGATTTAATGATGTGATAGGTTTCTTTTAAAGCATCACGACTATGGACTTGAAAGGGAAGATTGAGTTGCTTTGAAATTTCGATTTGACGTCTAAACACCTGTTCTTGAACCGCTTTAGACTCCACCATCCAATGATAATCAAGCCCAATTTCTCCCACGGCGATCACTTTAGGTTTTGTCAGCACTGACAATAAATAATCTTGTGCGTGTTCGTCAAATGTTCCTGCATCATCAGGATGCCATCCAATCGTTGCATAACACGCGTCAAATTGTTCCGCAATTTCAACAGCACAACGATTTAGTTCTAAATTACTCCCTACGATATTCATTTTTGTCACGCTAAAATTTTTTGCTTTTTTTACTTCATCTGCGATGCGATGCTTAAACGGTTCATCATTGAGGTGCGTGTGTGTATCGAAAATATTCATATGTTCATTATACCACGAATTCGCGCTACTTTCTTCTTCGTCAATAAAAAAATGTATAAAAAAAGACACTACTGTGTCCTAAAAATGAGTCCGGTTTTTTTAAAAAATAAAAAATTAAATTGCGCTGCGCAATCGTGCACCACCATTTTCCAAAATCCGTACTGTGCGAGGTAAAAATGCTCTAATTTCTTCTTCATTATATCCCACATGAAGTCTTTTTTCGTCCATAATAATTGGACGACGCATGATTTGTGGATGTTCAGAAATTATTTTTATCGCCGCAGATAAGGAAAGATCTTCAAAGTCAACTCCCAGCGTTTTTACAAAACGGTTTCGATTCGAAATTAACCCCTCAACTCCATCATCACATTTTTCAAGAATTCGACTGATTTCTCCAACGGATAATGGGTTTGCAATAATATTGCGCTCTTCAAACGGGATACGGTGATAAGTGAGCCAAGTTTTGGCTTTTTTGCAGCTCGTACACGATGGCGCTGTATAGATAGTAATCATCTTTCCTCCTTCATTAAGATCTGATCCTGAAATTTTTTTCAGAAATCATTTTTAGTTTCATTTCTCTAATACTGTTAAATATTTTATCAAAACTAACGATTGTTCAATTATATCATATTTGCGTAATGAAAAAAAGACCTATTTCGCACTTTTTTCATTTTTTTTTGATTTTTTTTTTGACAAAAAAATAAAAAGCTGTCAGTACTGACAAAACCTGATTTTACAAGGGATTAATCAGCATGATTGCTTTAAATATCATAATGTTGACGCTTTAAGAGTGCTGGATAAATATTTTGCGCTTGATTGAGCGCTCTTTTTTTCGTTTCAATATCATCCGTAATCTCAATTGAAAAATTTTCAAAAATGGGACGTGATTCTTTAAAAATATATCCTCCATTTTTCAAATCTTGTTCATCATCAAAAACAGCTAGATGATGAGATAGTTTTTTGAAAAAAGTATTGAGATAATAGGTTGGTAAATAAAGATTATACATCGATGAATAATTTTTAAGAAAATTATAATCATAAAATGGAACTTTGACATCGTTTTGAGGGCTAATCAAATCGGTATCGTCTCCTGCGATTGGACGATTTAAAATTTCAATAATTTTTTGATTTAGCGTATTTCTAGCTTCAATTTCTCTGATCAGTTTTTCAATCGCCAGCCGTTTTTTATAACGATTTTCGTCATAAATTTTATAAATAAAAATGCCCGCAATCGTCAAACAGCTCCCAAGAATTAGGCCAAAAAGCATCGCAATCATAAGCTGTGTTGTCATGCCTTTATTATAGCAAATCCTAAAGCATTTGTGAATTTATTTCATTTCCTTTTTCATTTTTTTTATCATTTTTTTCATTTTAAATTATTTTTACTCATCAAAATCTTTTCCTTTGACCTTTTCTGACCTTTATTTTATAATATTAATTATAAAGAAACGAAAGGAACATCGGAATCTCTTTACCGATGGACTTATTCACTTCTTCACACTTTTCTCATTTAATGAAAAGATCATGTGAAAGTTAAAAAGTCAGGAGACACTTATGGGTTACTTAGTTCCAACAGTTATTGAACAATCATCACGAGGTGAGCGCGCTTACGACATCTATTCACGGCTTTTAAAAGACCGGATCATCATGTTGACTGGTCCAGTCGAAGATGGCATGGCAAACAGCATTATCGCACAGCTTTTATTTCTCGATGCACAAGACAACACAAAAGACATTTATCTCTATATTAACAGTCCTGGAGGTTCTGTTTCTGCAGGACTTGCGATTGTTGATACGATGAATTTCATTAAGTCTGATGTCCAAACGATTGTAATGGGAATGGCCGCATCAATGGGAACAATTATTGCCTCATCTGGTGCAAAAGGCAAACGCTTTATGTTGCCAAATGCAGAATATCTTATTCATCAACCGATGGGCGGCACAGGTAGCGGCACGCAACAAACAGACATTGCGATTGTTGCTGAATCAATTTTAAAAACGCGGAATCGACTTGAGAAGATCTTGTCTGAGAATTCAGGTCAATCCATCGAAAAAGTTCATAAAGATTGCGAACGTGATCACTGGATGGATGCCAAAGAAACACTCGAATACGGATTCATTGATGAAATCATGGAACGCAACGATTTGAAATAAAAATTTTTTCTCTGTCAGTGCTGACAGAGTTTTTTTATCCTCATTTTCATCAAAAAAAATCCTGTCAGTTGTGACAGGATTTGAAAAACAGTCTTGATGCATGACAGCACCCATTTTTTTGGAATGAAAATTTTTTGTCAGTGCTGACAGAGTTTCTTACCGAATCTCAATCAGTAAATCTTTGGTTTGAATGGCTTCACCTTTGTGAACAAAGACATCCGCAATCACCCCAGAAAACGGTGCTTCAATGGACGTTTCCATCTTCATTGCTTCTGTGACCATCAATGTTTGCCCTTTTTTCACATGATCGCCAGGTTGAATCAACACATCCAACACAGAACCTGGCATGGTTGCACCAATTTGATTGACATTTCCTGTCTCCGCTTTTCGTTTTGCCACAACTTGAGTTTTGACAGATTTGTCATTAATGACAACCTCGCGCCGTTGTCCGTTCAAATTAAAGAATAGCACACGATCTCCTGACAAATCAGGTTCTCCGATTTCATCCAATCGAATACTCAACGTTTTCCCTTTTTCAATTTGAACTTCTATTTTCTCACCCAAAGTCATGCCATAAAGAAACGTTGGCGTATCCAGTAGCGTGACCGAGCCAAATTCTTGTTGCATTTTTTGATAATCCAAGAAAACTTGAGGATACAAAAGATAAGAAATTACTTCATGATCCCCCGGATCATAACCGATTTTCTCAGCCAATTCTGCTTTGACCTGCTCAAAATCAACAGGTGCAGTATGCAATCCTGGTCTGTCAGTAATGACAGATTTATTTTTCACAATAATTTGCTGTAATTTTTCAGGGAATCCTCCTACCGGTTGTCCCAAATCTCCACGGAAAAACGAAACGACTGACTCAGGGAAATTCAACTCCTGACCGCGTGCATAAACGTCTTCTTCGGTCAAATTATTTTGCACCATAAAGAGTGCCATATCCCCGACAACTTTTGAACTTGGCGTCACTTTAATGATGTCACCAAACATCATATTCACCGTCCGATAAACCCGTTTGATTTCATCAAAACGATGTCCCAATCCCACTGCCGCAGCCTGTGATTTTAGATTAGTGTATTGTCCACCAGGCATTTCATGCATATAAACTTCCGTTGATGGACTCGTAATCCCGCCTTCAAACGCCGCATAGTATTTGCGCGTATCTTCCCAATAATGATCAATTTGCTCTGCATTCTTCACATTAATGTGTGCATGACGAGGCCCATGTTCAAGCGCATAATAAATGGATTGCATTGATGGCTGTGACGTTCCGCCAGCAAGACTTGCCGTTGCCACATCAATTATATCCACTCCCGCTTGAGTTGCACCAGAATAAGTAATGATTCCATTTCCTGAAGTATCGTGCGTATGCAGATGAATCGGCAAATCAACGGTATCTTTTAATTCAGAAATCAAACGATATGCTGCTTGAGGTTTCAACAGTCCAGCCATATCCTTAATGGCAAGAATGTGCGCACCAGTTGCTTGCATCTCTTTTGCCAAATCTGTATAGTATTTCAAGTCATACTTTGAACGCATTGGATCAAGAATATCGCCCGTATAACAAATTGTCGCTTCAGCAATTTTACCTGCATCACGAACAGCCTGAATTGATTTTTCCATTTGAGGTAACCAATTTAAACTATCAAAAATACGAAATACATCAATTCCTTCTCGACTGGAAATTTTAATAAACTCAGCAATCACATGATCTGGATAATTTTGATAACCGACCGCATTTGACCCACGAAAAAGCATTTGGAACATCGTATTTGGCATCAATTTACGCAATTCACGCAGACGGTACCAAGGAGACTCATTTAAGAAACGATACGCAACATCAAACGTTGCCCCGCCCCACATTTCAGCAGAAAACAGCTCTGGCAATCCTTGATCAATCGCACCTGCAATTCCTTTCATATCCTGCGTTCGCAAGCGCGTCGCAAGTAACGATTGATGCGCATCGCGCAAGGTTGTATCTGTCAAGAGGACATCTTTTTGATTTTTAATAAAGTCAACAACTGCACTTGGCCCCTTTTCATCTAAAATATTTTTTGCCGTCACCACGCTGTCAGTACTGACAGCATCAAATTGCGGCTGACGCGGAAGATCAAAGTGCTTTTTTTGTCCACTTTCAATCCCAGGAAAACCATTCACTGTGATATTTGACAAATAATGTAGCGTTTTAGTCCCACGATTACGTAATCGAGGAAAATTAAAGAGTGATGGCGTATTATCAATAAATGTTGTCGTTGCTTGACCACTCGTAAAGTGCGTATCAGCGACCACATTGATCAAAAATGGAATATTTGTTTTCACCCCACGAATTCGAAATTCATGCAACACGCGATCCATTTTACGCACGCAATCTTCAAAACTTGGTGCGAAAGTACACACTTTAACCAACAAAGAATCAAAATAAGGCGTCACTTCATATCCAGCATAAGCATTTCCAACATCAAGACGAACCCCATATCCACCAGGAGAGCGGTACGTGTTGATTTTTCCAGTATCTGGCAAAAAGCCATTTTCAGGATCTTCAGTTGTGATTCGACATTGAATTGCAGCGCCCAAAAGTGGAATTTCCTCTTGCTTTGGCAACCCAATCTCAGTATGTAAATCCTTTCCTTGTGCCACTAAAATCTGAGTTTGAACAATATCAACTCCAGTAATCAACTCAGTGATCGTATGTTCCACCTGAACACGAGGATTTACTTCAATAAAGTAAAATTCATTATCCTTAACCAAAAACTCAACAGTTCCAGCATTAATGTAACCTACATTTTTACAAAGCTTCACTGCTGCATCACAAATCCGCTGACGCAATTCAAGCGACAATCCAACAGCGGGTGCAATTTCAATCACTTTTTGATTTCGACGTTGCACAGAACAATCCCGCTCATGCAAATGCAAGATATTCCCATGAACATCCCCCATAATCTGAACTTCAATGTGTTTTGGATTTTCAATGTACTTCTCAACATATATTTCACCCGAACCAAATGCACCAATCGCTTCTGATTTTGCACGTGCATAGCCATCACGCAATTCATCATCATTGCGCGCAACACGCATTCCACGACCGCCGCCACCAAGTGCAGCCTTGATCATGACAGGATAGCCGTATGTTTTGGCAAATTCAAAAGCCCCATCAATATCCACAGCGCCAGGAGTACCAGGAATTCCAGGCACATTCGCTTCATCCGCTGCCGCCTTAGCCTTGATTTTATCCCCAAAAATATCCAAATGATGGAGTTCAGGACCTATAAATGTCAACCCCGCATCACGCACTTTAGTCGCAAATTCCAAATTCTCAGAAAGCAATCCATAACCAGGGTGAATCGCATCCGCACCACAATCCAATGCCGCTTGAATGATACTATCCATATCCAAATAAGCTTCAATTGGTTTTTTTCCTTCACCAATCAAATAAGACTCATCTGCTTTAAATCGATGAACAGAATACTCATCTTCTTTTGCATAAACCGCAACAGTAGCCAAGCCAAGCTCATTTGCCGCACGGAAAACTCGAATTGCAATTTCACCGCGATTAGCAACTAATAGTTTTTTCATTAATGGGACTCCTTTTTCTAAATTCAAATTTATTCAAAATAAAAATCAACAGCATCCGCCAACATTTATTTATTTATTTATTACACTCTCTAATATAGCACTAAATAGAGAAAAATGCACGTTTGAATATTAAATTCAAAACATTCCAAAGATAAGAGAGATACTCTGCCAATGACAGAGTATCTTTTATGCTCAAATCGAATCATTTTGATCCGCTTGAGTGAAATATTGATTCGAAAGTTCACTAATTTCTCGCCGCTTCTCATCTGCAGAAATATTAAGAACAAAAGCGACACCTAAAGATAAGACAAAGAAAGAAGATCCCCCTTGAGAGACAAACGGGAATGTGACCCCCGTCTCAGGAATCACACCAATTGCTCCGCCAACATTGACTAAAACTTGAAGCAACAATAACGAGGCAATCCCAATCGCAATCAAACTGTTAAACGGATTTTTAGCACGGATTCCCACAGTCAACATTCGACCAATCAAAAAGAATAGAACGCCAAGCACTAAAATCCCTCCAATAATCCCTAATTCTTCTACAATAATTGGAAAAACAAAGTCTGTCGTCGCTTCTGGTAAAAATCCATTTTTTTGGATGGAATTCCCTAATCCTCGACCCAACCATCCTCCATTTACAACCGCATAATAAGAATTCGCAAGTTGATGACCTGACTTGGCAAGATCAGTAAATGGATTGACATAAGCCCTAAATCTGGCATTGACATAAGAGCCAGGAATTAAATTACCACCCGTTGCAAATAAAACACCGATAATTCCCAAAATAAACACTAAAAATATTTTTCCATAACCACTAAACCAGCGCCATGAAATTCCACTTGCCCCCACCATAATTAGCACAAGCCCTGTCAAAATAATCGTATTTCCCAAATCGGGCATAATCAACTCAATCACAATTAAAGATAAAATCGGGAGTCTCCACCCACCAATCAAACGTTGTGTGATCGATTTTCCTTTAAATACTTCTCTAATATCATAATTTTGAATCTCCTCTTGTTTTTCTGAAAAAACAGAAGAAAGATACCAAACCACAAAGATTTTAGCAATTTCAACAGGCTGGATCGTCCCAAATCCCGGAATGATGATCCATCCATGTGCACCATTTAAAGGTCGGAAAACAAAACGTGCCGCAAGCATTGCTAAAATCAACACCACCATCACAAAACCTAGAATTTTTTTACTCTTTAATGCCCCTAATTTCAAGCGAAAAATAACGGCAATTGCAACAAAACTCAACAGCATAAACGCTGTTTGATTGATCACCTGAGTGTAAGGAGGATAGCCATGTATCAGCTGATAAGGCACCGTCGTTGAAAAAACCATGATAATTCCAATTGCAGAAAGCAACAAATAAGGAACTAAAATGGAGTAGTTTAAAAAATTACCTTTTTTTAATCCGTCTTTCATTTTTCTCTCAAATTCATTTTTTTAATTTAAATTTACAGTCTAATCGTGTTTCAATTTATTGTTTCCCTACATTATATCATTTTTTTAATCATAATTTAGTCATTTAACATTTTTATCCAGAAAAGTTCAACATTTCTCGACCACATCACAAACACAAAAAAGAGGAAAATTCCTCTTTTAAACTTCACGATGGAGCGTAACCATCCGCTCCTTTGGACAAAATTTCATTGTTTCAACCTTTTCAGGATGATTTGCTTTATTTTTACTACTGATATAATTTTTATTGCCACACGAAGTACAACGTAATGTAATTTTCACTCTCATTTTAAAGGATACTCCGTTGATGTAAAAATGGACGGAAATTGATGAACGACCAAATAAAGTTAAGTGCAACAAACAAACTCGTCACAATAATTGCCAAACGATAAGAATAAAGTCCTGCCACCGCAGATCCAATTAATGGCCCTGCGACAACCCCAAAATTTGAACACATTTGGCTGTATGCAAATATTCGTGAAACCCCTTCTTTTGGCGTGATTTTAGCCAATAATGAATTCACAGACGGCATTAATGCTCCTGTCCCAAAACCAAGTAAAAATCTCAATAATCCCAATTGAAGAGGTGTATGGACAAATGCCATAGGCAAATAAACCGCAAAACTAAAAAGTAAACCAAGTAAAATCAACCGATGAGAACCATATTTATCCCCAATTTTTCCCAGCGTTGAAGCAGATAACATCGCAGAAAGTCCAACCGCCGAAACAATCAACCCAGAAATAAACATCAAATTATTCGTTGAAGAAGACAATGTTTTAATATACAACGTCACAAAAGGCTCAATTGATTGAGAAGAAATTTGCAAAATAAAGCACGTAATCATCAGTCCCACCAAAACATGCTTATTTGACACTTGATTAATGACCTCTTTTGTCGAAAGCATATCTTTTTTAGCAATCGGTTCAAAATTTTCATGGACAAGAAAAACAGTCAAAACCGCATCCACAAAAAGGAGCACACCAACGATGATAAACACATTACTCATCCCAAACCACTGTGCCATCAAACCACCTGCAGATGGTCCAATTAAAGTTCCCGTCACCATAGCCGTTGAAAGCAGACCTAAAGCATAACCTGATTTATCTTTTGGCGCTTGAGAAGCAATCATTGCAGTAGCATTCGGAATAAAACCTGAGAAAAATCCCATCAATAATCTCAATCCAATTAACCAAAAAACTCCCATCTTCCCAAAAAGTGGAGAAATCGCAATAAATCCCATTGTGAGTGACATTGCAAAAGAAGCGCGCACCATCATCGGTTTTCTTCCGTACTCATCCGCAAGCTTTCCCCAAAATGGAGCCACTAATCCCGAAGCTAAAGCACTAGAAGCAAACGCAATTCCTGAATAAAACGTCGCCGCTGATCCCGTAACTCCCAAATGTTGAATATATAATGGCAAAAAGGGCATGACCAATGAAAAAGACGATCCCACAATAAAACAACCAATCCATGTAATCCACAAATTAGTTTGCCAGTTCACTTTTTTAATTTTTTTCGTTTTCGTTTTTCTTCCTCTTTAATGACTTTCTAAATCCAGTAAATACTGTTCTACTATTTTTCTTGTTTCTAAGATTGTTCCTGAGCTATCAATGATTCGCGTGGCTTTCTTCTTCTTTTCTTTAAGAGACATCTGAGCAGCTATTCTTAACCTTGCCTCACTTCTTGAGAGATGATCTCTTTGCATCACCCGCTCCAGTTGTATTTCATGATCCACAGCAACCAACCAAACTTCATCAAACCCATCATAATTTTGCTCAAATAATAAAGGAATATCCATAAAAACAATCCCTTCCTCTGGCATTATTTTTAAAAGATCAGATTTTCGACGATAAATCTCTTCTCGAATCGTTTGATTTTGAAGTTCTGCCAATTTTTGACGTGCTGCTTCATCTGAAAAAATGAATTTCCCCAGTTTTTGACGATCAAGCACCCCAGAAGACTCAAAAAAGCGTGGACCAAAGGTCTTTAAAATGCGTTGCGCCAATTTTCCTCCAGGTTCTTGTAATTCACGCACGACCTTATCCGCATCAATCACGAAATACCCCTTGGAACTCAAAAAATCAACGACTGTTGACTTTCCACTTGCAATTCCCCCAGTTAATCCAATTACTTTACTCATACCTCTTATTATAACAAAAAATAGACAACATGTACTTTCTAAAAATCAATTGTATCGCTATTTTTTTCAACCGTATTTATTACAAAAAAATAAGCCTCTATGCTTAGAGACTTATTTCAATCATTTTAATGTTCAATTAGATATTTGAAGTGTGCATTACTTCATCGTCTTCGTCTTGTGAAAGCACTTCGTGGAAGACACGTTGAGTCAACTCAGTTTTTTGTTCTGGAGTCAAATATTTAGTATTGACACAGTAACCAGAGATACGAACGATAACATCTTCACCATTCATGATCTTGTCATAAACATCTTTAAGATCCATAACGTTCAAGTTGACGTGTTGTCCAGCAAACTCAGTACCAGCAATCAAAGCACCTGGAGTGAAGTAACCATCAAGGATTTGAACCAAGTTATCCACTTGTTCATCACGAGTTTTACCAAGTGCACGTGGAGAAACTTGAGTAGTCAAAGAGATTCCATCATTTGCATCTTTGAAGTCCAATTTAGCCAATGAACGGAGGTTTTGCAACCATCCACCTTGAGCTTTGTTAGATGGGTTAGCACCTGGGCTAAAGAATTCAAGTTTAGATTTATTTACTGTACCATCTTCATTGAGGAAGACACCTTTGTGAACTGGTGAATTACCTGTTTGTTTAGAGTATGCAACGTTTGAAGTAATCGTCAAAAGTGAAACTGTAGCTTCTGCACCTTTATAAAGTTTGTGTGAAGCCAATTTTTCATGGTACATCTTCATCACAAGTTTAGCGATATCATCAACACGATCATCATCTTCACCATAACGTGGGAAGTCACCTTCTACTTCATAATCATAAACATAGCCATTTTCATCACGAAGTGTTTTCACTTTAGCATATTTGATTGCTGAAAGTGAATCAACAGTATTTGCGAAACCACAGATACCAAATCCCATATTGATACCAACACGGGTTGGCAAGAATGCCATTTGAACAGCTTCGTAGTTATATTTATCTGTCATATAGTGAATGATATTCATTGCGTCAACATAAGTATCCGTCAACCAATTCAATGATTTATCAAAGTTTTCCATTACTTCATCGTATTCAAGATATTCAGAAGAAATACCATCAATATCAAATACTTTGTAATCTTTGTGAACATCATCATATCCACCATTAATACCAGTCAACATTGCTTTAAGCACGTTAACACGAGCACCGAAGAATTGGATATTGTGACGTGCATTTTCAGATTCTGGATCAAGTGGAGATACACAACAAGAGATACATGACATTTCACCATAACCATCTTTAGCCATTGTTTCAACACCTTCGTATTGGATAGAAGAGTGTTTGTGACTCATAGACATTGCATAGTGTTTGAATGAATAAGGAAGTTTAGAATCCCACAAAACAGTCAAGTTTGGTTCTGGAGCATTACCAATTGTATCAAGCGTATTCAAGAAACGGTAGTCCATCTTAGTAACACGGTGACGTCCGTCATTCCCCATACCAGCCATAGATGTTGTGATGAATGTTGGGTCACCAGAATAAAGTTCATCATAAGCAGCAGCACGAGCGAATTTCATTGTACGAAGTTTCAAAACGAAATCATCCGTGAATTCTTGGATTTCTTGTTCAGTGAATGTACCACGAGCTAGGTCACGTTCAGCATAGATGTCAAGAACGATTGGCACACGTCCAAGTGAAGTTGCAGCACCATTAATCACACGACATACAGCCATATATGCGATATTAACCCATTGGATTGCTTCTTTTACGTTCATTGCTGGACGCGTCACATCAAGACCATACAATTTACCAAAGTTTACAACTTGTTGCAAAGCTTCATACTGCATGTGAATTTCTTCCTTAAGACGAATGTTTTCATCATTGATTTCAGTGATAGCATCCCATTCACGAGATTTTTCTTTCATCAAGTAATCTGCACCATAAAGTGCAAGACGAGCATAAACACCTACGATACGTCCACGTGAGTAAGCATCAGGAAGACCAGTTACAGTGTGAGCGTGACGTGCTTTACGGATTCCTGAAGTGTAAGCGCGGAAGATTCCGTCATTAACAGATGTCATAGTTTGTGATAAAACATTGTGCAATTCAGGATCAACTGAAAGACCATGTTCAGTCAAGATTTTTTCAGCAACACGAAGGCCACCTCTTGGCATAAAGTTCAAACGGTAAAGTTCTTTGTTTTGCATACCATAGATAAGTTCAAGTTCCTTATCATTAGCATCAACATATCCAGCAGGAATTTTATCGATAGATGTTACAACATCAGTATCAAATGGGAAACCTACTTCTTCATAGTGGTTGCGTGTGTCTTCAATGATTTTTTTAACTTTAAGTGTGCGTTCAGTTGGTCCTTCGAGGAAGCTTTCGTCTCCATCGTAAGGGGTGTAGTTTGCTTGAACAAAACGTGATACACTAGCTTTATCACGCCAGTCAGCGCCTTTGAAGCCTTCCCAGGCTTGGTCGAATAATTCTGATGTTACTTCAGTTTTCATTTTGAAAATCTCCTTTGATTTCAACATCTGAACTTCTGTTTCAGATTATGATTTAATTATATCATACAGATTTGCGATTTCAAGCCAAAAACAAGAATAAAAGCACTTTCTTTGCTAGTACAGTTCAATTTATTTTATTATCTGTTACATATTTTGACCGTTTTTTTAAATAGAACTAAAAAAGTTCATTTTCATTAACGATAAATAAACTTTTCTCACATTTTTAATGACTCCTCTTTTATACGAAAACTTTTTAGTATCAAATCATATCTTTTTTGCGAAGCAATCTAACCACAAGAACACTGACCACAATTGTCACAACTAAAATCAGCCAAACCATCCAATGAAATGTCTGTCCTGGAATCGGCACATTAATCCCATAAAATCCAAAAATTGCTGCAGGAATCCCTAAGACAAATGTCGCAGATGTCATGATTTTCATGACAATATTTAAATTATTACTCACGATATTTGAAAATAAATCACGTAAATTTTCAAGTAATTTGAGTTGAATTTTTGTTTCAGTGTAAGCTTGATCCATTTCTACAAAAACATCATAGATTTTATCCGCAAAACCATCCTCATCCTCCTTGCGCAAATAATCAATAAATTTTTGGATAACCTTTCGATTATTGGATAACGCATCTTCAAAATAAATCAAACTCGCTTGAATTGCAATTAAATCCACAATCTGATCATTTTTTGTAGAATTTTTAATCCCAACCTCTAACTTTCTTCTTCTCGCTCTAAAATCCTTTAGGTATATATGAAACACATGTGTCAATTGATACATAATCTGAAAAACCAATTGATGCTTATAGCGTTTGAAGTCATAATTTCGATCAAAAATTTCAGTATTTTCAATCTCATGATTCAAAGCGAGTACAACAGATTCATTTTTCGTCCAAATCAAAGAATAAGGAAAAGTCGCCACCTCGCCATAGTTAGATTCTGAAGGATATTGTAACAAAATCAAATTATTATCATTTTCATCCGTTTCAAACCGCGCATTCTCATAATCATCAAGAATCCCACCCAAATAATCAAAAGGAAAATCAAAATATTTTGAAACTCTCCCTATTTCCTCACGATTCGGATTGAGAACATAAGTAAAATTTTTCATTTCATCTGTTGATACCAGCTTCTTTGTTTCAGACAATTCATAGTTTTTTATCATTTTTACTCATTTCTTTTCTTGCAGTGTTTGCTTTAATTATAACACAAATCACTTCTCATCTTTACCATCAAAAAAACCCCTCAGGGCTTTTTAGTAGAGATGCTATTCTCTTATTTTGGATTTAAATAATATCCTCCAAAAAATGTAAATTATAAATAGAACTAAAACGAGCAATAAAAATGAATATAACATGATCCGTTTGAATTGGTATTGCTTCGTTGCATTGATTTGCTGATTCAATTTTTCTCCAACATAAGGAACTCTGTATCCAGTGACTAAAAGTCGATGCGTATTAATCATATAAGGGGTACAAGTAACCAAAGTCACTTGATCAAGATGCCGATCAATTTTTAAACTGTCCAGCTCATTAGGCAAAACGGTTTTAAAATTATTAATTTGATAGGCCAGTTTTTTTCCTTCAACTTGAATATAAAAGACGTCCCCTTTTTTCAATTTATTCAGATCAGTAAATAACTTTTTTTCTGGCACACCAGTATGTCCCGTAATAACAGAGTGCGTTCCAATTCCTCCGATTGGAAAAGAGCTGCCTTGTAAAACTGTTGCTCCTTCGTCAAGAAATGCATCATTTGTTTCATCAAATAAAGGTAAGCTTACCTTTATTGCGGGAATAAAAATCGCACCTATGATATGCTTTTTTACATTGTCTTTATTTGCTAATTCTGATTTTTTTGATTCCGAAGCAAATGGATCTTTTACTGTTCCCATTCCCGGAATGTTCGTAAGTTCATTATTCTCTAATAATTTTTTATTTTCTATTTTTAATTTATTTAGCCGATTTTCTTGTTCTTGTTTTGATAAGTCATTATACTCTTTCTTATAATTATCAATGACTGCTTGATCATGTAAACCATTAATCGCATCCGATAAAAAAGGATAAGCAAAAGTCATTAATCCAGAAACGAATAAGACGACCATAATGATTTTTATAGCAATCGTTTTATGGACGCCTGTTTTTTTAGACTTTTCGTTTTTCATATTTCCCCCTTTTATCACCATTACCGAACCGATCTTTTATTAAATAAAACTGGGTTCTTCCCCAGCTTTATTTATTTTGTAAAAATTTTATGCTTGTTTTTTAGATTTTTTATACCAAACTAAGGCAGAAGTCATCATAATCACACCAAGAATCAAGAAACCATAGATTCCTGCGCCACCTGTAGAAGGAAGAAGTCCTTTTGGTGTGTTCTTAACATCTAATTCAGATTTGCCATATTTTCCGTGTTCTACCGTAAATTTGATTGTTCCATCTTTTAGTTGTACGTAGTTATTTGAAGGTGCTTTAGTTTCATTAAGTACGTAATCCCCATTTGTAAGTCCAATTACATTGAATGATCCATCATTTCCAGAAACAATTTTTGTTGCTTGATCTTTTGAGACCCACGAATCAAAGACATATTCACCTTTTGAGTTTTGACCACTAAATTTTGCAAATTTTGATTGATCACTATTAGCCACGACAAACTCTGCCCCAGATAAGTTTTTTCCAGTTTGAGCATCCTTTTTGATAAATTTGTAACCACCAGTACCTACAGGAGTTGGAGGGGTGATTTGTTGTTCAGGCGAATTATTAATTTGGACACTCGCTTTGTTACTTTGTAAATTATCCGGATTCACATCTGCCGTCAATTTCATATTATAAGTTAATTGTATTTTTTTACCAGCCAATGCTTTAACATTATCACTGTTCAGATGTAAATTAACCGTGAATCCACCATTTACATAAGCAATATCATAATCCCCTGAAGTTCCATTTCCCGCAGTCAAACTTCCCACAGTCACTGTATTGTTAACGAGTGCAAGTCCATCAGATGGTTTATCAAAAATCGAATATTTATTAACAGCATTTGCATCACCAATATTAGCAGGAATGTTAACGGTCAAAGTATAGTTTAAAACATCGCCTGTTGTCACATTAGCAAAAGACTGATCTCCAACAGTTACCTTACTAAATGATCCAACATTTGTAAATTCTTTTGTATCTTTAGATGTAACGTTTTTAGGATAAAGTTGAATGTCTTGATTTAGTGTGTCAGTAGGTTGTTGTTGTTTATCTAAAGTGTAAATCGGCATTGCCAACACAATAGGAGCTGACAATTTTGTAACTGTAATATTGTCAGGGGTTTTAGTTTCAAGGAAAAGATAAACGTTATATTGTCCTGATTTATTCTTTACTGACAAATCATTGAATAAAGCCTGTCCTTGCCCAGCAGTGGTAACTGATTCAATTTTTGTTGCATCATTTGGAGCAACTTGACTTGCGTCTGCTTGAATTTGGCTAATGGCTGCTTGTTGGCTCTTATTAGCAATATAGTTATAATATTGACTTGTAACATCATAAAGCGTAAATTCAGATCCATTTAATGGTGTAGCTGAACCGTCAAAGTTCATTTTTGCACCTGTATTTTGGAAATCAGTTGGTGCATTATCATTCCAAATCAGTTTATTTAAGGTCACATTAACCTTTGTAGAGTCATCAATCGTGTCATCCGCAAAAGCAGATGAAATTGGGGCAACAATAGCTATCAACGCTAGCAATAACGTCATTACTAATTTTAATAATTTTTCTTTTTTCATTTTATTCTCCATTTTTGAGTGAGTGAGTGAGTGAGTGATTTTTACATTGTGCTTCGTTTTAAGGTGTGTCTCTATCTCCTTTCAAAATCAATCTATAAAAGATCATCTTAATTTTTCCTTATTATTAATAAATAATATGCTCCAACAATAATAAACAAAATCAATAAAGCACTACCAACAATCCAATAAACAATTGGACCGTTTCCTCCTGTGGTTGGAAGGGTTCCTATCTGATGATTTTTGATGTTTAGCGCTATCGTATGATTATTTGAGACAACTGCTTTTCCATCAATTTCCACTTTACCATTTGGCAAGACGGTGATCAGTATTGAATTTTTCAGAAGTACATATCCACTCGGTGCTTTTACTTCCGTCAAACTGTACTGTCCTGCAATAAGATTTTGATATGTAAAAAGTACCCCAGAAGCATCAATCGATCCTATAATTTCTTTTCCATTGGAATCTGTCAACTTAAATTGAGCCCCTGCTAATCCTCTTCCATTATCATCTGTTTTATTTATCTTCAGTGTGAAGGGAACAAATTGCTTGCTGTTTTTATAAGTCGTCTCGTCAAGTGCTGTTGCCGTGTACCCTGGAACCCGAGACTCACTCTTGATCGAATAGGTAAAGGTTTGTCCATTTGTATTGTATTTTGGTAGCCAAAGCGTTTGAGGATCTCCTGCTTTAGCAGAGAGTTGTGTGACATTATTCTTTTGCCAAGTATCTGTATCATTTGTCCCTGAGACATCAATAAATCCTGATGTCCAAGTACTATTTAGTGTAGTATCACTTCTTTTTATTTCAAATGTCACTTTTTGGGGCCGTCCAGATTTATCCCCATCATATTCTTCCCAAATTTTCTTTAAATTGAGTTGTGTTCCTTCTCCTTTAGCAGATGGAATTGCAAAATCAACTTTATTATTTGGACTGTTACTATTCGGGGTGAAGGTCGTCCGTCCATTCATCTGGTACCATTTTTCTGGTACAAAATCACTAGTCTCAGTATTGAGTTGCACTTGATAATGAAATTGTAATTCCTGTCCTTTACCGAGATTAATATTGGAGACGTTAATCTGATTTTCAGACATTTGAGCACTCGGTAAGTTAGTGAGCTGTGTTCCCCCAACACTTGTAACTTCTACTTTTGTATCTTTATATTTAAATTGAGAACCTAAAGGATCAGAAATACTGCCATTAACAACAGTATTGAAACTACTCACAACATCTTTTGCTTGATCCTCTAAATATTTTTGAACTTGCGATACACTATCTGCATCTTGATACAGATTTGGGGAAGCCAACAACTTCATCTTATCTCTTACTTGACTCTGCGTAAGGTATGGTTGCTGATAGCCGTTTACACCCCCATCCATCCCCAATTGGATCCCTAGAGCTCGAATTTCAATATTTTGCTTAATGATATTTGATTCACCTAATGTAGCAGCCCATGTATCCTTTATTAGATTGCCTGAAGCGTAATATGGAGATGGACTCCAATAATTATTAAATTGCGAAGTGTTTCCTGGACTATCTATACGATCTGTTTCAAATTGTGTTCCATATACCACTCCGTTAATTTTTTGTGATTCTTTTACTGCATAGCTGAAGGTTGGAACACCATCTGTTAAAAGAATCATCGTTTTCGGATTACTGCTTGTATCATTTTTAAGCATTTCAGCACCTTTTCGGATTCCGAGTTGAGTAAATGTTCCTCCGTAAAATGTTGTTTGTAGCTTTTGATTTATCGTTGTAATTTGCGATGAATTTTCTAAATTATTGATTGGAATAGTAAAGTAACCAGCTTTTCCTGTTGCACCTTCTCCAGGACTTGAAAATCCTACCACCCCAACATTCACATATTTTCCAATGCCAGCATTTTGAATAGATTTTAAAAAATTTTCTACTCCACTTCTTACTGCTCCTGCTCGGTCACTATTTGTCGAATTATTCGAAGGTTCCATTGATCCTGACATATCTACAACGAGTACAATGTCAACAGGTTTTATCGTTTTTTGTTCATTTCCTCTTACATTAAGATAAACATCATAGAGACCTTTAGTTGTTGTTTCTCTTGCATATTTTCGGATAGCAAAATCTGCATTGGCTCCTGCTGCGCCATACTCAATATATGAGTTTGTTTTATTTCCAGGATCTCCATTCCAACTCTTGACACCATCCCAATTATTTGATCCATAAATCCGTCCTTGATGATTGATGACTGTTGTATTACCACTTGGTGTCCAGCTTGGTAAAGGATAACTTCCATTATCATCTGCATAGCTTGGAGAA
Source organism: Lactococcus hircilactis (assembly GCF_009601015.1). GTDB lineage: Bacteria > Bacillota > Bacilli > Lactobacillales > Streptococcaceae > Lactococcus > Lactococcus hircilactis. Next base: position 70,800 of record NZ_WITJ01000004.1, read on the forward strand.
ACGTTCGTATATTGTGTTGAGGTTAAGAGATTGTTTACTACAAAATTATTTGAAGTTGCTGTTGTTGCCTTGGATTCAGCAAGTAAATTGGAATTTGACGGTTCATTTTGGGTTGCTTTTCCAACACTCTTTGACACTGTGCTTTTCGAAATCGATTGTTCAGAAGATACGGATGGAGCTTTCGTATCTTGAAGTTCCTTTTTAAACTGCAACAGATCTTTTGCTTTGCTCTCTGAGTCACTAAGAATGTTCGGTGTGATTGAATCGTGTCCTTCATTCACTACTTGTGAACTCAATTCCAATTTCACTAATAATTTAGAAATGGACTTGCCTGAAGAAATTTTTAAGTTTCCATTATCAGTCTTTAAAAATTTTAAACTTTCTACACTATCATCTTTTACAGTAAAATTTCGTGCTTGTTCAATTTCTATTGCTTGATCGTGATCAAATTGAAATTTCAAACTCAATTTAGAGTCATCTTTAGTATCAGCAAACTGATAAGAGATATTCCACGTGTAAGAATTTTTATTTTCAATGACAGTATAAGAAATTTTTAACTTATCCTGATTGATCAACTCAATACGCTTTGGAGGTTCGCCTAATGATTCTGCTATAACTTTTGAGCTCCCCAAAAAACCAGAAACTACGTGTAGTAACAAAATCATTAATAAAACTATATTAAACGTCTTTTTCATTAATCTCTCCTTTCTAATATGTTTTAATTTTCATTTAAAATTACGCACATTTCATTATAGCAAATAATATTTATTTATGCACTATTTTTTTACTTTTAAATATTTAATTTTTCTTTTTTTACATATAAATTAATTTTGAAATATTGTGTTTGATTTTTTTGTGCTTTTTTAGTAGAAATGAAAAGAGATTAACTATTTAATTATTTATTTACACTGATTTATGATATAATTTAAAGGATAAAAATTGTATCATAGAAAGGATATTCCTTTGAATAAAAAAAGACACCATCATCATACGAGTGGAAAGCGACATCATCATCTTAAAAAACATTTGGGACTCAAGATTTTTCTTGGTATTGTGGTCTTGCTGTTAGTTGTTGCGGGTGCAGTGGGTTACAGTGTTTATAGTTCTGTCAACTCTACTTTTAAGAGTTCTTATGAAAAAATGCCTTTGACTACTGCTACTGATCTTAAAAAATCTAATGCTTTTACGACGCTTTTAATTGAAACAGGGACGTTAAATAATCAAAAAGCATGTTTTGCGACTGTCCTTACTGCTACAAACAAGGCAACAAATCAGGCAACATTTTTAAATATTCCAGTTTCTGATGTGCTTCCTAATCAAGAAACCATCAATTCTATCTATGCTTCTGGTGGTGAAAAAGGTGTGATTCAATACGTTAAATCTACTTTTGGAGTTGATATTAATAAGGTTGTAAATGTTAATATTGATAAGATTGGGACGTTTATTGAAGCAACTGGTGGCATTAGTTTACAAAATCCAAAAGCCTTTGTTTCAAATGGCTATGAATTTAAGCAAGGAACGATTCATCTTGTGACCGCTGAGCAAGTGCAAGCTTATATTTCTAAAGTTGATCATTCTGATATCAATGCTGCCATTACTCGGATACAAAATGTTTCTATGGGACTTTATAGCAATCTTCAAGAAGTCGCTCATGTTAAAAAAATAAAATCTGTTAATTATTATCGTCAGCTGCTCTATGCTTATACTGAAACTGTCAGGACAAATATTGATTTTGGTGAATTTAAATCCATTGTCCTAAATTATAATAAGGCTTTGCAAAACACAAGCAAGCTTAACCTTCACGCCTCAACAGTCAATAATATTAAGGTGATTCCTCAAAGTGAAATTGATAGTAATAAAAAATTATTTGCTGAAGCACTGAAATAAAAACGCGATTCAAAGTAAAACAAAGTTTAAAAACTTTGTTTTTTCTGTTTATTTTAGTGAATTGCAAAACGTGTTTTAAGTGATAAAATATGCAAAAAAAGTGAAACACTGTTCACTTTTTTACATATGATTTTTCGTTTTTTGACCTTTGAATGTCTTTATTGATCGGATGATTTTGAAATCTTATTTTTGGGCAGCTAATACTTCTAATATTCTCTCGCTTGCATGGCCATCACCATAAGGATTTGATGCTTTTAACATCTTTTTGTACTCCTTATCGTCTGATAACAACGTGTTTGCTGCTATGAATACACTCTCTTCATCTGTCCCTGCCAATTTGAGCGTGCCAGCTTCAACTCCTTCTGGACGTTCAGTCGTATCTCTTAACACCAAAACTGGAACGCCTAATGATGGTGCTTCTTCTTGAACCCCACCAGAATCTGTCATGATTAAGAAACTCCGTTTTGCAAAATTTTGAAAATCTACCACATCGAGTGGTTCAATCAAATGGATTTGCTCTGATTCAATTAGAATTTTCTGTGCGATTTGACGTACTTTGGGATTTTTATGGATCGGAAATAAAATTTCTACATCTTTATATTTTTCAACAATGCGATTGATTGCTCGGAAAACATTTTCCATCGGAATTCCTAAATTTTCACGCCGATGCATTGTGACTAATACAATTCTTTTTCCTTTCAGGCGCTCTAACAATTCGTTTGAGTAATGATTTGAGATTGTATAGTTCATTGCATCAATCGCTGTATTTCCTGTGACGAAAATCGCATTTTCGGGATGATTTTCTTTGATGAGATTTTCTTTACTTTTTTCAGTCGGAGCAAAATATAAGTCTGCAAGGACGTCTGTCACTTGTCGATTCATCTCTTCAGGAAATGGAGATAATTTATTCCATGTTCTTAATCCTGCTTCGACATGTCCAATTGGGATTTGGTGGTAAAAAGCTGCAATTGATGCCGCAAACGTTGTTGTTGTATCCCCATGAACAAGGACAATATCTGGACGGATTTGCATAAATACTGCATTTAATTCTTTCATTACTCTTGTCGTAATATCCGATAGTGTTTGTCCATCTTTCATAATATTGAGGTCGTAATCAGGTTTAATCTTGAAAATATCTAATACTTGGTCCAACATTTGTCTGTGTTGTGCTGTCACGACCACTATTGATTGAAAGCGATCATCTTCTTCCATCTTTTTTATTAACGGAGCCATTTTTATTGCTTCTGGTCTTGTCCCAAAAATAGTCATTATTTTTTTTGTCATTTTTATCTCATTTCTGATTTAGGTCAATCTTTAATCAAGGCCGCTATGAATCATGAATAATAGAGTCTCAAGAGTTATAAATTCGTCACTTTTTAATACAGTTTAAGTAACACCATTGTTTTTAAGGTGTCGCCATAGTAATCTTTTCCATTCAACGGATGTTCGAAAACCCATCTCTGAGAAGCATACAATCCCGTGTAGTTTTTTTGGTTGTTTGTGGCATAAAGAATTGGCGCTGAATAACTAGCAGATTGATTATCAACTAATTTTTTTCCAGTCAAGGTATAGCCGCCTCTGATAACGGGTTGTTTTTGGAAAAAGGTTAACATTTTGTTTAGTGCTTTTTCTACTTTTTTATCTTTAGAATCTGATAGTCTTAATGGAATTCGAGCTGCATTATACGAATAATCCCCATCGTACTTTCCTGAAATTTCTTTTGGTTTTACTGGGGTTATTTGGTTGCCTTTTACCCAAGCAAAGTCAGGAATCAATCCTGATGCGTGTTGGTCACTTAATTCTGAAATCGCCCAAGCGGATCTTTTTTCTAATTGAGTCCAAAAATCATCGTTGGTAAATTTTGAAAATGTATTAAAGTAGGTTGGTATAATATCTGAGGGACGTAAAAGTTTGTTTTGTTTTTCATTTGGTGTTGCCCAATTGCCGACCGTAAGAAGTCCTGTTTCTGGATTATAATTATATTTTTTTATTGCATTTAATATTGCTTCTGCCGCTTTTCCATAGTGATATTCTGAATTTGGCCAAAGCCGCTGTGCTAAAATTAAAGCATAAGCGATATCTAAATCTCCATCCGTTGCATTATTTTTATCAACAGATATCCAACCCTTTGAGGTTTCATGTTGTTTCCACATCATCAATGGTATATTTTCACTGATCGTATGATCTTTATAATAGTTAAATAGGCGAGAAAATTGTGCTTCACTCGCAAATCCTTTTTGGGCAGCAAGTGCTGTTATCACCATTCCATAACCTTGACTCTCTGATAAAGCAGTAGGATGATCTTCATCTCCAGTATTAACATAAGTTCCTTTTATGGATTGGATTACATAATTTCTATACCATGCTTTATAGGTTGTTGCTTGTAAGTTTTTTTTATTTGAAGAGATAGAAAAAATAATTAAGACGACATACGCTATTATAATGGCAGTTATAAAGAGATATTTTCTGATGAGACTTTTCGACATTTTTCTTACTTTCTAGTTTGAAAATCGTTGTGTTTTATACCATTTTGTTCCATCTCTTTTGAAAATTTTATCAAACATCAAAGAAAAGAATGCACTTGTTGCCACTACAATAAAGAGCTGTGAATAAGTAAAGTACGAAACAATGGAATAGATCAAATTTATTGTGGTTGCTTGCCCGTATTGGCTCACTAATGCAACGTTAATTTGAAGGATATAAATAAAGAACATGAGCGCCCAATTTACTAAAAGGAGAGCTGCTATTTTTCTATTGGATGATGCAAATGCAAATGGGATGATCATTTGTGGGATAAATAATTTGATGATTTGAGCAATTAAATTGACAACAAATAAAAAATTTGAGACGAGAATCGCCGCGTTAAACCAAAAAAATGTACTCGTGTAATAAAGAACTTCTAACTTAATTCTCCAGTTGCTTTTAAAATTAAAGAGATGATGAAAATTTTCTAGGATTACTTCGTAGTTTCCTTTTGCCCATCGTTTTCTTTGATAATAGTACGCTTTTAGACTTTCTGGTTCTTGTTGGAATGCTTCTGATTTTGGGGCTAATGCTATTAATTTGTTTTGCTGCATGATTTTGAAAGAAATTGCGGTATCCTCAGTTAATGCACCATTGTCCCATCCACCGATTGATCTGACAAAATCTGTTTTTATGATAAAATTTGTTCCTGGAATTCTTCCGATTTTAAATAAATTCCAAAGTCCTACGTGATGGATTCTTTGTGTGGTTACAATTTCTAAGTTGATGCAGCGTGTCAAAAAGTTCTGACGATAATTTCTTGTTTTATTTCTTCCAAAGACTGCTGCAAAATCTTTTTCATTCTCTAAAGATTTTGCAATTAAAAAGTAAAGTGCATCTTCTTGTGGCATGGCGTCCGCATCATAAACGCAAATCCATTCTCCTGTGGCTTTAGCGAGCATATCATTGAGCACACCAGCTTTCCCACCTTTTCCTGTTCGTTTGATGACTTTGATATCTAGTGCTTTCGATTTATTTCTTTTGATTATTTCATTTGCCACTTCAAACGTTTTATCTGAGCAATTATCTGCCACGATTCTGATTTCTAAGGATTCTTTGGGATAATCTAGTGCCATCAAAGCAGTGACGGTGTCTTGAATGACTAATTCTTCATTGTGTGCTGGCACAACAATTGTAACTTTGGGGTATTTCTCCAATTTTTCTTTTTTCATTGGAGAAACATCTTTTATTCCTTTTATTAATGCTACAACCGCTCCGAATAAGATAACAAGCGTAATCAGAATAGACATCCAAATCGATATCAGTGCAAAAATTACGGTCACTTCACTCATAATCACTCCTTCTTTTATAGTTGGCACTTACTAGAATATTTATAATAATGAGACAGATCAATAAAATCAGTGTGGCTACTGCAAAAAGTATCGTGATGATTTCGCTAAAATTAATAAAAAAGCTGAATAAATTTTCCATTGGTGCTCCTAAATGTACTCTACTGCCAAATCTGTCTCAGCTCTTCGATATAAATAATGAAGGACTTGATCTGCTGTTAACGTTGTTTTTCGTGTGATGAAACATTCACTTTGTCTAATCGTAATGCCTTGTACGATATTTGTTTTAAAAAATAGTGTGTTGAGACTCTCTTTTGTGATTTTATTTCTATCTAAAATGCTTTTTCGCTCTTGCTCATTATCATAAATGATGGAAAGGACAACAAACGCTCCTTTTTTCATATAAAAGAAAAGTTCTTCTGGATTTCGCTTGTCTAGCAAAACTTTTCCCATGTCTCGAATGAGCTGATCCGTTGATTCTTTGCTTCTATAAAAGTATTGATCATAAAAATCAACATAGAAAAGACTTGCAACAACGACTCGAGAATCCGCATGATTCACATTAGAAAGGCTGGAAATAAATTCTGGATATTTACTGAAAAAAGACTCTACTGTACGATAACCTGTCAATGGATCTCTATATTTGAGGTATCCTCTAATGTCATCTTCACGGAAAGATAATAATTTTCTAATATAAACCGACTTTTTCATATAATATGCGATTGTAGCATAAACGGGAATCACAACGATTAAAAATAACTTAAAATTTGTCGGCATGATAATTGGCTCAAAAAATAAGAGAAACGCCCCCAAAAATATGACAATGATACTGGAAGACAATAACATAAAGGAGGTGCTTAATAATCCTAGAATCAGACCTAGAAAGGTCAATAAAACGGAAACATAAAAAATATCTCCACTTAAGATGTTATAGAAGACTAACTCTTGAATCAGATACATCGTTAATGTGAAGGAGACTACCATTTCTAGGGAGATTTTATTTTCTAATTGACTCAATAAACTTTTTTTCATCACTTTTTCTTTCTATAAAATAACATAAAAATCACTATTATTAATTTAATCAGTGGTATAATAAAAAATTAAACAACATATATTAATTATATAGCTAGTGTTACGAATATACAACACATTTATTAGATTTTATCTAAATTTTTAATGTTAATTGTTACACATCAATGTCTTTTCTTTACAAAATAAAAAAACTATCATTTGATAGCTTTTTTGATTTTTTTATTTTATGACGATGTAGTCTGGGACTGCACGGTCGTCTTGGCTTGGGACGATTGTTTTTCCGTTTAGGGAAAGTTGACTTGATCCTCCGCTGTCAAGGAGAAGCATATTTTCTAAGTTGAGTGATGCTACAGACTTCATAATATTCTCATATCCTGCGTTGGTGTCGCTTAGGATAACATAGAGATTATTGGCTTTATCATTGGCGATAAAAGCATGAATCTCCCAATTGACAGAGCCATCACTAGGTAAGACTTGTCCATCTCTTATCAAAGCTGCTCCAAAGTCATAGCTTTGTGCGCCACCGTTTTGGATGATGGTGCTCGCGGGTGTTTTTGAGTCGTATATCTTGCACGTTCCATCTTTGTTGATGACAAAGGCATACTGTAACGTTGTGCTTTGGCTCCAGTCTTGAAAAAGTTTGCCATTATTGATCTGAAATCCTGCGACTTGACCTGTGGACATATTAAAGGCTGAGGCGTTCATGATGAGTGTGTTAGGATATTTTGCTACGACATCCGCCATGCGCATGCGCTGATCGGTTAGGTTTGTTGCCGTTTTTAAGACTTGTCCGTTATTGATCCGATAGATGGTTACGCCGTTGTTTGAGAGGTCTGTGAACTTTTCTTTATTTTGTTTGGAAGGAACTTTGACCCACTCTGGTGTTCCGATATCACTCACTAAATCCCAGCTCCCTGTGGCTGGCTTGACTGCTGGCGCTTCTACATAACCGTCTTTTTTTGAAGTTTTTTTCGGCTGGTCACCCGCACTTGACGACTGCGTTGTTTTTGTTGGTTTTGAGGTTAGTGAATCTTTGAGAAAATAGCCTCCAATTCCCAGAATGATGAGTAAGATGACTACTGGAATGATCCAAAATTTACTTTTTTTCTTTTTGTTTTTCCGTTCCATGATTGTGCCTTTCTTGCTGTTCCTTGCTTTTTACTTGACAAAGTTATTCGCCTAATTCATTTTTAAACCATTCTTTTAGCTCTTTTGGGGAGTGCTCTTCTTGTGCAATTTTCTCCATTTTTGATACAAGGATATTTAAACCTTGAGCGAATTGATATAATTGCTTTTGGTCTTGAACTTTAAGATACTCTCTTTTTTTGCTCATCATTATACTAAGCTCAGCGATGAAATCTGATAGTCTTATTATATCATTTTTGTTTAACTCATCATTAAATGTTACATTTTTTAGTGTGTTCTCAAAATTATTAAGAGTTGTCAAAAAGTTCGCATGAGATAATCTTTCTTTTTCATCGACCTCTTGAAAAAGAATGTCAAATTGATCAATCGAAGCTTCAATCGTATCTAATGGGTGTTCGAGAATTTCTTGGTCTTGATCTATGCGGATATGATTTCCTGACACCCGATTCTGCATTTTTCCTAAAAGATCTGATGCCATAAGCCATAGCTGTGTTTTTAATAAGATGTTAGAGAGGATATAGATGAGAATTCCTACGACAATTTGGAGTATCAGCTGAATCATTGTCATTTTAAATGATTGATTCATCCAAAAAACGACGACAAACATCAATAGACCTGAGATAAAATATTTCCAAAGTCCACCAAATAAATCACTGAATGAAAACTCTTTTCTGATTGAAAAATATTGGTAAGCTGTAACTGCAAATTCAGATATCACAGTCGCTACCGTTGCTCCAATCACTCCAAATAACGGTATCAAAGCAAAATTTATTATGATATTTAATACTGCACCAAAGGTTACTGATAAGGTAAAAGCTCTCATTCTGTTGAGTGGAAGGAGGTATTGAATACCAAATACATTACTCATTGGAATAAAGATGATGATGGGGGCTTCTAGCATCATTATCACTCCGACCATCTCAAAGGATTTTCCAAAAAAGAATGGTGCAAAGTGTAGTGCAATCCCTAGAATTCCAAAAAAGATACCAAATGAAATCCCTGTTGCGATATTAAATGTTTTTACAATCGATGCTCTGATTCCTTTCATGTTTCCTTCTGAGTGCATACTTGCAATACGAGGTAACATGACGACACCTATGGTTCCAATCACGGATAATGCCATCTTTATTATTGTGTCTGCTTGTTGGTAAAATCCGGCATGTGTGACAGAATCCATAAGTCCAATCATGGATTTATTTGCTACGAGATAAATCTGGGTAGCGATTGTTGGGATAAATAAGATGATTGTGTAATGTAGATGTTTTTTTAAGTTGAGGTGTCTTAAATTTGGCTTATTAATCTCATGTCTGAGGTAGGGCCATAAAGATAAGCTTCCTAGTAAACTCCCAATCCCCATGATTGCAACATAGATTGGTAAATCATTATGATTTCTTACAAAAATAAAAATAGAAATAACGGTTAAAATTTTTATGATGAAATTTCTGGTTACAGTAACTTTGAACTTTTCTCGTCCCATAAAGTACCATGAAACATCAAAAAGGCTTGCCAAAATCAGTAAACTTTGCCAAATATAGATATTCTGATACTCATGTGTGAGCAAGATAAAGCAAAAAAATGCAATAAAGGAGAAGGCTGCTGTAATCCAACTTAAAAAATTGATTCCCCAAAATATTTGACTTCTCTTATATTTATCATTTTGATGATAAGCAATCTCTCTATTGCCGTAAGTCGCTGTCCCTAATACTGCAAATAATATAAAATATTGAACATTTGCTCCAGTAAATGCGTATATTCCAACACCATGTGCGCCAATGACACGAGAAATATAAGGAGCTGTGATCAGGGGCAAGATAATCAAAAGTAACTGATATGAACTGTTTAATATAAAATTTTTAATTAATTTCATCTTATTGATACGATAAAAATCATGAATTGTATTATTCATGAATTTATCTTTTTTATTCCTTAAATTCTTTTTCGACAGCTTTTAATGCCGCGCCAAACACTTGATCCATATCATAATATTGATAATTTCCAAGTCTTCCACCAAAAATAACGTTATCGACTTTATTCGCTTCTGATTTATATTTTTTAAATAGATCTGAATTTTTGGCATCATTGACAGGATAATAAGCCTCTTTTGATCTGTCCCAATCTTGAGGATATTCCTTGGTCAAGATGGTAAAGCCATCATCTGCTTTTTTATCAAAATGTCGCCACTCCATCACGCGCGTGAATGGTGTTTCGGCATCTGTATAGTTAATCACTGCATTTCCTTGCTCATTGTCATTTTCGAAAGTTTCAGACTCAAATCTAACTGAGCGATACTCTAATTCTCCAAACTGATAGTCAAAGAACTGGTCGATCATCCCTGTGTAGATCACTCGTGGAAATTCTTTTAAATAGGTTTCTTTATCTTCAAAGAAATCTGTATTTAACTGAACATCAATCAAATCTGATGCTAACATTTTATCAAAAATTGCTGTGTAACCATCTACTGGAACTCCTTGATAGCGATGGTTAAAGTAATTATTGTCATAAATGTATCGCACTGGGAGACGACGAATAATGAATGCAGGTAATTCTGTAGCTTTACGTCCCCATTGCTTTTCTGTATAGCCTTTAATCAACTTGGTGTATATATCTGTCCCAATCAAAGAAATGGCTTGTTCTTCTAAATTTTGTGGTGTTTTTGATATTCCAGCTGCTTGACGTTGTTGCGCAATTTTCTCTTGTGCTTCTTTGGGTGTTTTGACTCCCCACATCTGGTAAAATGTGTTCATGTTAAAGGGAAGGTTATATCGCTCTCCTTTATAATCCGCAACAACTTGGTTAATGTAGCCGTTAAATTCAGTAAATTGGTTAACATAATCCCATACTTCTTTATTATCTGTATGAAAAATATGCGCTCCAAAGTCATGGACATTGATTCCGTGTTCTTTGTGTGTTGCCATGTTTCCACCGATTGATGGGCGACGTTCAATAATTAATGATCGTTTTCCACGCTTTGCTGCTTCGTATGCAAAGATAGAACCATAAGGGCCTGCACCAACAATCAAGTAGTCGTATTTTTTTGTGTTATATTTCATCTTTTTTAAATTCTCCACTCCATCACAGCTTTCCCCCATGAATTTGTTGCATCTGCTTCAAAAAAATCATGGATATCATTTATTGTTTCTATTTTCTTTTCGATTCCTACTAAATTTTCAAAGCGTCGTCTTGCCGCTTGATGTGTGGAAAGAAATTTGATCGTATTTTCAAAATCCTGTATTCCACTACGACTTGTACCAGAAATTATTAATCCTTTTTCCAATACTAATCGTGTATTTATTTCAATTGGATGCTCACTCACTCCCATGATTGCGATACTTCCTTGTGGTTTAATCTGGTTAATCATCTGGTCAAGTGCATATTGACTTCCTTTTCCTCCGACACACTCGAAAGCTTGAGAAATTTCTATGTTTTCAGGAACATCATCAACAGAAAATATTTCATCCGCAAAACTAAAGAAATTTAATTTATCTCTATTTTTTCCAAAAACGAATAATTTAGATTCTGGAAGCATTGCTTTGATGAGTGTGGATACTATGTACCCTAAATTTCCATCTCCCCATACTCCTATAACTTCTTTATCTTTATTCATCAATGAACTCAAACGAGAGATACTATGCATGGCTACTGAAATCATTTCTGTGTAGGCAGCAACATTCATTGGTACGTCATCAAGAACTCTAACAAGTCTGTCTGTTGTCGTAAAAACATATTCCTGCATTAATCCATCAAAGCCTGATGAGCGAAACTTAGAAGTAGGCAAGTAATTTTCTTGGATAGTTTCATTTGTTTCAAATGGAGTATTCGGTACAATTATTACGCGCTCCCCAGTCTTGAAATTACCTGAATAGTCTTTTACTACCTCACCTACTCCCTCATGAATCAGAGCCATTGGTAATTTTCTTTTTAGTACAGAAACATCTCTTGCTCCTGTATAATACCGCTGATCAGCATGGCAGATTGATAAATGAGTAGGGCGAACAATCACTGTATTCTCTGATGCTTTTTCATCTACTACAACTGCTTCAAACTGTTTTGGTGACACTAAACGATAAACTGTATTAAGCATTTTACTCTCCTGCTGTATGTCCTGTCAAAAGGATTGCGTTTGCTATTCTTAAATCATAAGGTGTCGTGATTTTAATATTTGAAAGTTCACCAGCAACCATCCCTACTTTTTTTCCACTTAATAAAATGATTTTTGCTGTATCAGATAATATTGCTTTTTGTTCATCCGATAATGCGGAAAAACCATCTTGAAATGCTTTAATCTTAAAACTTTGCGGAGTTTGTCCTTGATACATCTCATCGCGCACAGGAATCTCAGAAACTTCAGTCCCATCTCCACGTACAATCGTATCAAAAGCTGGAACGACTGTATCCACTGCTTCAAAATTTGATGCTGCTTTTATATTTTCATCAATGATTTTTTTTGTAATGAATGGTCTCACTGCATCATGAGCTACAATCCAATCGTCATCATTTAATCCTATATTTTTTTCAATATAATTGATTGCATTTTGAATCGTATCATTCCGCTCTTTTCCTCCCGCAATGACACGAATACGATCATCTTTTACTTTGTATTTCTCAAAAATTTCATTTGTATAATCAATCCAAGATTCTGGAATCGAAACTAAAATCATATCAAACTGGTCGTTTAATATAAATTTTTCAATGGTATGGATGATAATAGGCTTTGAGCCTAACATTAAAAATTGTTTGGGCAGTGGAACATTTCCCATCCTTTTTCCGATTCCACCCGCCATAATTTGTGCATATAACATTTATATTCCCCCTACTAAAAAACTAAAAAGTTATTGAGCTTTTATTTCTGTCCATAAAATGTTTCGATATCAAATAAAAAATAAATATTATTATTATGTATTTGATAATATTTGTTGTGATTGATTCATAAAATTTATTACTAAAAAATCCAAATATAATTGAGTATGAGAAGAATGAATATCCTGCAGCTCTCCAAAAGAATGGAATTCTTTCATTTGAATTATTATTATATAGTTCATAAGTTTTAATATAAATTAATTTATAAGTAAAGTTTACAATCAATGACATAATTGCTGTACATATTATTACTCCGATAATGCCAAAATCAATTAAATACGGGAAAATCATTGTATATACATTTCCTGTTACTTGTCCATTTACTACATTAAAGGGAAGATAAGGAATTATACTCTGAGATGAAACCCAATTTATTTGTGCAACAAATGTATATAATCCCCAACTTGTACTCTGGACAATTAATTGATGATTAACAAAAGAATTAAGATTAATTAAAGGAGCTCCAAGATAATGAGAAAGATATTCAAAAGTGTTCATAGTTGTAGCACTAGAACGACCTAAACCTCTCCCAATAGCACCAAAAATTATTGCCCCAATAACTCCAATTGCTAATGCAGATATTAAATATTTAGGATTTAAACTTCTTTTACCAGATGCAAATCTATTTTGTATTAAAAATATTATAACCATAGAAACTAAAAGATATAAACTCAGTCCTCTTGATCCTTGCATCATTCCTGATATAACGCTTATTAAAAAACTAATTAAAATGAAAATATCTATTTTTTTTCTAACTATAAAATTATTTATCCCTATAAAACCCATCCCATATCCAATATAATTATTAATATAATATGAATTGGAAGAAATTCTAGATAACTGCTGTACGCTACCTATTATCTTTGTGTCTGCATATGATGAGATTGCAGCAAATAAATTTCTCTGCCCTGTTACCTCTTTTACACCTTTAATTACTAAAAGCAAAAGAAATACTTGTGCTATTATGGTAGCGATAATAATAAAAGTAGGGATAGGAATTAATTTAAATTTAATTTTCTTTTTATTAAAAAACCTAATATATTTTCTTGAAGAAAATAAAAGAGAACAAACATAGAAAACTATCATTGATATTATAATTATTACATATGTTTTTAATGATATATTTCCCCAATCATTTGTATTTAATAGTAAATCTAACGAAGAAACAAAGAAAAAGAAGCACAGCAAAATTGACGGTGCAAGATAATCTTTTCCTTCAATATAGTAGAAAAACACAAGTAACGTCAGTAAAGAACAGCATAATAAAAAATTCATCTATATATCACCATTTACCATTCGTAATTCACATTATAAGTTTTAATTTTAATATTATTATGATGCACCCAAATATTTAATAACCGCTCACTTAAAAAACCAAAAACTCTTTGTTGATAATCTGATCTATTTTTAAAATCAATATTCTCTTCAACTTTGAAAAGAATTGAAAATAACCATTCACAATAATTATCAAATAACTTTTTATTACAAATTAGCATATTGAAACAATATACCCCTTTTCCATTCGAAAATTCTTCAAAATCAGATATGTAATCAGGAAAATCAGTAGCAATTATGTTTTTTACCACATTGTAATCTCCAAAAGGATGATCATGTTCATATTGTTCACTATTGGAAACATTTAATTTAAAATAATGTTTTTTTGGTAAGACAATTGTGTTCCCGTCTGAAATAATATCTAAAATATTTTTATCATTTATTAATTTCTCTTGTAAAAAATTTTTATGAAATATTTTTCTTGTAATTCTATTAATAAAATGGTTAAAAGGATGTACGAAATATCTTCTATAATGAACAAATCCAATATTATCAATAGTTAAGTTTTTCCAAGCCCAATAATACGCCGTTAGTTCACAATAATACTTATTTTTATCTGAAATATTATCGCCGAAATCATCTCGATAACCTTCCATATCAATATTATCTTTTTTTGGTCCAACAAGAATTGGGTAATAATTCTTCATTTTTGGTAATTCAAAATTTTTATGTGCTACTATTAACATTTTCAATTCACTATTCATAAAGTATACTCTTTCTGTTTCACATAAAAATAGCAGTTAAATAACTTATTAAATCTTTAACCCCATAGTAATTTTTATAATCAATTATAGTATGAAAAATTTTTTTATGTTCTAAGTTATTTTTTTTGATAATGATTTTATTTAATGTTAGTGAAAACATTTTTTTCATTTCTTCATTTTGTGGATAATATTTTGAAACATAATTATTTACTGCAGCATAACATAATAATTTATTATTTACAATTTTTAACATCTTATTATACCTACTATTTTGATGAATTTCCTTTGTCATTGAGCTTGAAGAGTGCTTTCTCCAATTTATCAATTTTTCTTCTAAGAGATATAAATTCGATGAAAGTATTCCTACGAAATATGCGCAAGAATCATGAGGAATTTTACAATCTGACAAAATAAATAAATTTTTTATTTTTTCTTTTTCACTTTTTCTTATTGCCATTGTACAACCTGGTCTAATATTAATTCGATCGAAATTTTGAGGCAAAACTTTAAATAATTTATTTCCTATCCTTTTTTTGGAGTACGAAATTAACTCTATATTTATTTCTCTATTTTTTTTTGAATCAAAAAATAATTCATAGTCAGACATTAAAATACCTATATTTGGATATTTTAAAAATGTATCGTACATTAACTCAACTTTATTAGTTTCCCAAATATCATCTTGATCACAAAAAAATACAATATCGCCAGTTGATTTCTCTAAAAGTTCTATAAAACTTTTTTTCCATCCTATATTAACTTTATTTTCAATTACTTTCCAATCCTTTAATTGATATTTTAAGATATAATCATTAATAATTTTTATTGTATTATCTGTTGATTCATCATCTTGAATTATAATTTCATCAATTTTTTTAGTTTGAATTCTTAAACTATCTAATTGAGAGAGAATATAATCTTCTCCATTGTAAGTTGCCATTACTACGCTAGTTTTCATAAAATTATCCTAATATCTTTAAAATTTAATCAAATATTTTTTATACATTCCAATAAACATAATTAAATATAATCTAATAGTTCTGGATTTTTGGAATCTATATATTTCGTTTCTCTTGAAAAATCTAATTGCTTTAAATCCACCAATTTGAATAACTTTCAAAATTTTATTAGTATATTCATTTTTACCATATCTACCTTCAATTAACTTAATTGTGTACAAAGATTGATTAAGAGTATTACTAGTTTTCTCAGATAACTCAGTTAAATCAAATTTTTTTAAATAATCTTGAAATTTTAATTTGTATTTTTCTTCGGATGACACATTGTTTCCATGTCTTCTATATTGGGTTAATTGTTCCTTCAAAAAAATAACAGTTCCTAAAACATTAGCCACATTCACAAAATAATTGTCATGAGCTAGTTTTTCAAACATTTTTTTAGGATCCACTTCCGGAACGCTTTTCATTAATGCATCATTAAAAAATGAAGCGCATCCCCATACTCTTTCTCTAGCAAAAAAAGTGATTTGACTTGAACCAATATTCATTCCAACGATTTCATCCAAACTAGAAGAAACTAAGTTATCATTACCGTCAATGATAGACATATCATGTTGAATAAATATTGGATTTTTTTGATTTTCTAATTCTATCCGCAAAATTAATTTACTTAATTTATCAGAAGTCCAAATATCGTCTTGATCACTAAAAGCATAATAATCTGCAGAATATTTTTTTTGTACATATCCTATTACATTAAAAAAATTTATAAATGCTCCGTGTCTTCCCGAATTGTTATGTATAATTTCTATTTTTTCTGGATTATTTTCTTGAAGATTTTCGATAATTTTTAAAGTGTTATCTGTTGAATGATCATCAGAAATAATTAATTTCCAATTTGAAAAATTTTGATTAATAATACTTTCGATTTGTTTCTTTATGTATTTTTCACCATTAAATGTTGCCATTAAAATAATGACCTTCTTATTCTCAATCATTATTTTTCTCCCAATATTTCTTTTAAAGATCCAAGCATAATGATTAAATTAAGTAGAAAGTATCCAATTGTAAAGAGATCAAGAATATTAAAAATAATAGCGACTAACATTAATACTTGTACAAAACCAGCTATAGAAATTAAATTAAGGGCAATAATTTTTATAATTCCATAACTATCTTTTTTCTTAAGACCAGAAATTTCTTCTTTTTCTCCTATAGTATTAATTGCCTTGTGCATAATAAATCTTGGAAAAATCGTAAAAATACCAGAGAGTGCACCTAAAATAATATAGGTTTCAGATGGTATATTTACTAAACTACTAAACAATCCAGTGTTATGTGCAGCACCAACGCCCCAAGCGAAAAATGAAAGAATCATAGCTATGTAGCCACTCATTGCATCCCAAACACTCCCCATAGGAGAAAATTGTTTTTTATATCGTGCAATGTTTCCATCCACTCCATCAAGTAAATTCCATAAGAAAAAACATAACCAACCCAAAAGCATAGCTAATTTACTTGTTGTTATTGACATTATAATAAACCCAATTATTACTGGAAAAATTGAAATTAATGATACCATGTTTGGAGTAATATTTGTGTATAAAAAAGGAATTGTTAAAACATATGAAAGTGGTCTACCAACATAAAAGGCAAAATAATCATTTTTTGCAAGTTTTCTTTTTTCTGGAGACATTGTTGCATTTTCAATTTGTTTTGGTGTTATCATTTTTTTATTACTCCTGTGTATTAAAAATCATTTCTTAGAAAAATATTTTAAAGGTTACTCAAATATTCTTCATAAATACCGCTCATCATTTTATTTATTGTGAATCTATTTTCAAAACTATTTATTATTTCTGGTTTTTTTAATTTTTTACTTAATTCAATAAAATTAAAAACTTCATCAATATTTTTTAGAATATCAAAAGATTCAAATAATCTTCCATTAACTTCTGGAATGACTATTTCACTATGTCCCATAACATTTGTTAAAAATACAGGGACACCGCTTCGTAAAGCTTCAACAGCCGAATAACCAAAGCTCTCACCGTTAGATGTTGAAATAAAAGCATCAAACTCTGAAACTATAAATTCAGCATTATCTTTATGTCCTAGAAAATGAATGTTCTTTTCGAGAAAATTTTCTTTAACCTTTTTCTCCATTTTTTCTTTTAAATTTCCATCTCCAATCCAAATAAAATGAATATTAGAG
This sequence comes from Lactococcus hircilactis, assembly GCF_009601015.1. Taxonomy (GTDB): domain Bacteria; phylum Bacillota; class Bacilli; order Lactobacillales; family Streptococcaceae; genus Lactococcus; species Lactococcus hircilactis. Next base: position 88,747 of record NZ_WITJ01000004.1, read on the forward strand.
TCAATTTTTATAACTTTCATCGCAATTTCAACAAATAGTTCGGGGTTCTTTTGGTGGTTTAATCTTGCTGTATTTCCAAAAATAAAATTTTGAGGTGTTAAATTTAATTCTTTTCTTAAAAAAGCACTACTGCTAATAGGTATTGTGGATAACCCATTATAAATTACTCTAAACTTATCGGGTTTATCTAGTTTTTCTTCAATCGCTCCTTGTTTTTCTCCATTCGACGTGCTAAAGGTTCTGGTAGTTGCATATCTGCTTAGCATTTTTTCCAAAAAAACAAAAATCTTTCTCTTTAAATTTGAAAATTCGGGAGACAAAAAGGAATACCAATGGGAAGTGTAAAATATTTTTTTTACATGATTTTTTTTAGCAGCAATTCGTCCAATAACACCAGCTTTTGAACTATGGCAATGAACAATATCTGGATGAACACTTTTAATCAATTTATTGATTTTTATATAAGAAATAAAATCATTTTTTAAATTAATTTCTCTTACAAATTCTTTAATAAGAACTGGTTTAATATTATTTTTATTTTTTATAATTGTATTTCTAAAGATATCATCAACTTCATCATCATTATAAGCAATCCAAACTTCAAATTTCCCATAATCTAAATTTTCTAACAAATCACATAAATGTTTTCTTAATCCTCCTTTTCCACTTTGAGTAATTAATAATAACTTTATTTTATTTTCTTCCATTTTTTTAATAAGCGTCCTTCCCGTGCATGCTTTGCGTGATGGTCATAAAGATGAGTGCGAGGTCAAAGAGAAAGCTGTGGACTTCGAGGTAATGAAGCTCTAGGTCTGCTCTTTTAGGGAACAGGATGGCACTTCTTCCGTGAGTGGTCCAGTAGCCTGTGATGCCTGGCTTACACATCAATAGATAGGGAAGTCGATCCCCGTATTCTGTGTCTTCAAAAAGAAGAATCGGACGCGGGCCGACGAGACTCATCTCGCCTTTTAGGACGTTGAGAAACTGTGGGAGTTCGTCAATTGAGTGTTGGCGAATGAATCTTCCTATTTTTGTGACACGGGGGTCATTTTCAAGCTTATTTCCATTATCGTGATAGGCTTGCTTTACTTCTGGATGATCTTCAAGATATTGCTCTGCATTCAAAATCATGGTGCGAAATTTCCAGATGTAAAAGATATTTCCACGTCTGCCATATCTTTTTTGCTTGTAAAGCATTGGTCCACGATCCTTTTTTGGTGCTGTGAGGTATGGGATAACTAAAATAAGCGCTGCGATAAGAAATAAGAAACTTCCGACGAGTCCACCCAAGATGTCAACAGCTCTTTTTACAATCAGCTCAGAGGTTGTGAATGGTTTGAATTTGCAAAGATTTTGCTCTGCTAGTATTGCGCTATAACGCTCTTTCGGGAATTGCACGGTTTCTCCTTTCTACTAGCATTGCTCTGCTAGAATAGTCCTAAAAATTTTTTCTTTTTGATTTTTGTTGGGGTGTTTGCGTAGATGGCGTTGTCAGTAATGACAGCTTCTGCGTTTTCTTTGAATGTCTGTGCGGTCGCAAAACCGAACTCATCAGTGATGATATCAAAGGCATCTTTCATCTTGAATGCACGTGATATGACATTGTGTGCGTCAGAGGCGACAAAATGAGTAAGGTCATGCTCGATGATATCAAACGTGAGCTTTTGGATTTTCTTTCCAAAATGTCCTGTGACGCTCGATGCGGTAATCTGACTCAGTACGCCCTGCTCGATGAAATTGTATAGAATTTCAGGATTTTCGATGATTCCTGTGTTTCTTTCAGGGTGCACTAAAATAGGCTGAAGGCCTTTTAGAATCATATTGTAGAACAACTCTGACGCATACTTTGGGACATGATTGGACGGAAACTCAATCAACATGTAGTGAGACTGGTCTGTAGAGGTGAGGAGCTTTCCTGCGGCATAGTCTTCTAAGACATTGCCGTAAATCCGGACTTCTTGTCCTGGTAGGATTTCAATGGGCAACTGATTGACGCGGACAATCTCACGCACTTCTTTGACTTTTTCTAAGATGAGTGGGCGTTCATTGTTGAATTCTGGGTTGTGGTGTGGAGAGACGGCAATGGTGGTAATGCCTTCATCAATGGCTGATTTTAGCATGATCAGTGTATCTTCGGGTGTTTTCGCCCCGTCATCTATCCCTGGTAAAATATGACAATGGATATCAATCATTTTTTCTCCTAATTCTTATCGCTTTTTTGAGATAGCGGTGAGGACTTACTCGGCACCGTAGTAATAATAGTAAGCAGAATCTGATGCTTCAACACCGTGTAAAACAACTCCTAAAATGTTGGCATTGACTTGGTCAAGAAGTTTTTTGGTCTTTACGACACTTTCTTTTTTGGTTTGGTTGGCTCTGACGACAATCACTGCTCCACCGACGTATCTGCTCAAGATTTGAGCATCTGTCACTGCTGAGAGTGGTGGCGTATCAATCAAAACGATATCAAAAGCTTCTGTGACGGAGTCAATAAGATTTTTCATCGCAGCTGATCCTAAGAGTTCTGATGGATTAGGTGGGACAGGACCTGAGCTGATGATTGCAAGATTTTCAGAGAAATTTGTCCCTTGCATCGCGTCGTTGACTGAAATTTGACGTGTCAAAACGTTGGTCAGTCCCGAGCGATTTTGAAGTCTGAAGGTCATGTGAACTGAGGGTTTGCGCAAATCAGCATCAATCAAGAGTACTTTTTTGCCTTGTTGGGCAAAAGTAACGGCAAGATTGGCGATGGTCGTTGATTTCCCTGCTGCGGCTTCGGCTGACGTTACAAGGAAACTTTTTAGACCCTGGTCTGCTAATTTAAATTCTATTGTTGTACGAATGGTACGATATTGCTCTGAAATTGGTGATTTTGGGTTGACGCTGGTGATCAGATAACGATTGCTATCTAATTTTTCATTCTTTTTAGACATCATAAGCTCCTTATCTTCTTCTACGTGGTGCTGGTTTTTCTGTCAGTGCTGACGATGTTCCAGATGTTGTCGCACTGTGGGAATTTGCAGATGGTGTGTGTGAACTTACACTTGGGGCATGTCCACTTGCGGATGGCATTTTTGCTGCACTATTTACAACATTTGCAAAGTCGCTTTCTGTTGCGTATGGTGTCACACCAAGAACGGACAGTCCAAGTGCTTCGAGATCTTCTTCTTTGGTGATTTTATTATTTAAGGCTTCCATCAAGAAGGCAATTGCAATCCCAATAATCAATCCTGCAACGACTGAAGCACCAAGATAGAGCGTTGGTCGTGGACTGACTGGAGCAGTATTTACTTTTGCTTGTGCTAAAATGCTGACGTTAGTCACATTGAGCAGTTTTCCTGCATCATCACTGAATATTTTTGCAGTTTCATTTGCGATTTTTTGAGCAGTATATGGATTTGAATATTTTACTGTCAGTGTAATGACTTGTGAATTCGTCGTATTTGATGCTGTGACATTTTTTTGGAAATTGTCATTTGCCAAATTGAGGTTATTTTGTACTTTGTCTAAAATAACTGGGCTTACGATAACTTGATTGATGGTGTTTGCCATCTGGATATTTCCTGTGACTTGTCCTGCATATGCAGCAGAGCTGTTTGAGTCAGGAAGTTTTGCAACCAACTGTGTGGTTGCGGTGTACATGGGTGTTGCAATGAAAAAGGTATAAACAGATCCGAGGACTGTTACAATAAAGGTTACTAAAATAATCAATCCCAGTCTTTTATATAAAAGGCGTAGGATACTTCTCAAATCGATGGATTCTTCTTTTTGGGCTGGCATGCGTTCTCCAAACTATACTTTTTTTATTTTTTTCTTATTTAGTGGTAAAGGTTTTGATCAAAGCATCTGACCAGATTTTTTGACCTGCTTCGTTTAAGGTTCTATAATTTCCGTCATCTACAACGAGTGCTTTCATCGCATCAGAGGCTCCATCAGGGAAGTTTGTCCAATAATCAAGATACGTGTACTGAGCTGGTAGTGTCGCTTTAAATGCTGCGTTCCATGTTGGATAAATCTTTCCATTGTAGATGGGGTTTGAAGGCTCAACTAGAATGGCTGCTTTTGTTTGTGCTAAGGCAGTCAAGACTGCTTGATTACTTGCTGTGGACTCATCTTGTGAGATGTTTAAGTTGTCATTGAGCAATGGCGCTTCATATAAAATAACATCTGGATGTGTCGCTACTACTTGATCTGTCAGCTTTGCTGCCAAGAGAGCAGATGATGTATCTTGGGCATAAGTGATGACATTGACTTTCCAAAATGAATCGCCATAATTTGCCGTTAATGCTGTTTTCAACGCTTTCGTGACGTTATTATCGTCTTGCACCAACAGGGTTAAAACCGCTTTTTTGTTGTTTTTCACTTTATTTTCAACCGTCGTTTGAGCAGCTTGCGGTAAATTTTGTAACAAAGTGAAATATTTTGTCATATTAGCTGAATCTATCGATGTCTGATTTGATGATGGCGTTGAAGTCTTCTCTTGGCTTGATTTCATAACCATTTGGTGAGAAGAATGAGACGCAACATCGGAGAGTTTTGAGTGGTAAAAACGATAGCCCAAAGCGACGACGACAATTCCTGCGATGATAACAACAAAGTACATAATTTTTTTAAACATATATTCTTTATTCTTTCCTCATTTTTTTAATGCCTGAAATGGCGATATGGCGTAATTAACTATTTTATTTTATCACAGTATCTAGTTTAATTCAAACTTAATCGTTATTTCGATGAAATAATATTAAAACTATAATTTAATATTTTACAATACTTGTACTTATAGTGCTTAATATTTAAAATAATACGTTTTCGTAATAAAAACGCTTCGCGATGTTTCTTTTCTACGCCCGTCTATGTCCGCTGGGTCTATCTATCTGATAGATAGATAGATAGATAGATAGATAGATAGATAGATAGATAGATAGATAAGAATACGCTCATTTCATGACGCTAGCATTACAGACAGGATAAATTTTGTTTACACTGTACTGTTTTTGAATTTTTTGTTGTAGGCGTTTCACTTCATTTTTAGGGAGAAAATATTATGTTTGACATATTATTATTTTGTACAAAAAAATGCACGTCATACGCCAGATTTCAGGTACAAGTCGTGCATTTTATTTTTTAATTCATTTTCGAATCATTCCAAGATTAGTCAACAAATTTGTTGTTAGGAATGTTGTAGAATGATTTAAGACCTTTGTATTGTGCTACTTCAGCCAATTGATCTTCGATGCGGAGCAATTGGTTATATTTAGCGATACGGTCTGTACGTGAAAGTGAACCAGTTTTGATTTGACCAGCGTTAGTTGCAACAGCGATATCAGCGATTGTTGCATCTTCTGTTTCACCTGAACGGTGAGAAACGATAGCTGTGAAGCCTGCTTCTTTAGCCATTTCGATTGCTTCAAATGTTTCTGTCAAAGTACCGATTTGGTTTACTTTGATCAAGATTGCGTTTGATGCACCAAGTTTGATTCCTTTTGCAAGGTAATCTGTGTTTGTAACGAAGAAGTCATCACCAACGAGTTGAACTTTGTCGCCAAGTTCTTTAGTGAATTTAACCCATCCATCCCAGTCGTTTTCATCAAGACCGTCTTCGATAGAGATAATTGGATATTTTTCAACCAAACCTTTGTAGTAGTTGATCATGTCATCTTCAGTACGGAGTTCCCATTCTGATTCAGGTTTGTTTGCCAATTTACCGAATTCGTAAAGACCAGTTTCTTTGTTGTAGAATTCTGATGATGCAGCATCCATCGCAAAGACGATGTCTTTTCCTGCAACGTATCCAGCTTTTTCGATTGCTTCAAGGATAACATCGAATCCTTCATCGTTAGATTTAAGGTCAGGAGCATATCCACCTTCGTCACCAACAGCAGTTGAGTAACCTTTAGATTTCAATACTGCAGCCAAAGCGTGGAATACTTCAGCTCCGTAACGGAGTGCTTCTTTGAAAGTAGGAGCTCCGATAGGCATGATCATGAATTCTTGGAAGTCGATTGAGTTTGCAGCGTGTGATCCACCGTTGATGATGTTCATCATTGGTGTTGGCAATACTTTAGCGTTGAATCCACCAAGGTAGTTGTAAAGTGGAACACCAAGTTCGTCAGCAGCAGCACGAGCAGCACCGATAGAAACACCAAGGATAGCGTTAGCACCAAGTTTTGCTTTTGTTGGTGTGCCGTCAAGAGCGATCATTGCACGGTCAATGGCTTGTTGATCTGTCACTTCATAACCGATGATTGCTTCAGCGATGATGTTGTTTACATTGTCAACTGCTTTTTGAACACCTTTTCCGCCGTAGCGTGATTTGTCGCCATCACGAAGTTCAACTGCTTCGTGTTCACCAGTAGAAGCACCTGAAGGTACCATACCGCGACCGAATCCGCCGTCTTCAGTGTAAACTTCAACTTCAAGTGTTGGGTTACCGCGTGAGTCAAGGACTTCGCGAGCGTAAATATCAGTAATAATTGACATTTTTGTCTCCTTATTATTTTTAAGTGCGTCTGCACTCTTAATACTCCTTCATTTTACTATTTTTACAATTTTTTTTCAAGTGAAAATTGTGTCACATCCAAAGTTCACAAGGTTTCACGCTTACATTCACTTACTTGTATTTTTTTATATGAAAAAAGCGAGGAAAACTCGCTTTCTTTTGGATTAATGGAATTGCATTCCACCATCTACGATGATGGTTTGTCCTGTGATGTAGTTTGAATCTGGTCCTGCAAGGAATCCGACTACGTTCGCTACGTCTTCTGGTTCTGAGAGGCGTTTCATGGCGATGTCTTTTGCGAATGTTTGCATTCCCCATTCGTCATCTTTTCCTGCATTTTTACCGACTTGGTGTGCAATGTCATACATCATTGGTGTTTTGACAATTCCTGGTGCGTATGCATTTACTGTGATGCCTTCTTCTGCGAGATCACGTGCTGCGATTTGTGTCATGCCACGTACTGCGAATTTTGATGATGAGTAGAGCATCAAGTTTGGATTTCCAACTACTCCTGCTTGCGATGTTGCGTTAATGATTTTTCCGCCATGTCCTAAGCGACGATAGATTGCTGTGGCGGTTTGTGTGCCCCACAACACGCCTCCGATATTGATGTCATAAACTTTATGGAAAAGTTCTGGTGTGATGGTTTCGATTGGTGTGGTTGGTGCGATTCCTGCATTATTTACAACAACGTTTAAGTCGCCAAATTTTTCTACGACAGCTTCAAATGCCGCAATAACTTGATCGCGATTTGACACGTCTGCATTCACTGCGATTGCGTCTTCTCCGAGTGCTGTGGCTGCTTTTTGTGCGATTTCTTCGTTGTAGTCCAATACTGCAACTTTGAATCCATCTTTATAAAGTCGTTTTGCAATTGCAAATCCAATCCCTTGGCCTGCTCCTGTAACGATTGCTACTTTTGACATAATTGTCTCCTATCTGCCTGTTTTAAATATTTGTTACTCTTACATTTTACCGCTAAAATGTTTAAATGTCAATAATTTAATAAATAAATTTAAAAAAGGCTGACATTTGTCAACCTTTTTACATTTATTTCGTTTCGATAACACCAAAGCGACCATCTTCTCGACGATAAACAACGTTTGTTGCATCTGTTTCTGAGTCTGTGAAGACGTAGAAATCATGTCCGAGCATCTCCATTTGGAGGACTGCTTCTTCGGCATCCATAGGTTTTAGGGCGACATGTTTTGTCCGAACAATCGTAATTCCAGCATCTTCAACTTCTTGGGCTGGTGCTAGTGGTGCAAACTCATCGGTAAAGATTTTTGCTGTTGGAACACTGTTGCGTGGCCGACGGTTTGTCCGTGTTTTGTATTTCCGGATTTGACGTTCTAATTTTTCTTCTACAAAATCAATTGAGGCATACATATCTTCTGAGGTATGCTCAGCTCTTAGTGTGACATTCTTTGCGGGAATTGTTACTTCAACCTTTGCGCGTTTCTCAGTATATACTTTAAGATTTACGTAGGCTGTCACTTCATGACCATCGTTGAAATACTTGTCGAGTTTTTGGATTTTTCCTTCAACGTAAGCGCGGATTGCTTCAGAAACTTCTACATTTTCTCCACGGATATTAAATTTGATCATAAGATGCACCTTTGTGATTTAGAGCATTCTTATTATCACTCAATTGCTGTTGAGATGATGCGTTCAATCTTCTCGAAGCAAGTTGAATCATAAACCTTACTTGATGTGCGTAGAACTTTGAGGAGTTCTTTTCAAGTAATCTTCTAACACTCTTAGAACCACCCTTTCCTTTATTTCTAATTAAATTATAACATGAAAACGTTTTTATCTCAAATATTATGTGTAACTTTAATTTTTTTGTTATTTACTCCGATAGAAATAGCCTCTCCTTTTTTAATTTCACCGCGGAGCAATTGCTCTGCGAGAAGGTCCTCAATTTCACGTTGGAGTGCTTTACGCAAGGGTCTTGCACCATAAACTGGATCAAAACCTTCGTTTGCAATGTATTGGATTGCTGACGAAGTTAGTTTCACATTTATTCCTTGTTCTGATAAACGTTTGATGAGAGAGTTACTCATAATTTTTACAATTTCTCTGATTTCTTCTTCGGTTAAAGAATGAAAGACGATAGTTTCATCAATTCGATTGAGAAATTCAGGACGATAGTGTTGTTTTAATTCTTCTAAAATGCGCTTTTTCATCGCTTGATAATCTGCGTGCGATGATTTTGCACCAAAACCAACTGTTTTATCATCTCGAAGTGCTGTTGCGCCAAGATTAGATGTCATGATGATGATGGTGTTTCTAAAATCAACTTTGCGGCCTTTGGTATCTGTCACAAAGCCATCATCAAGAATTTGAAGCATGATATTGAACACATCAGGATGTGCTTTTTCCACTTCATCCAGTAAAACAACTGAATAAGGATGATTGCGCACGCGCTCTGTTAGCTGTCCTCCTTCGTCATAGCCAACATATCCTGGAGGAGCACCGATCAAACGAGAGGTGGAGAACTTCTCCATGTACTCACTCATGTCAATGCGAATCATGTTTTCCTCACTGCCAAAAACACTCTCTGCTAATGCTTTTGCGAGTTCTGTTTTTCCAACACCAGTCGGTCCTAAAAACATAAATGAACCCATTGGGCGGCGGCCGTCTGCAATCCCAGAGCGTGAGCGTCTAATCGCACGTGCAACAGCTGATATGGCTTCTTCTTGTCCAATTACACGCTGATGTAATTCTTTTTCAAGCTTGATGAGACGCTCGCTTTCAGATTTGGTCATTTGTTTGACTGGAACACCAGTCAAGTTGCTAACGACATTAACAACGGCTTCTTGTGTAACGGCTTCTTTTTTATTACTTGTGAGCGTAAAGTCGTTCATTTGTTTGTTGAGTGTTTTGAGTGTTTTTTCAAGTTGATGGGCTTTTTTGATGTTCAACTCTGAAATGGCTTGGGTCAGTTTTTCTTCGGTTTGATCGTAGTCATTCTCTAAGTCAATCAGTTTGGATTGATTATTTTTTGAGGTGATCTTGACCGCTGCAGCTGCTTCATCAAGTAAGTCAATGGCTTTATCTGGTAAACGACGACTCGGCATATAGCGCATGCTGAGTTTCACCGCTTGCTCGATTGCTTGATCCGTAATGGTAATGTCATGAAAGGCTTCAAATTTTTCTTTGAGTCCTGTCAATATTGCAATCGCGTCCGCTTCATTTGGTTCATCAACAGTGACGCGTGCAAAGCGGCGTTCGAGTGCTTCATCCTTTTCAATGTACTTTTGGTATTCATGATATGTTGTTGCACCAATGAGCTGGAAACTTCCTCTTGCCAGTGCTGGTTTTAAAATGTTTGATGCGTCTGTGACCGAATCCATCCCGCCACCTGCTCCTACGATAGTGTGTAACTCATCTACAAAGACAATCACTCCATCAGCTTGGCTGACTTCATCAACAATCGCTGTTAATCGGTCTTCAAATTCACCGCGGAATTTTGTTCCTGCGACTACTGCGGCCATATTTAACGACATGATGCGGCTGTTGATCAAACCAAACGGCACATCTCCTTTTGCTACACGCGCTGCTAATCCTTCGATAATTGCTGTTTTTCCTACACCGGGTTCACCGACAAGGACAGGATTATTTTTGGTTCTTCGACTCAAAATATGGATCAAACGCTCGATTTCTTTTTCGCGTCCAATCATTGGATCAAGTTTCCCCTCACGCGCAGCTTGGGTGAGATTGATTGATACGGTGTCTAATGTGGGCGTATTCGAATTTTCGTCAATGTCTTGATTTAGTTCACGTTTTGACATCGGCGTCACCGCTTTTTTCGGTTTTGGCGTGCGCAGCTGGGTTTTCTTTTTTAATTCATCTCGTAAGGCTTTATGACCAACTTTTTGCAGATTTAATAATTGAATCGCTGAGCCTTGATCATGCTGTAACATCGCATAAAGGAGATGCTCTGTCCCAATCTGCTCACTGTCATTAAGAAGTGCAATATTTGAGGCTACTTCAATGATTTCTTGTAAGCGAGGGGAAAAAGTGATTTCGCTACGCTTTGTTTTAATGTGACTCGAAATTTCCTCTAAATCTAAAAGCATGTCTTCTGGGTCAATGTTTTGACTCATTAAGATAGAGTAGGCGATGGATCCTGGTGTATTGGCCATCGCGCTCAATAAATGTCCACTCTCGATCACACCAAATTCGTATTGATAGGCTAAATCTGTTGCTTTTTCAATTATTTTTATTGCTATGGGGGTTAATTCAACATCATAATCATTCATTTTATTCTTCCCTGTCTAATCTTTGGATTAAATTTTTCATCATTTGGCTTCTTGCTCCAGCACTTACAGCGTCGTCAGTGATGACAAGTAATAACAAATTTCCTTCACGCTCTGTGAGCACTTTTTCATCAAAGAGTAACTGAATAATATCGTGTGCTACTCGAGCCGGTATGCTTATTGGAATTTTTTGATATAAATCTGTCAAAAATTCGTGTCTGGCAGAGTAGTGATATTTTACAATTTTGATATAGCCGCCGCCGCCGCGTTTTGATTCGACATCAAATCCTTTGGAAGCTGTGAATCTTGTCTTGATGACATAGTTGATTTGTGAGGGCACCACGTCAAATTGATTGGCCAAATCAACGCGCTTAATCTCAATTTCAGCCGCATCTTCTAGGAGCTTTCTCAAATAGGCTTCTATAATGTCTGAGGTGTTTGGTGTCGTCATTTTCGCTCCTTTACTTTTTTCTTTATTTGTTTGACCTTTATTGACTATTTTATCGTTTTATTGGATGAGATACAACTATTATCTCCTCTCGTGAATTTCAAATCTGGATTTTAGTGTGATAATCCCGTTCTTTTTTTTTTAAAATTGAAGTGTTTTTGGTGTAAAATTACAGGAAGTGAGAAGTTTTCTAAGTTTTCTCATTTTTTTGATCAAAACGTCAAAAAAATGACTTGTCCTAAAACTGGGACAAGTCGTTTTTTTCAATCTTAGATTTTTATTGCACTGCTTTGATTGTAACTTCCATCTCACCTACTGGGAGTGGGATTTTTACTGTATCGCCGATTTTTCGACCAATCAATGCTTGTGCGATTGGAGATTCATTTGAAATTTTTCCAGAAAACGGATCTGCTTCTGCGGTTCCGACAATGGTGTATGTTTCTGGCTCTGGCTCTCCAAGTTCTTGGAAAGTGACTGTTTTTCCGAGTGAGACTTCGTCTTTTGCTACTGAGGTGCTATCGACAATTTCAGCGTAGCGAATCATGGTTTCAACAGTTGATATGCGTCCTTCAATGAAAGCTTGCTCGTCTTTTGCTGCCTCATATTCGGAGTTTTCTGAGAGGTCTCCGTAACCCCGTGCAACCTTTATCCGATCAATGACTTCTGGACGTTTCACTAATTTGAGATTTTCAAGTTCTTTTTCTAATTTTTCAAGACCATCTGCGGTCATTTGATATGTTTTTTCTACCATTTTTTGAGTTATCCTTTTTAACATTTTGGGTGAAGTATTTTTTTATTTTTTAAGTTTCGCATTGACGTAGGTTTGGACATTTTCATTTTGCTCAGCAAGTGTTTTTGCAAAATATACTTTTCCAGTCGTGACGTCTGCTACAAAATAATAATATTGATTTTGTGCTGGCTTTAATACGGCAGTGATGGATGATAAACTTGGACTATCAATTGGTCCAGGTCCAGCTCCCTTGTAAAGATAAGTGTTGTATGGGGAGTTTAGAGACGTATTAATGGTGGCATCTTGTGTGAGCGTCGTATGATCGCCCAATTTCCCTTCGGCATAGAGCACGGTTGAATTTGAATCCAGCGTCATTCCTGCTGCTTCTCGATTATTAAAGGTGCCTGCTACATTTCTACGATCATCGTCATTGTTGGCTTCTTTTTCAACAATAGAAGCTAAGCTTAAGACTTGATTGACAGAACGTGTGCTTGATGCGATTTGTGAATAATAAGGCGTCAATTGTGTGTTCATGGCTTCAATCATACTTGTCACCAGTGTTTCAACGGTTGATTTTTTTGTATAATCATAGGTCGCTGGGAACAAGTAGCCTTCAAGCTGATATTTTACCCCTGCACTCTTTTGAGGAAGGGACTTAAATAGATTTGGATATGCTGTCGCCATCTTTGCAATAAACGTCGGATCTTGGACGACTTTCATGAAATCTGCTTCGCTAAATGGTGTTTTTGCATTTTTTTCGTCAGCGTTGATGGTAATGCGCTTTGCGATTTGCTCAAGCGTAAGTCCTTCTGGAATGGTCACTTTTCCAAGTGTTGGATCAACCGGTTTTTGAGTGCCTCCTTCTTGGAGGTCTTTTGCGATACTTGAGAGGGACATGCTAGGAGATAAGTTATAATATCCTGACTTAAACCCTGTATAATTTTTAAATTTCGTGTAATACTGGAAAATTGCTCCATTTCGGATGATGCCATCTTTTTCCAAAATCGATCCAATCTGCTTGCTGCTTGACCCTGCTGGAATGTTAATGGCTTTGATCGTGTGATCTTTAGGATTAAGCGGTAAAACACCTGATTTGACATAGCTGTAACTATACCATCCTGCGGCTGCGGCTGCCAAGACAAAAATTACAACAATCACTGCGATAATCCGACCTGCAGTATTTTTTGTTTTTTTCTTTTTGTTTTTTTTCTTATTTTTGTGCTTTGGCGCTGGATGTTTTGAATTTTGACGTTTTGTTTGGGGCATTTTTTCTACTCCATCTTCACCTTGGGTGAATTCGTCTTGCGTTTGGGCACTTTTTCTTGAATAATGCGGCTGGTCGATTGGATCAAAAATAGGGCGCTCAAAAGCGAGTGGGGCTTGATATTCAACTTCTTTTTTTATGGCGTCAAAATTATTCTTATCAAAATGATAAGGTTCGCTTGAAGCTTTTAGAAAGTCCTCTTTTGTGACTTCTCCTGGTTCTTTTGGTTGATCATTTTGTTGCTTTAGTTTCTCACCAAAATCTCCTTTGTTAAAGGGCGTGGGGAGATCAAAATCATCCGGGATATGTGGGAGACCATTTTTACGCGTAAAAGCAGGTTCTTTTTCTTGCAAAAACTGAGGGAGCGTTGGTTCTTCTTGCGATCTTTTTTCAAAGTCTTGCTTTACCATTCTTCCTTCATTGCCTTCTTCAAGTTGGCGTAAAATTTTTTCCTTGAAACTTTCTCTTGAAAATTCAGTAGTATCTTTTTCGACCAATTTTTTTCTCCTTGAAAGTTGAAAATTTGGATAGATGTCGTTTTTTACTCATTTGAGCTTTAAAACGGCGCTTAGTTCTATTTTAGACTATCGCCCTATTTTATTCAATTAGAACGAAATATTCATAAAAGTGAGGATGCGCCCTCACTTTTATTCCTCTTAATCTTCGTCGTCTTCCCTGTCGTCATCATCGTCGTCGTCATCTACATCGATGTCCACGTCGTCTTCGACATTATCCAACTCGACTTCTTTGAGTTCTGCATCATACGCTTCAACTTCGTCTTTTTCATCATCTGGATTTTCATCGTCATAAATGACTTCATCTTCTGGGGTTGGCGTTGCTTCGTCTTCTGGATCAATTTCATCTTCGATGCCAAAGGCATTGACTTTGCTGCGTTTTTTGATGGGTGCTTCGTCTTCATCATCCAGCTCATCAAGCGCAATCACTTCTTCGTCAATTTCATCAATTGCATACCATGAACGCAAAGCCCATACGTTATTTCCAAGTGGAATGAAGCTTCCGTCTGTATTCATTTCAGTGTAGAAGCGACCGATGGTGGCTTTGATTTCGTCATCTGATTTTTGTAAGTAATCTTGAACAGCATTCAAAATTTCAGCAAAAGTTAATTCTTTCCCATTTTGCTCTAAAATAGCATGGGCGACTTCAATCATTGAAAGTTCTTCGATTTTTTGTCCTTCTAAGGCTGTAATTTTCAACTTTTAGCTCTCTTTTCTGATTTTTCTTTATTGTGATATTTTATATCAATTTTCGCGCGCTGTCAATATGTAACTGCTTGCTTATGCGCTTTTTATGTTGTTTTTTATTGATTTTAGTAGTGCATCAACACTTTATAGTCGTAATTTCCGATTTTGTCGCGTCCGTGGAGTGCGTCAAGTTCGATAAGAAATGCTGCACCAACAACGATGCCTCCTAATTTTTCAACGAGCTCAATTGTGGCTTTAATGGTTCCACCTGTGGCCAGTAAATCATCCACAATGAGGACGCGTTGCCCTTTTTTGATGCTGTCAGCGTGCATGGTCAATGTATCTGTCCCATATTCTTTTTCGTAAGTCGCTTCGATCACTTCACGGGGTAATTTTCCTGGCTTACGAACGGGTGCAAATCCAACGCCAAGTGCAAAAGCAACAGGACATCCAATGATAAAGCCACGTGCTTCAGGACCTACAACCATATCAATTTGTTTATCGCGTGCATATTGAACAATTTCAGTCGCCGCGTAATTATACGCATTTCCGTCTGCCATCAAAGGGCTAATGTCCCGAAAAACAATGCCTTTTTTAGGATAATCGTTGATGGTTGCAATATAATCTTTAAGTTCCATGTTCTTTGTGTCAAATCTTCTTTTTGTCAGTGCTGACAGCGCTTTTTGAGCTTTTGTCAGTACTGACAGGATTTAAATTTTGACTTCTCCTTTTTTTAAAGTGTGATAAATTTCTTTTACTGGTGCGAGGGCAAACAATTCTTGCAAACGGACAAGTTTTTTTAAATTTTGATAGATGTTACTTTCAGAAATTTCTCGTCTTGCGGCATCTTTATTGACTTTCATGAGTCCATCAGTGATGCTCACAAAATCAAGTTCTTGAAAAACTTGAATCATCTTAATCAGCAACAGTTCTGGAATTTTGAGATAGTCTGCTAAACTTTTGAGCTTATATCGGACGTCAAATTCTGGGAATTTCTTAATTGCTTGATATAATTTTGCATACTGCTCGCGTGTCCCAAAACCGGTCAGATAATACGCTTTTGCGATTTCATTTTTAAAGTAAATCAACTTGAGCTCTGGCATGTCAATCGCTTTTGTCAGCACTGACAGCCCGTCAGAAGTTGTTGGTGCATCAGCTAAAATAAGCACTTCTTTCATTATATCATTTTTTAGTGTATTATTTGCAAAAATAACTGTATGTTCTGGTAAATTAATTTTTTGACTACGAATGTCAATCAACTCAATGCCACAGGCTTTTGCATCTTCGATTCTAAGTTGGAGACTGGTGTTGCCGTTCCATGTATTTGTTGCAAGGCTGACGGCGAGCTTTGTGTCGGATTGATTGAATTCTAATTGCTGAGGACCATGACCAAAGTATATGGCATCTAATGTGGTTGAATCTTGCTTGATTCTGAGTTTCAGGTGTGCATTATCTTTGCCCATGCTACGACTTTGTGTGACCTCAAAATTTTCAACCAAAAATCGAGGTTTAGGATGATCCATACCAAAAGGAGCAAGCTTTGAGAGATTCTCAATGGTTGCTAAAGACAGGTCTTTAAGCCTACTTTCTTGTTCTAATTTAAGGATTGGTTTTTTTGTCATGTCGAGTTTTTCAGTCATAATATAATCTGACATGGCTTTTTTTATCGCAGGCACATTTTCAAGTTCAAGCGTCATTCCTGCAGCCTGTTTATGCCCACCAAATGCAATGAATAATGAGCGATGTGCATTCAACGCTTTGAAAATATCAAAATTTTCAGTCGAGCGCGCAGAGCCACGTAAAATACCATCTTCGAGTGCCAACATGATGACCGGTTTTTGAAGTTCTTCGAGTAAACGTCCAGCAACAATGCCAAGAACACCTTTGTGCCAATCTTTGTGGTAAAGCACTTGAACGGGCTCGTCTGTCACCATCGTGCGCGCTTTTTCAAAGATCTGCTCTGTGATTTGTTTTCGCGCTGTATTTTTTTCTTCGATCATTTGAGCGATGGCTGCGCCCTCATCCTCGTCCCATCCAGTCAATAACGTCACTGCTGGATTGGGATCATCTAACCGACCGAGCGCGTTTAATCGTGGTGCAATCATGAATCCTACGGTTTCTTCGTTGATATTTTCAAAATCGCATCCTGCAAGGCGCATCAGCTCTTGCAATCCTACACGTTCTGTTTGTGCAAGAATTTTCAGTCCATAAGTCACTAAAACTCGGTTTTCATCGGTCAACGAAACCATGTCTGCGATGGTCCCGATAGCGACTAAATCAAGCATCTCTGTCGGAATGTACTCAAGGAGTGCACAAGCCACCTTAAAAGCGACGCCAACACCCGCCAAGTATTTGAAAGGATACTCACTATCTGGATGCTCTGGATGCACGATTGCATAAGCTGGCGGAAGTTGTTCTGGCATACTGTGATGATCTGTCACTACAACGTCAACGCCTGCGTTTTGCGCGTATTTAATCGCCTCAAATCCTGCCACACCATTGTCCACTGTAATGATCAAATCAATCTGTTCATTTTCGATAAAATACTTGTACACTTCAAGATTTGGTCCATAGCCATCTGTAAAGCGATTGGGAAGATAAACTTGAACTTGCGCTCCAAGCTCATCGAGCGCTGATTTCATGACCGAACTTGATGTCATTCCATCGGCATCATAATCACCGTAAATAAGGATGCGCTCATTTTTTTCGATGGCTTGCAAGATTCTTGTGACTGCTTTTTTCATGTCATGCAGCAAAAAAGGATCATAGAGCTGCTCAAGCGTTGGATTTAAAAATCCTGCAAGCGCTGCTTTTGTCTGAATTCCTCTTTGCCACAAAATCTGACTTGTCAGACGATCCATGTGGTAGGGTTTTGTTAAGCTAAGGAAATCTTCTGAAACAGTGGTTTCATCCAATTCCCAATTATAATGTGAATTTATCATTTCTTATTTTTCTCTTATTTCTTTGCATGATGCGTGATAAAATCTCA
This sequence comes from Lactococcus hircilactis, assembly GCF_009601015.1. Taxonomy (GTDB): domain Bacteria; phylum Bacillota; class Bacilli; order Lactobacillales; family Streptococcaceae; genus Lactococcus; species Lactococcus hircilactis. The sequence goes on from NZ_WITJ01000004.1 coordinate 106,144, forward strand.
TGAGATTTTACCAAATTATTTGAAATCGAAAAATTTTCTGGCCATCCGGTCTGTCAAAATTGGCGCGAGTGCTCTACATTTTGCGACCACTGCCATTTGCCAGGGCAGATTTAATTCGGGTTTGTTTTTTCCGAGGATGTGAATGATTTTTTCTGCAACAAATGCTGCACTGACCGCATTTTTTCCTACTTTTTTCAGGTATTCTGAATGATTTTGATGGAATTTTGTCAAAACTGGTCCTGTGTTGACTGTGGTGACCAATAGTTCTTGTCGCTCCATGCGCAAGGCATCCGAAAAGCTGATAATGGCGGCTTTGCTGGCGGCATAAATGGTTGATTTGCTACTGGGAATCTTCCCTGCAATTGAGGCAATAGTGATCAGCTGGACTTGCGGATTAAAATAGCGCACACACTGGATTGCAAAGAGCGTATTGACAGCAAATTGTTGCTTAATTTCGCTTTCTGTCAGTGCTGACAGCTTTTTGAAAACGCCAAATCCAGCATTATTGATTAAAATATCCACTTTCATCGGAGGATTTTTCTCAAGTGCTGCATTTTCCATCAGTGTGACATTTTTTAAATGCCCATATTTTTCTGTCAGTACTGACAGATTTCTTGAGAGCAAAATCAAGTGGTCATTTTGTAACCTTGTGATCAGCTCCTGCGCAATATCTCCTGTTGCTCCTGTAATTACAATCGTTCTAGTCAATTTTTTCCTCGTAAAAATCTTTCACAACGTATGAATTTTCATGCACTTGCTTGGCTTCATTTGACAGTAACTGCACGAGTGGGCCGACATATCGCGCACTGATGTGCGTCAACAATAAGCGCTTTACTTGTGCTTCGTGTGCAACTTGTGCCGCTTGTTTTGAGGTCGAATGCCCATGATTTTTCGCCATTTTCTCTTCTTGAGCTTCATACGTCGCCTCATGAACCAGTAAATCTGCCTGATAAGCCAGTCTTATCGCAGCGTTTGTTTTTCTCGTGTCCCCCAGAATGGTCACAATTTTACCAATTTTTTCATCCCCAATATACTGCTTTGGGTCAAAGATTTTACCATTGTATTCCACACGCTCGCCTTTTTTCACCTTGCCAAATAATGGACCAAATGGCAATCCGTCTTGTTTCAGACGCTCTGCATCCAACTCTCCAACACGATTTTTTTCAACGACGCGATAACCTAAGCAAAAAATCGTATGATCAAGCGCTTGAGTGTGAACCTCGAACGTATCGTCTTCAAAGACTTTTCCCTCTTTATCCAGCTCATGAAAATGAATCCGATAAGCTAGTCTGGATCCCGAAATCCGTAAGCTTGTCAATACAAAGTTTTTTAATCCCACAGGACCATAAAGCTCAAGATCCGTCTGCTCATCCGAAGATTGAAAACTTCGACTAGAAAGAAAACCAGGCAGACCAAAAATATGATCCCCATGCAAATGGGTAATAAAAATTTTCGTAATTTTACGTGGTTTGATTGTGGTGTTCAAAATTTGATGTTGCGTCGCTTCGCCACAATCAAAAAGCCAAATTTCATTGCGTTCATCTAATAATTTGAGCGCAATTGCTTGTGTATTGCGACTTTTGGAAGGTTGCCCTGCCCCTGTACCTAAAAATTGGATTTCCATGCTGACCTCATCTTTTGGATTAAAAAAATATTGCGAAAACTCACAATATCCGATTTTACAGTGTTAAACGAAAGGCGCACGCCCATAAACTGCCATGCAATCTATGCGTCCGGAGGGAATCGAACCCCCATCTCAAGAACCGGAATCTTACGTGATATCCATTACACTACGGACGCTTATTCAACTTCTCTATTTTACAAGAAAAAATGGAAAATATCAAGCTTCGATTTTTATTTCTCAAAAAAAAGAGAAAAGTTCTTTCTTTTCTCCTTTAATGTCCTGCTTTTTTTATCGCATGATTTCTTTGTGACAAAAGCTTAGTTTTTAGCAGCTGCCAGAGCTGACAAGAGTTGCGTTCTTAATTCTTCAGCTCCTTGCGCACCACCTGGAAGGAAAATCGTTGAATTTCCATGATCTGCAAATTGATTGAGCGTATCCAGATATTGGTTGGTCAATAAGATGGACATGATTTGTTCTTCATCAAGTGCCACACCAATTTTTTTAATTTCTGTAATTTGTTCTGCAAGTCCATCCACGATGGCTTTTCTTTGTTCTGCGATTCCGACCCCATGTAGCCGATCTTTTTCTGCTTCAGCTTCTGCTGCGGTAACCACTTGGATTTTATTTGCGTTAGCGAGCATCTGCGCTGCATCTTGTTTCCGTTGAGCAGCATTGATTTCATTCATGGATTGTTTCACTTCAGCATCTGGTTCAACTTTAGTGATAAGGGTTTTCACGATGATGTAGCCATACGTTTGCATTTCTTCAGCAACCGTTTTTTGAACTTCAAGGGCGATTTCATCTTTTTTCTCAAAAACATCATCCAAAATCAATTTTGGAACTGCTGAGCGGATTGCATCCTCAATATAAGCTTTGATTTGCTCTCCTGGATTCATCAATTTGTAATACGCGTCTTTAATGGACTGTTCATTGACACGATATTGTGTCGCAATATTCATCGTGACAAAGACATTATCTGATGTCTTTGTCTCAACAGTCATCTCCGTTTGTAATAAACGCAATTGGATCCGTGCTGCAATCCGATCGATTCCCCACGGCAATTTCAAATGAAACCCTGGGCCTGCTGTAAATTGATATTTTCCAAAACGCTCAACAATAGCCACAGATTGTTGTTTGACAACAAAAGCCAACGTACTGAAACTTGCAATCAAGAGAATCAAAATGATGGCTAAAATAATAAGGGGGACTAAAAATACTGACATAACATAACCTCCTAGCACATGTTTGATGTGCTCCTTTTCTATACCTCTTATTATATCATGGAATTGTGCCAAAATAAAAAACGTTCCAAACTTGGAACACTTTTTTAAAATAATTTTTTAATATAAAGATGAAATTTCTTTTGTTCGTATTGTAAAAGAGGCGGTTCAAAATATCGGATTTTTTCTGCTTCTTCGAATAAATCGTCGATATTGTAACCTGATAATCGCATGAATTGTTCGTTTTCAGCTAAATCTGTCAGTGCTGACAAACTCTCCATCGGCTCAAATGCTGCCTGAAACTGTGCTGGCTTCATCAAAATGCGTTCATTCTCATTTTGTAAAACATAATCTGGAAAAATTTGTGCGATTTCAAAACATAATTCCCGTGTGATTTTGATTGGAAACTCACTAAAAACAATGGCTTCTTCTTTTTCATTTTTATAACAAAAACCAAATGATTTCCCAGATAGATTTAATCGGACAAATCGAAATTGTGCTGCACCAGCTTTTCCTTCCAAATGAAAATCAGGCGTCTCTTGAAACATCTCAAGCGCTTGTGTGAGCTGGAAAAAATAGTCCGTCGCTTCTTTTGGAGACCGTTTTTGATATAGCTCTGCAAAATAAGCATTTAAAACACTCGCTGGCGGTGCGACAAGCGCTCTTTTTTCTTCATCCGTCTTCAAATTTGCCAGGCGATTTTCTAAAAAAACACGATCCTGATCCATAAATCCACCATATTTAATGGCCAAATCCACCCATTTTTTATTCATTTTCTCATCCATTTCTAATTTAACGTTCCTTTTCATTATATCACGAAACAGGGGATTCTTCGAGAAATTTCTGAGCTGCTTCTAATACATTTTGAGGGTAATTTTCATCTCGAACATCAAAAAAAGGAACAGACATCCGATTTTTAAACCACGTGAGTTGACGTTTGGCATACCTGCGCGAATTTCTCTTGACATTCTCTAGTGCTTCTTTATCTGTGATTTCATTTCTAAAATATGGAAAAAATTCCTTATATCCGATTGCTCGGGCAGCTTGAACATTTGGAAATTCATCAAACAGTTGCCGTGCTTCTTCTACTAATCCTTTTGTTCTCATGACATCCACGCGTGCATCAATTCGCTCATAAAGCACGTCACGCGAAGTATTTAAACCGATTAAAAAAAAGTCGTAGGGAGAGCCAACATTCTCTCCTTGTCCATATTGATCAAGTTCTAGCGCGCGAATGGCGCGTCTTCTGTTGGGTTCATTAAGCACAATGTTTTTTTGAGTCAGTTTTTCAAACAGCTCAGCATCTGTCAGTACTGACAGCTCTTTTCTAAGCACCATCATCTCCTTATGGGCACTTTCACCACCCAGATGATAGCCCTCAATCAAAGCCTGAATATAGAGTCCTGTTCCACCAACAATGACAGGAATTTTTCCCTCACTCAAAATCTGTTCAATCTCTTGATTTGCCTCATGGACAAAATCAAATGCGGAATAACTTTCTTCCACATCGCGCACATCAATCAAATGATGAACCGCAGCATTTTGCTCACTTTGGGATGCTTTTGCTGTTCCGATGTCTAGTCCACGATACACCTGCTGTGAATCGCCAGAGATTACTTCACCATTAAATTTTTGGCATAATTCGATGCCTAACGCCGTTTTTCCGACCGCAGTTGGTCCAACAATAACAAAAACTTTATTTTTCAATGATTTCTCTTGATTTTTCTTCTCCAATATCATATATTAAGTATAACACAAGAAAATGAGAAAACGTTTAACCTTTATTAATGTTTTTCTCTTCCAAAATGAAAGGAGTTCTTATGAACAAATTCGTCAAAGGGTATTTTATCGGAAAGTCTATTGAAATCGGTGTCGCTGTCGCAGCACTCACCGTAAAGCACTTCACGTCTGGACTACCAAAATACATTGATAAAGAAGAATTTATCGAACAAAGTCGTAAAAAATCACAACGCAAACGTCTTTCACGCTAAAAAAGAGCCTTGGCTCTTTTTTATTTTTTCTTATTTCTAAATTTTTTGATGCGTGAAATTTTTTGTTGCTTGATCAGATCTTTTGGTTTTAATACAGTTGTCGTTGATGGAACTCCATCTTCATTCATGTTTGGCTCAACTTCTGGAATTCGTTCATGAATTTCTAAGTTGCGCACATCAGATAATACAAGCGGTACTGTTTCCATCGTAACCTCAGAAAATTGAAGCCCAAACCAGCGACTTGGTGAGGAGGTAAATTTTTTGATGGTCGCTTTTGTCGTCAAAACAAATCGATCAAATCCGTTCATTTGACGGGCATTGGTCAATTTTTCCTCGATGACAACAAATCGAAAATCGCCTACTTTTCGTCCAGGGCTGATCGAATAATCCTGATGTTGTTTTGGCAAGCGCCCTGATTCCATCAGATCCGTCACGATCGTTCTAAGATACCGTGGAATTTCCTGACGCATTCGGAATCCAAGATAAATCACCACGCGCACAATATAGTCCGTGCCCATCATATCTACCTTGTATTCAGCTGTGAAGGGTTCATCTGTCACTTTCACATTGACAAACCAATACACTTGTGCACGTTTTGGACGTTTGTCCAAAATTGAATATAAAATCGAACGATCTATCCATTCATGATCCATTCGACTCGTCAAATAAACCACATTCGTTTGATAAACATCAATGGTTGAATCGTCTCTCAATGCCTTCAATTGATGTTTATAATCATTCAAATTCAGAGATTTGATGTACTTAAAGACAATGGCATTGCCGTGATGCCAAATGAACATGACAAACATGATGATCAAAGCAATGAGCACCACAACATAGCCACCGTGCATAAATTTTATGGCTGAGGCGATGAAAAACATTCCCTCAATCAAGATAAAAAATGCCATAATTCCAAAAGCAAGCGCACGAGGTAATCCTTTTTGAACTAAATAATAAGACAAAAGTACACTCGTCATCAGCATCGTTACCGTGATGGCTAAACCATAAGCAGCTTCCATATGCGCTGACGTTCTAAAATAAATCACAATACAGCTCGTCGTAATCCACAATGCAAAATTGACTGCTGGGATATAAAGTTGTCCTAAGGTCTGACCAGGATAATAAATCTTGAGCATGGGCAATAATTTCAAACGTATCGCTTCAGACACCAATGTAAAAGAACCAGAAATCAGGGATTGCGACGCAATGATTGAGGCAAATGTAGCTAATATGACCCCATAAATCATCAATCGAGTGGGTAAAATTGCAAAGAACGGATTGAGATTCCCAAGATCACTCCCGCGATGTGCAATCAACCATGCACCTTGACCACAATAAGATAAAATAATACAAATCTTAACAAACGGCCAACTCACATGAATGTTGCCTTTTCCCACATGTCCCAAATCAGAGTACAAGGCTTCTGCCCCTGTGGTTGCAAGAAAGATGGATCCCAATACAAATAATCCTGCCTTATTTTCAGGACTCAATAACAGATGAATCGCATAATAAGGATTTATGGCTTTAAAAATTTGCAAATTCAAAAATGAATTGATAAAACCACTGATTCCAAGAAAACTAAACCATATCATCATCAAAGGACCAAAAACTTTGCCCACAAATCCAGTCCCAAACCGCTGAATCAAAAATAATAACGCTAAAATAATCAAGGTTGTGATGACCACAATGTTTTGATCACTATAAAGTGTGGCTAAACTTGGAACACCTCTTAGTCCTTCAATCGCTGATGTCACCGTTACAGCAGGGGTTAGCGCCCCATCAGATAATAATGTGGCCCCTCCAATCATCGCGGGAATAATCAACCATTTGGCCATTTTACGCACAAGTGTAAAGAGGGAAAAAATCCCGCCTTCATGGTGATTATCTGCATTAAGCGCAATCATCACATATTTCACTGTCGTAATCAGCGTCAATGTCCAGATAATTAAACTCACAGCACCCAAAATAAAGTTTTCAGAAATATGCTGAAGCCCTCCTTGTCCCTCTACGATTGATTGCATCGTATAAAGTGGGCTTGTCCCAATATCTCCATAAACAACACCAAGTGCAATAATAAATCCGGCTTTTGTAGCCTTATTAAAAGATTTATGCTGTGCAGTTTTACCCATGATAAAACCTCAACTTTCATTACTTTAAATGCATATTAAATATTTTATGAGACTATTATAACAAAATAATTTTATATTGCATGAAAAGAATGTCAAACGAAGTGAAAATTTTTCATTTGTTGCGTCAATCTTTTAACAACCAATCCAACGTCACCACACCGAGATCACTGATTTGGATACAATAATCAAGTAACGGCACACCAAAATTATTTTCCCAGTATTTTACCGTTTCTGGAGAAACTTCAGGTTTTAAAAGTAGTGCAAATTCGGCTTGTGAATATCCTATTTTTTCACGCACACGTTTGATCTTATCTCCTAATTTTAGAGGAGCTTCTGAAAATTCAAAACTTGTTTCGTTATCTTTTTCTTTTACAACACGTTCTTTTTCAATTACTTCAAGTGCTTCTTTACTCATTGGTGCTTCTTCAACTTTTTTTTGCGCCGCTTGCTCGATTTCCTCAATCGCTTTTCTGATGTCTGAAATCAACTGATCGCTTGGCAATTTTCTAAAAAAGAGATAATCTGATAAATACGCACTGTCCATATTGAGTTGTTTTGCCAACTCGATGGTCGTAATTCGTTTTGATTTTAGTTCTGTTCTGATGTCTTTTAAGACTGCAACTTTTTTTTCGTCGTTTTTTAGCATTTTATTTCCCACTATTTTCTATAAAAGTATTACAATAGGTAGATAGAGATAAATTTTCGCCAATGCGCTCGTGCAAAAACACAAAAAATCAACAAATGTAAAAAATTATCTGCATTTAATTATATTATGTGATATAATATAATTATTTATATTACAATATGACAAATTTAATATGAATCGTACCAACGTAATCAAATAAGTACGTCTTGATTATATACCAGATTCTACGTTTTGTCAACAATTTAACTATATTTTTTGAGGAGAAAAATAAATGACATTCTATGATCGATTAAAAACTCTCGTGGTTGAATCGAAAAAATCATTCAATCAAGTAGAGCGGGAATTAGGTTACCCTCGTAATGCGTTAGCAAATTACCGTTTGGGAAAACAACCGAGCGCAAGAAGACTCTCAGAGTTAGCTGAATTTTTTGATGTCTCAGATGAATTTTTACTTGAAAAGAGTGATGATCGCGACCACAAAAAAATTCAAAGATTATTTAATAAACTAAATCCAGTCCATCGCCAAGAAACGATTGATTTCATTCACGAAAAATTAGCACAACAAAGCTTGCCTAAAGAGGGATGTACGACAATTCCAATTACAAGTTTGATTTACCGTGGAGATTCTGTATGGCAACAAGGACGATTGGATTCAAAAGTCGATGTTCCAAGTGATAATCTGCCAAAAGATTATGACCTTGTCATTGAACCCATTGGATCTGACTTCTTTTCTAATGTTGAAGATGGTGATTTAATGTTTATCAAATATGATCACGATGTCGATCTCAACAAAATCGGCGGATTTATCTTTAACGGCGAAGTTTTCGTACGTGTCGCTACTTCAGGTGGTCGTCTGCTCTATGTTCATCAAGAAAATCCAGATTACAAACACTATTTGGATGAAATCAAAGCAGCACATAAAGAATTTTTGGAATCAAAAATTGTTGAAATTTTCCACTCGAAAACACATTCTTGGGAATTCGCAGGGTATTAAGCGATAAATAGTGCTGTCAGTACTGACAGCATCTAAAAAAATAATGTTCAATCACAAAAAATTTCTGTCAGTACTGACAGAAATTTTTTTCGTCTGAATCAATAAAAAATAGATCCCCTAAGGATCCATTTTTTAATCTTCTGTGTACCAGTCGTAGTGGAATGCTTCACCACGTGCTTTATCTGTACGTTCATAAGTGTGCGCACCAAAGTAATCCCGTTGTGCTTGGATCAAATTTGCTGGTAGATTTTCTGAACGATAGCTGTCATAGTATGCAATCGCTGAGCTGTATGTCGGTGCTGGAATTCCTGACTGTACAGCAAGGCTTACAACATCACGGACCGCAGATTGATAATTTTTTGTCACATCAATAAAATATTCATCGAGCAAAAGATTTTCAAGTGCTGCATTTTTATCAAACGCATCCGTAATTTTTTGCAAGAATTGAGCACGAATGATACATCCAGCACGCCAAATGGATGCAATCGTAGCAAATGGCAAATCCCATGAATACGCCTCAGAAGCACGACGAAGTTGTGCAAAACCTTGTGCGTAACTCATAATTTTTGAGAAATAAAGTGCTTTACGGATTTTTTCAATCGCTTCTTTTTTATCCCCAGTAAATGGAACTTGTGGACCTGAGAGCACTTTACTTGCTTTTTCACGTTCATCTTTAAACGCTGAAATAAAACGTGCAAAAACAGATTCTGTGATTAAAGGCAAGGAAACCCCAAGATCGAGTGCTGATTGTGAGGTCCATTTTCCTGTTCCTTTATTTCCAGCACGATCAAGAATCTTATCAACAATAAAGCCATCGCCAAGATCATCTTTGCGTTTCAAAACTTCTTTTGTGATTTCGATAAGGTAACTATCTAATTCCCCTTTGTTCCATTCTTCAAATGTCGCTTGAATTTCTTCGTTTGACAAGCCAAGCACGCGTTTCATGAGATCATAAGATTCTGCAATCAACTGCATGTCTCCATACTCGATTCCATTATGAACCATTTTCACAAAGTGTCCAGCACCATTTGGCCCCATATAAGCAACACAAGGTTTGCCATCTTGAGGGGCTTTTCCTGCGATTTGCGCAAAGATTGGTGCGACAAGATCATACGCTTCTTTTTGTCCGCCAGGCATCATTGATGGTCCTAAAAGCGCACCTTTTTCACCACCAGAAACTCCTGTTCCAATGAAATTAATGCCAGAATCAGCAAGTTCTGCGTTTCGACGCATCGTATCAGGATAGTGAGTATTTCCTCCGTCAATCAAAATATCGCCTTTATCTAAAAGTGGCAAAAGTGATTTAATCGTGGCATCTGTCGGAGCACCTGCTTTAACCATGAGCATAATGCGACGCGGTTTTTCAATCGCTCCAACAAATTCTTCTAGTGTTTTAGTGAAAATAAACTTTTTGTCTGGATGTTCTGCCATTACTTCTTGTGTTTTAGACGTTGTCCGATTATAGATGGCTACCGTATAACCACGAGATTCTACGTTAAGGGCAAGGTTTTTTCCCATAACAGCCATTCCGACAACACCAAAATTTGCTTGTGTCATAAAATTCTCCTTTTTAAATTTTTGGATATCTCTATTATAACGTAAATTTCTTACAATTTCCTTAATGAGAAATGAAAATTATTTTAAAATCACATAAAAAGCCATTCTACCCGATTCATTACTCCACAAAATGATCTGTAAAACAGCTTTATTTTTTAGTTTTCTTGTTGGGAAGCTTCTGTCTGCGCTTCTTTTGGCGCTTTAGCTTCGCTAGAAACATCTTCACTAATTTCTTGTGTGGTATCTTTCACATCATCAATAAGATCATCTGCTTTATCTTTGAGCGTTTCGGCAGTTTGATCTTCCGTGTTTTCCTCTTCATCCTCGAATAATTCATCGCTATCCGCTTTGATTTCATTGATTTTATCGACGATTGCGTCTCGTGTGGCATTGAAAAAAGCAATGACTGATTCTTTTGAAAGTTCACCTGAATCTACTTTTTCTTTAATAATATCTCTTTTATCCAGCAAGAAATCTTTTGCCTTTTCCGCAGAGATTTCACCTGAATCAAATTTATCTTTGACATCATTAAACTTTTCAGATGAATAATCCATCGCATTTTCTTTCCATTGATTCAATGCTTCTTGTGGATTTTCTTTAAAGTCATCAAAGAGTTTTCCTGCATCTTCACGCAATTCTTGACCTTTTTTAGGGGCAAGAAACAGCGCTGCTGCCGCGCCAACAAGGGCACCAATAATTAATCCTGATTTTTTAGACATGTTTGACCTCCGATTGTGTTTCTTTCATTTTAATGGTTGAGTTCTTTTGATTTTTTTTCAATGTTGCGTCAGATTTTTTTTGATTTTCTTTTGAAGAAATCGGCTGTTTGGATGTGTTTTTTCTGACAAAGAAACGCTTTGCCGTTTTAGCCGCAAGCACAGCAGAAGTTGCTGTTTTTGTTGTTGAGGAATGATTGACACGAGCTAATAAGCGACGCGTTGAGCCATTCACATCCGAAATACTTTCTGATAAGTCCGCAACTGCTGTAAATAATGGATCAATTGTTGCTACTTTTGTATTGACATCCTCAAGTAAGGTATTTCCTTTTGCCATCAAATTGTCCGCCTGATGAAGCAATAAGTCCACATCGCTTGAAACAATTTTAATGGTCCGATTTGCTTCTTCGATCGTTTTTGACACCTTCACCAAAACAATCACCAAGAACAAAACGAGTATCGCAAATGCGATTGCAATAATCATCAATGCTATATTTCCCACATGACCCTCCTTTTTAAGCTCACAAGCTTAGATTATAACCTTTTGAAAACGATTATATTTTAACATTATTATAACAAAAAATTCATTTATTTGATAATAATTTTATTTTTTTATCATAAAAAGCAGTCAGAACTGGCGTAAATTTTTGATTTTTACACTTCTGACTGCTCTTTTATTCATATTTTTTAACGCGTCTAAAAACAACTAAGGTAATTCCAACAAGGATGAGAATGAGCGACAACCATTGAGATACACGCGCTGGCCCTAACATTAAACTATCCGTTCGCATGCCCTCCACAATAAATCGAACACTGCCATACCAAACCAAGTAAAACGCGAAAATCTCTCCGCGCTTAAGTGCGCTTATCTGATGTCTGAAAATCATGATGATTAAAAATCCTATGAAATCTCCGATACTTTCATATAAAAAAGTTGGAACACGATAATGCCCATCAATGAACATTTGTTGTTTAATAAAATCAGGTAATCCATTGAGCTGTGAAACAATCTTACCATAAGCTTCTTGATTGACAAAATTTCCCCATCGTCCCATTGCTTGTGCTAAAATCACTCCAGGAACGGTAATGTCTAGCAAATCAAGTGGATGAATCATCCGATAATAACAAAAAACAAAAAGGACAAGCGCACCAGCAATCAAGCCGCCATATATTGCACCTCCACCATCCCAAAGCGCAATAATTTGACTGGGATGTTGACGATAATAAGACCATTGAAAGGCGACATAATATGCCCGAACACCAACAAGTCCCAAAGGAAACGCCAGTAGTACAAAATCAATCACATCATCAACTAAGATGGGCTGACCGTCGGCCTTCTTTTTTCGCTTTGCTTCACGGCACGCTAGCAATACAGCAATTGCAGCACCGGCAACAATAAATATTGCATACCAATGAATCGCAAAAGGACCAAGTTGCAGCGCAATCTTATCCAATGCTAAAAATGGAAATAATGGAGTCATAACTTCTCTTTTTCTAATTTTTGATGGAAGAATTCAATTATTCTTCACTGTTTTTTTCGATTAAATGAGAAAGACGATTCTCAAAAGCTTGTGTCGCATCAAATCCCATTTGTTTCGCACGGAAATTCATGACTGCTGCTTCAATGATTACAGAAACATTTCGCCCTGTTTTAACAGGGATTCTGGTTTGTGCTAATTCAACACCAGCAAGTGAGATGGAGGTGCTCCCATTACCAAGTCGATCAAATTGTTTATCCGTGTCATAATTTTCAAGATAAATCGCCATGTCAATGTCTGTTGATTCCTTTACAGCACCTGCACCAAATAACGTCATCACATCAATGATTCCAACGCCACGAATCTCAATCATATTTTTTAAAATTTCAGCTGGCTCACCTGACAAAGTGAACGCATCTCTGGGATAAACATCCACTCGATCATCAGCAACGAGGCGATGTCCGCGTTTTACAAGCTCAAGCCCTGTTTCTGATTTACCGATTCCGCTTGCGCCTTGAATCAAAACACCAACACCAAAAATATCCATCAGAACACCATGAACGGTCGTGCGTTCAGATAATTTTTCATCAAGAAAAGTCGTCAAAATAGAATTCAATCGGCTCGTTGATTCACGTGACTGTAAAAGAACAATGTCTTGCTTTTTAGCAGCAGCAATCATCTCTTTAGGGATCTCAAGCGTTCTTGCAACGATCACGCAAGGGGTAACATCTGCCATGACTTTTTTGAGTAAATCATACCGATTGTCCCCAACGATATCCATCATATAGGACCATTCTTTCATCCCGAAAAGCTGGATGCGCTCTGGCGTAAAATACTCAAAATAACCTGCCATTTCAAGTCCAGGTCGCATAATATCAGAAGTTGTGATCTCTTTTGACAATGCAGTTTCAGTAGAGTAAATAACATTAAAATGGACTTTTTTAATCAAGTCACTGACGGGAACTCCCATGATTTCTCCTTTTGAAAAATAGTTTTTATAACAATCCGCTTTTCTTCATAAACTGATCGAGTTTATAAGATACGGTGAGACGACGAATGAGGAACAATGCAAAAAAGCCAGCAAAAAGCCAATTTTGTCCAAAAAGACAAATTGAGAAAAAGATGGCTTCAATCGCTGTTCCAATGATAAATGATAAAAATCTTTGTTTAGGCATAGCACTATCATATCTTATTTTTACTGTAAAAGTCAATTATTAAAATTAATTCTCATCTTGTGATCAAAAAAGGGCTCAACTGATCTAAAGAGTAGCGACAAAAAAACATTTTATTTGCTATAATAAAAGCATTTCTATGCTGTTTGTAAATCAAGAGGAAAAGCTATCAAGAAAAATAAAACCTACCTGATTTAGGACAAGAAAGACGAATTAAAGTAGTCTCTTTTTGGAGATTTTTTGGCAACATGGCATTAGATAAGCTATCACTAAGCGTGATGGCTTTTCTTATGCCCTAGATAATAAGAAAATAGTGCAAAAAGTACAGAATATCAACTACTTTCCCTATCAATAAGCTATGAACTAATGGACAACAAGTATGATACCTATTTGTAACCAGTAAATAGGCTGTTCATCTCTAGATAATTACACTGTTAACAAGACCAATTTTTGAGGAGGCAACTTGTCAAATCAAGGTGCTTTCTATGTGTATTTCATTTTCATATTTTTGAGATGAAAATAAATTCACCCGAAATCAAGGTGAAGAATCAGATACCCTACACATTATTTTTATTTCAAGCACCTACTTTTACTAGGAATTTGCAAAATAATTGTGTGTGCATACAGGACAATGTTTACTTGTTCAGCTTGACAGAATAAACTCATTTAATTTTCATCAGAGATAAGATGAAGTGAGCAGATACCAAAAGAGTACCATCAAATAATAAATATAGAACACCTTTAAGGTTAATACCACCTAAACAAATAATGCGGCTCTACTTGTTCTTCTCCTTGTAGATAAATCATTGTTCTATAGGTAGAGGGATATTTTTTATAGACTTTGATAGTAAGATGAGGCTTGATAAGTGGAGTAGCAATAACTCGCTTTTAAGTGTAGGTATTACAGTTCACAGTAACAAGCTTTGGGGTACTTAGCTAAACTGATTTTCTGCTAGCATAAGCTTACGAGGGGATAGCTAAGCTGATTTTTATTAGACTATACGTTTAGAAGGGTCAAGATACCAGTACGAATAATTTAGATAAGAAAAGGGCTAAACAAGAAGAACATCAAAAGACAGATAAAAATATTTTAGCTAGATGATAGCCACCATCAGATAAATACACGATAAAAAAGTCAGCTATCCATTTATATGAGCTTTAACCAGACAAACTACGAAAAATCATAGTCAGAACCCTAAGCCAGACTGATTTTAGTCAGAGTCAAATATCAATTAAAGACGTTTAGAACCCCCACCCTAGATAAGTCAGTATTTTGCTTCTTTGCTTAAGTACCTTCGATAAAAATTTATGGAGTAAAAAAAAATTTTTTATTTATTTTTTCTGTAAAGTCCGCATAGTTAGACTGGATAAACATATAGGCTAATCTATTTTAAGAGGATATAGCTATCAAATAGAGATGGGAACATAGCAAAAGCAAAAACACCAGAACTCGAATGAACCCAGTCATACCAAGGCTGGAGGGGCTTTTGTTTTCCGAAATACTCTGATAGAATAGAGTTATGGAAGAGATTCATATCAACTCCTAGGTTTAGCCGAACTTTGTATCTCCGCCCTGTCAAGACCTACGACCCCCAATATAGATATTGGACGTGGTTAAAGATGGCTATCAAGCCAGTTGTTAACAACTCAGGGGTACTTTTCTAAGTATTAAATCGAGCAGTACAAAGGAAACAAGATAGTTTAAACTAATTGAAAAGGGGAATTTAAATGGTAACAAAGAACAACAAAAAAAGTGCAACACCAAGATGCCATAATTGGGGGCTCATAGTCTACTCTGAGTCAGCACCTGAGAATTGGAGAGACATTCTCAAAGAGGAGGGTGTACCTTTTGCTTATATCCTTCATGATAAAGATACAAAGATTGATGAAAATGGTGAGGTAGTACTTAAAAAACCTCATTATCATATTATACTTAAATACCGTAATCAAAAATCTTATCAACAAATGATGGTACTTACAGGAAGACTAAGAGCACCTAACCCTATGCGAATAGAATCTTTAGTAGGATACGCTCGAGACTTTCTGCACTTAGATGAGGAAAGTAAATATCAATTCAAATACCGTATCTCAGAAGTTCATGTATTTAGAGGTTTTGATTTTCAAGACTTGGTAAAACCCAACAAAACAGAACTTCATGACATTCTGAGAGATATAAGGAGTATTATAAGAAATGAAGGTATAACAGAAATCAAAGTATTGTATGATTACTTAGATGAGATAAACCATGATTACAGTAGGGTTTTAGATAGCAAATGCTACCCTATTGATCGTTATATCTCAAGTTCAAGACACAAACCTAAATCAAACCCCAAAGACGTTACACCACAGCTAAAGGAGGAGATACCGACTAGCAGTAACATGATACCTAATGCCTGTAGCTTGAAAAAGTCTAGACAGATTGAGGAGAGTAAGGCATTTGCACTTAGCCAATTAACAGAAGAGGACTATTTTGACCTATATGAAGTACCTTACTTTAACTATAGTTGTTAAAACCAAGATAAAATTAGTATGACTTAGATAGTCCCTAAAATTTAAGCACTTTAACTAGAGATTAAGTTCTTGGGTTTTGGATAAATAATACCCTAATCTCTAATGCCTATTTTCAAGAGGTAAACAAAGTTTTATATGACTTGTATACCTTAATACCCCTAGCTGATATATCAAACATCAGTAGGGGTATTTTTATATCATCTTTATCAAACACCAATCGTCATAGATAGCGAAGTTCCCCAACTCAAACCAGACAAAACAAGGTCTCTACTAGCCTCATCAGAAACAAAAAGCTTCTAAACCCGCACTATTCCCGATTTTCCACTTTGAAAACACTCCCCAAACCGACCATTACTAACTTAGCCCCACCCCAAACCGATGAACAAAAAGCCAATTGGGGGTCGTAGGGGGGTGATACTGTATTCGCTTACTTTAAATTATTGTATACTGGGTGTTATTCTGAAAAAGTTTGCTTTCTTATCTCTAATATAAGATAATAGTCAATGTGAGGAAAGGAGGTACGAAAGGAAACATACATAAATGAAAAAATTGGCAACAGGTCTTGTTGGTCTTGTTGGTCTCGCTACTCTCTTACTAATATTGAGCGGGTGTACCAAGAAACCTGAGGCGACAAAACATTCCTCTTCAAAGGAGAGTGTTAAAACTAGTCAGACTTCTACTAATAATTCAAAGCCTAAAGTCACCTTGACAACTAAGGAACTGGTCGCTACGATATACATAGAAAGTTATATGGCACAGCATTCAACTAAAGATATTCCAACTGCTGTAAATGAGATACTAAAACAACCTGAGTTTATGATTACAACTCCCCTCAATAATACCTTCTTAGCTAATGAACACATTGTATTAGTTGGTGGTGACTTAGGTACGACTATTACTATAACAGATGATAAAATTCATGTTCAGAGTTATAATGGTAATGAACAATTTAGTGATAAATATTACTCAGCTAAAGAACTGACTAGTAAATATACTACCCATGTAGATTTACTAAAAAAAGTTGTTACACTCTCTGATAAACACGTAGCTGAACGCAATAGTCTAACAAATGAAGAGTTGGCTTTATCAGCCTATGTTAAAAATTATGTAACCACTAATACAGAAATTAGTAGTTTCTTATCTGAAGGGTTAAGCAAAGATTTTTCTGTAGGACTTCAAGATAATTCTTATCATTTTAGTCAAGGTACAGGAAGCTCTTCAGAAGAAATCACAGTTTCTGATAATCGTGTTACCTGTATTGTACATAATGGAGCTACTCAAACTGATACAGTTAATTTTACCAAAGAAGAACTATCTAAGCTTTTTTTACAGTACAAACAACAATTGGATAATCTATTAAGTATTGGTAAAGATAACTATACTAAATTCGTTGATAGTCAGACCACGGCCACGTCTTCTACAGTAGACACAACCAAGCTATCAGAAGAACAAACTAAAACTTGGGTAAAAAACTATTTGCTACAATCGGGTGATATAGATAAGACTACCTTTGATGAGTTTACCAGTATTGGAACGTCTTTAGATGATGAAAATTGTCTGCTTTTATCACCACGAGGAAGATCTAAAGGCAATACGACGAATGACTCTTCTCTAGGATATTTTCGTATTAACTCAGATGGCGAACTACAGAAACAGAATCTATCTGAAGTTGATGGATATGGTGACTGGAAAACAGTCAGCACCACTTACTTAGGTTCGGAATGAGGTGTCTTATGTCAGAAATAACAACAATAAAACACCCAAACTCATGCCCTAATTGTAATATAGAGCTCTCTGATGAGACTAAATTCTGCCCTTCTTGTGGACAATCACTTACTGATGGTGCAAAAACATTTCCTGCTCTAAAGACGTCACTTACTTCTATATTAAAACAATTGAAGCCTACTAAAGAAAAAGTAGGGTATCTAAAGAGGTTTATAAAAAACAATTTTGAATTGGTGCATACTCTTTATGGGGTACTTTTTATCATTACGCTCTTCTCTTCCAAACGAGGATTTGAAAGTTTTCTAATATTATCAATTGTTAGCTATGTCTTGAGTGTACTTAGCAAAGGTGAGGAAATACAAGCCAATAAAAAGCTTACCTCTCTTTTTGCTAATACCTATACTCAATCTGGTATAGCTTTAAAGAATTTTCAAGCTGAATCTACTAAAATAGTAGGGCAATCTAGTAAAATTGTGGGAGATTTAGCTAAACCAGTTACAGATGAGGATAATGAGGAAGTATCAATAAATACTGATGTCTTAAATGACTTTTTTAGTAAGGAGAGTACTCCCGCTACAAATGAGACACAATCCAATAAACGAGGTTTTAGTGTAGCTAGTATTTTTCTGGTTATCTCTTGTCTTCTTGCATTCTATGGCATAATTGGTACCGGGTTCTTTAAGATGATGAACGGAAGTCTTTACGAAACTATAGGACAAATCAGTCGATATGGTGGGTACTTAAACAGTGCCAACGAGTTTCTTGGAGGTCAATCAAGCAATACTTCAAACATGATTCAATATGTCGGATATGCTTTGGTAGCTATTCCTATTATTACATCATTATTTGGTATCTTATCTTCTAAAATTCTACATGTCCTTGGTGTAATCGCTTCACTGATTGAGTTAGGCTTCTTCTTATTAGTAGGTTCTTATATCGGCGAACAGGCAAGCCAGCTCCTTGGCGGATATTCTGATAGCTTTATGGAAGTACTCTTCAATAACAAGGATAGCATAATTGGTTTTCCAGCTTATGCTTTACTGATTGGTTCTATAGGTATGGTTATCTTCTCTATAGGTAGATTGATTATTCCGCATAGAAAGTGAGAAAGATAAGAATGATAAAGAAAAGAAAAATAATCTATACCCTACTTGGGGTACTATTGATAGCTATTTGTGCAGGAGGTTTGTTCTTTTGGATAAATAAGAAGCAAGCTACTCAAGACTTATCTAAAAGCAACTTACCCAAGAATTATATAGAGTTAGATAAAAACTACAATAAAGCACAACGTATTATTAAATATGTTAAACCTTATGAACCTCTGCTTACAGCAGCAGCTCTTATCCCAAGTGATAACAAATCTGGAATTTATAAAGGTGATAACAAGTCGTTTGAAAAAGATGTAAAGGAATATGTAAAATCGCACTATCAAGAGGTCAAAATTAAAGGGTTAGATGATAAAAAGAAACAGGACTTCCTTAGTTATTGGATGTTGTTTTATCTTGGGGAATATGGTTTTTCAGCGGATAGCAATGACTATATGGGTCAATACAGTCGTAAAGGTGCAGATATAGAATCAGGTTTAACAGCTAAAGAATTAAAAAGTTTGTCAGAGTTTGTCACGCGTTTTGTATTAGAGGTTCTTAATGATAAATTAAAAGATGAAATAGGTAATTCTACTGACTATGATAGTATTGCCCAAGTCATGGGATATGATAGAGAAAAAACTATATCGGAGTATGCTAAGTATTCCAAGAAGGATAATTATAAAAGTACATACTTAGATAAAAAATTTGGTAGCTCTATGGTTTTAGAAACTTTACTATGTACTCCTGAGTTTCATTATTATTATGATGAAACAAATGATAGTGTTATCATGAAGGCTTACTTCACTCTTCCTAAATCTGGGGAAGTTCATGACTATATCAAGGACTCAAAGACTAGTCTTTTTGATTATGTTCCGAGCATGACTTTCTATTTTGACTCTCAAGGTAACGTATCTCTAGATAAAAAAGGAGGAATGAAAATAAAAGTAATTAACTCTAGTTCTAGCCCTCTAAACTTACCAAAGTTTACTCCTAATAATTTAGATCTTGATAAGCTCCCTACTAAAGAATATGTTACTCAGTTGTCAAATCAATTATTTAATATTAAATATGAACAAGAAGATACTGTGTTTGCTAATAGCTACCCTATTGGTGGAGATGTCGCAAAACAACTCCCTCATTATGAATCTTCTGACTCAGATGATGAAGAGTCTTCTGAGGACAAAGAGCTTGATAAAAATTCTGTAGTATCATTTAAAGATGAGAATAGTGGTTCTTCAACTATTGTTACTTCTGATAATGTTTTGCCAGAGTATGATAGTTTTACTAAGGACACTGCTAAGTATTTAGTTATGGCAGATAATGTAAGTTATACACTAACTTTTAAAAATAAAGTGTTAACTAATATTGAAAAGATACCTAGCGATGTATTTTATGGAGGATTCTAAATAAAACGGCTATTACAGCTAAAAACAGTACTGAGATACTAAATCAAATGAACAATACAAAATAAATAAACCACTCTTCCTCACACGAACAGGAGTCTTTATCTAAGAAAGACGACTAAGTGTTAGGAAACGCATGATACAGGGCTTAATGAGGTTAGGGAGTGCCCCGAAACGTGCAAAAAATACGTCATTTAGGTCGTTAATCGACTTGCCTATCTGAAACCCCTGCCGAGGAGAAATAGTCCTTAAATCGCAAATTTGAATCCTTTCTGATATGCACTAGCTAGCCCTAGTTAAGTACATAACATAAAGAAGTCAAACCAAAGAAAGTCCAACAAATAGGGGTATACCTCTGTTTGTTGGACTTTTTCTATGTCTTATGTATGGTAGATGCTTACCAGAGAACTGTCTAGATAAAATGGGTTGTCAGATAGTACTCAATCGTGGTTTAGGAGTTGTTAAACCTAAACCAGATTAAAATAAAAGTAAACAGGAGCCCTTATTAGATAAAGACTCCTCAAAAACCCTATAGCGACAAGGCTAGGCTTCTTTGGTTGAATAGAGTAGGGGCAATTTTTCTGCTTGTCCTAAAACTAACCAATCAAAGGAGACCATACCCATGGCAAAAAGACAGAACCACAATGTACAACCTATCAAGGACTCGAATGTGCTCAAACAAGTCCAAGACACACTCTTACATAACTTTCAAGCAGGTAGACGGAACTATACCATCTTTCAACTCGGTAAGGCGACCCTTCTTAGAGTGAGTGATGTACTCTCTCTTGAATACTCTGATGTCTTTACCACTGATGGGGTACTGAAAGAGCGAGCATATATCACAGACCAGAAAACAGGTAAACCAAATACGCTTTACCTCAAGCCTCTCGAGTCTGATTTAATGCTCTATCATGAGTGGCTAGTAGATAGTGGTATGATGAGTCATTGGCTTTTTCCCTCTACAGCTAACACGAAGCAACATATCACGAGAAAGCAGTACTATAAAATCATGACTAAGGTAGGTGACCTCTTGGGTATTAACTACTTAGGTACACATACTATGCGAAAGACTGGAGCATATCGGGTTTATGAACAGACAAACTATAATATTGGCTTTGTCATGAACCTATTGAACCACTCAGACCAAAAAGCAACGCTTGCTTATCTAGGTTTAGATGCTGTAACAAGAGAAGCCTTACTTGATACGATTAACTTTGGATAACATAAAATCCCCCCTTTGGTATTAAAGGAGGGATTTTTGTGAACTGGTCAACCAAAAAATATCATTGTTATTCCTACACCAATAAAGAAGAGGTCTAAGATGACTAAAAGTGCGGTTGTAATGATTTTTCCGAATTTGTTGTAAGGGTTGATACTTATACCGTATCCAAATACTTTGGGTACCCAGAGTGGAGAGTTGGGGATGCCCTCATAATATTGATAAACAATCTTACCGAATTTAACAGCTGTATGAATTAGCACAATACATAACAATAAATCAAAGAGGGTAAAAGATTTTAATAGTATCTTGTTGTTGGACACTAAGGGAATGAGTACTACTGAGGTAAGTACAATTAACGCAGTTAGTATAACCAATAAGACAGAATATTTCTTGTTAGCTTTCTTTGTATTAATTAGTTCATAATCTTTTTGGACTTGGTTCATGAGTTGTGCATCTCCTTTGATAATATCGAGTGAAAAATCGTAATATTTACTCAACTCTACAAGCATGGGGATATCTGGAAAATTCTTCCCGTTCTCCCAATTTGATAGGGACTGCCTAGTAATGTATAGAGTATCTGCGACTTCTTGTTGAGTTATCCCTTTTTTCTTTCGTTCTTCTACTAAAATGGTTGATAATTCCATAATTGTTCCTTTCTTACCCCATTATGATATATTAAAAGCGATTTAATGTCTAGCAAATATTTCTTGCATACTGGTATAATGCGGTAAAGGTTGTGACTGTAAACTGGGTTGACACAGACTGTAAACAGCTTCCTTTTCTCTAAAAGGAGACTTTTCTTTTTGTCAGGTTTGACCTGTATCTTTTAAATTGGTAAGTAGAAGTAACGGGAGGAAGTTAGTTCCTCATTCTCTCAATGCTTATTCACATCTAGCTCACTTTTGGGAATGCTTACTTGAGTATCTGCTTCTCTAGATGAAGTTATTTCTTTATATTTGAGATGAGGCTCTAAATTAAAAATAATAAGTATAACAATAGAATGGAGAACAACACATGGTACAAAATCCAACAATGACAAAAGACGACCTAATTGCCCTAGGGTATGGTAAAGGTGAATCTGCTACCTATATCGCCAAAGGAAAGCGCTTGATGGTAGATAAAGGGTACAGCTACTACAATAATCCACGTCTTGCCCGTGTTCCTGTCTATATCCTAGAAGAACTCTTTGGCTATGATATCCCAACTCCTCTTATCAAGGTGGCAGATGTCGTTGATAACCGTCAGACAGTAAAAAACCCTGTGCTGACTAAATATGACCTACTCTACTTGGGGTACGGTAATGGACAAGTAGAGTCTCTCATGCACCAAGCTAAGCAAATCATGGTAGAAAAAGGCTTTGATCACTATCTAACTAAGACCGTCTCCCGCGTTCCTGCCTTTGCATTTGACAAGATACTAGGTTTTGTACCTCCAGCTATCCCAGATGCCCAAGCAACAGTTAAGATGATGAGGGACAAACGTGCTAAGTCAGCGCAAGCTGTTAGATTACGTATCCTAGCTACTAAAAACGACTAAGGAGACCGAAAGATGACAGTAAGAAAAGATACCAAAACAGGACTATGGCAAGTTGATATCTCAGGGGGGATCAACCCTATCACAGGTAAGCGTAGACGTTACACAAAACGAAACATCAAAACAAGACGAGAAGCGCTAGAACTCGAACCACTGCTTAGAGTTAAGAAATTTGGTGACCTTTCGGCGATTAAAGGAGGCACACTTGATTTACTCTATACCTTAACTCAAGAAGATGATAAGATGAACCACTGTAGAGACACTTATCTTCATACCCAAGAGGTTTACTATAGGAAGCACTTTGAGGGGTACTTTAAAGAGGCACAGATAGATAAAATTACCCACAGAGAGATTGAAATCTTTAGGCAAACCCTCATTAATCAAAGACTAGCTCCCTCAACTGTTAACCGTTTAATTGCCCAACTAAGCAAGCTCTTTAATACGGCAGTCAAGCATGGGTTTCGTGCAGACAATCCATGTACTGTCTTACGTAACCTCCCAGAAACCAGGAACAAAATGAAT
Organism: Lactococcus hircilactis; assembly: GCF_009601015.1. Classification (GTDB taxonomy): domain Bacteria; phylum Bacillota; class Bacilli; order Lactobacillales; family Streptococcaceae; genus Lactococcus; species Lactococcus hircilactis. Next base: position 129,675 of record NZ_WITJ01000004.1, read on the forward strand.
TATTGGACGGTTGATGAATTTACTCACTTCCTCTCTCTATTTGAGGTAGAGGAATACCCCTATCAACTCTTCTTTAAAGTGGCATTCTCTACAGGTATGAGAAAAGGAGAGCTCCTCGGGCTAACATGGGAAGATATTGATTTAACAAGGCAGACAATACAAGTTAGTAAGACGCTTGTTAGATTACCCAATGGACAGCTAGACTTCCACCCTCCTAAGACCAAGGCAGGGTATCGCTCTATTACAATTCACAATGCTCTAGCCAAGGAACTTAGAGCATGGCAGAAACAACAGCACCAACTGCTCTGTGAATTCTATGAAGATACAAAAAGTTTACAGGTCTTTCAGTTTATCCCTGAACTTCTTAATGAATTCAGAATTAAACGTGCCTATGACAAGGTCATAAAGCGTACCAATAAGCTGAAGAAGATACGTATACATGACTTCAGACACTCCCATGTGGCACTCCTGATTAACAATGGAGAAGATCCCTATGTGATTAAGGAGCGACTTGGACATGCTTCTATTAAAACCACCTATAACACCTATGGACATCTCTATCCCAATAGGCAACAATCACTTTCGGATAAGCTAGATGGTTTATTCTAATTGTGGCGACTTTTACCCATGGATTGGCGACTTTCTTATTTAATTCCTTACCTTTTTCCACTTATTTGAGCACCTGTCTACTGTTGGTATATGAACATATAAGACAAGCCGTCATGTAAATAGTGAAAAGACTGTGCTATAATAAAAGCATGAAAAAAATCACGCTTTTTATGAACACTGAAGCTTTTAAATATCTTGTTTTTGGTGTCCTTACGACAGTTGTTTATTATCTTTTTATGTCTTGTAGTTTGGTGCTTTTAGGCACTATATCTGGGCGTGCTTCGCTTTCTGAGGGGATTGGGCAAATCATCAGTATTATTTTTGCGTTTTATACAAATAAAAAGTGGGTTTTTGAGCACAAGAGTACGCACGTTTGGTTTGATTTTTTTAATTTTGCTGCTGGACGCTTGATTTTTATGGGATTAGCCATTCTTTTAAAATGGTGGTTTGGCGACGTTCATCCTGAATTTTTGATGCGTATTTTCCATTTGAATTTTAATCAAACCATGCTTTTATTTTCCTTGATGATTCAAGTGCTTAATATTATCCTCAACTACTTTTACTCTAAATTCTTAGTTTTTCGTAAAAAAAAATGAACGTGCTGTTCATTTTTTACTTGGTGATGTCCTTGATCAGCGTGACGATTTCTCCGCGTCGTGTTTCAAATTGTCCTTCTTTTTTATTTTGATAGGTGGCATTCAGGATGGCTCCGATAATCAAAATGCGGGCAATAAAGATAAACCAGATCATGAGTGCAAAAATCAATAATGATCCAATCAACTTGAAGTCGTTAAGTTGGCGGAGTGAAAAATTGACGTATTGTGCGATGATGTTCATGAACAAAACTAAAACGAGTGTTGAAAAGATTGATCCTGGAAGGATGTATCTGATTTTTTTTATTCTGACGTTTGGTAAGAGGTAATAAAGGAGTACGAGGCTTAAAAATGTAGCTAATCCAACTGCAGGCAAGGTCATGCTGTGCAGGGTTCGATAGAGGTCATCATTAAACGGGAGCAGTTGATGGACTTGTGCGAGAATAATTTGTCCAAAAGTGGAGATGGCAATCGAAAAATACAAGCACAAAAAGATGGCTAATCCAGAAAGCATTCCGATGATTCGGCTCAAAATAAAATCGCGATGTTCAGAAACTTCATAAGATTTGTTCATGGCCATCTGTAGGGCAGAAAGTGCGCGCGAAAAGGTCCATAATCCTGCAATAATGGAAACCCAAAGTAAGCTTGTGCTTGGGCTTGAGAGGACATTTTCAATCACTGGAGCGATCCCTTTGTAGAGTTGGTTGGGAAGGTTGGATTCTAAAAAGTCAAGGACTGTACTGACATCAATATGAAAAAAAGGAAGGGCATTTCCAATGATCAAAAGCATTGGAAAAAGCGATAGCAAAAGGTAATAAGCTACCGCGATAGAAGATAAACTCATTTCTGAGCTTTTAAAAAAACTGATGAAGGTATTCACCCATTGTAACACTGGAGCGATACTTTTTTTTATCGTTTTTAATTTTCCTTTTTTTTCCATGAATCACACTCTAATTTCAGTCATCAGTAAGTTCTTTCTTCTCCTTGTGAGGTGAGGATACGTGGACCATCTTTGGTGATGACAAATTGATGTTCGTATTGGCAAGAAAGACCACCATCTTTGGTGGTAAAGCCCCAACCTGAGGTTTCATCTTCTTTAACTTCCCATGTGCCGGTATTAATCATCGGCTCAACAGTAATGACCATGCCTTCACGAAGTCTAAGTCCGCGCCCTGCTTTACCAAAGTGGGGAATGAGAGGTTCTTCGTGCATGGTTGGTCCAACACCGTGACCACACAGATCACGCACAACGCCATACCCTCGTTCTTCTGCGTATGTTTGGATGGCTGCTCCAATATCTCCGATGCGGTTTCCTACTTTTGCAGCTTCAATCCCGCGGTAAAGACATTCGCGTGTCACATTCATCAAGTCAGTCACTTCTTTTGGTGCTACACCAACGGCGTAAGCCCAACATGAATCTGCCACACCGCCTGTGAAGCCTTCCATGATTTTTTTCATTTTTTTGGTGTCATTAAAATCAACTTTTTTCATATCAGCATAGTCGTCTTCAATCAATCCAAGCACCATATCCACTTTGATCAAATCTCCGTCTTTTAAAATTTGGTGGCGTGGGAATGCGTGTGCGACTTCATCATTTAAACAGCAACAAGTGGCATAAGGATAGTCCATCATTGCTCCATCTACTCCGATTTGCATCGGGATGACATTTTTTTCTTTACAGACTTTTCTGACATATTCTTCAATCTCCCACATGTCAATCCCTGGCTTAATTAACTCGCGCAATCCGATATGGATGCCTGCTAAAATAGCGCATGAGCGTTGCATTTGTTCGATTTCACGAGCAGATTTGAGTGTAATCACGTTTGTATCTTCTTTCTTTTATTTTGCTTATTTTTTTGAAGTGACGCATACTTTTAATGAAAACTGGGTTTAAACTTGTTCAAATAGTATTTATCAGTTTATTTGCCAAGTTACTTTCAGAAAATCATGAGCCTTTTCAAAATCTATTTTCAATCTAAATACACTTTATTTTACCATAAATTGACGCTTTTTTTCTATCCAGCAGTGTTTTTATGACGGCTTATTGTTTTTGACAGTGCAAAATTCTCTTTATTTGATTTAAAATGATGTTTTTTTTGTCAAAAATTGATATAATTTGATTCATAAGAGATTTAAAAGATAAGAGGAATATGTATGGCTTTAGCAAAAATTGTTTATGCAAGTATGACAGGAAATACAGAAGCGTGTGCTGATATTGTCGCAGATAAACTTGAAGCACTTGGTTTTGAGGTGGAGTGCGATGAGTGTTCATCTGTTGATGCGTCTGATTTTGAAGATGCGGATCTTGTGATTATTGGAACTTATACTTATGGCGATGGCGAATTACCTGATGAAATCGTGGATTTGTATGAAGATTTGGAAGATGTGGATTTAAGTGGTAAAATTTATGGTTGCTTTGGATCTGGCGATACATTTTATGATGATTTTTGCATTTGCGTGGATATGTTTGAGGAACGCTTAGCGCTGACGGGAGCCACGAAAGGGGCTGAATTAGTCCGTGTCGATTTGTCTCCTGAGGATGAGGATGAAGCGCATTTGGAAGCTTTTGCTGAGCAATTGGCGAGTCATTTTGAGTGACAGCTATTTCTGTCAGTACTGACAGCTTTTTTAGCAGCTGATTTAGTGATGAAAAACGAAATATTTGGTGTTTGTTTTAAACTTCGCATCAAAATAGACGGGGGCAATACTCAAAAAATTTCTGTCAGTACTGACAGAAATTTTTTTATTTTTTATAAAGTGGAAGGAGGATGTCATCAATCAACTCAATTAAGTTTTCATCAGATATGGGGCGATTTTCGACAAAGATATGATATCTTGAAAGCTCAAATGGGAGGAGTTTTGCGGCGCGAGCAATTTTTTCACGTGCTTCTCCACGTTCTTGAGCGCGCGCTAAAATGCGCTCCATAATGATAATATTACTTTCAATAACGCCTGGTAACAATCCATCCATTCTGTGCTTTCCTTGGGCTTGTTCAAAGTAGATGAATGAGAGAAAGTTTTTCGGAAAAAGAGCAGCATTTTCTCTGAGATAGGTCATCATGGCAAGCAAATCTGTCCTCATTTGACCCGTGTTAAATTCTTGATCCATCACTGTTCCGTGCCATTTTTGATTTTTTTGAACATGTGCTCGTGATGCTTCATAAATCAAATGAAATGTATTATCAAAGTACCGATAAAGCACGCTTCGGGTGGTATTCGCTTTTTTGGCAACATTTTGGAAGGTGACGGCTTCGTATCCTTCTTGCTCGAGGATCTCGACGGTCGCATCATAAATGGCAGTTTTGAGCGCTTCTCCTCTTCTTCTTTGTGGCATTTTTTCTCCCTTTGATCGCCTTTTTTCTTAATTTATATTATAGCATATTTTTTTTGGCAACTGTAAACTTTTTTAGATACAACTTGCACTTTATTCTTGACAAAAGTTTTTCTAAGTATTATAATTCTTTATGTAATTTAGATACATAATGTATCTAAAAGAAAAGAGGATAAAGCATGGCAAAAAAAGAAAAAGAAAAATTGCCAAAAGAATTGACGCGAAATGCGTGGGTTTTAGTCGTTGGTGCGATAGCGCCGATGCTCGACTCAACCATGGTCAATATTGCGATTAAGGATCTGCAACTGGACCTCCACACGTCGCTAAATATGATCCAGTGGGCAATCACGGGTTATGTGCTCGCACTTGCGGTGGCGGTGCCGGTGTGTGGATATTTGGTCAATCATTTGGATGGAAAAAAAGTGCTTCAGTGGGCGATTGCAGCGTTTGGCGTGTTTAGTTTGCTCTCAGGACTTGCGTGGAACATTGAGAGTTTTATTGTTTTTCGTGCGATACAAGGTTTTGCGGCGGGGTTCATTACACTGCTCATGACAACACTTCTCATGCAAATCACACCAGCAAATAAATTAGGACAGCTGATGGCAGTCGTTTCAACACCGATTATTTTAGGGCCAATCGTAGGTCCTGTACTTGGCGGCGCCATTGTTTCTGGGGCAAATTGGCACTGGATCTTTTATGTGAATATTCCAGTGTGTCTGCTTGCGGTCATTTTGAATCATTTCTTATTGGATTCTTTTAAACCATTTAATCCAAAAGCAAAACTTGATTGGTTTGGCACATTTCTTCTTGCTGCAGGATCGATTGGTTTGATTTATGGAATGATGAAGGGTTCTGAGAATGCACAACATTTCTTTAATGCTCAAATGATCACTTTTGTGGTGCTGGGACTTGTCATGTTTGTAATTTATGGCTTTTATAATCATTTGCGTCACAATGAAACGGTGCTTCCTTTGCGATTTTTTAAATCTAAACATTTTACTGCGGCAAATATTGGGATTTTTCTTGCTGGGATTGCTTCAAATGGGCCAATGTTACTCTTGCCACTCTTTTTTCAAAACACAAAGGGATTCACGGCGGTTGAAGCTGGACTTATGCTGATTCCACAAGGGTTAGGGATGCTTGTGGCACGTCCAACAATCGGAAAATTGATCGATCGGATGGGCGCGCGCCCGATTGTCCTTGTATCACTAGCGATTTCTTTGGTCGGCACTTTCCCATTTGTTTTTGTGCAGAGTCATTCCAGTTTGTGGTGGATCGGTGCGGTTTTATTTGTTCGCGGGATTGGGATTGGTGGTCTGCAAATGCCAATGATGACGGACATTTTCATCGGATTAGAAAAGCAGGATATTCCTGGTGCTTCTGTCGGGCAGCGGATCATTCAAAATGTCGGTTCCAGCTTTGGATCAGCGGTCGTTTCTGCGATTGTGACGGCGGTCATTCTTTCTGAAAATCTGAGTCACAAAGTCACACTTTTTGCCAATCATTTGACAACGGTTGTCAAAGCGCATGCAGCAGCAACTCATACTGCGCCAAGTGCTTCTGCGATTACGAATATCAAAGAACAAGCGACACATTATGGGCATCATTTATTAGATTTGGCACAGCTCAACGGCTATCAAACGGCGTTTCTTGTGAGCTGCGTGGTGCTTGTCATCATCGCATTTCCTGCCTTATTTTTATCCAGTAAAAAATCAAAAGTATCAGCTTAAAGTGGATTTTATCACGTTTTGCGTGATTTTGATAAAAAATTTTCTGTCAGTACTGACAGAAATAAAAAGAGCATTTTCTCAAATGAAAATGCTTTTTTATTTGAAAAGTTCAACAGTGCTATCAAAATAACGCTCTTGAAAATAGACCGCTTGTTCGATTTCTTCTTTTGTGAAGGTTTCGTCAGCACCACTTAGGACCCACTTCTCTTCCACATCGTCTTTTCGGTGAATGATTGCAATAAGTTTGCCCGTAAATGTGTTGAGCGGCACTTGATTTTCAGGACGTGATGAGAGAATGTAAACGTCCTGTTCCTCACCATCTCCTGCGATAATGCCTTCAATGTAACCGTAATTGATCGGATAAGTCGTCCCGTGATGAACGGTGCCAATTGGGCGATCAATAATGGCTGTGAAATTCAAATTTAATTTTCCCATGCTTTCTCCTTGAGTGATGCAATGGTCTTTCGTATCGTTTTAATGTTTTCTGGGATAAATAGTCCCGTAAGGTCTCGCAACTGCGGATTTTCTCCGACAATAATGGCATTTTTAGCCTGCATTAAAAGTGCTCTATCATTTTCATCATTACCAAAGACAACGGCCTCTTTTGGGTTAAAAAATCTTTTAAACGCCGTATATTTATCGATTCCTTTAGCAGTAATGTCAAGACTTAGACTTCCCCTATGCCGAACGATTTCGATTGGTAATTTTTGGATTTCACTTAAGATATTTTCATATTGAGAAGACGGAAGATTAAGTAAAATCGTTTTTACTGGAGATTTTATTTTATCAAGTGGAATATTTTTTGCCAAATGTAGTGCATCTATTTTATCGTTGATTTTGGAAAGTGCATCATTTCGATTACGCATGCTATAATCCCAGCTGTCATCAATGACAAAATCCAAATCCCAACGATTGATGACAGATTTAATACACTCAAAACTTTCATGATCAATCGATTTGAGGACTTTTAGTGTCTCATTTTCTTTGACAATTGCACCATTTCCTCCAATAAAAAAATTTTCAAAAAAATCTTGCTTCAATAATGGCATCATGTCTCGAATTGGACGTGCAGATGCAAAAACAATAGTGTAACCGTGATTTTCTAAATCTTTAATCGCTCCTATTAGCGATTTTTCAATTTTTTTACCATCGAAACAAATCGTCCCATCTAAATCAAAAACGACAATCATTTTTTCTCCTCACAATGCAAACATCAAAATCCCTGCCGCTACTGCGACGTTGAGTGATTCAGCTTGTCCTGGCATTTCAATATGCACCAGCTGATCTGCATTTTTCACCGCAAAATCAGAAACACCATTGCCTTCGTTGCCCATTACCAAAGCAAAACGATCCATTTTTACAGCTTTATAATTGATTGAATTTTTTGACAACGTACTCACAAGAAGTTCTAATCCCGCATCACGCACGAATCCAACCAGATTTTCAAACGTAACACCATCAACCACTGCGAGATGAAAATGACTGCCTTGCATCGCACGCATCACTTTTGGACTATAGATATCAGCGGACGCATTTGTCGTAAAAACGGCATCAAATCCTGCTGCATCAGCTGTTCTGATCATCGTTCCCACATTTCCTGGATCTTGGACATCCTCCAAAATCAAAACTTTTCCCATCTCAAAATCATCAGCTTCCATTTTTTTGACAATGGCGACAATTCCTTGTGGTGTATCACTGCTCGCGAGACTTCTAAGCACGTCAGCACTGACAGCAATAAAAGAGAGGCCAGCCGGTACTTTTTCAATCTTGTCAGTACTGACAAAAATTTCGACAAGTTCAGCTTTAGCTTTTAGTGCTTCCTCAAGCAAATGAAATCCCTCAATGAGGTAATTTCCCGATTGTTTTCGCCCTTTTCGGGTCAATAATTGACGGGCCGATTTTATTTTTTTATTTTCTTTTGATGTGATGATTTCCATGCTCTTATTTTATCAGAAAATGATGAATCTTGCTTTATTTTGTGCTATAATATCACTATAAAAGCGTTTCCAAATCATCAAACGAATGCAAAAAAGATGTTACTGGTGAAAAAAGCGAAAGGCTGCGCTTTATTTTTTGATGCTTTTTTAATGATTTATTTCAGGAGGTGAAAATGTTTAAAATAAAAATGACCGTTTATGGACGCGTTCAAGGGGTCGGTTTTCGCTATTTTGTGATTTCAACTGCCGAGCAGTGTGGTGACATTTACGGACGTGTCTGGAATGATGCCGATGGAAGTGTGGTAATTTTAGCACAAAGTCAAACGGCACAACGTCTAAATCAATTTGAAACGCTGATCAGACAAGGTCCCAAACGAAATCCTTTTGCAAAGGTCACTTATCTGGAACGCATTCCAGCTGCGTTTGATGATTTCACAGACTTCAAATTGACATACAATACCTAAAAATACTGTCAGTACTGACAACGCACAAAAACGCCCAGATTCATCCTGACCTGAGCGCTTTTTTCTCTAAAAATTTCTGTCAGTGCTGACAATTTATTTCACCAATTCAAATAGCGCAAAAGATACATGTTCATCCGCACTTCACGCGCATAAAACATATTCCCACCATTAACATACAATTTTCCCTGATTATACCACAACGACTCAAACGTGAGATGATAATACGTCTCTTTCGTCCGATTTCCAAGACTTGGCGCAACAACATCCCTAGAATAAGCTTTCGATGCTGCAATCGTATTTTTGTGACCGTGTTGGGCAATATAATCCACATAAGCTTTTCCATAATTATACGCTTGAACACCTGTCCATACGTCCACATCTTTTTCATTCGCATACGAAAGCACTTTCGTCAAATTTGAAAGTCCCTGCTCAATACTTTTTGAAGTGGTTCCAATCGTATCTTTTTGACCCGACAAGCTCTCACTTGACTGCATCACATCAATACTTTTTCCCTTTGTTTCTGTATAAATAATCGCAAGTGCAAGATTTGTATCGCCTTGCAATCCCTGCTTTTTAAGACTTGCTTCAACCGCTGACTTATAGGCCATCACATGCTTAACATTTTCGTGAGCACGGTACACGTAAAAACCTGCAAGTACAACGAGTACAAGCACGACTAACTTCACGAATTTTCTTATCATATCACTTACCTGGATGCTTTCTGATAGTACTTTTTTTCCTCATTTCAATAAGGAACTTAAAAAATTATAACAATCGAGAGTCATACTATCATTAGATTTTTTATTTTATTTCCAGTCTTATTTTAATACAAAGGGAATTGTTTTGTCAAGTCAAGTACTTGATTACGTACTTCTTTTAGTACTTCATCTTCATCATGATGTTTCAATGCACGCGTCACCAATTGCGCAACTTTACGCGCTTCATTTTCTTTGAATCCACGTGATGTGATTGCCGCACCACCAATACGAACACCAGATGTTTTAAATGGCGATAACGTTTCATTTGGAATTGCTTCTTTATTCAACGTGATAAAAACAGTGTCCAACAAATCTTGTGCTTCTTTTCCATTAATTCCTAAAGGAAGCACTTCCATGTTTAACAAATGATTATCCGTTCCACCTGTAATCACGTGCAAGCCAGCTTTTGTGAATTCATCAGACATCGCTGCTGTATTTAAAATGACTTGATCAATATACGTTTTAAAAGCAGGATCCAGTGCTTCTTTAAGCGCAACCGCTTTTCCAGCAATCACGTGCATCAAAGGACCGCCCTGTAAGCCAGGGAAAATCGCAGAATTAATCTTTTTGGCCAATCCTTCATCATTTGTCAAAATTAAACCACCACGCGGACCACGCAAGGTTTTATGTGTCGTTGTCGTTACGATATCTGCATAAGGAACTGGGCTTTGATGCGCACCTGTTGCAACTAATCCCGCAATATGTGCCATATCAACCATCAATTTTGCCCCAACGTGATCAGCAATATCACGGAATTTTTCAAAATCAATCTCCCGTGAATACGCAGAAGCTCCTGCGACAATCAATTTAGGATGCGTAGCGATAGCTTGTTCTAAAATCGCATCATAATCGAGCAATTCAGTTTCAGCATTAACGCCATAAGAAACAAAATGATACATTTTTCCAGAGAAATTCACTGACGCACCGTGCGTCAAATGTCCTCCAGCGTTCAAATCCATTCCCATGACAGTGTCACCCGGCTCAATCAAAGCCATATAGGCTGCTGCATTCGCTTGTGAGCCTGAGTGGGGTTGAACGTTCGCAAATGCTGCTCCAAAAAGTGTTTTAGCACGTTCAATAGCGAGACGCTCAATCACATCTACCACGTCAGTTCCACCATAATACCGCTTTGAGGGGTAACCTTCGGCATATTTGTTTGTCAAAACAGAGCCTTGCGCAGCTAAAACAGCTTTAGAAACAATATTTTCAGAAGCAATCAACTCGATATTCTTTTCTTGGCGGGCTTCTTCGTCATGAATGGCCGTCCAGAGTTCAGGATCGAAAACTTCAAAATCAGCTTTATCAAAAATCATTAGTAACTCCTCTTTCTTTAATAATTCTATTATATCATGCGGATGAAACAGACAAAAATTAAAGTTTCTAAATTTCTTATTTTATGCTTTTAAGTTCGGGAATAGCAGACAATAACTCCACTTTTGTGATTGCCCCTTGTCTTAAAATCTTAGGAACATCACCCGTTAAGTCAATGATCGTCGTATCTAATCCCGAAATAGAATCGTCAAAAATTTGCACCGCCGCATGCATCAAAATTTCTCTGGTCAAATCTGTTGAAAGACGTGGACTTGCTTGACCTGTGAGATTCGCAGAAGGCCCTACTAATACGCCGACACCTGAAATAATTTCTTGTGTTGCTTGTATTGATGGCATCCGAAATCCTACCGTACTTTTTCCACTATGAATCCACTCTGGTACTTCAGGTGACGCTTCTAAAATAATCGTCAAAGGTCCTGGTAAAAAGGTTTTCACCATTTTTTCAAGATACGCGGGTTGATTTTTTGAGTACTTCAAAATCGTCTCAAAACTTGACACATTCATGTTCAATGCTTTTTCGGTTGGACGCCCTTTGACCGCATACAATTTTTTTACAGCCGCTTCATTGGTTGCATCTGCAAAAAGTCCGTACACCGTTTCTGTCGGCAAAATCGCGAGTTCCCCTGATTTTAGAGCAGTTATAGCGGCATTGATTTCCATGATTTTCTCCTTAATTTTTTCTTTTTTCTTTATTTTTTTCAGCATCCAAAAGTGCCTGTTGAACCTGTTTTAATGCTTTTTTTTGATATTCTACATCCGCTAAAATCTCCTTTGGCACATGATACGGCTGCCGAAAAATGATGCCAGAAAGTCCCCGAAAACTTCCATCAACTTCAAGAACTTGTGTTTCAAAGCGCTGAGACTCACGGGCGACAAAGTCATACTTTTCTTGAGCAACATCCACTCGCCCACAAGAAAGCTCTTCTTTAACATCCAAAAGCTCACGTCTTAAAATATCACTCATCATTCTAAAATCATCTTCAAGCTTCATCTTACACTCCATTTTCATTTACAGTATTTTCTTAGAAAAATCTTATCTTTTAATTGAATCCCATTTTCAAAACAGGGAGAATCATACGCTTCAATAAAATAATTTTTTTCAGTTTTAAAAATTTCAAACCCATTTTTTTGATAAAAATCAACATTACCAGAAACATCATCTGTCCCTAAAATAAGCCATTTTCCCAATGAATTTTCACAAGCAAATCTGAGCAATGCGCTTCCAAACCCTTGCTTTTGAAATTCAGGTAAAATAGACAAATTTTCAAGTTCGATTCCATTATTTTTTTCCTGTAAAATCATGGCTCCTATCTGTTCAGATTCATTTTCTAAAATAAAAAGTCGTCCAGAATAAAGATAGGTCTCAAGATGTGCTTGATTTTCATCCCCAATCAATAGCAACTCAAGATAGCGCGCATGATTTGTTTTGATTTCAATACAATTCATTTCACACTCACCATTCGATCTTTTTGAAAATAATCTTGATGCACCGTGACCACTTTATTCGGGAAAGCTGCTTCAAATATAGCTTTGACAGCTGCTCCTTGCTGATAACCGATTTCCAAATAGATTTTTCCATTTTCTGTCAGTACTGACAGCGCTTGTTTTGCGATTTTTTCATACATTTCAAGCCCTTTATCTGCTGCAAAAAGGGCCATTGATGGCTCATATTTTCTTACAGAATCATCAACCTCATTCGCTTTTGCAGGGTCAATGTACGGTGGATTAGACACAATCAGATCGAATTTTTCTTCTGTCAGCGCTGACAGAACATCAGAAACCAAAAACCGAACATCCAACCGATGCCGTTTTGCATTCTCACACGCCACTTCAAGCGCTGCTTTTGAAAGATCAACAGCAGTGACTTTCCAGTCTGGACGTGCGTTTACCAGACTCAACGCAATCGCGCCAGAGCCTGTTCCAATATCCACCACGCGCAAGTTATGGCACGATTTTGACGTATCTTCCAAAATCATCCGAACCAATTCTTCCGTTTCTTGTCTTGGAATCAATACATTTTCATTGACCGTTAATGTCAACGCCATAAATTCCGCCCATCCCACAAGATATTGAGGCGGTTTTTGCGCTTTGAGCGCTTGAGTCACTGTTGTCAGTACTGACAGCTCCTCATCACTGATGGATTTCCGCATCAAATTCAGCCAAGCCAACTTATCCAAATTTCGTTTGCCTCGCATCACAAATTCAAGTTCAAATGGTTCAATTAACTCTGCTTGAGCCCGTTTGACAGCCTCCATCCACAACATTATACAAATTCTCCTTTTACCGTGCTCCTCTTACTGGATCAATCCGCCTAAAATCCCCTTGATTTCCAATAAGCTTCATCCAACTTTTCCTGATAAGGTCGCCCCTGCAGCATCACTCGATTTTTTATTTCAAGCAATTCCGCTTCTTTCTCACGCGTCAGCTCCGTTTGCAAAAAAGCAAGCCATGCTTCTTTTGATAATCCGTAGCGCCGACGATAGATTTTCTCAATCTGAAGCGAATCAGAACCGTGATTCACAAGTTCCACTTGCGGTCCACCAATCCAATGCAAAACCCACATCTTCTCACCTCTCTTTACAACAGCACAATTTCTTATTGATTCAACGCTTCTAATTTCTTGGTTTGATCATAAATGATCAGTGCATCAATCACCTCACCCAAATCTCCAGCAATAATCCGATCAAGTTTTTGAATGGTCAATCCAATGCGATGATCCGTCACCCGATTTTGCGGGAAATTATAGGTTCGAATCCGTTCCGAACGATCTCCCGTTCCCACCGTTGATTTTCGCTCAGTATTTTGCTTATCCAACTCAATCTGCTGATAATAATCAAACACTTTCGTATTGAGCAATTTAATCGCCTTATCTCGATTTTTCTGCTGCGTGCGCTCTTCTTGCATCTCAACTTTAATTCCCGTAGGCAAATGCACCATCCGCACCGCTGTCGCAACCTTATTGACATTTTGTCCACCAGCACCTGACGCATGATAAATGTCCGTGCGAATTTCATTCGGATCAATCTGATAATCAAACTCTTCTATCTCAGGCATCACCAAAACAGTCGCAGTTGACGTATGCACGCGTCCTTGTGTCTCCGTCACCGGCACACGTTGCACCCGATGCGCACCACTTTCATACTTCAACTTTGAATAAACCGAACTTCCAGAAATCAACGCCGAAACTTCCTTGAATCCACCGATTGACGTTTGATTCGCCTCCATGATTTCAAAACGCCAGCCCTGACTTTCCGCAAAATGCTGATACATATTCAGTAAATCTGCCGCAAATAATGCCGCTTCATCGCCACCTGCAGCACCGCGCACCTCCAAAACAATATTTTTTTCATCATTTGGATCCTTTGGTAAAAGTAAAATTTTCATTTTTTCTTCCAAAATCGGTTTTTGAGCTTTCCCAAGTGCCAACTCTTCCTTGAATAAACCTCTCATCTCCTCATCAAGGCCACCCTCATTGAGCATCTCCTCACTCTCAGCAATTGCTTCCAATACTTTTTTATACTCCTGATACGTTGCTACCGTCTCACGCATCCCCGCCTCTTCACGAGATAAAACCATAAACCGTTTCGTATCCGCTACCACCTCAGGATCACTCAGTAATTCCCCCAATTCCTCATAACGGCCGATCATTGATTCTAATTGGTCAAACATTTTTTACCCTCTTTACTTTAATCATTATTTCTTAAATCAATTTATAAAAACGTATTTCATTATTATTATATTACAAAAAAAATTATTTCTTCTGCTGCGTCATTTGCTTTGTCATCTCAACAAACGAATCCCATTGTGATTGATCCTCAAGCATCGATTTTTTAAAAATAGCCACTTGATTTTTTCCTTGAAAAAAATAAACACAAGCATTCATCACCAGCACTTTTTTGGGTTGAAGTTGAAGTTTCAAAGCTTCTTGAGTAACATACTGATCAATCTCCGTTGGCTGAAACGTTTTTAACGCACTTCTGACAAATTTCCACTCCAAATAAAAAACAGCCAATACAATGCAAACCACTGCAATCGCAAGTGAAACCAAGATATTTTTTTGCATTACTCCATTAATCACAGCAAAAATAAGCAAAATGATTGCAACACCACCTTGCAAGACTCTCACCGTCCGATTCAATAAAACTTCATAATCTTTTGCCTCAATTGTTCCCTTAAAATGATACCACATTACACCTCTCCTTTAATCAATCATCGCTCAGGATTAAAATAATGTTTCCGACAAACAGGAATGTAAGTCTCGTTCCCTCCAATTTGTAACTGTTCTCCCTCATAAACGGGTTTCCCATCAATTGTCCGAATCACCATCGTTGCTTTTTTGCTACAATACCAACAAATCGTCTTGATTTCCTCAATCTTATCCGCCAGTAAGAGCAACTGCTCTGATCCCTCAAAAAGCACATTTCTAAAATCATTTTTCAACCCAAAAGCCATCACTGGAATATTAAGTTCATCCACAACACGTGCAAAATCATAAACGTGTTTTTTATTTAAAAATTGCGCCTCATCAATCAACACACAAAAAGGTTTTTCTACCACATTTTTGACAAAATCAAAAACCTCCATGTTCTCATCAATCGCAACAGCCGCCTCTTTCATTCCAATCCGACTTTCCACAATCCCAAAACCAGCACGCGTGTCCAAACTTGACGTCATTAACAAAACTGGTTTTCCCTGCTCCTCATAATTATGAGCCACCTTCAAGATCTCAATGGATTTTCCCGAATTCATCGTTCCATACTTAAAGTATAACTGTGCCATAATCTCCTCATTCCCTCATTTTTCATTAATAAAACATTTTATTTTTACAAACCCCAAAAATACTTTTTCACTCAAAATAACCCATCTCATACATCCCATTTTCATCTGATTTCAATGCCATCCACAATTAAAAATAAATAAAATACACCTCTAATTATAGCATATTTTTCTATACTTTCCTCTTTCCTTTTTACAAATCGAAAAGAAATAAAAAAATCCAAGTCCAAAGACTTAGATTAAAAAATTAATATAAAATTCACCCTTTTTATCCTAACATTCTGATGCCTCAAAAAAGTTATAATTGTGGTGGAATAGGAGGAATGTTCTCTAAATGAACAAAATCTTCTGGATTTAATTGAAAGCGAGAATCATAGTGATCTGGCTGTGTAATATTTTCTCCCTCAGTATTTCTCCAAGAAAATGTACACGTTTCACATAAATAAACTTCCCAAACATCCCCAACTGGTGATTTTGTAAGTAAACTAATTTCTTTTGAATGACATCTCGGACAGATAAGATTAATCATTTTTCTCTCCTTTTCTTAATTGTTGCACAAGATTTCGAATGATCTCAGTATATTCATCTGATTTCTCAGGCGTTCCTAGTAATTCAGTATCTCTCGCAATATCTGGTGCAACAGGTGTTGTCGCATCAATCACTAATTTCGTATGCATTCCAGCAGGTTCAGAAGATGGATCAAGTGGCATCCCTGGAGCAAAAAGAATCTTAAAGACATCTTTATCCGGACGAACACGTGTTGTAATGGCCCACATCACTTGCTCCAAATTAAACGGATCCACAAACTCATCAACAACGATCACAACTTTAGTATAAGGCATTCCATGTGGCGTTGATAAAAGCCTCATTGCCACTGCTTTACCATATCCCCCAAAGCGAGATTTAGTAGAAATAATGGTTCCAATTCCATGAGTGTACATCGCATTAACTGCTTGAACTTCTGGAAAATCACGTTTCACTTGTTTATATAAAGGCAAACTTGTATTTAATGCCATCAAATAATCAATTTCAGTCCAAGGCATTCCAAGATAAAGATTCTCAAAGATTGGATTTTTACGATGCGTAACTTTTGTAATTTTAACGATTGGTTGAGAACGCGCACCAGAATAACTTCCAGGAAATTCCCCAAAAGGCCCCTCAATTTCTCTTTCTCGAGGCATAATATATCCCTCAAGAACTACTTCACTACGCGCAGGAATATCTAAAAGACCAGATTCACTTTTTGTCAATTCAATCGGTTCGCCCTTTAAAGCTCCAGCAAAATCGTATTCTGATTGTGCATATTCAATTGGAGTACTTGCCATGAAACTAAGCACTGGATCATTTCCCAAACAAATCGCAATAGGAAGGGGTTCATTTTTTTCTTCAGCATGACGCAGATGAACCGCGATGTCATGAAATGGAAGAGGTTGAATTCCTACTTTATCTTTTCCCTTCACCTGAATCCGATATGTCCCTGCATTTTGTTCATCATAAGAATCAGGATGATTAGGATCACGACTCACAATCAACGCCTTCGATAAATAAAAACCAGCATCAAATTCATTAATCCTAAACAATGGAAGAATATCAAAAAGATTAATCCCCTTATCAATCACCACTTCTTTGACTGGAGCATCCTTTTTTTCTACCCAAGTCGGCTTGATCGGATAGCGATTCCATATCTTTTCTAATTCAAAAAATTGCGCTCTGACAGGAGTATCCTTTGGTAATCCTAACATTAAAGCATGATTCTGCCATGAGCCATGAACATTAAGCACAACAGGATTTTTATACCCTTTCACATGCTCCACAAAAACAGCCGGTGCACTCTCCACATTTGGAGCAGCACGACCAATTGCACTCAAATCTGGCTCTGGCATTACTTCATCTTTAATTCTTACGAGTTGATTCTCATTTTCTAACACCTTGAGAAATTCTCTTAAATCTCGATAACTCATTTTTTCCTCCTTTTTGCATCCGTAAATTAATTTACACTACAAGTATAGCTCAAAAAAAATAAATAAAAAAATATCATTTAAATATAAAATCAATACCTATAAAGTATTGATTTCTTTTAATGTGTCCAAAAATTTTTTTGAAGCTTTCGAGAGATAGCCATTTTTTCTCCAACTCAAAATAGGAGTAATTGACAATGGAATATCCCTTATTTGAAAATATTTCAATTCCGTCCCCTTAACCATCGTTATCGGCAAAATCGTTACCCCAATCCCTTTTTTTACTAATTCCATCAGCATCGTAGCATCATTGCACTCACACAAAATATGAGGCACCAAATGATGTTGTGCAAATACAGTCAATACTTCCTTAAAAAATCCACTTTCATCCTCCGGCTTCAACAAAATTAATGGTAATTTGGAGAGTTCTTCAATCGTTACCGTTTCATTAACCAACGGATATGACATCTGAGTGACCAAAACACAAGGAAACGTCCCCAAAAAAGTAGATTCCAAATTCGAAACTTCAGGGACTTCAATCGTCAACGCAAAATCAATCTCATGATTGACCAATTTTGAAAACAAATCAGTAGAACTCCCTTCAAACAGATCAAAAGAAGGATTTGAATAAGTGAGATGAAAAGAACGAATCGTTTCAAGAAGCAACATTGAGCAATAAATTGCGGAACCTCCCTTAATTTTCTCCGATAAGTTTTCCCCCAAATCCCTTACCTCATTTATTGAGTCTTCCAATTGAAACAAAATTTCTTTTGCTTTATGATAAAATAATTCTCCTTTTGGAGTAATCACAAGCCTTTTTTTATTACTTCGATCAAAAAGAACCTCTCCCAATTCATCCTCAATTAATTTTAATTGGCGACTCAGCGGAGGTTGAGCCATATATAAAGCAGCTGCTGCTTTTGAAATCGTTCCTTCTTCAACGATAGCAACAAAATAAACAAGTTGTTTAATTTCCATTTCTCCCCTTTAAATATACTTTTAAAGTATATTATTAACATAATATATATATTATCATTATACTACAAAACACGGTATAATAAACAATAGAAACACGATGAATCATCAAGGAGGAAAAATGAAACTCATTATTGCTATCACCGGAGCCACTGGCGCTATTTTCGGCGTAAGAATGCTCGATTTATTAAAAAATACAGAAATTGAAACGCATCTCGTCTTATCCCCGTACGCCACCAAAACAATAAAATTAGAAACAAAATATAACATTAAAGAAGTCGAAGAAATGGCAGATTACGTGTATGCCTATAAAGATTTAGGCGCAAAAATATCCAGTGGTTCCTTTTTAGTAGATGGAATGATCGTTGCCCCATGCAGTATGAAAACATTATCGTCAATTCGCATCGGATTAGCCGATAACCTAATCAGCCGAGCCGCAGACGTCATGCTAAAAGAAAATAAAAAACTCTTACTCATGACAAGAGAAACCCCGCTCAGTACCATACATTTAGAAAATATGCTCTATTTATCAAAAATGGGAGCAAAAATATTTCCACCCATGCCCGCATTTTATAATCTACCAGAAAGCATTGAAGACATCGTAGATCATCTCGTCTATCGTTATTTTGACCAATTTGGCATCCATCTACAAGCTGCAAAAAGATGGCAAGGACTAAATCAAAAATGAGGTAAACCATGAGATTTGAAAAATCAACAACTTATCGCATTAGCGCAGATATTCAATACATCAATAAAGACCTTCTCATCATTTTAACTGGAGGAAACGTTCCACATATTGGCACAGTAACCGTCAATGAAACCAATAAAATGAAAACCTACCAATTCCACAGTCATTCCGGACGCCACCACAAAGATAACGTTTTAGCTGAAATTATTTTAAAAGACCTCAATCAACACTTCAAAGGAAATTGCGTCATCCTCAGTGGAGTACACGTTGATCAAATTACAAAGCAAGAAATAAAAGAATCCTTCCTTCTCGTTCAAGAAATTGCACAAGACATCTACCACTGGATTGATGAACATCAACCACAGTCCAAAGACCCACTCTATTATAAAAACAATCATGAAATAAACGAAAAATAAAAAAACAAAACCACATTCAGAAATCAACTTTTCCAAACTAAAATTTTATGATTTTGAAAATAAAAAAAGCTGAAAATTTAATATCTCAGCTTTTTTAGGTTTAAAACCTTAAATCAAATCGGGATGAAAAACAATAATATTTCTCAAATTTGATTTATAACTTAACCTAACTCAAATTAAATTTAAAAATAAGATAGGAACGACTAACATTAGAACAACAGGGATAATCGTTTGAAGAGGATTATTCACCATCATCGCAGCTACCATGATAGCAAGACTTTCATACCAAGTATATAAATCCCCTGAATAGATTTTTCCAGCTTGAGCTTTTTTTAAAACTCCTTTGTGTTCAATACCTAAAGTTTTCAGTTGTGTCGAACCAAGTTGTTTTAATGGTTGAGTTTCGATAAGTTGCCCCTGAATCACTCGGCGAAAGGAGGTCCCCACTCGCCCTTCGCATCGAATGAGGGTAATAAGTGGGGTCGCCAAGGGGCTGTTGGGTTGCTTGATGTACTGTACTTCTGTATCTTTAACAACTTGGTTAAGCATAACTTTGTAAGTATAAACCTTACTAAAGTCTGAAACTGTAATCTTTTGTCCGATTTTAAGCTCACTAATTCTTCCGAGCAATACAGGCAACGAAACACCATAACCATTGGAGATATTATGTGACAAAAGAATATAATTTCCCTTTCCCATTTGCTCCGTGTCATTGAGTGTGGCAGCGCCATTAAGAAGATTTTCGTTATTCATTCCAGCAAGGATAGGAAGAGAAACATCAATTCCTGGGATTGAAAGTTTCCCAATCCCCCAGTTGTTCACCACCTGATTAAAATTAATCTTAGCATTTGCATAAGTCCCTACAGTAACAGAGGAGATATCAGACTCTGTATAGTTTCCACTTCTAATCTTTGAAAGATTATAATCTGCCAATTGTTCTGTTTGACCAACATTAATACTACTCATCTCACGTTGGCGTTGAATCTGTGTATAACCATAAATAGCAAATGCAAGAACAGCAACCATCGCAACAATCATTGCAACAAAGAGTGCTTTGATGATGAAGAATAAACGAAGCAACGCTTTTTCAGTCTTCGCACGACTCTCATCACTTGTCGCCTTGATATAACGTTTTCTCAAGCGACGATAAATCAAGTAAAGAATAAAGAATAGTACAAGACAAGCGATTAAAGATGCAATAACCACGCGAGTATAGCTAAATGTATCCCGTGGATGTACTGCTTCTTTTTGTGCTTGCGCAAAAGGAATCCGAACCCCATTGACCAGTAATCGATAAGTATTGACCCCAGGTGGTGTACAAGTCAACAAAGTGACCATATCCTTATTGGGTACGATCTTAACTTTATCCACATCTTTAGGGAGAACTTCATCCATAGATTCAATCTTATAAGCCAGACGTTTTCCTAAAATATTAATATAAAAAATATCTCCTACTTGCAGATTTCGAACATTGGAAAAAAGAACCTGATTTTCTAAGCCAGAGTGACCAGAGATGACCGCTCGAGTATTTTTTCCTCCAATAGGTATTGAACTGGGTTCAAAGTGTCCCAAACCTTCACTAAGTGTTAACTCATTAGTGCCATGATAAATTGGCATTTTTTTGATACTAATCGCAGGAACATCAAGAGTTCCCATAATTCCAGCTAAGTTGGCAATTTTTATATACTTAAGACTTGGATAAGGGACAATCCTTCCGGTTTGTTCTGCTAAAATATCAGCGTTATATTCACTCGCCAGTTTGAGTTGCTGATTTAATTTTTTTTGCCCAGTATGATCTAAAACTTTATCATAATTTTCTACCGCGACCGAGCGTTGCCGACTTGCTAAATAATCACCTACAATAGGGTAAGTTAAGGCACCAATCCCTGAAAAAATGAGAAGGAGAGCTAAAATTAATAGTGGAGAGAATCTTCTTCTCTTTTTTTTGGCATGAGTCATTCTCTTTACCTTTACCTTTCCCTCCTTTTTTGACTTTGTATGAGACTGAAAAATGGGAGGAGAAGTGTTAAAATAATTTTAACATTTTCCAAATTTCAATCCCTTACAAAATCAACTTTTCTGTATTTTCATACAAGAAAAGTCGATCATGTGATTCACTTTAATAGTTTCGGCTTGATACCAATTGTACCAATCATTCCGACAATAATCACACCAACCAAAAGGCCAAAGAGTGGACTTTCAGAAGGAAGTGTTCCTGCGGTATGAGGAATTCGTGTAATTTCTTTATCCTTACTTGGAGGTGGCGTTGTCACTGAAGGACTCACGACACCAGATTTTGGATAAATGAACACCTGATTCAAACTTTGACCATTACTCAATCCCATTGGAAGCTGAACAATGACTGGAGCTGCAGGATGCAGTAAAGTTTGACTAGATAACTCAGTCACACGATAAATGCCTTGTGGTAATTTAACCGTAGCTTGACCATTGGAATCCGTCGTAATCGTTTGGCTTGTACTTCCTGGTACGACTTGAAAAGGATTACTCGCATCGTTACTAGGAGTCACTTGTTCAATCCGATAACTCACGCCCCCAAGGGGAACGAGAAGATTTCCGTTTTTATCCTTTGCTTGTTCTTGGGTTAGAGCCGATCCAACAGGTTGCTGAGGTAAGGTCGTCGATGATAAATCACTTTCAGATAACTTATATTTAATAATGGTTATCGAATAATCATCAGAACCGCTTCCTGACGGCACTGCTGTATCTGCATAACTCAAACTCCCAAAAACTAAACTTAGGAGAAAAACGGCTGATAAAACAAAGAGCTGTATCACATTCTTTTTTCTAATCAATCGTTTTCTCCTTTCATCTGATTAAACGGTTTTGTTCCCTTTGCGTTTTTTATCTACAACAACGATTGCAGTACCACCTGCAATAGCAACTAAAGCAAATGTAACCATTGCTGTTGTGCCACGTCCACCAGTAAATGGCAAGAGTGTCTTAGGCGCATCTTCATAAGTATAATCAACGGCACCACCAGCAGTAGTATTCGTAACAGTAACCTTTTGTGGACTCTTCAAAAGTTCATATCCGTCAGGAGCTTTTGTTTCGACAACATAGTAATCACGAGACCAAGTATCATCAGATGTTCCGACAACATTATCAGCACCAGCACTAACGAGATCCAAAGGCAAACCTTTAAAGTTAGCGATTCCATCAGCACCTGTTTGTCCGCTAGTCAAGAATGTTACACCAGAAGGAAGTTGAGGTTGCGCACTAGTTGATGGATTAGCCCAAACATAAGAATTACCATCAGAAGCAAGGAACTTGTTCGCATTTGCATTGGCTTCAGACGTTGCAATCATGAATTCTGCACCTGCCATAGGTTTTTTAGTATCTTGAGCTTCCTTTAAGATTTCAATTCCGCCATCTGCATAACCTGGGGTTTGAGAAGGTGGTGGTGTTTGTGTTACAGGTTTAGATCCTGGGGTTTGATAAGTAACATCAAACGTATTTGGAATCACGCCATCCCAACCTGCTTCAACAGTAGTATTGATATGAGTTGAAATCTTATCACCAGTAACGATAGTGTAAGTAGAACCATCAGCTAATTTAACAGAGCCTGTACCTACTGCTTGAATACCAGCAGCTGTCAAAGTTGCATAAAAGTTTCCATCAGCATCAGGAGCAGTCAAAGTATAGAGTGAAGAGTCAAATTGATGGTAAGTTCCATCAGAGCTAACAATACCCATTGATGATTTAGCTGCATTGTAAGTTAAATCTTTGTTCAAAGTATCATGAACAGTATAGTTGGCACTTGCAGGAGCAGTTGCCGCTGTTGTTCCATCAGCTTGGAAGTAATTTCCACCAGAGAAGTACATCGGATCACCCTTTGCAACAGCAAAGTATGCAGGTGACTTATCTGCGTTATAGAGTTGATTACCATTAGCATCTACAATAGGAATTTGAGTATCTTTCGTAGCAAGATCATACAATCCTGTTGGGATATTTGTATCCAACTCCCATTCAAAAGCATTTCCTGCGACTAATGAGTCAAATTGTTTCCCATCAATCGTTTTTTCTGGATTTAAATCATTTGCAATAACGTTTTTTGGTTGAGCATTAACATCATAAATCAAACCTGGATTTGAAGTATCACGTGACGTCTGTGGCACTTGAACAAAGAATGGATTCGTTGGATTAACAACGGTAACAGGATTGTTAGTAGTTGGATCTGTTGCCTTTGAATCATCTCCTTCAACAACCATGTAAATACCATCAGGCATGCTGTTGAGATCACCAGTAACGTTTGAGGATGGTTTTTGTGAGCCATCAGGTGAGCCTAAACTCCACTCGATTTGACCATTAGCATCCGTAGTTCCAGTACCAACAAGTGTTTTGGTGTAATCTGTGCCTTCTTTTTGAACAGTTGGATCTGTCAAAGCAGCATCACCGATAGCAGTTACTTTATAGAGGTTAAATACAACACCTTGAAGTGGCGTATTAGTTACGCTACCATCAAAGTTACCCGTACCATTATCTCCATGATCATTTGCTGTTTTAGCTTGATATTTAGTGATTGTAATCGAGCGCATCGTGCTTTGATCAGCGACAGGATTTGAGTTAGTTGCAGCATGAGCCACTGGAACGCTAATAATAGCTTGTCCGACTACAGGGCTTCCCAAGACGAGTAGAGCAGAGCACACCAAGACGCGCGAAAGGACTCTTTTTTTAGTAGATTGCTTCATAAGGTTCTCCTATTTTTTTTAATTCACATCACTCGCCTCATCAAAACATTTGAGCCATCTAATGTGAGTAAATACATTACACTGTAATAATAAGTTTTTTTCCTTTTTTAGTCAAGATTCATTTAAGCTAGTTTTTCTAACTGTTTTAGTCTATTTTCATCAATATCTTTTATAAAAATTCTATATTTTTAATTACAATTAACTAAAACCACCTATTTTATTTTTTTCTACTTTTTCTCGTTTACACTTCTGCACAGCAAAAATAAAAACAAAAAAACGATAAGAAATCATTTCTTATCATTTTTTGTAAGCCCTCGATAAAAGAGCGGTAACACATTAGTTTTTCTTCTTTTTCTTTACTCCAAGAGCGCCAAGCATTGCTAAACCAGCAAGCATTCCACCAACACTAGACAAAGAATTATCTTGATCCCCAGTCTTTGGCAAAGTTCCCGTGTGATGAGAAGGATATCCCTGATGATGCCCAGATTCGCTATCAGAAACAGAATCCGAATCACTCATACTATCAGAAATCGAATCACTCATACTTGAACTATCAGATACAGAATCACTAACTGAATCGGATGTAGAATCGCTATCACTTACAGAGTCGCTGATTGAGTCAGATGTTGAAGCACTATCTGATACAGAATCACTAACTGAATCTGACGTCGAAGCACTATCACTTACTGAATCTGAAATTGAATCAGATGTTGAAGCACTATCAGATACCGAATCACTAACTGAATCGGATGTTGAAGCGCTATCCGATACAGAGTCACTAATTGAATCGGATGTAGAATCGCTGTCGGATACGGAATCACTAACTGAATCGGACGTTGAAGCGCTATCGGATACAGAGTCGCTGATTGAATCTGATGTAGAGTCGCTGTCTGATAAGGAATCACTAACTGAATCAGATGTGGAATTGCTATCACTTACGGAATCAGAAATTGAATCGGATGTCGAAGCGCTATCAGAAACAGAGTCTGAAATTGAATCGGACGTCGAAGCGCTATCTGAAACTGAATCAGAAATTGAATCAGATGTAGAATCACTATCTGATACAGAGTCGCTGATTGAGTCAGATGTTGAAGCACTATCAGATACCGAATCACTCACTGAATCTGACGTTGAAGCACTATCGGATACAGAATCACTCACTGAGTCAGAAATAGAATCTGACGTTGAAGCACTATCACTTACTGAATCAGAAATTGAATCAGATGTTGACTCACTATCTGATACAGAGTCGCTGATTGAGTCAGATGTAGAATCGCTGTCGGATACGGAATCACTAACTGAATCGGATGTGGAGTTGCTATCACTTACAGAGTCGCTGATTGAATCAGACGTCGAAGCACTATCGGATACCGAATCGGAAATTGAATCAGACGTTGAAGCGCTGTCGGATACGGAATCACTAACTGAATCGGAAATAGAGTCGGACGTTGAATCACTATCTGATACAGAGTCACTGATTGAGTCAGATGTTGAATCACTATCAGATACAGAATCACTAACTGAATCGGATGTTGAAGCGCTATCGGATACCGAATCACTAACTGAATCGGATGTTGAAGCGCTATCCGATACAGAGTCACTAATTGAATCGGATGTAGAATCACTGTCGGATACGGAATCAGAAATTGAATCAGACGTCGAAGCACTATCGGATACAGAGTCACTAATTGAATCGGACGTTGAAGCGCTATCGGATACCGAATCACTCACCGAATCGGATGTTGAAGCACTATCACTTACAGAATCACTCACTGAATCGGATGTTGAATCGCTATCTGATACAGAATCACTCACTGAATCGGATGTCGAAGCACTATCAGAAACAGAGTCTGAAATTGAATCGGATGTTGAAGCGCTATCCGATACAGAGTCACTAACTGAATCAGATGTGGAATTGCTATCACTTACAGAGTCACTAAGTGAATCTGATGTAGAGTCGCTCTCTGATACGGAATCAGAAATTGAATCGGACGTTGAAGCACTATCACTTACTGAATCAGAAATTGAATCAGATGTAGAATCGCTATCACTTACAGAGTCGCTGATTGAGTCAGATGTTGAATCACTATCTGATACAGAATCACTCACTGAATCGGATGTAGAATCGCTGTCGGATACGGAATCACTAACTGAATCGGACGTTGAAGCGCTATCGGATACGGAATCACTAACTGAATCGGACGTTGAAGCACTATCACTTACTGAATCTGAAATTGAATCGGACGTGGACTCACTGTCAGATACTGAATCTGAAATTGAATCAGATGTTGAAGCACTATCCGATACAGAGTCGCTGATTGAATCGGATGTTGAATCGCTGTCGGATACGGAATCAGAAATTGAATCAGACGTCGAAGCACTATCGGATACCGAATCAGAAATTGAATCGGACGTTGAAGCACTATCACTTATTGAATCAGATGTTGAAGCGCTATCACTTACAGAGTCGCTGATTGAGTCAGATGTTGAATCACTATCTGATACAGAATCACTCACTGAATCGGATGTTGAAGCGCTGTCGGATACGGAATCACTCACTGAATCTGACGTTGAAGCGCTATCCGATACAGAGTCACTGATTGAATCGGATGTTGAAGCGCTATCCGATACAGAGTCACTAATTGAATCGGATGTAGAATCGCTGTCGGATACGGAATCACTAACTGAATCTGACGTTGAAGCGCTATCCGATACAGAGTCACTAACTGAATCAGATGTGGAATTGCTATCACTTACAGAGTCACTAAGTGAATCTGATGTAGAGTCGCTATCGGATACGGAATCTGAAATTGAATCGGATGTTGAAGCGCTATCTGATACGGAATCACTAACTGAATCTGATGTCGAGTCGCTATCGGATACGGAATCTGAAATTGAATCGGATGTCGAATTGCTATCACTTACTGAATCACTAACTGAATCGGACGTTGACTCGCTATCAGATACAGAATCAGAAATTGAATCGGACGTTGAAGCACTGTCACTTACTGAATCAGAAATTGAATCAGATGTAGAATCGCTGTCGGATACGGAATCACTAACTGAATCTGACGTTGAAGCGCTATCCGATACAGAGTCACTAACTGAATCAGATGTGGAATTGCTATCACTTACGGAATCTGAAATCGAATCGGATGTTGAAACACTATCTGAAACTGAATCAGAATCACTGATGGAATCGCTGTCAGATACTGAATTGCTCGTGCTATCACTTACAGATTCGCTATCTGAAATAGAATCAGAATCACTGATGGAATCGCTATCGGATACGGAGTCACTGGTACTATCACTTACAGATTCACTATCTGAAATCGAAGCTGAATCACTGATGGAGTCGCTATCGGATACGGAATCACTGGTACTATCACTTACAGATTCGCTATCTGAAATCGAATCAGAATCACTGATGGAGTCGCTATCGGATACGGAATCACTGGTGGATTCACTCAAGCTATCGCTCAGTGAGTCACTCGTACTTGAACTTTCCGAGTCACTTAAACTATCACTATCTGAAAGAGAGTCGGAGTCACTTGCACTCTCGCTATCTGAAATTGAATCCGAATCACTCAATGAGTCACTATCTGAAACAGAATCGCTCGTTGAATCGCTAAGTGAATTACTATCAGAAACTGAGTCGCTCGTCGAATCACTTAAGCTCTCACTATCTGAAATTGAATTAGAATCGCTTAAAGACACGCTATCAGAAATTGAATCGCTCGTCGAGTCACTCAGAGAATCACTCAAGCTATCACTTGTAGAATCACTGATGGAATGATCATCTGAAATTGAGTCGCTCATACTATCGCTTAGGCTGTCACTCGTCGAATCACTAGTAGAGTTGCTGTCCGAAAGGCTATCGCTCATACTGTCACTTAGGCTATCACTTGTAGAATCACTGATAGAGATGCTATCAGAAGTGACATCACTCAAGCTATCACTCAAACTATCCGAAGTGGATTCGCTCAAACTATCGCTTTGGCTATCTGAATCAGAAGCAGCATCCCCTTTAGTATAAACATAGATGACATTTTGATCATTGGCAGTATAATTTCCTGACGTATTTCCGTTTACCGTTTTATAAGTATAACCAGGAATTACAGGAGGTGTAGCTGCTGTCCAAGGATCCCCAATATCCCCTTGAGTCGTTGTATCTGGAGCAATTGTATTTCCATTCACATCCTGATAATGTACAATAACTTTCCCTTGAGCAATCGTATAATTAAAACTATTTAATTTAAATTGTTGAAGATTATAGTATGATCCCGTAGATCCTGCAATCCCAAAAGACATAGAATTATTACTACCAAGCATAACTGAAATATCCTTTGACCATGTTTTGCCATCATAATTAACAGTCATTGTTTTTGTACTACCATCAAAATGAACCGTTATTGATTTAAAAACATTATTAGATGGTTGGGATATTTGTTGGGCAGAATTTGCAACAGTAATAGCCCTTCCGGACGTTCCATCCACAAATGCACCAAAAGCTGCTGGTTTCCCATTATCCGCTGTAGCAAATTGTGAAGGATCAGCATCAGCGTAAGCTTCACTATTATTATTGTAGTAGGTATCAAGCTTAAAGCCAAATGCTCCCTTGACCCCACCTATTCCCATGGGATTTCCATATGCACCAATAACACTGGTATCTCCTGGTTGAAACAAGAAGCTAATCCCATCAGCACCACCCTGGCTTGCACTCTTATTCCCAAGATTGACAGATCCTTCTAAAGTGAACGATTGAGACATGTCAATCTTTGTGTTAAGAAGAGTGTTGCCAACACTATTTCCAGCATTAGGAGTCAACGTAGCAAGACCTGAACTATCAATACTAGCTACTCCATTACTTTTAAAATTTGCTGCATAATCTGAACCATTTAATGTGACCGTACGAGAACTCGCAGAACTTGCTCCCAAAACGGTCGTGCTTGCCGGAATCGTCGTTTTATTTTGATTCACGAGCAATTCCGATCCGTTTACCTCTTTAGCCTGAGTATCGCCCGTACTTGTAGTGTCGGCTGTAACGATCATTGGGACAGCCACTCCTCCACCACCAAGAACACTCATCACCCCAGTGATTGTTGAATAAACCCACGTTTTTTTTCGTTTGTAAGACCGATATCGTTCTTTTTTATCGGAACTTAACATTTTTTTGATGTTATTTTTTCTTGACATTAATTCCTGTTACCTTTCTTTTGGCGCTTTAGTTTTTTTAATTCTTAACTCTGGTTTCTCAGCTGCCAAGATAGTGATTGAAAGAATTTTTGATGATTTATCTAATTTGTAGCGACCTTAACTAGATGTACCGTATTGATGGATAATTTCATCACTCATCTCCCATTTTTGCGGAGAATAGAATTATAGCTCCTTTTCAAAAATTCTTTTGGAATATTTGGAATAAGGGAGTTTCTCATGAAAATATAAAAGCATGGTTACAACGTTATATTTTCAATCAAATAACTATCTTCTGTATTCATAAAAGCAAACCGTATTCATGTAAAAAGTAACCCACAGTGACTATTTTCTTCAATACTCACGATATTAATCACTTTTTACTTCAACTCGACTCAGATTGCTAAACTCTCATCACCCCCTTTCAATTGCAGATTCTCCACTATTAAACTAAATCATCTTTAAACCCTAATTCTAAAGTTCTTAACATTGCCATCAATGCCCTTTTGATAAAGAATCCCTCTGACACAGCTTCTTGCCAATACCTAACATTGTCCACCATCTTCTGATAATCCTGAGCAGTTATAGAGGAAAAAATTGCATCCATGTCATTTAAATCATCTACGACTAGTCCAATGCCGTGTTTTTCAACCATTGACGCATGATAGGTTTTACTAGGAACAATCACAGGAATCCCTGCTGCTAGATACATCGATAACTTAGTAGGATTATTAAATTGGTTATAATAAACAAAATTCATATTCGATTTTTCAATGAGATTTTCTGTCACTACCACCCCAAATCCACCATCAAGACGAGAAACAATCTCATCACTGGGCTGACGTCCCAACCATGTTACACTTCCACTTTCCAAAACATTTTTTTCAACATGCCGATCATAAATATAAAGCGGCGTTGCTGCTCGATAAGTCGTATCAATAATGTCTCGTCCACCCACATAATAGAGTTGCTTTTTAAATTGTTTTTCTTGTCTTGGTCCACTATAGAAATAATCCCAGAGTTGCATTGGAATCATGGGGACATGCACTCCATCTTCTTGTAATTTATGAGCTTCTTTTCCGTTTGCCACGATCAATAAGTCAAATTTTTTGAGCTGATTCAGCCAAAAATCGTTTTTACGATCGTATTCTTCCTCTCCTTTTGTAAACATCCAGGTCGGAATATCATGAATCAAAGCAACCATTCGAACGCCTTCTATTCCCTTAATCGTATCAAAGAACTCAGCTTGAAAATTAAGCTGTGTCCACATTGGAAACTGTACAACAACTAAATCACCTGGTTGAATAACTCCTAAAACAGCTTCACGAATGTGAAGGCGTCGGTTGGCATTATTACTAATATTGGGATATCCAGTAATATTTAACTCTTGAAAACCTAACGTTTGAGCTGAACGGGCGACATTCTTACTTACAATTTGAATTGCATCATATTGCTGCTGATAATTTGTGGCATTGAGTCGTGTTATCCAATTAGTCATTATTAACCTCCTGATGAATTAAAGTATCCGTAAAACCGAGATTAAGCACACGAATGGCTTCTATTGCCGCACCTTTGGCAAAAAATCCTGATGTCACCGCGCGTTGCCATGGCTTAAGGTTGTCAAGCATTTGATAGTAAGCTTCCTCACTCACCCCATTGATTGCTTCCGCGAGATCTTCCAACTCGTCAATGACAACACCAACCCCTTGAGCTTTAATCCATTTCGCATGAGCCGTGTTAGACAAGCAAACAACAGGTAAACCTGATGCCAAATATAGTGAGAGTTTCATGGGATTATTGTATTCCCCATAGCGGTGCATCCCTTTATAGCTCCCGTTTTGTGGATAATACAAAAGACCAAAACCACCGTCCAACTTTGAAGGAATATCATTACTTTCCATTGGTCCTAAAAGGGAAACGTGGTCTGGAAAATCTTTGACCTGGTTGTTTGGACCAATAAAATTGATTCGTATATTAGAAGGTACCTCCGCAATCATGGCAGGATCGATTCCCGTCGCAACATAGAAAAGTTCTTTTTTATATTTTTTAGGAACGAGTGGTCCTTTATAAACAAAGTCCGACAAATGCATTGAAATCATTGGTGTTGTAACACCACCTTCTTGTTTTAAGCGTAAAGCCATTTTCGGATTCGCCGCAATAACAAGATCATATTTATTTAACATCCATAAAGAAGCGTCTCCAGTATAATCTCTATCACGATTATCTTGAAGCCAAGAAACAATATCCCAAACTAATGCTACAATTTTTGCATGCCGTACTGAGGTTAAATAGTTGATGAACTCTAGTTCAAACTCCGTATGATTTGTCCACAAAGGATATTGCACAATTACCGTATCCCCTGGTAAAACACAATTGAGTAAAGCTTCAAGGTATTCCCCCCTCGCTTCTTTTCCTACTTCTCGTAATTTTGCTGCATATATTCTTGGATAATGTAGTTTACGAAATCCTATTTCAAAAATAGATTGCGCAGCCATTTGATTTGCTATAATGCCTGATGCGCGCCGAGAAACGTAGTCGTTGTCCTCAACTTCAGTAATCCAATTCGTCACTTTTTCTTATCTCCTCTTCATTTTACTTGAATTCAAATCTTGTTTTATTTTTTCAATGGCTTCACTGGGTATCGTATAGAACCCCATCCCTGCTACCATATTTAATTGATATTCCCGATTCACTTGAAATTCAATAGTTAAGTCATTCACTAACTCCTCTAAATCTTTCCCGTTTGTAAAAACAAAAATCTGATTATAAGGCACATCTTTTTGAAATGAAATGGGGAGAATTGTCCGAGGACCACTATTTAATATGATATGAGCTTTTTTATTTGTGAATTTTCCACTCGTACGGGGATAAATCCATTCATAGTGCTGACTAAAATTTTTTTCTACAATAAATTCATTCTCTTGTGCTTCATTGATCATCAGATAATCAAAATTAATCCATTTATGCTTTAAATTAATCAGATGAATTTCATATTCGACCATCCCACTGGGAACGATAAAATTCAAACAAAAATCTGTGCTCATAAACCTTTGAATAATTTCATGTTCATCATCAAAAAAATCAATTTGAATCTGAACTGGTAAATCATTATCAGCTTCTAGCTTAAATGATAAATCATACTCCTTATTTAAAGAAAGTAATGGAAGCGTTGGTACATTTCCACTTGATAAATAATCTGAAGAAGATTTCCACGTACATATTATTTGTCCTGGAGATAACATTTCATTAGCATAATAAACCGACTGATTTTTGTTGAACCGTAGTGTAGCTCCATTTACGTAAGTCGCTGAAATATTTTTAGGCCAACGCATCAAAAACAATTCAGTCATCATTCTCTCCTCTCAAATCTACCTCTTCAATCTCTTCGTCAACTTTTAGTTTTCTATTATAATCAGAAATCAAGAATTGCTGGTACTGATTATAAAACCAACTTGTCACACCTGGGGTATTATCGTTATGCCGTCCTTCTAACCCTTTATGCAAAATTTTTGCTGTCGGATAGGTTTTCTTTAAATAATTGAATATTCGTTTAAATGGACGATCTGTATCGTGTAGCATATGGGCAATGATAAATGTCGTATCAGAAAAATCTGCTGCTTCAAAATTTCTCCAAAAATCATCATCTAAAGTTTTTGCACTATCGTGAGTCAACTCTCCCGTTAAATGAATGATCGTATCCATTGCTAAATCCCAATCATAAGGAGAGAAGATTCTTGAATTAACAGCTAATCCTCCGATATTAGCAAGGGGCTTCCCAACGATAATCGCATGGGGTTCTAATCTTGCACCGTAGTAAAATGAAGCATAAGTCCCCATAGATAGTCCCGATAAAACTAATTCATGTTTTGAAAAATTTAATAATTGTAGCTTTTGCTTAATTACACTCACAATTTGTTCTTCAAGTCCTTCACCTCTATAAAAAGCTCCTCCAACTAAGCGTGGATCATAAATCAAAAGGAATGGAGCCCCTAAGCTTCCCATCATCCAACGTCCTTCAAATCCTTCTGAAGGACGAAAACCTGAGAAATAAACATTCAATGGTGGCTTTAAATCTCCTGCATTAAAATAATATCCTATCTCCTCTTTCATATGATCTGTTTGGGTTAATCGACGTCCCCCCATGGCTAAAAAGTTATTTTTATCTAGTCCGTAACGAATATGAAGATCTCCAATCTCAACTTGACCATAACCTCTCACAAAGAGTCCAAAATTTACTGGAAATTCTGAGTGTCCTAGATCAAAAGATACTTGTTTATCTCGAAATTGCTCAGGGAAGAAATCCATATAGTCAAGATTCTCCCCCTCTTTACCATTTTTGAAATAAGCTCTCCAAAAATAAGAAATCTGATCTGAAGCATTCATTTCGGGGTAAAAATTAACGTGTCCTGCGGCTCCCCATTTATTTTTCCATAACATGACTTGTTTGAAGTCTGCTCCAAAATCTCCATCCAATACATACATTGCGACACCTTTTTTTGTCACTGTCCCCTCAAAATAAGGACTAATTTCAACCATACTATTATCAAGACTCGTCCCCCAAGGTTTAGTATAATTTTTATTTATATATTGAATCAGTGTTATTCCGTGATCTGATAAATCAATGATTTGTGTCCCCTTAAGCTTAAGTATTCTTAATTCCTCTTCGCTCGCTTTATTTAAACTTTCACAGAATAGTTGATGACTCGGCAATTTTGAGAGATCAATTTTATTTAATTGACTCATAACCTCATCGCTCAAGAGATAGATACTATTAGAATTATTGATCTGATCAATAGCTAAAGGCTGGATTTCCATTAACTCTTGATTGAGGTGATCAGTGACTTTAAGATGGCGGTATTCAAATTTTTCATCTAATTCTTCAATTCCTTCCAATTCCGTACCACCAATATGAAAAAGAAATCTTAAATCCTCACTCAATTCATCACTTCCTTCCATCTATTCAATAGTCCATCTGGACTATACTGTTCAATAATATCAACACTCTCAACTAAATTTTGATTCCATTTGTCTGTGTTTTTAAGATAACTTTCAACAGCTTCGATAACTCCATCATCTGTACCAATAATCATCCCATTCTTATTTTCAAATAAATAAGGAGATGGTCTTTTAGAGATAATGGGAATTCCTGAACTCGTTGCTAAGGAGTGATTAAAGAAATCACCTTTGTCTCTTTGATCAACGAAAATTCGCACTTTATTAAAATCTTCTGTCAAAGTTTTTACACTAGAAGAATGACGGTATGTGATCCCTTTAAAGAAAAGATAAGCTTCAATAATGCGACTGAATCCTTGTTTTTCCTTTTTTGAAGCATGAAATAAATCACGTAAAACAGGAGTCATTTCATCATTTTCTAGTGCCTCATAGTAATGTTTTACCAATTCAAACTCAGAAGATGTAAGTGTTGTTTCAAAATTCTTCAAAATGAATGCTTCTAGTATATCCTGAGAGTACTTTAAGTCGAGCGAGTTTTCGCTCTTTATAATGAGACAGACATCATGATAGGTAAGCTTTATCCGTAAAAATTCTTGAAAGATTTGCTTTATTTGTGCGTCAAACGAACTAATTTCCCAGTAAACAAACTGCTCTAAATATCTATTACTCTCCCCTAATGCTAATCGAGTTGGGAAAAAGGGCATATATTCAACTTTATTTTTCAAATTTAGTACATCAATATCTTTTAGAAGATATTGATCAGTAATGATTTGCTTTCCTTTAGTAATAAATTCCAAATTTTGGTTTATATTGCTGATGCATTCTTCTAAGTCGCCAGAAAAAATAGAAATTATCGACTCCGATGCTTTGATTCCTTTTGCAATCTCAATTAGCCAACGACTCGTCCCATCAATAACGATTCGATCCTTTTCAGGGTTAAAATGGATCAAAAAATGATTGACTAATTCGATACAGACCTCTTTAAATGACGCATAAATTTCTCGTAAAAAATACTTTCTATACACATCAGCAATTACAACGGTTTCATCATATTCAGTTAATATGAGTTGTCCCCCTTCATCAAGAACTTGCTTTTCAACAAAATTTCCTTTAGAATCAAAAAACTCTTTGAATAAAATGTATCCTTTTTCAGAAAATGTTTGAACTTCCTTTCCAAAATCTGAATAATAACATACTTGAGATACAAATCCAAATTGATTAAAGAAAACTTTTCCCTTAATCACTCCATCTTTTGACAATAAAACATTGGTCCTTGTATATGTTTTCTCATAACTTTTTGAAAATTGGAGATCATTCATCGTGATGGGTGCATAAACACAAGCAAATTGATGCGGGAGTATATCTAAAAAGCTTTCAATATTATTTGAATTATAAAATTCAAATCGATTCACATAATAACTCAAAAATGGAGTCATTTGTAAATTAATAATCTTTGTATCGATTTCCCCAGTATTAAAGAGTTTCGTCGTATTAAATATTATATTTGACTCTAGCTTTTCCAACTCGGTATTCCAATCGGTTAAAAAATAAATCATCTAAAAATCCTCCGATTCTTACCAAATAATTCAAAATTATTTTTATAGCGTAGAAATTTAACATCTTGTTGCAGGTTATCGTAAATTACAACAAGAACAAAAATCATTGCGAAATAATTTGACATGTTAGATATTGATTGATGTCCTGTTAGCAAACCTCCTAACAATGGAATTGTTACAATTAGTGGAAGAAAAAGACTTCCGATTCCCGATATAATCCATACTCGTTTATTGATATACCTTTTAGTCTCTGGCCCTGGAATTACTCCTATAATATAATCTCCAGATTCTTTTAAATCCTTAGATATTTGATCAGGCATAATATTAACAAATGAAAATAGCACGCCTAACAAATATAAAATAATACCATACGTCAAAATTCCGCTCAGTTGAGTGATGTCAAATAAAGACAATATAAAGTGATTTCGATAATGTACTAATTGCATAATATAAGCCGGGAAGTACATCATTGTCGTTGCAAACATTAACGGCATCGATCCTGCGATGAGTAGGCGAAAAGCAAGATAGGAATCTTTAGTTTGTTTATCAATTCCGATACGCTGAACGTCAAAATGATATTCCGCAAAATAAATTGCAATTGTTACTCCTACGAATAAGATACTGATAAGAACAAAAATCAAAAGTCGATCAAGATGGGATAAAATGCTATTATAATTTGCTGATAAACTTCCTGTGATTCCTTTCATAATTCCTGGGAGAATCAGAATAAATGGGCCCCCTAAACCATAAATTACATTCAAACTGGCTAACCATGAAATGAGTAATGCACCAACTACAAAGCACAACATTGTTAATAAAAATATTTCTAATGATGATAAAAAAGAAATTTTTGATATCACAGAGTCTTTAAGATTAAATGCTAACGGAATACTTTGTAAAACAGCCATGATAAAAATACTTACAATTTCAATACGTCCACGATCTTCTTGTGATATTTGTGATGAAAGGTCACGATTGGCAAATAAGCACACAGACAATAATATTGAAACCGTCATATAAGGGCCCATTCCTAAAGCCAATAGTGTTGGGCTCGAAAACAAACCTCCAGTCGTTAAAGATAACATCTTTTCAAGTGAGAAGTTTTCTCCTGGTAACCTAAAATTAATTGAATAACCAGGTACAGGAATTCCTTGTCCAATATAGAATAACATTAGGACAACAATGGTGAAAATTCCTTTTTTTATTAATTCACTGTATTTTTTCATATAAATCATGCTCCAACGCTCACCTTAAGGAAATTCGATATCAATGGTTCCATCTTCTTTCATTTTTAATTCTGATAGTGTGATACATCTAAAAATTGATGTATAAATTTGATCTTCCATTTCGAAGAAATGGTGACGCGCTTCACGACCAAATTCGTTCACTGGTTTGTGCTGTGCCATACTACGACCATTAACTAAATTTTTTAATTGCTGTAGATAATCAAGCTGCTCAACCCAAGCACTGTCGATTGCTCTCAAAATGATTACTTTTTTAAAATAACGCAATTGAATAGGATCTTTAATGCGATGAAAGGATTCAAGAATGTATTGATTTGCTAATCTGTGCAAGTACTCTTGTATTTCTTTTTTATGATGCATTTGATTAAGATTACGTTCGATTTCATTTAATAAATAGTCACTTTTAATGTTGTTGAAAATAAAATCAGAAATATTTTGAAGAGAAAGTACTGTATTATTAACAAAATTTGAAATCATTTGTTGAGCGGATTGAATGATAATTTCTTCTAAATAATTTTCGTTTTCAGACATCACTTTATTTCTTGCTTCATAGATTCGATTGCGCTGATCACTCAAGATTGTATCGAAAGCTAATGTATTTTTTCTGGATTGAAATTCAGCATTACTCAATTTCTTTTGGGCCTTATCCATAACTCTTTTCAAACGATACTGATGGATTTTATCTTCTGAAGAGCGCTCTCCTTCAAGAATCTTATTGCTTAAAGAAATACGTGCTTTTCTAACCCAATTGGGAGCATTCTCTATAATTACTTTGTCCTCAAGAGAAACATAGAAAACTGCCTCCCCTGGTTCCCCTTGACGCCCCGCTCTTCCTCTTAGCTGATTATCAATCCGTTTATTGTTCATTCGTTCAGTACCAATGACCTTTAGCCCACCATTCATTTTTGCTTGAGGTGTTAGCTTAATGTCAGTACCACGTCCAGCCATCGAAGTAGCTAATGTCACTGCTCCTATGCGACCAGCATCGTTTATGATTTGTTGTTCAC
Source organism: Lactococcus hircilactis (assembly GCF_009601015.1). Lineage (GTDB taxonomy): Bacteria > Bacillota > Bacilli > Lactobacillales > Streptococcaceae > Lactococcus > Lactococcus hircilactis. The sequence goes on from NZ_WITJ01000004.1 coordinate 167,904, forward strand.
GCGCTACTGTTCGTGCGTTGAGGAGATTGTGAGGAATTTTATTTTGTAACAAAACCAGTGAATATAAATCAGACATAGATACTGATCCTGTTTCAATTAAGACGGGTCTTTCTTCGAGAATTCCTTTTTTTACTGCCCTTATCGATTCTTCAATTTTTACTTGATTTGTTACGTAAATTTGGTCTGGTTTGTCTTCTCGTTGCGTAGGTAGATGAGTTGGAATCTCGATAACCTGTAAATGATAGGTTTCCATGAATTCTTTTTCATCTGTTTTCGCTGTCCCCGTCATTCCAGAAAGTCGCTTAAATTTTTTAAATAAACTTTGATAACTAATCGTCCCTAAAGTCTTTGTTTCATTACTTACTTCGACGCCTTCTTTCATTTCGATTGCTTGGTGAATCCCACCTTGCAACTTCACTCCAGGCATAGTCCGTCCATTAACAACATCAAGTAATAAAACTTTTCCATCAATAACAACGTAATCCTTTTCTTTTTTCTTTAGATAATTGGCTTGTAAAGCTAAAACAATGTGACGATAGAGATCACTATATTTTTTGCTAAAAATATTTTTGATATCAAAGTATTGTTCTACTTTTTCTAACCCCTTATCAGTAATCCAGAGCCGTCTTTTATCATCGCTATATTCAAAATCATCATGTGCTAAACTCTTTACAAACCAATCACAAATTTGATAATAATTAGATTGAACTTTTGGACTTCCAGAAATGACAAGTGCAGTTTGGGCACCATCTAGTAAAACAGCATCAATTTCATCAATAATTGCAAAATTAAATTGTGAAACCACTTGCTCAGATAACTCTGATCCTAGATTATCAAATAGGTAATCAAACCCTAACTTTGAGTGTGTCGTATAGATAATGTCAGAGTTGTATAGGTGCAGTTTTTTTTCTATGTCTTGGTCTTCATCCCCTGCTCCAATTCCGACACTTAAATTTAACCATTCAAATACTTTTCCCATCTCTTGACCGTCACGCTCAGCAAGGTATTCGTTAGCCGTAATAAGAAAATTTCCTTTTTTACCTTCTAACGCTCTAGCATATAATGGCATTGTAGCAACCAATGTTTTTCCTTCACCTGTTTTAATTTCAGCAATATTTCCAAAAAATAGAGCGAGTCCACCTAAAATTTGAACATGATAAGGAGTTAATCCAAGCACGCGCTTATCAGCTTCGATAACAACAGCAAAAGCATGTGGTAGGATATCAACGATGGTTTTTCCATCTGATAACAGTGTTTTTAAAACCTCTGTTTGTTGCTGTAAGACATCATCGGCCATAACACTATAAGCTGGTAATAATTGTTCTATTTTTGTTGCCAATTTTTCATATTTTTGCATTTTTAACATTTTTTGACACTGTCCTAACTATTAATGTGTTAAAAAAAATTTAATGGCTTCAAATCCATTGACCACTAGAGCAATTAATGTCACCGATAGTAGAACCCCAAAAAAGACGGGTCTAACATAAGATAAAATAGGTAATGGTTCTTTTTTTTCAATTTCATGTTCTAGCAACGCTCTTTCTTGCTCAAACCCCGTTTCAATTTTTGATTTTAAAAAATCTTTTTGCATCAGCTTACCCTCTACACATTTCTATATCTCTCTTTAATTCGTGATTTATTTGAACTATTTTAGGAAATCTCTAGTGTCGTTTGATACTCTTGAACCGTTGATTTTCTTCCATTTTTCTCAATCATTTTCGTGAGGAGCTTGTGCCAGTTCGTACGATTTGTCAGGAGATATGACAAATGATTGCATAAATCACGCGTGTCATCAAAAACTAATCCCTCAGCCCCTTTTTGTGCAACTTCTCGATATGAAAATATCATCATGTTTTGCTGATAGGCTTTCTCAAGGATATCGCCGACTTTTAATCCGCGGTTGATATCCAAATAAATATCCGCTTTTTCCATTTCAATTCTTAATGTTTTCTCATTAATTGAAGGGATTAATGTGATATTATTAAACTCCTCTTCCATGTGGAGTAACTTTGTACTCATATTTGTGAAAGCAGCTATTGTAATTTTCAGCTCTGGAAAATTCATTAAAATATCTTTTAATCCGTGGATGTTATCACTATTCGTTAAAATCAGAGCATTTTGTCGATAGTGATTTGATCTTGAAAATTCGCCGATGTGCGATAAGTAATTCAATTTAAGCAGCGTTGTTGGAAATTGCTTTTTTACCTGATCCAATTGCTTTTCTTCCATGAAAACGATGCGTTTCAAAGTCGTTGGTTTTTCTAATTCAGCTCTCATATTTCCTGGCACATCTGTTCCCATTGCTTCTTGCCAGAACAGTGTTGTTTTATTTCCAATATTTAATGATCGACTTATAAATAACGGAAACGACAACGAGTTGATATAAATATCTGATGCGTTAATTTGTGCAGTTTTTAGAAAGTAAAGAAAAAATTGAGTCATGTTTTCAAAGTGATGAATGGAAGATTTATAAAATAATTGAATCGAGTGATGAATTGAATCTTCGACAATAATCGTTTTCCCTAAGGTGTCGTAATACTCATTTTTATAAGAAACATTCCCGCTAAAATAACTTGAAGCATAATGTTGACCTGCTGAATTATAACGATCTCTTTTAACCACTGTATTTGAGTTTTCTTCTGAAAACCAATCCACATGATCGACTAGTCTATACCCTTTTTTTCGATAGAATATTTTTCCAACTGATCGTTTGAGATACTCAATATTTGCGCTTCCTCCATCAATATGTCGGATATCGTAAAAAGCAGGAACCACAACTTGGTTAAAAAACAATCCTTCTTGTGTTTTACTTTCTCTTTGGTATCCTGTAAAGAATGTGAAGGGACTAATCCCATCTAGTGGAAGGTCTCCATCATAATGAACAAATAAATTTTTGCGCTCAATTCCTGCAGTTGTTAAAGATTTTATTAACTTTTTGGTGTCGTCATTATATCGATCAAAAATATTAATTTTCATCTCATTTCTTTCCTTTTTCTAATAAATTTTCCCAGCTTTTTGCCACGTTATTTTTAAGATAAGCTTTTGCTTTTTGTTTTGATATGTTTCGTCCACTGTGATCCAAGTGAGCTTCATAAAAAGAAATGATTGCTTTCGCAAGTACTTCGGGCATTTCGTTTAAACTGACTCTTTCAAAAAGGATTCCATTTTTACCGTTTTCAATAAATTCTCGGTTCCCATATTCAACATCGACACCAATCATCGGCAGCCCAGCTCCCAAAGCTTCAAGTAAAGAAAGTCCGAAGCCTTCAGAAGTAGATGCAGAAACATAGGCGCTATAACCACTATAAATTTCGTCCAAATTTTGATGTCCACACAACTTAACTGAGTCCTCTACTTCCAGTTTTTGAATGATTTCTTCTAATTTTTTTCTCTCCCCGCCTTCACCATAGATATCTAATGTTAATTCTGGAATCACTTCTTTAGCAATCGCTACTGCTTTTATTAAGACATCAATATGTTTTTCTGTAGCTAAACGACTAGCTGTAATTAAACTAAATGGCTTATAACTTCTTTTTCGGCTGATGCTATTGATGTAGCCAACTGGGATGGTCTTAATAGCTGTTTTTTTTCTTAATTGTTGGCTTAAAATTTGATTTTGGCGGTTTGTCGCAACAATAATTGCTTCAAAAGCATCTGCATGTTCAAAGATGTATTCATAATTGTTATTCCAAAGAATATGATTTCCTTTTGATAAACTTTCATTATAGTGCTCTGCATGGACTACTGAAAACAGTCTTACTTGATGAACTAAAAGAGGTAAAATTCCTTCCACAACATCTAATGGTCTGTCGATAATGACAGCATCCTTTTTTTCTAACTGAAGTTGTTGAAAAAAATATTGATAGAACGCCATTTTCCCAAATAGAATCTGCTGATCTATATAGGTTACTTTTATTTCATTCTTGTCATAAAATTGTTCATAACTTTTTTCACCTTGGCAATCATAAAACGTTCGCTTTACTAACTTTCCTTGGACATAGTCTTCAACATTATTAAGAGATTCATCATAGTGGCTTACATGAACTAAGCTTCCATTGACAATGTAATCCACGCGATCGATAAGATTAGGCTCTAAAAGCCAAAGTTTATAACGTTGTGTATTAGAAACTTTTATTTCAATACTTGATTCACTTTGACTTAATACTTCGTAATGTTCAGCTCCTAACGCTTCAATGAACATCTCGACAGTATAGGACGATTTTTGAGCAGTTCTGTGGCTCAAATAATTATAAATCCAAATGATTTGCTCGTTTTTATATCCTAATAAATCAGTATAAACAGTAATATTTTTCGATAAATAATTTAAGAAAATATAATAATCATTGTAATCAAAGTTTTCAAATAATTCTTTTCGATATTTTTGCGCATATTCTACACCACTAGATGCGAATCCGACTCCTTTGTTAACACTATAAACCTTCATTTCATTTTGTTTCCTTTCGACTTCTTTAGCTCCATAATTAAAATTTAAAGGGATTCATTATTTTAAAAAAGAGTCTGCATCTTTAAATAATCGTGAGACTTCTTTTAGGGGGGATAGAACTATTCCTTTTTTAGTTTCAAAATATAATGGTAAGTTCAATGATAGGCAAGATAGGCTAAAAAAATTCCTATAATAAGCCACAATATTCCTAAAATTCCAGTTACATATTGTAAAATGTATCGGATCCCGCCAGGTTTTTGAGTTTCAAAAAGGGCACTACTTTTATCTGAAGCTAGAAGCGATAACGCATCTTGTTGCTTTGAGGGTTGCAATAAAATGAGTAAAATAATTGCAAAACTGATAAGAATCAGTACATAAATTAAAAAACGATACATGACGTAATACTCCTGATATGTTGGTTGAATAAAATTCATAAAATGACGGATCCACTTGATGCTAAGATCAATTTTTATAAAATTATTTTGCGATTAAGTTGGTAAAGCTGTGTTGCAAGAACAAACTGGTTCCGCCTATAAATAGTGCAAATAAAATCGAAATCACAAGAACCGCCAGTGTTTCTTTTAAAATTTGTGAAAGCGTCGGCCAGACAATTTTTTCTCGTTCTTTTTGAGTTTTTTTAGAATGATGCGTCATAAATAGGATTTCCTTTTTGTAAATTTTATTTCCTTGTAATAGTCTTGATGATATTCTTCAGTTTTTTTATTTTTTAGCACAAAAAGAATGACTTGTTATCACTCGTTTTTAAACTGAAAAAATAATAGTGATTCAATTGATACAAAACAATATATACCATTGCCAATCATACTATTATTATACAAATATATTAATAAAATTTCAAGAACTCATATTTTGAATATCATAAATTTAAATAAGATTACTAATTTTTCTTTATGCATGAATATTTAAAGATATCAGTGATTCAACTGGACGATTTGTAATATATATGAAAATTCTAAATATTCTAAAACAAAATGTCTGTTTACCTTTTTTTCTAGGTATCACTTCAATGTTTTATCCTTCGCAAGTGAAACAAAAAAAGACAATTACTGTCTTTTATCTTTTACTTGGATGTATCTTACTTATTCAGTTTTGATAAATTGTCGAGAATTGAAATCAGGGCGCTTAAATCTTCAGTCATCACGGTGTTTTTTAGGTAGGCATATTGGACATAAAAGATTTCTTTATCTTCTTTAATCAGTGGAATTTTAACGAGTCCTTCCATTCCTTGAAAGGGGATGAAATCGGTCATTAGAGTGATTCCGATATTCGATTGAACGAGTTGACCAATGGTTTGAACATCTGAGAAGTGCAGTAAGGTTTTTGCTCTTTTTTGATACTTATTATTGAGATTTTCAAACGCTTTTGTATGAACATATCCTTCTTCAAGTAAGATAAATGGATAGTTCAAGGTTTCTTTAAAAGAAAGTTCTGTTTTTTGAGCTAAGGGATTATCTTTTGAGGTAAAGATGTAAAATTCTCTTTTATCTAATAATTTTATCGTTAAATCTGGATGTGAGAGTGGACTAATGCTCCCAATTAAACTGAAATCTAATTGGCCAGCTAAAAGTTTTTTAAGGAGTTTACTTGACCCGCCAGAAATCAAATGGAAATTGGAGATGAAACTAATGGCTTCTTCTTTATTTAATAACTGCGAAAAGATGATTGCTCTGATAATTGGCGGAAATCCGATATTGATTTGGTTCTTCTTTGATCGTTCAATGGCTCGTTCTATTACAATCATTTCATCTAGGATAGTAAGAACATGAGATTTTAAGATTCGTCCTTCTTTGGTCAATAAAACAGAACGATGTGCGTCGTCTTTTTTGATCAAATCACACTCATAGTATTCTTCGAGTCGCTTAATCGCGTAGCTAATCGTAGGTTGACTTACATGGAACGCATTTGCGGTTTGAGTAAAAGAGCGCAAATCTCCTAAAGCGTTGAAATATTCAAAATCCCTGATGTTCATAACTTTCTTTCTCCTTGTATCTTCTTCTATTCTAGCACACTCACTTCTTTCATCTGTACTATTTGTCATGTTATAAATTAAATTTATCATATCTATGAAATTTGACTATATTTTTTTATAAATTATATAATGAATGCGTCAATAAGTTTTACAATAATATTTTAATTGGAGGATGTACAATGCGTGCACATGAAATTTTAAATGATCCTTTTTTGAATAAAGGAACTGCTTTCACAATGAAAGAACGTCAAGAACTTGGTTTAGTTGGATTATTACCCCCTTATGTCCAAACAATCGAAGAACAAGCAAAACAAACTTATCAACACTATTTGATGAAGTCTTCTGATTTGGAAAAACGTCATTTTTTAATGGAAATTTTCAATACTAATCGAACCTTATTCTACTATCTCTTTAATCAACATATTGTTGAATTCAATCCGATTGTTTATGATCCAACGATTGCGGAAACAATTGAAAATTATAGTCATCTTTTTGTAGATCCTCAATATGCTGCATATCTTGATATTAATCATCCTGAAAATATTGAAGCGACTCTAAAAAATGCTGCTGGAGATCGTAAAATTCGCTTGATTGTCGTTACAGATGCTGAAGGAATTCTTGGGATTGGGGATTGGGGAACGCAAGGTGTTGATATTTCAGTAGGAAAACTCATGGTTTATACTGCGGCCGCAGGCATTGATCCTTCTTGTGTGCTTCCAGTCGTTATTGATGCAGGAACGAATAGAAAAACGTTACTTGAAGATGATTTATATCTTGGAAATCATCATGAACGTGTTTATGGTGAAACTTACTATCACTTTGTTGATCAATTTGTTGCTACTGCTGAAGGAATGTTTCCAAAATTATATTTGCACTGGGAAGATTTTGGACGTTCCAATGCTGCAACGCTCCTGGATAAGTATAAAAAAGAAATTCCAACATTCAATGATGATATTCAAGGAACTGGAATTGTGGTTCTTGGAGGGATCTTTGGCTCCCTTGATATTACAGGGGAAAAATTGACTGATCAAGTTTATCTTTGTTATGGTGGTGGTTCTGCTGGTGCTGGGATTGCAAGTCGTGTTCATGCTGAGATGATCAGTGAGGGGCTCACGGAAGATGAAGCGTATCAGCACTTCTTTATGATGGATAAACAGGGATTGCTTTTTGATGATATGGAAGATCTAACGCCTGCTCAAAAACCATTCGCTAAAAAACGATCTGATTTTGCAAATGCTGGCGATATGCATGATCTTGCTACTGTAATCAAAACTGTAAATGCAACTATTTTGGTTGGTACTTCTACTGATGCTGGTGCGTTTACTCAAACTGTCGTCAAAGCAATGTGTCAAAACACTCAACGTCCTGTAATTTTCCCAATTTCAAATCCTACTAAAAAATTAGAAGCGACTGCAAAACAAGTCATTGAGTGGTCTGACGGGAAAGCTTTTGTTGCTACAGGTGTTCCTTCTGGAACCATTCAATACAATGGTGTAGATTATCAAATTGGTCAAGCCAATAATGCTCTGATTTACCCTGGTTTGGGGCTTGGAATGTTAGCGTCTGAAGCACGTTTGCTTACCGATGAAATGATTGGTGCTGCTGCTCATTCATTAAGTGGGCTTGTTGATCCAGGCCAACCTGGTGCTCCAGTCCTTCCACCATTTGAATATGTCGCGAAAGTGTCAATCAAAGTTGCTGAGGCAGTTGCTAAGATGGCACAGGAGCAAGGACTTGCGCAATCGAAAGAAAAAGATATGGAAAAAGCTGTACGTGATATGAAATGGTATCCAGAATACTAAAAGGGTTATTGGGTAAAATGAAAAAAATAAAAGAAATTAAAATTTCAGGGATTAGTCTGCCACTTTACGCCTTCTTTATCATTGTGATTGTTTCTGTACTTGCTTTAGGAAAATTACCATTGAATATGGTTGGAATCACTTTATTATTGGTTGCTTTGGGTCATCTGCTTTATTATATTGGAGAAAAACTTCCAATCATGAATTCTTATCTTGGTGGAGGTTCTGTCTTTACTTTACTTGGTGCAACGTTGTTATCGTCGTTTCATTTGATCCCGTCGCATGTCATTGTTGCTGTGGGGAAGTTTATGGGTGGTCAGTTTGGTTTTCTTGATTTTTATATTTCTGCATTGATTTGTGGAGCGATTTTAGGGATGAATCGGAATCTTTTGATTAAGGCTTCAACTAAATTTATTCCTGTCGCATTGATTTCGATGATTGTTGGGTTTTTTGCAGTCGGTGGAATGGGGATGCTGCTTGGAAAAGGATTTTCCTATTCCGTAATGTACATTTCTATGCCGATGATGTCTGGAGGAATGGGTGCTGGAATCACACCACTTTCTCAGATTTATGCTGATGGGTTAGTGCATGGGAATCAGGCTGCTATTTTCTCTCAATTGGCTCCTGCGGTTACTTTTGGGAATATCGTTGCAATCATCGGTGCACTATCCATCTCAAAAATTTTTGATAAAACGAAGTATAATGGACATGGGACGCTCATTTCTGCGACAAAAGAGGAACTTGAAAAGCCAAAAATCAAACTTGATGCTCAAAAAATTGGAGTGGGAATGCTCTTTGCCTTTTCTCTGTTGATGGTCGGTGTCCTTTTGAATTACTTTTTCCCAAAAATTCATGAATATGCTTTTATGATCATCATTGTCTTTATTTTGAAGGCGACAAATACAGTGCCAAAATCTTTGGAAGAGTCGGTGGTGATGTTTAATCAGATCATTATGACTAATCTTACGCATGCAGTGTTAGCTGGAATTGGGTTAGCATTGATTGATTTGACGACACTCGCTTCTGCATTTACTTGGCAGTTTGTTGTGCTTTGTTTAACAAGCGTGATTGCTATGGGCATTTCAAGCTGGTTTTTGGGGATGTTTCTTGGACTATATCCTGTTGAGACTGCAATTGGTGCTGGAATGATTAATAATTCTATGGGTGGAACAGGAAATATCGCAGTGCTTTCAGCTTCTGATCGGATGGAAATGATTGCTTTTGCACAGATGGCTAATCGACTTTGTGGCGCTATTGTTCTCATCATGGGAGGCATTCTTATTCGGTTTTTCTATCATTAAATTAAAAATGTTTTACTTTTGAATGCTCAAAGGTAAATCGTGAGATTAATTCAAAACTTGTAACGTTTTAGTTATAAGTTTTTTTGACTATTTTATTAAAAAATTCACAAAGAGACTCGTTTTTTTCTGATAAAAGTACTATAATTGTGATGGAAGAACTTTGTCAAAAGTTTTCTACACTAATAATGAGGGGAGAGGGAATTTGAAATCGTGTCTATCTCAGACTTTTGAAATGATGGGAACTCATATTGATGTTCAATTAGTGGATGAAAATGCGGTTGAGAAAATGAATCAGGTGCATGAGCTTCTTTTACGTTATAATTTGCGTTTTAGTGCAAATCAGGCTGATTCAGAGTTGAATCAGGTGAATGATCATGCTGGAATTGGTTTTATTTCAGTTCATCCTGAGTTGTTTGAATTGATAAAAATCGGAAAGCAGGAGAGTTTAGCAAAGCCGAGTCTTTTGGATATTGCTATTGGTCCGATAACACAGGCTTGGCATATTGGTTTTTCGGATGCTAAACAGCCTTCTGATGCGCTTTTATTGGATCTTCTTGAATTGTGTCATCCGCAAGATATTTTGCTCAATGCTTTTGATTCTTCTGTTTTTCTGTCTAAAAAGGGGATGAAAATTGATCTTGGAGCGTTGGCAAAGGGATATATTGCAGATCGGATTTTTGACCTTGTAAAACCAGAGTGCGGGTTGATTAATTTGGGCGGAAATGTGTTGGTGTGTGGGAATCATCCTCAGCATTCTGATGGTTTTTGGGTGATTGGAATTCAAGATCCAAAATTGCCGAGGGGAAATCATGTTGGAATTCTTAAAATAAAGGATGCTTCTGTTGTGACTTCTGGGATTTATGAGCGAACGTTTGAGTTTAATGGGAAAGTTTTTCATCATCTTTTTTCTGCTCAAACGGGGTATCCGATTCACTCTGAGATGGCAAGTTTGACGATTGTGTCTAAAACGTCTTTGACGTGTGAGATTTGGACTTCGAGACTGTTTGGTTTAGACGTGGGCGATGCTTTGCGTGAGATAAATCAGCAAAAAACGATTGAAGGCATCATTATTACTCAATCTGGTCAAGTCTATTGTTCAGATCGATTAAAAGCTAATTTTGAAATTTTATAGAAATGAGGTGTTCCAATGAAATTAATTGGAATCGTTGGGAGTAATTCCCAAAAGTCAACAAATCGGGAACTTTTGCAATTTATGCAAAAGCATTTTAAAGAAAAGGCAGAAATCGAGCTGGTCGAAATCAAAGATTTGCCCTTATTTAATAAACCAGCGCATTTGAAAGTTCCTGAGGCGGTTTTAGAGATTGCTCAAAAAATTGAGCACGCTCAAGGCGTCATCATCGCTACACCTGAGTATGATCATGCGATTCCTGCAGCTTTGATGAATGCTTTAGCTTGGCTTTCTTATGGTATCTTCCCACTTCTCAATAAACCCGTGATGATCACTGGAGCTTCTTATGGAACTTTGGGGTCATCACGCGCACAACTTCAACTGAGACAGATTCTTGATGCGCCAGAATTGAAAGCAAATGTGATGCCAGGATCTGAATTTTTACTTGGTCATTCACTTCAAGCTTTTGATGAGCATCATGATTTGATTGATCTTGGTGTGGTTCAAAAACTTGATGCATCTTTTGATGATTTTCGGTTGTTTGTTACATTATCCAATAAACTCTCTCATGCGCAGAATTTGTTGCATCAGGAAGTTGAAAATTTTGACTGGGAAAAGCTTTAATAAGAAAGGAAAAAATAATGATGAAATTTGTTGGGATTGTCGGCTCAAATGCTGAACAATCATATAATCGCAAACTTATTGAATTTATCAGACGTCACTTTAAATTGAAATTTGAGTTGGAAATTTTTGAAATCAAGGATATTCCTTTGTTTAATCAGGATATTGATGTTTCAGATAATTTTAATCTTCAATTGATTTATCATAAAATAACGCGAGCTGATGGTGTGATTATTGCAACACCTGAGCATAATCATACGACGACGCCAGCACTTAAAAGTCTGATTGAATGGCTTTCTTATGAGTTGCATCCGTTTGATAGCAAGCCTGTCATGATTGTTGGTGCTTCTTATTATGATCAGGGATCTTCGCGTGCTCAGCTTCAACTGAGACAGATTCTTGATGCGCCAGGGGTGAATGCTTATGTCTTACCTGGAAATGAATTTCTTTTAGGAAAAGCAAAAGAGGCGTTTGATGATAAGGGAAATATTATGGAGCCAAAAACGGTCCAATTTTTAGAGCTTTGTCTGGACAATTTTGTAAAATATGTTGAAGTGGTTTCAAAACTGAAAAAACCTCAACCGCTTGAAGCTGAAGACTTAAATGTCACAACGCCAATTGCAACTACGATTGAGGGAATTGATCCTGATGATCCGGATTGGGTGGAAAAAGCGGCAGCTCAGACACACGCGGTCTCTGGTGATACTTATGTAAAGTTGGATCACGGGATTTTGACGGTCAATCAGCTGAATATGTTTTTAAATGCGATGCCTTTTGAGCTGACTTATGCAGATGATAATAATCAATTTCTTTATTATAATAATAAGCATCAAGATCCTGAGACGATGCTTGCAAAACGTGTTCCTGCGCAATCTGGAAATCGACTTTCGACGGTTCATGGGACGCTTCCTCCTCAACGGATGAAAAATGTGGAGTGGGTCATTGCAACATTGCGCTCTGGAAATCAAGAGTATGTTCGTACGGCGATTCCTGGTGGGTCAGAAACGCTTATCAATACGCATAATTATCAAGCCATGTATTATCCAAATGGGGCTTATGCTGGGATCAATGAGATTGTTTTTAATTTCAAACCTTGGTTGGATTGGTATTTGGAAACGACGGGACAAAAATTGGTCGGTCCGAATGCAGCGATGGCGGATGCAACGAGCGGTGCTTCTTCTAAAGGTGAAGCACCAAAAGAAAATGCGGCAGATGCAACAAGTGGTGCTTCAAGTCACTAAGTAGTTCTGTCGTGAGATGGTGTTCATTACATTTCTGTCAGTACTGACAGAAATGTTTGGTGATCAAAAAGACGTTGTCAGTACTGACAGCGTCTTTTTGATCATTTTAGGAGAGCACATAGCGCAATTCCAGATGCGGATTTGTTAAATCCATCGGATTTTCAAAGGTTTCGAGGGCTAAGAATTCGGTGTGTTTTTCTTTTTTGTGATTTTCTATAATCCATGCATCAATGTGCGCTTTATTGACATGTTCTGCATGAAGGTGTTGATAATTCAGCTCAAGAAATTTGAGAGATGCTGCTGGTTTTTTAGGTTTTTCAACTTTAATGGCCAGATATTGCTCAAATTTATCGTGTGTATAGAGATAATAACATCCAACGCGATTCTCGTAACTTAAATGAAATTTCTCAAGTTGTGACAAAATCTGATGAACACTTTTAAAATAAGCTTGGGAAAGCATTTCACCTTGGAAGGGAGTGAGTAAAAATGTTTCTTTCAATGTTTCAATGTGATACTGTACACTGCTGTCTAAGCGCTGTGAGAGTTTCACTTGTTGTTCCATTTTTTGTAAGTACTGCTGATGTACTTTGAGTTGTTTTTCTTGTTTTTTTATCTCTTTTGATGCTGCATTTAAAATCGCAAGCATGTTTATTTTGTTATCTTCTAAGATATATTGTGTGAAATTTTTTAGTGGTAATCCATAATTGGCACATATTTTGATGACTTTGACATAGGTAATGTGGGGATATGAATAATAACGATATCCATTTTCTGAATTAATGGCTGTGGGAGTTAAAATGCCGATACTTTCATAGTAACGGAGTGCTTTGATGTGTACTGCTGACAGTTTTGCGAGCTCACCGATGGTGAGAAAATTTGAAAAATCTTGATTCATCACTTGACCTTCCTGTGACGGTATAGTTTATAGTATAGATAAGTATAACAGATGAAAGAAATGATTTCAACTGTTGAAATTATTTTTAAAATAAGGGGGGCAAAAATGGCGAATAAAAAACAATTTTTTAATGGCATCACGCGTGAGATGAAACTCTATTTCGTAGGGATTTTAATTTTTATTGGGGGCGTCATTTTTCCATTTGATGCATGGATTAAACAAGGGATTTTCACAGGCGCATTGCTGTTTTCTGGTTATCATGTGATCTTAGAAGGGATTGAGGACACGATTGAACAAAGTAAAATAAAAAGGAGATTTCGTCCAAATACGCATATTTTGATGAGTTTAGCTGCTTTTGGCGCCGTCATTTTAGGGGATGCTGCAGAAGCTGCACTTTTGATTTTTATTTTTGCGGGGGCTCATTTTCTTGAAGAATATGTCGAAGAAAAAAGTCAAAGAGAAATTACTGCACTCTTAAAACTTAATCCTACGCAAGCGCGCAGAATCACATCTAATGGGGAAATTGAAATTGTTGATGTGAATCAACTTAACATCGCAGATCATCTTCAAGTTTTAAATGGTGGACAAATTCCGACAGATGGGATTATTATTGAAGGGACAACACAAATTGATGAATCTTCAATCAATGGTGAGGCGATGCCACGTGAAAAAGCCAAGGGAGATGAGGTGTTTGGCGCGACAATCAATGGGACTGGTGTGTTTATCATGCGAGTCACTAAAGCAAGTCATGATACGGTTTTTGCAAAAATAATACAATTGGTGGAAGCTTCGCAAAGTCATTTGTCACCAACAGCTTCTCGCATTAAAAAATATGAACCGATTTATGTGCAACTCATTTTGCTTGTTTTTATCGGGGTATTATTTGTTGGTCCGCTTTTATTTCAATGGTCATTTCAAGAAACCATTGACAAAGGATTGACCTTTATGGTGTCTGCCTCTCCTTGTGCGCTTGCAGTTTCAGCAATTCCTGCAACTTTGGCTGGAATTTCAAATCTTGCAAAACAGGGCATTCTTTTTAAAGGGGGAAATTTTCTGAGTCAATTGGCACACTTAAAAGCAATCGCTTTTGATAAAACGGGGACTTTGACATCAGGAAAACCGCAAGTGGTGCACGTTCACTTTGAACAAACTTTGATGCCTGAATCCTCCGTGATTGCACTGATTGTCACGATGGAAAAACAGGCCAATCATCCTCTTGCTACTGCGATAATTGATCATTTTGATCAAAAAACAAAAGCGATCGAACTTGAAGTGGAAAATCGGATTGGTCTGGGACTTGTGGCGCATTATCAAGGAAAATGGATTCAAATTGGGCAATCTGGTTTATTTGATCAGATTGATGCACGATGGTTAGAGGAGAAAAATGTAGAAGAAAAAAAGGGAAGAACCGTAGTATTTGTAGGAATTGAGGCGCAGATTATTGGTCTGATTTCGATTCAAGATGTGCCGCAAAAAAGTGCAAAAGCTGCGATTCAGTACTTTAAATCTGTGAATGTCGAAACTGTGATGATCACAGGTGATGGGCAATTGACTGGGGATGCAATTGGACGTGAGTTAGAAATAAATCGTGTGATTGCTCATGTTTTGCCTGAAGAAAAAGCGCACGTCATCTCACAACTCCAAGAAACACGAGGACTGACAGCGATGTTGGGTGATGGAACTAATGATGCTCCTGCACTTGTCACTGCTGACATCGGAATTGCGATGGGGAATGGGACAGATGTTGCGATTGAGACAGCTGATGTGGTGCTGATGCAAAATAATTTGGAAAAATTGATTACTGCTCACAAGACTTCTAAACAGCTTGGGCTAACGATTTCTGAAAATATTATTTTTTCGCTCCTTGTGGTGTTGATTTTAGTTGGATTTACATTCTTTGGACACTTGTCTGTTTTGACTGGGGTAATGTTGCATGAAGGCTCTACTTTACTTGTTCTTTTAAATGGACTGCGTCTTTTATCCCGTCGAAAATCAAAAAATCAAGGGCATTTAGGGATGAAAAATATTTAGAGACGTAGGCTTCATTTTATGGTAAAATAGAGGCATTAATGGATGTTCGGAAAGGAAAAAAAATATGCCATTTGTTCACATTGAACTTTTTGAAGGACGCACGGTCGCACAAAAAGCTGCGATTGCAAAAGAAATCACAGCATCAATTTCAAAACACGCTGGTGCGCCAAAATCAGCAATTCATGTCATTTTCACAGATTTACCAGAAGGAACGTTGTTTCAAGAAGGTGAAATGCGTAAAAAATAAAATTCTGTCAGTACTGACAGAATTTTATTTTGTTTTTTTGGTTTTGTTTAGGTTTTTTTGAACAAAAATGGTATAATGAAAGCGTTGATATATTACAAAAAAGGAGATTACAGCTATGAAAAAAATCTTGAGTTTTGACATTGACAATACGCTCAATGAACCTAAAATGCCCATTTTCCCAGAGATGGCACAATTACTTGCGACATTGTCTCACAAGTATCTCATCGCCCCAATTTCTGGGCAAAAGTATGATCAATTTTTGATTCAAATCATTAATAATTTGCCAGAAAGTGCGAATCTTGATCATTTCCATCTTTTTGTTGGACAAGGAACGCAATATTATGCCCACGAAGCAGGACAATGGAAGCAAGTGTTCAACTACGCTTTAACAGAAAAGCAAGTCAGTGGCATCTGCGGTGCGCTTGAAAAAGCTGCAAAAGAGCTTGGCTATTGGGATGAATCTGTGCTTGCTCCAGGAGATGAGATCATTGAAAACCGTGAATCAATGATTGCCTACTCTGCAATTGGTCAAAAAGCTGGCGTTAAAGCAAAACAAGACTGGGATCCAGATATGAAAAAACGCAATGAAATCGCGAAATTAGCGAGTCAATATGCGCCTGAATACGAATTCGAAGTGGCTGGGACAACAACGATTAACGGTTTTGTTCCTGGACAAAACAAAGAATTTGGAATGAATCATATGATGGATCACCTTCACGTGACAAAACCTGAAATCCTTTATTTTGGTGACATGACACAACCTGGCGGAAATGATTATCCTGTTGTTCAAATGGGAATCGAAACCATCACTGTTCGTGATTGGCAAGAAACTGCTGCTGTTTTGAAAGCCATCATTGCCATGGAAGGCATCGACTAATTCAATAAAAATGACATGACACGTTGTCAGTACTGACAAGCTTGAACGAGTGTTTTCGTTTTTGTCAGTACTGACAGCTTTTTTCGTATTTTATGGACATAAATCAGACTTTTGTCCTATTGAAAATTTATGAAAAATCAGGTAAAATAGACAGGTATGCTTTATTGATGGATAGAAAAGGACTTATTTTGAAAAAAACGAATAAAAGACTTGCACTAGCAGGACTCTCTACAGCCGCATTATTACTGCTTTCAGGCTGTGTTCAAACGCACCGTGTCAATGGAATTCTTGTCCCGACACAAGCCGCTCAGCATGGTTTCATTTACACTTGGCTCGTTCGCCCGATGTCAGACTTCATTGATCTTTTTGCGCATAATATGCACTTGGGTTATGGACTTGGTATTATTCTTGTAACGTTGATCATTCGCTTACTAATCTTGCCTTTAGGATTAAATCAAGCTTATAAATCAACTTATATGCAAGAAAAAATGGCTTATCTCCAACCTGTTTTTGCGCCACTCAACGAACGCCTCAAAAATGCGACGACCTCCGAAGAAAAAATGGCCGCTCAACAAGCGTTGATGCAAGCTCAAAAAGACAACGGCGTCAATATGCTCAGCTCAATTGGATGTTTGCCGATGTTGATTCAATGGCCGTTTTTCATTGCGCTTTACAATGCTGCCATGTACACGCCTGGAATCATGGCTTCCACATTCATGGGAATTAATTTGGCCAAGCCAAGCCTGATTCTCACGATTATCTCTGGAGTGCTTTACTTCCTCCAAACTTGGATTTCCACGTTTGGCATGAGTGATGAGCAAAAGAAAACCAGCAAGACCATGCTCATTATGAGTCCTGCGATGATTGTGGTCTTTAGCTTTATGGCGCCAGCCGCTGCCGCACTTTACTGGGCTGTTGGTGGTCTTGTCATCGTGATTCAACAAGTCATTATCACTTTCATTATGAAACCAAACATGAAAAAGAAAATTGACGCTGAATTTAAAACGAATCCTCCAAAAGTCATGGATGCGCCAAAAGACGTCACTCCAAATGCCGTTCAAGAAAATTTTAAAGCCATCACAAGTCAACCCAATGCGACAGAACAAAAACATGCCACAAAAAAATCTGGACGCAATGCTGGAAAACAAAAACGCGATTAAAAAATTTCTGTCAGTACTGACAGAAATTTTTTTAGGTCAATGAACCCTTTATCCATACCTTTTTAGGATTGTCACATCTGACCTAGATCAGAATCATAGGTTCAATCCCAAACATCATTTTTTTATGGTAGTATAACATAGAACTGGCTGTTGCATTATTAGTCGATTTAGTTGTGAAATGGTGTCATATTAGGTGAAGCATGCGGTGGATGTATACTGGGAAAGCCAATATAAAAAACGGTCTATTGAACCGTTTTTGTGGAAAAATATTTACAAAAGATAGATAGTAAAACGCGTCATTTAATTGTTTGAGCACTTGACAAACCATATAAACTCTCATATTTTGCTTGGGCTTGTATGTCATTTAATGTGTAGTTTTGATAATCTGCTAGATAATTATAATTTTGAACGTTTTCTACATGGAGTTGTTCATAGTATAGACTGCCACTTGTTTCATGTGAAAAAGCCAAACCAAGAGTGTTTGATTTTAGCAATGACGTGATGTGAGCATAATTTGAACCAGCATCAGCGATTGCGAATTCTAACATACAATTAAACATTAGTCCGTATAAATCAGCTTCGGTATAAGTTTGATGGAAAGCACTGACATCAGCCATAGCTAAATTTTCATAAGGATTTATTTTATTTTGAGCTAAATTATGTTTAGCTGCAGCTCTATTTATAGCTGGGATATTATGCCCACCAAGATAATTAATTGCCGTATATTCTGCTGCTACGTCTTTTGCAAATGCGTTTAGATTTGTATTGATGTATGTCGTTTTTCCATCTCCCAGTTGTTTGTGGATGGAGTTGAGGAGTGTTGCAAAATATTGATTTAATTTTGCTTGTTCAGAAGCTGGGAGAGCGGTAACATCATATTTTACAGTATTATCGAGTCCTCCCTCTGTAAAATTATTGTAGCTATTTTCAGTATCATACAACTTATCTAAAGTTGATTTTGCAGCATCTTTGGCGGTAGCATCCGTAGTTGTGGTATATGCTTTATAAGCATTTAGCCATACGTTATCTAATTTTATAGATGTAGGATAGGGTACCGTAGAAAGTTTAATCCAAGAGACATAAGTTGTATTTGTTATCACTTTATCTCCATTTGAAGCTGTGGAGGTAAATGTCACGGTTGAACCAGTTGGTGGGTTTGATACATTCTTATATCCTGCAGTTGAAGATAATACCTCTCCAGTAGTTGTTTCATTAACAGTCACATTTTTTGTAATTGTGATAGGCTTATGCCAAATATTAGTCGTTGTGTTCGTTAGGATTTTATCTCCATAAACATTAGAGAGAGTGGTTGCAGAAGTTGTTTTTGATGAAAGTTTAGTGTAACCATTCGTGTTTGTGAGTACCTTGCCTTTGTCATCTTTATTGACAGTCACATTTTTAGTCGTTGTTGTGGTAGGTTTTGCGACTAACTTAATTGTGAGAGCTTCCATGCGTAAAGCATGGTCATTACTTCCGACTTCTTGACCATTCTTGAACCAGTTGGCAACTGGCGCGATTTGTTGGAAGTTTGGAGCTTGATAGTAGAGCGTACTTGTGCCGTATTGGGTATTCCCTTTTTTGCCGTTGTATTGCCAGCCGATGTTCTGTACGTGACTGTCATATACCACGTCATAGTGTTTGGCAATTTCGCCTGTCAACTGTACTGTGAAAGCTTCCATACGTAAGGAGCGCGTTACTGTTCCCGCTGTTTGCCCATTCGTAAACCAATCAGAAGTTGAAGGGATAACTTGCGGTGTGCTATTGTACGCGTTCGGCTTGCTAGCCTTTTGCCAACCGATACCCTGTACGTGTGCATCGTAGATGACCCCTCCTGTCATCCCTGTAGGGAGGTTCAATGCGATTTGAATGGACTCCATTCGCAGACCACGTGCATTTGTCCCTGCTTCTTGTCCGTCATGAAACCATGTAGAGCTGTCTTTGGGATTCTTTTGCCAGCCAATATTTTGAACTTGGGTGTTGTAGAGGATAGATGGTGTAGCAGCTTGAACTTTTATTGCTCCTACAGAAATCACTGTCAATAAAAAGATTGAGCCTAGAATAATAGTTTTTTTATTCATCTTATTTTCCTTTTAATGTTTCTTTTGACGAAGTCAAAAGAAAATGCTATGTATTACGTAGTAATAATAGCATTTCGGAAATGATGAAAAATTGTAATTTTTTAACCCCCTCAAAGGCTCTGAATTTTTGTATGGCTTACGGCACATAAAAAAACTTCTGTCAGTACTGACAGAAGTTTTTTAGGTCAAATGAACCCCTTTATCCACATATATGATATCCCCGATTACACCAGAAGCGAGCGGACTGACAAGAAATGCTGCGGTTTGTCCGACTTCTTCAATCGACACACCAACACCATCAGCCGTGCGGCTGTCAGATTCTTTAATCAAATCTTTGTAACCTGAAACGCCAGAAACGGCAAGCGTTTTGATGGCTCCAGCAGAGATTCCGTTGACATGAACACCCACGTGCGCCATTTCAGCAGCAAGATAACGTACAGATGCTTCAAGAGCTGCTTTTGCAATTCCCATCACATTGTAGTTAGGAATGGCACGCTCTGAGCCCATATACGTCAATGTCACGATTCCAGCACCTTTATTGAGTAAAGGCTTAGCCGCTTTAGACACCGCAATCAAACTGAATGCTGAGATATCCTGAGCAAGTGCATAACCATCACGAGAAACATCTGAGATATTTCCGCCAAGTTCTTCTTTTTTTGAATAAGCAATCGCATGAACAAGACCATCGATTTTTCCAACACGTGTCTCAATCGTTGAAAATGCCCGACGAATGGACTCATCAGATGCCACATCACACTCAACAAGTAAATCATCTGCTTGAGCTAATTTTGCAAGTTGCTTTTCCATGCGTTCATTTTGATACGTGTAAATCAAGCTTGCACCTTGATCTTTCATTGCTTTTGCACAACCCCAGGCGATGGACTTATTGTTAGCCACGCCCATAACGACGATTTTTTTTCCTTCTAAAAACATAAAAAATAATTCCTTTTCTTGATAATAAAAAAATTGACAGTGTCCCTTTTTATTGGTAAGATAAGAAGGGACAATGTTTGATATATAAAAATACTTTATACATCAAATTTTAAATTAAATTAGCCAAAATGTCAAGGCTGACTTTATATTTACGATTTTTAGCGACTCAAAAGTTCGCTATTCCAGAAAGTGAGAAAAAATGACAAGAGTATTAGACGCTCAAGAAGTTGCAGCAATCATCCCTAATCGCTACCCGATTTTATTTATTGATTATGTGGATGAAATCACAGATCAAAAAATCATCGCTACAAAAAACGTAACCATTAACGAACAAGTTTTTAATGGCCACTTCCCTGGAAATCCAACCTTCCCTGGCGTTTTGATTTTGGAATCTCTCGCTCAAGCTGGCTCTATTTTAATCTTAACAAAAGAAGAATTTAAAGGAAAAATGGCTTATATCGGTGGGATTGACAAGGCAAAATTCCGTCAAAAAGTGACTCCAGGTGATGTGATGAAACTCGAATTTGAAATCACAAAATTCCGTGGAAAAGTCGGTGTCGCCACTGCTGCTGCCCTCGTTGATGGGAAAAAAGTAGCCACTGCTGAATTTACATTTATCGTTGATGAAGCAGCCACACAGACCAATTAATAAACCATGAGCATCATTTTGCTCATGGTTTATTTTTCGCGATTGTGTGAGCGATAAATCGCATAGCCCATCTCTGCACCCGTCCAGATCAAGGCAGTAAACGGGTAAATGGTCGTAAGTCCAAAAAACAAAAGGAATAACCCCCAGTAAGGACGACTTCTCAAATAGGATAAAACATTCATTTCATTGATTAATTGTGCCGCTGCTTTGGGATTTTCATGAATATAAACGTGTCCCATGTGCACAAAACTCACGCCCCACAGTCCAATCATCAGCATAAATAAAAGTGCTGGAGCTTTTGGTGCATGAGTGCCAAAAGCATCAAATAAGTTCATGGTTTGGCCAGTCCAAGCAGCCAAAACAGGGAGCATGGACAAATTCAACACCCACAACATCGTTGCAATATACATTTTTCTTGTGACGCGTTCTGCGCTCGCAAGCATGTATTGCTGATTAAACCAAGACGTCGTCACATAAATAAAACTCAATAAATAAGCAATCATATAAACTAAATTTTCACGTAAAAAATCCAAAATCAAGCCCGATTTTGGCGTGTGAAATTCTAATAACATGACCGTCATCACAACAGCAATAGCAGCATCAACAAACCCTGCTAAACGTGATTTTGAAACCATAAGAACCCCTCATTTTAACGCAATGATATCAATAAATTCGCACCACGACATGAAAAAATAGACAAAAAAGTGCGCACACTTTTGAAACTGAGAAAACCGTCAAATTTTTTGTCACTTTTGAGTGGTGTGACTTTTATTATATCAAATTCACGCGCATTTGGTATCAAAAAACTTCATAAAGCATAAAAAAAGAACGATCATGTTCTCTTTTTTCATCATTTTACTTTTTGTGATTCAGCATAATTTTTTTGGATGATCTGCTCTAATTCACCGCTAGATTGGAGGGATTTGATGACGCTATTGATTTTACTTTGAAGCGCAGAAGAGCCTTTGGTGATTGCAACGGCCATCCCTGGATTACTTTTTAGATTTGGAATTTTTACTTGAGCAATCGCAAGGTCTGGATTAGCAGAGACATAGCTTTTAGCAATCATATCCTCTAACACTGCACCATTGACCATGCCTCCTTTTACTTCATTGATTTCATCTCCCGTTGCGGCAAGCGAAACCAGCGTGGACCCTGTGATTTGTGAAGTGACTGCTTTTTCTTGCGTAGAACCTTTTTGTGCAGCTAATTTAGCCCCTTTAAAATCAGATAAATTGGTGTATTTTGCAAGTTCAGATTTTTTGACAACAATTTCATTTGTCGCATCATAATACACGTTTGAGAAGTCAAATGTTTTTTTACGATCCGTCGTCGCAGAAATTCCTGAAATCGCAAGGTCCGCTTTTCCTTGTGACAGCGTCGTCAAAACATTGTTAAAATCCATCGTACTGATTTTAAGTTTGACATTCAATTTTTTTGCAATCGCATTGGCCAAGTCAATATCAATACCAACGACTGTATTTTTCCCGTTTTTGATAGTTTGATATTCAAATGGAGGGTAATCTGGACTAACAGCTAGCGTTAAAGTGCCTTTATCTTGGATTTTTTTGATAGAAGTTCCTTGCGCATTACCACACGCGGCTAAACTTGCAACCGCGACTAATCCTACAAGTGCCAACATCATTTTTTTCATTTTTTTCATTTTTTTCATTTTTCCCTCACTTATTTTATTCATTTTTAATGAATAATCCTTGTTTTTCATTCAATATACGTATAATTATACGCTTTTATTTAATAATGTCAAGAATAATGCATATAAAAAAGGACATCCGTCCTTTTGATTTATTTCACTAACGTGAACCCGTTTTAGAGCAACACTTTTTTAAGAAAATTGAGGACGCAAATCATCTGATCATCCGTTCCAATCGTGATCCGAATCCAATCTGAAATACCTGGATGATCCCAATATCGCACAATGATGCGTGCATCATAGAGTTTTTCATATAACGTTTTTGCTGGCATCTTGTCAGTGCTGACAAAAACAAAATTTGCTTTGCTGTCAGTACTGACAAAACCTAAGCGATGCAATTCCTTTAAAAACCAGGTCCGTGTTTTGATTATTTTATTTATATTTTCAATCATTCCTTGATGATCATGCACACTGGCAAGTCCAATCTGCTGAGTGATCCTATCCACACAATAAGAATTAAATGAATTTTTGACATCGTATAATTTTTGAATCGCAAAAGGAGAACCTAAAGCATAACCAAGTCTGATGCCTGCTAGACTTCTAGCTTTCGAGAAAGTTTTTGTGATCAATAAATTCTCATAATCTTTTAATAATGAAACGGCGCTACACGAAGCAAAATCAGCATACGCTTCATCAATAATGACGACACTATCAGAATTCGTCAAAAGGAGCTGTTCAATAAATTCAAGCGGCTCAACAATGCCAGTGGGGTTACAAGGATTGCAAAAAATAATGCCCCCATTTTTCTCAGTATAATCTTTGAGTTGCATGTGAAAATTTTGATCGACATTTTGTTTTTTGTACGTTATCCCGTATAAATCACAATACGTCGTATAAAATGGATAAGTCACATCGGGAAGAAAAATCGGATCTGTACTATTAAAAAACGTCAGAAAACTAAGCGACAAGACCTCATCAGATCCATTTCCGATGAATACTTGATTATCATTTAGCCCATGCAACTGCGCTATCGCATGGCGCAGTGTATCAGCGTCTGCACTAGGGTATAAAGCAAGTTTGTCAGTACTGACAGCTTTTAACACTGCTGAAATATGACGAGAGGGAGGATAAGGATTCTCATTTGTATTTAATTTTATCATCTGATCAAAGTTGGGTTGCTCCCCTGAAACATAAGGTTCAACACTTCTGATTTTCTCTTTCCACGACATCTTACTTCCTCAACTTATTTGACAGATTTTGCCAATTCATAATTTTTTTGAACATTTTTTTCCATTGTCCCATCAGCAAGCATCTGAGTGATCACTTTATTAACCACTTTTGTCAATTGATCTGAATTTTTAGGGAGCGCAACGGACATCCCAAAATCATTTTTTAATGTTGGAATATCAATATTTGCGAGCGCCAAATCTGGGTTTGCGTCAACATAGCTTTTGGCGATTAATTTCTCAACGACAGCACCTTCGACCTTTCCTGTCTTGACTTCATTGACTTCATCTCCAATTGTAGCAAGAGAAATATCCGTACTTTTTTTCATGTCATTGAGGACAATTTTTTCTTGTAAAGATCCTTTTTGTGCAGCCACTTCTTTATTTGCAAAATCATCAAAACTTGTATATTTATTTAAATTTGATTTTTTAATGATAATGGAGTTTGGTGAATGATAATAAATTTTTGAGAAATTATATGATTTCGCCCGATCTTTGGTATAAGTGATCCCAGAAATCGCCAGATCTGCTTTTCCTGTTGAGACTGCCGTCAAGACATTTGAAAAATCCATGTTGCTGATTTTCACCTTTACTCCCAGTTCTTTTCCGATAGCCTTGGCTAAATCAACATCAGATCCGACCACGACATTTTTTCCATTTTGAATCGTTTGAAACTCAAAAGGAGGATAATCTGCTGACAGTGCGACGGTGAGCGTTTTATTTTTCTTGATGGTGTCCACTTGATTTTTAGCTGTTGAATTTCCACAAGCCGCCAAAGTCAGTGCTGCACCAATGGCCAGTGTGACTAATCCTATTTTTTTCATTTTCATTTGATTGACCTCATTTGTGTATTTTTATTTAATTGATATTGATAATTATACACTTTTTAAAAGAATTGTCAACTGATATGCATGAAAAATTCTGAAAAATTTGACAAAAAAAGCACCACACGTGTTTTGATGGTGCGATTTTCATTTTTTTTAAGAAAAATCATAATAAAAATGAATGTTTTGCTTTCCTTTTTGCTGCGTATGCTGATAAATCTTCGTATCCAAACCTCCAATCTCAAATCCGTAGTTTAAATAAAATTGGCATGCCGCGACATTATTATTTTGACCAATCGTGAAAAAACCGCGATAGCCAGCTGTTTTTGCAGTGAGTGCTGCCGTTTTTAAAAGTTGTTTTGCAACACCAGTTTTGCGAAATTTTCGATTCACTTTGAGATCATCTAAATACAAATAATGATTCCATTGCGCTCTAAAAATCGCTAATCCAACACATTTTCCTCCTTCAAAAGCGCCAAAAGCAAAACCCGTTTGATTTATCTCTGAGTACTGATAGTGCTCATCTGGAAATGTTTGATATTTTCTTTGATCTGCTGGAAAATTTTTTATGTGATAGGTCCAGTTTTTCTCATTTCTTTCAACAATCATCTCTCCAAAAAGTTCAAATGCTTCATTTTTTATAAAGAGTGCAGTTTCATTTTCTTGCGTGATCGGGATGATTTCCATTGATTGCTCCTTTTTGAATTTTTTAATGTTTTATCTCAAAACACTTAATCCATCGCACGAATTTCAAGCACCATATCACGCAATTGCGCAGCAGCTTCGAAATCGAGTGCGCCAGCGGCTTGTTGCATTTCTTTTTCGAGTTTTTTGACCAGCAGTTGACGCTCTTTTTTCGTCATTGCTTGTGCGTCCACCTCTTCTACTTCACCAGTTGGCGTTTTTTTGGTGATCGCAATCAAATCTCTGATTTCTTTGACAATCGTTTTTGGAATAATCCCGTGTGCTGTATTATAAGCCGTTTGAATTTCACGCCGACGACTTGTCTCATCAATGGCTTTACGCATGGATTTTGTGATCTTATAGTTTTGTCCATTGACTTCATAAAAATAACCCGCATCGAGAATTTCTTGATCTGCTGCTTTAGTTTCATCTAAAGGTTTGTCCATGTCTGCATACATGATGACATGACCATTGGCATTTCTTGCTGCACGTCCGATGGTTTGAATCAACCCACGTTCATTTCTTAAAAATCCTTCTTTATCTGCATCAAGAATCGCGACTAAAGAAACCTCAGGCACATCAATTCCTTCTCGCAAAAGATTGATCCCAACAAGAACATCAAAGGTTCCAAGACGTAAATCTCGAATGATTTCTGTCCGTTCAAGCGTTTTGATATCTGAGTGCATGTATTTGACTTTGACTCCCATTTCTTTGAAATAAGCGGTCAAATCTTCTGACATTTTTTTGGTCAATGTCGTAACAAACACGCGCTCATTGCGCTCAACACGTGCATTTATTTCTCCTAATAAGTCATCAATTTGTCCCATTGATGGGCGGACCTCAACTTCTGGATCAAGTAATCCTGTTGGCCGAATAATTTGCTCAACAATTGTCTGAGTTTGCTCCATTTCATAATCCCCAGGAGTGGCTGAGACATAAACAATCTGGTGCACATGACTTTCAAATTCTTCTCGTTTTAGTGGGCGATTATCGAGAGCTGAAGGGAGACGAAAGCCGTAATTACAGAGCATTTCTTTTCTGGCGCGGTCTCCATTATACATTCCTTTGACTTGTCCCATCGTCATGTGACTTTCATCGATCATGATCAAAAAATCATCTGGAAAAAAATCGAGTAATGTGTATGGAGGCTCGCCTTCTGAACGTCCATCCATGTGACGTGAATAATTTTCTACTCCATTACAATAGCCCATTTCACGGAGCATCTCAATGTCATAATTCGTCCGTTGTTCTAAGCGCTGTGCTTCAAGAAGTTTTCCTTCATCTCGGAATTTTTTGAGTTGATCTTGTAGTTCAGCTTCAATTTTGGCAATGGATTCTTCCATTCGTGCATCATTGGTCATAAAGTGGGTTGCAGGAAAGATTGCCACATGATCGACTTCTGAAATGACTTGCCCTGTCAACACTTCGATTTCTCGGATGCGATCAATCTCATCTCCAAAAAATTCAACGCGAAAAGCGTGTTCATCACGAGAAGCAGGGAAAATTTCTACAACATCGCCACGCACACGAAACGTGCCACGCTGAAAATCAATATCATTGCGCTCAAATTGGATGCCAACGAGTGCATTTAATAAGTGATCTCTTGATATTTCTTGATTGGGACGCAATGACACAACAGAATCTTGGTACTCTTTTGGAGAGCCTAACCCATAGATACACGAGACTGATGCAACAACAATCACATCATTGCGCTCTAAGAGCGAGCTTGTTGCACTATGTCTGAGTTTATCAATCTCATCATTCACCGAGCTGTCTTTTTCGATATAGGTGTCTGAACTTGGGACATATGCTTCTGGTTGATAATAATCGTAGTATGAGACGAAATATTCTACTGCATTATTGGGAAAAAATTCTTTAAATTCGCTATAAAGTTGACCTGCAAGTGTTTTATTGTGTGCCATTACAAGCGTTGGTTTGTTATTTCTTGCGATCACTTGACTCATGGTATAGGTTTTTCCTGTTCCAGTTGCCCCACGCAAAATTTGTGCTTTTTCACCGTTTTCGATATTTTCAACCAAAGCATCAATCGCTTGCCCTTGATCTCCTGCTGGATTGTATTTGCTGACCAATTCAAATGTATTGGTTGTAATTCGATCTATTGCCATTTTTTTAGTCCTTCTTTTTTATTTTATCCTGTCTTCTTGTGTGAGAAAATAGCGGAGCGCCGTATGATAAACGTTAGTTTTAAAGCCAAAATCGGTCTTTAAAATTCTGTCAGCACTGACAAACGTATAGCGCAGAAATTCGATCTCTTCTGGATGCGTGTCAAGGCGAATGATGGCTTGTTTTTGTAATTGAACCAGAAAATACTGCTGTTCTTGTCCTTTATACGTCCAGGTCGGAAAAGTCATTGATTTTGGAAAATCGTAGGTGAGAAGTCCTGGATATGTCGCAAGAATATCCCATTCATCCGTTCCAATTTCTTCTGATAATTCTCTTTTTATGGCATCTAATGCGGATTCTCCAGCTTCAATGCCACCTTGAGGAAATCCCCAACTCATCCGATCAAAACGTTCTCCCAGCCATATTTTTCCGTCTTGATTCAGGATAATGGCAGCGACATTTTTTCTGTATTCACTCATTTTTTCTCCTTTTTCAACGCTCATTGTTGCACCCAAAATGCTGTCAGTACTGACAAAAAAATATTTTTCCCATCGGAGGTTTTTGTGCGACAGTACTTCTTAGTCCATTTTAACATTTTGCGCCCCAAAATATGGTATAATAATACTAGTCGAAAAAAGAATTAAGGAATTATAAAAATGACTGGAAATGAAATTAATGAAAAGTTGTCAGCACTGACAACAGACCAAATACAAGCTAATCTGATTCAAGCAAGTCATCAGATTGATATGGATGATATTGTTCGTGAAGGTTTTCCAACATTGCGCGAAGTTGCAAACGAAGTGAGTTTGCCATTGTCTGATGAGGACATTCGCTTAGGTGAAAAAATGATGCAATTTCTACACAACTCACAAGATCCCATCATTGCTGAAAAAATGGGACTGCGTGGCGGTGTCGGTCTTGCTGGAAATCAATTGGGACTCATGAAAAAAGTCATTGCCGTCCTCGTTCCAAACGAACCTGAACACGATGAAGCAGGTCAGGTGATTCCACCAAAAGAAGCTTACAAACTCCAAGAAATCATGTACAATGCAAAAATTGTGAGTCACTCTGTTCAAGATGCTGCACTTGAGACGGGCGAGGGCTGTCTTTCTGTTGATCAAGAAATCCCAGGATTTGTCGTTCGTCATGCGCGTGTTACTGTTGAGTACGTCAATAAAGCTGGCGAGAAGAAAAAAATTCGGCTTAAAAATTTTGAATCCATGTGTGTGCAACACGAAATTGATCATACCAACGGGATCATGTTTTATGATCATATTGATCTCAAAGAACCTTGGGCAATCAAAGATGGAATGCTCGTCATCGAATAAATTATTTTTCTGTCAGTACTGACAGAAATCAAAAACGAGGTCAAATTTAATTTTGATCTCTTTTTTATCCATCACAACTAAAAACGAATCGTCTTAAATCCAAAAATCTGACGTTTATCTGCATAAAAAATTTCTGTCAGTACTGACAGAAATTTTTTTGTGCTTATTTTGCCAATTTTGCAAAGTACTCTAATGTGCGAATCAATTGCGCCGTAAAACTCATTTCATTGTCGTACCACGCCACGGTTTTGACCATTTGAATATCCCCTGCATCAACAATTTCAGTCTGCGTTGCATCAAACAAGCTTCCGTGTGTATCGCCGATGATGTCACTGCTGACAATTTCATCTTCAATGTAGCCAAAACTCTCCGTCGCTGCTGCTTTCATTGCTGCATTTATCTCCTCAACGCTCGTCTTTTTCTCAAGAATCGTCGTCAATTCTGTTTCGGATCCTGCTGCGGTTGGAACGCGTTGTGCGTGTCCTTTCATCTTTCCTTGCAAATCAGGAATGACCAGTCCAATCGCATTGGCCGCACCAGAAGTCGTCGGAACAATATTGAGCGCAGCAGAGCGCGCACGACGCAGATTCCCTTTATGATGTGGTCCATCAAGCAACATCTGCTCACCTGTGTAGCTGTGAACGGTCGTCATTTCCCCTACGCGAATGCCAAACTTATCATTCAACACTTTAGCCATTGGAGCTAAGCTGTTCGTCGTGCATGACCCTGCTGAAATCACTGTCTCACTCCCATCCAAGATGTCATGATTCACATTAAAGACAACCGTTTTCACATCATTTCCACCAGGAGCTGTGATGATGACTTTTTTCGCACCACCATTTTCATGTAAATGTTTTTCAGCACCCGATTTTGTTGCAAAAAAGCCGGTCGCTTCAAGCACGATTTCAACGCCAGAAGCTGCCCAATTGATCTTTTGAGGATCCCGTTCTTGAGTCACCTTGATGAATTTTCCATTGACAAGAAAACCACCGTCTGAAACTTCTACATCGCCATCAAATTTTCCTTGTGTGCTGTCATATTTCAGCAAATGCGCAAGCATGGCTGGATCTGTTAAATCATTGATTTGTACGATTTCTACACCTGCTACATTTTGAGCACGACGAAGCGCTAAACGCCCAATCCGACCAAAGCCGTTAATTCCAACTTTTACAACCATTTTGAATCTCCTTTTCTTTTAGAGCTATTCTTTATCTCTAATATCATTATAGCCTTTAAGTTTTATTCTGTCAAGAATAATGTTATAATAAATATAAAAAATATCCCGAATTGGAGAAAAAAATGAAATTATCCTCTGGCTGGGAGCAGTCTGTTTACGTCTTACTAATTCTTGCACGCTTTCCTGACAACCGCTCCATGAATTCAATCATGCTTGCAGACCGACTCTGTGTCTCCCAAAGCTATCTCAAAAAAATTATCAAATTACTTGTAAATGAAGGTTTAATCACCTCAACAACTGGAAAAAATGGCGGATTTTCTCTGGCAAAACCTCTAAATGAAATCACTTTCTATGACGTTTTTCTTGCGATTGAAGGCCGTGGAAAGATTTTTCAAAGTCAACAACTCCTCAAAAATTTTCTCGGCAGCGAAAGTGACAAAGCAAAACCTTGTGCCATCACAAATGCCCTTGATACGATTGAAAACACGCTCGTTAAAACCTTATCTGCGATCACATTAGAACAGGTCGAAAAAGAAACCCAAGCCAATTACGAACTCAAAGATTTAGACCGTTGGATTTGGGAAACGAACCATCCAGATGCTTACGATTAATACACGAAAAGACAAAAAAAGCACCGTCACATCACGCGTAACGGTACTTTTTTAATTTATTCTGCTTCGACTTCATGAGTATCTGAATCTGCATTTTGTATTTGATCACTCACATTAGAAATCACGATTTTATCATCCATGACATCAGCCACCAACGCTTTATACTCAGGATGCTCGATATAAAAATCAGCAATCGCATCTTCAATATGATCTTGAATGGTTCGACGCAATGGACGTGCCCCCATTTTTGGATCATATCCCAAATCAACTAATTTTTCTTTTGCTGCTTGAGTTACTTCAAGATGAATGTCGTTGCGACCAATCTGCTCATTTACCTCATCGAGCATCAAATCAACAATATGAAGCAGATTTTCTTTACTCAATGCACTAAATTCAATGATTCCATCGAAACGATTCATAAACTCAGGACTAAAGAAATTTCCCAATTCCCCAATCACAGAGTTTGTACGCCCCTCTCTTGCCGCACCAAAACCAACATTGGCCTCAATTTTTCCAGTTCCTGCATTTGATGTCATGATAATGATGGCATCTTTAAAGCTGACGGTACGCCCTTGAGCATCTGTCAATCGGCCATCATCCAAAATCTGTAAAAACATGTGCATCACATCTGGATGCGCTTTTTCGATTTCATCAAGTAAAATCAAGCTATAAGGATTCCTACGAACTTTTTCAGTTAATTGTCCTGCTTCTTCGTATCCGACATATCCTGGAGGCGCACCAACAAGTTTTGCCACACTATGTTTTTCCATATACTCAGACATATCAAACCGAATCATGCTCTCCTCTGATCCAAATAATTCGAGTGCAAGTTGTTTAGCAAGTTCCGTTTTTCCAACCCCTGTCGGTCCAACAAAAAGAAATGATCCAATCGGACGATTTGGCTTTCCAAGTCCCACACGAGAACGGCGCACTGCTTTTGCTACCTTATCAATCGCCTCATCCTGACCAATGACGTGTGCTTTGAGATCCTCAGCCAGATGAATCAATTGTGTTTGCTCTTTATCTTTCAAATCACCCACTGGAATATGTGTTTTTTGCTCAACAATCGCCTCAATATCTTTGTCAGTAATGACAGGCGTTTCCTCATCAGAAATTTCATGATTTTGAAGTTCTCTCAACTTAGAAATCTGATCACGGAAATGAGCTGCTTTTTCAAAATCTTCGGTGCGCATTGCTTCATTTTTTTGTGCTTCAGCTTGTGCAATCCGATTTTTGATATCCTCTGGATCAACAAATTTTAACGTCAAATTTTTCTTTGATCCTGATTCATCGAGTAAATCAATCGCCTTATCTGGCATAAAACGATCTTGGATATAACGGTTAGACAAATGTGCTGCTGCCTCAATCGCTTCATCAGTGTATCTCACATGATGATAATCTTCATAACGTTTTTGAATTCCTTTTAAGATGATGATCGTTTCTTCAACAGAAGGTTCATCCACCTTGACAGGTTGCATGCGTCGCTCAAGTGCCGCATCTTTTTCAATGATCCGATATTCATTAAGTGTCGTAGCACCAACCAATTGAAGTTCCCCGCGTGCAAGCGCAGGTTTAAGGATATTTCCTGCATCCATATTACCATCGCCGGCAGAACCAGCACCAACAATTTCATGAATCTCATCAATAAATAGAATCACATCATTGCGTTTTCTGATTTCATCCATCAATTTTTGCATCCGCTCTTCAAATTGTCCACGAATCCCTGTTCCTTGAACCAAAGAAACCACATCCAAACGAATGACCTCTTTATTTTGCAATTTTTGTGGAACATCTCCATCAACAATTTTTTGCGCTAATCCTTCAACCACAGCGGTTTTACCCACACCAGGTTCACCAATCAATACTGGATTATTCTTAGTCCTGCGATTAAGAATTTCAATCACGCGCTTAATTTCTTCATCACGACCAATGACAGGATCAATTTCACCACGACGTGCGGAATCTGTAACATTAATTCCAAATTCCTCAAGCATTCCTTTAGGTTGTTTTCCTCTAGGATTACGCGGTGGTTGCCCTCCTGGAAAACGACGTCCAGACTGCGTTTGTGGTC
Organism: Lactococcus hircilactis; assembly: GCF_009601015.1. Taxonomy (GTDB): domain Bacteria; phylum Bacillota; class Bacilli; order Lactobacillales; family Streptococcaceae; genus Lactococcus; species Lactococcus hircilactis. The sequence goes on from NZ_WITJ01000004.1 coordinate 200,995, forward strand.
CTTGATTTGGCATTTCATTGCCATGAAGCGCACTGAAAATGTCATTAAACGGATTAAAAGGCTCTTGTGGATTACCATCTCCTCCATTACTTCCTGTACTAAAAAGCGCCTCTTGTCCCCCTGATTTCATGATTTGATAACAGTTTTGGCAAAGATCCGTTTGACGTTTTTGACCATTCACATTTGTATAGAGGTGAATAGTTGCCTCATTAATTTTGCAATTTTGACAAAGCATACGCTTCCTCCTTTTAATTTTCAGTAATTAATTTTAAACTAATTTTCCCTTCACGGTTTGGAAGGAGTTAATCTAAAATCAGGACCAACTTCGATGTAAAGTTTTTTATATTTGAAATTTCTTGTGGTGATGACTAGAACTCGCTCATTATTTCGGACATCCCAAAACTCATTTTCACCGTTTTCTCTGAACCAACCGCCATAGTACCAAGCGTTAGTTCCTGCTACTTTTTTATAGAATTTTGGTTTTTTCATATCAGAAACAAGTTGAACAGATTCCAAATTTTCCGGGTCAATCTTGATATGTTTTCTTAAAGAAAGAACTTTTCTTGCTCCTCTAAGTTCAATATCAATGCCACCATTTTTTTCAAAATAAACAGTAGTCGTCATTTTCTCTCCTTATTTATAATTTAAGTGATAACCGTTACTTTCATTTTACATCAAATTTAAAAAATCAATAAATCATTTCTCCCTTTTAAAATAAAAAGTTTGACCTTTTTTGACCTTTAATAATTTTATTATAATCATTTCTCACAATATTAGCAAATAATTTGATTTTCATGAGCATTTTTTTCTGTCAGTACTGACAGAAATTTCCCCATGCGATTTATGAGTTACGCATAGTATAGCAGTCAACAAACCACTTGTCAAGAAAAATTTTATATCAAAAAAATTTTCTGTCAGCGCTGACAGAAAATTAAAAACTCAATTTTTTCTTATTTACTCAATTCACCTTCATCAATTTTCTTATATAATCGATTTTGATGAACTAAGATATAAATTGAAGCAAGAATGGCAATCCCAGCAAAAGCATAAACAATAAAACTTACAGCATTTCTACTGTAAGTTTCATCCTTTTATTTACATAAAATCACGCAAAGGTTTGCTTCGTCTTGGATGACGCAGCTTTTTAATTGCTTTTGCTTCAATCTGGCGAATCCGCTCCCGAGTCACTTTAAATTGTTTTCCGACATCTTCAAGCGTGTGCATCCGCCCATCATCAAGTCCAAAACGCATCCGAAGCACATTTTCTTCCCGATCCGTCAGCGTATCCATTACCTCATCAAGCTGTTCACGTAAAAGCACCCGATTTGTATAGTCCACTGGAGATTCAATCACATCATCTTCAATAAAATCTCCCAAATGAGAATCATCTTCTTCACCAATTGGAGTTTCAAGTGATACTGGTTCTTGTGCAATTTTCAATACTTCACGTACCTTGTCAGGTGTCATGTGAAGTTCTTTTCCGATTTCCTCAGGAGAAGGATCACGTCCCAAATCCTGTAAAAGATTTCTTTGCACACGAATTAACTTATTAATCGTTTCAACCATATGCACAGGAATTCGGATCGTTCTTGCCTGATCAGCAATCGCACGTGTAATCGCTTGACGAATCCACCATGTCGCATATGTCGAAAATTTAAACCCTTTAGTATGGTCAAATTTATCCACGGCTTTCATCAAACCCATGTTTCCTTCTTGAATCAAGTCCAAAAATTGCATGCCACGTCCAGAATAACGTTTTGCAATGGAAACCACCAGACGCAAATTCGCTTCTGCGAGCATCTGTTTTGCCATTTCAGCACCTTCACCACCAGCAATAATTGCCTCAGCCAATTTCGTTTCTTCATCAAGCGAAATCAAAGGATAACGTCCAATTTCTTTAAGATACATGCGAACAGGATCATCAATTCGAACATTTGTTACAATTTCATCCATCGCATGATCTGAAACATCATCCTTTTCATCTGTTTCCGCAGCTTTTAAAGCCAGTGGACTAGGATTTCCATCAGCATCCACAATCGAAATTCCTGCATCTTGGATTTCTTGTAATAAATCCTCAATCGCATCAGATTCCAGACCAAATTTAACAACCAAATCATCCGTGATTTCATCATCTAAAGCCTGACCAAAAGGTTTACGTTTTGAAATGTAAGCTTTCACTTCTTTTTCAAATGCTTTCACATCAAAATCAGATGTTTCTACTGTTTCTTCATCTTTAGCAGATGCTTTGACAATTGTTTCCATCCGCTCAACAACGACTGGCTTAATGTTCAACGCCTCAAGAAGGCGCTTTTCTTCATTTTCAGTCACTGAACTAGAATGTGATTTGACCACCATTTGTAATTCTCTTGCTTTTTCGACAAGTGCATTACTGCTCACCCCAGTTTCTTTAGCAATTTGGTTAATTCTCTTCTTATTTTCAGCCAATTTACCCCTCCTCATCGGTGTAAAATTCTCACAATTATCTTTTTATCTAATGATCATTTTATTTTTTTCTTTTGATTAATAATCTGAACCGTTAATTCCAATTCGCGCTCCATATTTCCTGCTTTATGCGCCTCATCCAATGCTTTAAAAAGTTCATCTAATTGACTCACCACTTGATCATTTTCAATTTTTTCAAGCAAATCATCAATTTCATGCCCCGAAAGCTCCTGAGGTAAATCCAAACTGATAATCTCATAAAAAAGTGCTCTCAAATCCTCATCCAACGTCATTGCAAAATGATTTGGATCAAGCTGATCAAAACTCATTGCTTCAATCATTATTTTTTCAAAAAGCAATTGAAAATTCTGATGCACAAACCTAAACGCTTCATCTTGAGCAAACCGTTTTAAAACCGAAGGGTGATAAATCATCCGATGAATCAAATGCTCCTCTGCAATTTCAACAGCGGCGTGACGATTTGTCTGCTGATCCAACGCGCTTTTTGCCGTTTGTCCTTGTCCATTAAACGCTTGATTCTGCCGGTTTTGAGGTGCCTCAAAAGCTTCAAAATAAGAATCATCTGGAAAGTCAGGCGCTGGTGGAATCATTTCGTCATCATGACTCAAAACATCCGTAACCCCTTGGTTTTTATTTCGAACATTTTCACGCCTCAAATTAACGGCATTCTCTACTTGATTATACTCGAAATCAGGCAAAATCTCAACTAATTTTCTTATAAACGCATCTTGAGCAGTAATCGATGAGACCTGAGCAATCATTGGTGCAATTCGATCAATAAAATCAATTTGTGATTGAAGTTGAGCTAAATTTGAAGGACGTAAGAACTCAATTAAAAATTCAATCGGATGAATCCGACCTTGCTTCATCAACCGTTCCAATTCCACAGGACCATAATGTTTTTGATAATCGTCAGGATCCATTTTTTCAGGAATTTTCACAATAGTAACATCAGATTCACCAATTAATTGCATGGCTTTATAAATCGCATTTTGTCCAGCATCATCTCCATCATAAACTAAAACAAACTGATTTGCGACCTTTTTTAATCTTCTGACATGCTGCTCCGTTAAAGCAGTCCCCATAGATGCCACCACATTTTGAATTCCCGCCTTATCTGCTGCAATAACATCCATAAATCCTTCCATCAAATAAACTTCATGATGTCTTGAAATAAAAGGCTTCGCTTTATCAAAATTCCACAATTCAAAAGATTTATCAAAAACAGGAGTTTGAGAAGTATTAATATATTTTGCTTTAGAAGTATCTTGACTTTGCCACTTTCTTCCAGAAAAACCAATCGTCTGTCCAAATTCATTCATGATTGGAAACATGATTCGATTTGAAAACGCATCAAAAACCTTCTGATTTGAAAAATGAAAAAGTCCAGAATTTGCCATCACCTTTTCATCAAATTTCGATGAAAGATTTTGAAAAATAAAATCATTTTCATCAGGGGAAAGCCCTATATTATATCGCTTAATTAGCTCCTGCGTGATTCCACGTTCTAAAAGATACGCTCTAGCTTTCTCCCCTAGCTCCGTGGACATCAACACAATATGATATAACCTCGCAGCTTGATTATTCACATCTAAAATGGCCTGATTAGGATTTTCTTTTACTTGATTTTTCTCAGGAAGTACCAAATTAACCCCAGCAAACGAAGCCAATTCCACTACCGCATCCTTAAAGCCGATTTGCTTATATTCCTTTAAAAACTCGATTACATCACCCGATTTACCACATCCAAAGCAATGATAAAATCCCTTTTCAGCATTCACATTGAATGAAGGCGTTTTTTCCCCATGAAACGGGCACAATCCCAAATAATTTTTTCCATTTTTAGAAAGCGCAACATATTGTGAAATCACATCCACAATATTCACTTTACTTTTTAAATCTAACAACGCTTCGCTATTTAATAAAGCCATGAATTCCCCCAATCTAAAAATCACGCTAAAAAAGAAACGCTTCACCTGATAGTATTGAATCTCCTTGTATCTGTTTAACAATCATATGACCTTGCGTTCTCATACAAAATTAAAGCACACCGCCAGTGTACATAAATAACAATCAATTGTCAACAATCAGCATAAAAGATAAAAAAAGCCTTATAATAAGGCTAACTAATAAACTTAAGGGGAGTAAGAGATTCGAACTCTCGCACCGGTTTCCCGATCTAACGATTTAGCAAACCGTCCTCTTCAGCCACTTGAGTAACTCCCCAGAGTTTAAAATGGGAAACTCAGGATTCGAACCTGAGACCCCTGCGTTATCAACACAGTGCTCTAACCAACTGAGCTAGTCTCCCAAAATATTCAATTAAAGCGGATGACGAGAATCGAACTCGCGTAGCCAGCTTGGAAGGCTGGGGTTCTACCATTAAACTACATCCGCAAAAAGTGGCGCGGGACGGAATCGAACCGCCGACACATAGAGCTTCAATCTATTGCTCTACCAACTGAGCTACCGAGCCAAAAAACGCAATGGATCTTGCAGGACTCGAACCTGCAACCGCTCGGTTATGAGCCGAGAGCTCTAACCAGTTGAGCTAAAGATCCAGCACAAATTTTTATAGCGACGAAGGGGATCGAACCCCCGACCTTTCGGGTATGAACCGAACGCTCTAGCCAGCTGAGCTACATCGCCTAGATGATAAATCACCAATCGGGAAGACAGGATTCGAACCTGCGACACCTTGGTCCCAAACCAAGTACTCTACCAAGCTGAGCTACTTCCCGTTATGCAAGCAGTAGGATTCGAACCTACAACCGTCTGATTCGTAGTCAGATACTCTATCCAGTTGAGCCATGCCTGCAAAATATTATTAATAAAGCGAACGACGGGATTCGAACCCGCGACCCCAACCATGGCAAGGTTGTATTCTACCACTGAACTACGTTCGCAAGTAATTTCTTACTAAGATGCCGACTACATGATTCGAACACGCGACCCTCTGATTACAAATCAGATGCTCTACCAACTGAGCTAAGTCGGCTGAGTTGGATTTCTTCCTCTTGAGATGCGGATGAAAGGACTTGAACCTTCACACCTTGCGGCACTAGAACCTAAATCTAGCGTGTCTGCCAATTTCACCACATCCGCTTTTACGATATCCTCTATCGCTTAGATGGATGACCCGTGCGCGGCTCGAACGCGCGACCCTTTGATTAAAAGTCAAATGCTCTACCAACTGAGCTAACGAGTCTTTCTTCGTATTCCTACGAACGGTCCCGACGGGATTCGAACCCGTGATCTTCGCCGTGACAGGGCGACGTGATAACCGCTACACTACGAGACCTATTCATTTTAAGGTTGAACAACCTAATGGGAGTTAACGGGATCGAACCGCTGACCCTCTGCTTGTAAGGCAGATGCTCTCCCAGCTGAGCTAAACTCCCAAGTGACTTAGCACCGACCCTATCTTGCAGGGGGCGACCCCCAACTACTTCCGGCGCAGAAGGACTTAACTACTGTGTTCGGCATGGGAACAGGTGTATCTCCAACGCTATGGGCACTAAATCATTCTCGAA
>NZ_WITJ01000040.1 GCF_009601015.1 Lactococcus hircilactis
TAAAGTTTTGTGAGGTAACAGGAGCATTGATGATGGTTGAGTTCAGTGAAGCACGGTTATCGTACACATCTCCTGCTTGTTGCCCTGTCGGTCTGATCGTGATTTGAAGCGTGATCGATGCGCCAATTGCCAAAGACGGATCTGCGGCGATGATAGCTTTTGCGTTGGCATCTGGAGTTCCCTGTTTCCAGCCAGTCTGTGTAGAACTCCATGTGCCTGAACTTGGTGGCGTGCCCATAATCGTGTTTGGATTCGTTTTTTCGTTATAGTTGTTTGAGCCTGAGGTATTCGGTGCGGTATCAGTATAGTTGAGAGTGACCGGATTTCCTGCGGAGTCCTTTCCAGTAACATTACCATTACTATCCACGATCTTCACGGACTGGATTGTGTAGCCGCCGTGGAGTTTGGAGCCTCGACTGTCGCCATCATAAGGGAGGACATCCATAATCGTGAGTGCTGGTTGAGCATTGACGGAGTAGTTGCCTCCTGTGACGGTATAGGTGATGTCTGTTGAGGCCGCACGAGCGGTTGGATCTGTGATGGCCGCATCATTTGGACCATCTTCAATCGCCGTTTTGTCGGCTTCTTTATCTAGCGTGACTTGCTGGATGAGCTGCTCGACAAGACCTGCCGTGGATTGGCGCACACTCGTGTCAGAGCCTGTACCATCAACATTTGCAGGCTGTCCATCAATCCACATCGAGGCAACTGTTGTTACCACGAGCGTTCCTGTGAGTCCTTGGCTATTAAAGCTCAGTTGACTGATAGTTGATGTTGCTTTAAAATCAACCTCTGTCCCTGTTGCCATGAGCGTTTGAGACATTTTGTTGAAATTCCATTGCAGGACTTCTTGACCACTGGCATTGGTTGTCAACGTCGGATCTGGTAATGGGTTGCTGGACGCATCGACGGCGGAGCCAGACTTATAGTGGATTCCGACAGGGAGCGTGGTCACAAGATTTGAGTCATAGGTTGTCGCTGAACTCCCACTTGATGGAATGCCTTGGATTTTCACTTTGATATCTTGTGAAGTTTGATAAGAGGGTTGAGAGATTGTCGTTCGAGAAGTGATAGAGTACGGCATCACAAATGCAGAGTCTCCATAAGTATTTACGTACTGTTGAGTATATGTTTTCCCGCCAATCGTTCCGTTCATATTGTTTACAGAACCATCAGAATTAAATGTTGTTGGGATATAAGTGCCATTATCAGCGGAATTACCCGTATTAGTCATCCACGAACTTGTTCCCCCATTGATCATCGGATCAAATGTATTTCCCGTGATTAAGTCTGTATCTTTACTTGCGGCTAATAATACAAGAGGGTTGCCATTTGGGGTCTTAGAACCTTTGATTCCCGTCTTGACTACTGCGGGAACTCCTAAAAATCTAACGTTTGCGTTATAACCTACCACCGGTCCATCTACTGGATTTCTCACTGAAATATTGACAGCTGAGACCTGATTTTGCATTCCTGCTGCTACAACGGCAGCCCATGTGCTATACCATTTATAAAGCTGAGAAGTCGCATCATAAGAAAGGACCTTCATCGTCACAGGTGGTGTTGATGCGAATGTGTTTGCGACTCCAAACGAAAGCGTTCCTCCTGGAGTTGAACTATAATCCGATTGTTCTGAATAGGGTAATACGATATCTGAACCCTGTGTGGGATCATAACTAAAAGCAGACGGATCCCACATGAGAATGGTGGATTGCCTTATTGGATCAGCTCCCCAGTTCGCATTTTCATCAAAATGATTTAAAATAATTTTTTGTCCAGTATATAATTGTCCTTTTCCGTAATTAAAGTTTACGCTTCCATCTGATGGTGACCCATAATCCAACGAATAGTGTGCCGCTGTTATCGGAGCTCCACCATTATCATTAGGAACAGTCGTAATTGTTTGTTCCCCTAAACCCAAAATAAACTCTGTTGACTGAAACCAAGAACCGCTTGGAGTTACGATGGTCGTATATGTGATTGTTCCCGAGTTATTTACTACCGTCTTCGGTTTACCGTTAGTGTCATTATAGGTAATTTGTGGTACCGTAAGATTATAATCGTATCTCGTCCAGTTATTCGATTTGGCGAGATTTTGCGTCGTCGTTCTGTCCCAGCCGAGAATCATCTCCATACTGGAGAAAGATTTTGCAAGCGAAGTCGGTGTGATTGCCCCAGTCATGTTATAAGTATAGGGACTGTAAACGCCAGAGTAGTTGGTATTTGTGACGCTACCTGCACTGCTTGCGGTGAAGGTCCCTGAGTTATAGACCCCTTGACTCGCAAGATTACTTGCGGGTTGAGTCATATTGATCTGACCTGTATTGGCATTTGGTGCACTGAGGGCTTGCGTGTACTTGCTGGCATAGCCTGAGCCTGAGTTATAGGTAAAGGCGGACGTGCGATTAAGCGTCGCAGGAGCGTAGGCATTGACTGTGGGGCTTGCCATCTGACTTGTCGTAAGTGCGGTCGCTGTCCCACTGCTTGGGGTGTAAGTCCCTGAGTTTGATAGGCTGTAGGAGATGGTCCCTGTCGGATAGGTTGCACCGACATAGGGATTGGTCCATGATTTGTGTTCTGCGAGCGGTTGAAGCGCGATGACTGCTGCGACATCATCCGCATCAAGATTACTATTTGATCCCCCAAAGACAGTCGTTCCTGCTTGGGTTTGTCCTTTGACAAGCGTCACTCCGACACTTGGCGCTGCTGAAACCGTCGTCGCTGATGGACT
>NZ_WITJ01000041.1 GCF_009601015.1 Lactococcus hircilactis
TAAAGTTTTGTGAGGTAACAGGAGCATTGATGATGGTTGAGTTCAGTGAAGCACGGTTATCGTACACATCTCCTGCTTGTTGCCCTGTCGGTCTGATCGTGATTTGAAGCGTGATCGATGCGCCAACTGCCAAAGACGGATCTGCGGCGATGATGGCTTTTGCGTTGGCATCTGGAGTTCCCTGTTTCCAGCCAGTCTGTGTGGCGCTCCATGTGCCTGAACTTGGTGGCGTGCCCATAATCGTGTTTGGATTCGTTTTTTCGTTATATTTGTTTGAGCCTGAGGTATTCGGTGCGGTATCAGTATAGTTGAGAGTGACCGGATTTCCTGCGGAGTCCTTTCCAGTAACATTACCATTACTATCAACGATCTTCACGGACTGAATTGTGTAGCCGCCGTGGAGTTTGGAGCCTCGACTGTCGCCATCATAAGGGAGGACATCCATAATCGTGAGTGCTGGTTGAGCATTGACGGAGTAGTTGCCTCCTGTGACGGTATAGGTGATGTCTGTTGAGGCCGCACGAGCGGTTGGATCTGTGATGGCCGCATCATTTGGACCATCTTCAATCGCCGTTTTGTCGGCTTCTTTATCTGGCGTGACTTGCTGGATGAGCTGCTCGACAAAACCTGCCGAGGATTGGCGCACACTCGTGTTAGATCCTGTGCCATCAACATTTGCAGGCTGTCCATCAATCCACATCGAGGCAACTGTTGTTACCGCGAGCGTTCCTGTTAGTCCTTGGCTATTAAAGCTCAGTTGACTGATAGTTGATGTTGCTTTAAAATCAACCTCTGTCCCTGTTGCCATGAGCGTTTGAGACATTTTGTTGAAATTCCATTGCAGGACTTCTTGACCACTGGCATTGGTTGTCAACGTCGGATCTGGTAATGGGTTGCCAGTCGCATCGACGGCGGAGCCGGACTTATAGTGGATTCCGACAGGGAGCGTGGTCACAAGATTTGAGTCAAAAGTCACATTTGAACTTCCACTCGGGATGCCTTGGATTTTGATTGAAACATCCTGTGAGGTTTGGTATGTCGCCTGAGTCACACTGGTTCTTGAAGTGATTGAGAAAGGTTTGACAAAGGCCGACTCTGCCATTTGATTCCAATAAACTTGTGAAACCGTACTTCCACCAATCGTGCCATTTTTGTTATTAACAGTTCCATCTGAGTTAAAGGTTGTTGGAATGTACTGTCCGACATAGCTGGCATTCGTTGTGTTATTGACTGTATTATTTGTTGGAGCGGTCGTTATCAAATCAACTAATAAATTCCCACTACTGTCAAGATCCTGTGTCGTATGAAAGACAGTTAGCGGATTGCCTGCGGGCGTTTTCGCCCCAGCTGTATTTTGTATCACAAGTAAAGGAATGGCAGTTGTAATATCCTTAGAAGAATCAATATTACCACTTGGATCAGAAGGGGCAAAAGCTTTAGTCGTCACACGAACTGCTGAAACTTTCCCTGCCGACGCTGCCGCTGCATACGTCGAATACCACGTGTATTGAGCATAAGTCTTGACATAGCTTAAGTCTTTCATGGTCACTGGTGCTGTTTGAGAAAAGTTAGTGGCGACGCCCCATTCTTCTAATACATATTTTTGAGTCCCAGCTTGACCAATAGACATCAGTCGACTATTATCATAAGCAAATGCTGATGGATCCCAATTATAAATCGTATCTCTTTGTTGAAACGCAAATCCCAGATCAATTGTGTCTGACTGAGCATAAATTTTTTCACCGGTATATAAAAGATCATCTCCATAATTTTGACTGAAAGTAGTTCCTGATTGTGAACAGTTAATACGGGCGGCAGTTCCACCATCCACTGAATGAACCGTTCCGCCATTAAGACCTGGGTATGTGACGTTTCCTCCTGCAGCAGCTGCTTGATCCAAGATAGGAGAGGTTACTAAATTTATTGGAGAGGAATATGAACCACTAGAGTTATAATTCGTTGTATAGCTCAATGTCCCACCATTATTTGTCAAGGTTTGCGATTTTCCATTGGCATCATTATAGGTGATCGTTGATACAGTCAGATTATAGGTGTAGCTCGTCCAGTTATTCGCTTTGGCGAGATTTTGCGTGGTCGTTCTGTCCCAGCCGAGAATCATCTCCATACTGGAGAAAGATTTTGCAAGCGAAGTCGGTGTGATTGCCCCAGTCATGTTATAAGTATAGGGACTGTAAACGCCAGAGTAGTTGGTATTTGTGACGCTACCTGCACTGCTTGCGGTGAAGGTCCCTGAGTTATAGACCCCTTGACTCGCAAGATTACTTGCGGGTTGAGTCATATTGATCTGACCTGTATTGGCATTTGGTGCATCGAGGGCTTGCGTGTACTTGCTGGCATAGCCTGAGCCTGAGTTATAGGTAAAGGCGGACGTGCGATTGAGCGTCGCAGGAGCGTAGGCATTGACTGTGGGGCTTGCCATCTGACTTGTCGTAAGTGCGGTCGCTGTCCCACTGCTTGGGGTGTAAGTCCCTGAGTTTGATAGGCTGTAGGAGATGGTCCCTGTCGGATAGGTTGCACCGACATAGGGATTGGTCCATGATTTGTGTTCTGCGAGCGGTTGAAGCGCGATGACTGCTGCGACATCATCCGCATCAAGATTACTATTCGATCCCCCAAAGACAGTCGTTCCTGCTTGGGTTTGTCCTTTGACAAGCGTCACTCCGACACTTGGCGCTGCTGAAACCGTCGTCGCTGATGGACT
>NZ_WITJ01000042.1 GCF_009601015.1 Lactococcus hircilactis
TTTTTTATCGCTTTCTCATTAAATTTCCCTAAGGACTTGGAAACACTAGCAGAAATTTCTTTTTGTGCAGCTGGTTTCACTTCTGTCACAACTTTTGGCTTCCCTGTGTCTAAACTCTTTTGAGTTATCTTCTTTCCCCTAGATTCTGAGGACGAATCTAAGTCCGTCACTGTCGAATCCGGTGTACTGATTTTGCCTCCCGAATAAGACAATTGCCTTAACCCTACCCCTAACGATAAAAGCGCTAAAAGCACTAACCCACCGGTGATTAACTTCTTCGTTTTGTTCATTTTTTCTCCTTATACTTAAGTTTCGTTTAAGCTAATCGTATCATAAGCGATTTCATTTTTCAATATTAAATTGACATTTTTTTATATTAAATTGACATTTTTTTATATTACGCAAATTGTAAAATGAAGTTAGCACCTTGATCCCAGCAAAAAACACCTGAATCTCTTATACTAGAAGTTCGATCAAATAGTATAAAAAGGAAATTCAGATGCAAGACTATTCTAACACAACCCCTACCAAAGGCAAACACCTGACTTACCAAGACAGCCTGAATATTGAGCGTTGGCACAACAAAGAAGGAATGAGTAACCAAGCAATTGCCCGTTTATTAAATAAGGTTCATGGAACGATTGATAACGAAAACAAGCGAGGGACAATCCAGCTCAAGCTAAGGTAAAATACTCTGCCCAAAAGGCTCAAGAAAATTAAGAAGCTTTGAGGGCAAACAGTGTCCGTCCTAGTAAACTCACGCCTGAAATTGACCATTATGTGAGCGCACGTCTTAAAGAAGCCAAGAACTCTCTGGAGGTCATTCATCAGGAGCTAGAAGGCATCTAGCTCAGGAGCCTTTATAACTGCCTCGCTATCTTTTTACTTAATTTTATACTAAAATAGATTTATCGAAAAACTTTACAACAGAACCAAAAATATCACGGGATTCGTGGCATATCCACAAAAATCGATTATTCAACGGACGACAAAGGAAAGGCCATGATTCGTGAAAACATTCTCTTTGATTATAAGAAAATTAATCCAACGGATATTTCTGATTTAACAGGGGAGTTAAGCCATGGTGATCTATCAAAAGATAAGAAAGTAAGTCTTAAAAAATCAATTGAAACATTAAAAGCCGACCACTTTGAACACGGCTACGCACCATAAATTTATAGCGGGAGTTTCTCACACTCAAAAAGAGGAGACATCAATAGGATGTCCCCTCTTTTTGAAAACAAATGATACTAATATACAATAAAAACTCAAAACAGTTAAGTTGTGACCTGATTTGCTCTGTTAATTATGGTTCTATGATATTTGGTGTTTAAGTATAAGAATAGTGTTGATGAATTTTATCTATCAACACCAAATATCATAGGCCCCAAAATTGTCTGACCAGTGTTTGGACAAAAAAGACCAGCTTCCTTTAAAATGGTGTTTATCACAAACCCATTTTTAGGAGCCGATCTTTTGTCTAGTATAACCTATTCTGAACGAATTAAAATCGAAACCTTTTGTGGTTCTGTTGCAAAGTTCCCCATAACACCTGATTTATTGTAAAATGTAATAAAAAAGAATGCGAGGACAACAGATGAATCATTTTAAGGGCAAACAATTCCAAAAAGACGTGATTATTATCTCTGTTGGGTATTATCTTCGCTATAATTTGAGTTATCGTGATGTTCAAGAGATGTTATATGATCGTGGTATTAACGTTTCTCACACAACAATTTACCGTTGGGTTCAAGAATATGGTAAGCTGATCTATCAAATCTGGAATACGATTAAGGGCATATACAAAAAGAACCGAAGAAATGGAACGCTCTTCGGCTTTTCGGTATCTACTGAAATTAAAGTTTTGATGGGTATACCAGCATAGTCAAAGTATAAGAATGGGACTTTTGTACTCAGTATTGAAACTTTGCAACAGAACCAAATAGGCAATGTCAATAAAAAGGTCCCTAGCATCCCCAATAAAATAAATCCCAAAACGATTTTTTGAGAGTAAGTTAATGTCTTAAAAAACACCATGTTCCTCAGTTTCTAATTATATATATTTTTTTGTATTATCTTTTTTAATTACCATTTTAATTAGAAATGGAGCTATTAGCG
>NZ_WITJ01000043.1 GCF_009601015.1 Lactococcus hircilactis
GTCGTTCTGTCCCAGCCGAGAATCATCTCCATACTGGAGAAAGATTTTGCAAGCGAAGTCGGTGTGATTGCCCCAGTCATGTTATAAGTATAGGGACTGTAAACGCCAGAGTAGTTGGTATTTGTGACGCTACCTGCACTGCTTGCGGTGAAGGTCCCTGAGTTATAGACCCCTTGACTCGCAAGATTACTTGCGGGTTGAGTCATATTGATCTGACCTGTATTGGCATTTGGTGCATCGAGGGCTTGCGTGTACTTGCTGGCATAGCCTGAGCCTGAGTTATAGGTAAAGGCGGACGTGCGATTGAGCGTCGCAGGAGCGTAGGCATTGACTGTGGGGCTTGCCATCTGACTTGTCGTAAGTGCGGTCGCTGTCCCACTGCTTGGGGTGTAAGTCCCTGAGTTTGATAGGCTGTAGGAGATGGTCCCTGTCGGATAGGTTGCACCGACATAGGGATTGGTCCATGATTTGTGTTCTGCGAGCGGTTGAAGCGCGATGACTGCTGCGACATCATCCGCATCAAGATTACTATTCGATCCCCCAAAGACAGTCGTTCCTGCTTGGGTTTGTCCTTTGACAAGCGTCACTCCGACACTTGGCGCTGCTGAAACCGTCGTCGCTGATGGACTAAACTGTGAAAAGTCCGTGCCATCATAGGTATTGAGCGGAGATTTTATTGAGCCTTCTGTTTCAAGTGTGTCTTGATTATCCGCTGAGATGATTGAAACTTTAAAGGTCGGTTGGAGCTTGTAGCCATTGGGTGCACCATAGACATTGACAATGACAGGGACAAACACCTGTCCAGTATTGGCGATGGAGGATTGCATCACTCCTTCAGAGTAGCCTGCTCCACCGGTATAAGTGCTTCCGTCGTTATTGTACATGGTGCCTGAGGCAATCTGTGCGTTGACTTGTGGCGTTTTCCCATCTGAGCCCACCGTGACAGCTCCCTTAAGGTCGGCCTGTATGCTATAGTTGATATTGCCATAAGTTGTATTTGAGTTGTTTTGGACCGCAAAGGAAACCAAATAGATGATTTGATCCCAAGAGCGGACCACACCATTTGAGCCATTGGCATCGTGTCCTGGATTGTTATCACTATCAAACGTTGCCGTCCCATCTTGGACGGTCGCTGTCCCATTTTGGATCACAATAGGCGAGTTTGGATTGGTCGAGAGCAGCTCAACTTTCGCACCACTTGGTTTGAACGCTTCTGTCATTGATTTGATGGCTGTTTTGGGGAGCGTATAGGCTTGAGCTTTTGGCGTTGATGCTTGTGTTGATTGCGCTTGTATTTCTTTTTTAGCCGAGGCATCAGGGACATAGACTGGCTTTAAAAGACTGTCGTCTGCGCGATAGCTATTGGGGTCCGTGATGGCTTTCGTTGCTTCATCAGCTGTCGCTGTCGTGACAGTGAGGACTTTTTTCCCATCAATCGTTTCTGTGCTTTCGCTTGAGCTACTCTCATCAGAAGGGGCAGCCATTTGGAAAAGGGTTTGCGTCAGATTTTGTGTGACATCACTTGCGACAACTGCGACAG
>NZ_WITJ01000044.1 GCF_009601015.1 Lactococcus hircilactis
ATTGAGTATCGGAATTGTTATTGCGAGCCATGGCGAATTCGCACTAGGCATTAAACAATCTGTCACAATGATTTTCGGTGAGCAAGAAAAAGTACAAACTGTCACTTTCATGCCCTCTGAAGGTCCTGCAGAGTTACATGCTAAGCTCGAAAATGCTATCGCAACTTTTGATGCCGAAGATGAAGTACTTATCCTTGCTGACTTATGGAGCGGTTCTCCATTCAATCAGTCAAGTGCGATTTTGAATGAAAATCCAGATCGTAAAATTGCTATCATCACTGGTCTCAACTTGCCAATGCTTATTCAAGCCTTTACAGAACGTATGATGGATGCGTCTGCTGGGGTTGAAAAAGTCGTGGCAAACATCATGAAAGAAGCAAAGGAAGGCATTCGTGTCCTTCCAGATACGCTTCAACCAGAAGAACTCACTTCAGTTTCAGCTGCTCCAGATGCAGCTCAAGGAGCTATCCCAGAAGGCACAGTCATTGGGGATGGAAAGATTAAGATTAATCTTGTCCGCATTGATACACGTCTTCTTCACGGACAAGTCGCTACGGCTTGGACACCAGATTCAAAAGCAGATCGGATTATCGTTGTTTCTGACAACGTTGCAAAAGACGAGATGCGTAAAACATTGATTGAACAAGCTGCTCCTCCAGGAGTTCACGCGAATGTTGTTCCAATCAAGAAGTTTATTGAAGTCGCAAATGATCCACGTTTTGGTGGCACTCATGCTTTCTTGCTTTTTGAAAATCCGCAAGATGCACTTGCTGTTGTCGAAGCTTGCCCTGGATTGATTTCAACGATTAACGTTGGATCGATGGCTCATTCAACAGGTAAAACGATGTTGAATAATGTTCTTTCAGCTAATTTGGATGATGTCGCTACATTTGAAAAAATGCGCGATCTTGGCGTGACGTTTGACGTCCGTAAAGTACCAAGCGACTCTAAAGCTGACTTGTTTGCTTTGATTCAAAAAGCAAATGTTAAATAAAAAGGAGAAATAACTAAAATGAGTGTTATATCTGTAATTTTGGTCATCCTTGTCGCGTTT
>NZ_WITJ01000045.1 GCF_009601015.1 Lactococcus hircilactis
ATATAGTTGTTATCTTGGATGATGACAGTATCGCCTTTTTGGAGCGGTCTACCATCTCCGATTAATTGACCAAGTAAGGCTGCTGATGGAGTGACTGTGTAAGTAATTTGATGATAAGCATATTGTTTGAACTTTTTGACAATGTATCCCCACATATCGTTAGCGTTCTTATATTCTGTTGTCTCGTCAATACTTGTCCAAATGTCGCCCTTGTCCGTCTTAAGCTGAGACGGGAACATCTGAGCAGACAGTGGAGCGTAAGCAATTTCAGAGCCTTTACGCTTATAGAATTCTTCTACTCCATCTGCGTTTTTGTAACTGAAATCATAATTTTTCCAGCTATATCCGTCAGCGCCTGTCATATAGCAAGCATTGAAAAATCCATCGTCACTGACATCAACAGTCACATCTTCAATATTCTTGCCAAATGACAGCCGTACATCATCACGCTTAGTACCTACGCCTTGCACGTTTTGACCGTCATTTTCTTTGTAGATGTTTAACGTTACAGAATCAAGCGTGCCATCATTATTTAATTTAGTAATAAACTCAAATTCTGCATTGAAATTATTAATCACTGAAATTAGTCGTGATAGCTTCGTTTCTTGCCCATCATAGCTAATCGTGCGCGTGAGATTTGCAACCTCGTTAATCCCAATCGTAATTTGAGTGCGTGAGATAAGCCCCATGGTGTCAAAGTACCATTGGATATTATGACTTGCAGTATTAGCAAGTGGATTAGACATCTCGTTAATCAGTTCTCTATCGAGTGATACGCAGACAAATGATATTTCTGAACTGGTCTCATGCACTGCTTGGGACGATGCGGGAGACATCAGATAGTCTTTACCGTTTTTTCTAAAGCTGAAATAGCTTTGATGGTTTAAGAACTGAACGTAATCCTGAAGCTTATTATTGA
>NZ_WITJ01000046.1 GCF_009601015.1 Lactococcus hircilactis
TGTTGACTGCATGAGGATAACATCTTCAAAGTTTCTTGTGATAGGGCCATCACTGCATGAGCATATCAAGTCGTCAATTGGAATATATTCGTGGAAATTCATTGACACTAGTTTGAGCATCTCAGCTCTTTTCTTATCCCACACTCTAAATTTTGGTATCATAACATTTTCCTCTATGCTTTCCTTCGCATTCTAATTTCCATTATTTTAGCTTTTGATGGCTTCAGCTCGTACAATAAGTCCTCTAGTTCAAGCAAATTCTTCTTGCCAAGCATATACTCGCACTTTTCTAATGCTGAATCGTAAATGAAGTCATCGTCAGTTAGTTCTCTAATTATTTTCAGAAACTTAATTGATGGAATTCCGTTATTTCTTCTGTATGCATATAAATTTGAACTTACTCCATATCTGTCTCTATACATCTTGTTTATTTCCGTTAAATTAAGTCCTCTATCTTCCAACTCTTGATAGAATTTCTGTGGCGTCATATTTTCCTTTCTAAGACGTTTTGCACGTCCAGCATATAAGTTTACCTAATCATATATAAACGCTCTATGTAAGCGTAGTTTTCATGAATTATGGCTATTGTGGCATTTACACCTCTGTAATTTCAATTTCAATTCTGTTTTTCTCGCTGTTAAACTTTTTTGATTCAAGCCATACAATTTGGCTGTCGTCACTGTAATAACGCAACTTAGTCATATAGTCTTGCAAGTTCTTCATGAGATTATCTAAGTCAGGTCTTGTCGTTTTCCATTGCCACCAGCGCTTATTTTGCTTGATAGCGTAGAAGAAAGTAACGGATAACTT
>NZ_WITJ01000047.1 GCF_009601015.1 Lactococcus hircilactis
TTTGTGAAGTTTTAAGAATTCATCTGCAGTCACTAACTGCATTTTTTCATCTATGATTTTTTGAACCGTTTCTTTTTTATAAGGCAACAAGTGTTCTTGGAGTTTTTCAACCGAAAGTTTGTCAGTGTGAGCTGAAACTTCAATAACAGCACCATCTTCTCCACAACTCGGACAATCTTCTTTATATTCTGCTTCAAAACTTGTAAGACAGTCCATACATTTATATTCTTTCATTTTCACACCTCCCCAGTGCTACCAAAACCGCCTGTACGCTTTCCATTTCCTCCAGCTTCTTTTTAAACTCATTGTGGAAATAGTCAATGTCTTTGTCGTCATAATCCACTTTAATGTCATGGTCTTTACCACTTACGTATTTTATTTCTTCAGTCGATCTGTTGCTCATTTAGTTACCTCCAGTAGTTCATGGTCCTCATAAATATTACCGATGGCTTCAATTGGGACTTCAATAGAGTAAATTAATTCAAATTCAGTATCTAAATTTTGATAATCTATAACAAAAGCTCCAGAATCAAATTTAACGACTGCAAAATCATCAGCTAGCTCAACAATATCCCCTTCATAAATTTCTACTCCGTTTTTATCTTTCAAACATGTTGACTGCATGAGGATAACATCTTCAAAGTTTCTTGTGATAGGGCCATCACTGCATGAGCATATCAAGTCGTCAATTGGAATATATTCGTGGAAATTCATTGACACTAGTTTGAGCATCTCAGCT
>NZ_WITJ01000048.1 GCF_009601015.1 Lactococcus hircilactis
TGGATATATACTATAAAAGTGGACACAAAATAATGTGTTATAATTTGTCTCATAAGACACAAAACAGAAAGGCTTACTATGACCTATCATCAACGCTACGACGAGGAATTCAAGCAATCCCTCGTCAATCTCTACCAAACTGGTAAACCTCAAGCAGACCTCTGTCGCGATTATGGTGTTTCCTCTTCTGCCCTCTCAAAGTGGATTAAACAATACTCTGAGGTCAAACTTGAAGATAATACCGTGATGACTGCTAAGCAAATTCGAGACCTTCAGAAACGCTTGGCACAATTAGAAGAGGAGAACCTTATTCTAAAAAAAGCAAGTGCCATCTTCATGCAAAACTCAAAATAAGACTTGAAGCCATCTATCGACTGCGATTCGAACACGCGATACAAACGCTGTGTCGCGTGTTACGTGTCAATCGCTCCACCTACTATCAATTTCTTAATCACACCCCCTCAAAACGTGACCTAGAAAATCAAAAGTATCGAAAGCTTATTTTAGAGATTTACATCCAATCAAAGAAAAGACTTGGGACACGTAAAATTAAAGTCATTCTTCTGCGTGATTATGGCGTAAAACTTTCCGAAGGACGAATTT
>NZ_WITJ01000049.1 GCF_009601015.1 Lactococcus hircilactis
TATTTCTGTCAGTGCCTTTTTCGCAGTGTTAATCTGTTCTTGGAGTACTATTTTGTCATCAATAAGCCCTTCCATGCTTTCAAGCAAAATAGTTGATTCTTTGATAGTTAAATTTATTCTATAGCTTAACTTTCTCTCAAGTTCTGGTAAATCAATTTTCACTCTTCTTCCTCCGCTTCAAGCGCAGCATTCTCAGCTAGTACAACATCAATATTCTTTCCAGTTACTTTTTCGATGTAATCAACTGCAAGTTTATAAGTTTTAGCTAGGTCTGCAAGCTTTCTATCTACAAGGTTTCCCACAACAATATCTTGAGTAATAGTTGCTGCAGCACTTGCTTCAATTAAAGTTTGAATGCAACTCTCTAGTTCTTCTTGGAGTTTGTCGTTTTCCCTAATAGCAGTTAAAGATTCTTTGTGAAGTTTTAAGAATTCATCTGCAGTCACTAACTGCATTTTTTCATCTATGATTTTTTGAACCGTTTCTTTTTTATAAGGCAACAAGTGTTCTTGGAGTTTTTCAACCGAAAGTTTGTCAGTG
>NZ_WITJ01000005.1 GCF_009601015.1 Lactococcus hircilactis
CAATTGGTGCTTAGCTTTAAGCGTTTCACTAAAATGCAGTACGCCCCAGAGGTAACAAGCGATAACTAAGCAATCTGATGTTGCGAGATGGACGTTCTTTCGGTTTTGAACCTCAAGGGGAACACTCGTTTGATAAAGCGTCTCAATGGTTGTCAGTAAATAAACAAAAACTTTTGGAAGTGTGCTATTATAAGTCATATAAGTCGTGCGCTTTCTAATGCTTAGTGGTTTAAGATTAGGATAGCACGACTTATTTATTTTCCAATGAAATTAACTAGCAATTCGGGTTTTGCTATTGTTTCAGGCATTTAATGTTCCTCCTTTTCTTGTTCTAAAATTGACAGGCTCATCTTTAAAAAGAGGGCCCAATCTTCGATAAATTGTTGCGTTCTTTCTTCTCCCATCGCCTTAAATACGTTTGAGATGCGAGTGATGATCCGCGTGCGTCGTTCTTTTGTTTCTCTTCGTCCTTTATCCGTCAGAAAAACTAAGATTTTTCTACGGTCTTCTCTTGAAATTTCTCTTGAAATCATTCCTTTTCCTTCAAGACTGTTGAGGATACTTGCAACACGTGCGGTACTTGTTCCAATGTATTTCGCAATATCACTCGGGACGATCAAAGCGCCAGCATTTTTGTATAAATAAACCAAAACAAGTGGTTCACCTTGTGAATTTTCATTGAGCTTTAGTAAGACTTTTTTCGCGTCTTTTTGCTTCATACATGAGAAAAAATCCTCCGCTGCTTTTGTATAATCCATGCGTTTCCTTTCTGAAAAAAATAGTTTTTCGCTAACCTCATTTTATTGCTAACGGTGTTACTTGTTATATCCTACTCCTTTCTTTGGGGATTGTCAATCATTTAAAACATTTTTTTGAAAAAAAAAAGGAAATTATCCTTTTCCTTTAAATAATTCGCGATAAGCTTCTGGTGTTCGGATAAAATTTAAATCTACATCTCCTGAATACCCACTGATTTTGCCACGACTGGTGTATTGTTGCATGAGATAATTCAAGTTCGTTTTAGGAGAAGCATCCCAAGTCCCTGTATTTCTACCATAATCCGCCATCCAGATGGCATTAAATTTACTTGTATTAATTTTATTTTCTGTGATGAACCAGTCTTGTGCGTAAATGCCAATTTTTTTAGCGCCAAGTTTTGAGAGCTCTGATCGAAATGCTTCAATGCCGACGTTCATGTTGGGCATATTTGTTTCTTCAACATCTAGCCAATAATAAGTTGGGGCATATTTTTTCGCATGTAGGTAAAATTGTTGCGCTTGTTTTTTCATTTGAGCCACTGTTTTTCCAGAAACATAAGCATAAACAGCAACAGGCACATCTCTTTTTTTAAAGGCACTCAAGTGAGCGCCATAATACTTATCCTCCCCCGATGCTTTGGCGGATCCGTCTCCTTTTCCTGGTGTTGCTTCAACGCGAATCACCGCTCCAATCACTTGTTTTGAGAGGAGGTCATAGTTAATCTGATCTGGCGGTTGCCAGCCTGAAAGATCAATGACGGGTTTATTGAGATTAGTGGTCGGTTTATTTTCTTTTGTTGGGGATTGATTTTTTTGTATTGTACTTTTAATTGGATCAAGAGTAAAATCGGGTGAAAATCTTGTCATTCCTAAAAGAATGAGCATTCCAATCATTGCACATGTGAAAAAAATCGCACTTAACGCATTTAATTTTCGCCTCATTATTGTTTTCTTCGTTTCTTTTTATCAATTTTTTTGAAATCTATTGTATCAAATTTTGATGCTTATTCAAAATCTTCTGCAAGTAAAAACTCAGCAAACACTTCATTTCCGAGCTCAAAACCTTGATTTGTGAGTCGGATTGTTTTTTCATCATCTACTAATAAACCACGTTTGATGTATTTTCTCACCACATCACCATACAATTCATCAAAATTGCGATGGAACTTTTCTTCAAATCTTTGAACATTGACGCCTGTTTTTTTACGTAATCCAAGAAACATTTCTTCTTCAATTTTTTCTTTTTGAGTCAATCGTTCTTCGTGGACGCGTTTATTTTTTGCTTCAATGTAGTGATGAATGGGACCATGATTTTTATACCGGATGCCGTCTAAATACCCGCTTGCTCCAGCTCCGATTCCGTAATACTCTGCATTGTCCCAATAAGTGAGATTGTGTTGGCTTTCAAATCCTGGTTTCCCAAAATTCGAAACTTCATAATGATTATAGCCTTTTTTACTTAAAGTATCAACGATATACTCATACATGTCGGCATTTTTATCCTCATTCGGCAGTTTTAGCATCCCTTTGCGTTGGCGATTCATAAAAATCGTGTGATCTTCTAAGATTAAACTGTAAAGCGCAACGTGTGGAAGATCAAGCGCTAAAAGCTGCTTGAGATCTTCTTTTACCATACTCATCGTTTGTGTGGGAAGGGCATAAATCAAATCAATCGTGATATTTTTAAATCCCGCGTTTCGGAGCTTTTGTATGGCTTCATAGACTTGTGCTTGCGTGTGCGTTCGTCCAATTTTCTTTAAAAGGCGATCATTAAAGGTCTGAACACCAAGTGAGATGCGGTTGACTGGGGATTGTGCTAGGACTTCAATCATTTCGTCGGTCAAATCTCCTGGATTTGCTTCGACAGTAAATTCTGTCAGTACTGACAGATCAAGCGAAGCTGTCAGCGCTGACAATAATTTTTTCATTTGCTGAGCACTCAGTGCAGTCGGCGTTCCTCCACCAATATAAAGCGTTTTGAGCGTTTTAATTTGGTAAGTCCGGTATTGTTCAATCACTGCGTCCAGATATTCCTCTACGGGCTGACCTTCAAGAAGGACTTTTGCAAAGTCACAATAATAACAGATCTGTGAACAAAATGGAATATGAACATAGGCAGCTTTGGGATGATTCAAATCAATTTCTTCTTTCATTTATGATGCTTTTTTTGCAACCTGAAATTTCCGTGTTTCAAATAACAAACAAAAACTGAGTCCTAGTCCGATGAGATAGAGTGGAAAAGCAATTTCTACAAAACTCCAAGCTTTGATTTCTGTGAAGCTTGCAGCTGCTGAGAGAGCTGAACCAAGATAGAGCCATCCATTTTCTGTTTCCGGAAATCTCCATCCTTTCACAAGTGTCGGAAGAGCTGCTAATGCATCTGCACTTAAGGATAAGAAAATCGCGACATTCGCATCTTGAGTTAATGCCCAAGCAATGAGCGCCAAAATCGAACAGCCGCCACAAAGCAAATCAAAAACTGTGACTTTCCAGTAAGCGGATGGATTAAAAAAAGATGCGAAAAAGATAAGAAGAGGACCTAAACCTGATGCAAAAACTGGTAACGTAGCCCATGAAACACCCGCAGAAAATGATGCAAAAGCACTGATTAATGGTGCAACAGCCCAGATGAGCCATGTAACTTTATTGGGTTTTACACTTCCTTTTAACGTGGCAAATAAATAAAGCCCTGAAAACCCCAACGCAACAAGTGCTCCAACAACGACAATCCAATGCAATGTTCTTCCTCCTTTTTGTCAGTACTGACAAAATTACTTTTATTTAAAATCCAGTCCAAAACTGAATTTTAAAACACAAAATAAAATGGAAGCGCTCAGTTCATGAGAAACTACCATTTTTGACCTTATTTATATTGTAGCACAGACTGTCCATTTCTTCAACTATATCTTTTCAATCCATCAGAAATGAAAAGCGTTGAATTGAAAAATCCTGATAGGCTTGAAAATAAAGACTGCAGCTCGAAAGATCCACTGCTGCGCGATAAATTGTGTACGTATCAGATCTACCGTCTGATTTCGGAGTGGTCACACTGTTTAAAATATGCCACGTTTCAATCACATTTTGAACTTCATCTTTTGGTGTGACGGCACGTTCTTTAAGCACTGTCGCCCTCACAAAACGACTGGTTGGCGTAAATCCACCTGGCATCACTGTTTTTCCAGAAAATTGTCCATCTGAAATCTGATTAAGCCCCCTTTTTTCTGATGTAAGCGTCAAATAAGGCGTGAGTTTTTCAATTTCTCGCTCCAGTTTTGGTGCATTTGTGACGACGCCAATCGGATTTTCTTTGACTATAAACGTCTGATTGATTGGCTCAATGGAGATCATGCGTCCCGTGCGATCCGTTGCAGAAAAATGCAAATCATTTCTTCCAAATTTAAAATCCGAAAAATCATCCGTCATTAACTGAAGAAAATCAAGTTGCTTGATCAAATCTGCTACAGACCGACATTTTCCAAGTGCCCACAGTACAAATTCAAACGGAGCAATCGCTAAATGATTTGGTTTTTTTGTCAGCTGATAACTGGACGCATTTGAAAAAGTGAGTTTTTGGACAGACAGTCCATATTCATTTACTCCATCAGAGAGATCGACGCTGCCGTCATCAAGATTTTTTCCCACGCCTAAAATTGCATAAGTATTTTGTATTTTTTGTTGATCATAAACGGTTTTCCACTGATAATTTTTGGGGAGCCTGAGTGGATTTGGACGATACTCATGCCAATCCATCGTTCTTGCAAATAAAATGCTCCCATCGCTTGCCTTCATTTGAATAGATGTACACATCACTCGATTATATCATACTTTTTCTCGCTACAAGAAGTATTGCTCTATAAATCCCACAAAATTGGGCGGTAAGCCTTTGTGGGATTCACTTGTAAAATCGTAAGCCTGCGCATTAATTTATTTGTCAATTCTATTGCTCACACAGCTTTGAAGAATCATTTATTTGCACGATTTCAAAAATTGCTACGTGGGTGCAGTGACGGATCATTTTTAGATGCACACTTAACGCAATAAACCCACTTTCTCACGTCTCGTCTGGACTTTTTTACGATCCAGCGCTTTCGTAGGCTTGAATTCCACGATTCCAAAGAAGTAAAGCCAAAATCATAGCGATGATGGAAACGATTATCAGCCCACCGATATTGAACAAAGAATTATTTCCCGTCAAAAAATAATGCGCGGGATAGTAGGCGGTGAAGGCAAAGGGAATGATAAAACTGACAATAAAACGCACGCCGCGGTTGAAAATCGTGAGCGGATACTGGGTGAAATTATTCATCGAATAAACCAGATAAGTCACGGAATTCGACTGTTTGAGCCAGAAAGCAACGCTTGAAGCGGCAATTTTGATAGCAGTATAAATGAGTGTCGCAAAAGGAATGCTGATGATAAATAAAAGTATCTTTGTCGCTGTCCAGTCAACACTTGCACTACTTGTGATGAGCAATGCAATCCCGATAATGAGCTCGCCCAGCGCATCGAGCTGGAAAACTTCCATCATCACATGGAGTAATGGGTTCATGGGGCGTGTCATGTATTTGTCAAAATCGCCTTTATACACTAAGCGCTGCCCGACTGCCCAGAGATTGTCGGTTAGCAAATGGTCAATGCCGCGCGGAATCAGCGCAAAACCGTAAATGAAATAAATCTGTGAGAGTGTCCAGCCGTGCAGAGACGGAATTTTGCTCATCAAAACACCGATGAAAAGGAGCGAGAGTCCTTGGCTCAGCGAAAATCCGATGAGTCCTGTGATGAAATCTGCCTTGTACTCCATGAGTTGCTTGAAATATTGCTTGATAAAGACGCGTTCAAGTCTGAAAAGTCTTTTCATATCAGATTAACCTCCTTGCACGGTCAAATGACCAATCACAGCCCGCCAGATGATTTTTGACAGAACATAGAAAAAGATTGCCCAAAAAGCCTGTATGACAAATGCAATCAGGAGCTGATGCGGATTGTAACGGCCGAGATAAATCATAATCGGAGTGTAAATCAGTGATGCAAAGGGCAAAAATGAGAAAATACTGGCGACAAGTGGCGGGAAAAATGCCAGCGGAATGAGCGTCCCTGAGAAAAAATTAACAATCGTGCTTTTCATGTTATTTGCACCCCAGAGATTCTGAAAAATGAACGCCGTGAAACCAAAACACAAGTCAAAATAATAGCTGATGAGATAGCTAAGGAGACTACTCAAAACAAAAAGTGCGAAATTTCCAAGATGAAATGCAAGAACTTGCGGATGCGTCAGCTGAAAAGTCACAATCCCACCTAGTAGAATGACGGTCATAAAGCCAACTTGCAGGAGTTTTGAACCGATTTCCTCGAAAAAGTAGGTCAGCGAGTAATTGACTGGCTTTAGCAAACGCATCGCAATCGACCCATCTTTGATTTCTTGCCCGATATTTCCACTTGCATAAGAGGCTGTCAGCGTTGCGAGATAAAAGCTGAGAAAAACGTAAATAATCATCTCAGGCAAGGTAAAACCGCCAAGATTTGGGCTGGTACTGCTTGAAAATACTGCACGCCAGAGAAAATAAGCAACCAGCGCAAAGGTTGCATCAGCGAGTCTGTAAATCAAAAAATTCCCTTGATAGGCGAGGACTTCTTGGTAACCCGCACGAAAAAAAGGCAGATAAGTCCTGAAATTAGAGAGTTTTGGCATCTGAAAGCTCCTCCTTTCTGAAGAACCTGCGAATGATGTCCTCAATATCCGCACCTGTGACAGACACATCTTTGACAGGTGCGACAGCGAGCGCTTGGGCAATCAGCTCTGGTGCAGTGATTTGGCTGCTGTCAAATTTGACAGAAACCGTGAGGTCATTTTGTTCGATTTTGACAAGTTTGTCAGGGATTTTGTCAAATCTGACAGGGATATTTTCTGACAATTCAATCGTCAGCGTGTGTGTTTTTCCGTATTTTTCTTTCAATTTTTTGACAGAACCGTCAAAAATCGCAGCACCTTTGTCAATCATGAAAATCCGGTCGCTCAGCAATTCAATATCGTTCAAATCGTGCGTCGTCAGGATAATCGTCGTCTGTTCTTCCGCATTTATCTGCTGAATTGCCTGACGAATATTGTCCTTGACCGCAACATCAAGCCCAATCGTGGGTTCATCGAGAAACAAGACTTTTGGAGAATGCAAAAGACTTGCCGCAATATCTGCGCGCATCCGCTGACCGAGTGAGAGCGTGCGCACAGGGTCTTTGATGAAATCTTGTAAATCTAGCACTTCATTCAAAAATTCCATGCGCTTTTGATACTGCGCATCTGGCACTCTGTAAATTTCTTTTAGCACACCATAAGTCTCTGACAGCGGCAAATCCCACCAAAGCTGCGTGCGCTGTCCGAAAACGACACCAATGTCGCGGACATAATTTTTACGGTCTTTCTGCGGAATTTTACCGTTGATTTGACAAAAGCCTGATGTTGGCGTGAGAATGCCTGTCAACATCTTAATTGTCGTTGATTTTCCTGCGCCATTTGGCCCAATAAAGCCTAAAATCTCGCCTTTTGGCACTTCAAATGTCAAATCCTTGACCGCTTCGAAAATCTCAAATTTCGGGTGAAAAAGCGATTTGACAGAGCCTGTCAGCCCTGACTGTTTCACAGTTTTTTTGAAATTTTTCTGTAAGTGATTGACTGTAATCATATTTTCAGTCATCGTTGCTCCTTTGCTGGTTAGTGTTTGTCTTGACAAGTCAAGACAAAACTGATAGGCCTAGTCTATCAGCAAATTTTCTGATTATATTATACCCTAAAATTGGATTTTTTTCTTCTGTGCGATCAAAGAAATCCACCAATCTTCACTTTTTTCTCTCAAAACTCAGTCCAGATTTTCTGTCAGTACTGACAGAAAAAAAAGACACCTTTGTGCCTTTTTGTCAGTGCTTATTTGTAAATATCAAGCAAACCAAGGAAACTGTCAGCAACGAGCGATGCGCCACCTACGAGTGCGCCATCAATATTTTCTTTACTCATCAATTCTGCGACAGTTTCAGGTTTTACAGAACCACCATATTGGATACGAACTGCTTCTGAAACATTCTTACCGTATAATTTTTCAACAACAGACCGAACAACACCACACGTTTCATCAGCAATTTCGGCAGTCGCTGTTTTTCCAGTACCGATAGCCCAGATTGGTTCGTACGCAATGACAAGTTTAGAAACTTGTTCAGCTGACAATCCTTTAAGTCCAGCTTCGATTTGATTTGAAACCCATTGTGCTGTTTTTCCAGCTTCAAAAGTTTCAAGCGTTTCACCACAACAAAGAATTGGTGTCACACCAACTTCAAACAAAGCATGTGCCTTTTTGTTGATGTCTTCGTCTGTTTCGTGGAAATATTCACGACGTTCAGAGTGACCGATGATTGAATATTCAACTCCTTCATCAGCAAGTGATTGAGGTGAAGTTTCACCAGTGAATGCACCTGAATTTTTGAAATAAACATTTTCAGCAGCCACTTTAAGTGGATTTTTTCCACGGTGATGTACCAAAGGTACAAGATACATTGCAGGTGCAGCAATAGCAACTTCTACTTTATCTTCTGAAGGCAATTTGCCGTCAATTTGATCCAAGAAGGCTAACACTTCTTTGAGGTTTTTGTTTAATTTCCAGTTACCTGCGATAAAAGGTTTACGTGATGACATCTAAGTTTCTCCTTTTTAAACTTTGTTTTGCAAAGTTTTATGTCGATAAAACACCAAAGTGTTTACAATTTGAACAATTTGTTCATTCTTACATTTATAATTTTATCACAAAGTGCTCAGTTTGTCAGGCATAAATATCAATTTTTACAGGCGTAAGCGTTTTTTTATTTCATCTTTTTTATTGACTCAACATTCGATTTCAAGATTGCTGCAGATTTTTTATAGTGTTCAAGTTCTTCATCCAATAAATCCAGTATAAGCACTTCACGTACCCCTTTAGCATCAATCACTGCAGGAGCACCAATATATACCCCAAAAACGCCATACTCGCCACTCAAATAAGTAGAAACAGGCAAAATTGCTTTTTCATCTCGCGTAATCGCCATCGTCAAGCGTGCCAAAACGGATGCAATCCCATAAGACGTATTTCCTTTTCCATTAAAAATATCAAAACCAATCTCACGCACACGACGATCATAATAATCAAAGTCAGCGAGGGCATTTTCAGGATGTCGCTCAAGCCAGGTTTTCAAAGATAATGCACCAATCATCATCGTGGACCACGCAGAAAAACTCGAATTCCCGTGTTCTCCAAGAACATATCCGTGTATATTTTTAGGACTTACATCAAGATTTTCAGCAATCATATCTTTTAGACGTGCCGTTTCAAGCAATGTTCCTGTCCCAATGATTTGCTTTTTAGGAAGTCCAGAACATTCAGCAATGACTTGTGAAATCACATCAACTGGATTTGAGGCCACTAAAAAAATTCCGTTAAATCCAGAAGCCATGACAGACATGGTAATGGTTTGAATCATTTTCACATTTGCTTCAAGAAGTTTGAGACGATCTGGTTTTTCATCAAACGTGGCCGCACGCGCATTCGCTGTAATCACAACAATATCCGCATCTCGACATGTATCATAATCTGCCGAAGTGATTTTTTTAGGCGAGGTGGATAAATACGGCACCGCATGAAGCAAGTCCCAAGCATTCGCCTGTGTTTTTTCTTTATTCAGATCAATAATTGCGATTTCATCTACTAAATCCCCTGCAACAAGGGTGTTCGCATAGGTCATCCCAACAGCACCAGCACCAACGATTGCAACTTTACTCATGTTTTCTCCTTAATAATGATGTTTGAGCATTTTATTTATTGATAGGCCCTTGCAAGCACTTCATCTGCTTTCATTTGAGCGATGAGACTTTCCATGCCATCAAATTTAATCATGTCACGAATTTTATCCAGCCAGAACACCGTCAGATTTTCTCCATAAATATCCAAATCAAAATCAAAAACATGGACTTCGATCGTTTTTTCTTTAACATCAAAGGTTTCGTTATATCCAATTGATGCAAATCCACGATGGCGCATGCCTTGAATCAAAACATCAACAGTATAAACTCCTGCACTTGGAATATGGATATAATCTTTAATGACAAGATTTGCAGTTGGATAGCCTAATTGACGACCACGAGCAAAGCCATGAACCACAAGCCCTGTCGTTTCATACGCATAACCAAGCAAGTCATTTGCGTGTTTTATTTCTCCTTGATGAATTGCATTTCTAATCCGCGTGGATGAAATTTTTTGCCCATCTTGTGACACTTCGGGTACGCGGATCACTTTGTATTCTTTTGTTGATTCCAACGGTTTCATATCTGATCCCGTCTTGTGATCAAATCCAGTAATTACGACTTTTGGATTGAATTTTGAAATAATTTTTTTACTAAATTCAGTAGTCGTAAGTTTTGAAAACGATGACGTCATATTCTTAAAAATTAAATAATCAACGCCATTGTCAGCAAAGAGAGCCGCACGTTTTTGATCACTCGTTAACTTTAAAAGCATCTCTGGTTCGTATTTTTGAAAAGTCAAGCTTGGTTTTTCAGGAAAAGTCAATACAACAATTTTTAAATTTAACACAGCAGCGACTTTTCTTGCTTGTGCAAATAAGGCCTGATGCCCACGGTGGAGCCCATCAAAATAACCTAACACAAGCACAGACTGCTCATCAAACGCGGTCATCTCATCAAATTCTAATATTTCCATGATTTATGTCATTTAACCAAATACTTTATTTGGTTTCCATTCTCCTTTATTTTCGGGGTGCTTCATATACACCGCCACGAGTTTTTCATTATAAAATGCAGCAAATTGAGAAACTGTCAGCGCTGACAGTGCTTGAAAATCAGTTTCCTGAAATTTTTTTCCAACGATTGCTGCTTCATATTGTTCACGCGTGAGTGGGACACGCACAAGATCAGACACCGCCAACTCAATCGGATAAAGACACTCTGATAATCGATTTTCATCTCGCATTTTTTCAATATCAGACAAAGAAAGTGCAGAATCAAGCTTTAGTCCATTGGCTGCTGTACGTTCCAATCTTGACATGTGCCCAGGTAAATTTAATTTTTTGGCCAGATCAACAGATAGCGTTCTGACATAAGTCCCCTTGCTGCATGCCACTCGAAAAGTAAAATGTGCACATTTTTTGTCAGCGTCATATTCAATCGGACTTGTGCGCACAAACTCATAAATCTCAATCTCTCGTGCAGGACGCTCCACTTCAATACCAGCTCGTGCATACTCATAAAGTTTTTTTCCTTTAATTTTTACTGCTGAGTACATTGGAGGAACTTGCTTGATTTTTCCGTGCATCTTACTCATCGCGTCATCAATCTCTTTTTCACTCGGTGGTGTCAAAATTGGAATGTGCTGGATGATTTTTCCGTGTGCATCCTCAGTATCTGTCGCACTTCCTAGTGTGACTTCTCCCTCATACACTTTTCCGGACGCTTCCATGTATTCCAATAAACGCGTTGCTTTTCCAACAGCAATCGGCAAAACACCCGTCACCTCTGGATCCAGCGTCCCACCATGTCCTATTTTTTTTGTTTTTAATATGCCTCGAAGTTTCGCAACCACATCAAAAGAGGTCCATCCTGCTTCTTTATAGACATTGATTATGCCATTTAAATTTTCATTCATCGATAAAAATTATATCATTTTTTTAAGCAAAATACCGCTTTCTAATTTCTTTTGCGATACAAGAAAAAGCAGTGCCTTTTATCACTCCTTTTTCTAAAACGTTCTGATTATTTTATAATCCTTTTAATTCTGAATATCTAAAACAAGTTTCTACATGATCATTGATCACTCCAATCGCCTGTAAATACGCATAAATGATCGTCGTTCCAACAAATTTAAATCCTCTTTTTTTCATCGCTTTACTCATGCGATCAGACAGTGCATCACTTGCAGGAACCTCACTTTCATTTTTAATGTGATGTTGTACTACTTTTCCATCTGTAAAAGACCAAATGTATGCATCGAACGTACCAAACTCTTTAATAATGTCACACACGATTTTTGCGTTTTGGATGGCTGCATTAATTTTTAATTTATTGCGAATAATTCCTGCATTTTGGATGAGTTCATCCACTTTTTTTTGATCATATGACGCTACTTTTTTGATGTCAAATTGATCAAAAGCTTCATAAAAATGCTCTTGTTTGTTTAAAATCGTATTCCAAGAAAGTCCCGCTTGATTCATATCTAACACTAATTTTGCAAAAAGTTCTTGATCATCGTGTAAGGGAGTTCCCCAAAATTCATCGTGATAGTGCTCCATTTTTGGTGAAGATTCACACCAAGCACAACGTTTTTTCTCTGGCATTATCGTCTCTTTTCTATAATTAACATAATTTTTATTCTGTTAATTAATAAAATTTCTTTTTCCAATCTTCATTATCAATCTCATAATAGAATTCTGATGCCACTCTTTGACCCAACATCATCTCTGCCATCTCAATAAAACCTGACGAGAGTTTTTCTTGGGGAAGATGATCCAGATCAACCCAAAACACTTTTCCTTCTGGTGTTTCTTCACGCAGTTCACCTGAAAAATCTTCTGTGCAATAAAGAAATACGATATAACGTTTGTTTTGATCTTTTTCATACCAATCTTTAATGCCACAAGATTTGAGATTTTTGATTGAAAGCCCTGTTTCTTCTTTGATTTCTCGAATTGTTGATAAAACAACAGATTCTCCTTTTTCGACATGACCGCCTGGAAAAGCGATCCCGCACCAAGATTTTACGCGTTCTTGAACCAAAACTTTATGATTTTTTCGATCAATCACAGCAGCCATGTTCGTTAACTCTACCTGCTCAAGGGGATGATGACTCATCTATCTTAGTCCTTTCTTTCAATCGGTGCCATTGCTGCCAATAAGCGCTTCATTCCGATCTCTGGGAAGTTAATTTTTAGTTCCATATTTTTTCCAGTCCCTGTGACAGAAAGAACCATCCCTTCACCCCATTTTTTATGGACAGCAGTATCTCCAATTTGCCAGTGAGTTTCAGATTTTGATGAAACCGTCTCTTTTGAATTTGCAAACGGATTGAGGCGTGCTTTTCGATCATGTATCGCATCTAGCATTGCCATTCCTGAGCCGAACTGTGTTGTGCCATTTGTGTTTTTATAACTTGCGTTAAAACTGGTATTGGCTTTTCTTGCAAGACCTGCATAGTCTATTAGTTGATCTTCAATTTCCGAAATAAAGCGACTTGGGCGATTATAACTGGATTTTCCATACAGGACACGCTGGTTTGCATTGGTAAGATAGAGCTGTTTTTCAGCACGTGTGATTCCAACATAGGCTAGCCGTCGTTCTTCTTCAAGTTCTTCTGGATCTTCATTTGCCCGTCCAAGTGGGAAAATGTTTTCTTCCATACCAATTAAAAAAACGGTTGGGAATTCAAGTCCTTTTGCGGCGTGAAGCGTCATAAGTGTGACTAAATCTGAATCTTCCTCTCCTGAGTCTGTATCTGCAATCAAACTTAGATCATTCAAGAAACGGCTCAATTTTTCAAGTCCTGTCTCAATGATTGGCTCAGCCGTGGTCACGTCAGTAGGAACTTCATCTTTTTCATCAAAATGTTTTGTAACGGAAAGAAATTCTTCGATATTTTCGATTCGGGTCTGACTTTCGATCGTGCTTTGAATGCTTAAACTTTCTAAATAGCCTGATCTTTTGAGGACTTCTTCGACCAATGCTGTGATGGTTAGCGTTTTTGTTTTACTGCGCAAGAGATCAAACATCACCCCTAAATCAAAAATGGCGCCAGCAGCTTTTCCGCGAATATCAGAAAGCGTAATGTCCAGTGTGGCATTTTCCATTGATTTTTCCTTTTGCGTTGCAAATAAACGAAGTTTTTCAACGGTTCCAGGACCAATCCCTCTTTTTGGCTCATTAATAATGCGCTCAAAACTCATATTATCAGATGGATTTGCAATCACATTGAGATATGCGATGACGTCCCGGATTTCTTTTCTGGAGTAAAATTTCGTTCCTCCAACCATTCCGTAAGGGATATTTGATTTCATGAAGGCTTCTTCAATGTTTCGAGACTGTGCGTTGGTGCGGTATAATACTGCAAAATCTGAGTATTTCTTTTTCTCGATTCGGACTTGTTCAATAATTTTTTGTGCTGCAAAAAGCGCTTCATCTCGCTCATCATTGGCACGATAATAGACAATGTTTTCCCCTTCATTATTTTGAGTCCACAATTCTTTTGGCCTACGATTCACGTTGTTTTTTATGACATTATTTGCTGCTTGTAAGATGGTTTTTGTTGAGCGATAATTTTCTTCGAGCAAAACAACTTTAGCTTTCGGGTAATCTTTTTCAAAATCCAAAATATTTTGCATATCTGCGCCTCGCCACCCATAAATCGACTGATCAGCGTCACCAACAACGCAAATATTTTGAAAGCGTGAAGCTAAAAGCTTAACCAATTGGTACTGTGCGTGGTTGGTATCTTGATATTCATCCACATGAATGTACTGGAATTTTCCTTGATAATAGGCTAAAACATCTGGATTCTGATCAAATAAACGCAAGGTTTGCATGATAAGATCATCAAAATCCATTGCTTCTGATCTTCTCAATTCTTTTTGATAAGCTTTGTAAACGCGTGCTGTCAGTAGTTCATACGGATTTCTTGCATTGGCTTGTGCTTCATAAGCTGCTTCGTCTAATAAATCATTTTTGGCGTTTGAAATACTTCCTAAAAGTGTTTTTGGGTCCCACTTTTTAGGATCAAGATTCATTTCTTTCAAAATCCTTTTCATGAGTGTTTTTTGTTCACCTGGATCGACAATCGTAAAATTACGATGATAACCGATATGATCCGCATCACGACGTAAAATTCGAACGCACATGGAGTGAAATGTTGCAATTAATGTATCTTGTGCTTGTGGAGTAAGTGATAGCGCACGTTCCCTCATTTCACGCGCCGCTTTATTTGTAAATGTGATTGCTAAAATATTCCACGGATTGACCATTTTTTCATCAATTAAATAAGCAATCCGGTGTGTCAAAACTCGTGTTTTTCCAGATCCAGCACCAGCCATAATCAAAAGTGGACCTTGTGTCGTTTGAACAGCGAGTGCTTGTTTTTCATTCATTCCTTGGAGTAATCGATTCATTTTTCTTTCCTTATTGAGCAAAATTCATGCTTTTTCTAAAAATATCAGCTTCTCTATTATACCACGATTTTTCATATCCTCAACTTTTCTTATTTATTGACAAAGCGTGCGCTTAGGGATATAATCGGCTTATGGAAAATAAATTTTTAGTGCTACGCGAGGCACTTTTGAAAATGGAAGTGACTTCAGTTTTGACTGCACAAGCATTGACGGGACTTTCAAGACAAGAAATCATTGATTTTGTCAGTGCGGACAAAACATTGCGGATTTTTGACAATGAAGCTGGTGTTTGGCTCAATGAAAATGCGATTGGACACTGTTAAATGGTTCTGTCAGTACTGACAGAAATCCTCCTATGCTGCTTCATAAATTAAAACTTTCTGTCAGCACTGACAGAAAGTTTTTAGTTCTTAAATGAGTGAATTGGTGCTGGAATTTGTCCTCCACGTGCAACAAAATCTGCTGATGAGGCTTGATTGACCTCCATCACAGGTGCCACACCAAGCAGTCCACCAAACTCGATTTGCTCACCTGCTTTTCCGAGTGGAATAATGCGTACCGCGGTTGTTTTTTGATTGATGACACCAATCGCAGCTTCGTCAGCAATCATCCCTGAAATCGTACTTGCTGGTGTTGTTTCTGGAATGGCAATCATGTCAAGTCCAACAGAGCAAACACAGGTCATTCCTTCTAATTTATCAATTGAAAGCGCACCAGAATTGACCGCAGCAATCATTCCTTCATCCTCAGAAACAGGAATAAACGCACCAGAAAGTCCACCGACGTGTTCTGCTGCCATAACACCGCCTTTTTTCACGGCATCATTGAGCATGGCAAGCGCTGCAATCGTGCCATGAGTGCCCACAGTTTCCAATCCAATTTCTTCGAGCACACGTGCAACAGAATCTCCAATCGCAGGTGTTGGCGCAAGTGACAAATCTACAACACCAAATGGAACATCCAAGCGTTCACTCGCCATTTTTCCAATTAATTGACCGATTCTTGTGATTTTAAAAGCAGTTTTCTTGATGGTTTCGGCAACCACATCAAAGCGTTCTCCACGAACTTTTTCCAGCGCCCGTTTGACGACTCCTGGGCCAGAAACACCAACATTAATCACGACATCTTCTTCACCAACGCCATGAAATGCGCCCGCCATAAAGGGATTATCTTCGACAGCATTCGCAAAAACAACTAATTTGGCACAAGCCATCTTATCTGCTGCAGCCATTTTTTTGATTGTTTCGCCCATATCGCGCACTGCGGTCATGTTAATGCCTGCTTTTGTAGATCCGACATTGACTGAAGCACACACACGTTTTGTTTGAGCGAGTGCTTTTGGCAAGCTGTCAATCAAGATTTTATCGCCTTTTTGATAGCCTTTTTGGACCAATGCAGAAAATCCACCAATAAAATCAATCCCAATCTCATGTGCGACTTTATCCATTGCGAGTGCTAATGGAGTGTAATCTGTCGCATCGCTCGCTGCGCCAATAATCGAAATCGGAGTGACTGAAACGCGCTTATTGACAATTTTAATGCCCAATTCTTGCCCAATTTCATCGCCGACGCTCACTAGATTTCCAGCTTTTAGAAGAATTTTATTATAAATTTTCTGAGCGGCAACATTAATATCTGGATCAATACAGTCGAGCAAACTTATGCCCATTGTAATGGTCCGAATATCAAAATTTTGCTCATCAATCATCGCTAACGTTTCTTTAATTTTTTGAATTTGCATCGTTATTCTCCTCAATCAAAGCTCGTGCATCGCATTAAAAATCGCTTCGTTTTGAATATGCACAGTCACGCCCAACGTTTCTCCTTTTTGGCCCAACGTGTTTTGGAAAGCCAAAAAATTCTGATCCGCTTCAAGCGACACGACCATCATCATTGTAAACGCTCCGCTCATCAACGTTTGTGAAATTTCTAAGATATTTGCATTTAACTCTGCCAATGTGGCCGTAATTCCTGCAACAATACCGACTTTATCAGCCCCAACAACTGTAACAACTGCGCGCATAAGTTCTCCTTTTTTCTATCCCCTGTTTTGTCAGTACTGACAGAATTTTAAAAATTTTTTCTTTATTATACCATTTTTAACGCGTGAGCGGATGTAAAAAAGTCATTTTTCAGCTTTTTTTACTTGAAATGTTCGGATTATGTTCAATTTTGCACAAAAAGCCTTTCTGTCAGTACTGACAGAAAGGCTAAATTCATTTTAAAGTCGTGATATTTGCAATTTTATACGCTGTACTCGTCAATTTAAACTTATCTTTTAGTCCTGGCGTAATATAGACTTTGTCATTTTTATCCACGAAAACTGCCTCAACGTTTTTCATTTTTTCAACTAACGCGTAGCCTTTTTTTGTTCCTAATCCGAAAATTGTTGAAGACAAACCATCACCGTTCGTTGAATTTTTACCAGAAATCAGTAAGGTAATACTTGCAATGTCATTATCAAAAGGATAACCTGTTTTGGGATTGAGTTCATGTGAATATTTCACCCCATCAACAGTCAAATACCGCTCATAAATCCCTGAGGTATTGACGTGTTGATTTGCAGCTTGAAGAATTCCCATCTGCGCACCTGTTGGATCATTTGGATCTTTGATACCGATTCTCCAAGGTTGTGTGGCTCCGCGCGGAGAATCCCCAATCACATAAATCGAGCTGGATCCTAAATTGACAATTCCTGTCGTCACGCCAGCCTTTTTTAGTTGATCCACCATTAACATGGCGACATAACCTTTTACGATCGATCCTAAATCAAGTTGTGTGCCCTTGTGTGTCAATTCAATTTCATGTTTTGCATCATTAAACGAAATGAAGCGATAGTTAATCGTAGGAAGGACCTGATCAATCTGTGCTTGTGTCGGTTTTTTTGCATCAGGAAATCCAATATCCCAAAGTTTTGTTAAACTTCCAATCGTCACATCATACCCACTTTGCGGATATTTTTCAGAATAACTCACGCCATCTTTAATTAACTGATAAACTCCTTGATCGACCTTTACCGGCTTTATTCCAGCATTTTTATTGATCAAATCAATTTGCGAACCGGATTGATTCACTGTGGTCAGTGCATTATACTTTACAGGAATTTTCAGTGCTTCATTGACCGCTTGCGTTTTTCCTTTATCATAAACCGTGACTTGAATAAACGTTCCCATCGTGGTTGCATCTTTTGTAATGGGTGTTTTCAACAAATCACGTACAGGATGTTGCGCTTGATTTTTTCCACACGCACACAAAAGAACAAGACTCATCATGAGACTTAAAAATAAACTGACTTTTTTCATTTTGAATTCGAGTATCGAGCGATTTCTTTTCAAATTGCTTTTTCACCTCTCCATCTGATTAATTTAATCCTTTATTTTCACTCTTTCTCATCTTCCGATTGAGTTGCAGCTTCAATCAGACGCTCAAGTGAGCTGTCAGTACTGACAGCATCATCTAAGTTTATGCCATCAGCATCAAGCTCAAGCTCATCCGCTTCACGCTCAGCATCAACCAAAGCAAAGGTCACAATCTGTGCATCATCGTCAAGTCGCATCACTTTCACACCTTGAGCACTTCGTCCTGTTTGTGAAATATTTTGAACGCTGGTTCTGATAATGACTCCTGTATCAGTGATTACCATAATGTCCTCATCACCATTGATCGCAGAAAGTCCAGCCAATTTACCCGTGCGCGCGGTGATATTCATGACTTTAATTCCCTTACCACCACGACCTTTTGTAGGATATTCTGAGGCTAATGTTCGTTTTCCAAGTCCATTTTCAGAGATTACAAGAATTTCTTGTCCTTCGTTGACCGTTGATGATCCAACAACAAAGTCACTCTCGCGCAAATTGACCCCTTTTACTCCAGTTGCAGAGCGTCCCATATCGCGTACAAGATTTTCTACAAAACGTACAGAATAGCCATTGTGTGTTCCGATAATGATTTCATCTTCCCCTTGCGTCAAAAGCACATTAATCAACTCATCCTGATCGCGTAAATTCAACGCTTTTAAGCCATTCGTTCGAATGTTAGTAAATTGATTTAAGTTCGTCCGTTTCACGATTCCAAGACGCGTCGTAAAGAAGAGATACCGCTCAATTTCAGAATGTTCAACATTAATCACTGTTGCGATTTTTTCATCTTCATCAAGTTTCAAAAGATTAACAATCGGAAGTCCCTTTGCACTTCGACCGTATTCAGGAATTTCATATCCCTTCATCCGATACACGCGTCCTTTATTTGTAAAGAAGAGCAGATAATCATGGGTTGAAGTCGAAACTAAATGTTGAACAAAATCATTGTCACTCATTCCCATCCCTTGGACCCCACGTCCACCACGATTTTGCGCACGGAATTCATCATTTGCAAGGCGTTTAATGTATCCTTTGTTTGACAAAGTAATTAAAACATCTTCTTCTTCGATCAAATCTTCGTCTTCAATGGTCAAAACATCCCCGACTAAAAGTTCTGTTCTTCGCTCATCCGCAAATTTACGTTTAATTTCTTCCATTTCATCTCTGATGATGCGTTTCACACGCTCAGGTTTTGCTAAAATATCCGTCAAATCCGCAATCAAGGCCAATAGATCTTGATACTCTGCTTCTATTTTATCACGTTCTAACCCAGTGAGTCGACGCAAACGCATATCCAAAATCGCTTGAGATTGTTTTTCTGATAGGACAAATTCTGCCATCATTGTTTCTTGAGCAATCGCATCTGTTTTAGATTCCCGAATAATGCTTATGATTCGATCAATATGATCAAGTGCGATTCTGAGTCCTTCTAAAATGTGCGCCCGCGTTTCAGCTCGATTTTTATCAAATTGAGTGCGCCGTGTAACGACCTCAATCTGATGTTCAATATAATCCACTAAAATCTGCTTAAGTGAAAGGACTTTTGGCACACCATTTTCAATCGCTAACATATTAAAACCAAACGAAGTTTGTAAACTCGTCAATTTAAATAAATTATTCAAAATCACTGCTGCTGACAAGTCTCGACGCACTTCAATGACTACTCGAATCCCTAAACGATTCGATTCATCACGCACCGCAGTCAACCCGTCTATCCGTTTTTCGTGATTTAATCGAACAATGTGTTCAACCAATTTTGCTTTGTTCACCATATAAGGCAGCTCTGTAATCACAATGCGCTCTTTACCGCCGGAAAGTTCTTCAATGTGCGTTTTTGCACGCACCGTGATTGAGCCTCGTCCAGTCTCATAAGCACGACGGATCCCAGCTTTTCCCATCACAATTCCACCCGTTGGAAAATCAGGTCCAGGAAGCACATTCATCAAATCAGAAAGTGTCGCATCAGGATTTTCCATCAAGAGATCCGCAGCATCAATTGTCTCTGCCAAATTATGTGGCGGAATGTTTGTCGCCATCCCAACAGCAATCCCCGTCGTTCCATTCACTAAAAGATTTGGAAAACGTGCCGGCAAAATCACAGGTTCACGCTGTGATCCATCATAATTATCAACAAAATCAACCGTGTTTTTATTAATGTCACTCACTAATTCAAGTGCTAATTTGGACATCCGCGCTTCTGTATAACGCATCGCAGCGGCTCCGTCACCGTCCATCGACCCAAAGTTTCCGTGTCCATCAACAAGTAAATGCCGATAACTCCACCATTGAGCCATCCGCACCATCGCTTCATAAATCGAAGAATCTCCGTGAGGATGATATTTCCCCATGACATCTCCGACGATACTTGCTGATTTCCGATGCGGTTTATCAGGAGTGTATCCTCCATCAATCATTCCATAAATAATTCGGCGGTGGACTGGTTTAAGACCGTCTCTGACATCTGGCAAAGCACGCGCAACAATAACGGACATCGCATAATCGATGAAACTCGTTCGCATTTCTTTTGCAAGATTGACTGTTACAACATTTTTATCTTCCATGTTTCCCACTTTCAAAGCAAAATTTAACAAAAAGGAATAAAATTCCGCTTGTAAACATACTTCTTCTATTATATCAAAAAAACTGATTTTTTGCGACTTTCTACTAATAACTCCCTTTTGTTTTCGTGATAAAATTACAAAACATTGTACGTTGTTTATTTCATCATACACGTTTTTCAAAAATAAAAAAGCGTTTCATACGCTTTTTAGACTTTTGGAATAAATAAATTTCCAAGTGTTGCTGCCATGACTGCTTTAATGGTGTGCATCCGATTTTCTGATTGCTGAAAAACAATGGAATGTTCTGAATTAAAAATTTCATCGGTAACTTCAAGTTCATTGAGGTTATATTCCCATTTAATTTCTTTCATCACCGTGGTATTTAAATCATGAAAACTTGGCAAACAGTGCATGAAAACAAAATCTTTATTGATGATTTTATCTGTCATTGCACGATTAATCTGATAAGGCAATAATGCTTTGATTCTTGCT
This sequence comes from Lactococcus hircilactis, assembly GCF_009601015.1. Taxonomy (GTDB): domain Bacteria; phylum Bacillota; class Bacilli; order Lactobacillales; family Streptococcaceae; genus Lactococcus; species Lactococcus hircilactis. The sequence continues at coordinate 21,349 of NZ_WITJ01000005.1, forward strand.
TTTGTTTGATCTTCTTCTCCCATACTGACCCAGACATCTGTATAGATGACATCTGCTTTTTCAACAGCATCCACATCACATCGAATCGTTATTTTACTGCGTGATTTCATAGCTAAATCACGCGCAAGATTTTGAATTTCCTTTGTTGGCTGCAATGCTTCTGGCGAGACGATTGTAACATTAACTCCCAAAATCGCTGCTGTAACAAGAAGTGAATTGGCGACATTATTTCGTCCATCCCCAACATAAACCAAATTAATATTTTGAAGTGTTCCAAAATGTTCTTTGATGGTCATAAAATCAGCCAGCATCTGTGTGGGGTGCCAAGCATCCGTCAGTCCATTCCATACAGGTACACCCGATTCTTTTGCTAAAATTTCAACATCTGATTGTTTAAATCCACGAAACTCAATGCCATCAAACATCGCACCAAGGACTTTTGCAGTATCAGAAATGGATTCTTTTTTCCCAAGTTGAATGTCGTGTGGACCTAAAAATTCCACATGAGCGCCTAAATCTTGAGCGGCAACAGTAAAAGCAGCACGCGTTCTCGTTGATGTTTTTTCAAAAATTAACGCGATATTTTTGTCCGTTAAATAGTGATGTGCGATATTTTGTTGTTTTAATTTTTTTAGATGAATGGCAAAATCAATGAGATAGAGCAATTGATCTTTTGTGAAGTCGATTTCTTTTAAAAAGTTTTTTCCTTGAAACATGTGATTTCTCCTATTTATTGGCTTGTGAAAGGGCGTAATTTTTTTTGACGGATTGATCAATTGCGCCATCTTTTTGCAATTGATCAATCACAGCATCTACTTTTGATTTGAGTGCTGATGAGTGTTTTGGCAGTGCAACAACCATTCCTGAGCTGTTTGAAAGTTCAGGCAGGGTGATCTTTGCGATCATTAAATCTGGATTAACTGAAACAAAACTTTCTGCACTCATTTCCTCCATGACGGAGCCTGCAACTTGACCACTCTTTAACTCATTGACTTCATCGCCCATCTGTGAGAGTGAAATTGCAGTTGTTTTTAAGAGTTTTTGTTGCGTGAGCTGCTCTTGGATGGTTCCTTTTTGAACTGCCAATTTTTTCCCATCCAAATCTGAAAGTGTTTTATATTTATTCACATTTGATTTTTTTATCAAAAGCACATTTGCAGTATGATAATAAACTTTGGACAAATCATACGTTTTTGCTCGAGCGGGTGTATATGAAATATCAGAAATCGCCATATCTACTTTGCCCATCCCAAGATTTGTGAGGACATTATTGAAATCCATGGTTTGAAATTTTACTTTTACGCCCAGTTTTTTTCCAATGGCTTGAGCTAAATCAACATCTGATCCTACAATTGTATTTTTTCCATTTTTAATGGTTTGATACTCAAATGGTGGATCATCTGGCGACATTGCGATGGTTAAGACTCCCTTACTTTTGATCTTGTCAAGGCTCGTTTGAGGGGATGATTTTTGACACGCGCTTAGCATTCCGATTGCTGATAACACGATTGTCAATTGAATGAGTTGTTTTAGTTTCATATTTTTGTCCTCTTGATTTATAATTATACATCATTTTTGAATATTGTCAAATATTTATTCATTATTTTGAGAAAAAATTCAGAAAATAAAAAAAATCTGCAATAGTTACAGATTTTTTAATCCTCATCCATGGATAAAACAGATAAGAATGCTTCTTGTGGGACTTCAACAGAACCAATCGCTTTCATCCGTTTTTTCCCTGCTTTTTGTTTTTCTAAGAGTTTACGTTTTCTTGAAATATCACCACCATAACATTTGGCAAGAACATTTTTACGTAATGCTTTGATGTCACTTCTTGCCATGACTTTGTTTCCAATCGTGGCTTGAATGGGAACTTCAAATTGTTGGCGCGGAATGAGTTTTTTGAGTTTTTCAACAATTAATCGGCCGCGTTCTTGAGCAAATGCTTTATGTGAAATAAATGATAATGCATCCACCTTGTCCCCATTCAAAAGAATGTCCATTTTGACAAGATCAGATTGGCGGTAATCACTGATTTCGTAGTCAAAGCTGGCATATCCTTTGGTGGAGGATTTGAGTTTATCAAAAAATTCAAAAACGATTTCGCTCAAAGGAATGTGGTATTGAACATTCACACGATTGGAATCTAAATAATCCATTGTAATGAATTCACCGCGTTTGCGTTGGGCAAGTTCCATCACAGCACCGACATAATCGTTTGGTACAAGGATTTCTGCTTTTACAAACGGTTCTTCAATGCGCTCTATTTGTGTGGGATCTGGAAATTCGGATGGATTTGCGACTTCAAGCGTTTCATTTGCAGTTGTTTTGATGTGATAAATGACAGATGGGGCTGTCATGATCAAATCAAGATCAAATTCGCGCTCTAAGCGCTCTTGGATGACATCCATGTGGAGCATTCCTAGAAAACCACACCGAAAACCAAAGCCAAGGGCTTGCGAGGTTTCTGGTTCAAATTGCAAGCTGGCATCATTAAGCTGGAGTCGCTCAAGAGCTTCTCTGAGGTCATTATATTTATTCGATTCTACAGGATAGATTCCTGCAAAAACCATGGGATTCATTTTTTTATATCCTGCAAGTGCCGTTGTTGCTGGATTTTCAAAAAGCGTGATCGTATCTCCAACGCGGGTGTCTTGAACGGTTTTGATGGCGGCAGCAATGTAGCCTACATCTCCTGCCATTAAAACATCGCGACTGACTGCCTTGGGGGTAAAAATTCCAACTTCTGTAACGTCAAACGTTTTTCCGTTACTCATTAACATGATTTTATCGCCGACTTTGACTGCACCTTCCATGAGTCGAACTTGCAAAATTACACCACGGTAAGGATCATAAACAGAATCAAAAATAAGCGCTTCAAGAGGAGCATCTACGTGGCCTTTGGGAGCAGGTACTTTTTTTACGATTTGCTCCAAAATCTCTTCGATACCAATCCCAGCTTTTGCACTCGCAAGAACAGCATCTTTAGCGTCTAGTCCAATGACATCTTCAATTTCTTGTCTAACGACTTCTGGTTGAGCACTTGGCAGATCAATTTTGTTAATGACAGGGAGGATTTCAAGGTCATTATCAAGTGCAAGATAAACATTAGCAAGCGTTTGAGCTTCAATGCCTTGTGCCGCATCAACGACTAAAATTGCACCTTCACATGCTGCTAGAGAACGTGAGACTTCGTATGAAAAATCGACGTGTCCTGGCGTGTCAATCAGATGAAAAATATAGGTTTCTCCATCTTTTGCTAAATAATTCAATTCAATGGCATTTAATTTGATGGTGATGCCACGTTCGCGCTCTAAATCCATACTATCAAGCATCTGTGCTTGCAATTCACGTTTTGAGACGGTTTGGGTTAATTCTAAGATTCGGTCAGCTAACGTTGATTTTCCGTGATCAATATGCGCAATGATTGAGAAATTTCTAATTTTTTCTTTTCGCGCGTTCATTTCTTTAATATTCATTAAAACTTCCTCATTTTACTCGGGGTATTTCATCTATTATAGCACATTTTCTGAGGAATTTTGATCTGTCAGTGCGCTGCCTTTTTTTGTGGGGGATTAGGAGATAAAAAGATGCTGTCAGTACTGACAGCATTCAGAGTGAAAAAAATGTTTCTTTGCTCAAAATTTTCCAATGTAAGATCACTTACAGTCGGCGTTGTGAGATTAAAATTTCATTGTGTTAAAAGTGGTGTTATTTTCAGAAAATTCTTGAGTCATCGTGCCGACTTCTCCAAATTCAACAGTGACATTTTCAGCGGAAAAATCGACGAGGTGAGCACCAAATGTTTTGTCAGTGCTGAGAAAATGAAGGTGAAATCCGTTGCCATATAGGGATTCTAAATGTTTCGGTGACCAAATGCCAACAATCACGCCTTTAATTTGCGTTTTTGTGAAGTGAGGTTGATGCGCTAAAATTTCAAGATACGGCGCGGTATTTTTAGGCGGTTTTGAGCTGATTTCAATCTTGCTAAACTGACCTGAAATGAGGACAGTGTGTGGCACATTTGGAGATGAAATTTTTTCTGTCAGTACTGACAAAAGCGTTTCTTGACTGAGCGTTTGATGTTCTAGGTGGACACTTGCATGATGCTCAACCGTTGCTGCATAAGGCATTGTTTCGTCAGCACTCACCAAACGCACCTGATTTTTGCTATCGCCTTGATAAACATGGCCGTTTAAAATAATGACTTCGCCATCTGCTCCATCTAGCGTACCGATGCCGTAAGCGCCATGGGTCAGCACCTCTTTTGCTGTAATTGTACCTTCATAAAATCCGCCGTACAGCGTGGTATAGGAATTATGTTGGAATATTTTACTTTTTTTCATTTTATCCGCTTTCTTCATTTTTATTGTTTTTCATTATAGCACAAATCAATTTTAAAAATACAAAATTTGACTCATTTTAAAAAAACGGGATTTCTTTTTTTGAGGTCTGCTAAGGAAAAAACAAAACTTTGTTTTGTCTCATTTGCTGTGATATAATATCAACATGACCATTAAAACCTCACTGGCAAAATTCACAGGAAAGTCTGCTCAACTGATCTTGGAAAAATTTTTCAAGCGTGGCTCGACTTTACCAGGCAAAATTGCCTTAAAATTTGATCCAGAAATTTTGTCAGCACTGACAAAAAACTATGAAATCATCGTTGTCACTGGAACGAACGGAAAAACATTAACAACGGCTTTGACCGTCGGCATTCTTGAAAAAGCATTCGGTCATGTTGTGACAAATGAAACCGGTGCAAATATGATCACAGGAATCGTTTCTACTTTTCTAAAAGCAAAAAAAGCATCCAAAAACGAGAAAAAATACGCTGTCCTTGAGATTGATGAAGCCAGTTTGCCACGCATCACTCACTATCTTAAACCTAGTCTTTTTGTATTTACGAATATTTTTCGTGATCAGATGGATCGGTATGGCGAGATTTATACGACGTATGATTTTATTGTTAAAGGAGCCGAGAATGCACCTGAAGCGACAGTTTTACTCAATGGAGACAGTCCGCTTTTTCATTCCAGAACATTAGTGAATCCCGTGAAATATTATGGCTTTGACCATGATCATCATCATGCAAAACGGGCACATTATAATACCGAAGGTGTCTTGTGTCCAAACTGTCATCATATTTTAGAGTACACGTTAAACACCTATGCCAATTTGGGAAATTATCAGTGCCCAAACTGCGATTTTGCCCGTCCAACGCTTGATTATAAGCTGTCAGCACTGACAGAAATCACGAATACGTCATCACAATTTGTCATTGATGACAACAGCTACAAAATCAATGTCGGCGGTCTTTACAATATCTACAATGCCCTCAGTGCTGTTGCTGTTGCTGAGTTTTACGACATTAAACCTGAGGTCATTAAAGCAGGATTTGATGAAAGTAAAGCTGTTTTTGGACGTCAAGAGACGTTCAAAATTGGACAAAAATCAGTTACAATTGTGTTAATCAAAAATCCCGTTGGTGCCAATCAAGCACTTGAGATGATGACACTCGCTCCTTATCCTTTCACGCTCGTGACCTTATTAAACGCGAATTACGCTGACGGAATTGATACCAGCTGGATTTGGGATGCGAATTTTGAACGGATCCAAGAAATGCATATTGATCAGATCTACACTGGCGGTGTCAGACATAGTGAAATGGCGCGACGCTTACGTGTTGCAGGATTTGACGAAAATAAAATCACAGAATATGATACACTTCCATCACTATTAACTGAAATTGAAACAAAAGCAAACGATCATGTTTATCTTCTTGCGACTTATACAGCGATGCTCTCCATGCGCGAATTACTTGCCGAAAAAGGCTATGTCACAAAAGAAATGAAATAAACAATCACCCGTTAAAATATAAAAGGAAAACCATGACCTACACATCCCTCCAATCAACACTCAAAAATCCAGCGTACGCCCTGCGCGTCGCCCATCTTTTTGGTGATCTCATGAATACTTATGGCGACAATGGAAACATTCTCATGCTGAAGTACGTCGGCGAAAAACTCGGCGTCCAAATGACTTTTGATATTGTCTCTTTAGGTGATTCATTCAAGTCTGACGATTACAATCTCGTGTTTTGGGGCGGAGGACAAGATTACGAACAAGGCATCATCTCAGAACATCTTAATTTATTAGACGAACTTCGAGATTATATTGAAGCGGGTAAACCCATGCTTGCAATTTGTGGCGGCTATCAAATGCTCGGTCAATCCTATATTTTAGCGGACGGAACGGCCATTCCATGTACAGGAATTCTTGGACATAAAACCGAAAATCCAGGAAATGATCGGATCATTGGAGATGTTGAAATCTACAACGAAACATTTGACGAAACGTACTACGGTTTTGAAAATCACGGTGGACGAACGACACTTTCTGACGACGAAAAACCGCTCGGAAAGGTGATTTACGGCGGTGGAAATAATGGCGTTTCTGGTGAGGAAGGATTGATTTACAAGAATACCTTTGGTTCTTATTTTCACGGACCATTGCTCTCAAGAAATGCCCGTCTCGCCTATCGTCTTGTCACCTTAGCCCTAAAACAAAAATACGGAAACGAAATTGAACTGCCTCTTTTTGAAACCATTTTAGGAAAAGAAGCTTCTGGGCAGAGCATTACTGATGCCAAAAGAAAAGCCTAACGTTTGTCAGTACTGACAAAAAAGTTGAATGAAAAAATCATTCAACTTTTTTTAATCAATTGCTTTTAACGCGCCCAACATATCGACGTGTTTGAGTTTATAATGAACCATCACACTCAAAAGAAGGGTCGTCGCCATCGTGATTACCGCAGACAAAAGCAAATTCTTCCACGCTAAATTTGGACTGAACATCACAAGATCTGTCGGAAGCATCGTAATAATCACCCGATGGAAATAAGCCCCCAACAAAAATCCTGCAAAAATCCCGAACACACTCAATAAAATCGTCTCTCGATAAATATACAACGTCACCTCGCGATCATAAAACCCAAGCACCTTGATTGTTGAAAGCTCACGAATGCGCTCAGAAACGTTAATATTCGTCAAATTATAAATCACAACCACCGCAAGCAAAATCGCACAAACAATCAAAACCACCATGACCGAATTAATCCCATACAAGAATGACTGAATTGTCGTTTTCAAGTCTGTATTTTTCGAAACCGCAAGCATTGACGGATTTTCCATCAGTTGATAAGCCATACTTTCGACATTTTTATCCGACGGATGCACCAGTTCAATCATTTTCGCATTTGCATCAAACGACGCATGAGCACTTTTTTCATACGCCGAAGCACTCATAAAAACGTAATGTCCCATATACATTTCAGTAATGCCTGTAATGTTCATTTGATACCGTTTGTGGTTCTCATTCTCCAAAGTCAGATGATCTCCCACCCTGACGTGCAATAATTTGGCCAATTTTTCAGAAATTACAGCGCCTTTTCTCCCTAATGTCAACTGTTTTTGAGACGTTCGATTTTGTAAGCTGACAAATTTTGAAAAAGAGGTTTGATCCTTCGGAACAATCATCTGAACGGGTTGTTTCCCATCGGCTGATGCTGTCAGTGATGACAACACTTCAAAATGAATGTCCGCATCTCGCTTAACCTTGCTGTCAGTACTGACAGCATCCAATTTTTTCTCATCCGTTTTAGAAACATGATCTTTTTCCACCGCAATCAAATCATAATGGATAATCGATCCAAATTGGCGCACTGAAAGTCCTGCAATTGAATCACGAATCTCAAATCCCATCACTAACAACGCCGTACATCCAGCTACACCAACGATTGTCATCAGCATTCTTTTTTTATAACGAAACAGATTGCGCGCCGTTACTTTATATGTAAAACTCATTTTTTTCCAAATAAAAGGCACACGTTCCAAAAAAATCCGCGATCCCACTTTTGGCGCTTTCGCCAAAAATAGCCGAGAAGGTCCTTCTCGTAATGTCTCCCGCGTTGTCCAATAGGCTGGAAAAACGCTACACAACAGTGCAATAACAAATGCAACAACCGTCCATTTTAAAGAAAATAACAATTTTAAATCGCTAAATGTCGATGATGCGCTATACGCATTAAAAACGATTTTAGGCAAAATCAAATGTCCCAAAATAGCACCAACAAGCGCGCCTAACGTCGCAGAAACAAAACCATACACCATAAATTTCCGTCGAATTTGTCGATTTGTATAGCCCAATGCTTTTAATAATCCCAAACTTGAGCGTTCTTCCTCCACAAATCGCGTCATCGTAGTCAAACTCACTAACGCCGCGATAGCAAACAAAACCACAGGAAAAATATTTGACAAAGTATCAATTCGCGTAGAATTATCCACGAACGTTTGATATCCTGAATCCGCACTGTTTCGATCATTCACCGTATATACTGGTGCTTTCATCGCACGCAATGTGTTTTTTTGCACCTCCAAATGGGACTGTGCACTGACCAATTGCGCTTTTGCATCATCAAGCGATTTTAAAGCGTCAGTAACCGCCATATTTTGAGTTTCACTTGGATTAATTTTTGACATCGCTTCTTTTTGCGAGTTTAAGCGTTGAATTTGTGCATCTAAACTTTGATTTTTTTCATTCAACGTCGTCTGCGCCTTTTTAAGTTCAGTAAAACCAGATGCTTGAATTTTTTTTAAACGCTGCGAAGCCTGCACATTTAGTACGTTTTCCATTGCTTTTTGATTTTTCAATGCACGTGATTTAAACGCATGATCATAAGGCGAAAGTCCAGACATATCCTTAAAAGATAGCCGTGCAATCATTTTAACGTCAGAAGAAAATTCCCGCGCGCCTACGAACGCATAACCCTTTAGTTGTCCTGTACCAATCAGTGTTTGTCCAAAATTACTTTTATCCACCCATTCACTTGATTTCACAAATCCAACAATTTTAAACGTCTGATTTTTCAAAACATCCGTCGTTTTTTTCTCCTGATTAAGTGTAATTTGCTCACCCAAATGATAGTGTTTGGACAATAAATAATCCAGTGCAATATCCCGCGCTTGTGACGGCATTTTCCCAGACATCAGCTGATAAGTCGATAAATCTCCAGCTTGACTGAAAACGCGCACCGCAGTTTTAGAATGCCCCAAAAGAACATCTTGAAAATAACCAAATTCGGCCTGCTTCACACCATTGACATCTGAAATCACCCTTTGATCAGAAGCATCAAGCCCCATTGTTGATGTCACCGTTAAATCAGCCAATTGATGCGTCTGATAAAATTGCTTTGCCGTTGCTCGCATGTCAGGTCCTGAAACCTTCAACCCAACAAAAGCAAACACGCCCAAAACCATCAAAGAAAAGATCGACAAAAATCGTCCCATTGATCCCGTAATGGCACGCTTAATCTCCTTGTTTAATTGCCGTGTTCGAATTTTTTTCATCGTCCACCTTACCATTCAATCTGCTCAATCGCTTTAGGATGCTCATTTTGAACAACCTTACTTACCTGACCATCATGCATATAAATCACGCGATTTGCTATATCACTGAGTGCAGCATTATGCGTCACTATGATGACCGTCGTGCCATTTTTAAGTGCCCGATCTTGTAATATTTTAAGCACTTGTTTCCCCGTTTGATAATCCAAAGCACCCGTAGGTTCATCGCAAAGTAAAAGTTTAGGATTTTTTGTCACCGCTCTTGCAATTGCAACACGTTGCTGCTCCCCACCTGAGAGCTGAGAAGGAAAATTATCCATTCGATGAGAAAGTCCAACTTGCGCCATCACCTCACGTGCTTCAAGTGCATCCGAAACAATTTCTGATGCCAGCTCCACATTTTCGAGAGCCGTTAAATTATTAATCAAATTATAAAATTGAAAAACAAATCCCACATCATTGCGTCGATAAGTAATTAATTCTTTTTCATTTAATCCTGAAAGCTCAAGTCCATCAACCGTTACCTGACCTTCATCGGAAGTATCCATTCCCCCCAAAATATTTAAAACTGTCGATTTTCCAGCACCAGAAGAACCCAAAACAATCGTCAATTCTCCCTTTTCAATTGAAAAACTAACTCGATCATTCGCGAAAATCACCTGATCTCCTGTTTTATATTTCTTTGATTCATTTTTTACCTCAATAAATGCCATCGCTCCTCCATCTCAACATTACTTTTTCTTACATTTATTATAACATTTTAAATTTTCAAAAACGAAGACAAAGCCTACCTCAAAGAGCGAAAAAAAAAACAGAAATGAAAAGTCAAATCTGTTTATTTTCAGGTTTATTACATTTTTATGGAAATTACCATCCGCCACTTTTGGGAACATTTCCCCAATCTCCACCAAACGCATCACGCACTAACGTATCTGCTAATAAATTTTGGTGGGCGACCGAAAAGTCAGTCGGACTCGTTGCTGTTTCACTACATAGCGCAAGCCATGTACTTTTAGCAAATCCATAGCCACCGATATATTGGAGATTTAGCGAGAGATTAATGTTCATATTCCCCCCCTGTTCAATTGAATTTCGTAACGCGCGCGCTGAATCAATTGAATCAAATCCCGTATATTTCAATCCATAAGGATTGTTGGCTTTTTCTTTTTCGCGCTGCGCTTCTTGCGCTGCTTGAGCCTCTTTTGCTGCTTGATCTGCAGCTGCTTTTTGTGCAGCAAGTGCTGCTGCTTTTTTAGCTTGTTCATTTGCAGCAATGACCGCATTAATGCGATCACTAAACGCAGTGGTATGTGCCACTTCAGAAGTCGGCAATTGCGCAATTTGAGCTTGTGCAGCAGAAATATCAGCATCAAGATGAGTTGCTTCAGCTTTATTTACACTCGCCAAAGTTTGATCATATTGTGAGATAAATTGGTTCAAATGCAATAAACTTGCTTCAACTGGCTCATGAAAATTCGTCCCAGATAATTTAGAAACTTCTTTTGTAATCACATCAACCAATTTAGCAGAACGCGTTTGATAAGCTTGCGTAAATTGTTGATTGATTTTATCATAGAGATTTGACTGAGTCGCAGTTGTGGTATCAGCACTTGCTTTAATACTTTGTGAAAAAGATAAAGTTAATAGCGTTGTTGCTAATACTGCGGTAAGTTTTGATTTAAATTTCAAACAAATAATTCTTTATTTTCGTCTCTGGCAAACATGGCGTGCAGCGGAGTTCTCAATGAAGAAAGATCATTCTTTTGAAAATCCGATGGCGTTTCATGTAGGGTCATCAAGATTACTTGCCGTCTAACATATAAGAACCTGAACTTTGAAAGACGGATTAAACGTAAGGTGGTAAGGCGGTCTCCGTTTACTGCGCCTCATAGTATAATAACATAAATCTCTCTCGTTTTATTTAAATTAAATTAAATATTCCTATCATATATTCTGGTTTCATTACAAAAACATAACATCGTATTCTATTTGTTTGAAAAACAATAAAAAAACCAGAAAACATTATGCGTTTTTCTAGTTTTATTTTTCTTTCTCACTTCCAAAAATCATCAAAAATTGAAATTGGTAAATGACGTTTATGTTGCGTTTTTAAATACCACTGCTCAATTTTTTCTTGTGCTTCTTTTTTAATGACTTTACCTTCTGTATAATCATCAATTTCTTGATATGTCACACCAAGTGCAACCTCATCTGCAAGACCAGGCTTTCCATCTTCAAGATCAGCAGTAGGAACTTTTTCATAAATCGCGGGATTCGCACCAAGTTCAGCCAGTAATTGCTTGCCTTGACGTTTATTCAAACGGAAAATAGGAATTAAATCTGCTCCACCATCTCCAAATTTCGTAAAGAAGCCTGTAATATTTTCAGCTGCGTGATCTGTTCCCAAAACAGCACCTTGATTTCCGCCAGCGACCGCATATTGTGTGATCATGCGTTGTCGTGCTTTGATATTTCCTTTATTGAAATCAGAAACCTTAACTCCTGCTGCTTCTACCGCAGCGACTTGCCCATCAACAGCTGCTTTTATATTAACAACGAGACTTTGATCTGGTTTGATAAACTCAATCGCCCGCTGTGCATCTGCTTCATCTGCTTGTACGCCATAAGGCAAGCGCACGGCAATAAATTGATACGCCTCATTTCCTGTCTCTTGACGCATCTCCTCCATCGTCAATTGGGCTAAACGTCCTACTAAACTTGAATCTTGTCCTCCTGATATCCCCAATACAAAGCTTGTAATGAACGGATATTTTTTAAGATATGATTTCAAAAAATCAATGGTTTTTCGAATTTCTTCTTTTGGATCAATTTCGGGTTTGACACCCAGTTCTTTAATGATTTCTTCTTGTAATTTCATTTTTTCTTCTTTCATGTTAATCATAGATTTTACTCATATAAAATTCATCAATAAACTGTCCATCCACGCACATGGCTTCTTGCCTCACTCCCTCAATCTTAAACCCATTTTTTTGATAGAGTGCAATTGCTTGAGCGTTAGTGACTAATACAGTGAGCTCCAAACGATGAATCCCATTTTCATGCGTCCATGCTTCTAAATGCTCAAAAAGTTGATGCCCAATCCCTCTCCCCTGATAGGCTTTTAAAATCCCAATTACAAGATATGCCGTTTTTTTGAGTCGAAGATAAGCTCCAATTTTTGCACTAAGATAACCAATCAAATCCCCGTCTTCTACTGCACCGATGATAAAATCAACGTGCGCAATCTGACTCACTGCTTTTCCAATTTCATACTTTCGCTCATCTGGTTCATACATCATAAAATGCGTTTCTTGATCTAACTGTTTTTGAAGATTCCAAAACGCTTGTGTTTCGCCAATGTCAATTCTTCTAATTTCCATCCATTCAGTTACAAACTAAATCTGACTTGAAAAAACGAGATTTAATTGCCTTCCTTAATTTAATTTTTGTTGAGAAACTTGTGTTCTCACTTTAGAAATCAAACGCATTTTATGATTCCAAAGGTCTTGCGACAAATCAACAGGATAAGGCTGTGGATTCAAATCTCGTTTGTATTCATCCCAAAGTTCAAATAAATTTTCCTTAGCAAAAGCTTTGATGTCCTGCAAATCAGGCAATGAATAAACCAGTTTTCCTGATTTAAATACATCTACCAACAATGCTTTGGCTTGATAATCTGTCACGTTTTTATTGATATAAGTGTAAGTCGGATGAAACATATAAATTTCATCTGCCAAATCTGGACGTTCACCATCAAACGTAATATAATCCCCTTCTGACTTGCCATCTGAAGCTCGAGTAATGCGCCACACTTGCTTTTTACCTGGAGTTGAGACTTTTTCAGCATTACTAGAGATTTTGATGGTGTCTCGCATCTTGCCTTGTTCATCTTCAATAGAGACCAATTTATAAACAGCCCCTAACGCGGGTTGATCATAAGCTGTAATGAGTTTCGTCCCTACTCCCCAAACATCTATCTTTGCTTTTTGCATCTTCAGACTTAAAATCGTTGATTCATCAAGATCATTTGAAGCGTAAATTTTTGCATCTGTAAATCCTGCATCATCTAGCTGTTGACGCACTTTCTTTGAGATATACGCCATATCACCAGAATCAATCCGCACTCCTTGAAACTGAATCTGATCACCAAATTCTCGCGCCACTTTAATCGCTGCTGGAACTCCACTACTTAAGGTATCATAAGTATCAACTAAAAAAACACAGTTTTTATGCGTCATTGCATACGCTTTAAATCCGTCATAATCATTCCCGTAACTCTGTATTAGTGCGTGAGCATGCGTTCCACTTGCAGGAATTCCAAACATTTTTGCCGCACGAACATTGGAAGTGGCGTCAGCCCCACCAATATAGGCTGCTCGTGTCCCCCAAATCGCAGCATCCATTTCTTGTGCGCGTCTTGTGCCAAATTCTAAAAGTGGATCATCTCCAATCACAGACTTTATTCTGGCAGCTTTTGTCGCAATCAACGTCTGGAAATTAATGATATTTAAAATGGCCGTTTCAACCAATTGACACTCCGCTAATGGTCCTTCAATCTGGACTAGCGGCTCATTTGCAAATGCCAATTGTCCTTCTTTTAGCGCTCTTACCGTTCCTGAAAATTTCAAGTTTTCTAAATAGTTCAAAAAAGCTTCTGGGTAATCTAATTCACGAAGATAATCAATATCTGATTTTGAAAAAGTAAGTTTTTGTAAAAAGTCAACCATTCGCTCAAGTCCAGCAAAAACAGCATAGCCATTTTTAAATGGAAGATCACGAAAAAAAACTTCAAATACAGCATGACGCTTGTGACGCCCGAGTTCAAAGTAGGTTTGCATCATGTTGATTTGGTACAAATCGGTGTGTAATGTAAGACTGTCGTCTTGATAAAGATGTGGCATAATTCCTCCGTGATTCGCTTTTTTCGAACTTCCCTCATTTTCAACACATTTCTAACCTTTATTTTATCAAATTTTCGACTAAATTTGTACTGCGAGCCTATTTATATTTGCTTTTCATTCCTTTTAATTTTGATTCTTCTTCTCAAAGCATTACAAACCCAAAAAAACAGGTCTTTTTTTGTTTTTTCTTGAAAAATGAACAAAGAAAGCATAAAATTAAGGCCATGACGCTTGTCGTCTATAAAACAAAGAAAGTGTTGCTCATGAAAATTTTAGTCACAGGTTTTACTCCTTTTGGAGAAGAAAAAACAAATCCTTCCCAAGATATCGTTTCTGCACTCCCAAAGAGCATCAACGGCGCGCGCATTATCCCACTGATTATTCCAACTGTGCGTTTTAAATCCATTCAAAGGATATGTGAAGTAATTGAAAAAGAAAAACCAGATGTTGTGATTTCAGTTGGTCAGGCAGGGGGACGTTTTTCAATTACTCCTGAACTTGTCGCCATCAATCGTGATGATTATGCAATTTCTGATAATGAAGGAAATCAGCCCATTGATGAAACCATAAGCCTTGATGGTCCTGCAGCTTATTTTACCACCCTTCCGATAAAAGAAATGGTGAAGCAAATTCGCGCCCACCATATCCCAGCAGAGTGCTCAACAACCGCAGGGACATTTGTTTGTAATCATGTTTTCTATGGAATCAGTGATTACATTTATCATCACCACCTTCAAATCAAAAACGGATTTATTCATCTTCCTTTTAGTAGCGTTCAAGCACTCCACCACCCTCATCAGCCCTCTTTATCAATAGATGAAATGCAACGCGGTCTTGAACTTGCCATTTCGTGCTGCACACGTGTGAAGGACTAGCTTTATTATTGCAACATCTCGTGGTAAAATAGAAATAGAAAAAAAGCGATGATAAAAAGGAACAGCGAGATGAATCATAAGAAAAAACAAAAAATAGGTCTTTTAGGTGGTAATTTTAATCCGATCCATCATGCACATTTGATGATGGCAGATCAGGTCGCACAGCAAATGAATTTGGACAAAGTTTTTTTGATGCCTGAAAATATCCCACCACATCAAGATACAAAAACAACGATTTCTCCAAACCATCGCATCAAGATGATTGAACTTGCGCTTTTGGATAATCCACGACTGGAAATTGAGAAGATTGAAATCAAACGCGGTGGAAAATCATTCACTTATGATACATTAAAACTCCTTACCGCCCTTCATCCTGAAAATGACTATTATTTCATTATCGGGAGCGATATGGTTGATTATCTTGAAAAATGGTATAAGATTGATGCATTGATTGAGATGGTTCATTTTGTGGCGATTAAGCGCTATGAACATCAAAAAGAAAGTCCTTATCCTGTTATTTGGTTGGATACTCCTCTTTTACCGATTTCAAGCACGATGATTCGTGAAATGATTGCAAAAAAAATTGAGCCGAATTATCTTCTTCCTAAAGCTGTGCTGGACTATATCCACAGTCATCATCTTTATGAAAAAAAATCTTGACATTGCTTTTTAAAACGACTATAATAGACGTATTCCAAAAAAATCAGGAGGACATCTTACGGAAAATAGAAGAAGACGCCGGCATATCCGAAAACGAAGAGTTACAATTGTTATCACATCATTTCTTGTCATTATTCTTGCGATTACTGGCTTTGGCGTTTTTAAAGTTTATGAAAATGCTAAAGAAAAACCATTTATTACTCAACTTTCAAAACATTTGAATTCACTTTATGTGAATCATGTTTTTCCTTCTCAACTCGCGACAAAAGCTGGAATTGCTAAATTTTCTTCTGAGTTGACCAATGAAAAATCAAAGATTTCCAGTTCAAGTTTTGAGGCATTCAAGAAAAAAATTGCTGTATTAGACTTAAAAATCGACAAGCAAAATGCAATCAATGCTTTATTTGCTTCTCCTGTATTCTCGGGTGAAAAAGTCAGTGCAAGCACTGTAAAAGATACAACTTATCAAAAAAATATTGATGAGGTTTCTTTGAATAAACTTCCAGATGACCGCTTCTTAACACAAGCTAAAAAAGAACTTGATAACGCTCAAACGCAAGTCAAAAAACGAGATCAAGCGCAAGTCAGTTTTCAAAAACTTGTGGATGTCGTCGCACAAAACCCATCGAACAGTCATCTTTTAGATGCACAAAATGTGCTTGATAAACTTCCAGAAGCTGCGAAAGCTAAAGAAACTCAAGCGCTCGTAAATGCCGTTCAAAAATTTTATGCTGGAAAAAAATTAATTGCCCTGACTTTTGATGATGGTCCCGATGCTACGACAACGCCAACTTTACTGAACAGTTTAGAAAAAGATAATGTAAATGTGACTTTCTTTGAGATTGGATCGAGTATTGCTGGAAATGAAGCAATTTTAAAGCGTGAAACCGCTGATGGCGATCAAATTTGCTCGCACACGTGGACTCATCCGCAACTTACAAGTCTTTCATCTGCAGCTGCAAATCTTGAAATCACACGCGCTGCAAACTTGATCACGCAAGTGACAGGACAAGATTGGCCTTTTTATCGTCCGCCTTATGAAGCTGTTAATCAAACCGTCTTGAACAGTGTCAACATGTCTGCAGTAAATTATGATGTGGACACTGAAGATTGGAAGGATTCAACGAGTGCTCCTGTTTATGCAGCTGCGATGGCTGGAGCACATGATGGAGCGATTGTTTTGATGCACGATATTCATCCGTGGAGTGTAGCTGCGGCACCTCAAGTTATTGATAGCTTAAAGGCACAAGGTTATACTTTTGTTACAGTAAGTCAGCTCATTTATGCGCGTTCAGGTGCGATTCAGATCCACCATGATTACTTTGGTTGGTAAGTAGATAAAAAACTCTTTCTAAGAAGAAAGAGTTTTTTTCATTTTGCTAAAGCAAGACCGATGATGACGGCGACGAATCCTAAGCCGTAACTGAGTAAAAAATATTCGGCGAAGTGTTTATAGTCGTGCTTGTCCAGTAAATCAAAAAGTTCAAAATTATAGGTGGAAAATGTCGTTAAACCGCCGCAAAATCCTGTGGCAAAAATTTTATAATTTTCGGATTGATTGCCAAATTTCCCGAAAAAATAACCAATCAACAAAGAACCAATAATATTTACGAGGTAGGTCCCCAGAGGAAATCCGATTTTTTTGAACACGACGCTGAGGTTACTGAAAAGATAGCGCACAATTGCGCCAATACCTGAAGCTAGTCCTACAAGTGCAATTTCTATCATCGTTTGTTTTCTCCTGCTTCGTTTTCTTTGTTTTCAGGACGAAGTTCAGCTTCTTTCAGTCGTACTTCTCCTGCTTCATCTTCGAGTGCTGTTACTGTTGGAAAGGCAACTGCGTGTCGTCCATGATACATTCCCAGCGCTGCCATGGCTAAACCTCCGCCAACTGTCAACAAGACATAAAGGGTTAAAAGCCAATAATGCTGCGTTGTCAGGAGGTTGTCAGAATCCATCATAAAGGAGGAAAATGTTGTAAATGTCCCAATATAGCCCGTACCAAGTGCTAAAATCGTTCGTGCTTTGGCATTTTTTGCCGTCAGATAATTTTTTATCAAAAAAGTAAAACAGTAACATCCGACAAGGTTGATGAGTAAGGTTGAAATTGGAAATTGTCCTAATTTGGGGAGATGGACGTTGAGCTCATAGCGGCTCAAGCCTCCAAGAACACCAAAAATAAACACAATGATGAAATTCATAATTTTCTCTTTTCTAAGAATTTAATAAGAAAAAGCACCTACAATGTGCAACAAAAACACACATTGTAGGCGCCATCAGTTGACTTTTGTCAGCGGTTTTGGGTGTGCACCATACCCATTTCTTTTTCCTATATTTTACCACTTCTTTTTCAAGATTACAATTTTTGAGTGATCTTATTCGCGCAATCCACGTTCTTTTTGTAAATTTTTTAGTTTCTTTGGTGTAATGTCTTTTCCATTATCATCCACAAGTTTTATATTTTCGACTTGAGAGCGGAAATTTGATTTTACTGAATCAATATATGCGCGCCGTAAAACAGCTTGTTCTTCTTGTTCTTGCGCTGTGAGTCCACCATTTTTTTTCTTGCGTGCTAGTGCGTTGATTCGTTCAATTTGTTCGTTTGAAATACCCAAATGTGTGACGCTCCTTTCCTTTAGTTTCTGTCAGTACTGACAGTTTTATTTCGTGATAATTTTGCTAAAATCTCCCAAAACTCGGGTCAATTTGACGGTTTCTGTCAGTACTGACAGACGATTATAGCGCAGTGTTTCATCCTCAGTCATGACCATTACATTTTCAAAGTAAGCTGAAATTGCTGGAGAAATTTTGTGGACGATGCTCTTGAATTTGAGTTCGGTAGGTAAGACATTCCAGTCTTTTTTAAGCGCTGTAATCGTATCATAAAGTCCATTTTCAGCTTCATTTTCAAAAAGATCTAGTCTGATCTCAACAAGATGATCTGCTTTTTTCGAGAGGTTAATCACACGTGCAACATTTTCAACGGTAGATTTAAATGGACTGTGTGTTTGGTGTTTTTCAATGACGCGAGCCGCTTGCATCAACGCAGTCAAGTCAAATGGGACAGCCTCAATCGCTGCATCCACAATATCATAACGCAGGCCTTCATCAAGCAAAAGTTTCTGAGCACGTGCTTTGACAAAATCCAAAATTTCAAGATGATTTTCACCTTCAAATTGGTCGATAAATAAAGAGAGATCGAAATGCCAATTCATTTTTTCAATAATCCGAATCAAGCCTTGTACTGCTCGACGTAGGGCATAAGGATCATTTGAACCAGAAGGAATTAAGCCAACATTAAAGAAAGAGAGGACTGAATCAATCTTGTCAGCAGCTGCAAGTACAGCACCAACTTTTGTTTCAGGCAATGCTCCGTCAGCTGAGGTTGGCATGTAATGTTCACGAATTGCTGCGGCAACATTTGCATTTTCCCCAGCTAAAAGCGCATATTTTTCACCCATCACGCCTTGTAATTCATCAAATTCTCCAACCATTCCTGTCAAAAGGTCAAATTTATAAATTTCTGCACTACGGGCAACATCTCTTTTTTCTTCAGCTGTCAAATCAGCAATTTCAGCAAGTTTAGCGGCGATTTCTTTTGTTCGTGCCATGTGTTCAGTAATTGAACCAATTTTAGCATGGAAAGTTACTTTAGCAAGTTTAGCGACCAAATCTTCAATTTTGAGTTTTTGATCTTCTTCCCAGAAAAATTTTGCATCTTCAAGACGTGCCACCAAGACTTTTTCATTTCCAAGCACGACATTTTCAATATGTTCAGCGTTCCCATTACGGACAGAAATAAAGTTTGGCGCGAGTTGACCTTCTTGGTTATAAACTTCAAAATAACGTTGATTATCGCGCATGGATGTCACTAAAACTTCAGAAGGAACAGCTAAATATTTTTCATCAAAAGAGCCTACAAACGCTGTTGGATATTCAACAATATTATTGACTTCTTCTAGTAAATCTTTATGAAGCGTTACTTGCCAATTGTTTTCAGATGCGAGAGCCAAAATTTGAGCAGAGATTTCTGCTTTACGATGTTCAGCATCAACTAAAACAAAGTTTTCTAGCATTTTTTTAGCATAATCATTGGCATTTTTGAGTTCAACCTCAACATTTGCCAAGAAACGATGGCCTCGTGAAAAACGATTTGCTGTTACATCTAATAAATCAAAAGCAACCACTTTATCTTCTAAAAGTGATACGATCCATTGAATCGGACGAACAAAGAGAAAATCATTATTTCCCCATTTCATATAAGTTGAGAAAGTCATTTTTGAGATGACTTCATCGCCAACTTTAGAAAGAATTTCTTCTGCTTTGACTCCGTCAATATGTTTTTTCACATAGTAATAATCACCGTTAAGGATTAAATCATCTGGAGTCGCTCCTTGCCCACGTGAAAATCCTTGAATCGCTTTTGACCAATTTCCTTTTGCATCTTTAGCAATTTTAGCTGACGGTCCTTTAACTTCTTCATCAATCGCTTCTGATGCTTCTGCCAGACCTTCAACAAAGATTGCTAAGCGACGTGGCGTTGAAAATTTAATCAATTTCTCAAATGCTAAGCGATTTTCCTTAAGGAATGTTTCCACTCGCTCAGCAAGCTGATTGATACTTGGAGTTACCAAATGTGCTGGAATTTCTTCCAGACCAATTTCTAATAAATAATTTGCCATAATTAACCTTTCAATTTTAACTCATATATCCGAGAATTTCGGTCTGGAAATGGATAATCCACCGTCAATTCCTCTTTTTTTATTTGCACAAAACCTTTTTTCTCATAAAATCCATGACTGCGATGCTCGCCTTCTGGTGTGTCAAGAACGATCGTCACAAACCCTTTTTCTTTTGCAAAATCAATGAACTGCTGATAAAGCTGTGCGCCCAAATGTTCAGGCGCTCCACGAAATTCAGGATAAGTAAAGAATTTTTTCAGCACAGCCGTTGTCGTGTCGACTGGAAGCAATGCAATCGATCCAACAACTTTATCCTCCTCAAAAGCTAGCCAAAACTCGCCACCTTTTGCTTGATAATAAGCTGGAATTTGAAACATATCATCTTGCTCTGCAAATTTAATGGATAAATCTGCTTCAATATTTTGGCAAAAATTGACCAAATCAACCAACTGCGCCAAATGATGCGGATTTTCCTTGTAAGATTTAATTTTCATATTTCCACCATTGATTTTTTTCTTTTATTGTCCGAACAAAACCGACTTTTTCAAGCACACGCTCTGATTTCAGATTTCCATCTTCTGTGTCAGCACTGACAGCTTTCACATCATTTTGTGTCAAAGCCCACTCACATAATGCGCACACCGCCTCAGTCATATAGCCAGAACCTTCAAATGGTGTGGCTAAACCATAACCAATCTCCACTTCTCCCGCTTCATTTGGCAGTGTTTTGAAATCCGCCGAACCAATCACAGTACGTGTGTCGCGCAAAATAATCAGCCAAAAATCCGAAAAATGCGCTGTGGGAAATTTTGAGACTCTATTTATCTGCTGCTTCACGATTTCCCGAATAAAGCCTGTCATCGCTTCACCCTGATAAGAAACAGCGAGTTTTTGCTCTAACTCATCCAAATGATCCAGCCAAAGCTTTTCTTCTTGACTATTGAGCTGACGCAAAATCAAGCGCTTTGTTTCAATTTTCATTTTTTTACTTAATATTCCTTTTTAAATTCAATTCCTAACTCATTTCCAAGCGAAATTAATTTATCAAAATCCGACAACGCAACAATAAATAGATGATAAGAATCACTGTCTGTATCCCAATAAATAAGCAAAAATCCTTTATTTTTTAGAAAATTAGAAATCTCGTAAAGTGCATTTTGAGTGTTTTTTTGATCAAAATGTTCATTTTTAAAATCAACAGAATATCCTTTATTTTTGGTCACGAACTCGAGACTTTTAAGTATCTCATCCGTTTCTTCTTTCCAGTCAATATAAGCACCAAATTGTTGACTATTTCCCAGCTCATATCCTGTCAATAAATAAGCCGCAATAATCTTGGTATCTTCAAAAACTGAAAAATCTGTTTCATAAAGCCAGTCAGCAAACTTTTCTTCAAATTCTTCTGGTTTTTCAACTAAAAGTTTGATTGTTGCTACGGCTTGTTCATTATCATTCGCTAAAAGCGCTGCAAGCTCAACTAAATGTAATCTCTCATTTTCTGACATCATCTCTTTTTCCTCTATTCATAATTCCCATTCAAATAGGCTTTTATTCCTTTTTCAGGACTTACAAAATGAATTTGAAAATTTTCTTTAAGTAGCTTGAAAAATTCTGGATAAAATTTTTCTTTGACGGGCAAAAATTCTAAGTCAACTTCTTTCTTTGTCAATATTTCTTCAAAATCTCTGTTTACCCAACGGCAACTATCTGCGCTTGTATTTAAGATTAAGGTCAAAATTTCAGTATTTCCCGATTTATGACGATGCTTTTGTGTCAGATAACTCACACGAGAAAGTGGAATTTCATAACGCATATTTTCATGTCCATCTGGAAAAATGTAAATGACATCATTCTTAATTTCAAAGGCTTTTTGTTTGCGACTTCTCAGCTTTTGTATAAATCCAGCGAGCAAAAGTAGGATACCAACAAAAAGACTGATCAATGCCACTATAAAACTAAACATCCATAAAAACGGAATAATAATGAGCGCAATGAGACCAAATGTCATCGCAATCGAACCTTGCGCATTTCCTCTGATAATGAGATGCTTTCCTTCAAGCGTCATCCCTGTCATCTTTTTTCTTCCGCTTTTTCACTATATTTCCCATTTATTCCAAGATATTTCTCGCGCAATGCTTCATCTTTCAACAATGGAAAACCAAGTTTTGCACGTTCTTCGATGAATGTTTTTGCGACTTTACGCGCCATGGTGCGCACGCGGTGCATATAGCCTGCGCGCTCAGTGACAGAAACTGCGCCACGCGCATCAAGCAAGTTAAAGGTATGTGAAGATTTCAAAATATAATCATAAGCGGGGTGAACCAACCCTTTATCAAGTAAATCAAGCGCTTCTTGTTCATATTCGCCAAAAAGTTTAAGTAAAAGTTCTTGATTGGATGCTTCAAAAGCAAATTTAGAATGTTCGTATTCAGGTTCTTTGAAAATATCCCCATAAGCAACGCCATTTCCCCATTCAAGATCATAAACAGAATCCACTTCTTGAATTACTGTTGCAATACGCTCTAAACCATAAGTGATTTCAGAAGTCACTGAATCCACTTCGATTCCTCCGACTTGTTGGAAATAAGTAAATTGAGTACATTCTTGTCCATCAATCCAAACTTCCCAACCAATACCAGCACAGCCCATTGAAGGATTTTCCCAATTATCTTCAACAAAACGAATGTCATGCTCAAGTGCATCAATGCCAAGCGCAGTCAAACTTTGAAGATAAAGTTCTTGGATATTTTTTGGAGAAGGTTTCAAAACGACTTGAAACTGATGATGTTGGAACAAGCGGTTTGGATTTTCTCCGTAACGGCCGTCAGCTGGACGACGTGAAGGTTGTACATAAGCGGCTCCCCAGGGTTCAGGACCATTTGAACGCAAAAACGTATATGGACTCATCGTCCCAGCGCCCACTTCGTTATCATAAGCTTGCATCAAATTTGCGCCTTGTTTAGACCAAAAGTCTTGAAGAGTCAAGATGATGTCTTGAAATGCTAGTTTTTTGTTTTCTGCCATTATTTCTCCTTTTTTATCAGAAAATCTGATTGACAACGATAAAACCACCCATGAGCGCCTGTAAGATTTTTCACTTACAAAGGGCGCAAATGCGCGGTTCCACCTTTATTTTTTACTTTTTATATCCCAATTGATTGTAAAGACCATTCATCACTGAGCTTTCACCGTCCTCAATTCGCTTTATGATTATTATAATCTTTTTTATTTCGTTTTGCAAGAGCTGTCTTTTAATGCGAGCGATTATATAGCACACTTGATACAAATGAGAGTAAAATCAAAACGCCTCCTAAAACGCCTGTGACGACATCATTGATTTCAAATCGAATACTAAGTAAAAGTAACACTGCAAGTGACAAAATTGCCCAGTGCGCTCCGTGTTCGATATAAATCAAATCATTGAGTGTTCCTTTTTTAACGAAAAATACTGTCAGTGACCGTACAAACATGGCACCAACCAATCCTAAACCAAGCATGATGATGATTGGGTCTGCCGTAATCGCAAATGCACCAATCACGCCATCAAAACTAAACGAGGCATCAATCACTTCTAAGTAGAGAAAAAGGACAAAAGCAGCTTTTCCAGAGACTTTTGTGAGCGAATTTTGCGCCTGATTTGTCCCTGTCCCTTTTTGTACTTCAGCTAAAGTATTGTGTTGACTCATTAATTTTCCTAAGCCATCCACGATCAAAAAAGTGATGATTCCTAAAACTCCTGAAAATAAGACCGTATGCGCATTTTTAGCTAAAAACTCAGAGGTCAAAACTAATACAATCAACGAAATCAATGCTGAGGCTAAAGGCAAACGACCGAGAGAATAGAGCATTTTTTCGGGAAATTTTAACCAATGATACTCCAAATCTTCAAAAAAGAAGGAGAGCGCAAGCATCAGCAAAAAAAGACCTCCAAAAGCTGCGATTGATGGATGCGCTGCATGTAAAATATAGCCATAAGTCCCTGGAATATCAGGATTTCCTTTTTCAAGTGCGAGATGAAGTGCACTCATTGGACTCGTCTGGGCAGAAATGGACACTACAATTAGCGGAAAAATAAAACGCATGCCGACAACAGCAATCAAAATCCCTACTGTTAAAAATATTTCTTGCCACGCTTTACTCATTTTTTCTAAAATTCGAGCATTGACAATCGCATTATCAAATGATAATGAAATTTCCAAAATCGCTAAAATTGCCGTCACGAAAACAGCGTTAAATCCGCCATAGAAAAAGGCAAAGCCAAGTGCTAAAACGGTAACAATAATTGATCCATAAAAATTTTTCAAAATCTTAAACTTTCTTTTTAAATGATGCGACAACCGTGATCAGTCGTCTCTTTCATCATAGCATAACTGAGTGCAAATAACGATGATGTTGTTTATTCTATCCTCTAAAGCGGTGCTGACGGGTCAAAATCAACTTCAACTCGGTGTTTTATTCCGGTCGTAATCTTGATTTTTCCAGCAAATTTTTCTGTCAGTACTGACAAAAAAGACGTTTGAGCGGATTCATCAATAAAAATCTCGACGGTGACCACTGACGAAAAATCACTTTTCACAATCGGAATTTTTTCCACTTGTAAAAGGTGTTGAAGGCGATCAAATTGGGCATATTCAAGCTCCAAATGAAGCGCAATTTGTTCCACTAAAACAACACGTCCGACGGTTTTGATTGCCTCATTGACACTTCCTGCATAGGCACGAATCAATCCGCCACTTCCAAGCTTTATCCCTCCAAAATAACGCGTCACGACAGCACAGACATTTGTGATGCCATATTTTTTAAGCATTTCGAGCATCGGAACTCCTGCCGTTCCTGAGGGCTCTCCACCATCACTGCTGCGCTGAATTTCTTGATGCTCTCCTAGCGTGTATGCTGTACAGTGATGATTGGCCAGACGATGTTCCTTTTTTACAGCAGCAATAAACGCGCGCGCATCTTCTTGACTAGTGACACGCTTGAGCTGACAAATAAACCGTGATTTTTTAATTTCCACTTCATACGACACATCATCTTTGATTGTAATGACCATTTTTTCTCCTTTTCTCATGAGATAAAAAAAGCGCCAAAAGGCACTTGAAAACTGGGATAGTAGGATTCGAACCTACGCGTGAAGGAATCAGAAACCTTTGCCTTACCGCTTGGCTATATCCCAATTGAACTTCTCCATTATATCACTTTTGAGGTAACTTTTACAAAAATTTTTTATGAATCTGTGACATTTTTTTAATTTTTTCGTATAAAAGAGTATGGAAAATCTTGAAAATTATTACGGACGTCTACTCCTCAAAGTGGATGTCGAAAATCAAAAGATACTCAGAAAACTAACACGCTATCCTGGAATGACTGAACTTTCATCACAAAAAATCAAATGCAATCGCTGTCACACTGAACACGAAAAATCTGAGGTTTCACTTGAGCTTTCAGAAACCTTTTATTGTCCCAGTTGCATCCAACTTGGTCGTGTCCGCTCTGATGAATGGCTCTATCATTTGCCTCAAAAGCATTTTTTGGGTCACGACTATCTTTGCTGGACTGGTCATCTCACTGATGCACAAGAAAAAATCTCACGCGAGCTTAACCTCCAACTCACTCATACTTCGCGCGTGATGATACTGGCTGTGACTGGTGCAGGAAAAACAGAGATGATTTATGCTGCACTCAACGCCGCCCTAAAATCAGGAAAAGTGGTTGCACTTGCGAGTCCGCGCATTGATGTCTGTATCGAGCTTCATAAGCGGCTCAGTCGGGATTTTTCTTGCACGATTCCTTTATTATTCGGCGGTGGAGCTCCTTATTTTCGTGCGCCATTAGTCATCACAACAACCATGCAACTCTTGAGATTTAAATCTGCGTTTGATTTTCTTGTGATTGATGAAGTGGATGCTTTTCCATTTTCTGAAAATCCTCAATTATATTTCGCTGCTGAAAATGCCTGTCAAAAAGAGGCGAAAATTCTTTATTTAACAGCCACATCAAGCCCGATGCTTGAAAGGCAAGTGAAAAAAAAGCAGCTTGTAAAACTAGAACTTGCAAAACGATTTCATGAAAATCCACTGGTTGTTCCAAAAACTTTTTGGCATCATCAGTGGTTAAAAAAAATACAGCAGCAAAGAAAAACAGGATTCCCTCTTCTCATCTTTGCTCCAAAAATTGATTCTGGTCGTCAGTGGACAAAGCAACTTCAAGAAAAATTTCCTTTAGAAAAAATTGAATTTGTTGCATCCACCAGTGAAAATCGACATGATCTCATTTCTCAATTTCATCTCGGACGTATTGATATTCTTGTCAGTACAACAATTTTGGAGCGGGGAGTGACATTTCCAAAAGTCGATGTCTTTGTTTTAAATACATCACATCCTAATTTCACGACTTCATCACTCATTCAAATGGCGGGGCGTGTCGGGCGAAGTCCTGAGCGTCCTTATGGATTAGTCTATTTTTTTCACGACGGAAAATCAGACGCAATGATTGCTGCCATCAAAGAAATCAAGCGTCAAAATCAATTAGGAAGTAAACAATGATCTGTTTATTATGTGCACAATCAATTCCAATAACTTATAAATTTCAAGATCTTTTCTTATTTCAGACTCCTGAAATTCAACTTTGTTCTTCTTGTCACGCTCAATTTGAGCACATTTCACATTCCCATTGTCCGCGGTGTTTCAAATCAGGAAGTAATGGCATTTGCATGGACTGTCAAAACTGGGAATCCAAAGGTGTTATCGTCTCTCATCATGCGTTTTATTGTTATAATGATGCGATGAAATCATATTTTAGTCAGTACAAATTTCAAGGAGATTATCGACTTAGAAAAGTTTTTCGCAACGTCTTTAAAAAACTTCCCAAAAATTTCGTTTATGTCCCAATTCCTGTCTCAATCGAGCGATTAAAAGAACGCGGATTTAATCAAGTGACTGGCTTTTTGTCTGAAATCGCTTATCAAGAGGTGTTGGAAAAAGAAGAAACCACACAACAATCCTCACTTTCAAGAGCGCTGCGCTTAAAAAGTGAGAATCCTTTTCGGATTAAAAAAGAGGCACATTTGCCTCAAAAAATCTGTCTCATTGATGATATTTATACAACAGGAGCGACGTTGAATCATGCTGTTAAACTCTTAAAAGACGCTGGAGTTTCTGAGGTTAGGACTTGTTCGCTTTGTCGATGAAATTCCTTTGATCCTGCCATTGTTCAATTGTAAGGTGATTAAAACGGGACTGCCATTTTTTGACTTTAGTTTCATAAAGCTCTTTTGAATTATCTGGATGATAAATCGGACGAATCAAGCGATGTTCGATATCATCTAATCCAAATGGCGCAAAAAGTGTGATTTGTTTAGCGCTTTTTGTAATTCCAATGGCATGAACTGTTGCAATAAAACGCTCAATCGCATTTTCTGTGGACTGATATGGTGCAATTTTTCGTCCTTTCCAGACGTGCATGTACGCTTCATTGTGGACGTCAAAAGTAAGGTTAAACTCTTGTGACAGTACGTTTTCTATTTTTTTATCTTGGATGAGCGACGATGCTAATGCAAGTGTTGGATCATGATAAACTAAATCTATGTCATGTAAACCGCTCATTAAGGGCAGCTCTTCTTGATCATTCCACAAGGTTTGAAAGACACATCCAGCGACCAAATACCAGTTGGTAAGTTGAAGTTTTTCAGCGCTATCAAGAATTTTCATCAATCGATCATTCTTTTTTAAAATCTGAATCGCGTCATTTTCGTCCATCACTTCTCTCCTTTTTCTGTCAGTACTGACAGAATCCATTTTTTAAGTTTCTATGGGATTATCCAAAAATAAATGCCCAAATTTTGGGTAAAAAGATAAAACATCCGACCACAAGCGCAAAACATGAAATCACAAGTACTGCACCTGCTGCCATGTCTTTAGAGCGTTTCGCGCGCATGTGAAACTGATAATCTGCAGCTAAGTCAACCACATTTTCAATGGATGAATTAAAAAGTTCTGCTGTGATGACCAAAAAACAAGAGAGGAGTAAAAAGAGCCAATCTGTCTTTGAGATTTGAAAAATCAGACCGCAAAAAATCGCGAGAAAAGTAGAAAAAAAGTGTTTTCTCATATTTCGTTCTTGTTTTAGCGCTGTCCAAATTCCTGTCACAGCAAAATCAAAACTTGCGATAAAAGACGTATTTTTCCAACGGTCGCGCTCTTTTTTACTGGGTGTATTGCCGTCTTTAAAATCCGTTTTATCATAAACTCTGATGTCTTTGTCTTTATCTTGTGAGTCCATAAGCCGTCAAAATTTCCTCTTGCAGCGAAAACATCTCTGCCTCTTCTTTTGGTGTATAATGATCGTATCCATTAATGTGTAAAAAACCGTGCACACACAGCCAACCGTATTCACGCTCAATGGAGTGGCCGTATTCTTTTGCTTGCTCTTTTGCTTTATCAATCGAAATATATAATTCTCCAATAAATGGATCCAGCTCTTCTAATAATTCTTTTGGAAGTTCCATTTCTTCGTCAAAAAAGAATTCTTCATCATCAGGTTTATACTCAAGTGAAATAACATCTGTTGGACGATCGGTTTTACGATAAGCTAAATTGAGTTCATGCGAGCGTTGATTATCAACAAAAGTCACTGCCATTTCTTTTTTTTCAGGTAATTTCATATAATCTGCAGCAAACATAAGCAATTTTTTGGATTGATCCATAATCCCATCAGGAAGTTGTCCTGTTTCATCTGTCATTTCAATATACATTTTTATTCCTTTTTGACTTATTTGTTAAGTGTTCTTTTACAAAATTTATAATTGGCTCTTTCGTGGGTAAATTAATGTTTTCAGGTAATTCATCCCAGTAAAACCACTGACAATCACTGACTTCTGATGATTCAAGTTGAATGGCGCCAGAAAAATCAGAACAGGTAAAAACCGTATCAACAATATGAACCTCATCGCCATTTGGATATTTGAAATGTTGATCTGCTCCTGAGGCAACCGTGTAAAGGTTCATTTTCTGTGCGTGAAGTCCTACTTCTTCAAATAACTCACGTTGAGCCGCTTGTTTTGCAGTTTCTCCTGGTTCAATGGATCCACCGTGATAGCACCAACTCCCATTATCTTTGCGCTTTTGAAGTAAAATCCCCTTGTTTTCATCATAGATGATCACACTTGCACAAGCCACAACAAGCGGCACATGACCAATTTTTTGACGCAATGCCATGATGTATCCTTCTGCCATGATTTTTCACTCCTTTTATTTCAATCTTTTTCAAAAAATCAGCTTTTTTTGACACAACACTTTTTGTCAGTACTGACAGCATTTATTTTATTCATAAGCTTTGATAATTTCGGCAACAACGGGGTGTCTGACCACATCTTTTGCCGTGAAATAGACAAAATCAATCGCATGAACATGGCCCAATTTATCCTTTGCATCGACTAATCCAGATTTAACGCGACTTGGAAGGTCAATTTGTGAGACATCACCATTAACAATCATTTTTGAATTAAATCCAAGACGCGTCAAAAACATTTTCATTTGCATGCTTGTTGTGTTTTGTGCTTCATCCAAAATGACAAAGGCATCATCAAGCGTTCGCCCACGCATATAAGCAAGTGGTGCGATTTCAATAATTCCACGCTCCATCATGCGCTCGGTTGCTGTTTTTCCTAAAATCGTAAATAAAGCATCATAGACAGGACGCAAATAGGGATCCACTTTTTCTTGCAAGTCTCCCGGTAAAAATCCTAAACTCTCACCAGCTTCTACCGCTGGACGCGTCAAAATAATGCGCTTCACAACGCCATTTCTTAGCGCCTGAACAGCCATGACAACAGCCAAAAACGTTTTTCCTGTCCCTGCTGGTCCGA
Source organism: Lactococcus hircilactis (assembly GCF_009601015.1). GTDB lineage: Bacteria > Bacillota > Bacilli > Lactobacillales > Streptococcaceae > Lactococcus > Lactococcus hircilactis. The sequence goes on from NZ_WITJ01000005.1 coordinate 51,733, forward strand.
TTCCAAAAACAATATCATGTGTTTTGACGCTATCAACATAAATTTTTTGCACCAAATTTTTCAAACGAATGGATTTTCCTGCTGCATCTTTGGTCAATTCAACCTCATAAAGCGCTGTAAAATTTTCAATATCGTCTTGAAGAACCATTTTTGAAGCAATTAAAACATCTGAGGTCTGAAGTGTCATGCCTCTTAATACCAGAACTTGGAGCGCAAGAAGTGCTTTTTTCGCACGTTTTGCACTGGTTTCATCGTCTGATAAAATCTGCACCATTTCCCCGCGATAATTAATTTCAACCCCAAGTTGATTTTCGAGCAAAAGTAAAAATTTATCTTGTGTCCCAAATAAAAGAACGGCGTCTTCGGGATTTTCTAATTTAAAATCTACTGAATTTTTTGACAAAAAGGACATCTCCATTTAATGTTTTTCTTATATTATAGCATAAGTCCACGATCAGTGGTGATAATATCTACATTTCGTTTTTTGTCAGTACTGACAAGATTAAATTTTAAAAGAAAAACGCTCCAAAGCTGAGCTGTGAACCGTTTCTTTTTTTGTCAGTACTGACAAAAATCAAAAATCATCTAATTGACGCTTAGTATAACACGCGCAGGCAGAAAATCCTTTTTGTTGTATTAATTCAAAAGCAGAATCCAAAGCTTTTTCGTCACGCTTTGCGATGTGACTATCTGTACCTAACGTCACTAATCTCCCTCCAAACGCACGATATTGATCCAATAAATAGCCATAAAAATCAAGTGTCCTAGGATCATTGAAAAGTCTCGTGTTCACTTCTAAGGCTTTGTTTTTTTGCACGAGCACTTTCAAAATTTCATCCAGTGTACTTTGTAATGAACTTGGAAGATCAACGAAATTATTGTCATAAGTCGCATAACGAACAATATAATCCAAGTGTCCCAAACTTTCAAAGCAATCGAACATTTTGACACATTTTAGTGCTTCGTCAAAGTATATTTGATAAGCTTCGAGCTTTGTTTTATGATCAAAAAATGATGTCGTTTCAAAAAATTCTTCGTGATTAATGACATGAATTGAGCCAATCACAAAATCAAACGGAGCTTGTTCAACAAACGCAGCAATGGCGGAGCGATAATTAAGATCCAATCCAATTTCAAGTCCCCATTTTATTTTAATTTTTTTGCCATATTGCGCTTGTAACGTTTTAATTTTCGTGTAATAAGCATCCACATCTAAATCAAAAGCAAGTCCAGGATAATCAAAATCACGATGTTCAGTAAAACAAATCTCATCAAATCCAAGTTTTATCGCAGTTTCAATGTGGTTTTCGGGTTGTTCTTCACTATCTGCAGAAAAATAAGTGTGCATGTGATAATCGACTTTTTTCATCACATCTCCCCTCGTGTATGAAATTCTTTTTTATTGCCTGAAATTTGATGCCGTGCTTTTAATTTTGCTTCAATTTCATCTAAACTCACACCATAAATCGACATCAGAACAAAAAGATGATAAAGCAAGTCATCAATTTCTCCAATCAAATCTTCTTTACTTGGATTTTTACTTGCAATAATGACTTCACTCGCTTCTTCTCCCACTTTTTTAAGGACTTTATCAATTCCCTCATTGAGTAAATAATTTGTGTAGGATTTTTCCACTGGATTTTTTTTGCGTGTTTCAATCAAATCCTCTAAATCACGGAAAATATCTCTACTATCGAAAGCTTTAAGCGTGTTAAAAAAGCAAGAAGGTGCTCCTGTATGACACGCCACACCAATTTGCTCTACAAAAACGAGCAAACTATCCGCATCACAATCTAAATACATGCCTTTTATTTTTTGAAAATGTCCAGAAGTTTCTCCTTTGTGCCAAAGTTCCTGTCTTGAACGCGAGTAGAACCATGTTTCATTGGTTTTAAGCATTTTTTCGTATGCTTCTTCATTCGCATACGCAAGCATCAGGACCGCATTTGTTTTTTCATCTTGTACGATTACTGGAATCAATGCTTGTTTTTGAAAATCAGGTTTCATTCTTTTCTCCTATTTCTCTAGTCAAACGCATTTTGAGCTTGGATTTTTGACATTCTTTTTTGACATCAGCTACTGTCGCACGATGAGAGTGAAACAAACTCGCAACAAGCGCCGCATCGCTTTTTGTCTCTTGAAAAACGGTGATGATATCTTTTATCTCACCACAGCCGCCACTCGCAATCACAGGTAAATTTACTGCTGCTGTCACTGCATTGAGCATCTCAAGATCATATCCTTTTTGTGTGCCATCTCGATCCATTGATGTCAGCAAAATTTCGCCCGCACCTAAGCGTTCACAGGTTTTTGCCCACTGAACTAAATCTAATCCTGTATTTTCCCGTCCTCCCTTGACATAAACATCGAATCCCGATTGATCTGCGCGTTTTTTTGCATCAATCGCGACAACAACACACTGAACACCAAATTCGTGTGCTGCTTTTTGGATCAGCTCAGGATGAGCAATTGCAGCAGAATTTATGGAAACTTTATCTGCTCCTTTTGATAAAATCAACCGAAAATCATCTAAACTTTGAATTCCACCACCCACCGTTAAAGGAATCGATAATTCACGCGCTGCTAATTCGATGATTTGACTCATGATTGCTCGATTTTCAAAAGATGCTGTAATGTCGAGAAAAACAATTTCATCGGCATCTTCTTGTTCATATTTTTTTGCTAAAGCAACGGGATCTCCGACTTCTTTTAAGCCTTCAAAATTCACTCCTTTGACCACTTTTCCATTTTTAATGTCCAAACAAGGAATAATTCTTTTGGTTAACATCTTAAAAAGGCCTCCTTTAAATCAATTTTTCCTTCATAATATGCTTTGCCAACGATGACTCCTTCATATTTTCTGAGTGCCGCTTCATCTAAATCTGCTTGATCTTTAATCCCTCCTGAGACAATGATTTTTAGTGCAGTATGTGCTTTGATTTGATCGTACCACTCAAAATTTGGTCCCAAAAATGTTCCATCTTTGGATACGTCAGTGATGACAACAGTGGTCAGCCCCCTTTTTTCAAGATCAGACAAAAATTCAAGATAAGGATGTGAGCTCGTATCAAGCCAGCCTTTTGTAGCAATATTCCCCTCTTTAATATCTACACCAACGACGATTTTTTCTGGACCAAAACGCACAAGCGCAGCGTCTAAAAAATCAGGATCAACGACTGCAGCCGTTCCTAAAATCACACGATCAACACCGAGTTGATTCAGATAATAATCAATGGTTTCAAGCGTACGAATGCCACCACCAACTTGAATTTTAAGGTGCGTGAGCGTTTTTATCTTTTTTATAACACTGTCATTACTGACAATTCCTGTTTTTGCACCATCAAGATCTACCAGATGTAAAAAACTAGCTCCCAATTGCTCAAACGTAACAGCGAGTGTTTCTGGATGCTCACTGTAAACTGTTTTTTGTTTGTAATCTCCTTTATAAAGTCGAACAGCTTGTCCATTTTTAAGATCAATTGCTGGAATAATGAGCATGTTATACCTCCACTTTTTCTTCAATCATTGCTTTAAACGCTTGTAAAATCAACTGTCCGATGCGCGAAGATTTTTCAGGATGAAACTGACATCCAAGCACCCTTTGATGAGACACGATTGCTGGAATCCGTGCTTGTCCATAATCTGTCACAGCGATGATATTTTCATCTTTGCAGTTTGCTTGATAAGAATGGACAAAGTACACCTCATCGTTTTCTACTAAATTTTTGACCAACGGATGTTTTTGTTGCAAAATATGCAGTTGATTCCATCCCATGTGAGGTAATTTTTCATCTGTGACGATGGGCTCAACAGTTCCTTTAATCAAACCTAATCCCAATGTTTCTCCGTTTTCGTATCCTTTTTCAAATAAAATCTGCATGCCAAGACAAATCCCAAGCAATAATACACCAGCTTTTACACGCGCGCGAATCAAATCAATCAAATCATAACGCGCCAAATTTTCCATCGCAACAGAAAAACTTCCCACACCAGGCAAAATCAGTGCATCCGCTTTTTCAATGATCTCTTTATTTCTTGAAATCACACAAGGAAGACCAATTTTTTCAAATCCACTCTGTACTGATTGAAGATTTCCTAAATTATAATCAATAATAACAAGCATTGTCACTCCTTTTTTTAAATGATGCCTTTTGACGATGGAATTGCATCACTTTTATTTTTGTCAGTACTGACAGCGTGTTTTAACGCTCTTGCAGTAGATTTAAAACACGCTTCAATAATGTGATGGGTGTTTTTTCCGTATTTTTCATTCAAATGAAGTGTGACACCTGCATTAAATGCGAGCGCTCTAAAAAATTCTTCTGTCATTTCTGTATCATAGTTGCCCAATTTTTGATTGCCAGACAAATCCACATTAAAGACCAAATAAGGACGTCCACTAATGTCAAGATCACACGTCACCAAAGCCTCGTCCATTGGAATAGTAAAACTTCCATAACGCTTAATCCCACGACGTTCACCAAGCGCCTGATCAAAACATTTTCCTAAAGCAATCGCAATATCTTCTGTGGAATGATGACAATCCACCTCAAGATCTCCCTGACACTTCACCGTCAAATCAAAATCTCCGTGAAAGGCCAAAAGTGTCAACATGTGATCTAAAAATCCAATGCCTGTGTCAATCGTTGCTTTTCCTGATCCATCCAAATTCAACTCCAGACTGATTTGTGTTTCTTTTGTGTCACGTGTTAATGTCGCTTTTCTCATGATTCCTCCTCCAATTTTTCATCATCTTTTTCATCAAATCGCACTGCAATAGAATTTGCATGTCCACTTAACCCTTCAGAATTAGCAAATGTAATCACATCATCTTTAAATGTTTCCAAAACATCACGTGGATAATAACTATAAGCGGAGTGTTTTACAAAGTCATAAACACCTAAGGCAGAGTAAAATTTTGCAGTTCCACCTGTTGGAAGCACATGATTTGTCCCACTCATATAATCACCTAGCGGCTCTGGCGTGTATTCACCAAGGAAAATACTGCCCGCATTTTTGATTAAAGGTAGTTTTTCTAAAGGATTTTCTGTCAGAACTTCCAAATGTTCTGGTGCAATTTGATTGGACAGTTCAAAAGCATCCTTTAGATTTGAAACAACCAGCGCTCCCCCATAATTTTCAATGGCACTTTCAATAATTGATTTCCGTGCTAACGTTTGAACTTGTCGTGCCAACTCGACATTGACTTCATCAACCAATTGGTTTGATGTTGTAATCAAGATCGCACTGGCAAGAAGATCGTGTTCTGCTTGCGCCATCAAATCTGCAGCAATATATTTTGGATTTGCATTTTCATCAGCAATGACAAGTACCTCAGAAGGTCCTGCAATCATGTCAATATCGACTTGTCCATAGACACATTTTTTTGCAGTCGCTACATAAATGTTTCCTGGTCCCACAATTTTATCCACTTTTGGTAGTGTTTGGGTGCCATACGCCAGTGCAGCAATTCCTTGAGCACCACCGATTTTATAAATGGTTTCGATACCACACACTTTTGCGGCAGCTAAAATAATCGGATTTACTTTTCCGTCAGCTCTGACAGGTGTTAAAATGACCACATTTTTCACCCCAGCAAGGAGTGCCGGCACTGCATTCATCAAAACCGTAGAGGGATAAGCAGCCGTCCCACCTGGAACATAGAGCGCCACATTTTCAAGCGGGCGCACCAGCTGTCCCATAATTACTCCATCTTCTTTATAAATTCCCCACGATGGACTTAATTGATGCGTGTGAAATGCTTCAATCTGAGCTTTAGCACGATGCAAAATCCGCAAATAATTCGCATCAACGTTTTTTAATCCTTCTTCAAATTCTTCAGGACTTACTTTCAAATTATCCTTTGAAATCTCAAAACCATCGAATGTTTTAACGTAATCAAATAAAGCACCATCCCCATTTTCTCTAATATTTTCAATGATTTTTTCAACAGCATCTGTCACTTCCTTTGAAACACTAGCTTTACGATTTTGAAATTTTTTTGCCACCTCGGCAAAATCTTGATGAACATCTAATTTATTTAACATCATTTAATCTCCTTACCATTTCTAAAATTTCTTTTTCTTTAAATTTAAAACTACTTTTATTCACAATCAGTCGTGTGGACACCTCACTAATCCGCGCGATAATCTCAAGTCCATTTGCAGCCAAGGTATTTCCAGTCTCAACCAAATCCACAATTGCATCAGATAATCCAACGACAGGTCCTAATTCTACGGACCCTTCTAATTTAATAATTTCAACATCTTCTTTTTGAGTTTCAAAATATTTTTTCGTCACTTTCGGATATTTAGACGCAATTCGCTTTCTTGCTTGAAATTCTTTTTTTCGATATGCAGGTGGTGCAGCAAGCGCAAAACAACAGTTTCCAATTTTTAAATCCGCCAACTCATAATAATCTTTAAAATCATTATCTTCAAGTGTATCTTTTCCAACAAACCCAACATCCACAATGCCATGTTCCAAAAAAGTAACCACATCATTTGCTTTTCCAAAAATAAATTCAAAATCATCTGCTGTTTTCACTTGTAAGGCACGCCCCATTGATAAAATTGGCAAAATATCATATCCTGCCTTTTTAAGCAGTGTCATACTTTGATTTTGAATGCGCCCTTTTGTCATCGCTATTTTAATCATGATCTCCTCCTGTCACTCTGATGGCTTTTAAAATTGAATCCATCTGACAACAAAATCCAATTGCTTTGCTGTGACTATCGAAATGATCCAATAATTCATCATATCGCCCTCCAGAAATAATCGGTTGTGCGACTTTTTCACTATACACCTGAAACATCAAACCGTTGTAATAAGCCATTTGAGGAATCATCCCCAAATCAATGATGATGCCTTCATTTTTCTGTTGTTTTTCCATCGCTATTTCAAGTTCAGATAGAGAAGACAATAGTTCTTTATCCTGCGTTTTTTGAATCAAAGCAGACAACACATCGAACTCTCTTTCTATCGGAAGCGCTAAGATCAACTCTGCTAATGCTTTTGGAAAATTTTGTTGCGCAACAAAACTTGAAAGTTGATCCAAATCTTTACGCTTCAACAAGTCAACCAACTTTTGTGCTTCACTTCCCACAAGTTCAAGAAGTCGTCTATAAAACCGTGCATTCCCTAGCTCAATGACGACCGCATCAAGAGGTAAAAGTGCTAGAACTTGAAACACCATCTCTAAACAACTTTGATCTGCTTGATTGCCCTGAAGGCCAAAAAGTTCTGCTCCAATCTGATAGGATTCCATTCGACGTCCTTTGAGTTGTTTTTCCTTGCGATAAACTTTCCCGAAATAAGTGAAACCGGAGGTCGTTTTTTCTTGTTTTTGATTCAATGCAAAATAGCGCGCGATAGGAACCGTAAAATCATATCTCAGACTCACATTTTTTCCCTCAGCATCAATAAATTGAAACATTTTTTGAGGATCAAAACCAACATCTAATCCTGTATAAAAATCAACAAATTCAAAACTTGGAGGCATAATCTCTTGATATGTGTGTGCTTTAAATAACTCACGCAGTTGCGTTTCAATGTCGCGCAAAAGTTTCGTATCATAAAGACTGGTTTGACAAGCTTCATCGGGCATTAAAATATTACTTTTTTTCATTTTCTTGCTCCAAAATTTCCTTTAACGATAGGATGACTTCTTCCATTTCTTTTTCTGTGCCAATCGTGATGCGCAACCAATCTTTAATTAAATGATCCTCAAACCTTCGAACGATGATTTTTCTGTCGCGCAATTGTTGGGCTAATGTTTCTCCCGAAAGGTTCGGGTAACGGACAAAAACAAAATTTGCTTGGGAGGGTGTTGTCTCAAATTTAAGGGATTGAAGTGCGGATTGAAAATTTTCTCTGGTTTTAATAATTTTTTCGACTTGTTTTTTAAAATAATTCTCATCATTGAGCGATGCAAGTCCAATTTCTTGTGTCAATCGGTCAATTGGATAAGAATTAAATGAATTTTTCACATCATAAAGTCGTGCAATTGCTTCAGGATGTCCAAGCGCATAGCCCAATCTAATTCCTGCTAGCGCTCGAGATTTAGAAAACGTCCGAACAATCACGAGATTATCATATTTTTCTAATAATGGACATACAGATGTTCCACCAAAATCAATATAAGCTTCATCAATAATGACAATGCCTTCTTGATTTTCTTTGAGTAATTGCTCGATTTTTTCAGGACTTAAAGCAATCGCTGTCGGCGCATTAGGATTAGGAAGTACAATGCCCCCATTTTTTTCAAAATAGTCTGTCACGTCGAGTTCAAAATTCATTTTGAGTGGGATTTTTTTGAATGGAATTCCAAAGAGTTGACAATAAACAGGATAAAATGAATAAGTGATTTCAGGCATTAAAATGGGAGATTTCGAGTTAAAAAAACTAAGAAAACTCAATGCAAGAACTTCATCAGAACCATTTCCCAAAAAAACTTGTTCTCTTTTGACCTCATGATAACGTGCGAGAGCGCTTCTAAGATCATCTGCATCAGCATTGGGATAGCGCTTTAGAAGCTCCAGATCAAAAGAGTTCAGAAGTGTTTTGATTTTTTCAGATGGGGCATAAGGATTTTCGTTCGTGTTGAGTTTGATCATTTCAGAAAAACGAGGTTGTTCTCCTGAAACATAAGGGGTGACGTGTCGTAGATTATTTCTCCAATTCATGGAAGCTCCTTTTTTGCAATTTTCAGACATGATCATGCTTTTTAAACCCTTATCTCCATTTCTTTTTGAAGTAAGATAAGGGGAGTACATCAAAGTATAAAAAAGACCCATTGTCTTCACAACCGGTCTTTTGGAAAATCACCGGCATAGATACTGAGTGTACTCAAAAGTCGTATCTATACCGCTTGGAATGATACAACTTTTATCTATGCAGATGGTGATGATGGGATAGCGTTGATAATAGAATCATGTGATTTTCCTTTCATTATTGATGTGTTAAACGTATTATAACGCTAGATTTAAAAAAATGCAAGTTAAAACATACGATTTTTCAGAATTTTTTTAAGAATCAATCAAAAAGAGCACAAAAAAATGCTGTCAGTACTGACAACATTTGAAATTTCAATTATTTTGCAACTGCTGGATAAACAGAAACTTGTTTTTTACCACGTTTCATTTCGAATTTAACAGTGCCTTCGATTTTTGCGAAAAGTGTATCATCGCCACCACGGCCAACGTTGTTTCCTGCATGGATATGAGTTCCACGTTGACGGAAAAGGATTGATCCACCACTTACAAGTTCGCCATCAGATGCTTTCGCACCCAAACGTTTTGCTTGTGAGTCACGACCATTGGAAGTTGAACCTCCACCTTTTTTGTGGGCGAAGAGTTGTGAATTAAGTTTTAACATAATATTTGCCCTCTAATCTTCAATAGTTAAATGAACATACTGTGGGAACTCTTCAACAACGTCTTTCATCGCATTCGTAAATGCTTGAAAAAGAATTTGAACAAGTTCTTCTTGTTTGTTCGGAATACTGATTGGAACTTCGACATAGAGATAACCGTCCTCCATTTTGGTGATCGGCTTAATCTTTGCCATCGAATGAATATTGTTTGCTGTCGTGATGGACAAAACACTTACATCTGCACAAACGACATCATATTCAAACTCGCCAGTCCCTGATGATGCGTGACCAGAAATTTCATACGAAACAAATCTGTCACGTTTTTTTCTAATCACTGCTTCAATCATAATTAAGCGTTAACTGTTTTGATAACAACTTTTGTATATGGTTGACGGTGACCTTGTTTACGGTGAGAGTGTTTCTTAGGTTTGTATTGATAAGTAACAACTTTCTTTTCTTTACCGTGTTTTTCAACTTCTCCGACAACTGTTGCGCCAGCTACAAGTGGTGCACCAACTTTTGTTGCGTCTCCTCCAACGAAGATAACTTCGTCGAAAGTTACAGTAGCTCCAGCTTCCACATCCAATTTTTCGATGTAAATGACAGAACCTTCTTCAACTTTGAGTTGTTTGCCACCAGTTTTGATGATTGCATAGTTTGACATTGTGATTCCTCCTTATTAGATTTTGCTCTTGATTTTAGTCATGAGCTGTCAGACTCGCCTTAGTTCGTGGACTTGCGTCACTTACTTCTTGTTGAACGAAACTTCGAGCGGTTGCACTTTATGGAAACCACAAAGACAACTACACTATTATACTAGAAAATAACTAATAATGCAACCATTATTTCCTTTTTTATTTGTATTTTTTAAAAAGAGAGGAATTAGTTTTTATTGAGTGGGACTTTTGGATCAATTTGCTCAACGTGATAGACTTTTCTTTGATCCCAGATGAGCTTAAGGAGATGATTAATCAAAAGCATGACCCAAGCAAAACTTAGACTGAACGATAAAATCTCAAACGCAGTTAATGTAAAATAATGCACATAATGCCACATCACATATGAAAACGCCAGTAATGCAACGATAGCATAAGAAATGATGTACATGTTCCGATTTAGAGTAGGTAAAAACCAGCGAATCCCAAGAATCGCAAGTCCCATAAACAAGACAATCAATTGTGCAAACACGTCATGTGCCACATGCGCAATTCCTAACCCATTATTTGGAATCAAGCCCACTAAAGCAATGCAAACCGCACAAAGTGTCAAAAGAATTTGTAAAATAAAATGACGCGTTTGTTTGCCAATTTTTGTCCGAAGAGATACAAAAATATAATCAAATAATCCAATCATGAGCGCAGCAGAAAGGATTAACGTTGCATTAAATTGAACACTCGCATTAGAGTTTGATGTCCCTAATTCACTGAAATTTCTCTGCCACCAGTATTGATTTCCATTTGTGACCATGCTTGAGACTAATCCACCAATCGCCACCATAATCAACAAATTGAGTAACATTGAAATTTCAAAAACATCAACCACAAATAAAAGAACAAAACTTAAAATACCTGTAAAAATAGCAAAAATAATCACTGCCGTGACCAAGTCAAATGCAACGCCATAAAAGATTTGATTAATAAACCAAAAAAAAGCAGACAAGGTCAACGTGACGAGAACAAAAACAGATAGCACGACTGTTCCAAACGTTCGAAAATAAACTTTTTGCGTCATCTGATGATACAATTCTTTTCGCTTCAGGAGATAAGATAGGATGAATGAGCAAATCCCAACCCCATTTGAAATCACAATCACTCCTGTCGCAATGGATTCGTTGCCAGAAAGTGCGATAACATGATTTATTTTTAGTAAAAAAATGGCTAAAATAAATAATAAAGTCGAAATGACTGTGGGTAACATGAACCAAACTGCAGCGTGTTCTGTTTTATTTCGTTCAAGTGATCTAATTTTGATGGTATCATTTGAAATATCTACCACCTCAACTTGAGCATTTTCACCTAACTCTAGTTTCTCATATAAGTCTTTTGGTAATTTAATTTTTTCCATGATTGCTCCTTACATTAAACTTCTTGCCAGAAAACGTGCATGCGGTAATCTCCAATTTTCAGTGTATTTTGGATGAGCTGATAGGTCAAAAAGACTTCATTATTTTTGTCATTAATGACAAGTTTTTTTGTCAGTACTGACAGCGCTCCTAATCCTTCATAGTGGAAAGAAGTTTTCTTATCCGTACAAAAACGCATGGTTGTCGGTGGTTTTGTGTATCTTGTCATTGATACTTCTTTGTTATCACACTTTAAAAGTACTTTTTCATCCGCGGCATTGTGATAAAGGAGAATGATTTTTCCAGAGTTTTCTTTTTTTTCACCAAAAAAAACATCATGAATGCTATCTTTATCAGTACCAATCCTAATGTCGTTGTGAATTGTTATTTTTATCATGCTTTCTATTTTACACTATTTTAAAGATGAAATAAACCGTTTTTTATCATACAAAATGGAAATTTATCCCTATTTTTAGTATAATAAGAAAAAGAAAGAGCTTTAATTTTCAAAATGAAGGGGTAAAAAATGGAAAAAGTGTTTCGAGAACCTGTCCATGATTTTATTCATGTGAATCATCAGATCATTTACGACTTGATTAATACAGCCGAATTTCAACGCTTACGCCGCATCAAGCAACTAGGAACCGCGAGTTGCGTGTTTCATGGCGCTGAACACAGTCGATTTTCGCATTGTATGGGCGTTTATCATATTGCAAAAACCATTACAGATCATTTTTCGATGCAATATCCTCTGGAATGGGATCCAGATGAAAACTTGGTGACGCAGTGTGCTGCTTTATTACATGATGTGGGACATGGTGCTTATTCTCATACCTTTGAAGGACTTTTTGGGACGGATCATGAGGCTGTGACGCGCGAAATCATCACCTCAGATCAAACAGAGGTGAACGCCGTTTTAAGACGTGTTTCTCCTGATTTCCCTGAACAAGTGGCCGCTGTCATCGCACACGAATATCCAAATCCACAAGTGGTGCAACTCATTTCAAGTCAAATTGATGCTGATCGGATGGATTATTTGTTGCGAGATTCTTATTATACAGGAGCGGTGTATGGTCAATATGATCTGACGCGCATCTTGCATGTCATTCGTCCAGTCACTAACGGGATTGCATTTGCGATTAATGGGGTACATGCTGTTGAGGATTATATTGTCAGTCGCTATCAAATGTATCAACAAGTTTACTTTCACCCCGCATCACGCGCGATGGAAATTTTATTGCGTAATTTACTCGCACGCGCAAAAGATTTATATCCTGAAAATGAAGCTTATTTCAATCAGACCAGTCCTTGCTTAATTCCTTTTTTTGAGCACCATCATCAACTTAAGGATTATCTAGCACTTGATGATGGTGTCATGAACACTTATTTTCAGAGTTGGATGAATGCAACCGATCCTATTTTAGCGGATTTGGCACACGCCTATATCACGCGTCATCTCTTTAAATCCATTAAATTTGAAAAAGCTGATGAAGAAAAATTAGTTCAACTAAAAAAATTAGTGGATGATGCAGGATTTGACTCGACGTATTATACTGGCATCCACAGTAGTTTTGATTTGCCTTATGATTTTTATCGCCCCAATGCAAAAAATCCCCGCACCCAAATCGAAATTATCCAAAAAGACGGCAGTTCCTATGAACTCTCAGAACTCTCAGCACTTGTGTCATCACTGACAGGAACCATTCATGGCAATCGCAGGTTTTATTTTCCAAAAATAATGTTAGAAAATGAAGCTTTCAGTGCTTTTGTCATTAATGACAGCTTTTATTCTGACACACCAAAAATAGAAAGTGAAAAACGATGATTAAATTAGTAGCCATTGACCTTGACGGAACACTTCTTGATCCGGAGCGAAAAATTACCCCCGCCGTAAAAGAAGCGGTAAAAGCAGCCAAAAAACTTGGTGTGAAAATCGTCATTTGTACCGGACGTCCTTTGATGGGGGTCACTGACATTCTTGAGCAATTGGATTTGACCGAGCACGGTGATTATGTCATTACTTACAACGGCGCACTCGTTTTGCGCGCAGACACTGGTGAAGAATTCATCAAAGAAAGTATTTCACGCGATGATTTTCTGGATCTGGATGCAATGGCAAGAAAGATTGGTCTGCCTTTGATGGCCATCACTCGAAAAGGCATTTATACTCCACAACGTGACATTGGAAAATATGTCGTTCATGAAGCTGCAATGGTCAACATGCCACTTTATTATCGCTTGCCTGAAGAAATTGCTGATCTTGAAATTGCAAAAGTCATGACCGTTGATGAGCCAGAAAAACTGGACAATGGCATTGCTTACATGCCATTTGAGTTCTTTGAACGTTTCAATATGGTGAAATCAACCCCTTATTATCTTGAATTCATGAATAAAAAAGCCAGTAAGGGCTCTGCTGTAAAACATTTAGCAAAAAAATTATTTCTTGATATGGAGGAGGTCATGGCGATTGGAGACGAAGAAAATGATCGCGCCATGCTCGAAGTTGCAGGCACTCCTGTCGTCATGGCTAATGGAAAACCAGAACTGAAAAAAATAGCAAAATACGTTACAAAATCAAATGCAGAATCTGGCGTGGCTTATGCTATCAACGAATGGGTCATTAACCCTTATCTCACAGATTAAACAATAAAAAAAAGGACTCGTGTGAGTTCTTTTTATATATCATAAAACGGATTTGTAGAAACCTGACTTTCAAATACCTCTAGTTTGTCATTGTATGTGCGCAGCAATTTAGCAATTTTAGGGATAAATAAATGTTCAATATAATGTCCTGGATCAATTGCGACAAGTCCTTGAGATAAAAAATCATGTGCGGTGTGATAATAAATATCTCCAGTAATCAAAAGATCGGCCTTTTTTTCAACAGCTAAAGGCCAAAGTTTGCCACCAGTCCCGCCACAAATCGCGATGCGACGAATGACTTGATTCATCGTGTGATCATAAGTGACGACGCGAAGCCGATCGCGTCCAAAAACCGCTTTTACTTTTTCTGTCAGTACTGACAGACGGATTGGTTCAACCTCACCAATGCGTCCCATTTGATTTTCATCATCAAGCGCTCTAACCTCAGTGAGATCAAGTAACGACGCAAAGTCATCATTTAATCCACCAGCGACGACATCAATATTCGTGTGACTGGTATAAACCGCAATATTAGCTCTTGCCAAACGCCACACAAGATGTTCTTGAGGATTTGTGGTTGTCAGCGCTGACAGCGGGCTAAAAATCACAGGATGCTTAGCAAAAATCAAATCCACACCCAATTTTATGGCTTCATCTACAACTTGCTCACGAATGTCTAACGTCACAAGTACTTTTTTAACTTCCTGATTCAAGTCTCCAATCTGTAAGCCCACAGGATCATCAAAAAGTGCGAGTGATTGCGGACAAAACATTTCATAATCCTGTGTCAACTCAGCAATTTTCATTTCAAAATCTCCTTGATTTGTTGGACTTCTTCTTTTACAGCTTGATATTTGGGCATTGTCGGATTTGGCAATTGAGAGAGGATGTATTGTCGTGTTTGATATTCTTTTTGCCATTTTTTTATAAAAATAGCGGATTTTTCTTTTTTTAAGCGTGGACCAAATTTAATCTCATCAACAGAAAGTTCCTGTTTTTGATCTGTTTTTTTAGCCACCATCATTTCATAAATTTTGTCAGCATCTTCAACAATCTTTTCTGAAATAATTTCAAATCCATGACGCGAAAGCCACTCACGAAGAGTATCTTCATGATTATTTGCCTGTAAAATCACGCGCATTTGAGCATTGATTTTCTCAAGTCCAGCTTCTAAAATCTGCGTGATCAAAACTCCTCCCATCCCCGCAATCACAATCGTATCGATCTCATCTTTTTTTGAAAATGCTGCTAAACCGTTTGCCAAACGCACCTGAATCTGATTTTGCAATGCTTGAGCGGCCACGTGCGCTTTTGCGATTTCATACGGTCCTTTGACGACCTCACCTGCAACAGCAAAATCAATCCGTTTGTCGGTGACTAAAAAGACAGGCAAAAAAGCATGATCTGAGCCAATATCTGCTAACCTTGCGCCTTGTGGAACAAAAGAAGCGACTTCTTTTAATCTCAAAGATAAATGTGTGCTCATGCGTCAAATCCTCCTAATCGCTCTTGACCAAACTTACAATATGAAAGGACGGGACAGTTTTCACAGTTCGGATTTTTGGCGGTACAATGATAGCGTCCAAAAAAAATCAAGTGATGATGTGCTGTAACCCATTTTTCCTCTGGTATATAGCGCATCAAAGTCTTTTCAACATCCAAAACAGAGGCTTTTTGAGGGACAATATTCAAACGCTTTGCAATCCGATCCAAATGTGTATCTACAGCAATACCTGGTATTCCATACGCATCTCCGAGTACGACATTTGCAGTTTTGCGTCCCACACCTGGTAATTTTTGTAATAAAACTTTGTCTTTTGGTAATTCTCCATCAAAATCTTCCATCAGCATTTTTGCTGCCGCTTTGATATTTTTAGCTTTGGTATGGAAAAGACCAATCGACTTGATTTTACTTTCAATTGATGAAATATCCGCAACCGCAAGACTTTTTGCATCTGGATAAGCTGAAAATAAAGCTGGTGTTGCTTTATTGACTCCTTTATCTGTCGCCTGAGCAGACAAGATCGTCGCAATCAAAAGCTGAAAAGGGGTTTTTGAATGTAACTCTCCTTTGGCTTCTGGAAACATCTCAAAAATAATGGCGAGTGCCTCTAAAAATCTTTTTTTACTTAACATTATTTTCCTTAACTTTTATTTCAAGTACTCCACTTAAAGTGTAAGTCCTAACTCCACGGTCCATCCATTGGGATATAGAAATCCTGCTGTGGTGTGTGCGCTTTACTCGATTGAAAGTCACTTTGCTTGTTTTCAACCGCTTGAACATTGGTCAGTCCTTCATTTTTCCAATTTCTCAAAATCGCTTTGATGTACTTTAATGACAACTTTCGATTCAACACTGCTTCTCGTAAAGCAAGTTTTACGAGTGCTAATTCATAATGATCCTCAAATAAAAGTGCACGCAATTCATCCAGCTGCATCGGTGAAATCACACCCATTTCGGCCTCAAAAGTCGATACCAAATCGTCTAATTGCCCTTTGTTTTCACTCTGATTTTCCACTGCTAAATCAGAAGTCGTCCCAAGAAGTTCGTCTAAATGTTGAAATACTGGACTCACATCAAAAATCGTCTCAACCTCCCCTGATAAATCCAGTAATGTTACTTTTAATGAGCCAAAATTTTGGAGCGCTGTGATGGCTTGATTGACTTCCTTTAAGGTTTTTCCCGTTTTTTTGGCAATTTCGCTAGGTGCAATATCTCGGTTATCATAAAAATATAGCCAGACCAAAAAATCATCACTGCTAGGAAAAAGCACAGAAAAATGGGCCATTAACGCTTTAGGCAAAATCAAATGTCCATTTCTATATTCTTCGTAATAGTTCATAAATTTATTATAACATAAACCTCACTATTGCACTTTGATCGGTTACAAAAAAACCTGCAAAGCGCAAGTTTCATCTTATTTTTTTTCGTAGATAATGGCTCCAGAGCTGATGGTCATTAAGATTTCACCTTTGACTTTTTGATGAACGAAAGGCGAGTTTTCTCCTTTTGAAGCAAAACGATCAGGAATTTCTGAACTTTTTTCACTGTCGAAAATCACAAGGTCAGCTGGGCCATTCTCACAAAGATACCCCGCATCAAAATCGTACAATTGGGCAGGATTCCACGTCATTTTTTCTAATAATTCCATCAACGTGAGATGTTTTTTGTCCACCAAATGCGTCAGTCCAAGTTGTAATGAAGTTTCAAGCCCGACCATTCCAGAAGGCGATTTCAAAAGCGCTTGCGCTTTTTCTGCTGTGGTGTGTGGGGCGTGATCCGTTGCGATAACATCGATGGTGCCATCTTTTAATCCCTCAATCAAATGTGAAAGATCTTCTGATTTTCGCAGTGGCGGATTGACCTTCGCATAACTTCCCGCTTCAAGCACAGCAGCTTCGGTGAGTGAAAAGTGTTGCGGTGTGACTTCTGCAGTGACTTTTGCGCCCATTTTTTTGATAAATCGAACCAAATCTACTGATTCTTTGGCTGACAAATGTTGAATGTGAAGTTTTGCCTTTGTTTCGTAAGCAAGCATCATATCTCTCGCAATCATACTGTACTCTGACACGTTTGGTGCCCCGTCAATTTTGCAATGTGACGCAATAAACTGACTCCCGTTAAATCCTAAAGTCCCGACCAATTCTGGATCTTCTTCATGGATAGAAAGCATTTTTCCAAAGCGTTGTGCTTTTTTTAAGGCATTTCTCAGTGTTTTTGAACTTTTGAGCGGTACACCATCATCTGAAAATCCAACTGCACCAGCTTGAATCAATTCCTCAAAATCCGTGAGTGTCTCCCCATCAAAATTTTCAGTGATTGAGGCAACGGTGTAAATATGAAGCGGTTCTTTTTTAGCCCACTGAACGGTTTGACGCACGAGTGCCGCAGACGATAAGACTGGACGGGTATTTGCCATCATGACTACTGTCGTAAATCCTCCAGCTGCCGCAGATAAAGCACCTGTATGAATCGTTTCTTTTTGCGTTTGACCAGGTTCTCTAAAATGAACATGTATATCTACTAAACCAGGTGCAACGATTTTTCCAGTAGCATCAATGATTTTAGCATCTTTTGGAGCCGCCACATTCTGCCCCATCATCTGGATTTTTTCTCCGTCAATCAAGAGATCCATCACCTGATCCAGTTGTGTTTTAGGATCCATTACTCGTCCATTTTTAATCCATAACATGGCACATTCTCCTTATTTTTTTGTCAGTACTGACAGTTTTTTTTCACGCTCCATTTGACTTAAAATGGCTCAATCTTGCCAGTTTTCTTGATTTTCCTTAAATTTTTTCAAAAGTGCAAGTTCTTTTTCATTAATTTCATTTGACGCGTGAGCCACGTGAATCAGTGCTGTATAGGTCGTCAGCGTCTCCAACGCAACATTTGCAGCAGTAAAATTAGCACTTGCTTTTTCAAGTTCATACGTAAAAATCGCTACAACCCCCAAAACGTCTGCACCTTCGCGTTTTGCGGCTTCAACAGCTGAAAGCACACTTCCTCCTGTCGAAATCAAATCCTCAACAACGACCATTTTTTGACCTTTTTGCACGCGGCCTTCGATTTGGCGCTTATTGCCGTGATCTTTTGGTTTACTGCGAATGTACGCAAACGGCAAATTCATTTTGTCAGCGATGATCGCTCCGTGCGGAATCCCAGCCGTCGCGGTCCCAGCAATCACTTGAACCTCTGGAAATTTGGTTTTGATCAGTTCAACAAATCCATCTTCAATGGTCGTTCGGATTTCAGGATAGGCAAGTGTGATTCGATTATCGGTATAAATCGGAGACTGAATCCCAGATGCCCACGTAAATGGCGCTTTTGGTGATAAACTGACCGCTTGAATTTCAAGTAACCCTGAAGCAATTTTTTCTGATAATGACATTTTTTCTCCTTTTTACTTTTGTAAGCACTGACAAAAAAAACACTTGCCGGCTTGCAAGTGTCAATCGTTTAAATCTACATTTTTGTCAGTACTGACAGCTTTCTTTGGTCAAAAAATAATCATTTAACCCCTCTAGCTGAGCCCTTTTTATGTACTTTTCCCGTCTTAACCTTGCAAGTCTCTCTGGACTTACTTAAAAGTTCGTTTGCCCTATTGTATCAAAGCCTTATTATTTTTGCAAGTCTCAACGCATTTTTCACAAATTACTGCCTAAAAAGTCTAAATGGATGCTTCTTCCAATGCTTCCATGACCTCAAGCAGCTCGATTTCACGATTTTCTTTTTGGGCATTGAGTTGATCAATTTGCACTTGTAATTCGCCCAATTTCACAAAGTCTTGTAAATCTTTGTGCATTTGTGCAGTAATTATTGTGATGTTTTGATCAATATCATCTAAATCTTTTTCTAAGCGCTCCACTTCACGTTCTAATTTCCGTCGATTTTTTTGACTCTCTTTTTGTGCTTGAAAATCAATTTGACTGCGAGATTCAGTATCCTCAGTGATTTCGTCAGCACTGACAGCAAGCTGTTGCGCCTTTTTTTCGAGATAATAATCATAATTTCCCAAAAAAACTTGACTCCCCTCACGTGACAACTCGATTACTTTTGTCGCGACACGATTGATAAAATATCGGTCATGACTGACAAAAAACAAAGTGCCGTCAAATTCAGTCAAACTCTTCTCAAGCGCTTCACGACTGTCAATGTCTAAGTGGTTTGTCGGCTCATCAAGCATCAAAAAATTATCGTGATCCATTGCTAATTTTGCAAGTAAAAGGCGCGCTTTTTCTCCACCAGAAAGCATTGCAACAGCTTTTTTTACATCTTCACCACTGAACAAAAATGCACCCAGCATCGTTCTAATCTCAACTTCTGGTAACAACGGATGATCATTCCACAGCTCTTCAAGCACCGTATTAGATGGTGTCAAACGTCCCTGTTCTTGATCGTAATATCCTACAGAGACATTCGCTCCAAGCTTTGCTTGCCCTTTAAGAAATGGGATTTGACCAATGATAGATTTGATTAATGTCGTTTTTCCAACACCATTTGGTCCAACAAGCGCAATCGCTTCTCCTTTTTTCTCATCAATCGAAATTGATTTTGACAAAATTACATCTGGTTCATTTTTGTCAGTACTGACAAAACCGATTTCGGCATCTCTAACTGTCAATACAATATTCCCAGACGTTTTTTGCGCAGAAAACATGATGTGAGCTGATTTTTCACCCGCTTTTGGTGCATCCAACCGCTCCATTTTTTCCAATTTTTTCCGTCTGGATTGTGCCATTTTTGTCGTTGAAGCACGCACCAAATTTTTTGCGACATAATCCTCTAACTTCGCAATTTCCTTTTGTTGCTTTTCAAATTCTTTTTCTTCTAATGCTTGTTTTTGCTCACGAAGCTCGATATAGCGAGAATAATTCCCCGTAAAACGTGACAGCGCCCCTCTTGAAAGCTCAAAAACTTCATTGACCACCTTATCTAAAAAATAACGATCATGACTCACAATCAATAAAGCCCCATCATAATTTTTTAAATAATTTTCTAACCACGCCAAAGTTTCAATATCCAAATGGTTCGTTGGTTCATCTAAAATCAAGAGTTGTGGTTTTTCAAGTAACATTTTTGCCAAAGCCAGTCGTGTCTTTTGACCACCAGAAAGCTCTGAAATCTGTTGTTTCCAGCTCTCCTCATGAAAATGAAATCCATTTAAAACCGCCTTCATTTCCGCCTCATAAGTAAATCCAGATTGATGACGAAACTGCTCTGATAAGTCGTCATAACGCGTCATTAACGTTTGCAAATCAGCACCTGAAAGTGTTGACATTTCTACTTCTATCTGACGCAATTCCTGCTCTAAAGCACGCAATTCCTCAAACACACTCAACATTTCTTCATAAATCGTGCGCTTAGAATTTAAACCTTGATCTTGCGCCAAATAATTCATTGACAGATCCTTTACCTTAGAAACCACTCCACGACTTGAATCTTCAACCCCTGCAATAATTTTTAAGAGCGTTGATTTTCCCGCTCCATTTCTTCCGACCAAAGCGACACGTGAGTGCTCCTGTAAACTAAAATTGATTCCTTCAAATAAGACATCCGCTCCAAATGTGCGCGCAATGTCACTGCCCTGCATTAATATCATGTTACACCTTTTCTTACGTTCCTATCCATTTTATCATATTTTTACTGATTTTTTACAGAATTTCTAATTTCCAGTTTGAGTGGGTTGCAACTTTCACAAGTATTTGATAAAATTATCACAAGGGAATAAACATCTTGACTACAAGAACAAGGAGTAAAAAGTGTCAGAAATAAAATTAAATAAAAAATTACCAAAAGCGACCGCGCGTCGCTTGCCCCAATATTATCGTCTTTTCAAAAGTTTAGTGGATGAAAAAATCACACGAACCAATTCAACCATCATCTCAGAAAAAATCGGCGTGGATGCTGCAACTATCCGTCGTGATTTTTCACTTTTTGGAGAATTAGGACGCAGAGGATATGGGTATGAAACCATCGTGTTACGCGACTTTTTCGCAGAATTGCTTGGACAAGACCAAGAAACGCACATCGCACTCATCGGAGTAGGAAATCTCGGCCGTGCCTTAATCCACTACAGCTTCCAAGACCGCAATAAAATGCGCATCACACAAGCTTATGACATCGCAGGAAATCCAATGGTCGGCACCAAAACTGATTCTGGAATTTATGTCTATAACATTTCAGATTTGGAAAAAAATATTGCAAATTCCGACATCAAAACAGCCATCGTCTCAGTCAAAAAAGAAGATGCTCAAGAAGTCGCGGACTTGCTGGTATCCTCAGGCATCAAAGGCATTCTAAACTTTGCACCTGTCCGCCTCCACGTCCCAGACGACGTCGTCGTTCAATCCATCGACCTTACAAAAGAACTTCAAACACTCCTTTTTTTCATGAATGGAAAAACAGAAGATTAATAAAATTAAAAATGGCTTAACAGAGCCGTTTTTTATATTTTAAAAACAACTAAAATACATAGAAATAAAAAACTCATACAACAAAGTTACAACATATTTATCATTTTCTGGTTGTGTTGTTGTAAATTTACAACACAAAAAGCACCCAACTTTGAGCGCTTCTTTTTTTATATTACAAAAGTATTTTAACATTTTTATAAACCGCTGTCAACAAAAATATCCAAGCCCAATGCTTGAATATAGAAATGTGTTACAACCTTATAATATTAGGAGATTATTTGGTATAACCTAAGGATACTCTTTTCTTTATTCCAACGCAATAACAAATCATAACAACAGATCAGTCTCTTCTCAAAAACATTATTTTGACAAATTTGGACCCAATCTCGTCGCTTTCATCTACCAAATTCCCGAATTAAAACACACCCCAGTTCTTTTTTTCATATAAAAAGCCATCCAAAAATGGACGGCCAAAAGGGAATTTGCTTTTAAAAAGCTAACTATATTATACCATGATTTGAATTTATTGCAAGCGTTATCAAGAATGGCTTTTTCATTTATCAAAAAAATGTCTCTCCATCCTTAATCTAATGCGAAATTCATTATTCCTTAAATTCATAAATGAAATATAAATAATTTTTAACAGCTTGATAATAATTTCAATTAGAATTTTGATGCACTCCTCCAAAGTTGGTATTTAATGCAGTGCTTCCCATAAATTTGACTAAATATCCAAAATATGGGAAATTTATTATGGTTTAATATTCATAAGAATTAAAATACCAATTGATTCAAGATGATAAAAATATAAATAATTAGCACAGAATTACGACTTAAAAACAAAATCAATTGTTCTTCAATCGGACTGATCTTCATTTTATGTTCTTTTCTGCATTATTATTTTAATTTTTTTCAAAATCTGGTGTGATATTTGATAAAAAGACTTGATAAATTCTTAAAATAGGTTTAAAATAGTAAATAACAGACGTAGTATATGTACTACCCGTAAAAATGATTAGAATTGAAGGATAACAATTTGAAGATTAAACAAAAAATATTCACGGTTTCTGGGCAAATTTTACTAAGTGGTGTCACATTGGGCACTTTATCTGTCGTCCCTCAACTCATTGCTCACGCAGATACTCCTGTTTCAACAGATCAAAAAGTTTCCGTCTATCGACTTTATCAGCCTCAATCTAAAGTTCATTTTTATACAACTGATGTCAACTATTACAATAATAAGGTCATTTCTGATCCATCCTGGGTTAAAGAAGGCGTAGCTTTTGAAGAGCCAGAAAAAAGCGACTTTCCTGTTTTTCGGTTGTATAATACAAAGACAGGCGAATATTATTTTACAGCAAACAATGATGAGGCCAATAAATTAATTACAGCATCTGCTAATTTAGGTTGGCAAAATGATACTAGCTTAGTACAATATCAGCACGATACAACTTCCAAAACCATCGCTTTTTATTCCGCAGCTCCAGATCAATCCAATATTCCAGTTTTCAGCCTTTATAATGCACAAGCAGGTCTAGGTGAACATTTCTATACTGCAAGCCAAGATGAAGCAACGACAGCTGAAAATGATTGGAATTGGACCAAATTTGATGATTTCAATAATCAACAAGGTGTAGCTTGGTATGCGTTAAGTCAAGAAAATAACACTCCTGAACAGTCCACTACAACAAATACAAATAGTACTCCCGCAAGCAATTATCCTATTCCTGGTATTCCAAGCGGGTGGCAAATTTCTAAACCCATTAACACTTCTCATTATTCTTCCGCAACTTACAATTTTCGTCAATGCACCTGGTTTGCGTGGAATCGTGCCAAAGAATTTGGAATTAATTTTAGTCCTTATATGGGAAATGGTCAGGATTGGCAAAGTGATGCTGGCTACCGTGTTACTTCAACTCCCGTACTGCACAGTGTTGTAAGCTTTAAAGGCGGGCAATTTAGCTTCAATAGACAATACGGTCACGTCGCTTTTGTTGAAGCGATACATCCTGATGGCTCAATTCTTGTCTCCGAATCTGGTCTTGGCTATTCTAGTTTATATGTCTATCAAATCTTTACCGCCCAAGAAGCTAGTCAGTTACACTTTGTGATTGGTCAATAAAAAATTTCTACAGTGGAGCTTGAAAAAACAACACTGCCCTACAGAAGTGAGAAAGGTAATCCTTCAGCAATGCTTTAGGAATGAATTGGGAAAAAATAACCACACTTGCATTGAATTCTAGCTTTTCCATCGTGTAAAATATAACCGAAAATAATTGTAATGGCTTTGTTTCTTGCCTTATTTATATCCAGCCAGTAGGAAAACATTTCGGATTTTATAGTGGGATGAAAGCTTTCAAGCAGGAACTATCCTGTATTTCTATAATATTAACTAATTGTTTCCTCATTATATGAGTCTGAATACTGAGTCCATCAACTCTTCGACACTATTCCCACAAAAGTATGTTAAACGAAATACAAAAAAGTGAACTTTGGTTCACTTTTTTTGCCTTAGAAAGAATCAGTTGAAGCACAATTCTCATCCTAAGATGGTAAAAACGTGTAATACGAGTAAATGAA
The DNA here is from genome assembly GCF_009601015.1 of Lactococcus hircilactis. Classification (GTDB taxonomy): domain Bacteria; phylum Bacillota; class Bacilli; order Lactobacillales; family Streptococcaceae; genus Lactococcus; species Lactococcus hircilactis. The sequence goes on from NZ_WITJ01000005.1 coordinate 76,308, forward strand.
AAATCGCACAATAAGGAAATTTTAAGACTGGAAATACTATGTTTCTTTAGTGTTTGAAACCGAAGAGTAAATTTTCATTCATAAAAAATGATGTGACTTCATTTTAACAGAAAACAGGAAATTTTTATGATATAAAAAAGTGGTAGAGATCCCTCTACCACCATAGATTATATAAAAACAAACTTTATAACTTGATTTTATAAAACTAAAAATTTTATTTCATTATAAAATGAAAATTAAAAAGGAATAAACAAACAGACACACGCTCTTGATTTTACTTTGACACATTCTTTCAGCGTTTCTTACGATCTTTACGTTTAAATCCAGAATAGAGAAAAGTAAATGTTGTCAAACCAACTAGTGCTATTCCAATTTCTGAAACCTGCACTTGATCCTGACTTCCCATTTTTGGAAGTGAAGAATTAGATAAAATATTAATCTCTCTCGTCGACGTTAAGGTCTGAGGGCTTCCTGCCGTTACCGTTGGGGATTTCGCTGTCCAAACCGCATAAAGCGTCGTGTTCGAACTCAAGCCGGTCACACTTGCTCCGTCAGCGTAAACGATGCTACCAGTTGTACTGGTTGCCCATCCTGAAAAGCTATAACCACTCCGGGTAAAGCTGTTCTTGGGCAAGCTAACCGCACCTGTCGTGTCTGTCGTAACGCTCGACATTGTGCCTGTGCCACCGTTATTGTTAAACGTCACGCTGTATGTTGATTGTGTTGCATTTGCTGTATAAAGAAATTGCAAACTTGGTGTTGGGGTTGATTGTGGGAGACTTCCTAGTACAAAATAAAATCCATTATTTCCATCGCTATTTATTGCTGAAACTGTCCCATTATAGTTGACATTTCCAGTAAAGGTATAACCTGCGATTGTTGGGGCATCGCTGGTATGAACTAGTATGCCTGGAAGGCTACCTGTATTTCCTCCGTAAACGGGTAAACCTGTGGCTTTACTTGTAATATCTACATTATTTGTGGTATCATAGGCTCCAACCTTAAACGGAACCCACTGGGCATAAAGTTTTAAATCTGTTGTGATGCCAGAAATGACGACACCTGTATTACTTGATCCAACTTGCGGAAGATAAGATGTTCCACTCCCATCAGCAGCTGTATTCCAGCCTGTAAAGACATAACCTGTTTTCGTATAGGTATTGTCATTTGTTGTAACAATCCAAGTAGGTCCAGTCCCCACGGTGATCTGTGAAGTCATCGTTCCAGTTCCACCATTAGAATCATAGCTGATAACAGGGTTATTTGCCCACTGAGCATAAAGTGTCACGGTAGAGCCAGCAGCTAAGTTTTGTAATGTCGCTTGATCTAAAGTCCCAGTACCGCTCCCATCGGCAGCTGTATTCCATCCTACAAAATGTTCATTAGCTGGTGCTGTGAAGCCAAGTCCATTTGTTCCAGTCCCATAAGAAGGAAGTGTCAAATCTCCATTCGCATCCGTCGAAAGTGAGCTTGCTGTCCCACCTCCACCATTGGGATTAAAATTCACAGTAGCTGAGGTTGTCGGTGCAACAATATTGACATAAACCGTTCCCAAATCCGCCGCTGAGGAGCCATTGCCATCTTTTCCTTTTACTTTAATCGCATGCATCCCTGCTGCCGAGGGACTCGAAGTGGCAGTAAAAGGAGTAACAGGACTAGAAACAACTTTATTTGTTGCAAAAAGACTGTTAATATAGGTATCACCCTCCAGGTAAATACCATAAGACGCATTACCCACATTCCCTATACCACTCATTGCATATTGAAATAGATAAAATCCCTTTGCAGCATTAGCAGCTGTGACAGGATAAGAAGCATTAGCACCGCGAGACACTCCAGCAACAGTTCCCACTTGCTGACCTGCTGGATAGGTTCCGGTGAGATCTGTAATAGTTTGAATGAAAGTAGCAATATCAAAAGAATCGCCAACGTTAATCGTCAGTGCTGTTGATGGAGTTGAGTAGTTGAGGACAGTGGTTATTGGCGTTGTAGCATCAGTAGCTACAGGAGTAACAGCCGCGGCCAAGGGTTTTACAGATGTCGATGCAGAGGATACAGGAGTAGCGCGAGTTGTTGCGTCTGGTGTAGTGGATGATGTTACTTCTGAAGAAGATGATGAACTCGGTAGTATTTCTGTGTTTGATGCTTTGTCTGATGAAGTGGTGGAAGCAGGTATTGTTGTAGCAGGTGCAGAGGATTGATTAGAAGGTGCTTCTTGAGTGGTTTGAGCATCTGTTGCTCCATCTGCAAAAACGGCCTGAGTGCTTGTCACCCCGCTAAACAGAAGCGTCGTCAATAGAGAAGCACCATAAAACCAACTCTTCCCTGATTTCCATGTTCTAAAATGTGTAGGGGTTTTATCACTAAAATCCCCCCATTTTTTTATGCTTTTTTTTACTCGCTTTTTTTCATTATCCATAATTTTTCCTTTTTTAAAATCTGACATTGATTATTTTAATTTCTTAAATGTTAAACAACAAAAACTTTATCATGATAGTACTATTCTTTTAACACGAAATGGTCGTCAGTATGATTCCGTAAATAAGTATTCTGTACTTGAATATGATTTAACTGCCATCTCAATGTAACTTCAGAAAGGGAAGAAATACCGTTTAATTCTTTTAAAAATGAAGCTACATTTTTCATTAACGCTTGCTTATTCGTAATCGACAGAGTAGTAGTCAATGGGAATGTCACTTCTAAGCTTTCTGCATCAGAGAGAAAAAATGACTGTGGAAACGCGCTCCCAAAATAGTGTTTCAGTTTAAAATTCAAAAGAGAAGTTAATTTTTTTTCTGTCTTGGGTTGACTATCGACTGCTTCATTCCAAGGAAGTGAATCCATTTCTAATCCTTTTTCAGGATAGTGTGGAAGGGGTTGTTCTTTTTTTAATTGATTCAACTGTTGTGACAATCTATTGTTATTAGAATCAATTTTATTCATCCTTTCATTGATAAGCTGAGTGTTTTGCCAAAAAATTACCCAGCCAAATGCAAACGCAAAAAACAATATAAGAAAAAAAATTTGTTGGTAATCCCGATCTTTTTGTCTTACATTTATTTGATAAAGGGCCAATTTCTTTTGAAAAACATGATCTTCCTTAAACTTTTTCTTCAACCAAAAAAGTTGGAATTGTTTGAAAAGTCTAAGAATCATCCAAAAAAGGACAATGATAAAAAGTAAAATCTCAATACTGAATAGAATAATCATTCAACTTCTCCTTTCTTTTTATAGTCAACTTTTCCAAATGATTTTCCCTTCAATTTGAGTTTTCTCAATCAGCCCAAAGTCACGACTGTCTTTTGAAATATCACTTGCATCACCAATCATTAAATAATAACCATTTGGGATTTGAGTTTTTCCCTTAAGTTCTGAGGAAAGTTGAGGCTGAATCTCAAAAGTGACAACTGATCTAAATCGATTAGATCCTAGGCTTATCGTCAACTGATTTCCTTGCAAAATAAATGAATCTTTTGGCAAACCAATGACTCTCTTTATATAGCTTTTATGCTTCTCTTTGAATGCCACAACATCATATCGATGTACGATCTGTTGCTTTTTTAATAATACGATATCCCCATTTTTAAAAGTTGGAGTCATTGATAATCCTTGCATTCGATGAAAAGAGAACTGGGTTCCCAGAGTAAAAATGATAACTATAATCACTATCATGCAAAAAATGAGCTTACTTTTTTGATACTTTATTTTAATACCTACTACTTTCATCAGTAACTCCTCTTTTGACTTATCCAGTTTAATTGAAAAAAGAGAAGTCAATCACACCTTCTCTTTAAATCGTTCTTCTTTTAATTTAGTCTTAAGAAATATGCACTTCATATTGATTAAATTCACTTGAAGAAAAATGTTTCTCAAAAGTGATGGAGAGCGAAAATACCAAAGAAAAATATGTAATTATTTTTTTCAATTCCAAACTTTCTACTTACTTTTTAAAAACAATGAGTCATTTGATATTGAATAAAATTTTTATTCTGAAAAGTCACGAGAAATTTGTGATTTAAGAAGTTCTAAACTCTTTTTTGCTTCTTCTATTTGATGTTGTCGCTCATCTTCGATCGTTAAGTCTTTCACATCAGGACTAACACTTGTCTCGCCTTGAGGTGATATGTTTTCTTGTGCAGTGGTAGAACGCCATTTAAGCATTCCTCCTTTATAAAATCCTCGAACATTTGCAAATTCGGATTCCTTTGGAAAAAGTAACCGTTCAAAATATTCATCCCCAATTTCATCAAGAAGTGCTTCTTTTGATAACAAACTTGCCCCACCACCAGTTAATACGATAAAATCAAGTTCTTCTATATCAGGAAAATTCTCAGTAATAAGTGGAGCGATTGTAAAGCGCGTATAGCGTTCAATTTCAGATTTTACAATCGTAGTTATGTCCCTAATATCAGCTTGGTTCGCTGATGGTCGATAAATATACTTTCCTGTGTCCTGTGAAGAACGAAGCATTTGTTCAATTAAAAAGGTCTTTGTTGAATTTATTCGACGTCCGATTTCTTTAATCAGATTCTGAACACCTTCAAATCTTTCATCTCCTAATGGAGATGGATTTAAAGCTACTGATCGATTAACAAGAATCGTTCCTCCACCAATATCCATAACTCCGATTCGTCCATCAGAATACCGAACATCTCGCTTATAATCCTGTGTGAATGCAAGATTAAGTACTGTCCCCATATATTGAGGAATAATCGATTAAAATTCTTCTGACGGAATTAAAACAGTTACTAGTTTATGATTGATTTTTATTTGGTGTTGACCGACGGCTAAAGATTTCAAGATATTAACTGTATCGCTCTCTTTATGCAGATCGGTAATAGAGAGTCCCAGAGTCAGATGAACCACCAAAGGTGATTCATAGCTTTCTTCGTAATCCATAGCTAATCTTCCTAAAGCAAATTCTAAAATGCGAATGGCTTTCTTTTGTTTCATTCGGCCAGTTCTAGCATAAGTGTCAATCAAACGCTCTGGTAAATTATAAACTTCTAAATGGGGACCCCAAATAAAACTATTCTCAGAGTCACTCGGAAGCGAGAAGTAAAAATTATCCTCTTTTTCGAGACTTCCAAGTCCACCTTGTGCCACTTGCTCAGCATTCAAGTATGAAGACGGGTAGCTGTACTCTCCCCGTTCAGATTTCATTTTAATTCGTTTATTACCTAAATCAATTGCAAAAGTATTCATTTTTTTCCTCTTCGTTTTATCAAAAATTTTAATTGTTATTTACTATTGGATCAACTACCAAACTGATTTTTCTTAATTGTTCAGTGTAATCTGTAATTTTTTCATTCAATACTTGTAGCTGATTTTGCCTTTCCAGCTGAATTTTTGTTGCTTGCTTTTGAGCAGCCTCAATAATTTCTTGTGCTTCAGTTTTTGCAGCATCTAGCTGAGCTTTTGCTTCTTTGGCAGAATTTTCTTGCATCTCTTTAGAGATTTCAATCGTCTTTCTTGCCTCAGAAAGAGTGGCGTGATCAGGATAATCTTCATAAATTCGATTTAACAGATCTGCTACCTGAGCTTTACTCTCAAGTTGATTTTTTTCAAGAGCAAAATGATGATTTTGGTTTTGATTTTTGAGTTCATTATTTTGGACTTCTAAACGTTTTTGAGCTTCCAAAGCTTCGCTTAACTTCTGATCTTTTTGCGCTAATTCAGATTCTATTTTAGAATAATCTGATTTCAAATTTCCCAATGTATCAATTTGATCTTTAGCTTTTTGAAGGTCGTTTTCTAGTTTTTTTCTTTTCATTTGCTCTTTTTGAATCAAAAGCTCATTTTCTTTAATTAAACTTGGTTGTTTCTCAAAATTGTTCAACTTCTTTAAGGCTGATTGATGCTCTAGTGCTAAATGTTCAAAATCCACTTGTAATTTTTGATGTGTTTTTCTTTCATTTGCTAAGGTTTCTTCTTGTGATTTAATCACAGAATTTTTTAGAGAAATTTCGTTTTGAAACTTAATTAACGAATTCTTAAATGCAAGTTCATTTTTTAATTGAACAACTTTTAAAGGTTCTTGATTCTCTAAAGGCTCTTGAATAGAGTATCGAATGCGTGCTTTTGGCACTCCGGGTACTGGCTCGCTTGCATTCTCCTTTTCTTGTGCCATTTCCTCAATTGGTGAAACCTCTTCTACTTTAGGTGAAACTTCTACTTTATCTTTTTCCTTACTCATTTCATCATCAGGACGGATTACTTCATCCATCTTAGGCTCATCTTGAGGGGCTGTCCCCTCAGCATCCGATAATTGCTTGATTTCCTCCATTAATTGATTAGAAAAAAACCAATTTCCTTTCTTTTTTGTCTTCTTTTTATCATTTTTATCGCTCATAATAACAGCTTCTCCTTTTTCTAATTAGTTATTATTTTTTTACTTCAGTAGTTGTAGATTGCAGAATCGATTGGGAAGTGCTGCCACTCTTTTTTTCACTAGAAGAAGTCGATGTTTTCACATCTGTATTTGAATGTTCAGAAGTTGGTGTTTTTGAAGTGAGACCAACTTTCTTTTGAAGTTCTTGGATTTTTTCATTTTGTTGATTCTGCATTTGATCATAAATCTGTGTTACTTTTTGAAGTTGACTTGATCTGCTTTCAACTGTGTAAATAGAAAAAATACACAACACAAGGCTAAAAACAAGAAGAACATTCACAATTAAAAGTGTTAAAATTTGTTTTTCATGTAAAAAAATCCGAAAAGCTTTTATTTTTTGATTAACTTGGGGATCCTTTTCCTTCTGAAGTAATCTTTGGTAGCTATACTGGCGAAAAATCGCATAACTACTTAATAATAAAACAAAAATCAAAAGAACAAAAAGTCCAATATTCATTTTGTAACCTCCATTATTTTCTTTCGATTTTTAGTAATTCAATCAAAAATTTTTTTCAAACTGATTTTACTGAGATGAAAAATGAATACGCCCTGTTTTACGCGATATTTTATGTCTCAAAAAGTCGTTTTTCTTTTTTGACTAAATTCACAAGTTTTATTACAAAATCAATTGACTCTGTAATAAGTAAAAATACTACTCTTTAATTATATTTTTATTTTCATCTGAGTCAAGATTCATTTAAGTCATTTTTTTAATTACTTCATACAGTTTATTGCTGATTTCGCTTTATAATGCATTTATAATACAAAAAAGTGATTGAAACAACCTATTTCTGATTTTATTGTATTTATTTTTAAAATCAAAAAAAACACGTAATCAAGCGTGCTTCTTTGATTTGGAGAACGTGCTAATTTTAAATCATTGTTTGTTGTACCTCATTTTATAAGACCATTAACAACAGAAATCTAATGTTCAAAATTGCTGAACTTCATTATCCATTCCATTTTTTTGGGTACTTTTCTATCCAAATATTCATTTGATTCACTCATCACATCTTCCAATTTGTAATTTTCTTGGTCTGTTGAGATATTTTTAGCATCATTTTGCGTCAATAAAGAAAGAATTCCTAAATTTTTTTAAAAATAAAATAGGGCTGAGATTGTGCGAAATTTGATTTCTTTTTATTTTAGAATTCTTTTATATATTCAAAAAAGGTCCTGCAAGACCTTTTTTGGATTGTTCTTATTTAACAATCATAACATTACATGGTGCATGGCTTACCACGTAAGTACTGGTTGATCCGACTAAAATTCGATCGAGTAAATTTTTACTATTTGATCCCATAACAATCAGATCAACCGCTTCTTTTTCAGCAAACTGTACGATTTCTTTTTTGGGAAATCCTGTATAATTATGAAGCGTGTAATCAACTGAATCTTTGATGATCTGCCTTGCAGCGTCTAGCACTTGTTGTGATTCTTTTTCAAGTGTTTCAAGATAAAGCGGCATCGCATAAGGAGTTCCTCCTAATCTCGTTTCATCTTTGACATACAAGACGTCAAGAGCAGTTTGGTTTCTTTTCGCAATTGCGATTGCTTCATGAATCGCATTGTCAGATTGAGGTGAACCATCAATAGCAACTAAAATTTTTTTATAAATTTCTCTCATTGTAAACGCCTCCTTTACTATTATTATAATATTTTTTGAGCGAAGATTCAATTAATATCACTGTTTTTTAATTTAAAGTAACGCTTTTTCTCTAAAACTAAAATACTGATCCTTTCCGACAATAACATGATCAAAAAACTGGATGCCAAGAAAATGACATGCTTGTGAAATCTGAGTTGTAAATTCACGATCTTGATGACTTGGTACTGATTTTCCAGAAGGATGATTATGAGCAACAATCATTCCTACGGCCATATTTTTTACAGCAAAATGCAAAATTTCACGCGGATTTGCGATAGAGCGATTGGCGGCACCTACAAAAATCGTTCTTTTTTCAATAATCTTATTTTGAGCATCAAGATAAACCGCAATCAGATGTTCTTGATCAAAATCTTGCATTTCATCAACTAAAGATTTTCCAAAATCTTCTGAGCTTAAAATTTGTCCGTAACGCTTTCTTTCACTGGTTTGGATTCGTTTTCCAAATTCAATCATCGCTCGAATCTCAATCGCTTTGACTTTCCCAATGCCAAGATTTGATCTAAGTTCTGTGATGCTTGCGCGCCTAAAATTTTCAATCGTTTTAAAGTTCATTAAAAGCAACGTCGCAATCTCAAGCGCACTTTTTTGATGTGTCCCTGTCCGAAGTAAAATCGCAAGTAACTCTTGATCGGAACATTTTTCAGCGCCTAATTGCTCTAATCTTTCTCTTGGAAAAAGTGGGTATGTATTTTCAGAAATTTCGTACATGTCAACCTCCACTTTTTTATACGAAAAACGAGAGTTATTGTAACAAAAAAAGATAAGAATTTTCTTATCTTTCTAAATAAAATTCAAAGCGATCGCCAACATATTGGGATAAAACATATTCAAATGCTCTGCCGTCTGATAAATAAGAAACTTGTGTGACGCCTAGCATGGCTGATCCAACACGCGTTTTGAGATCTTCTGCAAGTTCAGTACTTGCTTTTTTTGCTGAAACGATTTGCTCACTATGTGAAATTTCATATCCATTTTCACGTAATGTTTTAAAGAAATTACTCGTAATATTGTTTTTATCAAAATCTTTGACAAGCTCAAAAGGAATACTCGCGACTTCAAAACAAATCGGGAGATGATCTGCGTAGCGAATCCGCTCCATTCGAATGATGGAATTTTCTTTGGTAATATGGAGTTTTTCACATTCTACATCATTTGGTGCTGTTCTGATATAAGAAAGGAGTTCTGAGGAGGGCGTTTTACCTTGAGCTAAAATAATATCTGTAAATGACGTTGTCCCTCGCATTTTTTCTCTGACACGTCTGCTGGCAACATAAGTCCCAGATCCGACACGGCGCTCCAAAATCCCTTCATCGACAAGGGAGGTCACGGCTTGTCTAGCTGTCATTCGACTCACGTTAAAACGCTCCGCAAGATCACGCTCTGATGGCAAGCGTTCTCCTATTTTCCAGACGCTGTTTTCTACTTCATCTTTGAGTGCGTCATGAATTCTGACATAATTTGGAACTTGTTTTTTTGTATTCATATTTACACCTCAGGGCTTCAATTGGTATAGTTATTATAGCATAAATTCACTTAAATTTCTTTATTTAATCTCATTTAATGGATTTTTTGTTTTATGAACACTCAATAGAAAAGAACACTTCCAGCCACAAACAGCCGAAAGTGTTTTTTAGTTTCGATAATGAGATTATTTTGAAGGAACAGTAATCTTACCGGAAATGATATCTTCTTTAGCTGTTTCTACAGCAGATTTGATGCTTGATGTAACATTATCATAACCAATATTAACTCCGCCGTTTTTAAGATTATAGGTCGTCACAGATCCACCAGGGAACTTGTTTGCTTTTGTCTTATCTGCCATATCGCGAACAACTTTTCCGACTTCTTTAATCGTTGAAACTAAAACAAAGTTTGATTTTTTACCATCTTTAGAAGTATAATTTCCAAGATATTTTTGATCTTGGTCAACACCGATCAACCAGACTTTATCTGCTTCGTTTTTACCTTCATTTTGAGCTTTGGCTTCGTTGAATGCTCCAACCCCAACGCCTCCGGCACATTGATAAACGACATCTTCTCCTGCGCCATACATGGCGTGAGCGATTGTTTTACCTTTTGCGGCATCTGTAAAGCTTTGTGCGTATTGAACATCTACTTTGATATTTGGATTAACAGATTTTGCACCTGCTGTATAGCCTGCTTGGAAACGTGTGATAACGTCTGATTGCATGCCTCCAATAAATCCGATTTTTCCAGTTTTTGATGCTTTTGCTGCAGCAACTCCTGCAAGATAAGCCCCTTCATTGTCTGCAAAGAGTGCAGAGGCAAGATTCTTGATTGGTGTTGTTGGTGCTGAGTCAACAATCAAGTAATCATTTTTTGGATTGTTTTTAGCAGCTTCTTCTGTTGCTTGTTCCAAACTAAATCCGATTCCTACTTGAAGTTTGTAGCCTGCAGCTGCTGCTGAGTTAAAGTTTGTGGTGTAATCAGATGCTGAGTTTGATTGGTAGTAGTTGAATCCTTGACCTTTGGTCAAGCCATTCTCTTTCCCCCAAGCTTCCAAACCTTCCCAAGCTGATTGATTGAATGAGCGATCATTGATTCCGCCAGTATCGGTAACGATAGCAACTTTTAGATCAGTCTTTGCTTTTCCTGAAGCTGATCCGTGTGAACCATTTGAGCGACACCCTGCAAGGACTGCGACTGAAGCGAGTGCGACTGCACCAACTGCAAAAACACGTTTATTCATGGAAACGGTTTCCTCCAAAATTTTATTTGATTGCTAAATTTTTAGCTTAAGCCTATTTTAAGCTATCTTTTACTTTTTTTCAAGTATTATAACCAACTGAATCAATTTCATTTTTAAATGTTCGATTATTACGAACATTTATCCAGACTTTCTTGCTTTTTTTCTTTTAAATAAGATTAAAAACAAACATTTAATCCAGTGTTCTAAATGAATAAGGCAAGAGTGCGCCAACTGTAGTTGCTTTAATGGTTAAGTCCTTTGAGACAAGATATACGGGCATTTCTTCAGAGCAAAATTCTACTAAAACTTGTCTGCAAGCACCGCAAGGTGAAATCGGTTCATTGGTTTCTCCGTAGATTGCAAGCGCTGAAAATTCACTTATTCCGTCAGAAATTGCCTTAAAGATGGCTGTACGTTCTGCGCAATTGGACAGTCCAAAACTGGCATTTTCAATGTTGCAACCCGTCACTATTTTTCCGTCAGTACTGACAAAAGCTGCACCTACTGGAAAATGGGAGTAGGGAACGTATGCTTTTTTTGATGCTTCTTTTGCTTTTTGTGCTAATTCAAGATTAGTCGTTTTCATTGGAGCGATCACCTTCCATCACGGCAATACTTGCAGAAATTCCCAAGCGACTTGCTCCTGCTGCAATCATACCGTGTGCTTCTTTTGCTGAATGAACACCGCCAGAAGCTTTGACTCCCATGTCAGGGCCAACCGTTTCACGCATGAGTTTGACATCATGAACTGTGGCACCGCCTGTTGAAAAACCAGTGGATGTTTTAACAAAATCAGCACCTGCACGCTGTGCGGCACGACAAGCTTGTACTTTTTCATCATCGGTCAACAGACAGGCTTCGATGATGACTTTGAGCACCCGTCCGGCTTTGACTTTATTGACTTGAGCAATATCTTGTTCAACAAATTCCCAATTGCCATCTTTTGCGGCTCCGATATTGATGACCATATCTATCTCGTCAGCACCATTTTTAATGGCATCAGCAGCTTCAAATGCTTTTGCAGCACTTGTCGATGCACCAAGAGGAAATCCAATGACAGTACAGACATTTGTTGGGTCATTTTCGAGCGCTTTTGCAGCAAAGGAAACCCAAGTTGGATTGACACAAACGCTAGCAAAACGATATTTTTTAGCTTCATCAATGATTTGTTGAAGCTGCGCTTGAGTAGCATCAGCTTTAAGGATTGTGTGGTCGATATAAGTATTGAGTGTCATGTTTTTTTCTTTCTATTTTTAAGATTTACTTTTTATATAAATGATACCGATGCCGACATAAATGAAGGAATAGGCAACAACAAATGCGATAAAGCCGCGCAAGCCACCATGCCACAATAGCATGGCAAAACCGCCAACGAGTAACGATAACAGCGTTTGAATCAGTCGAATATTTTTAGGTAAAGGGTCTATTTGTTTCATGAGCGAATGATCTCGATGATTTCTTTAGGAGAGGTGGCTTTGTCAGTAATGACAAGTGTTGATTTGAATTCTAAAACTAATTCGTCAGTAATGACAGCGTTGCTGTAAAGTGTGGCAAGCACTTCGCCTTTTTGTGTTTTATCCCCGACTTTTTTTGCAAGCTGAATGCCCGCTTCAAAATCAATGTGATCGTTTTTCGTGACACGTCCTGCACCTAATTTCATCGCAACAATGCCCATTCCATAAGCTTTTTCTTCTGTCACAAAGCCTGCTCTATCAGCCAAAATATCAATACGATAGGCTGTCTTTAACGGAGCACATAAGTGATCAAAAGCATCTGGATCTCCATTTTGAGCCCGCACCATCTCGACAAATTTTTCATACGCTTGCCCATGATCAAGATGAGAAAGGATGGCTTCAATTGACTTTTCAACACCTGCCAAAGACAGCATGATTTGTGCTAGTTCAGCGATGAACGTTCTAAATGCGTGTGTTCCTTTACCATGGAGCGTCTCAACTGCTTCTGTGATTTCATTACGATTGCCGATTGCAAAGCCTAAGGGCTGACTCATGTCAGTAATGACAGCGACCGTTTCACGTCCAACGGATTTTCCTAAATCGACCATTGTTTGTGCTAAAACACGCGCATCATCAACAGATTTCATGAATGCACCATCGCCCACTGTGACATCAAGCAAAATCGCATGGCTCCCAGAAGCAATTTTTTTGGACATCACAGAGCTTGCAATTAACGGGATAATATCAACTGTCGCCGTCACATCACGCAAGGCATAAAGAAGTTTGTCAGCTTTGACAAGTTCTTCTGACTGCCCAATAATAGCAATGTTTGTTTTTTTGACTTGCTCGATAAAATCAGTTTCAGATTTTTCAATATTAAATCCTGGAATAGATTCCAATTTATCCAGAGTGCCACCTGTGTGACCCAAACCACGCCCTGACATTTTGGCAACTGGAACGCCAAACGAAGTAACAAGGGGTGCCAAAATCAAGGTCACCTTATCCCCCACACCGCCTGTGGAATGTTTATCAACTTTAATTCCAGGAATACTCCTTAAATCAAATTGCTTGCCAGAATTCACCATTGCCATCGTCAAATCTGCAGTTTCTTGCGTCGTCATTCCTCTGAAATAAATCGCCATCGCAAGTGCCGACATCTGATAGTCAGGGACGAAACCCGTCACATAATTTTCAATAATCCAATCAATTTCTTCTTTCGAAAATTGAGCGCCATTCCTTTTTTTCTGGATCAAATCCACCATTCTAAAGGTCATTTTTACTCCTTTTCTTTATACGATCGTAAAATATAATAGCCTTTATCTTTTGCAATCACATCACAATTTCCAAAGACTTCCACCATTTTTTTCTGAGCACTTGGTGCGCCTTGTTTTTTTTGAATAACGATAGTCAAATGTCCATTTTCATTCAACTGATCATACGCACCTTCTAAAATACCATGGACCACACTTTTGCCCGCACGAATTGGCGGATTACTGATGATGGCATCAAAACGCGTTGTGATCTTATCATAGAGATTTGATTTTAGAATCTTGTCAGTACTGACAGCATTCAATTGAGCATTTTTTTCCGCCAATTCAAGCGCCCGAACATTGACATCAATCATCGTGAGTTCAAGATTATACCGCTTGGAAAGCGTTAGACCAAGCGCACCATACCCACAACCAACATCTAAAAGTGTTTTTGCCTCTATAGGTAAAAAGTGTTCCAATAACACACGTGAGCCATAATCAATCGCCGATTTACTAAAAACGCCTGCATCCGTCACAAAAACCATCGGAATCCCCAGTAAATTAACCTTTATTTGATTTAAATCGTGCGCTAAATCACGATTATCCTCATAATACATATTTGTTTTAACCATGATACCCATTTTAACATAAAAAGCCAAAAAATGAGTGTCAAATTTTTCTAATCTACTTTTTTTTTTGAAAACTGTTTCTTTTCATGTTTTGTCAGTACTGACAGCTTTTTTCAATTCGATTTGTAAGCGGTCATCACTTTGATTTTTTTTATGTTTTCTATCAAGAAAAAAATAAGAGTTTGTGCTAAAATAGACGCATGAATGAATTCACAAATTATGACGAAATCAGCCGTGAAAAATGGCAAAATTTATACAAAACCTCAATTGCACCACTGACCAAAAACGAATTAGAAAGTATTCGCTCACTCAATGACGAAATCTCCCTTCAAGACGTACAGGATGTCTATCTTCCGCTCGTTCATTTGGTTCGACTTTACAAAAAAAATCTGGAAGACATGAGTTTTTCAAAAGGTCTTTTTTTACAAAAAATCGTGAAAACGCCACCATTAATTATCGGGATTTCTGGTTCTGTAGCTGTTGGAAAGTCAACAACAGCAAGACTTGTACAGCTGCTTTTATCTCGTGCTTTTAAAAAATTATCAGTAGAACTTGTCACTACTGACGGATTTTTATTTCCCAATCAAGTATTAGAAGCACGTCATTTATTGGACAGAAAAGGATTTCCAGAAAGCTATGACATGGAGCGATTGCTTCAATTTTTGTATCAAATAAAAAATGGTGAACATTGTCAAGTCCCGATTTATTCTCATGAAATTTATGATATTCTCCCTGAACAGATGCAAGAAATTGATAATCCAGACATCTTGATTGTCGAAGGGATTAATGTGCTGCAAAGCCCCCAAAGTCAACTGATTTACGTCAGTGATTTTTACGACTTTTCAATCTATGTTGACGCAAACGAAGCAATCATTGAAAAATGGTATTTGGAACGTTTTGACAGTTTATTAAAATTAGCCGAATCCGACGAAAGCAACTATTATCACCAATTCACAAAACTTCCGTATGATGAAGTGGTCGCACTTGCACGTGACACGTGGGCAAAAGTCAATCGCATTAATCTAAAACAATACATTGAACCCACAAGAAATCGCGCAGAAATCATCCTTCATAAAACAGATAACCATCACGTTGATAAAATTTATCTTAAAAAATTCTAAAACGAACGGATAAAATGAACGAAAGTTGCCTCAAAGTAGTGCTTTCAACTAATTTATGATAAAATAAAACAGTAATATTTTTTAATAAACAAAAGTAAAAATGATACTTTTGTATTTTTGATATGGAGGTCCTCTTGCTAGATCACAAACTAGAAACCATCATCGTCTTAGACTATGGTTCGCAGTATAATCAGCTGATTTCGCGACGAATTCGCGAAATTGGTGTCTTTTCTGAGCTCAAATCACACAAGATTACAGCGAGCGAAGTTCGTGAAATTGCGCCGATCGGAATTATTCTTTCTGGTGGGCCAAATTCTGTTTATGATAAAGGTTCATTTGATATTGATCCTGAAATTTTCGAACTCGGTCTTCCTATTCTTGGCATTTGTTATGGCATGCAACTCATGAGTTATAAACTCGGTGGAAACGTTGAAGCTGCCGAAGATCGTGAATACGGAAAAGCCATGATGACAGTACAAAAAACATCAGAGCTTTTTGATCATACCCCAAGTTCACAACAGGTTTTAATGAGCCACGGTGATAAAGTCACAGCAATCCCAGAAGGATTCGAAGTGATTGCAACCTCAAAAAACAGTCCTTATGCTGCTGTTGAAGACAAAAATCGTCGTTTTTATGGCATTCAATTTCACCCAGAAGTGCGTCATTCCATTTACGGGACTGATATTTTGCGTAATTTTGCCCTCCAAATTTGCGGTGCAAAAGGTGATTGGTCAATGGAAAATTTCATTGAAATGCAAATTGATGCGATTCGTAAAAAAGTAGGAGATAAAAAAGTACTGCTTGGCTTGTCTGGAGGTGTTGATAGTTCAGTTGTTGGCGTGCTTTTGCAACGAGCAATTGGAGATCAGCTGACTTCAATATTTGTGGATCATGGTTTCTTAAGAAAAGGCGAAGCTGACCAAGTCATGGACACCCTAGGTGGAAAATTCGGACTCAACATCATCAAAGTGGATGCTCAAAAACGCTTTATGGACAAGCTTGAAGGACTTTCAGATCCAGAAACAAAACGTAAGATTATCGGAAATGAATTCGTTTATGTCTTTGACGACGAAGCCACAAAACTTAACGGCATTGAGTTTCTTGCTCAAGGAACCCTTTATACTGACGTCATCGAATCTGGAACAGATACTGCACAAACGATCAAGTCACACCATAATGTTGGTGGACTTCCAGAAGACATGCAATTTCAGCTCATAGAACCCCTCAACACCTTATTTAAAGACGAGGTCCGTGCATTAGGAACACAACTCGGAATGCCTGATGATATTGTTTGGCGTCAACCTTTCCCTGGGCCAGGACTCGCCATTCGAGTCCTCGGTGATTTGACCGAAGAAAAACTCGAAACCGTCCGTGAATCAGATGCTATTTTGCGTGAAGAAATCGCTGCAGCAGGGCTCGAACGCGACGTGTGGCAATACTTCACTGTCAACACAGACGTTCGCTCAGTCGGCGTCATGGGAGATGGTAGAACATACGACTATACAATAGCAATCCGTGCGATCACCTCAATTGACGGCATGACAGCTGACTTTGCGAGACTCCCATGGGAGATTCTCCAAAAAATCTCCGTCCGTATCGTAAATGAAGTGGATCATGTCAACCGCATCGTCTATGATATCACAAGTAAACCACCTGCAACTGTAGAGTGGCAATAAAATTCACGAAACACAAAGAATTATGATTGTGGGAAAAGTGCTATAAATCAACGAAACAACATCTTTTGAAATCGAAATTTCTCGAAAAGAGCCGAGATTTCACTACTAAATTAAGTGCTAAAAATTATTTTCAATGATTTTTAGCACTTTTTCTTTATTGAAGATATTTTAAGTCGGACATACCGTTTGAATTCTACTATACAAAGAGTAAAATAAAGGTACATAAAAATAATGGAGGTCATTATTATGACTGAAAAACCTAACTATCAACTCATCCATGACGGACTTGTAGAACTCGCTAAACTCTTTGATAATCCTGATAGTGCTGGTGGGATCATGCAAGAGATTGAACCCGATGCAGATTTAACACTAGATTTCGATGGGCTTGCTGTGCAAGGATTTCAAAAGTAACAAAAAAAGGATTTTCAGATAATATCTGAAAGTCCTTTTTTGTTCAAAATCTACTCTTTATCCTTTGGCAGTCTGTTTTGAACAACTAAATCAATAAATTGTAAAATTAACTCTATTTCTTCGTCGTTCAGCCCATTTAACGCTAATTTGTCGGGCAGTTTATCAGATAGCCCCAACAGATAATCTGATGACACACCAAAAATATCGCATATTTTCATTAACCCTTCAACGCTAGGATATGATTTGCCCTGTTCATATGACGCAACTGCCCAACTGGACAAATTAAGTTTTTGTGCTAATTCTGCTTGAGAAAGCTTTTTGGCTTTCCGCAAACTTCTCAATTTATTTCCTATGTATTCTTTTCCCATATCTATAATTATTGTACAAATTTGATATGGAATATAAATACTCACACCGTAATTAAAATGCTCAATATGGTCAAAATATGATATAATAAATACTGAATTAGCATTCAAATTACCTGAAATCAACTGAACGGAGGAGTTTAAATGAATTGTAATTTCTGTGGTGACTGGTTACCAAAAGGGACAGGAATTTGCCCGCATTGTGGAACACGTCAAAATCTCTCTTATGGTGGAGAAGTTAGCAGTGCTGTTGGCGAAGCAGCAGGTAATGCTTTAGGAGCAGCTATCGTTGCCATTATCGTTATTGTAGTACTTCTTGCGATTCTCCCTGTTGCAATTTTGAATCCTTTGACCATTTATTTATTGCTGATACGAGGCAAACGTTTTCCGAGTATTGGCACTAGAGGACGTAAGTTAATTTTCCAAGGGTCTATTATTTATACAGCATGGTTAATAATCATTTTTAGCCTTGGCCTTGTTTTTCCTAACCTATTCTATCCAAACATTGGAAAACCCTTTGTCATTATCAATTTACTAATTATTGGTGCGGTATTTCTAGCATTCATTATTGAAAATATTCGTGGAAATCTAAGTCAAAAACGGATTGGGCGTGCTATCTGGCGTTCAGTGGTTATTGTTGCCCTTTTCTGCTGTGCAACTTTTTCAAGTGCGCTCATCATGGCGTATAATACTTCAAATGCGCCAACTATTATACAAAATAAGCAAAATGCAGCAGAGAATAAAATTCTTCAGCAAAAACAAGATAAATATGCTTCTGAAATTGCTTCCTCTAAATTTACTAATAATCAAATCAAATCCCAGCTAGAAAAATTGGGTTATCTCAGTGGTGACAATACAAAGGCTACTTTTTCTTCCCCTGTGTATGGTGCAAGCAAACTGGGAGGTTTTTTCAATATCTATCCAATAGGAGTTCATCGTTATCCGATGATTTATATTATACAAATCACGAGCGATTCAGACTCTGGTTATTCTGGGATTGGTCATTTTGAGGGCACAGATGGTAGTTTGCAAATTAAGTCGTTATCAGAATTTAATAAAGCCAATCATCTTAACTTAAAAGTTGGGGACTGGTACATGACAAAAGAGCCTACTCCAGATGAACACGGAACACCACAAGAGCTAACTTCTCTCAG
Organism: Lactococcus hircilactis; assembly: GCF_009601015.1. Classification (GTDB taxonomy): domain Bacteria; phylum Bacillota; class Bacilli; order Lactobacillales; family Streptococcaceae; genus Lactococcus; species Lactococcus hircilactis. The sequence continues at coordinate 95,138 of NZ_WITJ01000005.1, forward strand.
CCAAATTCCAAATTTTTAAACACTAAAAATTTCAAAAGGAAAATTCACACAATGAAAACAACAAAAATCATCGCAGCTACAGGTATCTTAGTCCTCCTCATTGCGGGAGGGGCAACCTATGGCATCATTCAGCATGATAATGCTGTACACGCCGCAAATGTAAAACATGATAAATTAGTCAAAACAGAGAAAACAAATTTAGAGGTAGCGACTGCAGCCGTTGAGCAAGCCTACAAATCAAGAAAAGCTCAAGATATTAAAACTACCTATACCGCTATTGACAAACTTGACAAAAATCAGCAAAAAGACAAAACATCCTTAAGCGACAAGATGACTAAATTGAACGGCTTTCTGTCTCAAATTGCCGCAGTTAACACAGCATTGCAAAGGCTACAAAATCAAAAGTTGATTCAGACATTAACGCAACCCAAGACCTTATAAACAAAGAAACAGACATCTATTTAAAAAGTGACAAGACAAGCGCACAAAGTAAGCTCAATGCTATAAAAACTCAAATAGCAAAGGCTAAAGCTGCGGCTGATGCTAAAGCAAAGGCTGATGCGGCGGCAAATCAAGCAGCTCAAAATACGGCTCAAGCCGCACAAGACACTGGAGCAAGTAATGGGGGTGAGTCAAACCCTGCTCAACAAGCTCCAGCACAACAAGCACCTGTACAACAAACTCCAGCGCAACAAGCGCCTGCACAACCTGCTCCTGCACAACCTGCTCCTGCACAACCGGCGCCACCGGCTACAAGCAATAATGACGCACAACATGCTGCTGAGAATGTTACACCACCGGCAAACGGGTATGCGGGATATGGACAAAACAAAGATGGTAGTGATCCGTTCCACTTCTAATAACACAAACAAAGGAGATTATACCTATGTATGATGCGTATGAATCACGTCGTAGAGAACAGTCCAAACAAGACTTACAAGCCTTGCAGAAATCTGTTGAAACGACAACATATAAAGATGACCCTCGATTTAAACTATTAGAAGCTTCTCAACAAGTTATTGTCACTCAAGTAATGAATTAAAGACTGTCTAAGACGGTCTTTTTTTTGAGGTTATCTATTTAGTTTCCACCCTATGCTCCACTTAATAACACCATTTGGTAATAACTCTATATCATGACTAATATTTGTACAACATGTGCCATGATATACTACGATTTCATGATTCCACTATATATATCACATAATATACCACTACATTTTAACTAAATCAGGACTAATGATACAACGTTATATTGTCATGATATAGAGCAATTTTATAGTCACGCTCAATAGTTCTTTTTAACATTTTTTAAAGCATTTTAGCTAAAAAACGACACCCCCTTTTTCTTTTCAATTTATTTTGATAAAATATAATTAAAGATAGCACAGCACCATATGTAGCAACAGAGCCGACCCACAATTTTAAGTGGAGGAATCGGAGCCGACGAGTACACGGAAGAGAAAGGCCGTTTCTACTCGAATCGAACAAATGCACCGCGCCGCTATTGACCTATTTCATGATTGGAATAGGAGATGACGGCGGGGTGCATTTCTATTTATTTTTTAAACGGAAGCCCCGCCATACACTGGACGGGGCTTTTTTCATCCCCTTAATGTCAAAAGGAAATAGTAACTACCATGGAAAAACTAATTAAAAAATAAGAAATCGAAGAAATGGGCTTTGACCCCAAAACAACTACGCGAATCTGGCGAGCAATCAAAAAATTGCTAAAGGATGATGGCTACACTATTTACACTAGCCGTACAAAACAAGTGCCACAGTCCTATTTATTTCGAGTGCTCGGAACGGAAAAAGATGAATAACTTACTGAACCCCGTAGGGTAGGGAATATGGGAACATATTTCCGCACGGCGAAGCCGTTCCTTTGGCGCATAGCGACAAAGCCCGTACTTTACGCAAGTAAAGTATAACGGGCTATACTTCACTAATGTGAAACAAAGAAAAATGAAAGATAAAAAAGGGAGAATAAAGATGAGCATTAGTATCTCTTATTCCAAACACTCAGCTTCTGAGTTGAAACGCAGTACATATGAACACATCATTCGCAATGAAAAAAATGCAGAGCGAGTAGCTGCTCACACCAAGAGCAATCATGACCCCGCACTGGCTGGCTATAACGTGGTATTACTTGATGAAGGGATTGACGAAACCAAGAAGAAACTAGCGGATTACGAGGAAGCCCGACAAAAATCAGGTTTGAAATCCATGCGAAAGGATGCTAAAGCCTTTGTGGACGCAACGATTCAGCTTTCAGATGATACCTTACTTGCGCTTGGGTGGGAAAATGATAGTGTGGGACGCAAACTTCCTGTCAGTAAACAAAGTCCATCAGCTATAAAAAATGTCATTTTAGCATATAAAACGACATTTGAAGCCATTTGTACAGATGAGGCTACATTTGGTCACATTGCCTTAGCTGATATACATTTTGATGAGTCGAACAATCCGCATTTAGACTGTTTAATGTCTGTTTTAGATGGCGATAATCCAAACTACTCAGTCAATGAATTCATAAATGGTAAAAATCGCTATGAGAAAAGCGTAGTTAATGGAAAGAAAATGACAAAAAAAATCATGCAACCAAAAGGGCAAGAATTGTCTCGTAAACAGGGCCGATTAGGCGAGTTGGTAGCACAACGTTTTAAAGTCGAAGACATCGAAAAATTCGACTTAAAGCGTGGCGCGGGTGAAAAATCTCGGGCAAAAGCTCGTGATCTAAGACGAGAAGCTGAAAACAAATTATCAGAGGCACGCAACCTAGCTAATGATGCATACGCAAGTAAACAAGCTGCAAATGCTGAATATAATGATGAATGGGGTCAATATCGCGATAAAATGAGACTATTGCGTGAACAACATGAAAAATTATTTACTTCTGATGAGCGTAGCAGATGGGATGAAGCTGCACGCCGTTTAAAACACGCCAAATCTTTAGAGTATGTGGCGCAGCAAACTGATGGATTTATTGGTGTGGCATTTGCCATTATTGCTGCTATTCAGCAATATACAGCAGAAGAACAAATTAAACAAATGAATCAAGAGCGACAGAAAACCATCAGTAAAATCAATGAGCAAAAGCAACTTTTAAAGCAAGATTTACAATCTGCCAAGAAAAAGCGAGATAACGCAATCTTACAAGTAAAGCAAGCGACTACGAAACGCGATAAAATTCAACAAGAATTTAACGCTCTAGTCCCAAAACTAAGACAGGCAAAGGAAACAATCAATAATGAAAATGACTTTAGAGTGTCTTTGGCTGCTCGAGAAGATAGTTTAAGCGACAGAGAACAAAATGTCGCCAAACGTGAAGCTAAACAGAAGCGTGCCGTTGCTTCATGGGAAACAACCCTTTCCGTTGTTAATAACGGCACCCTTGCAGAACGTGAAAAAGCAAGACTAATAGCTGAAAATGTTGCTGAAAAGCATGGAAATAAGCAGACATTTGATATAGACGCGCTTATTCTTGACTTAGACAAGGCAAATCAACAACTGTCCCAATAATCTCTTTATCCGCGCGTATGCGCGAGATGGAATTTTGAGGTAAAGGGCGCGTAGCGTGATAAGGCGGCGTATGCCGCCACAGTAACAGATTATCGCCTATTATATAGACTTAAAAAGCGACAGATTACTTTAATAGTCTTCCTCGTAAAGACAGTCATATCAGTATTTAGTACAATCAACCATATTTTCGATTATTTTTATAAAATGCTGTAATCCAGCTAATAGTAGTGCTTTAGCTCATTTTTATAAAACATAAATAAACATCGAAAAACGTTAAAAAATATAGGAAAACAGGTAAAAACATGGCAACAGAAACATCAACCGATTGGACGTTTACCGTCCGAGCAAATGCGAATCTTGAAAAGATTAAAACAGACTTAGAAACTAAAGGATTAGCCTTTGCTCTGTCTGAACGACCACCTGAACAAATGGGGAAAACCAAATTTGAGGGTACTCCCTCGACCTTCTGGATTCATTTACCCTCCAAAAAATCAAAACGGCAAATGACAGAATTACTTCCTAAGTCAAAAGGATTGTCAATCGTTGCAGATACCAACACAATGACGGTTCAGTTCAATCTTTCAAAACGGTTATATGTGTCAGAAACTTTTCCATCAGAAAAATTTGAGGAAAAATATATCAAAGATGCCAAAAAAGGGACAGCTCCTAGCATCCAAATTCAAGATATTATTGAAAAAAAGGATTTTACAAATTATTATGCTTTAGCAAAATATGTGCGTTCAAATCATCCTTTTTTGTATGACACATTGAAAAATGGATCTGGTCATTTTAATAATATTTTGCGCGATAGCGAAAATCAAGCATTTGAAGATTTCATCAACAATGTTTATGCACCTTATTTTGCGACAACGGTACAAGACAGCACAGCTTATACTGCCAAAGCACATTTTAAGCGTATGGGAGACTACTTTAAGCGAAAATCTATAAATAAGCTCACACGTCTTGATTGTTCTGATTTTCGTATGTATTTGTTGAAAAAATATCCAGGCAATGACCCGCGCCCGACAGCTTCAAATTATGCTGGAGCAGTTTGGACACGCTTCAAAGCAGCACTAAGTTACGCTTATGACATGAAAATCATCGTTGAACATCCTGCGGCAGGAATTAAAACACCATCAAAAGAGCATTTAGATGAACCCTTTTGGACATTTGCAGACTTCAAAAAAGCTATTTCTATTTTTGATTTAAAAAAATTCCATGATCAATGGCACTTTACAATCGTTTGGCTCTATTATTTTATCGGCTCGCGGGTAAGTGAAGGTGTGGTTCTGCTATGGCGAGATGTGGATTTAGACAATGGCATTTTGAAGATAAGTAAGACAATGTCACAAGATAAAAATGGACGTCTTACAGTCCATAACCACACAAAGACACATGCAGGAATGCGAACGATAGACCTTGACACTCAGACCGTTGAAATATTGCGACGCTGGAAAGCTACACAGCCGAATCAGTCGGAAGATGGCTATATACTGGGCGAATCTGCCACTACAGCCGTATCAAAGACTACAATTAACCGCCTGCTTAAAGCAACCGCGAAAAAAGCAGACGTAACCCACATTACAGGTAAAGGCCTTAGGTCTTCTCATGCCTCATATCTCATCAATGAACTACATGAAACAAATATCAAGTATATTCAGCAACGACTTGGACATGAAAAAATTCAAACAACGCTGGACTATTATGCTAAATTTGACACATCTGATGCAATGAGAAATGAAAAACGGAAAAACATGGATAGAAGCATATATAACGCGGGTTTACAGGTTTTTTCTGAAATTCAAACTTTGCAAGAAAGTGCTAAAAAAAGTGCTAAGCCTAAATTAGTGAGCTAAAAACAGCTCAACCACGCTATTTACAATAAAAATATCATTGTAGAGTGGGAATAAGAGAAAAAAGCCTAGAATCCTTTATTTATAGGGTGTCTAGGCTTTTTTTTATATTATGCAACCATTTTGCAACCAATAATCTTTTAATTCTGAACTAACTTAATTCCTTCTATTAATTCAATAGTTTCCATACCATCTATTCTATTATCTCTGTATTCAGGAGTTATAAACGAATCTTGCCAAAATGCAAATAATTCGTTATTCTCATTTCTTATTTCTACTACATTAGGGTACTTCTCTCTTTGATTAATCACGCCCGTATATTTATTGCGTCCCAATATGGCGTCACTAACAATGGATATTAAAATCTCATTTGATATATTTTCTATATTTATTTTTATATAAATTCGGTTTCCTCCAATAGCGGATAGTTCTTTAGCTTCCTTTATAGAATTAGATAAAACAGGATAAATATCTTTATATTTTCGAAATTTTATTTTTTTCACTAGCATTTGAAACCAATATATAAAATAACTATATATCCTATTTTTATGGTCACTGAAGATAACTTTTTTTTCTATGTAAACCATCTCTCTAGCTAGATAAATTACAGGAATATTTAATCCCCATACCAAAGGCTCTATTCCAAAGGAAATCCAAAAATCTAACGAAAAAATATCTTTCACATTTTTAAAAAATTGATCTAGTGACGTGTATATCATAAATAAACCTATACCTATCAAGAAAAAATTAAAAAACTTAGAGACAATTTTCGTATCTTCCTTTTGATTTGCGACTGCTATAAATATAGAAAGAAACGTTACAACAAATACTAATACCATTTCCCAAACAACGGGCAAAGTATACGTTGAATTTATAAAGAGAGGAATCGTTGCTAGACTGAACAGTTCAGTTTTTTTCTCACGAAATATTTCACTAAATTTCAATCTTTTTAAATACTCAACAATTGGAAATACTGAAAAAAGTAAAACAATTAAGTAGTCTTTTATATACCATAAAGAAATTTGCAAATCATCTTTATATACGAAATAATAAATTATAAAGATGTACAGTAAATTAATTGAAATTATTACCATAGCAATAGGATTTAATAAAAATTTTATCGTGTATTTAATAACATCTTTTAAAGAGTCCAGCAGATTGTTTTTTCTTCCAAATACTATAATAAGAAATAGTACAACTAAAAGCCAGTATAAAATTGCTTGTTCTCGAGTGCTCACTACTTACTCTCCTTTACTGCTATTTACAATAATTATACCATATGCTCATCTCATTTATTTAATCAGTTATTTAATCAGTTATCAATCGTCCCATATATTTCCCAAACAATTTGGACACTGATAATAAATGTCTGTTTTTGTTACATAATTTTTCACTTGAAATAATTTAATAATTTTTTTCAAAACTTTCTTATCTGAAAGATAGCACTTGTCTATATAGATAATACTTTGATTATTTAGTTCATCAAAAATAACTCTTCCTCGGGGTACATTGATATAGTCATCTGTATCAAACTTAAAAATAAGCGAATCGAACAACTCCCAATGATCGCTATTACTATCATATAGCCCATTTAAAATCCTTCCTTTTTTATAAGGTATATGATTTGCGATAATTTCACCATTATTACAAATAAAAAAAATTCCTATTCTATTCATTGCTCCACAACCTTCTGTGAGACTAATTATTCTAAACTCTTCAATTCATTCATTAGCTCCGTAGCAGTATATTTTGTATAAGGCTTCCCAATCAATAGCCCATATACTTCAATATTCGGAAAGAATAAGGAACTATCTTTTTTATCGTTGAGTTCTTCAATACATCCAAGGCGTTTTAAAATATAATAACCAATTGCTGAGCTTCGACTAATACCCTGCTCACAATGGAGAACAAAGTTTTTATCAGCATATTGGTCTATAAACTCATCTATTATCACCTTATCTTGTTCCGTTAATCGATTGCTACCTTCTGGCGTATTTCGGTCTATTTCATCAGCAAATGTCCATTCATCATAAAAAGCTAAAGATAAGGTATCTAAATATCGTTTAGAGGCAGTGTCTTTCACTGGTGGTCTATCGCCAATTCTAATGGCAACAACTTGCTCTTTTGAAATTGGGGGTATCCACTCCAAAAATTTTTTTTTTGGCTCATGATGGTAACTTTATCCATTGAAAACCACTCCTTTACTTTCGTTTAATATACTGATTAGTAATAAGTTTTCTAGTCACATTAGCTTTTGGAATATCAATTATATTTGTTAGTTTTCTCGCTACTTCTTTATTAGCATTCTCATACAAGTGTCCATATGTTCCCAAAGTTGTTTGTATATCCTCGTGACCTAACCTATCTCGAACAACTAGTGCATTTTCACCCATTGAAATTAACAAGGAAGCATGAGAATGTCTTAGTGCATGGGCTTTAATTCTATGAACACTAGCTAGCTTAGAATGACGTGTTATCACATGATAAGTAGCACTCTTATTTGTTGGCACTCCATTATATGATAGCACATACTTAGAAGGAATATTTTTAGTTTGAAGAGTTTTCCATTGTTTCAGTAATTCAACGGTATCATCATCTAAAGCTATTACTCGATTACTGGCTTTTGTTTTTGGTTCGGTTAAATAGTACTCACTAGCATTCTTGTAATACATGGATTTGTTTACTCTTAATGTTCGATTTTCAAAATCAATATCTTTTTCCCACTCTAATGCTTGAGCCTCTCCAAAACGTAATCCAGTCATAAATAACAACCAAATTAAAACAAAACTAAAATATTCATGGTAATCTGATAAATCAAATGTTGCAATAACTTTTTCAAACTCATCTTTTGTCCAAAAATCTACTTTTTTCTTTACCTTTTTTACATTACCCACTTGTTTAGCTACGTTTTTATTTAACAATCCTAGTGTCACCGCTAAGTCTAGTGATTTTTGAAATAACCCATAAATGTTACGAATATAAGCAGAAGAATAGTTTTCTGATAAAATGTTTTGCCATTTCTTAATGATGGGTGGTGTAATATCTTTTAATTTTCGGTTGAAGAAATAGGCAAAATGGATATCCATAGACGACACTCGATTTTCATATGTCCTTGATTTAACTGAACGTTTGTAATCTGGTTTAAAATACGTTTCGTAAAACTCTTTAAACGACATCGTGCTATTTTTTTTTGATAGCAGTATCCGAAAAATCATTCATATAATCATCATAGGCACGCTTTGCCTCTCTTTGAGAATTATATCCACGTCCCCAATGCCTAATGCGATTTCCTTTTTCGTCATACCCTAAATTAGCTACAAAATACCACTTACCACTTTTTTTATCTTGATAAACATTGGATATTTTAGGCATTAAATTGTTCTCCCTTTATCTAAACATGTTCCATAATAATTCTAAATCCAAGTATCTCTTCAACAGCGGAAACAGGTACTCTCCCTAATCGTTTACTTGCATAATAGGAATATCCTTTATTTACCATTAAATATTTTGCTTTTCGGATAATATCAGAGGATTGGCTTGGCCCGAATCCTAAGTCACATAATTCTTTTTTTGTAATAGTGTTATTTGTCAAGTAAATCACTCCTTTAAAATTTTCGTATAGTGAACAGTTCCTTCTTTAAAATTAAGATATTCTCCTGTAAACTCTTTAAAATCTAGAACTTTCCGTTTGTAATCTTTTGTATAAATAATATTTTTATTGGAAAAATCATACGGTTGTGACGTAGTTATTTTCCTAATTTGAGGCGTTTTTAAATTTTGAGATTTAAAAAACGCTTTTTTCTTATGCTCTTTAATTTCGAGGTCTTTTGAAAAATATTTACTCAAATAACGACCTCTATTCTCAACACTATCAACGTCTACTTTATTGATTTTTACAAAACCATTTTGCCATACTTTTTCTAATTCAGAATTTTTAATATAACCCAATGAAAAGAAGACAACATGATAATGAATTGAACCTCTTTTTTGTTTTTCCCATGTTGCTAAATACTTAGCACGTTGACTACGCTTTTTTAATCTTCTATTTAGCCTTTGGATGAATTTTTTAAATTCATTGTTGGCATAATCTACTGAAGATATATTTTCGCGAAAAGTCAATGTCACAAACTTTGTCGCCTCATCAAAATTACAATCAACAATGCGAGCTATTTCCCAACGCATATCTTCATAATGCCGTTGCTTTCTTTTCAAACTGTCATACTTTTCACTATTAGATAATTCTTCAAAAGTACGTTTCTCGATATCATCATCTAACCACTCTAACTGTGTAGACCTTGATTCAACTTCGATATGTCTACTATAAAAAATAGGCTCTTCATACTGATAAACTTCAATATAAGTTGAAGTTTCAATAATTTTTGTATTATAGGCACGTGTTTCTTTATACATCACACACCTCTCAAAAATATATTTTGCGAGCAGATGTTGTTTTATATATCAAGTTAAGTGTCGGGCAAAGAACGCCCGACTGCACCTCTCAAAGTGAGTGAAAAGACTCGGACACTCCGTTTAGTCGCTAAGGCGACTACCTCCCTATTTCACTCACTTTAAGAGGTATTATTGTCGTTTATAGATAATACTTTCCAATTCTGCAATAAAATCAAAATCTTTCATAAATGGTGTTTCAAAGTATTTTTCTTCTCCTTGTCCATCAATCTTGATATATCCTCCACCTTTGACAGAAATAGACTTATGTTCTACGCTAGACGAGCCAAAGCACATCATGGTAGCCTCTTTACTTGCAGTACCTAACAGGGTTCTACAGCCAAGCTGGTCACGTAATGCACCATCTAGAATGGAACTATCTGGACGTTGAAGAATAATTTCAACGAAACACCCCATTGCACGACCTTTTAAAATAAGTGAGTATAGATAAGACATACATTCTGTACTTAATTTTTTATCGGCACTCTTGATAAATGCTGCAAATTCATCAAATACTAGCACAACAGGTGGTAAGTTGAAATCAACAAAGGTTTTACCAAATGCAGAAACTTCACTGAAGTACTGCCTATATCTTGTTTCCATAATTTCCGTTACTTCTCTTAGTACCCTTGCAATGTGATTCGGTTCGCTTACTACTCTATCTTCAAAGCCATGAACATATTTTAATAACGATAAATCTGCTGATTTCGGATCAGCTACATAAATTATTGCACCCATTTGTGCATAAGCTAAAATCTTGTATTCAATCCAAACTGATTTTCCACTCCCAGTGTTTCCAATAGTCAAACCGTGGCTAACTCTACTGACATCATAAGAAATTTTTTCAGTGACTTGAATGATTGTTCCATTAGTTTTAGGAATGCCATGTGCAAGGTGTAAGCGATTATCTAACACTTTTTCAAAGATATAGTCACAGTATTGAATATCATCATTTATTGTGCAATTAAGACCAAAAATAGCCGATAATTTATTGGTACTAGCATTAGCTAGCTCGTTCCATTTATCACCATTTTTCCAGAATCGAATAATTAGTTCTTTGGGGGTTTCTTTATATAATATAAAAACACTTTCCGTTATTACTTTTTTCTTTACAGCTTTGCCATTGCTGTCTGTTCCTAAAACTTGTATTTCTTCTAGGAAAAGCCGATTATCATTAATAAACCTTTTAATCAAGCTATACGGAGAATTTTCCCAGTTTGTTTTTCTATACATCACAAATTTATAGATTGTACTGGTAAACAGATAACAATAACTAACAAAAACAAAAATGTGTAAAAATCCATTAACTAGTTGTCCTATAATGAAAAGAAAAATTATTAACTCAACACTTAAGACAGCAAGTAAAAAACTCCAACGGTATCGTAGAGGTATGCTTGGTGAAAATGCTGAAACTTCTATAAAATCATCTTTCTGTCTCCGTTGCATAATATTAAGCCTTAACAACTACACATTTGTCCGCTTTGGAAGACAACTGAATCCAACCATTTGAAACGTATGGAGTAAATGTTAAATTCTCAAACTTCACATAAGTGTTTTCAGGAATATCTTCTCTCTCCGTATCAAATAGAGGTCGTATTTCTTCAATTTTCACACTAATTTTTTCAAATTTTTTTTCAAGACATACAACCGTGTAATTGTAATGAGTAATTCTATCTGTTTTTTCAAATCCTCCATCACTATTTTTAACCCTTTCAAACGCTGGGTTCAAATCTACTAATAGTAATGAACTACCTACAGTTGCAACAGAATCAATAATTGGTTTAATAGCCATTCTTTCAAATCCTTTCATTTTATATCTATATGACACTATTACCAGTAACTTAACTAGGTGAACCTCTGTTTCTTGTGTTCAATCAATCACCCCTAAATTTATTCCACATTATTAAAATAAAACCTAGAAAATTTCTAATTCTCATTCTGATAAAAAACATTAAACAGACAACTAATGATAAACACCCTATTATATTTAATAGTCCATTAGTTATACCCTCAAATTTAGTTGCAATAAATCCAAACAAACAGCCAATAATAAGAAAAATAAAAAATTTAAAATTATCCGATTTCATGTTTCTTTTCCTCTTTTTCAATTATTTTTAAAGCTTTTATAATTCCTTTTTCTGCATAGTCACGTTGCATAATATCGAATTGCAAATAATGCTCAATTTCGTTTAATATTAGTTTTGTCTTTTCGTTGGTACTCATTTGCTATCCTCCCATTTTCTTTTTGTTCAGAAGTAACTAAAATTAATTCAATCTGATTAAAGCAAAATATCTAACCTCAATTTTTTATGGTCACTAATTTTAGTTGCTAAAGTTTTATAGAATAAATTTTTTTCTGCTAGGTTTCGAGAAATAAAAATGTGGTCTAACTTACTCTCTCTCCACGTTGGTTCCTGTGTACTTGCATCAGTAAAATAGTTTTCCAAGTCATAAATATTTTCTGCCAGCATTGTCGGATTGGAAGGCAATCTACTTTCATTGAAATCACCTGCAAGAATAACATCGTTATCAGTTTTTCTTGCATATTTCAATATCTCTTTCCAAAATTCTATTTTTATTTCTTTATTATTTGAATATAGCGGTAAATGTAATGAGTATAAATCAATCATTCTACCATTCACCAAAAATCTTGCACCACATTGTCGATTTTGAACTTTGTCATATATGGGATTGAGTTTTTCCAAAAATTCCACTTTACAAGATTTATAAAATATACAAGTGTTTACTGGATATCTTGATTTCTTTTCATTTTCAATTAATTCATAGCCTTTTTGTCCAAGAATTTTTATTAAAGCTCCTCCATCAATATCATTTGTCATTGAGTGACTACCAAATTCTTGAATAGCAATAAATGTACTATCCTCAATCAATAATTCATCTACAACTTCATTCACATTTCTGTGTATAGAGGATTTAAATCCATTGCAAAAATTAATATTTAAGCTTGTTATACTTATATTTTCCATTTATTCTCTCCTTTAAAAAATTGTGTTTAAACTAGCTGTAAACTAGCTTAAAGATATAATAAGCCTAAAAAATAGTTTTGTCAACTAATTTTAATTGATTTAAACTAGTTAAAACACAAAAAAGAGTTTTTAACTAGCAATAAAACTATTATCTACTAGCTAAAACTCTTTTATGGTGGTATGATTAAATAAATATAAAGGATAAGGAGGAATCTTTATGGCAAACGCAAATGAAAAACAAATAGCTTTTTATATGACTAAAAGAAGTGCTAAAGAACTTGATGAGATTCAAAAAATTTTTGCTGAAAATGAAGGACGGGTTACAAAGGCCTATGTTCTAAACCAAGCGATTTATCATTATTATGACTATGTCAAAGAGTTTTATGGAATTACTGACACGCAGGAAGATAAGTAGTCTTTTGCAACCAATACAAAAAATATTTATCAAATTCATGCACTTTTTAACAAGCAAAAACCGTTTATTATCAACAAATGAATCCTTATTAATTTATACTCTCACGGAGTGGCAATAAAAAACGAGCATAAAATGAGTGAGTAAATATTTTAGTAACTCACTCATTTTTGTCTTATAAAAAGAAAGCTTCGAGAGCATGTCAGAACCTTCTACTTAAAAAGTTAGGATAATGCTTTATTTTAGAGTCTTCATCGCTTTTCTTGCGCTTCATTTTTGTCTTATTTTCATTTTCTCCTCAAAACTATGGTATAATGTTAATGGCACTATACAAATTGTTTTCAATTTTAAAGGGGGAAAGTTTTATGGCATATCAAATTACAAAAATTCGTTTGGCAGATGCCTCTCATCCATCAACAGACGAAATCACAGAAGTCAAATTGGCAGATGGATCTGTTGAAACCATCAAAGAACTCATTCGTTTCTTGGATTCTGATTATGAGTATTTTTATGTAAATTCAGCAGGAAAAAAAGCAGCGATTGAAGCTGTACACGATTCTATTTTAAAATGTTCGATTCAAACAAAGGACACCGCATCAAACCCTGATGCTCTCCTTTCTCTCCCTCAATTTTAAATCTTAAAAAGTCACTTGAAGTGGCTTTTTTCATTACGCTTTAGCCAGTCGATTATAAAGCAAGTGATAAAAAAACATTCGTTACACGGGTGGCTAACCAAACTTCTAGTTTTCATTTTTTCATTGATCAAAAAAACGGCACTGCCGTTTTTTTAATTGTTAAAGCCAGAAGTTTGATTCGTCCATTCTTTTGACATAAATTTTTGATTATTAATGTGATACTTTGGACTTTGAGGTGGAGCTTTCATGAACTTTTGAATCGCTAAACTCGCATCCAACCATCCGATGGTTCCAAAATGATCTGTATCTCCGATAAAGTATGGTGTATTATACTTATTTGTGAAATCTGTGACAGTATTAAATCCTTGTGATTTCAGTTGGTAAGTTATTTTTCTACTAAACTCTTGAAGCATCGGAATTGATAATCCTGTGTAATTAACCCAATCTGAATTGACAGGTTGAATAATAAATTGAACATCGTTGTGATTTTTTGCAAGAAGTTCTAATAATGCTTGGAAATTAGCATATTCCGGGCTGTTTAAATAACTGACATTATTTTGGAACCCTTTTAAATTTTTCCAACGCGAAACGATAGTTTTGTTCCACACACGATTATTAATTCTAAAAGGATTGTTATTTTGTGCATCGATGGCAATCTTTAAAGCATCTTCTCGCATCACTGCATCATCTTGAGTACCTGGAAGTTGCTTTGCAAGTTTATCCGCTGCATGCAATTTATTTTTCTTACTGCTCTCAAAAGTACTGATCCCTGAAAATAAATCATCTTCTTTTTTCCAAAATTGCTCAGAAACAAGCACTAATCCTTTGATTCCTGGATTAACGGCCTTCCCTTTTTCTAAAGCGTGCAAACTTTTTGAAATCAAGATGTCATCTGTTGGTCCCTTAAACTTGAGAAGACGACGTGCAATAACTTGTGTCGATAGATCTTTGGGATTTGCAGAAGATATCCAAGAATATATCTCACCTTTTGAAATAAACTGTTGAAAAGCTGCTTCTCCGATCCCTTTTTTAGTAAACCATTGTGGACTGATGATGAAAACCATTTTTCTATCTTTGAGTTGATTAGAAACAGAATTAACATAGAAAAAATGTGTCAATGGTGAAGTTCCAGGCATTCCCACTAAATATGGTGTGTAGCCAGATGGATACTTTGTAAAAAAGCTCGTAGGATGATAAGGATTTGTGTGCTCTAATTCAGATGATCCTAAAATTGGAAGATAATCTGGATCACTAAATGCTTGTGATTTAGCAGTATAGCCAATAAAATTCAATCGATTTCCTGGATCAGCAGCAAATTCATTCAGTTGATGTTTTGAGTATTGAGGTGAAACATTAAAGGGAAGAAAGATTAATAATAAAATTAAAAGAAGAGCAGTGAGAAAAGGCGCTAGTTCTCTTAGAATTCTATTATTTTTCATCTAATTTTTCCTTAATTCTTAAAACGATCTTATTAGCAGTATTCCAGTCTTCACGGTCCATTTCACTTGGAGGTAACGTCACATCGAAAACCCCCTCTAGCTCGACAATTAACATAATGGCTTTCATCGAGTCAAGAATGGATTCTTCAAATAAATCCATGTCCAAATCTTCACGAAATTCGTCTGTTTCTGATACGCGTTCAATTACGTCTAATACTTCATTTTCCATTTTTATTCTCCTTATAGAATATGTTTTTTGTGTTTAGCTTACTTAACATTAGAAGTTAGGAAGCGGGAAATCATGGTTAAGTGCATGCATAATCGCATAGTTTGGAATTCCTGAGAAAATCAAGAACCCAATAAATACAAGATTAAAAGTGATAAAAATACTTACTGCAGTCGTCCAACGATTGTTTGGAATTTTCCATTTTCGTTTTTTCTTCATTCTGACCCAAGCATCATAGCCAATGAGAAGGAAAGCGTGGTAGAAGCCATACAAAATATAGTACCAAGTAAAGCCATGCCAAAATCCCATCAATCCCATCGAAGCAAGATAACCAAGATTGGCAATCAAAACCATATTTTTTGTCCATTTTTTGACCATGATTGTTTTCATAAAACGCATTGCAACAAAGTCTCTGAACCAGAAGCTTAAAGACATGTGCCAACGATTCCAGAAATCTTTGATGTTTTTGGATAAAAAGGGTTTATTAAAGTTATGAGGGATATCATATCCCATAATGCTACTTACACCAATGACAAAGAGTGAATATCCTGCAAAGTCAAAGAAGAGATAAAGTCCATAACTATACATACTTCCCATCATATTTAGGAATGTCGGATGTACTGTAGCACTAATGGCCAAAATATGAAGGACATAAGTATCTAATAAATATCCAATAATGAACTTATATAAGAAACCTTGGAAAATATAAAAGATTCCTTTTCCAACCATTTCTGAATAGTTTTTTGCAACGGGTGCTTCCATTTCTTTTCGGAATCTTCTAAATCGATCAATAGGTCCTGATGAAATCGTTGGGAAAAAATAAAGGAAATAGAAGTATTCTTTTAATGGAACTTCTTTGATTAATCCATCTCGAATTTCAAGAATGATATTAACTGTTTTGAACGTCACATACGAAATCCCTAAAAATCCAAAAATGGACTGGGGATGTGCGGGATCAATAACAGGATTTAACTTGACTAAAAAGAGTGGAAGAATGGATAGGAGTAAAATCAAAACGAACACAAAAAATATATTTTTCTTTAATGTAATACGATAATACTCATAAATCTTAATCAAGATGGTTTCAAAAACGCCAAAGAAAAGCAATGCCCAAAGTGTGACTGAACCAGCAAACGTAAACCATAGAAATGCAATCGTGAATAAAACTTGATACCACATGAGCTTTTTGCCAAATGAATGAGCAATGACAATCGGAATTAAAGCTAAACCCAGATACACAAAATAAAACGGTGATGAATAGGGCTGCATATTAATTTCCTAAAACCTGCGTTGCAAGCATCTTTCTATCAATTTTTCCATTCGCATTGAGTGGGAATTCATCTAAATAGACAAATTTAGTCGGAAGCATGTATTCCATGACAGATTTGAGAAGTTCAGACTTGAGGAGTTTTGTATAATTTCTCTCGTAGGCTCTTGTAGGAAGTTCTACTTTCGTTTGAATGACTGCAACTAACGCGACCACTTTGTGATCATCAGAAACTTTTGGTAACACGATGGCTTTTTCAACTTGATCAATCAATTGCAGATTAGCTTCAATATCTTGTAATTCGATACGAAATCCATTAAATTTAACTTGAAAATCAATTCGTCCTTGATAATGAACTAAACCATCTGGATCAATGGATCCTGCATCTCCACTGTGGTAAGCTCTTTTTCCATCAATTTCAAAGAAGGCTTGTTTGGTTTTTTCTGGATTTTCAAAATATCCTTTTGCTACGGAATCCCCAATAATAATGAGTTCGCCGTCTAAAATTTGAATTTCAACACCTGGCTTTGCATGACCTAAAGGCAAACGATGGTAGTGTTTCACCATCTCTTGAGTCACAAGAGTTTGTGAAATGGCTCCTGTTGCTTCTGTCGGACCATAAGTATTATAAATCTGGGCATGAGGGAACGCTTGAAGCAATTTTTCTGCTGTTTTAACAGTCAATTCCTCACCACAGAAAATAAATTGTTGGAGCGTGGGATGGTTTTCTTCTACAAAGGAGCGATCAAGAAGGCAAATATCAACAAATGAAGGCGTAGAAATCCATGTATTGATTTCTGAGCGGTTGAGTCGTTCAAAAAGAAGTTTGAAATTCATTGTTTCATCACGCGAGAGTGACACGAGTGTTCCAGCTGTTGTCAAACTTGGATAAATTGAAAAAATGGATAAATCAAAACTGTATAGTGCTTGTTCTAAGAAGTGATTATGCTCAAATTTCTCAAAATCTTGGTTCATCCAATTGGTGAATGTCAACAAATTATCGTGAGAAACTTCTACTCCTTTTGGTGTTCCAGTTGTTCCAGAAGTATAGATGATATAATTACTCTGATTGCCTCGGATACTTGATTTGAGATCAACATCAGCCCAATCAAACGCAACTGATGCGTCATAATTTACTGTGATCGGATCTTTTAATACATCGCGATAATCAGACTGAAGCTCAACTGTTGTCAGAACAAGGCTTGGCTTTGCGGCATTAAAAATCATGCCCGTCCGCTCAAGTGGCGTATGCGCATCAACTGGAATATATGCTCGTCCGCTATTTGAGACAGCGAGCATCGTGGCCAACGTAAGAAAATCATTTTTCCCAAAAACTAAGATGGGGCGCTCACTCACATGGGTCGCTTTAATTTGTTGTGTGATTTGATGAATTGCTTGGAATAATTGCGTGTAGGTAAACCCTTGTTCACTTTGCGAAACGGCCAATCGATCTTTGTGCTTTAATCCTGCTTGATATATCTGTTGTAATAAGTTCACGTTGATTTCCCCTTTTAAAATTCGTTATAGATAAAGTGCGCTCCACCTGTATGGCTGTATGAATAAAGGTAGAGTAAAATCAGGATAATAATAAAATAGAATGCTGTTTTACCTATAAATTTCCAAAATGTTGAATGATTCATATTTCCCTTTCAATGTTACGGTGAGAAAATTTCTCAGCGCTTATTCCATTTTATAATAAAATCTCTCGCTTAACCTTACATTAACGTAAGGTTGCGATATATTTTTAACTCTTGAATGGATGGATTTTCAATTTAGTGAGATCAAGTTTCTCAGTCAAGTCAAAAGTCGCTTCCAGATCATTCGAGATGAATAAAAGAGATGCGACTTTGTATCTTTTTCAAAACCAACAAGAATTATACCAAAAAAAAAACCAAAAAATTCAATACCAATCTAAGCTTAAAAAATTTTTTTGATGTGTCATCCTCGTTTTTTATCGCATGATTAAAAATTGAAACATTTTAACTTCTTATATTGTATCATTTTTTCATGGATTTTCAGAGTATTTAACAAAGAAAATTAAAAAAAGCATAACTTGCTCTTTCAGACTGAAAACAAACTCTGTTTTGCTCCAAGATTAAAAGGACTTGTCATTAAAAACAAGTCCTTTGTTTTTCTTCTATAGAGCATCGAATTTCTTTTTTAAAGCTGATTAGATGGCTAGGTCAAATTTTAGTTGTGGGCGGACGGGTTCATAATCTACTAACTCAAAATCTTCTGCTTTGATGTCAAAAAAGTTTGTCCCGTCTGGGACATTTAAGATCAATCGTGGTTCTTTTTTGCTTGGGGTTCTATGTAAGAGTTCTTGTGCTTGTTCAAATTGGTTATCATAAATGTGAAGATTATTGATGAAATAAAAGAACTTTCCGACCTGCCATGAAAAATGTTTTGCAAT
Source organism: Lactococcus hircilactis (assembly GCF_009601015.1). Lineage (GTDB taxonomy): Bacteria > Bacillota > Bacilli > Lactobacillales > Streptococcaceae > Lactococcus > Lactococcus hircilactis. The sequence goes on from NZ_WITJ01000005.1 coordinate 114,340, forward strand.
CATGAGTTGCAGGGCTACGTATTGCATGGCATTAATATGATGTGCAACAAGCATATCATTGGAGCGCTGAATCAAAGTAGCATCTAAATAAAGTGCTCCAGATTCTCCCCTTCTGACTTCAAACATGGTTTGAAAGGCACAAGGCAATAGTCCTTTCGTTGCTTCAAAATCTTCGTATTGCCAAAGATTAATGATGTTTCTGCGATTCCACGGATTTTTTTCTAATCCTGCTAAAAGCTTGGTGATGATGTCATATTTTTTTACTGTTGCACCATAACGCTGACCGATGGTTCCTGTTGTCCCAACTTCCCATTCGTCCCAATAATTGACACCGTATTTTTCTTTTAGTACTTTTAAGCTGCTGGTTTGGTCTTGATAAATCCATAAGAGTTCTTTGATTGCGGATTTGATGGGAATGGGACGCAAGCTTGTGATTGGAAATTGTCCTTTTTCAAGATCATACGTTGCAAAATTTCCAGTGATGTATTTGCTATTTGCTGTTTTTCCATCTTTGTATTTTGGACGTGCTTGCTCAGAGAAAACGCCATTCGTTAAAATGTTTTCAATATTTTCTTTAAAGAGTGTGTCTGCGTAAGTCATTTTATTTTCCTTCTATGCCTTTTTCTTTATTCTATCATAACATATTTCCGACACCTCGGCCAAATAGACCAGAGGTTCCGATTTTTTGGTAAAACGCACTCACTTGTGGGGTTAGATTATGACGAATTGCGAGTGGTCTAAGGTTGGCTTCTAATTCACTTAACACTTTGGCGTAGTTTTGACCAAATTCCAATTGATTTTTGGCTTGTAGTAAAAAGGTTCGCTCGTAGGCTCTGATGTGTTTGCTTAACACCAAATTATAGAGTTCGTTGAGCGTGCTGATTGTGAGATTATCCATGAGTTCAATTATATCATGTTCTTGTGTTTGCGTGCTATAATGAGACTGAGGTGATGAGATGATTGAAAAAGCTGTTTTTGCAGGTGGATGTTTTTGGTGTATGGTTGAGCCATTTGAAGAACGAAAAGGGATTATTTCGGTGGTGAGTGGTTATACTGGAGGATTTGTTGAGGATCCGACTTACGATCAGGTCAGTGGAAAGTATACAGGACATACTGAAGCTGTTGAAATTTTATTTGATTCTGATTTGATTACTTATGAAACGTTGCTTGAATTGTACTGGGATTTGATAGATCCGACAGATGCGCAAGGTCAAATTTATGATCGCGGAGATAATTATCGTCCAGTTATTTTTGTTGAAAATGATGAGCAAAGAAAAAAAGCTATCGCAAGTAAGAATAAATTGGAGGCATCAAAAATCTGGAATGCGCCCATTGTGGTACCCATTGAAGATGCACAAGCATTCTGGCCTGCTGAGGAGTATCATCAGGATTTTTATCTGAAAAATCCAAAACGTGCTCAAGGAATGCATAAAGCACGCAAACGCTACTTAACACTAAAAAAATGGCGCGCAAAATGGCCGTTTTAAAACATAAAAAATGCTAGCGTGCTAGCATTTTTATGCGCGTTCACTGAGATATTCCCACCGTTCATATTTGTCTTCTAATTGGGCTGTGATGTCGTCCATCTCTTTTTGGAGTTGAAGCAAAAGCTCGGTGTTTGATCCGTTTTCATTCATTTCTGTATCGATTGCTTCAATGCGAGATTCTAGTGATGCGATATCGTCTTCGATGGTTTCCCATTCTTTTTTTTCCATGTATGTTAATTTTTGTTTTTGGTTTGTGGAGAGTGAGTTTTCATTTTTGTCAGTACTGACAGCTTTTTTTTCGACTTTGTCAGCACTGACAGGAGTTTTTTCTGCCATTTTGATACTCAAATAGTCACTGTAAGCACCGAAATAATGTCCAATGCTCCCATTTTCAAAGGCTAGGAGTTCATTTGACACTTTGTCTTGAAAATAACGATCATGTGAAACGGTCAACACTGCTCCAGGAAATTGGGAGAGGAAATTTTCAAGCACTGTGAGTGTTGCAATGTCAAGGTCATTGGTTGGCTCATCAAGTAAAAGCACATTAGGTTGCAAAAGTAGAATTTTCAGAAGATATAATCGTTTTTTCTCACCACCGGAAAGTTTTGAAATCAGCGTACCGTGCGTACTTCTAGGGAATAAAAACTGTTCTAGTAAATTGACAACAGAAATATTTTCTCCAGCATTGTTGTGCGCAGCGGCAGCGATTTCTTCGAGAAAATTAATCATGCGTTTATTTTCATCAAGTCCCTTGATTTCTTGGCTGAAATAGCCGACATTTACGGTTTCACCAATCTCTAAACTTCCTTTGGTTAATGTTAATGCTCCAGCGATAATATTGAGTAATGTTGATTTTCCAACGCCATTATCACCGACAATCCCAATGCGTGCATGAGGTTTTACAATCAAATCAAACCCATCAAAAAGGGGACGATCCGGATAGGAAAATGCGGCATTTTTTAACTGGATGACCTTTTTTCCAAGTCGTGCACTTGCGATATTCATGTCCATGTCGCCCGAAGTTTTTGTCGTTTTAAGTTGATCTTTTAAATCCTCAAAGCGTGAAATACGGGCTTGTTGCTTTGTTGCTCTTGCTTGTGGAGATTTTCTAATCCAACTCAATTCTGATTTATAGAGTTGATTTGCTTTGTGTAAACTCGCAACTTCACGCGCTTCATCTGCTGCTTTTTGGGCGAGATAGTCTTGATAATTTCCCTGATATTCTGTGAGTTTGGCGTGGTCCAACTCAAAAATTCGGGTGGCGACTTGATCCAAAAAATAGCGATCATGTGTCACAAATAATACAGAGCGTTTTGCATTTTTCAGATAATTTTGTAACCACAAAATCGTCTCGACATCCAAATGGTTCGTCGGTTCATCAAGCAATAATAAGTCTGACGGATTAACGAGGGCTTGTGCTAATTGGACCCGACGTTTTTGCCCACCTGATAAGGTGCCAATTTTTCTTGTCACTTCTGGTAAATTTAATTTGGACAGGACTGTTTTGACTTCAGCTTCAATATTCCAAGCGTCCAGACGATCCATTTCTGCTTGTAATTGTTCAAATTGGCTCATTTTATTTTCTGTCAGTACTGACAACATTTTTTCATAAGCAATGATTGCACGCATCTGTGGAAGTTGCTCATCTAATACTGTCTCTAAAATTGTTTGCGCATCATCAAAATCAGGATCTTGTGTTAAATAGGTGATTGAAAATTGGTTGGGGCGGTCAAAAGGGGACACGTCTCCATCAAATCCTGATTTTCCAGAAATCACATTCAAAAGCGTTGTTTTTCCTGTTCCATTGATGCCCAAAAGCCCAATCCGATCGAGGGGATGAATGATAAAATTAATGTCATCAAAAACTGTTTTTTCCCCGACACTTTTTGTTAAATGTTGTGCGCTAAAATCTGCCATTTTTACTTATTTCCAGTTCTAATCTTCATACTTATAGTCTATTATAGCACATTTCAAGCTTTCTTTGGACATTGCAAAAGACACGTGTTTAGCGTCTTTGTCATCCCTAAAAAATCAAAGCAAATATTTCTAATCAATAAGAAATTTCCTTTAGTAGGATTTTTTTAAAAAAATATCGAGAGTCATGCTGGATTTAGAGTGCATCACTATTTTTGAGGTAAAAAATTGCGATAAGGTGCTTTGTTACTTGAATTTATGGCATTTGAAATCAAAAATTCGGTGTGTTTGATAAGAAAAGACATTCAAATCTTTCATTTGAATGTCTATATTTCGGAATTCGTCTCAAGTAGAGGCTTTTTTCTTGTTTTTGTTTGTTCACATGCGCAAACGATGAGCGTTAAAATGCACAGCAGTGTCACAATAAAAAAGACATAATGGATGGCATTAAGAATGATTCCTTCAATCTTTTCTCTAATCGCAAAATCAAGGGTGGTTGAGTGGTTTGAGCTGATGAGTTGATTTATTTGAGTCGAGTGTAGTGTGGGAAATTGCGCGCGTCCTTGATTGATTCCTAATGAAAAGGCCAAGCCAAAAATACCTGTTGCCATCGCTTGACCGATCGTTCGCCCCAGAACAATCATGGAACTAGCTAATCCAATGTGCGCTTTTGAGACTAAATTTTGTCCGATTAGAGTGGACATGGTCAAAATGATTCCCATACATGCTCCCATAACGGCTGCAATAAGGTAAAATGAGAGCATTGGAAAATTTGCGTTTACAAAACAAAGGGGCAAACTTATCACCGTAAGAAGTGCTGTGAGTCCGAGAAAAAGATGTTTTGTGACGAATTTTCGCATGAGAATACCAACAAAAAAACCTGCAATCATCCACGTGATGGAACTTGGTGTGAGTGTTAATCCTGCGATAAATGCAGGCACGCGATAAATGGCTTGCAGCCAGATTGGGAAATAGACATTATAGCCCATTAAGGCGCCAGATAATAAGAGAGAAATTAGAATTTGAATCGTAAAAGTTTTATTTTTAAAAAGAGATAATTCAAAAATAGGATCCTTTGCTTTCTTTTCACTTTTGATAAACCAAAGGACTGCAAAAACAAAAATTACAAAGAGCACTACTTGCAAGCTCCAATTGATCACAGGCTCACTTAAAAATTGAAAAATCATAAGCAGAGCCATCAACGAAAAAGACAAGCTGATGAGCCCAGACCAGTCCATTTCTATTTTTTTCGTTTTTTGATGAACATCTTTATATCCAAAAGCGGTCAAAATTAACGTCAAAATTCCAAGGGGGACATTGATGAAAAATACCCAATTCCAGCCCAAAACATCAACAATCCAACCGCCCAACAATGGACCAGCAAGTGCTGAAATCGCCCACGCTGTGTTGTTGAAAGCTAAAATATTAGCGCGCTCATCAAATGTAAAAAGATCAGCGATAATCGTATAAGTCAACGGCAGCACAGCGCCTGCTCCGATGCCTTGAATCAAGCGAAATAGAATCAACAAAAGCATGTTTGATGCAAAGCCACATAAAAATGAACCAATAATAAACATAAAAAGTCCAAACATGAAAATCTTTTTTCGTCCAATGTTATCTGATAATTTACCGTAAAGAGGTGTTGTTATTGCAGAAATCAACAAATAAACCGAAAAAACCCAGCTTTGAATCTCAAGACCGTGTAATTCAGAGATAATTGTGGGCATTGCTGTGGTCACAATCGTAACTTCTACTGACGTCATAAATGTAGCAATAAAAATAGCTGCTAAAATCGCAAAGCGTCCTTTAATTTTCATGAAAAAAATCAACTCCTTTTGTGTACTGATAATAAAACAATATTTCTATTTTAACACATTTGTTTCAAAAAAGATAAGGATGAAAAAATCGCTGTCAAAAGATAGCGACTGGATTCGTTTATGATGGATTCATCCTGTGTATTGGGATTTAGGAGATGTCTTGTGCGACAAAATTTTCAAGTGCTTCAATAGCAGATAAAATTTTAGATCCAGTAACGTCGGGATCAATGAGCCGATAAGATTCTTCTTTACTGGCAGCAAAATCTGCAACAGGCTGAAGTTGTATTGCGTCAAATTTTTTTAGATGCAGTGCTTGGAGCTGTGTTGGTAACTCACTTGATTTATAAAACGGCAATAATTTTTTTATTTCTTCAAAATCATTGGTGTAAGCGAGCTGAACAAGGACGCCATACGCGACTTTTGAGCCATGCAATATCTCATGCGTTTCTGTCAGTAATGACAGCCCATTATGCAGTGCATGTGCGCCTGACATCCGTCCATAAGCGCCCGCAAAACCACCAACCGTACCAGATAATTCAATCACAGTATCTGCAATACGTCCGAACGCTGCTGACGCGTCATGATTTTTTAAATCGCTCAAAGCTTGTGCTGAATCTTCAAAGAGAATTTTAAAAATCACTTTAGCGGCAGCAAATCCAAGATGTACAGATGCAGGTAACGCGTTAAGTGTTTCATGACGAATGATGCCTTCCATTTCGTACCATTTTGCCAAAGTATCTCCAATGCCTGCCACCAAGTAATCATGTGGTGTATCAAGAAGAAAGTCATAATCCACAAGCGTCAAATAACTGACACGTGGAAAATAAGCGACTTGATCAAATGTATGATCTGTATGATACAGTGCACCAATCGGAGTGTAAGCAGCACAATTGGATACCAGTGTTGGAATGATGATCAGTTCACAATTGAGCGCACGCGCCGTTACTTTTGCAGTATCAATCAATCGCCCTCCTCCAATCGCTAAAATCGCATCGGCTGATCCGATGGTGTCTGCTAGCGCTTCTCCATTTTCAACGGAGGCTGTGCCATCATAATGATAGATGGGGTAAGGAAGCATTTTTTTGTAAAATTGACTGAACGCAGCAAAGGATTTTTCTCCTGTCAGTACTGACAACGCTTTAAAATCACTCAAATAATTGGGTAAGTCTTTTAAAATATGATTTCCTGAGACATATCGATTGGCACCGGGCCGAACTTCTGTTGCTATTTTCATACAATTCACTCTTTTCTAAATTTATTACTTAGTATCGTATTATAAACTTTTCATTTGATTTTGTCAACTCAATAAAAAAACAACACGAGGTTGTTTTTGTGCTGTTAATCGTTGAAATCATAACGAAGGTTCATGTGCGCTGAGCCTAAGACAACCATCTTTCCTAAAAGCGCTGTTTGTGCTTGAAAAGCAATCGCTGCGAGCTTTTCGTTGGCTTGTGTCAGCTGCTGTGTGCAATCATCATTTTCTGTCAGTACTGACAATTCTTCATCTGTTTGATTTTGAATTGCTCGCAATTTTCCCATCGTTTCAAGGGCAAAAGAATCACGTAAATCTACAAATAAGTTGTAATTTGAATCCCCAAGTACTGCTGTTGTGGCACTCAGCCAGTACATGTTTGTTGGATCGTAGGTTGTTTTTGCATCACGATAACACGCAGGAGTATCAGAAATAGCGGTGTAAAATGGGACAATGTGATTAAATGTATTTGCACCAAAAGCCAGCCACTGTACACCTGCCGCCTGTTTCACCACATGATTTCTGATTTGCAAAATGTGCATGCTGTGATTCCGATTGATCCCAATCGGACGGAATAACTCACCTTGTGCTTTCGTGTTTGTCGTTGAATAAACATCATATTTAGTGTTTTCAAAATGACTCGAAAGAACAAATTTCACATCTTCCACAGAAATTTTACGCGTTGCTTCACAGATAAATGGAAGCTCAGCATTTTGTGGATCATCTGATTTTTCTCCAAGGAAGTTTTGAGCGTACCACGTTCTTGGATTATTATAAACTGAATCTTTAATCGAACTTGAACCAAAAATATGACGCAGATTATAATGCGTTTCATAACCTCCAAAATCATCTGGATTCAAATGGTTTTTTTCAATCAATGCTTTTAAATCGCTCGAACACAAATAATCTTTATTCTCAAAATCAAAAATATCAATGTTCATCCGATTTGGAGCGACAACATAACTATCATCAGGAATCCGTACCGCAGCCCAATGATGACCACCAATCGTCTCCAACCAATAAACATCATTTTGATCTGAAAATGCAATTCCGTTAGGTTCATAAGTGCCATACGTTTCTAAAAGTTCGCCCAATCGCAAAACACCCTCACGCGCACTCCGAATGTAAGGCAAGACCAGTGTGACGATGTCTTCTTCTCCCAAACCATTTTCAACATAAGGATCAAGTCCCAAAACACGTGAATTCGTTGTAATTGTTTCTGTTGCGGACATGGCAACATTTTCTGAGTTGATTCCCGCTGCAGGCCAAATTCCATCTTTTAAATCTGCATTGGGTGTTGCGGTATAGCGCAGTGGATTTTCTGGTAAATCCAGTGACAATCCAGATAACACTGCTGTGTAATGCCGTGGCTGATCTTCTGGATTCACCACAACAAACCGTTGCGGATCAAGTGCTTCGTGTCCATCATCATTTCTTGCAATCATGGTTGATCCATCCAAACTGGCTTTTTTTCCGACTAAAATTGTGGTACACGATCCTTTTCTTCGCTTATCACTATTCATTTTTTCTCCTTTTTCATTTTTCATTTTTTTCTAATTCAGCACGTGCAAATTCAAAAAGTACATTTTTTTCATTTTTTAATTCATTTTGAACGACTTTTTCTTCGATCGTTTTGAGTAATGCGCCTAATTTTGGTCCTGGATGTAGGGCCGAAAATCTCGATAAAAGATCATTTCCTGAAACAACAAGTTCAGATTTATGATGAATCTGTAAGCATGAATCCAATAGTTTCGCACGATTTTTATCCACCGACTGTCCTTGTCCTTCTTTGAGATCATCAATCAGTAAAACACGCGAAAGTCCATAACGATAAAGACTTTCTAAATCCCATTGTTCTTTTTGATACGCTTTAAAAAGTAATGCAACATCTTTAATAAAATCATTGGGAACTTTCCACTGCTTTAAAAACGCTGGGACGTTAATCTTTTGATAACGTGTCAAAAGTGCAGTCCATGCTTGCTTTGAGGACTTAAAATAAAAATCATCCATAAAATCATAGTGCAAGTGATGAAGCGCTTTTTGATCAAGTCCTGGTAAATAGCGCCACGCTCCTGATGTGCTCAGCGCTGACAGCCCTTTTTTATAGCTCTTTTCTTGCAATAGCTTGTCAAATTCAATAAAAATCCGCTCAATCGATATTTTTTTAAGTAGTGGTGCATGTGATTTCATCGCATTAAATGTTTCAGGAGCAATGGAAAAATCAAGACTTGCTGAAAATCGCATGGCGCGCATGATTCGCAATGCATCTTCATTAAATCGCTCATGCGCATCTCCGACAGCGCGAATCCGACGTTCTTTCAGATCCAAAAGGCCATCAAAACAATCAATAATTTCACCATCTGGACCACACGCAAACGCATTGATCGTAAAATCCCTACGTTTTAAATCTTCTTTTAAATCACGTACAAAATCTACCCGATCTGGTCGCCGAAAGTCTGTGTATTGACTCTCTGTCCTGAATGTTGTCACTTCATAATGCTCCGCTTCTGATTTTCCAGCTAATACAAGGACTGTTCCGTGCTCAATTCCGACATCAATTGTGTGCGGAAATAGGGCTTTGATTTCCTCAGGATACGCACTCGTCGCAATATCAACATCATGGATCGTTCTCCCCAAAAGGACATCACGTACTGATCCTCCTACAAAATATGCTTCATAACCAGCATCAATTATTTTTTCTAAAACCGGCAAAGCTTGACGAAACTCTACCGGGATTTTATCTAATTTCATTTCTATATTATACCAAAAAGGAAGAAAAAATGGGCATATGCCCAAATTTCTATTTTATTTAAAGGGATTGAAAAATCTACCGTGATTCAAAAAATAAAGTCCAATCGAAACAATGATTGCAAAAATGGAGCAAAAAATCATGAAGAAATCACGTTTTTGAAGGGGACGCGTTTTATACCAGGTGCGCTTTTTATTTTTCCCAAATCCTCGAAGTTCCATTGCATTTGTGATGACATCAATGCGATCAAGACTTGTGAACACGAGAGGCATAAGAATTGCGGTCATGTTTTTTATTCTACGACTTAATTTTGCTTTCTTACTGGTATCAATTCCTCTGGCTTGTTGGGTTTGCGAGATGTTTCTGAAATCTCTTTGAATGTCTGGAATATAACGTAATGTCAAAGCAACAGCATACGCAATTTTATAAGAAACACCGATGCGATTGAGTGAGGCGGCAAATTCGCTTGGATCTGTCGTCATGATGAAAATTAATGCTAAGGGTAAAACAGCAAAATACTTTAAAATGACATTTAAAATATAAAAAATTTCTTCAAGAGAAAGGCTGTAAGGTCCAAGGATGTGAAATAAAAGATGTTCACTGCCATAAATGACCGTCCCTTGATTGGGCGAAAACAGAAAAATCACGATGGCATTAATTCCCATAAAAATGGCGATAAAAATGAATAAGACTTTGATTTCACTGAATTTTATTTTTGCTAATTGAAACATCACAAGTGACAAAATGACAATACCAATCAAAAATCGTGTGTCATAAGTCATCATCACTGCAATACTCACAAGCAAAACCATTAAGAGTTTACTTACGCCATTGATGGCATGAATTGGCGTTTGTCGCGCCACATATCCAAAACTTTTAGCCATGCTCTACCTCTTTTTCTGCTTTTTCGGAAATGGCGCGCTCACAATCAATAAAGTGACGAATGAAACCAGAAGCATCTTCAATCTCACAGCGTTTTGCAAGTTCATACAAACTGGTCGTTTTTAAATTGGCCGTTTTGAGTAGTGTTGGATGTGAAAAAAGATCTTCTGGTGTCAGATCCGCTAAACATTTTTGATTGCCAAAAACGAGGACGCGTTTCGCATATTCAAGCATGAGATGCATATCATGTGTGATGATAATGATGGTAATACCGCGGTGATTGAGTGACTCCAAAAAAGTCATGATTTCAGTGTAATGCTTATAATCTTGTCCTGCTGTGGGCTCGTCTAAAATCAATATTTCTGGCTCTAATACAAGAATTGAGGCGATGGTTACTCTTTTTTTCTGTCCAAAAGAAAGTGCAGCGATTGGCCAGTTTCTAAATGGATACAACCCACAAATTTTGAGCGTTTGATTCACGCGTTCTTTTACTTGGTCTTCTGAAAGATGACGCGCGCGTAAGCCCATTGCGACTTCGTCAAAAATCATCGCTTTTGAGATCATTTGGTTAGGATTCTGAAGCACATAGCCAATTTTTTGGGCACGCTCAGCGATTGTCAGTACTGACAGATCTTGATTTTCGAGAGTAATCTTTCCAGTCGCACCTTTTTCGAATCCGCAGATTAATTTGGACAAGGTTGATTTTCCCGCTCCATTTTGTCCGACAATCGCAAGAAATTCACCTTTTTGAATGGAAAAATTGAGATCACAAAGGACAGGTTTGTCTGGTTGATAGGAAAAACTCACATGCTCAATGTTTAAAAAATCAGACTTTTTTTCTTGATCAAGCGGTGTATTACGGGTGGAAAACCAGTGCTGCACTGCATTTTTAGTTTCGTCAGTAATGACAAGCGTCTCAAGTTGTTCTGGATGCATACTTGGAGTGATGGGAATTCCTGCATAAGAAAGCGCGGCAAGATAGAGAGGTTGACGAATCCCATGCGTGACTAAAAGTGGACTAGAGAGCAGGTCATCTGCTGACAAATTGGCCGCTACGGTACCATCAGCAATCAAAATGATTCGATCGACATGACGAAAGAGCACATCTTCTAGTCGATGCTCAACAATCACTGTTGTCGTATTTTTCTCGCGTGACAGCTGATCAATCAAAGCAATCGCTTCTTGTCCAGCTGCTGGGTCAAGATTGGCAAGAGGTTCGTCAAATAATAAAATTTCAACTGCATCAATCAACACGCCGGCTAAACTTACCGATTGTTTTTGTCCGCCAGAAAGTGCATGCGGCTCCTGTGCTAAAAAATCCGCCATTTTTACCAAACGACTGCTCTCAAGAACACGTGCTTTCATTTCTGAGGGACTGATCTGATCATTTTCCAAAGAAAATGCGATGTCTTCTGCAACTGTCAATCCGATGAATTGTCCATCTGTGTCTTGTAAAACTGAACCGATGGTTTTGGAGCGCTCAAATAACGCTTGCTCACTCTGAAAAACGTCTTTTCCCTTGATTAATAATTGACCACGCACATGTCCTTTGTAACTGTGCGGAATCAATCCATTGATACAGGAGGTTAAGGTTGATTTCCCTGAACCTGATGGTCCGATAATCAGCACTTTTTCCCCTTCGTAAATCGTGAGATTAATGTGTTTCAAAGTGGGCTCAGCTTGTGCTAAATACTGAAATGAAAAATCTTTAAATTCTATCGCAACTTTGGGCATTTTATTCTTTCTTTAAACTTCCTGGTTTGACAATTGTTTTACTATAAGCCACTAAAAGTAGCGTTCCGATGACACCAGTTGAAATAATATCTCCAATTGATGCAATCAATCCTTGTGTAAAGACTTTATTTGCTGGCTCTGCATAGATCAAAATATCACCAAATGGGGCAATAATTCCCCAACAGATGATGTTTGCAACGATTTGCCACACATTAAATAAAACGATTTTTTTACGATTAAAGGGTTCAGTTGTAATTTTAATGCGATTGACCAAAAGGCCTAAACTTAATCCCAGTAATCCGTCCGCAATGATCCAGCTCCACCAAGGGCCATAAGTTGTGAAATCATTGAGTGCATGCCCAATAAAGGCAATCAAAAAACCTGTAATTGGACCGAAAATAACAGCAAATAAAGCTAAAATACCATATTGCAATGAAATGGTTGTGTTTGCAAATACGGGAATCGCAGCAAAGCGATTTAAAACGAAAAACAGTGCTGCGCCGATTCCTGCAGCGACAAAAGTTTTTATTGTGACTTTAAACATTCAAATTCCTCTTTCTTTTGGGGGATGAAACGAGAGATTCGTTTCAGTAGTAAAAAATGTCTCACACCACTGGTGCATGTTCTCATTTTAAAACTTTGGATTATAAAATACAAGCAGAAATGACGCGATTGTTCTTTTGTTTTAGCTCAGATCGATCCAATAGCGACAGACCATTCCTCCGTCAGCACTGACAGTATTTTCCAGTTTTCCACCACACGCGACAATTGTTCTTTTACTGGCTTCATTGTTCTCGTGAGCTGAAATCATCACCTTTAAAATGCCTTTTTTGCGATACTCTTCCAATGCAAACTGAACCATTTTTCGAGCAAAATGATGTCCGCGATAAGATGGAGCAACGCCATATCCAATATGGCCGCCCCATTCTAAAAGATTTCCTTTTTCTATCTGCCAGCGACAGCTGATATTTCCCACGATATTTCCATCTAAAAAAGCATAATACTTGCTTGCTGTGGACCAATTTTCTTGTGCCACCTCTGTTTCTTGCGCTTTCATTTTGCACACAAAAGCTTCAAAATCATCTTTTGTCAGTGCTGACAATAGTTTTGTCTCATCAATACTAAATTCCCCCTGATCACGCGCCCAGTCATCACGAAACGCACACACTGCCTCCCAATCCGCTGGTGTCAGCGTTCGGATTTCTAATTTATTCATTGTTATTTTCCCTTTTTATTTTCTGTCAGTACTGACAGAAATGTTAGATTATTTTTTGACAAATTATATCATATTCAAAATCGCCTGTCTATTAAAAAAGCAAATGTTCATTTGCTTTTTTCTTATAATTCCAAAAAATGTTCCAAGCCGTATTTTAGCTCGCTTACGCTCATGACTTCACGCACGCCTAGAGCAACACCAGTCATAAAGCTGATGCGATCATAAGAGTCATGTCTTAGCGTCAATCCTTCACCTTTTGAGCCAAAAATAACTTCTTGATGCGCAACCAATCCTGGCAATCTTACAGAATGAATCCGAAGTCCTTCAAAATCTGCACCGCGCGCGCCCACAAGACTTTCTTCTTCATCGGCAGCACCTTGATGATGTGCTTTACGCACCTGCGCCATCAACTCCGCTGTTTTCACCGCTGTCCCACTTGGCGCATCTTTTTTCTGATCATGATGTAACTCAATGATCTCCACATCAGGAAAGTATTTTGCAGCCATTTTAGAAAATTGCATCAACAACACTGCACCCAATGCAAAATTTGGTGCAATCAATCCACCCAAATGCCGCTCTACTGAAAGTGCATGGAGTGTTTGAATCTGGGATTCTGTAAATCCAGTGGTCCCAATGACGGGACGCATCCCATTTTCTAAGGCAAATTTGGTGTGTTCAAACGCAACATTTGGTTGAGTAAAATCAATCCATACATCCGCTTGAATTTTGGAAAGTTCATTTTTGTCAGTACTGACAGAAACGCCAAACGCTTCTTTTTCTTTAGCACTTGGATCTAATAACCCGACCAACTCAAAATCATCCTGTGCTAAAACCATTTGAACAGCTGTCGCACCCATTTTTCCTTGATATCCAGCAACGACTACTTTAATCATCTATTTACTCCTTTATAAAAAACGCTTCTTTTGTGAGATTACAAAAGAAACCGTCATATTTTTAAACTGTCAATCTTTAGTTTCAAATTTTGGAGAAATTGCACAAGCAATCGCCCCAACACCGAGATGTGTCGCAATGACAGGTCCAAATGTCGTCATCTCAACATCATCAAATCCCTGAGCAATCGCAAAATCATACAATTCCTGTGCCCGATCAAGCGCGCCAGCATTTAACACATAAACTTTAAATGCTCCAGTTTTCGTGTTTTCAAGCACTAATCTCTTCATCTCGCTCATTGCTTTTTTAATCGTTCTGACTTTATCATAGACCACAACTTCGCCCCCGTCTGAAAACTGCAGCAAAGGTTTGATATTCATCAATGTCCCGACAAACGCAGAAGCATTTGACAATCGCCCGCCTTTAGCAAGCCATTTTAAATCATCGACCAACATAAACGCATGATCATGATCCCGTTGCCACTCAAAGTGTGTCAAAATTTCCTCAAATGAATCGCCCTTATCTTTCCCATCCAGCGCCGTCTGAACCATGTATCCCAAAGGACTTGACGTAATAAATGTCTCAGGAAAAAGCACAGACATTCCCTCGAATTCATTTTGCAAATAAAATGCATTCGCATAAAATCCAGAAATTCCGGCTGGTAAAAATAGACCAAGCACGTGTGTGTAGGCTTCATCTTTTAATTTTTTTAGCAAAAGGGATAATTCTGCAACAGAAGGTTGTGAAGTCTTTGGCGCATCTTTTGCTGCTTTCATTAAATCAAACCACGCTTCATGCGTCATTTTTGATGGCTCATAATCGACCCCATCAATTGAAATCGGGATCTCTAATACAAATAAATCCTCACGTTTTAAATACGACGCGGCGATATCCGCCGATGTATCCGTGATAATCGCTAATTTCATTTATTTTTAAAACTCCATTTTTGTTTATTCATCCACATCCAATCGCACTTAGAACTCCAATTGAATTCCAGGTTGATCTAATGCGACTTCTGTTGTTTCTTGAACCAATCGTTTCAACAAATCAAATAAAGGTTCAGCCAATTGCGCCATTTCATCTTTATCCAACTCTTCTTGTTCTTTAATTTCACGTCCACGCACATAATTAAGTTGACTCAAAAATCCTGATAATACAATATTTTCAAGTGGAATCATATATGTCAAAATCGCGTGAATACCAGTATCTCCGTCGTTAGCATTTTCCAGCTGCTCAACAGGAATCAATTGAAATTGGACATTCAGTGCTGTTTCTGGTGCTCCATTTTCTTTTTCCCAGTCGTAATTGCGTGCATCATAATGAAATTGATTCACAAACTCATGTTCACGTTCAATAGCTAAAGTCATTTTAGTCACCCCATCATTCAATCGGTTTTTCCGATTTTTCTTAATCATTGAGTGTTTTTGCACTCATTTGCATCTCTTTTGATGCCACACTTCATTCTACCACATCAGTGCTTGCTTTGCTTGAATGACGTAAATCTGCGAGCATTTTTAATGCTTCTGTTGACGCATCGTACGTTTCAAGTAAATCAGGACGTCGTTCAAGTGTTTTTTTCAAACTTTCTTTCAATCGCCATTTTCGGATATTCTCATGATGACCCGACATCAAAACATCTGGTACTTTCATGCCACGAAACATTTCAGGGCGCGTATATTGAGGATATTCCAATAATCCACTTGAAAAAGAATCCTCTTCATAACTTTCTTGCTTTCCCAAAACACCAGGAATCAATCGTGCCACAGCATCAATCATGACAGTCGCTGCAACTTCTCCTCCTGTCAAAACAAAATCCCCTAATGAAACCTCATCGGTCACTAATGTTTTGATGCGTTCATCATAGCCTTCATAATGTCCGCAAATAAACACTAACTGCGTCTCTTTTGAAAACGTTTCCGCCATTTTCTGATCAAATTTTTTTCCAGCAGGATCTAATAAAATCACACGCGCTTGCGAATGAGAAAAAGAATCCATTGCATCAAAAATCGGCTGAGGCATCAAAAGCATGCCTTGACCACCACCATAAGGCATATCATCCACATGACGTTGCTTATTTGTCGCATGCGCTCTAAAATCATGCGTATGAAGATCAATCAATCCCTTTTCTTGTGCTCTTCCAACAATGGATTGATGCAGGGGTGAGAACATGTCTGGAAAAAGTGTTAAAATATCAATTCTCATCTTTTATTTTTCATCCTCATGTGCGTCATCTGGATCATCCAATCCATCCATCACCTCAACATTTACCCGTTTTTTCTCCAAATCAACCCCCAAAATAACCGACGGGATGTACGGAAGAAGCAAATCGCGCTTTCCTTTTCTTTGAACAACCCATACATCATTGGCCCCAGGTTGTAAAATCTCCGAAATCCGTCCAATCAATCGCTCGTTTTCATAAACTTCAAGTCCAATGATTTCGTGATAATAAAACTCCCCTTCTTCAAGTTTTGATTGTTGATTTTCGGCAATTTTGAGCGTCATTCCTTTATATTTTTCAACAGCATTGATGTGATCCAGACCAAAGAATTTCACTAAATACATGTTCTTATACGGTTTTCCAGATTTTACTTTTAATTCAAGAATTTTTTCATCGTTTAAATCAAATAAAGTCAGCACTGAATTTTTTGCAAAGCGTTCTTTTGGGAAATCTGTCGTAACCAGCACCCGAACTTCTCCTTGAAGTCCTTGCGTGTTTACGATCGTCCCAACATTATAGAATTTTGTCATATCCATTATTATATCATAAGATTTCCCATCTTTTCATCGAAAAATAATGGCACTAAGCTTCTTTTATGTAAAAAAACACCTGAATATTCAGGTGCTTTATTATTGATCCACTAAAAGACGCACTTTTTTGCCCTCAACTGGAACAAAATAAACGACGGTCCGAATGGCTTGGATGATCCGACCTTGACGTCCGATAATCCTCCCAATATCAGTCTCTGCGACTTTTAAATGATATTCGGAAAATTCTTCACCATCGACAATCTCAAGTGTGACTTCGTCTGGCTGTGTGACCAGTGGTTTTACAATCGTTAAAACCAAATCTTTAACATCTGTTTGCATGACTTACCTCTACTCTCATCTGATGATTCAGATTCAAAAATGATGTTTTATGGCATAAAAACCGCAAGAAAAGCGGCTTTTATTTTATTTACCAAATTTTTGGTCGTGGAATTTCTTCATGATTCCAGCTTTAGACAAGATGTTACGTACTGTATCTGAAGGTTGAGCTCCGTTATTTAACCACTCCATCACGCGTTCTTCTTTAAGTGTGACTTGGTTTTCAGTGATTAATGGGTTGTATGTTCCAACTGTTTCAATGAACTTACCATCACGTGGTGCACGTGAATCAGCGACGTTAATTCGGTAGAATGGTTTTTTCTTTGAACCCATACGAGTCAAACGAATTTTAACTGACATGTTTAGATTTCCTCTTTAGAATTATTTTTTACATGTTTTAGTATATCATGAATAAAAGGAGGTGTCAAGAAAAAAACTTGACAGAGAAATTTTATTGCGCTAACACTGAGATCCGTGATTTATTGTGTTGCGCTTGTTCTATTTCATCAACCAAAGCAATCGCATAATCAGCGTATGAAATTTGACTTTCATTTTCTTGATTTACTGTGAATTCTTCGCCAGAAAGAAGATATTTTCCAGTTTTTTCTCCATCATAATTAAACGTTGCAGCAGGACTAATAAAGGTCCAATTCACACCACTAAATGTTCTTAAAAGATCAAGTGCTTGAGATTGAGCTTGTGCAAGGGGTTTAAATGCGTCAGGAAAATCAGGTGTTTCAAAAAGTTGAGTCGAATGTTCTTTTGTGACATAAAGACTTCCAGCACCCCCAACAACGATGAGGCGTTGTTTTTTTCCATTTAGTAAAACACTCAGTTTTTCAATCACTTTTGTGTGCAAATGCAATTGTTCTGGGGCATAAGCACCAAATGCATCCACAATCACATCAAATCCATCCAAATCTTTTGCTTCTAAATCAAAAATATCTCGAATGAGTACATTTTCTTTAAATTGAGCTGCTTTGTTTTTGTCACGGATGATTGCTGTCACCTCGTGTCCACGTTTTTGGGACTCATCAAAAATCATTTTTCCTGCTTTTCCGCTGGCTGAAATAATCGCAATTTTCATTTTTAAACCTCTTTTCTATCTAGTATCTTTATTATAACACTTTCGTTTACATTTGTAATCAGATTAGTTTTGAAAATAGAGTGTACTGATGAAAAGAAGTGTCTTACTTCTTTTTTTCTCTGAGTTTTTTGAGTAATGATGCTGCAAGTGCTTGATTCATCTTTTTTTCTTGTCTGAGCAGTTGCGTCAGTGCGCTAACCTCATCACCAGAAGCACCGACAGATAAAGCGAGACTTCTTGCTTGAAGACTCATGTGTCCTTTTTGAATTCCTTCAGAAACAAGTGCACGAAGGGCCGCAAGATTTTGAGCCAGTCCAACAGCTGCGATTGTTTTTGCAAGTGATTGAGCATCTGTAATCTGCATGATTTCAAGTGCTACTTTTGCTTTTTCAAGGACTTTTGTGCCTCCACCAACGGAGGCAACGGCTAGTGGTAATGTGAGCGTCCCAAAGAGTTTGTCAGCACTGACAGACCAGTCGCCAAGACCTTGGTAAGTTCCTGATCTTGCAGCGTAAGCATGTACCGCAGCATTGACTGCTCGACTATCATTTCCTGTGGCAATCACAACGGCTTCAATTCCGTTCATGATGCCTTTATTGTGTGTGGCCGCACGATAAGCATCAAGTTTTGCAAATTGAGAAGCGCGTTCAATTTTTTTGGCGACAGCTAATCCATCTCCTGTTTTTGACAATCGCTCAACTGGAATTTCACACGTGACCGTGACAAGTGATTCTGTTGCGTAATTACTCAGAATGCTAAACAAGATTTTTTCATCAGGAAACCACTCATAAAAAAGCGCTGAAACACCTTCTAAAATCGCATTGACGATATTCGCTCCCATCGCATCTTTGACATCAATTTGAAAATCAATCGACAAAAAACCTGAGTCAAAAAATCGACTGTCAATGTGTCTTAAACCGCCGCCACGTTTGACAATAGAAGGATAAGCTTCTTGAGCTTTTTTGAAAATTGCATCGTGATGCGTTGCTATTTTTTCTGTCAGTACTGACAGATTCTTGACGTCGTAAAAGACGATTTGACCGCGCATTAAGCGCTGTGAAATTTCTGCGACAAAACTTTGTGCCATGCGTGCCCCATTGCTTGCGGCTGCAATGACGGAGGGCTCTTCTGTCGCCATCGGAATCAGAATTTTTTTGTCATTAATGACAAAATTTTGAGCCAGTCCAAGTGGAATCTCAAATTCACTGATTTGATTTTCAATCAAATTATTCGCAACGACAGCATCAAGCGCCGTCTGCTCTAGGATTGCTCTTGAATCCGCTGACAAATTTAGGTGATCAAGACGTTCTTTAAGCGTCATTTGATAAAATTTTTTATTCATTTTTCTTCTTTAAGGGGATCAAAATTTGGATTTTCTATTAATACTGCAAGTCCAAGTCCTCCGCCAATGCAAAGACTTGCAATGCCAAAGTGCTTATTTTCTTGTTTGAGCTGATGCGCTAAAGTGCCGATAATTCGAGCGCCAGTGCTTCCAAGTGGATGTCCTAAAGCAATTGCACCACCGTAAATATTAATTTTATCACTTGGAATCCCTAGTGTTTTTTCAATCACTAGACTTGATGCGGCAAAAGCTTCGTTGATCTCAAATAAATCAATCTCTGAGCACGTCATTTGTGCGCTTTTAAGAACTTTTTGGATGGCTTTAATGGGTGAAATCCCCATATTTTCAGGCTCAACGCCTACTTCTGACGTTGCTTTGATGACCGCAAGAACGTCCAAATGATGCGTTTTAGCAAATGTATTTGACGCAAGAAGGAGCGCAGATGCGCCATCACTCACTGGAGAAGCGTTACCTGCAGTCAATTTTCCATCGGTTTGATAAACCGCACGCAAAGCCGCCAGTTTTTCAAGTGAAGTGTCCGCGCGCGGGCATTGATCAAAATTTGCGTCAGCACTGACAGAAACTAATTCGGCGTCAAATTTTCCTGCTTTTTGTGCAGCAAGTGCTTTTTGATGAGAACGATACGAAAATTCATCCATCGCTTCACGACTAATGCCGTAACGCTCTGAAATAACCTCAACTGTGTTTCCCATCAAGCGATCCGTAAACGCATCTAAAAGTCCATCTCTTGTCATTGCTGACAGCGCTTGTCCATCTTGTGACCATGCAACATCTGGCGTATTAGACATGATTTCGACGCCACCAACAAGTGCCACTTGCGCTTCTCCTAAAAGGATGGATTGACGCGCTAAAATCACCGCTTTCATTCCGGAACCACACACCTCATTGATTGTCATTGCAGGGACCTCAACAGGAAGTCCTGCTGTAATTCCAATCTGACGCGCAATATTTTGTCCTTGTCCTGCTGTGATGACTGAGCCAAAAATCACCTGCTCCACAGCAGCTTTAGCTACTGGATTTTT
This sequence comes from Lactococcus hircilactis, assembly GCF_009601015.1. Classification (GTDB taxonomy): domain Bacteria; phylum Bacillota; class Bacilli; order Lactobacillales; family Streptococcaceae; genus Lactococcus; species Lactococcus hircilactis. The sequence continues at coordinate 134,838 of NZ_WITJ01000005.1, forward strand.
TTCGAGTAATTTTTTCACCAAAATACTGGCAAGCGTACTACTTTTGTAGTCACTCAAAATTCCTCTATATTTCCCAATTGGGCTACGTAAACTATCTAAAATAACTGTTTCGTTGATCATGATAATGTCTAATTCCTTTTACAATTCACTTCTTTTCTTAACAATTATATCATAGCATAGCGTTTGCTTCTCATTTAAACTTTCATTCAAAAAACCGCGGTGGTGTTTCAAAAGCAAGAAAACGTTCTCCTTTTCGCGCGTAACATTCAAACGCGAACTTCTTAAAAAATCTATGTTATAATACGATTATGGAAAATAATGAATTAAAAGTGGGGATTGACAAATTATCTTTTTTTGTTCCTCATTATTATGTTGATATGAGTGATCTTGCACGAGCACGTCACGTCGATAAAGCCAAATTCCATATCGGAATTGGTCAAGATGAAATGGCCGTTAGCCCTGTCACTCAAGACATCGTGACCTTTGCAGCATCAGCAGCCAATCAAATTTTAGATGAGCAAGACAAAGCTTTAGTTGATTTGGTCATTGTTGCGACCGAATCAAGCATTGATGAATCGAAAGCTTCTGCAGTGATTGTGCATGGCTTATTGGGTATTCAACCCTTCGCACGCTCGATTGAGATGAAAGAAGCATGTTATGCCGCGACTGCTGGAATTGCAAGTGCGGTGGATTATGTTCGCTTGCATCCAGAAAGAAAAGCACTCGTGATTGCATCTGATCTTGCCAAATATGGCCTAAATTCTGGCGGAGAACCCACCCAAGGAGCGGGAGCGGTTGCGATGCTTATCAGCTCAAACCCTAAAATCCTTTTTGTCAATGATGATGCACTCACGCTCACACAAGACGTCTATGATTTTTGGCGTCCCACAGGACAAACCTATCCGAGCGTGGATGGTCAATTTTCAAATGCGGTCTATATTGAATCGTTCAGTCGCGTTTGGGATGAATACGCTAAGCGTACAGCGTCTCAATTCAGTGATTTTGCAGCACTTGCCTTTCACACACCTTATACAAAAATGGGAAAAAAAGCATTGCTTCCAAAACTAGAAAATGAAACAGAATCCGTAAAAACAAGACTTTTAACACAATTTGAACGAGCGATTACTTACAATCGTCGTATAGGAAATCTCTACACAGGATCGCTTTATTTAAGCTTGATTTCTCTTCTTGAAAATTCTGAAACGCTCAAAGCAGGAGATAAAATTGGACTGTTTTCATACGGTTCTGGTGCGGTCGCTGAATTTTACTCGGTCGAACTCGTCTCTGGTTTTGATCAACATCTCAAAAAAAACGAACACGAATTATTGCTTCATCAGCGCGAAAAACTATCAATCCGTGCGTACGAAAAAATGTTCGAAGAAAAAATTGACCTCAATCACAATGAAACATTCTCAGATGAAACCCCGTATGCCATCTCCGAAATCAAAGCCAATCATCGCCTATACCGTCAAAAATAAAAAAATCCTGTCAGTACTAAAATGCCCCAAGAATAAGCAGCGTTTAAAAACACTTATTCTTGGGGCATTTTATTTTGTATTGAACTATTTTCTTTTAGAAAATAAAATTACGGTGTAAAAAGCTTCTAAGAAATTCGATTTTCCAGAAGTATTTACTCCAATTCACGGCTTTTTTTGATTTTGCTCTATCGTTTCCACATCATAAAAAGAAATAGCTCCTATAATCTATAAAAAAGCATTTCTTACTGGTAAAAAATTGACTTTTTTAATCTCTATTTTATTTAGCAATTTTTGGTTACATCACTTTATTTCTCAAGGCATCTCTGACGCCACGCGCATCCCCATTGACATAAAAACGGACACCCAGAAGGCGAACATTGTCGTCTTCTACCAGAACTTCTGATGTATTTAATGATTGAAGTAAATCCTCTTTCCATTGATCTCGCTCTAAAAGTTGCGCGCCTTTAGGTTCGATATAGACCTGTACAATCTCACCAAACGAACCTAGATATAACACAAAGTCAGGCATGAACCCTGCATAATGTCCCCCATCAACCACAAATTCGTGAAGTTTTAGACCATTGCCACGTTCATCATTTCTAATCAGATAAACATCCTCATATTTTTTCTGAAGTTGTTCCACATACCCTTCAATCAAATCAATTAAACGCTCTTCAAGTCCGTCTACAATGGCATCCAAATGTGGGAACCAGTCCTTGCCTCTCATGTCTTTTGCACGAATGATTTGAGAAATAACCTGTCCAGAAACTTGATCACTGAACTTTTTATCATAGTCTTGAACGATTTCACGCACAGGCACACCAATAAAATGATTTGTCCCACGCTGTTTTTTGTAATTCATTAAAATACTACGCTGAATATAAGCCAAATACTGCTCCACAGCTTTGAGTTGTAACTCTGATGTAAATGTCTGTCCCTCTGCCAAAGTTACTTTTAGCTCAGGAATCGCACCCATCCATTCGCCATCTTCTAAAAAACTTCGGATGGATTTTAAATTTGGTAAATAGCCTCTCAGACGATTAAAACGGTAAAAAGGATTACGCGCCATCGCTTTTTTAAGTAAGCGCTTAGATATGCCTGCATTGAGTTTTAATATTTTCGTCGTGGTTTGTACATCCCCTAAAATGACGCCAGCATTCTCCTCAATGACGCTTAATGATAAATCAACCTCAGGAAGTTCCGCCACACGCACACCGTATTTTACAAGTGAATCCCAATCATGAGTCGGAATATCTTCAACGGTATTGTAATAAAGTTTTCCAGATTGATAAACCTTTGTTTTCTTGAACTTTTCTTTCACGCTAGTGGATAATAATTCAAAACTTGAATCATCTTCCACTGGTAAGTCCATCTCATCAAGTGATTTACGGAGATTTTCCAAGTATTTTGGCTCATTAATCGTATGATAATCCAAATATTCCAAGACTGAACAATCACTATCAGAAGCATCAAAACGTCGCGTAAAGGATTTTTCCCCCTCATATTCAAAAGGATAATAGCGTGCACCACGTCCTACGAGTTGGGCTTCCGAGTTGGTTGCTGTTTTAGTTGTTGCTTTTTCAGCTCCTTTTGAAATCCGCACAATATCATAAAGATTGAGTACGTCCCAACCTTCAGAGAGTTTTGCTACTGCAAAAATTACCCGAAAAGGATTATCCGCTTCTTCTAGTGAATTAAGATTTTTCAAGTCATTCAAATCGCCCAAAATTCCATCAGAAGCGGTATCATTGACATTAATTGTATTTAGTGCATTAAAATCTCTTTGTAGCTCAACCACGAGTTCTGCAAGATTTTTAGCTGAGAAATAGCCATAAACCTTCTTCAAAATGATTGAGTTTGTCGACTTTTGACTTTGCTCAATAAAGCTTCTTAACGCTTCTACTGTTAATCCATCTAGCAATTCTAAAAAGTGGTCGCGTGTTGCTTTAGAAATATCAATCTTATTCGATTTAAAAAGGATAACAGGTTTAAAATCAGCGATGTGATTCTCCCGTGCGATATGTTTTCTGTATTGTGAAAGTAACACAGCATTGAGCATCTTCTGCTCATCATCTGCATTTGCCTGCAAATAACGGACTTTTTTAGAATAACCATCTCGTACAAAGCGTGAAAGCTCATATTGAGCCACGATTTTATTCGCATACTTGTTGCGAATAGCTTCATTTTGCAGATCAATCGTCGCGGTAAATTCAAACTGGCGATTAGCTGGATTGGTCTGGCGGATATGATCAAGGACATTTTCCCACGCACGGTCTTTTTTCTCTCCAGCCGACTTCGTTCCTGCCGAGAAATGATGCGCCTCATCAGCTAAAATCACGAGCTTTTGTCCTGCAAGTTCTTCATAAGTCAAGCCATTTTCTCGATAAGAGGATAGCTCATTTGCCAAAGTTTGCACCGTTGTCAAGCGCAGATAAAGCACACCTTTTTCAGGACGATTTGGAAAACGTCTGACTTCACGAATCTCTAGTTTTTCTCCTTCAATCATCAGATTTTGCGAAAAAAGATATTTGGGCGAGCTGCTATTGATGAGATTTTCTCGTGTTTTTGCAACAACGGCATTCGTATTTACCACAAAAAGGAAGTTTTGCATCCCAGCTTCATAATACATATAGAGCATGAGCGCTGCCATGACATCCGTCTTTCCCGAACCCGTCGCCATGTGAAAAAGGAGCTGATTAAACCGACTATTGGCATTACTGTCGTTTTGTGTATAGTTCAAATTACGGATACTGCTTTCTTGATAAGCACGCAAATCGTGTTTGAGGTTTAAGCGGATGTATTCAGGAAGTTGAGGGACGCCAAAAGACCGTCTCGGATCCTCTTGACGGAAAATGTCTTTGTAGAAATCTTCTATTTCTTGTAAAAGAGGAAGTTCGATTTTTTTGGTAATGACTTTCTTTTGTGGCATGGTTTGACTTTCTAGTAGTTATGGTGTACAATGTTAGTACAAACTTTGGAGAGAATAATTATGGAAAATATGATTGAAAAAAATGATCGGATTGCCATTCGCACCAATAAACTATTGAAGGAAAAAGCAACCGCTGTTTTTGCAAAAAATCAGGTGGATTTATCAACAGCTATCAATATGTTTTTGAAACGCGCTGTTGAAGAAGACCGTATTCCACTCGATTTTCGCACACCTGAACAACTTGAGGCTGAATATCAATGGCTAGAAAAGCGACTTTTAGCAGCTGAGGAGCGACGGAAAAATGAGACAGCTGTGTATTACACACTAGACGAAGTAGAGAATATGTTGGACACACGAGCACATCATGCTCAAGTGGTAGAGCCAACCGCGGAGTACAAAGCAGATGATAAAGATTGACTTTGATGCTGAAGCACGAGAGCAAATTTTTGCCATTCAAGATTATATTGCTCATGAACTTGAAAGTCCGCGCGCTGCCTTAAAGAAAGTCAGAGAAATTACTCAAGCGATTCGTTTGCTTGAAACCTTTCCCGACTCAGGCAATCTCCTCACCAACATTTATGAGAAAGAATAACTCTAATTTGAACTATCTGTAAATTCCGGATAGTTTTTTTTATTAAAGATTTAAAAAATTTGTTATAAAAAACTATGCGTTATCTTACCCGTAGTATCATGTACCTGATTTTTTCTTATCTGAGCTTTGTTTATTTTTAAGAGTTTCTCCGTTCACCATAGACTTTCTATATTCTTCAACTGGTTTTTCATAAAGTACAATATATACGAATCCTGCTAAGCAAAATATTAGTGCTAATAGCAATATAAAACCCACCATATTAAACATGAATCCACTAATAGTCCATTGTTCAATAAAATATTGTTTATAAACGCTTGTAAAAAATTTTATTATTTGATTTTTGTTGGTATCAGTCTCAAAAAATTTTCTAAGATGTTCAAATATCAAATAACTAAAAGAAAAGCTGACAATTCCTAATCTAATTAGGTTCCATTGTCGTTTAATTCTAACAATACTATCCTCAGCTTTTCCATCATTTATATACAACTTATCATCATACCAGTTCAAAGCCAGCAAAAGAGCTATAGCCCCTCCCATTACATCAGCAGCATTTAAGTTAAGAAAAACTATAACTGTAAAAAGCAGTACAACACTTATTGATAATACGATAAGACGAGATTTTAAATAGCCTCGAAGAGAGCCTTTTTTTTCTTTTTTTTCTTTTTTGTATTCATTATAATCTTCTATAATTGATTGAGAATCCATACTTAGCATTAAGATAATAATATTTCCAAATAATAATATCATAAACGAGAATACTAAATTATATAGTGAAGTTACAGCTTCTCCCTTTGTACCTATACCAAAGCTTCCCAGTAAGTATAAAATACTAAAACCATTTACCCATAAAAGTGCTGTATAGCTTTTCTTTCTTTTTCCTTTCCCCTTTTTGCTTATTCCTCCAATTTTGTCTTTTCTATATCTTTTTTGCCATAAAAATATTTTCACACAAAAGATAATTTGAATCACTAACTCTGCCAAAAGAAATAGCTTCGTTGTCAAGATTCCTCTTGGTAACACTCTTAGAATTAACAACATTAAAAATAGAAAAGCTATTGGGATAAGTGGCAAATATGATATTTCGATTTTTATTTTATGATTTTTCATTTTAATGCTGTTTGCAAAAATTGAACTAATGCAGTTACTGCTGCTCCAAATTCTACTGTGCCTTTAATCCCTTTTAGTCCTAATAAAGCTGTCCTTATTAGGCTCTTCTTTGGTTTTTCTGGCTCCTGCAGTAATTGAATAGTTTCTACAAAATCATGCACTTCCTCTTGCTCTTCGCTTGTTAAATTTTTAGCAAGTTCCTGTACTTCTACCAGTAATTTTGCTAATAGTTTCGTATCAATTCCATTGTTTTGTGTGGCATTAATGGTGGAACTATCAGCAGCTACATTTACTTGTCCGCCGTTTGCAGTGATATTATATTTTATTGTTTCATCAATTCCCATGTCAATTCCTATCTTCGTCAAATGTATTTCAATATGTGTTATCAGCACCATAACTACCCTAGCATTAAAACTATCCAATTTGTCTTGATATTTATTAGAATTTGAATAGCCAAATGTAATTCCATGAGAGAAATTAATGTCATTTTCCGTACAATATTTAAGCAGATGAAAAATATTAGTTACTTCTTCATCGTTGGAATTACCTAATTCAAAAATACTATCATATAAATTCTGAACAGTTTCGACTTCTGTTTTAACATCATAAGAAGGACTGCCACAATCTTTGATATACTCATAAATTAGTTCGTTTCCCATTAGAAAAGAAATAAACTTCTTCAAATTATTTTCGTAGTCATTAAAATCAGATTTTATTAGCCGATTACAGATACTATTAAAATCATACATAATTTTTCTGAGTTCTTTTTTATTCAGTTCCAAAATCTTTTACCCCACAAAACGGACAATAGCTACTCGTCATTTCTAATAATGGTTTTATTTTTGCAGTTCTGGCACAGCATTGATAAAGACGAACATTCATTGCTTCAATAGTTGAACGTATAGGAACTTCATATTCCTCTGTTGGCTTTTTGCCAGCTTTAAAACTCAACCCACTTCCTGAAAATTCTTGTTCCCACTTTTTCATTTCTTGAAATATCAAATTATTTGCGTAATTTCCCACCTTTGAAAGTGCAAGTTCAATGATATCATCAGTAAGATAATTTTCACTTGATAATCCACAAGCTGGACAAAATATTTGAAGAATTCCATCATCTTCTACATCACTCGGTTTCACTTTAAAGTAGTTTGTACATTTTGGACATTTGAACAATATGTATCCATCATTATCTGTCGGGATTTTTATTTCAAAGTTTGTATCAGTCACAACTGTCCCTCATAAAATTTATCATTAAATCCATAATCCTCATCACTCACCAAATCACGAACATCTGTATCATCTATCTCTGAATATTGATAATAGAGTTGATTTTTATCTATGATTTGGAGGAGGAGCTTTTTGCGGTCGGTGAAGTTCATGTCTTGCGTGTCGGTTTTAAATGTGTCAAGGTCAACTCGAAAATCAAATTCAGCAGTGCCTTCAACCATACGGTCATAGACAACTTCAAGAGCTTGATTGTCTTTTGATGCTAGTATATCTTTGAGATAGCCTTGGTTTTTCTCGAAAAGTTCGGTGTAGATGAAGCTGCCGCCGCCTTGCCAGTTGACTGCTTTGGAAATACCTCCCTGTTCGCCAGCGATAACTTTTTTGAGGCGCTCAACGGAAACGGTATTGATGTAGTCCATCTGCTCAATGCCGATGAAACGGCGGTGCATTTTCATCGCGACGGCTTGCGTTGTTGCGGAACCCATGTGGAAATCAAGAACTATATCATTTTCTTTAGTTGATGCTTGAATAATTGTTTGCAATAATCTTTCTGGTTTAGGATATTCAAATCGTCCGTCTCCAAATAATTTTTTTATCTCCTGAGAAGAATTTGAAGAAAAGCCGTGCTCATTGAGGATTGTCGGCAAAGTCACACCATCACGTACTTCTGACAAATAACGCTTCAAAAATGGTGTACCTGTTTTTTCTCTAAAACCAATTCTTCCCTCAGAAAGATACTGATCTACCTTTTCAGCATTATATAACCAACATTTTCCTTCTGCTGGAAAAAATTCTTCGCCAGTTTTCACATTTTTAATTGGAAATACTAAAGAAGCAACAAATCTATTTCCCTTGCCATTTGCACTTAAATCTGCAGATGTCCAAGAACCATTAGGATCATTATCAGGATTTTTATATTTTGCCTTTGATTCCTCACTTCGTGGCTGAAGATAAAGCTGAATAGATTTCTGATTTTTTGCATAAACATGAACATATTCGTGCATTCTTCCTATTGGTCTATCATTAGGTGCGGTCGTACGTTTACGCCAAATAATGGTTGTATAAAAATTTTCACGTCCAAATACTGAATCCATTAGAACTCTTAAATAGGCTTGTTCGTTATCATCACAACTTACGAAAATTGAACCATTTTCTGACAGTAGTTCTTTAGCAACTTCCAAACGATTTTTAACGAAAGTTAGCCAAGCGGAGTGGTTGAAATTGTCGTTGTAGTTGAAGCTGTCATTCCCCGTGTTATAAGGTGGGTCAATATAAATCAGCTTGACTTTCCCAGCATAGCGTTCCTTGATACTATGCAGGGCAATCAAATTATTCCCTTTGATGATAAGATTATCGTCATCAGAAAAGCTACTGACAGGCGTGCCGTCAGGATTTTCAGTGTCATATTTTCTGGTATTGATAAAAATCTTCGGCTCAAGGAGCATGTCAATCTCGGATTTGGCGATGACTTCATTAAGAAAGGGTTCGTCGGCGTTTTTGTCGTCTTCCTTCGTCATGCCGGCTTTCAAAACGGTATCTTTGAAAGGAAAGTCAAGGACGACATCAGCAGTCTCGTCGATAAACTTGCCGCCAGCGGTGAGTCCAATCTTGTTGGAATACTTGGTATAGCTGTCCTCCCAGTATGCTTTGTAGGTGAACATTTCGATGAACTGGTTGAGCTTGAAAATCGTGGTGTCGCCGATAGCTTCGGTATAAGTCTTTGCTATGAGCGGACTTGCGAGTAGCTCTTTCATGAGAATAGGCGTGTACTTGTCAAGATCTTCGATAAGTTTTGAGCGCTTGAGTGCGCCTGTGTCTTTCAGATAGGTGTCACCAAAGCCTTTCAGAACTTTTTTGACTTCTTGAATGATTGTTGAATCTACGGTCATAAGTCTCCTAATTTTTGTAACTATACTATTTTTTATCCTAATTTTGTAATCATTTTTTCTATATCATTATATCACATCTCATCACTTACTGCGCAAGCGATTGGCAAAAGTCATTGTTGAAAAAGCTGACCCCGATGGATTATCGGAATCAGCTTTTCGTAGCTTGTGTATTTATGTTGTGCTTGACTGGGAGTTCTGTCAGTGCTGACAGAAATTTTTTCATTCCATTATTGGTTTAAAAGACTCGCTGCAGCTTCGTCAGCAATGACAGTCACGTGAGGGTGCTTTTTAAGCAGTGATGCTGGCAAATCAATGCTCACTTCTCCTTCAATCATGCCTTTAAGTGCTTGCGCTTTTTCTTTTCCGTAAGCCATCAAAACAATTTCTTTTGTTTTCATGATCGTCGCAAGTCCCATTGAAATTGCTTGTTTTGGTACTTCTGCTTCATTTTCAAAAAATCTTGCATTGGCTTTAATCGTCGAAGGAGTCAAATCAACCACATGAGTGGTCACCGTTTCTTTTGTTCCTGGCTCATTAAATCCAATGTGTCCATTTTGTCCGATTCCAAGAATTTGCCAATCAATCGGGTGATTTGCGATCACTTGATCGTACGCTTTCACCTCAGCATCAAGATCAAGTGCCTTTCCATTTGGAAGAAAATTTTCTTTGAACGGTTTTTCATCAAACAAATGCTTATTCATAAAGTAGCGATAAGATTGCTCATTTGAACCATCAAGTCCAACATATTCATCCAAGTTCACAGAAGTCATCTCAGAAAAATCAAGTGATGAATTGACGACCTGATTGTAAAATTCAACTGGCGTTGAGCCTGTCGCAAGTCCAAGCGTTTTTGCTCCATTTTGCATCGCTTGACTTAAAAGTTTCAATCCTGCTTTACCGCCTTCAAGTTGGTTTTTAACAATGATAAGTTCCATAATGATCATTCTCCTTTGAATGTGATTTTAATTGGTATATATCAATTTCTATATTCTAATTATAGCACAATAAAATACCTTGTCAAGACATTTTACTCTTTTTTTAAAAAAAAATGAAAAAAATGAAGTAAAAAGAACTCATTTTTAAGTTTAATTTATCTTTCTTTGGTATAATAGGAGTAAAATGGAGTAAGTGAATCCAGTTCTCCCACTAGAAAGGGCATTAAGTATGATAAAAGTATTTGTAAAACCTGGTTCTGGAAGTTGCCGTTCTGCAATCAAGTGGTTTAAAAAATTGGACATCCCATTTCAATTAATTCAACTCAAAGATTTATCAAAAGAAGATCTGATTCATATTTTATCATTGACTGATCAAGGCGTAAACCAGCTCATCACACAAAATCGAGGAAATTCCTCGGCAAAAGGATACCAAGTAAGAAAACACATGGATGAATCCGCATCGTTTGATGATCTTCTTGAGCTGATTCGTGCACATCCAGAAACTATAAAAGCACCAATCATCACAGATGAACACAAGCTACTCATTGGATATAATGATGAAGAAATCAGAACCTTTATTCCCAGAATAAAACGCGATCTTCAATGGCAACAATTTTTACATTAAGAACCCAACTCCTCTGATTTTTTCAAGGGAGTTTTTTGATGAAATCATCAAGAAAATCCGTTATCTTTTTTTAAATATGCTATAATAAAAACTGTCGTATTTCTAAAAAAACAAGTAAGCCCGTGTTTTTTCTAAGAAATCTCGCAGGAAATGATGAAAAGAAAGGAATTCTCCCATTGCTCAAAATGAGAGAATCATTTGAAATGAATATTAATGACTTTAAATATGAACTTCCAGAAGAGCTTATTGCTCAAACCCCTCTTGAAAAGCGTGATCAATCAAGAATGCTTGAAATTGATCCTTTGACGCATGCCATGCGTGATTTACATTTTTCTGATATTTTAGAAGAATTTGAACCTGGAGATGCCCTTGTCCTTAACAACACACGTGTTTTACCTGCACGCTTACACGGTGAGCGCATTGAGACACATGGACATGTCGAGCTACTTTTGCTCAAAGATAAAGGAAATAAAACGTGGGAATGTCTTGCAAAACCAGCACGTAAGATGAAAGTGGGCGAAAAAGTCAGTTTTGGAGATGGACGCTTAATTGCAACGGTCGTTGAGGAAAAAGAAGAAGGCATTCGAGTGGTTCAATTTGATTTTGACGGGATTTTTCTTGAAATTTTGGAGCGTTTAGGTGAAATGCCACTTCCTCCTTACATTCATGAGCAACTCAAAGATCAAGAACGTTATCAAACCGTTTACGCAAAGGAACAAGGTTCTGCTGCTGCTCCAACCGCTGGTTTACACTACAGCCCAGAATTACTTGACGCAATCAAAGCAAAAGGCGTACATATTGTCGAGGTGACCTTACACGTTGGATTAGGTACCTTTAAACCATTGACTGATGACGCGATTGCCTCAGAACACCTGCACTCCGAGTTTTATCGCTTGAGTGAAGAAGCAGCTGAAACGCTACGACAGGTCAAAGCATCTGGACATAAAATCATCGCTTCAGGAACCACGTCGATTCGAACACTAGAAACAATCGGAACCAAATTTAACGGCGACATCAAAGCAGACAGTGGATGGACAGACATTTTCATCATGCCAGGCTATGAGTGGAAAGTTGTAGATGCGTTTAATACCAATTTCCATCTTCCAGAAACAAGCTTGGTGATGCTTGTTGCCGCATTTGCTGGACGTGATTTCGTCCTTGAAGCTTATCATCATGCTGTTGATGAACGCTATCGCTTCTTTAGTTTTGGAGATGCGATGTTTGTAAAACCTAGAAAATAAAAAGGATCAAAAAGAGCGGATTTTTGTTTTTTATCCGCAGACATCGATTAAAAAAAATTTGCAGAATCTCATGTCAAAGCGAGTGTTGCTCTTTTTAATGGGAAATTTGCAGTTGTGATTTTTATACGCATTCCATCTGTAAATTTGCATCCTGGAAGCTTACTTCGTGCGATTTCTGAGATGAATCCAATTCTTGCCCAGCGCCTTCACGATTTTGAAAAAAAGGCCTGCCCAAACGAAAAGTTTTACCTACAAATCCCCCACAAGTCGAATACACGCTGACAGGAAAAGGAACTGCACTTAAACCAATTTTTGATTTGCTCAATTTGTGGCATGAAAAATATCACGCATAAAAACGAGGTCATCATGAGTTTTGTCAATCTTGTCATTACTGACAGTTTTATTTCTGTCATCTCTGACGGACAAGTTACTAAAAATAATGAAATTACAGCGTCGCATTTTAAAAAATTTGAGACCAGTCAAAATGGATATGTGATTGCAAGCACTGGTTATGAAAAAATTACAAATGACATCCGAAAAAAATTTTATTATCAGCCTCATCTCACTTTTGACGATGCTCAAATGCTTTTGTTAGAAAGTATAAAAAAATATCAAAATAAGTCTGTTCACTTTTCAAAAAAAGTCTCGTACAATGCTATTATCGCAGGATTTGTCAGTACTGACAATAGCCAAATTACGCCTTTTTCTACTGCTGTCAGTACTGACAATACCACAAAAAACAGCAGCACTCCTTCACATCCATCAAAAAAACGGCCCGTTGCTTACTGTTATCACGTGGCAGATGGAAAAATAACGCGTACCTTTTATGATCACGCGCTTTGCCTTTCTTTGATTCCAGACGACATTGATTTCAATCCCAATTTGCTCTTATCGACCGCCCTTAAAAAATTACCGCATCACAACGCTCTCCTATCCATTCAAGCCCTTCAACGCAGTATCCTCTATCAAGTAGCCCAAAAATCAAACACTGTCAATACCGTAATTTTTCAAGCGCTCATCAAAAAAGACTGATTACTCAGCCTTTTTTTCTTCATTTTTTTCATTTTTCGCAACAGAAGACAAGCGTAATTTTCCATTTGGATTATACTTTTTTAACAATGCATCAATTTTTGCATCGTCCCAATAATCCGCAGAAGCAATAAAATTTCCCGCTTCATCCCGATTTGAAATGATCTTAAACCCCATATCTCCTCCTTAATTATGACAAAATTGTATTTATCTTTTAAATCACACCTTCACACACTTGCGCAAAACCGCCTTGACATCGCGTTTAATCCACAAATTCAAATTCAAATTTCTCAATCCGAACCAAATCACCGTCCTCAGCACCAGCACTCCGAAGTGCTTCATCCACACCCCATCCACGCATTTGACGCGCAAATTTCATCGCAGATTCATCATGTTCAAGATTCGTCATTTTATAGAGTTTGATTAGTTTTTCGCCCGTCAAACGATAAGCGCCATCCGGATCACGCTCAATTTTAAATGGTGCCTCTTCTTCTTCAAATCCATAATATGCTGCTTGTGATGCCAAATCTTCTTCATCATAAAGTGGAAATTCTGGGGTTTGACTCAGCATTTCACTTGTCATCGCAAGAAGGGGCTGTAATCCTTCTTTAGTCAGTCCGGAAACTGGATATATCAATGGCATTTCTTGATTGACTTCTAAACTTTCAGCTAATTTTTTCTTGAATGTCTCCAAATTTTCTGCTGCTTGCGGCATATCCATTTTATTGGCCACAATAATTTGTGGACGTTCCATCAAACGTAAATTATAAGATTCTAACTCATCATTAATGGTTTGATAATCTTCAAATGGATCTCGCTCCTCAAGTCCGGACATGTCCAGTACATGAAGCAAAACACGCGTCCTTTCAATGTGGCGTAAGAATTGAATGCCAAGTCCAGCCCCAGAGTGTGCGCCTTGAATCAATCCTGGCATATCTGCCATGACAAAACTATCCCCAAATCCAATTTGAACCATCCCAATATTTGGCGTGATCGTCGTAAAATGATAAGCCCCAATCTTAGGACGCGCATTTGAAACCACCGAAAGCAACGTGGACTTGCCAACAGATGGAAATCCAACAAGTCCAACATCAGCAAGCACACGTAATTCTAGCATGAGCATCCGCTCTTCTCCGGGTTCTCCATTTTCGGCCACCTCAGGCGCTGGATTTTTTGCAGTCGCAAATCGAATGTTTCCACGTCCACCGCGACCACCTTTAGCCACAACAAATTCCTGATGATTTTCAATCAAATCTACTAAAACAGTTCCTGTCTCAAAATCCTTTACTGTCGTTCCTTGAGGAACTTTTACAATCAAATCTTGAGCGCCACGACCGTGCATCCCTTTCGTCATCCCTTTTTCACCAGGTTTCCCACGGAAAATACGATTATATCGAAAGTCCATTAACGTCGTCATTCCTTCATCCACCTTAAAAATAACAGAGCCGCCACGTCCACCGTCGCCTCCCCAAGGTCCTCCATCTGGAACAAATTTTTCACGTCGAAACGCAACTGCACCGTCTCCACCTTTTCCAGCTCTCACTTCAATTTTTGCTGTATCTAAAAACAGACTCATTCTATCTTTCCTCTAATTTTCAATTTATTTCGTCGTTATTTTCATGATTTTTTGCGCATCAACCTACCAAAAAGCGCATGAACTCTCCTTATTCTACCATATTTTACACGATTTCTCAAAACCTACTTTTTTTATTGATTTTTAAGTTAAATTTTTAATCATCCAAACGTCCATTGTCGCGTGTTCACTTTCAGGCAATGGAGCCAAACGTTGCTCAAATCCATAGCGCTCATAAAGCATTAATGCACTTTTTAAATCATGATGCGTTTCAAGATAAATCGCTTGATAATCCTTTTTTGCAGCACTCAGCACCTGATTCATCAGTAATTTCGATAAGCCTTTTTTACGATAGTTTTGATCAATGTACAACTTTTGTAACTCACAAATTCCCGTCGAAATCGGAGCAAATCCTGCTCCCCCCACAATCTCCCCCGCTTCATTTTCAATGACAAAGTAATCTGCAGGCTGATGCGTCGCATAAAAGTGACTTAATTGTTTTAAATTTTCATCAAAATACGCTGTTCCTGGAATATCCAGATGTTCAGATTTCAACACCGCCCTAATCAACTGATAAACTGCAGTATTATCTTTTTCTTCAATTGGTCTTATCTTCATTTAGTGTTCCTCCCTATACATTCTTGTTATTTTAACATATTTTTTAAAAATCTGGTATAAAAATTTGATTACCGAATTTGATCACATTTTAAATCCGAATCATTTTTTCATGAAAAAAAATGCCTGAGGCATTTTTTATTTATAAAAAGCAGTTTTGATGTAATTAATCGCTTGTTTATTTTTAGGGACTTGGTCATGCTTTGTGTAGGGTCCTTTAAAAATATAATACGATACTGGGTTTTCATTTTTCACCAAAAAATGATAAACCGAGAAAGTGTCTGCCCAAGGAACGGTTCCATCTGTCTCTTTTGCAGCATCATAATCTCCTGCTAAAAATGTCACTTGAATATTGGAATCTAATTTTTTATAATTCTCTTCCCAATATTGATAAAATTTCGTTTTAATTTTTGGACCATTTTTTAAAACATCTTCCATCGTTTGATTCGGCTGAGCTGTTGAAGCATTGTATTGTCCATCAAGCGAGACAAACTTCTCAACAAATGGCAGACTTGAATCATCTGCGTACTGTAATAAATACCGATAAACGCCTGAGCCACCTGCAGAATAGCCTAAAACATTCACATAAGGAATCCGATAATGCTCTCCCAAATAAGTCATGACTGATTTGAGTGCTGCCTCGTATTTCAGACTATTATTTGTTCCTTCTTCCATCCCGACTTCAATGGTTGGATAGTGATTTTTTTCGTCAATTTTTCCAGAAACTTTCAGCGTATTGTCTTTATTCACAACAATGTCCAGACCTTTTTTTGCTTTTGTTGTCTTATCTGAAATTACACCTTGAACAATCGGGTCAATAGATGAAATTTTTCCACCTGATCCTGTGATATAGATGGACGGATAAATTTCTCTTGAAGAAAACATATCATTTTGACGATGCTTCACTTTCTCCACTTGACTTCCAATAGCAAAACCAATGAGCCCTGCGAGAATTATTGCAACGCCAATAGAAAATTTGATCCATTTTTTATTTTTTATCAAAATAATCCTTTCGTTTGTTGAAAATAATTAATTTTATAGAAATCATACCTTATTTTCTTGAAATTTGCAAGGATTTTGTAATTAAAAAACTAGATTTCAACCGTTTGAATCTGGATTATGGCGTTTGAGATGAACTTTGGGACGTCGAACTTTGAGTGGTCGAAGGTGATGTGCTAGATTGAGTGGAGGAATCTGCATCAGCTTTTGCAGTTGACGCGGATTGTGCTGCTGCTTTCTCACTGGCTAAATTGCTCAGATCTTTTGCGTAATCGGATTGACTTTTGGCATAAATTCCTGCTTCCATATCAATCACTTGTGGTGCTTTGACTTGTTTTGCGATACTAGGATAATACGGGAGTTTTTCTGACATCTGACTTAAGGGAACACGAACTTGATTTCCATCACTCATTTGTAGGGCGATAAAATCCTTCGTCGCATCCGTTGGCGTTTTTGTCACTTTTTGGATCAATTGCCGTAAGCTAGGCGTTAATGTTTCAAATGCTTTAATAAACGTTTGAACTTCTTGATCTGAGAAATCTAGCAAAAGAGGAATTTTTTGAGTCTGTGCAGGTATAGCTTTTGAAGTTTTTACGATGTAGCCGTTATCTAAAACAAGAAATGTTCCATTTTTTTGCTGAACAGCGGCTGTGGTTTGATGTTCTCTGATTTTCATTTCAATGCCATTTGGAAAGTGAAATTGAATGTTCGCTTGAGCTATTCTAGGAAATTTTTGCTCAATTTTTTGATTGATGCTCTTGCGATGCTGATAAATAGAGTATATCGAATCTCCTGTTTTCAAGCCGGAGGTCAATGCAATTTGCTCAGACGTTTCATTTTGATTGCCAGAAACTGAGAATCGTCCGATTTTGCTGATGGGCGTAATGAAATAAAGGGAGATCAGAAAAACGAGACCTGCCAAAAATAAGGGAATCATCATTTTCTTTAAGACTGGACGATAAATCGGGATAGGTTTTGGGTGTTCTGGAATTTCTTCTTGAACGGTACGCGCTTCGTTTTGTGCATTAAATCGATCATATTCATCTTCGTAAGCGTCATTTTCATCACTCTCATCATTGATTTCTTCAAAATCATCTGCCCTATCAAAATCAGTTTCAGAATTGTTAAAGTCATCTGAGTCATTAAAGGCGTTAAACTCATCTGTATCATCTGAATCATTTCGGTCATTTGAGCTGTCAGAAAATGTGACGTCATCTTTTTGAAATGAAAAGAGGTGATCATCGCGTGTTTCATCTGCTGTGTTTTGAGACGTTTCTTCTAAATTTTCATTAAAAAACTTACTCACACTAAAACGATCAGATGGTCCACGATAATGGCGCTGTTCTGATTTTGGAGGACGGAAATTGGAATCATTTTGTTCCCAAGATGTTCGATTGTTGTTCTCTTCACTCATGTTGTTATTTCTTTCACCAGTTGATATAAACGTTCGCTAGCATCAGGAACTCCTGCTAATCGACTGTTTTGAGACATTTCTTTATAGCGCGCTTCATCAGCAAAAATACTTGAAATCGCCTCAACCATGACTTCTCCTGTCAAATCACGATCCGCAATCATTTGTGCTGCATTAATGTCAACAAGTGCTTGTGCATTTTTTGTTTGATGGTCTGCCGTTACGTTAGGGCTGGGCACAAAAATGGTCGGAAGTCCCAATGCTGTCACCTCCGCAATGGTTGTTGCGCCAGCACGACAAAGCACCAAATCGCTTGATGCAAAAACTTCGAGCATGTTTGAGATATAGGGACGAATTGCAATGTTTTCACTTGCTTGATAAGCTTCAAAAATAGCATGATCTTCATCATAATAGATTTGTCCAGAAGCATAAATCACTTGATAATCTTCTTTTTCAAATAAAGGAAGCGCTGTTTTTACTGCCTCATTAATCGTCATCGCACCGCGGGATCCGCCAAAAATCACAACCGTTTTTTTATCTTTTTTCAAGTGATATTCGGTTTCTAAAATGGAAGTCGCTTTTAAGTTCGCCACTTCTTGCGCGCGGGGATTTCCTGTAAAAATTGTTTTTTCCTTTGGAAAATATGGCTTTGCTGCTTCAAAAGCAACAGCGATTTTTGTGACGCGCGAACTTAAAAATTTATTTGTGATTCCAGGAACTGAATTTTGTTCGTGAATAAGTGTGGGAACATTTAATTTTTCAGCGGCATAAAGGACTGGTCCTGCAACATATCCTCCAGTTCCTACGACCACATCTGGTTTAAACGCTTTGATGATTTTTTTTGCAGCTTGTGTTGCTGACAAAAATTTTGTGATGGTTTTTAGATTTGATAATGAAAGTGAGCGCTTAAAGCCCTGCACGTCAATCGTTTTAAATGCGATTTTTGCTGCGGGAACAATTTTACTTTCAAGTCCACGCGCTGTTCCAACATATAAAATTTCTGAATCTGCTTCAACAGATTGGATGTATTTGATGAACGCAAGCGCTGGGTAAATGTGTCCGCCAGTGCCGCCTCCCGTTAAGATTATTCTCATTATTTTTCTTTCTTCGTTCGTTTTGATGCGTCAAAAACAGCCGTCAATCGTTTTGTCAGCGCTCAGCGCTTTACTTTTGTCTGAAACAGGCTTTTTGGACCGCTGTCAGTACTGACAGAAATATAAAACGCTTATTTCATTTTCTCAAAAGCTGCAATAAAGCGATCGCCACGCTCTTCAGCACGTGTATATTGTCCCCAACTTGCACAAGCTGGACTAAGTAAAAGTGTGTCTCCTTCTTTCGTCAGTGGAAAGACCTTTTCCATCCCGTCTTCAACATAATCTGATACGAGATAAGGAATGTCATACTTTTTAGCAATTGCGACAAGTTTTGGAGTCGTTTCGCCTGAAATGACTAATCCTTTAACGTCTTTAATTGATGCTTCAAGCGCTTCAAATCCATTGCCACGATCCAATCCGCCGATAAATAACCACAATTTTTGATGATCAAAACCAGTTAATGCTTTTTTCGTGGCTTCAATATTCGTCGCCTCAGTATCGTTGTATGCCCGTCTGCCTTTTGCTAATCCCAAGTATTGTAAGCGATGACGTACACCTTCAAAGGTGGTCAAAACAGAAATAATTTTGTCATTACTGACACCACATCGTTTAGCCACACAAATCGCCGCTAAAGCGTTCTCGATATTGTGTTCACCTGGTAATGACAATGCTTTTGTTGCCATGAGATGCTGATTTTTAAAGTAAATTTCTCCATCAAGAACATAAGCCCCGTCTGTCACTTCGCGCGTCGAAAATGCAAGAACAGAAGCGTTCGTTTTTTTTGCGTAATCTTTCATTTTATCTTGATTAAAATTCAAAATCAAAACATCATCTGACGTCATATTTTTTTGTAAATTCCATTTCGCTGCTTCATAATTCGCTTGAGTCCCATGATAGTCCAAATGCGTCGAATAAATATTTGTGATCACAGCAATTTTTGGATGAAATTGATCAATTCCCATTAGTTGAAAACTTGACGTTTCCATCACGATGGTATCCGTGCGATGCGCAGTCGTTGCAACAGTTGACGCAGGAAAACCGATATTTCCAGCCAATTGTGGCGATTGTCCGCCTGCTTTCAAAAGTGCGCCAATTAATGTTGTCGTTGTCGTTTTTCCATTGGTTCCTGTGATGCCGATAATGGGAGCTTCAGATACCAAATAAGCTAATTCAATTTCTGTCAGTACTGACAGCCCTAATTCTTGGGCTCTCACGACCATTGGATTGTCGTATCTGATCCCAGGATTTTTGACCATCAGCTCAAAATCTTCATCCAACAGCTCCACTGGATGTCCTCCAGTGACCACTTTGATTCCTTCTTCGAGAAGTTCTTGTGCTTCAGGATTTTCATCAAACGCTTTAAAATCATTCACTGTAACGAGCGCTCCAAGTTTAAATAATAGTCGTGCTGCGGCCATTCCTGATTTTGCTAATCCAAGAACCAAGACTTTTTTGTTTTCAAAAGTTGTAATTTTTTTCATGTGAGATTTCTAACTTCCTCTAAGAAGTTGGTCGTGCGACCAATTGATTGTAATGATGATTAAATAAAGGACATTTGTCCAGCTTTAACTCTTCTATTTTACCGCTAATTGCGTTTTTTTTCAATAGTCTTGAAAGTTAAAGAAAAAAAGCCATCCAGAGATGACTTAAACGAAAATCGTTTTTAAATTACAGTGCGGGTTTAACTTTTGGAAATTTCAAGATAAAGTCTGATCCTTCACCCAATTGCGATGTGACTAAAACTTCCCCATTATAATTTTCAACCAGTTGACTGATGATGGACAATCCCAGTCCCGTCCCACCGATTTGGCGATTTCTTGCTTTATCAGCTCTAAAGAAACGCTCAAAAACGTGTTCTAAATCCTCAGGTGAAATGCCCATTCCACAATCTTTGATGCTCGTGATAATATAATCGTCGTCTTCTGATAAGGTTAAAGTGATGGCTTTTTTATCTCCTGGAGAATATTTTGCCGCATTATCAAGTAAAATGAGTATCCCTTGCTCATAATGATTGGCATGAATTTTTGCGTGACCATTTCCTGTAAGCTGATTGACTAATTTCAACTCAAAATCCTCATGAATCAAATGGAAATTTTTCAGTGTCGTTTCAGCAATTTTAAGGAGATCCGTATCAATATTATGGATATCCAGCTCATCATTTTCAAAACGAGACAAAGCAAGCATCTCTTCGAGCATTGATTTCATTCGACTGATTTCTTCACGACTTGCACTCAACGATTCATCGAGAATTTTAGGATCATTTTTTCCCCAACGATTGAGTAGATTGATATGTCCATCAAGGACTGCAAGCGGTGTTCTTAGCTCATGTGAAACATCCGACACTAAGCGTTTTTGCTGATCCAAATACCGATGTGCTTTTTGCATGATCTCATTATACACCTCTGCTAAATCTTCGATTTCATCATTGGTTTTGATTTCAACTGGTTGATAAGCAATTTCTTTTGATATTGCCACTTTTTTCATGGCTTTATGCAATTTTTCAAGCGGAGTCATGAATCGAGACACCATATAAAACCCGATGATTTGTGCTAATATCAGCACCACAATCTCTAAGGCAGCCAACGTCAACATCAAGCGGCGATTAATATTATAATAAAAACTAATGTTGTAAAACGCTTGAATATATCCAATCGCTTGTCCTGTTGTTTTTGAATAAATCTTTCGTTGTACAATGTATCCAGGAATATTATTGTGGGTTTCAACGATTCGATTGTTTGGACTGTCTTTTAGTGGAATCGAGTAGCGAGACGTTGAATATAATAATCGCTTGTCATTATCAAAAATCATGAACGCGCGACGATGTCCAATCATACTACTTAAATTGCGCGGGGCATCACTTTGCACTTTTCCCCAATCTGTTGATTCTGGTGTAAACGCGATGAAATTATGAATATTGCTCAAGCTCAGTGCATTTTGAGACTGACTCAGCTCATCTTCAACCGTATCCATCGCAGAGAGAATCCCACTTTTTTCTTCACTGATATAAGTCGATACAGTCACTTGATAAATCAAAACTGAAAAAATAGTAAACACAATAAAACAAAAAATCGTGTTCGCAAAGGCCCACCGTAAAACAATACTTCGACGTGCAGGTGTTTTTTTGACATTTTTATGCGTTTTATTGACCAAATTTCTAATTTTTATCACTGTCGTCCCCTATATTTATTTCTTAGAAAAAAACTGTCAGTGCTGACAGTATTTTAATTTCACAAAATTAATTTGTCCGATCACGCATGACATATCCAAGTCCTCGAACCGTTTGAATATAGCTTTCTTTTCCGTCCACATCAATCTTATTTCTCAGATAGCGAATATACACATCAACCACATTGGTTTCTGTCCCTTCTTCATAGCCCCAAACTTCAGAAACAAGATGTTCACGTGTGACAACATCTCCTGTATTTTTCATTAGTGTTAAAAGAAGATCATATTCACGACGTGTCAAATCAATGACTTTCTTTCCACGATGTACCGTACGATTGGTTTTATCAATCACCAAATCACGAAAAGCAGTATTTTCAGCTTCTTCAACTTGATGCGCATGCTCTTCTCTGCGGAAAAATGCGCGCACACGTGCTAATAATTCCTCAATTGCAAAAGGTTTTGTAATATAATCATCTGCACCAATATCAAGTCCAGCAACGCGATCCATCGTAGAATCACGTGCGGTCATCATAATGATTGGTGTTTCTTTTTCTTTACGAAGTCGGCGTGCAACCTCAAAACCGTCTAATTCTGGTAACATTAAGTCCAGTAAAACCAAATCGTACTCACGACTGAGTGCTTCATCAAGTCCAACTCTTCCGTTTTCCTTGATTTCTGTCAGATAACCTTCGTGTTCGAGCTCAAGTGAAACAAAGCGAGCAAGATTTTTTTCATCTTCAATGATTAAAATTTTCTTTTGGGCCATGTTTTTCTCCTTTATTTTAAAGTCTCATCGACCATAACCTTATTATAATATAAAATTTACATTAAAGCGAATCATTTACTCATTTTTTTCTTATTTTTTACTCATAAAGTTATATTTTAAATACATTTTATTCTTTTTAATCAAAAAGACCATCTAATTGAGCAAACGGTGATTTTTTTTCGGCTTCTTTTGCTTCATTTTGTGTCCGATAAGTTTCCTCGCTCATGACGCTCCAAAACTGACCTGCTGGAAGTTTTTCTTCTTCTTGCTCATCTTTTGCAAGCACTTGAAGTGGGATCTCAAGTAAAATGTTATCTTCGATCGACTCATCTAAATCAATCCCATCTTTTTCTAATGGAATGATCAGTTCTTCTTCCATTAATGCCTCAGTCATCAAATTCCCATCGGGTTTTGCAAAAGCTTCATTTACAACTAGCGCAATCGGATACTCTACCGGTTTTAAACTTCTTGATGAGGGTAAGATTAACGTCGTGTGGATCTGATAATCCAGTAAATAAATCTGATCATCATAAGAGACTTGTCCAATCGCTGAGATCTCTTTTACATCAATGATTTCTTTTGCACGTGCTTTGAGTGCAGCTGATAAATCCAACGTTAGCTCAAAATCAATCTTTTTTTTCTTTGAAATTTCATTAAGTGACCATTTCATTTTTTGTTCTCCTTCACATGATTCATCTTATTTTAACTTATTTTTAATATTTTTCAAAAAATAATCCTCTCAATGTGAAGATTATTATAAAATAAAAACAGCTTGCGCTGTTTCTTATTTCCCATATTTTTTGTTGAACTTGGCGATACGTCCATCTGCTGCTTGGAATTTTGCTTTTCCAGTATAGAATGGGTGTGAATCTGAAGATGTTTCAACACGAATCAATGGATAAGTGTTGCCTTCAAATTCAACTGTTTCTTTCGAAAATTTAGTTGAACCGCTCAAGAACTTGAAACCAGTTGTTGTGTCCATGAAGACCACTTCTTGGTATTTAGGGTGGATTCCGTTTTTCATTTTAGAAATTTCCTTTCTGCCTTGGACTGTTTGCCAGACCAAAGTTGTACGAATACTTATCTATTTTAGCAAAATCACGCGTATAAATCAAGTATAAAAATTAACTTGTCAAGAAAAAAACTTGACATTCATTCAAAAGCGCAGGGGGAGTATTTTATTTATTGAAATTGTCCATAAGGTCCATAAAATTTAGCTTAAATATAAAGATATAATATAGGTTAAAACATTGATATAATAGGATATATAAGCATAAAAAAATTTTAATAAAATCTATTAATATATAAAAGTTTAATACTTATGCCCCTTTTTTGCCCCCTAATTTTATAATATACTATCTTGCTTTTTCAGCTTAACAAGCAACTCTTTCAAGTTCATTTTTAATATTAAAATTGTGTTAAAAAATAAACTGGTAATGACTTTATTTTGTGACCATCAAAAATGTCGGGAGCAAACCGCTGGAAACCGCGTAACTTCAAATTTTCGTGACATCAGTAATAATGTAAACCCGTCGAATTTCACGGGTTTGGGTTTTTGGCAATATATTGACAGCAAGAAATGATCGTGCTATAATTTAATTGACCAAAGATATACTTTAAAAGTGCTTTCGAATACAATTTATAGGCTTGAACTCGGTCAGTTTGAGCTTTTTTTGTTGCTTTTTTATAGGGAAAACAAAAAACGCCCCAGTTAGGAGTGGGACGCTTAGGATAAACTTATGAAAAGTTTTTTTGGGATAAGAACATTATATAACTTTCCGTTTTCTTTGTAAAGAAAAACGCCCCAGTTAGGAGAGGGCGTTTAAGAGTATTTAAGAAATTTATACTCGTGGCATAATGCATTATAGAACTTGTTTCTTAAATTAAACAAAAACAGCCCCAACGAATGGAGCGGATATAAACAAATAATATGAAAGGTATCTTTATTATAACATTTTAATTTATATTTGCAAGCAGTATCAAAGAAAGTTTTTCTCAGATTAAATGCCTCAATCTTTTCTGTTTGTCCATACCAAAGTCAAGCCAAAAACTAGACCAAGTATCACTCCTATAGCTAGTTTTTGAAATAATAAGCCAAAGAGTACTCCCAAAATTAAACAACCTACAATATTTAAAGCATTACTGTTCTTTTTCATGATTGGACCTCCTTAATTGAATTATAACACTTATGAAAAATAAAAAATACCACCGAAGCGATAATTTTATCAAAAATATAACAAACAAAAACGCCCCGAAGGGCGGCGGCCTAAGATAAGTATTGAGATTTATATTTTTTAAACTTCCCATTGATTTGATCAATCATCAGATTAAGTTTATAAGTGTTTTCATTTTCATCAATTTTATTATAATTAACCAAAAGGAACATTGAATAAACTGTTTCTAAAATTTGTACTCCTATATTTATTACTCTATTATATTCATCCGCACTTTGGTTATTTTCGAAGTCAATAATATTATTGAGATAATGCGCTACCTCAATTTGTTGCCTCATTCTTCCATGTATAAAATCCGAGAGTTCCTTGTATAAATATTTCATATTTTCTGTAAAATTCTCGTTAATAAAAGTTTTATGGTTTTTTTTGGCTTCATTGCTAGTCAAATGTACTTCATTTTTTACTCTTACATTTTTCAATACTTTCTCTACATTATTAGAAAATGAATTTGTCTCTAAAGAAAAATCCAGACTTCTAATCATGCTTCTAGCAAATATATCTAATCCGTTTCTTAAGGATGCAATTGATGCTTTATACCTCCCAGTATATAGTAACCAAATAAATTCAATAAAATCACTAGTCGCATCATTTAAAGGTTGACTTATTCTCTCGTCTTCTTGGACATTAGAAACAACTATTAATTCTCGTAAAATATATAATCTCATATGATATTTTTTTAATGACTCAATATCAAAATCTTGTTCTTCAATACATCTTAAAGTTCCGAATTTCTTTGTCAAATTGTTTAATGTATTATCAAAATCTTTATCTATTTTTTCAAAATAATTCATCGAACTGTTTTCTCGCTATTAGAACGTATCATATCTTCAAGTAAAGACGACTCTGATTTTTTTGTGCTCTTCTTTTTATCAGAATAACCTACATATTTTTCAATAAAATCTATATGTTTATCAATCATAAGTCTAATCAAATCAGCATTAACTTCTTTATTTAAAAGGTCTTTTATGACTCTCGAAGCTAACATGGTTCTAGATTTATACAAGTAATCACGATATGGAGTTAATTTCATTAAATTCTCAAATATATGTATATACTCATGCAAGTCATTATTTTTAGTAAATAGTTCTCTACTAAAAATAGTTTCCATAACTACACCTATAAAAATATATCTTTTTTCACGCATCAAATATTTGCTACTCTTCAAAGTATTTATAATATTTTTAGTGTCCAATCAAACTTCCTCCTTTACTTCTATCCTAGTCATAATTTCGTTAACTAATTCCTGTATTCTTTCCAAAAGTTCTGGGTACTTTTCGTGTGTTTTGTATATTACTGAAGAAGTCGCGATGGCTTGTTTATTATAAATAACTGTCTGAAATTGATTAACTGACGAATTAACTTCATCACTCATTTCTGTAAAATATGACTCTAAAGTTTTTTTAAAGGGTCGATTTCTGCGAGCTATACCACTTTCTGCCGTCGTCTCATTTAGCATCATGTAAACTACGCCTAAACATTTGAGTTTGCCCTCCATTGCAGCCACTTTCTCAGATAACTGCTGAGAAAGAATTGTTATTCCAATCGTAGAAAATTCATCCAATTTTGTTGGTATTAAATAGTAGTCAGAAACTGTAAGAGATATTGATGTTAATTCTCCCCATGTAGGCGGACAATCTATCACAATAAAGTCAAATTGTTCTCGTAACTTTTGTTTATAGAAAAATGCCTTCAAACGATCAGCCGTTGAAGCATTTATATCAACAATTAAGCTGAGATCTCCTGGTATGATTGATAATCCTTTTTGAGTGAAATCACTTTTCTGCACATCTTCAAAAGTATAAATTGCGTTATTATCTTGAGAAGTCAATTCTTGCGCAATATCAGAATTTCTATGATTAGAACTAAAAATAGATTTGATAGTCAAGTTATGCTCTCTCAAGTCGTTATATTTATCAACACTCCCTGTATAATATTTAAATAAAGTTTGCGTAGTGTTAAATTGAGGATCAGAATCAACTACCAGTACTTTATATCCTCTATCTGCTAGCTCTATTGCCAGATTACAAGACAAGGTTGTTTTCCCAACTCCACCTTTCATATTTAATACAGAGATGACTTTAGCCTGTTTCATAAAAACTCCTATATTTTTATACATTTTTATTCCATTATATCAACTATACACCTTAAAAACAATCTATAATATTATTTTAATCATATATTTCATTGACTAATGTTTACTATTATGTTATTAAAAACAAAAAAACGCCCCTTTCGGAGCGCGTGATTGTTATTTCCAAGCTATTTCTGGTGCTTTCTGGTTAATTGCTTGCATGAACCGAACGTACCAAGGAGCGTCAGTCCGCCAACTATATTGCTTCAAGTCCTTGCCAGTCGTATCTTTGTAAATTTGGCGCACAATCTTGAGCTGGTCTTGATGTGAAAGTGCTACTACTTTATTTCCATCATAATAATAGATAGTACCTTGTGATTTTCCTGTTTTTGCATCAATAATTTGATATGTAAATTTCATGAGTTCGTCATCCTCCAAGTCTGATGTGGTGTAATTTGTGTTGTTTTCCGATTTTCCTGCAACTCCTGCCATTTCTTGCCATTCGTCTTCTGACAAGTAAGCAAGGTTTAGGTCAAGCTCTCCGTCCCAATTATCAAGGCTACCCGTTGAGGTGTACTGATAAATAGTTGGGCGATTCCAAGCGCCGTACGAGCTATTTCCCCTCCAAGGCTGTGATTGATAGCCTGTGGGTTCTGTGCTAGCGTATTGAGCCAACCATAATCCATATTTGCTTGCTGTACTTGTCCAGTCGAACTCACGAGCCGTCGCAGCATTCATGTAAATTACTGGTCTACCGTTCGTCCGAGCGCTGACATAATCAAGCCATACTTCTGCTTGCACTCGATGCGCAAGCGTGATATATGGTATTTCGTTGCCAATTGTTCCAGTTTCAAAGTCAAGCGCTAAGATGGCTTGATTGGCATAGTTTTTAGCTACGTTCAAGAAAAAGCTAGCCTGTTCAATGACTGAATCGTTCGTAATGAAGTGATATAGTAGTAGGTGTTTTCCAGCTGATAGGGTCTGCTTAACTTGCGTCTCCCACGTTGGATTAATATATCCTATCCCTTCTGTCACTTTAATCCCAACGAAGTCACTGGGAACGCTAGCAGGGTTTAAACTTGACTGAACCGAGCTAATATCGTAACCGTTCATATTAAATTCCTTCTGTTCCGTTAATAATTGGTGCGACTAATTCAGCCACTTTTTCAGCGTTGTCAAACACTTCATTCGTTACTTCTTTAGCTTCTTTGACTGTCCCGACTGGGTCACGTTGCAAGTTTGCCAGTGAGGCTTCAATTTGAGCTTCAATTTGATGTGGCGTTGCTTTGAGCTTCAATTCTTTAGCGCCTTTTGTCACATACTCGATCGCAGCACCGAGCTTTTCAGGATTAGTCGCATAGTTCTTCTCTACCCATGCGACACCTTGATTTGCAAGCTTTGCGAGTGCGTCGATATTCTTTACATTGCTGTT
>NZ_WITJ01000006.1 GCF_009601015.1 Lactococcus hircilactis
GCGCAAATGGACCGATGGGAATCTTCTTAATCATCGCCTCAACCCTTCTTGTCGCAGCAATGGGACTCGTCATCTCTTATTATTATCGCCCAAAAAGACAAGGGTAAGTTAAAAAAGTTCTGTCAGTGCTGACAGAACTTTTTAACGTCTAAAAAATGGATTAAAGTGTATTTCATGACCGATGCTACTTGAAGAACCGTGTCCAGGAAAAATTTGATAATGCTCAGGGAGGGTAAAAAGTTGTGTTTCAATGGAGTGACGCAGTTGCTCATAATTTCCAGTCGGCAAATCCCAACGACCAATCGCTTCGTAAAAAAGCGCATCCCCTGTGAAGACGAGTTGTGAAGTGTCAAAAACTAAACTTACACCTCCAATGGAATGTCCAGGCGTTTCTAAAACTTTAAAGTGAAACTCACCCAAATCAAGAGAGAGACCAATTTTATAAAAACAATCCGCATCAGGAGCTAAAACATCTTTCCCTAAAAGAAGTCGCGATGCGTTATATTCGGGCGCTTTGGGCCACGTTTTTTCAGCCTCATGAAGATAAATCAAAGCATCAGGAAAATGCTGCTTTAAAGCGGATAAGCCCATGATATGATCAAAATGAGCATGACTCAATAAAATAGCAATCAAAACCAATCCAGATGATGAAATTGCATCAATGACAGCTTTAGGATCACTTCCAGGATCAATCACGATACAAGACGTTTCTCCCTTCAATAAATAAGTGTTTTCCTGTGCGATCGGATTAATAAATCGCTCAATTTCCATTTCTAATTACCCCTTATCATTGATACTTGCAAAGCTCCCATTGACCGTGACGTTACTTGGTGCTGTCCAATCAGAGACTGAAGAAGGATCAGGATAAAGACTTCCCATTACACTGGAGAAGACCTTCGTTGCGCAAAGAATCGTATCCCCATAAACAGGCGTCATGCGATTTTGATAGCCCGTCCAAACCGCCATCGAATACTGCGGCGTATAGCCGACAAAGTTTTCATCAGGAGAAACCATACCAGAAATATCACCATACTTATTTGTAATTTGTGTGCGTTCATCATCTGTATAATTAGAAGTTCCTGTTTTCCCAGCCAAAGCAGTCATCCCAGGAATATTTGCATTTCCACCCACAGAAATAGAAAGCGGTAATTTTACAATGCCTTGCAAGATATTTGTGATAATATAGGCTGTCGAAGGTTTCATTGCTCGAGAACGTGAAGGTTTATAATCAATCTCACGTCCATCAGGAAAAACAATTTTAGTCACATAGTAAGGTCTTGTATAAACGCCATCGTTTGCAAATGCAGCATAAGCAGCAGCCATAGATTCTGAGCTTGCCCCGTGCTTAGGATTTGAGGTATTACTTGAAATGGCATTTGCCCAATTGAGCGGTCCTAAATCAATGCCTACTTTTTTCAAAAAGTTTGATGAATTTTCTTTTCCCACCTTGACGAAAGTTTCCACAGCTGGAATATTTCTTGAATATTGTAAGGCCGATTTCACAGTCATCGCTCCTAAATAACTATTATCCCAGTTATTCAACGGCGTGCCATCAGGATAAGTTGTTGGCTCATCCATTACTGTATCACTTGTCGAATCATAAACCCCATCTTCAAAAGCCGGACCATAATCGACTAATGGTTTCATTGCAGATCCCCAATCCCGATCGACTCGAAGTGCACCATTTGTTCCAAAAGTAACATTTTTAGGAAGATTTCTCCCCCCAATCTGAGCCACAACAGCTCCAGTTTCAACATTGATTAACGTTGAAGCGACTTGCAAGTCCTTATCTGGAAAATCAACATACTGATTTGTATTTACAACATTATAAAGAGTTTCTTGTGTCGAAGTATTTAAAGTTGTATAAACTTTAACCCCCGCATTTGCTGTATCCACACCAGCTAATTGATCTGCTTGAGCTTTAGCTTCTTTTAAGAAATTATCTGCAAAAGCAGGAATCGAAACACTATGCTTGAGAGGCAAGAGACCGTCTGTGATAGGAGTAGCCAGTGCTTGTGCTTTTTGTGCGGCCGATATTTTATCGTAATTATACATGGCGTTGATAACTAAATCGCGCCGATATTTTGCTGCAGATTGATTGACATAAGGATTATAAGTCGTTGGTGCTTGAGGCATTCCCGCCAATAATGCAATTTGAGCGATCGAGAGTGCCGTCAAATCTTTACCATAATAAGCTTTAGCAGCAGTTCCCATCCCGTAATACCCATTGGCCATATTGACTTTATTGACATAAGCTGTAAAAATTTGCTCTTTTGTCCATTTTTGGTCTAATTGCAATGCAAGCCAAGCTTCTTGAACTTTAACGCGAAGATTTTGATCACTTTTATCCGTTGAAAACATACCAAGTTTCACTAACTGCATGTCTAAAGTGGAACCTCCATTAATGGAATCTCCCTTTAAATTATGCACAAAAGATCCTGCAATCCGGATAGGATCAATGCCACGTGTACTAAAAAATCGATGATCCTCAATGGAAGTCACAGCATTGACCAATTGAATGGGAATATTATTTGCTTGAACTAAAGAACGATTTTCAGCACCCATCGTAGCAATCACAGTATTACTCGAATCAAAATATTGACTTGATGGCGGAGATTCTAGCTTTGAAAGATCTAATTTAGGTGCATCTTTAGCATAATAAACAAAAACAGCACCACCAGCTAAGACCGCTAAAATGATGACAGAAAAGAACACAATAAAAAAGACTTTAATTGCCGTTAACCACGGTCTTTTTTTCAGAGCTGGTGTTTTTTTGGGGGTTTGATTTGAAGTTTTAATTTTCATTTACCTCACACAGTTTTTTTAAAATATCTAAATAAGGGATACGAGGGATTTGTTGTGTTGGAATTTCAAATCCAAATTCTCGAATGTATTGAATGGGAATTGACTTTAAGCCATGTTTCTCATAGTAGAATTTTATCAGATTTATTGAAGGAAGTAAATAAGTTTCTTCGATTGATGCAAAATGAAGCAAAACGAAAGCGATTCCTTTTTGCTCAATGACACGTTCCATATGCACGATTTGATGTTCATGGAAATTTTTGAGTGGAAAAACTGTTTTTTGTTGTGTTTCTTTCGCTTCAAAATCGATATATTTTCCCTGCCAAACGCCAGAATAATCTGTTGTAGAAGCTTGCCTAAAATATGCTTCTGTGATTTTAGCTTTGCTTCGCTTAGGGTAATCCACTTTTACAATCTGGATTGGCGTGGGTTTTTTATGAATCACTGCAATGTGATGTGCCAAATAATAAGCATTTGTTTCATTAATCTCAGACTCAAAGTTCATTCCACGTTTTCCAAATTCAACGAGATTTTGAACTTGTTTTTTGGATAGACGGAGCGCACGTTCTTTTTTTGACTGGTGTGTTGATTCTGTAGCACTCACAAAAGCACGAGCATTTTTTTTGCTCTCTTTTTGAGGGGGACGTGTTCGTGAGAGTCCTTTAGGATAATTAATCATTGATAGCCCTAGTTTTTATTCTATGTGTAGTATAATGTAAATTATAGCATATTTTATATAAGGAAATAAAGTTTATGAATGCACTTTTAATTATGGGTTACACAAATTTTGAATTAGGAATTTTTAAAGCATCAGATCCAAAAATTACTGTGATCAAAAAAGCCTTTAGAAAACGACTGGAATCTTATCTCGCACAAGGGTTGAAATGGGTGATTTTTACAGGTGCTTTGGGGTTTGAGTACTGGGCACTTGAAGAAACAAAAACAATGCAAAAGGATTTTGATTTTGAGATTGCAACACTGTTTGATTTTGAAACACACGGCAAAAACTGGAATGAAGCGAATCAACAAAAGCTAGAAATTTTCAAGTCAGTTAACTTTGTCAAAGCTGCGTATGAAACCTATGAAAATCCAAGTCAATTTCGACAGTATCATGCTTTTTTAATTGAAAATACACAAGGAGCACTCTTGTTTTACGATGACGAAAATGAAACGAAACTTCACTTTTTGATTGACAAAATGAAACAAACACCAGATTATCGACTGGATTTTATTACTTTTGAGAATTTACAAGAAACCTATGAGGAGATGAATGAATAAGGATGTCCCCATTTAATCTCCTCAAAAAAAGAATATTCATTTTATTTTTTCGTTTGCCCTTTTTTTAAAGCGAGGATTTTGATATAATGAAAAAGAAAAGATGCCACTCCGTTTTTAAAAATAAGGGTGGAATTGCGTTATTTTCGAGTGTTTAGTGAGAAAGTAAAGTAAGAAAAAATATTACTAGAGAGCAGGAACAAGAGTGATCGATTTGTATTTGTCTCCTTCATGCACGAGCTGTCGCAAGGCGCGCGCATGGCTTCAAGGACATAAAGTTCCATATATTGAACATAATATATTAACTCAACCTCTAACGCCAGAAGATTTGCGAAAAATTTTAACTAAAACAGAAAATGGCACAGAGGATATCATCTCAACGCGCTCAAAGGTTTTTCAAAAACTGGCCGTTGATGTTGATAATTTAACCATCAACGAACTCATTGAGCTCGTTTCAGAATTTCCTAATTTATTGCGTCGTCCTATTATCACAGATGATAAACGTCTTCAAATCGGTTTTAATGAAGATGAAATCCGTGCTTTTTTGCCGCGAGATTATCGTCGTGCGGAATTGTCAACGTCGGCAGAAAGTTAAAAATGAAAGAAAATTATGCTTATCCGATTGATTTAGATTGGAGTACTGATGAAATGACAGTTGTGCTTGCTTTTTTAAATCAAGTGGAAGATTTTTATGAAACAAAAGTAGAGAAAGTCAAATTTTTAGAAAAGTATCAGGCGTTTAAAACAATCGTCCCCTCAAAAATGCAAGAAAAACAAATCGGTCGAGAATTTGAACAAAAGAGCGGTTATTCTCTCTATCAGGCAGTAAAGGAAGTATCGTCAAGTGAAAGAAAGTACATCAGTCATAAAAAAGCTTGAACAAGCCAAACAATGGGTTCAAGAAGCGGGGCAATTTTTAAGAGAAAATCTAGCAGAACCACTAGAAATTACTGAAAAAACACGCTATGATGATTTAGTGACGAATTATGATAAGGCCGTTCAAAAAAGGATCATCTCCAAAATCTTACAAGCCTACCCTAAAGATTTCATCTTAGCAGAAGAAGATGAAAAGAAAGTTGAATTTTCAGAACAAATTTCTCAGTTGTGGGTGCTTGATCCAATAGATGGAACAACGAATTTTATTGTTCAAAAAGACGATTTTGCAATCATGTTGGCGTACTTTGAAAATGGTGTGGGAAAATTTGGAATTATTTTGGATGTGATGAATGAAAAACTGTATTGGTCAAATGATCACGCAGCATTTTGCAATGAAAAACAGCTCCATGAAAATGTGGCACCACTTCATCAAAGTTTACTTGCAGTGAATGCCTATATGTACCGTACAAATACAGGTGGACTATTAGATTTGAGTCATCACACGCTTGGCGTAAGATCCTGCGGAAGTGCTGGCATTAGTTACACAAAGCTTTTAGATGGAAAAATCATCGGTTATTTTAGTCATCTTCAAGTCTGGGATTATGCAGCAGGTATGATTATTTCAGAAAAATTAGGGTTTGTGACGAAAGCATTAGATGGAGAAAATCCACATTTTAATGGGCGTGAGATGGTTTATACAGTTCCTAAAAGGCTACTTGGACTGATACAAGAAAAAATGCAGGGAAGTGAAAACTAATTTCTCTGTTCATTTTTTATGTTATAATGATTAAGCTTTAAAAATAATCAAAGTTTGAAAAGGGATAATTTAAATGGATAAAATTATTGTAAAAGGTGGAAAAACCAGACTTCAGGGTGAAGTTGAAATTGAAGGGGCAAAAAATGCCGTTCTTCCATTACTTGCTGCGACATTACTTGCAAGCGAAGGAGAGGTTCAATTAGGGAATGTTCCAATCTTGAGCGATGTTTTTATGATGAATAACTTAGTGAAGCACTTGGGAGTGAAGCTGACTTTTGATCAATCCACAAAGCAAATCATTGCAGGGGCTGGAAAAACGATTAAAAGTAATGCGCCATACGAGTATGTCAGTAAAATGCGTGCATCCATTGTTGTTATGGGGCCAATTTTATCAAGAAACGGTGCTGCTCGTGTTTCTATGCCAGGAGGATGCTCAATTGGCTCACGCCCGATTGATTTGCATTTACGTGGCTTTGAATTAATGGGGGCAAAGATTACCCAAAAAGCAGGCTATATCGAGGCTTCTGCGGAACATCTGAGAGGGGCTCAAATCTATCTGGATTTTCCATCCGTTGGAGCGACTCAAAATTTGATGATGGCGGCAACTCTTGCTGATGGGACAACAACGATTGAAAATGCTGCGCGTGAACCAGAAATTGTTGATTTAGCTAATCTCCTCAATAAAATGGGAGCACGCGTCAGAGGAGCTGGGACGGATACCATTGTCATCAAAGGAGTGAAAGCGATGCACGGTGCGCATCATTCTGTGGTTCAAGATCGGATCGAAGCAGGGACATTTATGGTTGCAGCGGCGATGACGAAGGGAGATGTCCTGATTAAAGATGCCATTTCTGAACACAATCGCCCATTAATCTCAAAATTAACAGAAATGGGTGTTAGATTTATTGAGGAGCCAGAAGGAATTCGTGTGATTGGTCCTGAACGCTTGAAGGCAACGAATGTTAAAACACTTCCTCATCCTGGTTTTCCTACAGATATGCAATCTCAAATGACTGCCGCTCAAGCGGTCGCAAAAGGTGAATCTACGATGATCGAAACAGTTTTTGAAAATCGGTTCCAACATCTGGAGGAAATGCGTCGGATGGGATTAAATGTTGAGATTACACGAAATTCTGCATTGATTGAAGGAACCACACAACTTCAAGGTGCTGCAGTAAAATCAACAGATCTGCGTGCTTCAGCAGCATTGATTCTTTTGGGATTAGTAGCGCAAGGGGAAACAGAAGTATTTAAATTAAATCATTTGGATCGTGGGTATTATCAATTCCACGAAAAATTAAAAGCTTTAGGAGCAAACATTGAGCGTGTTAAAGCAGATGAAGATGAGGAAGAATAATGTTTAAAAAAACCATAAAATTTTTAGGAGTTAGAGTTTCTTTATTACTACTCGTTTTGATTTTGTTGGTTGCTGCTGCTGTCTTTGGATTGATGTTGGGATACGGTGTTTTAGGCGGAGGAAATCCAACGCATATATTCGATCGCGGACTTTGGCATGAAGTATTGAATAAGCTGAATCCAAAATAAGAGGTCGGAATTCAAAAATAAGTGTTCAATTTATCATAGAAAAGGCACAAGAGGTCTTTTTTATTTGTAAGATAAAACCAATGGAGTATAAAAATCCATTGGTTTTTTGTGTTATTTACTCATTCAGGTTAAAGGTGGATTAATGTGTTTTGTTGTCGTTAAAAAGTGGACAAAATTAAGTGCGATAAAGAGTGCACCAGTAATAAAAATTCCACGATATCCGAAACGATTGGCCACAAAGGCACCGATTAATGGACCAATCACGCCACCTATTGACATGAAAGATTGATTATATGAAAAAATACGGCTGGTCATTTCGGTTGGGGTTGATTTTGTGAGTAGTGCATTGATTTGTGGGAGCATGGTCGCATCTGAAATTCCAATCATAAAACGAAGAAACATCAATAAAAAAATGCTAGATACAAAAGCTGTGGGAATTTGGACGAGAAAAGCTAAGATAAATCCACCGATTAATAAATATTGTGGTCCGACTTTGTCCCCTAGTTTTCCAAATCTTGGAGCGGCAATGATGGTTGAAATACCAGGAAGTGCAGCAATCATTCCGACAAGGAGTGTGGTATTCATCGTACTGTGATTTATCTCACGTACAAAAAGAGCCATGATGGGATTAATTGAGGTATTCACGATTTGGATGACCATCGTTGTGATAAACATGCCAAAGAGGAGATTTTTATTGGCTAAATGTTTGAATGGATGTCGCTCTTGTGGCATGTTTTGAAATTGGGCTTGTGTGGGGACGTGAGTCTCTGTGACAGCAAAAATAACCAATAGAAAAACGAGAAATAAAAGCGCACCAGTAATTAGAAAAGTACCGCGATAAGAAAAGATGGAAGCAATAATTCCGCCTAATAACGGTCCAATCAGTTGTCCAGAAGTGGTGCCTGTGACAATAATT
The DNA here is from genome assembly GCF_009601015.1 of Lactococcus hircilactis. GTDB lineage: Bacteria > Bacillota > Bacilli > Lactobacillales > Streptococcaceae > Lactococcus > Lactococcus hircilactis. The sequence continues at coordinate 8,172 of NZ_WITJ01000006.1, forward strand.
CCTAAAGCACGTCCAGCTTTGGCTTTTGGCGTTTGTGTCGCAATCAAGGCTGTTGCATTCGAAATGAATCCGCCAAAAAAACCTTGCAGTGCTCTTAAGAGAATTAATTCCCAGACGTTTGTGACACAGGCCATCAAGCTAATGACAATCGCCATGCCTAAAGAGGCACGAAGGAGCATTGGTTTTCGACCATATTTGTCTGCAAGTTTGCCCCAATAAGGAGAGATGAGTGCGGTCATCACAAAACTAATGGCAAATGTGATGCTGGATAAAAGATTTAAAACCGAAGTACTAAAATGTCCCAGTTGCTCAATGTAAAGCGGGAGAAAGGGCATAAAAGCAGAAAATCCCATGCCAGCGATAAAAACGCCAAACCAAAGGACAATGAGATTTTTTTGCGCTTCTGAAGTTGTTTTTTTTGTTAGAAAATGGATGTTCATTATTTAATTATAAGATAACCAAAAACTATTGTCAATAGTTGAAATGCTATGTATGATAATTTTCATAGAGAAGGAGCTTTATTTTTTATAAAATCAGAGAAAGAAATGGTGTAAAGACTTGAAATAAGCGCCAGTTTATGCTATTCTTGAAAGGTATGAAATTCTAGGGGAGCGTAATGCGAACTCGCGAAAGTGCGACAAACGTTGCCATATTAATCCTCTAAAATAAGGAGAATCTAAAAAATGACTGCAAGTTTTGAAAAAACTGGTGTAAATAACGGCACACTTACCTTTTCAATCGATCAAGAAACGATCAAAAAAGGGCTTGATAAAGCGTTTAACAAAGTAAAAGGGAACATCACTGTTCCAGGTTTTCGTAAGGGTAAAATTTCTCGTCAAATGTTTGAACGCATGTACGGTGAAGAAGCATTATACGAAGAAGCTTTGAACGCTGTTCTTCCTGAAGCTTACGATGCTGCTGTTAAAGAAGCTGGAATCGAACCTGTTGCTCAACCTAAAATTGATGTTAAATCATTAAATAAAGGTGAAGATTGGGAATTGACTGGAGATGTTGTTGTAAAACCTGAAGTAAAACTTGGGGAATACAAAGGACTTGAAGTTTCAGTTGATCTTACGAAAGAAGTGACAGATGAAGACGTTGAAGCACGTCTTGCTTCAAGCCAAAATAATCTTGCTGAACTTGTTGTGAAAGAAGAAGCTGCTGAGAATGGAGACACTGTTGTCATCGACTTTGTTGGTTCTGTTGATGGTGTTGAATTTGAAGGAGGAAAAGGGAATAATCACAGTCTTGAACTTGGTTCTGGTCAATTTATTCCTGGCTTTGAAGAACAATTGGTTGGGACTAAAGCAGGAGATGAAGTTGAAGTAAAAGTGACATTCCCTGAGGATTATCAAGCTGCTGATTTAGCTGGAAAAGCTGCTGTTTTTGCAACAAAAGTCAATGAAGTTAAAACAAAAGAAGTGCCTGAACTTGACGATGAACTTGCAAAAGATATCGATGAAGAAGTTGAAACTTTGGATGAATTGAAAGAAAAATTCCGTAAAGAATTGACAGAACAAAAAGCTGAAGCATTTGATGATGCTGTTGAAACTGCTGCGATTGATGCTGCTGTAGAAGCTTCTGAAATCGTTGAAATTCCTGAAGAAATGATTCATGAAGAAGTGCATCGTGCGATGAATGAATTCCTTGGTGGAATGCAACAACAAGGCATCTCTCCAGAAATGTACTTCCAAATCACTGGTCAAACAGAAGACGATCTTCACAAACAGTATGAAGCTGATGCTGACAAACGTGTTCGGACGAATTTAGTTGTTGAAGCGATTGCTGCAGCAGAGAACTTTGTGACGACAGATGCTGAAGTGGAAGCTGAAATCGCTGATTTGGCAGGTCAATATAACATGCCTGTTGATCAAGTGAAAAACTTGTTGCCACTGGATATGTTGAAACATGATATTGCTGTGAAAAAAGCAGTGGATTTGATTACTTCATCTGCTGTTGTAAAATAAAAACGTGTTAAAAATCTGTCAGTACTGACAGATTTTTTTGTACTGTGAAAAACTGTGAAAACGCTTGAAATCTCTTGTTAAAAATGGGAAAATGCGTTATAATAAGACAGTAAAGATGCGAATGATTTTACGTTTTGTTTCATTTGGAAATAAAAATATCAATTTTTTCTTTAGCGCTGGTGAAACAGATGAGCGTAATATTTTGCAATCAATGGATCGGAGACAGAGATGGTTGAGGATGAGAAACAAGTCACAGGATTAATCCATTCAACGGAAACGTTTGGGACAGTCGATGGCCCTGGGGTTCGTTTTGTTGTTTTTGTACAAGGATGCAGGATGCGGTGTAAATATTGTCATAATCCAGATACGTGGGCGATGAAAAATAGTAAAGCCACAACGCGTACTGTTGAGGACGTAATGGAGGAAGCACGGCGTTTTCAAGGATTTTGGGGGACAAAAGGTGGCATTACGGTTTCTGGTGGAGAGGCACTTTTACAAATTGATTTTGTGACAGCGCTGTTTAAATATGCACATGAATTAGGAATTCATACGACACTTGATACAGCAGCACAGCCTTTTAATACGGATCCTTATGTCACGGAGCGGATTGATGATTTGCTTGCTGTGACGGATTTGGTCTTGCTTGATTTGAAAGAAATCAATCCAGAGCGCCATAAAACATTAACGGGAAATAAAGTCGATAACATTTTAGAATTTGCACAGTATCTCTCAGATCATGACAAAGCCATGTGGATCAGACACGTGCTCGTTCCAGGTGAATCTGATTTTGATGAGGATCTGGTCGCATTAGGTGAATTTGTAAAAACATTGAAAAATGTGCTAAAATTTGAAATTTTACCTTATCACACGATGGGAGAATTCAAGTGGCGTGAGCTGGGCTGGAAATACCAACTGGAGGGCGTCAAACCACCAACGAAATCACGTGTTCATAACGCACAAGCTTTGATGGATACAGAATCATACCAAGATTATTTAGAAAGAATTAAATAAAAATCTGTCAGTACTGACAGATTTTATTATTCCAAATTTAAGAAAAATTGAGCGAAAAAGTTGAAACGTCACTAAAAAGAAGAATGAAAAAAAGAGGTGTCTAAAGTGAGAATGTGTGGTATTTTTTTGACATCGCTAGAGATGCTGGATCAGAAATGCTTTTATCACACGCAAAAGTGCAGGGGAGTTTTTGTGTTGATGAGGGAAAACTTGGAGAATTGGATTGACCAGACTCATCAAAGAAAAACTTGCGAAAAACGGTTTTATTCATCGGATCATTTAGTGATTAAATGATTTCTGTCAGTACTGACAGAAATCAAAACGCTTATTCTGAAGAATTTTGATTGATCCAATAATAAATGAAGAGGTCAAAAATAAAAAATAAGAGAAACCACAATCCCATCAGCTGCGGGAAATGGTGATTGAGATAAAGCACAAGAATTAAAAGTACTGCACTAATTGCACCGCCTAAAATCATTTGGTTGTATTTTTTCATTATCATCTCCTTGAGTATCGTATTTATTGTACTACGAAACTTCATGGATTACAACTCAAAAAAGAATGAAACGATGAAATGTTGTGTTTTTTTTGATATAATAGAATGTACACAAATAAAAAGTGTCAAGAAAGCTGAATTTTTGAACCTGCTTGCACAAAAAACAAAACTTCCTTCTTTCTTGCCCCTTTTTGAGCGATTTGCGCTTACATCTTAATATAATAAAAAAAGAATAAAAATTTAAAAAGAGGTATAAAAATGTCAGACAAAATTTTCGTCTTTGGACACCAAAAACCAGATACTGACGCTATTGGCTCATCTATGGCGTTTAGTTACTTATCCAATCACCGTAAAAACATGAAATTGAACACAGAAGTGGTTGCACTTGGCCCTGCCAATGAAGAGACTCAATTTGCATTGGACACGTTTGGACTCGAGTTGCCACGCATCGTCACATCAGCTAAAGCTGAAGGTGTAGATACCGTCATTTTGACAGATCACAATGAATTTCAACAATCGATTTCTGATATCGAATCACTGACGATTATGGGCGTGGTTGATCACCATCGCATCGCCAATTTCCACACGGCAAGTCCATTGTTTATGTCCGTTGAGCCTGTCGGATCTGCTTCATCAATCGTGTATCGTAAATTTCTTGAAGAAGGACTTGAAATTCCTAAAGCACTTGCAGGGATGATGTTATCTGGTTTGATTTCTGATACGCTGCTTTTGAAATCTCCAACAACACACCCAACAGACTTTAAAGTGGCAGAAGAATTAGCTGAAATTGCTGGTGTTGATCTTGAAACGTACGGTCTTGCCATGCTTAAAGCAGGCACGAATCTAGCATCAAAAACAGCAGAACAACTGATTGATATTGATGCAAAAACGTTTGAATTAAACGGTAAAAAAGTACGTGTAGCACAGGTCAATACCGTTGATATTCCTGAAGTTTTAGAACGTTTAGATGAAATTAAATCGGCAATCTCAGCTTACATTGAAGCAGGACATTTTGATGACTTTGTGTTGATGATCACAGATATTGTTAATTCAAATTCTGAAATTGTTGAAGTGGGGACAGATGCTGACAAAGTAGAAGCTGCATTTAACTTCAAATTAGAAGAGGGACATGCATTCTTAAAAGGCGCTGTTTCACGTAAAAAACAAGTCGTTCCACAATTGACTGATGCGTTTAATGATTAATTTTTGAATGAACATAAAAATATATCAAGAAAATCGACTGACCCGTCAGCCGTTTTTCAAAACTTTAATTACTTATTTGTCTGAGAACAATGAAGTTCAGTTGCGCACGCTCCATCAGGAATTTTCAAAAGAAAGTCATTTGGATCGGAAAATTGGAACTTATATTGATGCGGGCTTGATTTTGCGGAAAAATAAACGTTACAGCAACGCATTTCACGTATTTTCTGATGCTGATTTTGAACCCAAGCAAATAGAAATTCACACGAACACGCCACAACATTTATCTTATGATCACCCGTTTTTTGTGGCAAAAGGAAGTCAGATTGAACGTCTTTTGGATGCTTCACAGATTTATCAAACTTTGAGTAATGATGTAAACGCCATTAAACTTCATGAAACGACACAATTCGGCTTTAAAACTCCAGAAAATAATAATCCAGTTAAAGCAACGTTAGCAAATTATTTTATCAAATTAGAAGAAGGGGTGCCTTTGAGTGCTTTTGAGAATGAAATTTATGCACGAATTGGAGATGTTGATCCAAATTATGCCCTCAAATACATGACAACGTTTTTGCTCAAATTTTCCAACCACTCACACATCAAAGCAAGAACGGATATTTTTATTGAAACGCTTGAAAAATATCACTACATTGAGCAGATTTCTGAAAAAGAATATTGTTGCAAACTTAAATTTTCAACGCTTTGCCTTGAAACGAAACATTTTGATGAGGCAAAAGACTTTATTGCTGCTCAAATTGGACAAACTCAAAACTTACCTGATTTTATTGAAATTTAAAAAGGAAAAAAATGAAATACGAAAAATTATTACCCCGTTTTCTTGATTATGTCAAGATCAATACGCGTTCAGATGAAAATTCAACAACCATCCCTTCAGTGCCTGCTTTAGTTGAGTTTGCGCATAAAATGGCAGAAGAACTTCGTGCGCTTGGCGTTCACGATGTTCATTATCTTGAAAGTAATGGCTATGTAATTGGGACTATTCCAGCCACTACAAGCAAAAAGGTACGTAAAATTGGATTGATTGCTCACATGGATACGGCAGATTTCAATGCGGATGGAATCCAGCCACAAGTGCTTGAGAATTATGATGGTAAATCCGTGATTGCGCTTGGAGAGTCAGGATTTAAACTGGATCCTGCTGAATTTCCACAGCTGAAAAACTATGCAGGTCAAACGTTGATTCATACAGATGGAACAACGTTACTTGGATCAGACGATAAATCTGGTATTGCAGAAATCATGACTTTGGCAGATTATTTATTGAATATCGCGCCTGAGTTTGAGCATGGAGAAATTCGGATTGGTTTTGGACCAGATGAAGAAATTGGAACAGGGGCAGATCGGTTTGATGTCGCAGATTTCAATGTTGATTTTGCTTATACTGTTGATGGCGGGCCACTAGGGGAGTTAGAGTATGAGACGTTTAGTGCTGCGGGGTTAAAAGTGCATGCTCAAGGACGCAATGTTCACCCAGGAACAGCAAAAAATCAGATGGTTAATGCCCTTCAATTGTTAATTGATTTTCATGATCAGCTGCCAAAAGAAGCGCGTGCTGAGTTGACGGAAGGACGTGAGGGATTTTTCCACTTGCTTAAGATGGACGGGACTGTTGAAGAAGCAGAAAGTCAGTACATCATTCGCGATCACGATGCACGAGAATTTAAAGCTAAAAAGGATTTTGTTGAACGCATCGCCAAAAAAATGAATCAAACTCTTGGCAGTCCACGGCTCACAATCGATCTTAAAGACCAGTATTATAATATGGCACAGATCATCGAAAAAGATATGTCCATCATTGATATTGCCAAAGAAGCAATGGAAAATCTGGGGATTGAACCTAAAATTGAACCCGTAAGAGGGGGAACTGATGGATCTAAGATTTCATTTATGGGACTTCCTACACCCAATCTTTTTGCGGGTGGAGAAAATATGCATGGGAGATATGAGTTTGTCAGCCTTCAATCAATGGAAAAAGCGGTAGATGTTTTACTTGAAATTTTGCGCTTGAATAACAAGGTCATCACATCTTAACATGGATGTTGCTAAAAAGCGGGAATAAAAACACTGAGTTATGCCTCAGTGTTTTTGATTCCTTTAATTTTTTTGAGAAAGGCTTGACCATATTTTTGGAGTTTGACAGGGCCGACTCCTGAGATATTCAGGAAATCTGCAGCTGTCACAGGCAAATCTCTCGCCATTTCTTTGAGTGAGACATCTGAAAAAATCATAAATGGAGGAACTTTTTCATTCTTTGCAATTTCAAGACGAAGAAGTCTTAACGTTTCAAAATGGGTTTGTGAAAAACTCGTGTCAGTACTGACAGCGCTCGTGTCAGTAAGGAGCGTTGTTTTACGGTAGACCTTTTTTTGCCCCAAAAGAACTTGTTTTCCTGTTTCAGAAACGGTGAGGAGAGGAAAAGTACCGCCAGTGATTAAAAGATAATGTTCAGCAGATAAAAAATCGATTAACTCACGCACGGATTTTTGGGAAACACCTTTCATGATCCCGTAAGTAGAGAGCGTTTCAAAATGCCATTTTTCAAGGGTTTTGTTTTTGGATCCTATAAGCACTTGTGCTGTGGCTGTTTTTCCAAAACGCTCCCCCATACGAATGACACAAGAAAGAACTTTTTGGGTATCTTGTGTGATGTCTTTTTTTACACGTTCATCAACACAATTTTGACATTTTCCGCAGGATTCACCCTCATCACCAAAGTACTGTAAAATATAGCGTTGTAAACAGTCTTCTGAGTTGGCGTATCCCTGCATTTGACGAAGTTTTTCATACTCGTTTTTCTTGTGCTTTTCATCGGCATCAGATTGGTCAATGAAATAAGTTCTCAAGCGTAAGTCATTAGGAGAATAAAGTAAAATTGCATCTGCTGAAAGTCCATCGCGTCCTGCTCGCCCCGCCTCTTGATAATACGCTTCAATTGTACTTGGAAGACTATAATGGATCACGAAACGCACATTTGATTTATTAATCCCCATTCCAAAAGCATTTGTTGCGACCATCAGAGGAATAGCATCATAAAGAAAAGCTTCTTGATTGGCTTTTCGGTCAGCTTCGCTGCACCCTGCATGATACTTGGTAGCAGGGATATTCAACTTTTTAAGCGCATCAACCAATTGATCGACTTCTTTTCTTGTTGCAGCATAAATAATGCCAGCTTCATTTTTGTGCTGGTTGAGATACTGCTTGAGAAAAGTACTCTTGTCCTGACCTTTAACGACCTCAAAACGGAGATTTTCACGCAGAAAACCAGTTTGAATCGTATGATTTTGTTGAATACCAAGTAATTTTTGAATGTCAGCACTGACAGCAGGGGTCGCTGTTGCTGTCAGTGCTAACAGCGTTGGGTGTGTGGGCAATGCTTTAAGGTAAGTGGCAAATTCAACATAGGAAGGACGGAAATCATGTCCCCACTGACTGATACAATGGGCCTCATCTATTGCGACACAATCAATTGAAAGTTGAGTCAAAAAATGTCGAAAATCCGACTGCAAAAAACGCTCAGGTGCGACAAATAAAAGTTTGATTGATCCTTTTTCGACTAGTCTCATTCGAGTAGAGCACTCGGATTCGTTAATGGTTGAATTAATAAAAGTCGCTGGAATTCCAGAGACAGTGAGCTGGTCCACTTGATCTTTCATCAAAGAAATCAAAGGAGAAACCACCAGAGTCACTCCATTTTGAAGGAGCGCTGGAAGCTGGTAACAAATGGATTTTCCAGCACCAGTTGGTAAAATGCCCAACGTATCAATTCCTGACAAAACTTGCGTGATGATTTCTTTTTGACCATTTCTAAAATGATCGTAGCCGAAATATTTTTTTAATGCTTCTTCTAAGTTCATACCCATTAATTATACGTGAAAAAAGTGAAAAAGTAACACAACAACGTTTTTAAATTTTTTCTAGTCAAAAAAAGACAACTTTTCTTGCAATAATGAATTCAAAAGCGTATACTGTAGTTAATGGATATTAAGTGAATGAATGAGCCGAATACTCCATTAGTCTATTCAACTGAAAAAAATTGAAAAGGTACCTTTTTTCTTGTTATTCTAACAAGAAAAAAGGTACCTTTTTTCTTGTTATTCTAACAAGAAACACTAAATGCATATGTTTAAATCAATTCTAACAACAGTGATAGATTTGAAAAATCATTAAAAATTTAATAAAAGGAGCTTTTTATCATGAAAGCAGCAGTTGTACGTCAGAATCCAGATGGATATGCTGATGTTGTTGAAAAAAAATTACGCCCACTCAAAGCGAATGAGGCTTTATTAGACATGGAGTATTGTGGAGTCTGTCATACAGATCTTCATGTCGCAGCAGGCGATTATGGAAATATGGCAGGAACGGTTCTTGGACATGAAGGAATTGGGATTGTTAAAGAAATTGGCGACGATGTAACGTCACTCACAATCGGTGACCGTGTCTCCGTCGCTTGGTTCTTTGAAGGTTGTGGACACTGTGAATACTGTGTCTCTGGTAACGAAACTTTCTGTCGTGAAGTGAAAAATGCTGGTTATAATGTCGATGGTGGTATGGCTGAACAAGCGATTGTGACAGCAGATTATGCCGTGAAAGTGCCAGAAGGACTTGACCCTATTGAAGCAAGTTCGATTACCTGTGCGGGTGTGACGACTTATAAAGCCATCAAAGTTTCAGGGATTAAACCAGGTCAATGGCTCGTTGTTTTCGGTGCTGGTGGTCTTGGAAACTTGGCAATCCAATATGCGAAGAATGTTTTCAATGCAAAAGTTATCGCCGTTGACATCAATCAAGACAAACTCAACCTTGCAAAAACAATCGGTGCAGATATCATTATCAACTCGGGTGAAGTCAATCCAGTGGATGAAATCAAAAAATTGACAGGTGGTTTAGGTGCCGAAGCTTCTGTTGTCTGTGCGGTTGCACGCGTTGCCTTTGAACAAGCTGTTGCTTGCTTGAAACCAATGGGACAAATGGTTGCTGTCGCTCTTCCTAATACAGATATGACTTTATCAGTGCCTACAACAGTCTTTGATGGTGTCAAAGTCGCAGGTTCACTCGTTGGAACACGCGAAGATTTGAAAGAAGCTTTCCAATTTGGCGCTGAAGGCAAAGTGAAACCGATCGTTGCCACACGTAAATTGGAAGAAATCAATGATATCATCGATGAAATGAAAGCAGGAAAAATCGAAGGTCGGATGGTCATCGATTTCACAAAATAAGAAAGCTGGCATAAGATGACCTCTGAATCTTTAAAACAATTTTCGAGTGATGAGTTTAAACAATTAACAGAATTTCAACAAGAAGAAATTACGAATAATTTTAAAAAAGCGATTATATATAAGATGAAAGAAAAAAATCTTGATATTGACACAATCGCTGAAAAGTCAAATTATTCAGCACGTCAACTCTCTTCTCTTTTATACTCAGATTCTGTAGATTATGAAACGCACCAAGAACTCCAACAGATTCTTGCAATAACTAATGGTTTTCCCGATTGATTCACTTACATACGGAAAAAAAGTGAAAAACGCTTCAGTGCTTTGGGGCGTTTTTTGCGTATTTATGTCTTTTTTTATTTTATTTGTAAAGAAAAAAGCTCAATTATTTTCTGTCAGTACTGACAGAAAATAAAAACGGATGATGAACTCAACCGTTTAGTGTTGTCAGTACTGACAGATTTTTATAAATATTTGCTTGCAGCAGCAGTGTCACCGATATAAAATACGCGTTCATCGTGATAGAGCTGGAATTTATCAGTCCCTTTTCCGGCAATAATGACCGCATCATTTGCATTGGATACTTGTGAAATGGCTGATTTGATTGCTTTTTCACGATCTTCAATAAAATCAACTTTTCTTGTGACGTAAGATGAGATTTCGGTTGCAATTGCTTTTGGGGATTCACGATTCGCATCGTCTGTTGTCAAAATAACGTCAAGACGCGGGTGATTTTCAATCACATCACCAAAGTCTTTCCTACGACTTTCTCCTTTATTTCCTGTTGCACCAAGGATCAGCATGATTTTTCCAGGATGGTGATTTTCTACTACGCTGACCAAATTTTCAAGGGAGATGCCGTTATGGGCGTAATCAATGTAAAGATGTGCCCCATTTTTTGCGGTTAAGAGTTCCATTCGTCCAGGGACAATCGCTTTTTGAAGCCCTTTTTGAATGTGCTCTAAACGTGCACCTAAATGAGAAGTCATTAAAGCTGTTGCTAGAGCATTTTCCTGATTGAATCGTCCAAGTAAGCGAATCTTAAAAGCTCCTGCAATTTTTCCTGAACTGACAAAGCCAAATTGTTCGCTGTCAGTAATGACATTTATTGAACCTTCGCCGTAGAAATCACAAGGAACCCCTAGGTCCTCTAATTTTTGCTCAATCAAATTGAAATGATGCATCTCATGATTGGCGACAAAATACGCTGCATGCTCCACTAATTGAGATTTACAGTAAAAATAATCTTCCATCGTGGGATGTTCATTTTTTCCGATGTGGTCAGCAAAGAAGTTTGTAAAGCCAGCGACATCAAAATCAAGTCCATAAACACGTTTTGTTTTGTATGCTTGACTTGATACTTCCATGACAAGATGGGTCATCCCATTTTCTACTGCGGTCGCCATCATTTTCATCAAATCTAAACTCTCAGGAGTTGTGAGTTCAGATTTGAAAAATGTTTTTCCATCTAATGTTGTTTCTGCTGTGGATAAAAGTGCTGTTTTTCCACTATTCATCTCATCTAAGATTGCTTTAGCAAAATAAGCAGACGTTGTTTTTCCTTTGGTGCCTGTAATGGCTAACGTTTTGAGCTTTTTTTGAGGATAATCATAAAAATCTTGAGCAATTAGACTCATGGCGCGTTTTACATCATTCACGATAAGGGCAGGAATAGTGACCTCATAATCTACCTCTGAGAGATAAAAAGGGACGTTTAAATCCGCTAAATAAGCGCGTTTAAAATGGATTCCTTTGGCAAAAAATAATGTTTTTTCGTCTGTTTTTCGGCTGTCATAAGACAAAGCATCAAAGAAAAGCTGCTGTGAAGAGTTGTAATAATACTCATCATTCACGATGATTTCTCGGAAATTTGCATCTTGTTTCAAAATTTTAATTATTTGTTGTAAACTGATCATATCTTTATTATAATATTTTCTTCCAAAAAAAGCTAAATTAGGGTAAAATAGAATGATGGAATATAGAGATCAGATTGAAAAGAGCACGTTTACTGCTCAAGAGGGTGCAAAAAAAGCCAAGGATCAGATGCTTTCTGGGACTGCTTGGCGAACGGGTGCCGATATGCTCGGCAAAATTTTAGGCGTGATCTATATCATTCCATGGTTTGCATGGATGGGACACGCCGCTAATCAGGCCAATGCTTTATATAGCATGGGCTACAATATTTATGCGTTGTTCTTGCTTGTTTCGACCGTCGGAATTCCGTCAGCTGTGGCTCGTGAAGTGGCACGTTATAATACTCTAGGCGACGAAAATATGAGTTATCGGCTCGTTCGGCAAATGCTTGGAATTATGACGCTTTTGGGAGTACTCTTTGCCATTATCATGTCTGTTTTTGCAGGCCCGCTCGCTCGTCTGCTTGGTGGAAGTACAGCGTTGATTCCCGTGATTCAGAGTTTGTCGCTTGCGATTTTGCTTTTTCCTTCAATGTCGGTCATCCGTGGCTATTTTCAAGGATTGAATCAAATGAAAGCTTATGCCATGAGCCAGTTGTGTGAGCAGGTCATCCGAATCATCTGGATGTTAGTGACCACTTTTGCAATCATGAAACTTGGCTCACACCACTGGCAATCAGCAGTGACACAATCTACATTTGCTGCGTTTGTGGGGATGTTGGCATCTTATGCGGTTTTACTTTTCTATCTTTATCGCTCTGGAAATCTAAAACATTTGATTCATCCAGGAGTTGCAAAAAGTAAAATTAACCCGCTTCAAGTCATGGGAGAAACCATGCGTACAGCGGTGCCATTCATTGTTTTGGGCTCTGCCACACAAGTTTTTCGTTTGATTGATAATTCGACGTTCATGCATTTTATGCCGATTTTTACAAATTTAAGCCATGGTACTTTGATGAGTTATTTAAGTTATTTTTCGGCGAACACTGATAAATTAACTCTCCTCTTACTTGGTGTCGCACTGACATTGGGCTCAGTATCAGATCCTCTCATCACAGAGCATTATGTCCGAGGAAATAAGCATGCGTTAGCGACATTAGTGGGGTACAATTTCCAACTTTATGCTGGATTTATGCTTCCTGCTGTTGTTGGAATGTCACTCTTAGTCAAACCAATTTACACGTTGTTTTATCAGATTCCATCTAGTTTTCAGGTTGCTTTGTTTGTCTTTACGGTGCTTCAAAGCTTTTTACTGGGACTTTATATGTTAGTGTATCCTCCATTGACGGTGATGAGTCATAAGCGCTTGGCGATGAAATTTTTCTTTGAGATGTTGATTGTGAAGGTCGTTTTGCAAGTGCCTGCACTCTTTATATTCCATAGTTATGGGCCATTAATTGCGACTACGATTGCTTTTGTTTTTGGTGATTATCTTTTTATTAGAAAATTGTATCACTTAACGCACTTTTCACTCAAAAATACCATGCGTGGTATCCAAGGAGCGGCATTGTTGACAGTAATCATGTCGATTGTGGTCGTTTTTGTAGAGTTGATCTTAGGATTAATTTTTGGAAAAACGCCAGGACGGATGATCTCAGCACTTCTCTTAGTAGTGAGTGGAGGATTGGGATTTTATGTTTATCTCTTCTTAGCGGCGCAATTAGGGCTTTTAGAGAAATGGTTTGGTGAGCGAGGCACAAGTCTAAAGCGCAAACTCCATCTTTAATTCATGTGACTTTAAAAAGCCTGAAAGGGCTTTTTTGTGTTATAATGAAATGGATTAAAATATTAAAAATAGTGGAGACAATAATGACAAGAATACAAGATAATTTGTTTGAAGCGGTCAATGCGCAGTGGCTAGCAACAGTTGAGATTCCTTCAGATAAGCCAAGAATTTCTGCGTTCGATGAACTTGTCCTAGAAATTGAAAAAAATTTGACCGCTGATTTAATTGATTTATCGGCGCATTTACCCCTTGAAAATCCAGAACTTCTTGAAGCCATTAAGTTTTATGTGAAAGCTGGCGATTGGGAAAAGCGGAATGCAGATGATTTGTCAGCGGTAAAAAAAGAATTACAACACATTCAAGCATTGACTGATTTTTCAGCGTTCAAAGCACAAGCCGCGGAGCTGATTTTGCACTCACAAGCTCCAGTTCCTTTCTCACTTGGTGTAGAACCAGATATGAAAGATGCCGTGCATTACGCATTGACTTTGACTGGACCTGGTTTGATTTTACCAGACACGACGTATTATGATGAAAGTCACCCCAGAAAAGCAGAATTGCTTGATTTCTGGCAAGAAAATTCCAGTGAAATCCTGAGTGCATTTGGGATTGAACACGCAAAAAAAATTGCTGCGGATGCGGTTGCTTTTGATGCACTTTTGGTTCCATCAGCGAACACATCAGAAGAATGGGCAAAATATGCAGATCTCTACCACCCTGTCAGTACTGACACATTTTTAAAACAACTCTCGACACTTGATTTTAAAGCAATTATTGAAAAATTAATTCATAAAGTTCCTGATCAAATCGTTATTTTTGAAACGCGGTTCTTTGAGCAATTTAATGCACTTATTACGCAGGAAAATTGGGAACTGATCAAGGCGTGGATGCTGACGAAGGCGGCGCGAAAAGCAACAACTTATTTGTCAGATGAGCTGAGAATCAAAGGCTCTGCGTTTAGTCGTCGTGTTTCAAATGTCGCTCAAGCGCGTGCAAAGGACAAGCATCAACTGGATGTCGCTGAAAGTTATTTCAATCAAGTTATTGGCCTTTTTTACGGAAAAAAATATTTCGGTGAAAAAGCGAAAGCGGATGTGAAAGAGATGACAGATAAGATGATCAAAGTTTATCAAGATCGCTTGCGCACGAACACATGGTTGAGTGAAGAGACGCGACTTAAAGCAATCGAAAAATTGGATGCGATTACTGTTAATATTGCCTACCCTGATCAGTTGCCAGAAGTGTATCGCCGATTGAAAACAGGCGAGGGAAGTTTGTATGAGGATACACTTTTATTTGATGACATCTTAACTGCACGTCATTATGAAAAATTCTCAGAAGAAGTGGATAAAAAAGAATGGCACATGCCCGCTCACATGGTCAATGCTTATTATTCGTCAGATGCGAACAGTATCAACTTCCCTGCTGCGATTTTGCAAGCGCCATTTTACAGCTTGGATCAATCAAAATCTCAAAATTATGGTGGCATTGGAGCGGTAATTGCACACGAAATTTCGCATGCATTTGATAATAACGGTGCTCAATTTGATAAGTATGGAAATTTGAACAAATGGTGGCGTGATGAGGATTATGCTGCATTTGAGAAAAAGCAAGAAGAGATGATTGCGGCATTTGATGGCGTTGAAACCTCAGCAGGTAAAGCCAACGGGAAGTTGAATGTATCTGAGAATATCGCAGATCAAGGCGGCATCACAGCTGCCATCACAGCCGCCCAGTCTGAAGATGAAGTAAACTTAACAGATTTCTTTGAACAATGGGCGAGAATTTGGCGCAATAAAGCCAGTTTGGAATTTCAACAAATGTTGCTTTCATTGGACGTGCATGCGCCAGCAGAGCTTCGTGCCAACATTCCACCGACGAATTTACAAGAATTTTATGATACATTTGATGTTGTCAGCACTGACAAAATGTATCGTGCGCCAGAAAAGCGTGTGAAAATCTGGTAATAAATCTATCCAAGCACTCCTAGAAAAAACAAAAAGATTTAGCCTTTTGGCCAAATCTTTTTTTACTTAAAAATATTTTGTCAGTACTGACAGCTTTTTTTGTGGTGGTTTTGCTTAATCGAGCCAATATCCCTCATCTCCAAAGTCTAAATGTATTGCATCTTCGTGATACAATTCAAATTCTTCTAGCGCTGCTTTAAATGTTGACGTTGCTAAGTGGTAGGCATCTTTTCCCATCAAATAGTGCATTGGCGGGGTTTTAAGTTGCGAAAGTTTGATCATTGCTTTGGCCGCAAGTGCTGGATTTCCAGATTGCGTTCCTGAATAAGTATTGAGCAAATCTAACGTGTGATGTGCAGATTCATACTCCTTGATGCGCTCAGGTGCACTTTCTTTGGAACGCCCTGCCCAATCTGTTCTAAATGAACCTGGTTCAATATTTGTTACAAAAATTCCTAAAGGTTCCACTTCTTTTCGTAGGGTTTGAAAAAGTCCTTCCATGGCAAATTTTGTGGCATGATAATAGGCTAGCGTTTCTGTTGTCGTAAGTCCGCCTCGGGAGGTAATATTGAGGATTCTTCCTGATTTTTGTGTTCTCATGTGTGGAAGAACAGCACGTGTCATATCATTTGCACCCCAAAAATTCGTTTCCATCATTCGTCTCACAGCAGTTTGATCTGATTCTTCCATGACGCCAAAATAACCAAATCCCGCATTATTTACTAAAACATCAATGCGTCCAAATTTTTCAATTGTTTGAGCAACAACAGCAGTAATCATGTCTTTTTTCGTCACATCCAGTGCGACTTTGAGGAGACGATTTCCATCAGGAAAAATGTCAAGTGCTGCGCGGTGCCTTGCGGTTGCAACAACTGTCATGTTTTGCTCAAGTAACGCAGTGACGAGTGCGCGTCCAAATCCAGAAGAACATCCTGTTACTAACCAGACGGGAGTTTTAACTTTTTGTGTCATATTCTACCTCTTTTTATTTTGATAAACTGATGATAACACTTCGCGCGCGGACGAAGGCAAGTCATTTATCTTTATTTTTTGAAGCATCACCGAGATGTTTGACTCTATCGTAATACACACTCACTTTCCAATCTAAAAAATCTACGGCGTCAGCTAAGCTCTGAAGACGTTGTCTTGCAACGATTGCTTCATCTGCTAACAGCTGTTTTTGTTCTTTATCATGGTTTTCATCGTCATCTAATAACGCACAATAATGTCTCAAAAAATCAATGCCACACCCCGCTGCACGAAGCTGAGTAATCAGTCGCAAACGCTCCAAATTGGCTGTGGAGAATTCACGATAACCAGACTGATTTCGAGCAATCGTAATCAAGTGCTCTTTTTCATAATAACGAATGGCATTTGCACTTAACCCAGTTTTTAGGGTCACATCTTTTATTTTCATAAATTGATTATACACCTTCGTGCGCACAATAAGGCAAGCAAAATCAGCGCTCCCCTAAAAATTTGTTTTTGTCAGTACTGACAGATTTTTTTTTAGAAAGTATGCTATAATAAGCGTAATCAAAAAATAGTAAAAAGCGCTTTAAAAAATTTCTCGCACAAAGGAGCACCCGATGATTAAATCAGAATGGAAGTCCATCTTGACACATAAATTTTTATTGCTCAGTCTTATTTTTGTGGCACTGATTCCCATGTTTTATGCGCTCATATTTCTTGCTTCAATGTGGGATCCTTACAATCATCTCAATCAGCTTCCTGTGGCGATCGTAAATCAAGATCAACGTGTAAAAACAGAGGAGTTTTCTTTTGATTTAGGGCATCAAATCATCTCGAAAATGAAGCGCACAAAACATTTAGATTATCATTTTGTTTCAGAAACAAAAGCGCAACAAGGGATAAAAACAGGACAATATTATATGGCGCTGGTGATTCCAAAATCATTTTCCAAAAATGCAACCACGCTATTGACCAAACACCCAAAGGCGATGCTTTTGACTTATGAAACGTCTAAAGGCAGAAGTTTTACCGCAGCAAGTGTCAGTGATGACGCTGCAAATGCACTTAAAACACAGCTTTCAAAAGAAATGACGTCTTTTTATGTCAGTACATTACTCCATACGATTAAAAAAGTTACCACCTCAAGTGGACAAACGCTTTTAGGGGTTTCAAAATTGAGTAAGGGTGAAAATCAGATTTTGACTGGAGATCAAGCGTTCTCACTTGGATTTTTAACCTATCAAAATGGACTGACGCATTATTTGGCAGGGGTCAAAAAATTGAGTGCAGGAACGGCTCAACTCTCACAAGGATTAGAAAAACTTGCGATAGCGATTCCAAATCGAGATCAAGAGTTGTCAGTACTGACAGAAAATTTACCACAGTTACAAAAAGGCATTAATCGCCTCAATGCACAAATCGTGACGGCACAAACATCGGCAAGTCCACAGCTGCAAGCACTGACAAAGGAATGTTCAGAAATCGCATCCCTCCTAGATGCCCTCTCACCGCTCATCCAAAAAATGAACGAAAACACGCTTAGGACAGCGATTCATCAACAATTAGCCAGCGCAATCGAACACACAGCAGCATATAAAAATGCACGTCCAAACGATCAAAAAGCATTGATTTCAGCAACAGATCAAGCCACAAAAACGGTTCTTGATCAATTAGAAATCACAAAACTGACAACAGCATTTTCAACTGTGAAAACAAAAGTACAAACTTATGAAACGCTGAGTCGTCAATTAAATCAAGAGTTCACAGCGTTGAAAACGAATTTCCAAATCATTAATCAAGCCAATAATCTCCTCACTCCAAGAGCAGTTTTTGCCATTACCGCACAAGAAAAAGGACTCTCAGACATCAAGCAGATTTTGACCACAACAATCGTTCCCGCCAGTCAAACCATCGCAACTCACAACAAAACACTGGCAGATGATGCCACGCTCATTCAATCAGGAACGAAGCATTTGACGCAGGATCATCAAAAAATTCTGTCAGCACTGACAAAAGAAAATTCAGGGCTCAAATTATTAAAAACGAACCTTAAAAGTGCAAATGCGGCACTCCGACTTGTTTCAACAGGACCAAAAAATGTCACAGAAATTGCAGCACCAATCCATCTCACACATACTGACTCCAGTCATGTTCCAAACAATAGCACCGCAGTCGCTCCTTATATGATGTCAGTTGCTCTTTTTGTCGGTGCAATCTCGATTTGCACCGTCTATAATGTTTATGAAGTGAGAAGAAAACCGCGTTCTGCATGGCGATGGTGGGCCAGTAAAGCCAGTGTTTTATATGCTTTGAGTCTATTACAGGCTTTTGTCATGTTGCTTGCGATTGCATCACTCAATGGCTTGAATGCCAAAAATAGTGGAACCACCTTACTTGCATTAATTGCAGAGAGTTTTGCTTACATGAGTCTTGTCGCTTTTTTCAATGCACTACTTCGGAAATACAGTCCACTCATTATTTTACCGCTCATGGTGATTCAACTCTCCAGTTCAGCAGGAATGTTTCCCATTCAACTCTCAAGTCGCATTTTCAGATTCTTTAACCCCTTTGTCCCCATGACTTATGGCATTGAAGCGCTACGTGATACCATTTCAATTGGAAGCTCTGCACGATTAGACATTACGATTCTCTTTTTGATTACTATTGGAACCAGTGTATTGACAATCCTATATTTACACCACGCGATTGCTGCCAAAAAATATGTACAACTCTAAAAAAGCGCACAAAAATAAGAAGCGATAAAGGAATTCAGGACCTTGAAATCAGTCTAAAAACATGATATAATGATAAGTAATGGTTTGTCAGCAATATCCAAAGGAAATCTTGTCCCGGCGGGTCTTGTAAGCAGCGAAAAACAACTGTTTCTCGTTGCTTTTTTGGCGTTTTTTTCCTGAAAAATTTAAAAAGTTATTAAAAAGACAAACTACTGACTTTTCAATTTTTTTAATGAAAAACTCATCAAATTCACAAATTAAACTTATTTTACATGATTTTCTCAGCACTTCAAAAAGAGAAAATCAATTATGATTAGAGGAGAAACAACTTGGCAGGACATGACGTACAATACGGGAAACACCGTACAAGACGCAGTTTTTCGCGCATCAAAGAAGTAATCGGATTACCCAATCTGATTGAAGTTCAAACTTCAAGTTATCAAAACTTTCTCGACACTGGCCTCGCAGATGTATTCAAAGAAATGTTTCCGATTGACAACTTTTCAGGAACAATGGAACTTGAATTCGTAGGCTACGAAATGAAAACCCCTAAATACACTGTTGAAGAAGCGCGCGCACACGATGCGAACTTTTCAGCACCGATTTATGTTACTTTCCGTCTCGTCAATAAAGAAACAGGCGAATTAAAAACCCAAGAAGTTTTCTTTGGAGATTTCCCATTGATGACAGAGATGGGGACTTTTATTAACAATGGTTCTGAGCGTTTAATCGTCAGCCAATTGGTGCGTAGTCCAGGATCTTATTTCCACTTAAAAACAGACAAAAATGGAATCGAAAGCTATGGACACACGACAATTCCTAACCGTGGAGCATGGTTTGAATTAGATACGGATGCCAAAGGTGTTGGATATGTCCGCATTGATCGGACACGTAAATTGACCTTTACAACAATGGTCCGTGCACTTGGATTTGGCTCAGATGAAGACATTCGTGAACTTTTTGGGGAAAGTGAACTCCTTGAGACCACATTGAGCAAAGATGTGCATAAAAATCCTAGTGATACAAGAACTGAAGAAGCACTCAAAGACATCTATGATCGTTTGCGTCCAGGCGAACCAAAAACCGCTGATAGCTCTCGTGGTCTTTTGGTGGCACGCTTTTTTGATCCAAAACGTTATGACTTTGCACCCGTCGGCCGTTACAAATTCAATAAAAAATTAGCACTCAAAAATCGTCTCCTTAACTTGACACTTGCTGAACCCATTGTTGATGAAGAAACAGGAGAAATCCTTGTGGAATCAGAGACATTGGTGACGCGCGATGTCTTAAACATCATTGAACCTTTACTTGACAACGGTTATGGAATGACAGTATATCATCCTTCAGAAGATGGGGTCATGCTTGGAGATGCTATCGAGGTTCAAACGCTCAAAGTTTATTCACCAAAAAACCCAGACCGTGTTGTGACACTGATGTCAAACGGTCAAGTTGCACCAGAAGATCGTGTCTTAAAACCAGCCGATGTGCTTGCAAACATTAACTATTGGCTTGGACTTTTTGAAGGCATTGGAAAAGTCGATGATATTGACCACCTTGGAAATCGGCGCATCCGATCTGTTGGAGAACTTTTGCAAAACCAAGTCCGTATTGGACTTTCACGGATGGAACGTGTCATTCGTGAGCGGATGTCATCATCAGAAAATGAAAATATCACACCGCAAGGCTTGATTAACATTCGTCCTGTGACTGCGTCAATCAAAGAATTCTTTGGTTCATCACAATTATCACAATTTATGGATCAACACAATCCTTTATCAGAACTTTCACACAAACGGCGTTTCTCTGCCTTAGGACCTGGTGGTATTTCTCGTGACCGTGCATCGTATGAAGTGCGTGACGTTCACTATACTCACTATGGTCGCATGTGCCCTATTGAAACACCTGAAGGACCAAATATCGGATTGATCAACAACCTCTCAACATACGCTAAAATCAATGAATATGGTTTTATTATGTCACCATTCCGTCGGATTGATCGTGCGACTGGTCTTGTAACAGCGGATGTCGAATATTTGACAGCAGATGAAGAAGATAATTATACCGTTGCTCAAGCGAATTCTCCACTGACAGATGACAACCATTTTGCAAATGATACCGTCATGGCGCGACACGCTGGAGCAAATATTGAAATCGAAGCTGGAACAGTAGATTACATGGATGTTTCTCCTAAACAGGTTGTGGCGACAGCTGCTGCATGTATTCCTTTCCTTGAAAATGATGACTCCAACCGTGCACTGATGGGAGCCAATATGCAACGTCAAGCGGTTCCATTGATTGACCCACACAGTCCATTAGTCGGAACAGGGATGGAATATCAAATCGCACACGATTCAGGTGCTGCAAGTATTGCAAAATATGACGGAACTTGTGAATACGTTGACGGAAATGAAGTTCGAATTCGTCGTTCTACTGGTGAACTTGACATTTACAATGTGACGAAATATCAACGTTCTAACTCTGGAACATCCTACAATCAGCGTCCACTCGTCAAACTCGGCGATAAAGTTGAAAAAGGAGATGTTGTTATTAATGGTCCATCAATGGCTGATGGTGAATTAGCATTAGGAAATAATCCTTTGATCGCTTATATGACGTGGGAAGGGTATAACTTTGAAGATGCGGTTATCATGTCAGAACGTATGGTTAAAGACGACGTTTATACTTCTATTGCAATCGAAGAATATGAATCAGAAACACGCGACACAAAGCTTGGCCCAGAAGAAATCACACGTGAAATTCCAAACGTAGGAGATGATGCCATCAAGAATCTTGATGAAGATGGAATTATCCGCATTGGGGCTGAAGTTGCTGATGGCGATATTTTAGTTGGTAAAGTCACACCAAAAGGTGAAACAGATCCTACACCAGAAGAGCGCTTGTTACGTGCCATCTTTGGTGAAAAAGCTCGAGAAGTACGAGATACTTCACTTCGTGTACCTCATGGTGGTGGCGGAATTGTCCACCAAGTCCATGTCTTTACGCGCGAAAATGGGGATGAGTTGCCTTCAGGTGTGAATACACTGGTTCGTGTATTTATTGCTCAAAAACGTAAAATCCGCGTCGGAGATAAAATGTCAGGACGGCACGGAAATAAAGGGGTTGTCTCAAACATTGTTCCAGTTGAAGATATGCCTTACCTCCCAGATGGTACACCGATTGATATCATGTTGAATCCACTTGGGGTGCCTTCACGGATGAATATTGGACAAGTTAAAGAACTTCATTTAGGAATGGCCGCTCGTATTTTGGGAATCCAAAATCGCGAAGCAGGAAAAGATGAGGACTTCTATGTTGCAACTCCTGTTTTTGATGGCGCTTCCGATGAAGAAATCTGGGATACCGTTAAAGAAGCTGGAATGGCAGCAGATGCTAAAACGGTCCTCTATGATGGTCGCACGGGGGAACCGTTTGATAACCGGATCTCAGTTGGGGTCATGTACATGATCAAACTTCACCACATGGTTGATGACAAGCTTCATGCGCGTTCAGTTGGACCTTACTCTCTTGTGACGCAACAGCCACTTGGTGGTAAAGCACAGTTTGGTGGACAACGTTTTGGAGAAATGGAAGTTTGGGCGCTTGAAGCGTACGGGGCATCTAATGTGCTCCAAGAAATTCTGACGTATAAGTCAGATGATGTCATTGGACGGACACGTGCTTATGAAGCCATTGTAAAAGGTGAGCGAATTCCACGTCCAGGCCTTCCAGAATCCTTCCGCGTGCTCGTCAAAGAGTTACAATCTCTTGGATTGGATATGAAGGTGCTTGATGCCGATCATAACACGATTGATTTGCGTGAATTGGATGATGATATGGATAATCGTCAACCAGAACCAGAGATTACTGCTGAAATGCTTGAAGCACAAGAAGCGATTCTTGATGAAGCAAAACAAGTAGAACAAACGTTGATTGATACGAATAAAATAGATTAATTGATCCATGCGCTTTTTACGGTAAAAACGGCTAAAAGAGGTCTGAATCGTAAAGAAGAGCAGCAATGAAAAGGATCAAACGAATAAGAAGTGGAGAAAAAATTGGTCGATGTAAATAAATTTGAGAGTATGCAGATTGGAATCGCATCTCCCCAAAAAATTCGGTATTGGTCATTTGGTGAAGTTAAAAAACCAGAAACCATCAATTATCGAACACAAA
This sequence comes from Lactococcus hircilactis, assembly GCF_009601015.1. GTDB lineage: Bacteria > Bacillota > Bacilli > Lactobacillales > Streptococcaceae > Lactococcus > Lactococcus hircilactis. The sequence continues at coordinate 31,569 of NZ_WITJ01000006.1, forward strand.
AACCAGAACGTGAAGGACTTTTCGACGAAAGAATTTTCGGTCCACAAAAAGACTGGGAATGTGCGTGTGGCAAACTTAAAGGCGTTTTCTATAAAAATCAAGTGTGTGAAGTTTGTGGGGTTCAAGTGACGACAGCTAAATCACGTCGTGAACGCATGGGACATATTGAACTTGCTGCTCCTACGTCACACATTTGGTATTTCAAAGGAATTCCTTCACGGATGGGCTTAGCACTTGACATGAGTCCTCGTGCACTGGAAGAAATCATTTATTTTGCTAGTTATGTGGTTACGGATCCTAAAGAAACTGATCTTGAGAAAAAACAACTTTTAACAGAGCGGGAATATCGCGAACAACTTTTGAAAAATGGTTTTGGGTCATTCGTTGCAAAAATGGGTGCTGAAGCAATTCAAGACTTGTTAAATGATGTAGATTTGGATAAGGAAATCGCTGAACTTAAAGAAGAGTTGAAAGTAATTTCTGGACAACGTCGGGTTAAAGTCATCCGTCGCTTAGATGTATTGTCTGCTTTCCGTAAATCTGGCAATCGTTTGGAGTGGATGGTCCTTAATGTGCTTCCTGTGATTCCACCGGATTTGCGTCCGATGGTTCAACTGGATGGCGGACGTTTTGCGACTTCTGATTTGAATGATTTGTATCGACGTGTGATCAATCGGAACAATCGGTTGAAACGTTTGATGGAGCTCAACGCCCCAAATATTATTGTTCAAAATGAAAAACGGATGCTTCAAGAAGCAGTAGATACACTGATTGATAATGGCCGTCGTGGTCGTCCGATTACGGGCGCTTCAAATCGTCCATTGAAATCACTTTCTCACATGTTAAAAGGAAAACAAGGACGTTTCCGTCAAAACTTGCTTGGGAAACGTGTGGATTATTCAGGACGTTCTGTTATTGCTGTTGGTCCGACCCTTAAAACCTATCAAATGGGACTTCCACGTGAGATGGCGATCGAATTATTTAAACCATTCGTGATGTCTGAACTTGTGAAGCGAGAATTGGCTGCTAACATTCGTGCAGCTAAACGGAAAGTGGAACGCCAAGATTTTGAAGTTTGGGATGTGTTAGAAGATGTGGTCAAAGAACACCCTGTTCTTTTGAATCGCGCACCGACCCTTCACCGTTTGGGGATTCAAGCGTATGAGCCTGTTTTGATTGATGGTAAAGCCATGCGTCTTCATCCATTAGCTTGTGAAGCTTTCAATGCGGACTTTGATGGAGACCAAATGGCGATTCACTTGCCTTTGTCTGAAGAAGCACAAGCTGAAGCAAGATTGTTGATGCTTGGTGCTGAACACATCTTGAATCCTAAAGATGGAAAACCCGTTGTTACTCCTTCACAAGATATGGTCCTTGGGAATTATTATATTACGATGGAACAAAAACATCGTGAAGGTGAAGGAATGATTTTTGCGAGTCCTGAGGAAGTTGAGATTGCACGAACAAATGGAATTGTGCATTTACATTCTCGTGTCGGAATTTTAGCAAGTGCGTTAGATCGTCCTTGGACGCAAGATCAAAAAGATAAAATTTTGGTCACTACTGTTGGTAAAATTTTATTTAATAACATCATTCCATCATTGATGCCGTTCATTAATGAACCAACAGATGCAAATTTGACCACTCAAACAGAGGATCGTTTCTTTATGACTTCAGGTGAAGATATTCATGAATTTCTTGAAAATCTTCCTACAGTGTTGCCATTTAAGAAAAAATATTTGGGTAAAATTATCGCTGAAGTCTTCAAGCGTTATGGGACTACTGCAACATCAATGTTTCTTGATGAATTGAAAAATCTGGGCTATCACCAATCTACTTTGGCTGGCTTGACTGTCGGAATCGCTGATATTCCAACGGTTGATAAAAAACCTGAAATCATTGAAGCAGCACATGAAAAAGTGGCTCAAATCACCAAACAATTCCGTCGTGGGTTGATTACGGATGATGAGCGTTATACGCACGTGTGTGATGTTTGGCGTGATGCTAAAGAAGCACTTGAAAAAGAATTGATTGCGCATCAAGACATTTCAAATCCAATCGTTATGATGATGGATTCTGGTGCGCGTGGGAATATTTCAAACTTCTCACAACTTTCTGGAATGCGTGGACTGATGGCAGCTCCTAATGGTAAAACCATGGAACTTCCTGTTATTTCAAACTTCCGTGAAGGATTGACCGTACAAGAAATGTTCTTCTCAACTCACGGGGCGCGTAAAGGGATGACTGATACGGCACTTAAGACAGCTGAATCTGGTTATTTAACACGTCGTTTGGTTGACGTGGCACAAGATGTGATCATCCGCGAAGAAGATTGTGGAACAGATCGTGGACTTTTGGTTAAAGAAATTGCCAATGGAAAAGAAATGATTGAACCTTTGTTTGAACGTTTGGTTGGTCGTTACACGAAAAAAACAGTCGTTAATCCTGAGACGGGTGAAACCATTATTGGTGAAAATCAATTGATCACTGAGGAAGTGGCAAATCAAATTATTGATGCTGGTGTTGAAGAAGTGACGATTCGTTCAATCTTTACATGTAAAACTCCTCATGGCGTATGTAAACACTGTTATGGGATGGACATGGCAACAGGTGGGATAGTTGAAGTTGGTGAAGCTGTCGGAATCGTTGCGGCGCAAGCCATTGGTGAACCTGGAACTCAATTGACCATGCGTAACTTCCACTTTGGTGGTGTGGCTGGTAATGCCGATATCACTCAAGGGCTTCCTCGTGTTCAAGAAATTTTTGAAGCACGAAATCCTAAAGGGGAAGCAACCATCACAGAAGTCACTGGAGTTGTTCAAGCTTTTGTTGAAGATGCTGCAACTCGGACGCGTGAAATCACGATTAAAGGGGAGACAGACACACGTTCTTATGTGGTTCCAATGTCGTCACCATTGATGGTGGAAGAAGGAGAATTCATTCATCGTGGGGCTCCGCTTGTTCAAGGTTCTATTGAGCCTAAACACTTGCTCCAAGTGCGTGATGCTTTATCTGTTGAAACGTACTTGCTTGCTGAGGTCCAGAAAACTTACCGTGGTCAAGGGGTTGAAATCGGCGATAAGCACATTGAGGTGATGGTTCGCCAAATGTTGCGTAAGATTCGCGTGATGGATAACGGCTCAACAGATGTCTTACCAGGTTCGTTGATTGAAATCGATGATTTTGAAAAGATTAATGAAACTGCTTTGTTAAATGGTGAAATGCCTGCGACAGGTCGTCCGGTCTTGATGGGAATCACTAAAGCCTCACTTGAGACAAATTCGTTCTTGTCAGCTGCTTCATTCCAAGAAACAACGCGTGTATTGACGGACGCTGCAATTCGTGGTAAGGAAGATCACTTGCTTGGATTGAAAGAAAATGTCATTATCGGTAAGATTATTCCTGCTGGTACTGGGATGGCACGTTATCGCAATTTGGAACCATTGTCAGATTTGACAAATGCTCCAGAAATTGTGAAACCTGAACCAGTCGTTGTTGTTGAGACGGTGAAAAAATAATAAAAAACAAGTTTTTTGATGTGTTGTTCAAAAAACTTGTTTTTTTCATTTCTGTCAGTACTGACAGAAATTTTTGAGTTGAAAATGCGAATCATCAGTAAAAAATGGTTCGTTTTTCTGTTGTGATTGTAAGGAGATTTTTCTTATACGTTTTTTGAAGTATAAAGAGACTAAATCATCCTAGATGAACTTGTTCATCCATTTTATTCCAAACAAATGGGCTGTGCGTTGCGATAATCACTGTTGATGATTCTGTCAACAATGACAAAATCAAATCAATCACTTCTCGTCCATTTTTTTCGTCTAAACTAGCAGTAGGTTCATCTGCAAGAATTATTGGTGGATTTTTTATCATCACTTTTGCGATTGCAACCCGCTGAGCTTCTCCACCAGATAAAGAGTAGATTTTTCGCTTCATATCGGGAATTAAATTTACTTTTTTTAATGTTTCTATCATTATATTTTGGCGATCAATTTTTGAAATTTTTTTTCCTATAAATGCTAAATCTAAATTATGTTCTATCGTTTCATTATCAATCAATCCATAATTTTGAAACAAATAACCGATATCATCTCGAAAATAAAATTGTTCTTTTATTTTTTTTAAATCTTTTCCATCAATCAGCACTTGACCAGAATTTATTTTTTCAAGTTTTCCTATAATATTTAAGAGTGTAGTTTTTCCTGAACCAGAATTCCCGACTAAAGCATAACTCTTTCCAGTTTCGAAACGATAAGAAAAATCAATTAATATTTTGTGATCACCGAAATATTTCGTTATATTTTTCAATTCAATCATTTTATAATCCTTTCAAATAAAGTACGTTTGCTTGTATATCCCGCCATATCTGTATAGCAAATAAACTAAATATTAAAAATAAGTAAATCACTGAAACAAGAAGTGCTTCATTCGGTAGATGAAGTAAGTATTTAGCGACAAGCGAAATCAAAGTGAGCAGAAGAAAGACAATCGTAAGATAAGATTTATGAATCTCTAAACGAGATTTTCCTGCTAAACGTAAAATCAAGAACTGTTTTCGATTTTGATAAAGATAGATTGAGTTGAGCAGAGATATTAAAATTAAAGAAGAAAAGAGACATAAAATATTGACCGCTATTAATAGATTGCGTTGATGGGTTGCACGTGAAACACGTGCTGTGATACCATAATAGCCGTTTACGAAAGCACCAATGGTATTTTCAAGATGATATTTTTGAGCTAAAATTTTTATTTCTGAGGGATGAGTGATGATGATTTGAGAACTTGAAAGAAACATTTCAAAGTAATTTGAAATCGTATCCGCAGGGATTTTTTCAAAAGATTTTTCATTTACGATAATAAAAATTGGACTTTGTGAAAAAGATTCTGTGCTTGCTGTGTAAGGGGCAATGACGTTAAAAGCAAAAAAGGGGTGATCATCTGAGTATGTTGTTATGATACTATTTTTCATTAAACCGATGGACGTTTCATTCACGGCCCATTTGGCGCCTAGATCTTCTATGTTTAAATGTCTTTGAGATGGAATTAAAATGCCATATTGTCCACTTTTTAACTGATTGAGTTTATTTTTTAAATCATTATCTAAATGAATTTTTGAAGCTTTCAAATAATTCATATTAACCATCATCACATTCGCTCCAGGATTCAAAGGAGAATATGGAGAAGTGTCTAATGTACTCATTGTTTTTTTCATTTCATCAAGTCCAATGCGTTGTGAAAAAGTATTTGTCGCTAATATTGTATCGGGAAGGTTGAGTAAATTCAGCGTAAATTTTTTGATGTTTTCGGGATTTTCATTAGATAAAGAGAGTGTGGTTGCAAAATATTGCTGTTTCTTTTTCCAAGCTGTTTGACCGGATTGAAGATTTGATAGAAGATGAGAGGCCTGATTTAAGCTTGTTATAGAGTGCATTGAAGCAAAAAGTGCGAAAGATTGGAAAAAAACAGTCACCACAAAAATGAGTATAAAAGGACTCTTTCCTTTAATTGAAAGATTTATTGGTTGGATTTGTAGGAGGTAGAACAAGAGGGTAGAAATGATTAAGGAGAGCATAAAAAAGATCAGTCCACCAATACTGAGCGTCGTCAAAATAATTTGACTATAATAAAATGAAAAATGTCCTTGAATTGTAAACCATCCAATTGCTAAACCACTAAATAGGATTGTTAAAAATACAATAAATTGACCTTCTTTTAGAATGCCAAAGAAAGCTAAACGAAATCGACTGATTCCAGAAAGACGGCGAATCCCATCACTTTTTAATCGCTCAATTGCACAAACTAAAACAAGTGCAGCAAATGCGATTAAAATAATTCCTACAGGGATTCGATAAATCAAATTCAAATCATTAAGCGTACTCCAGCGAATATCATTGGACAATAAACCAGCTTGATTTCCTAGTGCATTAAGCTGTTTAACCAGTGTGTTTGGACGAATGCTATTTCCAATAATGTAATAGTACCCAATGTCTGGTGCTTTTGAGAGAATGTTTGATTTTTTTTCTTCTGGAAAATTATTAGGAAGGGTTCCTTTCCCAATTTTTTCAAAGACATAGGTTGTGTTTCCTGTGCCATCATTCTTATCTAAATAAATTTCCTTTGCAATAATGATATGATGAGTTAAAGCAATATTTTCCAACTCTTTATGAAGATTCAAATTTGCTTTGTTAATGCTAATAAAAGGTTTTGTTCCACTGGCATACCCTGAGGAAATTGTAGTAATCGTATAAATTGTAAAACAAGTTAAAAGTGCAAAAGAAAAAATAAGCAAAAAATTTTTCAAAAATCGATACATTAATATCCTCCTGATAAAAGAAACGTCTATTTTAAAAGAGACGCTTCTTTTGGTTTATTTATTTACAGAATGAACATCGTTGCTTGCTGATGTTGAAAATGTGACACCACTGGAAACAGAGATATTTCCGAAGCTTAGGCGAGCATAAGATGGGGTAGAATGTACAACACCAGTATTGGTTATTTTAGTTCCGTTATAATAAACAGATGAAACAGGCGTTGCTACATTATCGGTTAATTGAGAGAAAGCAGAAGGATTCCTTAATAAGAGTATAGCAAAAAATAAGGTTTAAAAATTAACCCTTTGCATATCTGCACAAGGGGAAATTTTGTTTATAAATTCTTTATTTCTTCTCTTAGATTTTTTGCTAGCCCAGAAAAACCATATTTTTCTAAAAAATCCGCACTTTCGTGCATTTTTATTTTTCCGCTTTCATGTCCTGCTTTGTAATAATACCATCCTTTATTATAATTCATCATTACTTTTTCATAGAGAAAATCAACATTAATCGTCATTGCTTCCAAATAATTGATATATCTTAATGCCTGACTCAAGTCATTTCTTTCAAGCCAAATCGCTGTAAAATTTAAGAAAGTTCTGATGGCAATTCGCTTATTTAACATAATGTTCTGATAAAATTTATCTTTTTCTACCGCGGCACGTCCTAGCATTTTTAATTCACTGTCCTTAAAAATACTTACCGTATTTCCAAGCACCCAAAATTCATATCTTCCCCATTCTTCAACATTTAATAAGTATTCTTTAATATATTCCACTTCATTACGACCAATTCGAAATTTGATTAAAATGTGAGATAATACTGTTTTTACTACAATGGCATTAATTTTTAAATGCATTTTTTGCGGATTTTTGATACTTTTTTCTTCCCAAAATGTTATCATTTCGCTGAGAAGTTTAATATTTCTTTCATCATACGCTGTTTTTAATTCTTCTCGAAAAGAAAATTCTTCTGACATATTATAATTGTCTGCAATGCTTTGAAACTCATCAAGCGTAACAGACATATTTTGTAGAAGTAATAAAAATTTATTGATTGTGAGTGTTGTTTCTCCATTTTCAAATCGACTAATTTGAGATTGTGAAATTTCTTTGTCAGCAATCATCGCACGTGACATTTTCTTTGATTCTCTTACAATACGTAAAATTTTTCCAGAATGATCTAACATGTATGGGCTCCTAGCAGATATGCAACTTATTTTTTTTATTTTTATTTTTTGGTGTATGATGAAAAATGGAGGTTTCTTTAAGAAAGGGGATCGAATGAAAAAATATTATCCTATTTATACGCTTGTTTTTGAACTAGTCATCGTTACTTATTCTATTATTTCTGTTGTTACTGTTTTTTGATTTAATTTCAGTCAGGATTATTCTTAAGTGCGTTATCATTTGTATTTTGGACGAAGCGTAAATGGAAAAAAGTTAAAAATCATCTATTTTTCATTTCTGTCAGTACTGACAGAAAATTTTGAGTTGAAAATGCGAATCATCAGTAAAAAATGGTTCGTTTTTCTGTTGTGATTGTAAGGAGATCATCTTTTGTGATGGTGTAAGTTTCGCCATCAATTTGGACGGGTTGCGTGCTTTGGGGCTGGATTGTGAACTGTGACGCAATGGTGTGGAAAACTTTAGGATCGCTCAGATGTGTGGCTTTGAGGAGTTTTGGAATCAAAGTGAAAATACGAGGTAAAGGGTGACGCTCCACTTCTACCAAATGAATGTCGGCGTTGTGATTGCTTGCTTGGGGGGGAATTTTAAGGCCACCACCGAAATAAGGATGTTTTGTGAACGTCATTAAAAAAGCACGGTTAAAGTGGATTTCTTTTGTTATTTGATTTTCTGTCAGTACTGACAGCGTTGCTTCAAACGGTTTTTTTGAAAATAAAACATGTAATGCGCTCATCAGATAAGCCAATTGTCCGAGTTTTACTTTATTTAGGACGGTTTTGAGTCGACTGTGATTGGTGGCTTTTACAATCGCAGCATCCAGTCCAATCCCGATATTATTAAGGGCGTAACCTTCAAAGGTTTGTGCAGAATACTTCAAAAGATACAGTTCGCGCGCTTTTGCGTGTTCAAGTGCTAAAAAAGCAGTGATTGGATCAAGAGAAATGCCTAAACTTCGTGCGAAATCATTGCCCGACCCTGCTGGGAGATAGGAAAATGGGAGATCTTTTGGCCAATGGTCGATCACAAGTGAAAGCGTCCCATCGCCACCGATGACTAAAAAACGATCCGTTTTTGTCATTTGTGATAAAATGGTTTGAATCAACTTTGCTTCTTGATTGGTTTGTGTGGTTGAAAAAAGTTTGTGATCAATCTGATGTGCTTTGAGATACGGAATTAATATTTCTACGGTGTGTTGCCCTTTTTGAGCACCAGAATGTGGATTTGCCAGGATAAAATAAGTCATGTTCTTATTTTATCAAAAAAAGGCAGTAAAGTATCTTTTTAAAATTACAAAAACTGAAAAAAATTGACTTGCATTTTTATGCAAAATATATTATAATTATACTTAATTTAAAAATTAAATTTTCTAAAGAAAAGAGAGAACTGATGAGCTGGAGTTTTTTACCGCATTATTTGCCTTATTTTAATGATGGAATGGTTTTTACTATCATTATTTCAATTTTTGTTGTTGTTTTTGGAACCATTCTTGGCATTTTACTTGCCCTTGGAAAGATGTCTAAAATCGCTCCGTTACGCTGGATTTTAAATGCGTATATCGAAATATTTCGTGATACACCCATGTTGGTTCAAATCATGGTTGGCTATGCAATCATGGGGGGAGCCAATTGGCCAACAGTCCATGTTGGTATTTTAGCAGAAGATTTAGGACGTCTTGTTCCTGGAATTTTGATTTTATCACTTAATTCTGGTGCTTATATGGCTGAGATTGTACGTGCGGGGATTGAATCTGTTCCTGCAGGGCAAAGAGAAGCTGCATATTCGCTTGGAATTCGTCCTGCTCAAGCGATGTCAAATATCATTTTACCGCAAGCGGTGAGAAATATTTTACCCGCTGTTGGGAATGAATTTGTCACAATCATTAAAGATAGCTCGTTACTTTATACTATTGGCGTGATGGAAGTGTTCAATGGGGCGTTGACTGTTGGAACGATGACTTATCAGACGTTGTCTCCAATGTTGTTTGCTTCACTTTATTATTTCATTGTCTGCTTTGCGTTGAGCCGCTTGTTGTCACGTTTTGAAAAGAAACTTGGAAAGGGATATGTGAAATGAACGACTATTTAATTGAAATTAAAAATCTTCATAAAAATTTTGGAAAAAACGAAGTTCTAAAAGGACTGGATATCCAAATTAAAAAAGGCGAAGTGGTTGTGATGATCGGACCTTCAGGCTCTGGGAAATCTACTTTTCTTCGCACGATGAATCTGCTTGAGAGTCCTACAAAAGGTGAGGTGTATTTTGAGGGCACTAATATTGCTGATAAATCCGTTGATGTATTTAAACATCGTGAAAAAATGGGGATGGTTTTTCAACAATTTAATCTTTTTCCTAACATGACGGTTTTGGATAATTTAACCCTAGCACCTGTAAAAACAGGAAGACTCAGTAAAGAAGAAGCAGAAAAAAAAGCACACGAGCTCCTTGAGCGTGTTGGCATGTCAGATAAAGCACAAGCTTATCCTCAAAGTCTTTCTGGAGGACAGCAGCAGCGTGTTGCCATTGCTCGTGCATTGGCGATGACACCTGATGTGATGCTCTTTGACGAACCAACCTCAGCACTTGATCCTGAGATGGTTGGCGAAGTTTTGAATGTCATGCAAGAGTTGGCAAAAGAAGGCATGACAATGGTTGTGGTCACACATGAGATGGGCTTTGCTAAGAATGTCGCAGATCGCGTGTTATTCATGGCTGACGGCGTGATTGTTGAAGAAGGAAAACCAGAGCAAGTCTTTGATCATCCACAAGAAGCACGCACACAAGATTTTTTGGCTAAAGTATTGTAAACTGAGCGTTCTGTCAGTACTGACAGCCCTTAAAATGCTGAGTTCTGTTTATTTTGAGCAGTCTAAAAACATTAAAGGACAAAGCTTAAATCAAAAACAAGTGCTTTAACTTCTCTCTAAGTTCTGTCAGTACTGACAGAACTTTTTTTCAAAATGGAATATCTCAATAACTTTTTTCGAGACTGTGGTATAATGAAGATAAGAATCTAAAATGTGTGTGCATTTTAGCGAATGAAAATCAAGTGTTTAAGACAGAAAAGAGTTCCTATGAAATTTGAAAATATCAATGAAAATACCATTAAAATAAGTTTAACTTTTGAAGATCTATCAGAACATGATGTAAAATTATCTGATTTTTTCCAAAATCAACAAGTTATTGAACAATTGTTTTATGAGTTGGTTGATGAATTGGGCCTTGAGAATCGCTTTAATCAAACTGGAGTCCTGACGTTCCAAGTCCAGCCCCATCCTAAAGGCGTTCATTTAATTGTTTCAGAAGAACTTTTAGGGGATGGAGATGGTGAAATTCCTGATGATCCAGAAGAATTTGAAGAAATGATGAATGGATTTTATAATAAACTCAATGAAATTGGATCTAATATGGCTGCAGAGCGTGGAATTAAAGATTTTAATCCGGGATTAAATATTTCTGGATACAGTAATCTCAAAGAAAAACCTAAAGAAGTAGATTTTATTTTTTATGCCATTCGATTTGCAGATCCAATGTCTGTACTCGAGGCAGTTAAGAATGTTGTTTTTAGTGAAGAAACTTCCGAGTTATTTGAATGTGACGGTGCATTTTATCTGGTGGTGCTTGATAGCATCAAAAAACATGGTCACCTTCAAGTGGATAGTATGCGTGCGCGGTTGATGGAATTTGGGGCGCATTCAGAGTATAGTCGTGAGTACTTACAAGAGTATGGTCATTGTTTAATTTCAGATCATGCGATGGAAAAACTCAGAAAAATTTAAAGGTAGCCTATGTCAATTTCATCAATGCCCTTTGTGCTAAAATTTTTGATTGTTTTGATCATTACATTTAGTATTTCACTTCTTTTAACACCGCTGATGACGTTTGTCTCAAAAGCGATTGGTGCAGTGGATAATCCTAACGCAAGGCGGGTCAATAATAAGCCAATGCCAACCGGTGGAGGACTTCCGATTTACATTGCTTTTGTCATTACGACGCTGATCATTCTTCCAATGATTGTACATGTCCAGCCTGCGTTCATCTCAACTATCCCTCTAAAACATGGCACACCACCGCATTTGCAGTCGTACTTCAATTACGTCTTTCCGTTTGTGATTGGTGGTGGAATCATTGTTTTGACGGGACTGATTGATGACATTAAAGAAATTTCACCTAAAATGAAATTATTAGGTCAAACGATTGCAGCTGTTTTTATCTGGTTTTTCACACATGCGCGACTGGATAATATTAAAATTCCATTTGGTGGACCATTGGTCATTTTCCCAGAGTGGTTATCCTTTATTTTTACCGTTTTTTGGATTTTAGCCATCACCAATGCGATTAATCTCATTGATGGTTTAGATGGATTAGCCAGTGGAGTTTCTGTGATTTCGCTGAGCACAATGGGATTAGTTTCTTATTTCTTTTTGCAAAGTCCCAACGTTTTTTTACCGATCACGATTTTTGCGTTGGTCGCTGCGATCATGGGATTTTTTCCTTATAATTATCATCCTGCCATCATTTTTTTGGGGGATACTGGCGCATTGTTTTTAGGCTTTATGATTGCAGTGACATCTTTGCAGGGCTTGAAAAATGCGACTGCTGTGGCAGTTGTCACGCCACTTTTGATTTTGGGAGTCCCACTGACAGACACAGTGATGGCGATCATTCGACGCCGATTAAATAAACAAAGCATTACTGCTGCTGATAAGCGCCACTTGCATCATCGCCTGATGGCTCTTGGATTTACGCATCGAGGAGCGGTCTTGATTATTTATGGGATTGCAGGAATTTTTGCGTTTATTTCCATCATTCTTCAAGTTTCTAGTCGATTGGGTGGTGTTTTACTTGTCATTGCGTGTTTATTTGGATTAGAAATTTTTATTGAATTAGTTGGGATTTTAGGTGAAAATCGTCAACCCATGTTAAAAGCACTGCGATTCATTGGAAATTCGGGCTATCGTGATGCAGTTTTAAAGCATGAAAATTATGAAAAAAATCAGGATAATGAAGACACGATTGAAGTGGATATTCCGATCATTTCCCCAAAAAATACGGAGAAAAAACCGGCAGCAAGACTGAGTCGGGTGAATAAGGATAAAAAAGAGTAAAAAAATGAAAAAAAACAGCTTGGTTTCTACCATTTCCGCTGTTTTTTTGTTAGAATAGAACTGTTTAAGAAAAATGTCAAATTAAATTGACAAATTAAAAATAGACAATACAATTCACTCTATTTTCAGTTGAAAAGAAAAAGAAGAATTGTAAGTAAAGGAGCGATATGTCAACTTTAGAAATCAAAGATTTGCATGTAGGCGTTGATGAAAATGGCGTACACACAAATATCCTCAAAGGGGTGAATTTAACAATTAACACGGATGAAATTCATGCGATTATGGGGCCAAATGGAAATGGGAAATCCACACTTTCAGCAGCGATTATGGGAAATCCACATTATCATGTGACACAAGGTGAAATTTTATTTGATGGAGAAAATATTTTAGAGATGACCGTTGATGAACGTGCACGTTTGGGCCTTTTTCTTGCGATGCAATATCCAAGCGAAATTCCTGGCATCACGAATGCAGAATTTTTACGTGCTGCGATCAATGCGCGTCGTTCTGAAGAAGATAAAATCAGCGTGATGGCGTTCATCAAAAAATTGGACAAAAATATGGACCTCTTGAACATGAAAGAAGAAATGGCTGAACGCTATTTAAACGAAGGTTTTTCAGGAGGTGAAAAGAAACGCAATGAAATTCTTCAGCTTTTGATGTTGGAACCTACATTTGCGATTTTGGATGAGATCGACTCTGGACTTGATATTGATGCACTCAAAGTTGTTGCTAAAGGCGTGAACTCGATGCGAGGAAATAAATTTGGTGCGATGATCATTACACACTATCAACGGTTGTTGGATTATATCACACCAGATTACGTCCACGTGATGATGGATGGTCGCGTTGTAAAATCTGGTGGCGCAGAGCTTGCGCTTCGCCTTGAACAAGAAGGGTACACAGGAGTCGCAGCAGAACTCGGTTTAGATTATAAAGAAGAAGAATGAGGAGGTTATGGTCTTGATCTTTGCGGTTACGTGATGTGACTGTCAAGGAAAAAGGGATCAAAAATGGTATGAACGAAGAAATATTAAAATTTTCTCAGGCCCATGCTGAGCCTGTATGGTTAAAAGAACGCCGCCTCAATGCTGCTCAAATTTTTGAAACATCAAACGTTCCGTTCATTGAAAAAGTACGTTTGGATCGTTTTAAATTAGACGAATTAAAAATTGCTGAATCAGAAGTTTCATCAAACGTGCCTTCGTTTACTGAAGTGTCTGATCATCCTGTTTTAGCACAAGTTGGAAGTCAAACGGTCTTTGAACAACTGACGCCAGAGCTTTCAGAAAAAGGCGTGATTTTCACAGATTTCTCACAAGCACTGACAGAAATTCCAGAAGTGATGGAAACGTATTTTTCAAGTCTTGTGACTGCTGACGAAAATAAGTTGACAGCTCTAAATGTGGCAGCTTTTAATTCTGGTGCTGTCCTTGTTGTGCCAGATCATGTTGAAGTTAAGGTTCCACTTGAGAGTTTATTTTATCAAGACCGCTCAAGCGATGTTCCGTTTTACAAGCACATCTTGATTGTAGTCGGAAAAAACAGTAAAGTGGATTATCTTGAACGTTTTCAAAGTTTGGGCGATGGAAATCAGCAGGTTAAAGCGAATATTGTTGTTGAAGTCATTGCAAAAGATGGGGCACAAGTCAAGTTTTCTGCGATTGATGAATTGGGTGAAAACGTCACTGGATTTATCACACGTCGCGGATTGATTGGTGAGAATGCAAGTATTGATTGGTCTATCGGTGTGATGAACGATGGGGATATTGTTGCAGATTTTGATAGTGAATTGCGAGGTCAAGCGAGTCATAGTAATATTAAAGCTGTCGGGATTTCCACAGGAAAACAAATTCAAGCCATTAATACGCGCGTGACGAATTACGGAAAAAATTCAGTCGGTCACATTTTACAAAATGGCGTCATTCTTGATCGTGGGACATTGACGTTTAACGGGATTGGACACATCATTCACGGGGCTTCTGGAGCAGATGCACAGCAAGAAAGTCGTGTATTGATGTTGACTGATAAAGGACGTGGAGATGCGAATCCAATTCTGTTGATTGATGAAAATGATGTCACTGCAGGTCATGCAGCATCCGTTGGTCAAGTGGATGAGGAAGATTTGTTTTATATGCAATCGCGTGGAATTGATGAAGAAACGGCCAAAAAGCTTGTCATTCGTGGTTTTCTTGGTGCAGTTGTAACAGAAATTCCAATTAAAGCAGTACAAAAAGAATTCATCGAGACAATCGATAGAAAGCTGGACATTTAAAATGTTCGATCCCAAAGCAATCCGGAAATCTTTTCCGGTATTAGATCAAAAAGTCAATGACGAACCATTGGTTTATTTAGATAATGCGGCCACAACGCAAAAACCGTTGTCAGTACTGACAAAAATTCAAAGGTACTATGAAACTGATAATGCAAACGTGCATCGTGGGGTTCATAGCTTGGCTGAGCGTGCCACAGCAGATTATGAAGCAGCACGAGAAAAAGTGCGTGCGTTCATCCATGCGCGCTCAACAAAAGAGATTTTATTCACACGTGGGACCACAACATCACTCAATTGGGTTGCGAAATTTGCAGAACAATGCTTAAGGCCACAAGACGAGATTTTATTGTCTATTATGGAACATCATTCAAATCTTGTCCCTTGGCAGCAAGTGGCTGAAAAAACAGGGGCAAAAATTCAGTTTGTCGGGCTTAAAAATGGCGAACTTGACATGGAAGCACTCAAAAATAAACTCTCAGATCGGACAAAATTTGTCTCGATGACGCAGGTGTCAAATGTATTAGGATGTATTAATCCTGTTAAAGAAATTGCACAATTAGCACATGAACACGGCGCTTACATGGTCGTTGACGGTGCACAATCGACGCCTCACATGGCGATTGATGTGTGTGATATGGATGCAGACTTTTTTGCATTTAGTGGACACAAGATGCTTGGTCCCACAGGGATTGGCGTTTTGTATGGAAAAGAAGCGCTGCTCAATCAAATGAACCCTGTCGAATTTGGCGGTGAAATGATCGACTTTGTTTATGAAGATCACTCGACATGGACAGAGCTGCCTTGGAAATTTGAAGCAGGAACACCAAATATTGCGGGGGCAATTGGACTTGGGGCAGCGATTGATGAGCTGTCAGCACTGACAATGACCGATGTCGCGGCTCACGAACATGAGCTCATCAGATACGTGATGCCCAAACTGCGCGCAATTGAAGGACTAACGATTTATGGCCCTTTAGATGATGAAAAACGAAGCAGCGTTATTGCATTTAATCTTGCAGGACTACATCCACATGATGTAGCAACTGCGCTTGATATGGAAGGTGTTGCTGTTCGTGCAGGACACCACTGCGCTCAACCATTGATTACCCGTTTAAATACGGAAGTTGGAGCGACAGCGCGCGCGAGCTTTTATATTTACAATACAAAAGCAGATTGTGACAAACTCGTAGAAGCACTTCTTAAAACAAAAGCATTTTTTAGTTTTTAACAAGAAAAACATCTTGTTTGACAGATAAAAATAAAAATAAGGAGTCTAAAAATGGTAGTAAAAGATAAAGTTGTTATTATCACAGGTGCATCATCTGGTATCGGAGAAGCAACAGCACGGATACTAGCTGAAAAAGGAGCAAAAGTCGTCCTTGCAGCACGTAGAGAAGAAAAACTCCAAATATTATCAAAAGAACTCGGCGATAATGTCATTTATAAAGTCACAGATGTCACAAGAATGGCAGATTTAGAAGCTTTAGCTCATTTTACGTTAGCGCAATTTGGCAAGATTGACGTTCTTGTCAATTCCGCAGGGTTATCTCCTTTTTCTAATCTAATCGATAAACACGTTTCCGAATGGGACGCGATGATTGACATCAATCTCAAAGGAACTCTTTATGGGATTGGTGCTGTTTTACCTTATCTTGTCGCGCAACAGTCAGGACAAATTATCAATTTATCATCTATTGCAGGACACGTCGCTCATTCAGGAAGTGCCGTTTATTCAGCGACTAAGTTTGCTGTTCGTGCGCTTTCAGATAGTTTGCGCGAGGAGATGGATAAAGCACACACAAAAGTGCGTGTAACCGTGATTTCACCAGGTTGGACAGATACACCAATCACCCAGTCAATTACGGATGAAAAATACAAAGCAAGTACACAAAAAGCAATGGCAAATAGTGGAATGCCAGTTGAACGCGTTGCAAACACGATTGTAGAGGCAATCAATCTCCCAGAAGACAGTGAATGGAATGAAGTTATTCTGAAGTCAAAAAACTAAGGAGGAGAAAGATGTTATCCCACAAATTTTTAGAAGCCTTAGAATACGAAAGCGCAATTTCTTTGACATCGTGGGCAGAGAGAATAACCCCTCAGGTCACAGCAGACGCGCGCGTACTTGCACCAGCTATAGAAATGTACAAGCTGGAAAATGACATTGCTTTGAATGATAACCTTCACAGCATCATTGATATTTGTGAAGCTAAAGGACATCATGGTTATGGCATCGGTTTTAGACGCACCTCAAAAACAGTATTGATTAGCACAGGAAAGAAATTGGATAGGATGAAAGAAAAATATCCTATCTTACGTAAAGTTTTAGTGCTAATCCCAACAGATTTGGAGCAATTATAATGGCACTTACAAAATTAGATAATCTTTATCGTGCCGTCATTTTGGATCACTCAGCACATCCAAGACACGCTGGTGAATTAGAAGTCGGATGCGTGATTGACTTAAATAACCCGACCTGTGGCGATGTGATTCGCTTAACAGTAGCGTTTGACGGCGAAAAAATCTCAGATATCGCATTTAGTGGGCATGGATGTACGATTTCCACGGCCTCAGCTTCAATGATGTCAGAACTCGTTTTAGGAAAAACAAAAGCACAAGCGCTTGAACTGGCACACGTCTTTTCAGAGATGGTGACTGGAAAATCAGATCCTGCTCAAGAAAATCTTGGGGATGCTCAGTTTTTAGCTGGCGTTTCTAAATTTCCAGCACGCGTAAAATGCTCAACACTTCCTTGGAATGCGTTGAAAAAAGCACTCGATCAAGAAAAATTGACGAGTGAAGTTGCAAATGCACACTAAAAATCACCCATTCACATTTTAAAATTGAGTGATGAAAAAATTGGAAAGGTAAAAATATGACTGAAGAAATCCCAGAATTGGGCGAATATAAATTCGGATTCCATGACAATGCGGAACTCGAATATACAACAGGACTTGGTTTGACTGAAGAAGTCATTCGCGAAATTTCAGCAACGAAAAAAGAACCAGAATGGATGCTTGATTTCCGTTTGAAATCTTTTGAAGTATTTAAAAAGATCGATTTACCAAAATGGGGACCGGATTTAACGGATATTGATTTTGATGATATTGTGTATTATCAAAAACCATCTGCAAAAGCGGCTCGAAATTGGGAAGATGTTCCAGAAGAGATCAAAAATACATTTGAGCGTATCGGAATCCCAGAAGCAGAGCGTTCTTATCTTGCTGGAGCTTCTGCACAATACGAATCAGAAGTCGTTTATCACAACATGAAAGACGAATTTGAAAAGTTAGGAATCGTCTTTACAGATACAGATACTGGATTGCGAGAATATCCAGAACTGTTCAAAAAATACTTTGCAAAACTCGTTCCTCCAACAGATAATAAATTGGCTGCATTGAATTCCGCTGTTTGGTCAGGTGGCTCGTTTGTTTACGTGCCTAAAGGGGTGAAATGTGAGATTCCAATTCAAGCGTATTTTAGAATCAATAACGAAAAATCAGGACAGTTTGAGCGCACACTGATTATTGTGGAAGAAGGAGCATCCATTCAGTATGTTGAAGGATGTACTGCTCCGACATACTCCGCTAGCTCATTGCACGCTGCTGTGGTTGAAATTTTTGTTGAAGAAGGGGGATACATGCGTTATTCGACCATCCAAAACTGGTCAGATAATGTCTACAATCTCGTAACAAAACGCGCGACAGCTAAAGCCAATGCAACAGTAGAATGGGTTGATGGTAATCTTGGGTCACGTGTATCTATGAAATACCCTTCTGTCTTTTTGGACGGGCCAGGAGCACGTGGGACAATGTTGTCCATTGCATTTGCAGGTGAAGGACAAAATCAAGATACAGGGGCAAAAATGATTCATAATGCACCAAATACTTCAAGTTCTATCATTTCAAAATCCATTTCTAAAGGTGGCGGTGCAGTAAATTATCGTGGACAAGTGAAATTTGGACCAAAATCTAAAAAATCAGCATCTCACATTGAATGTGACACGATCATTATGGACAATCTCTCACGTTCAGATACAGTACCGTATAACGAAATCCACAATTCACAAGTTGCCCTTGAACACGAAGCAAAAGTGTCTAAGATTTCTGAAGAACAGCTGTATTATTTGATGAGTCGTGGATTGACAGAAAAAGAATCCACAGATATGATCATCATGGGCTTCATTGAACCATTTACAAAAGAATTACCAATGGAATATGCCGTCGAATTAAACCGCTTAATCTCGTATTCTATGGAAGGATCAATTGGATAAATTTCTTGATTTTAGAGCAAAAAAAAACACCGTTCGGTGTTTTTTTATTGCATTATTTTTCTTGTGCAACTTTTTGCTCTGGTTTAACGACAGTTTTCACTCCGACTTTGTTAAAGTGTTTGCTTCCGCCGCTTTTACGGTTACGTTTCCCAGCTTTTCTTGATTTATAAGCCATTTTTGGTATCCTTTCATTATTTCTAACGCCAAAAATGGCATCATTCATTTTCTTATTCTACCATAATTGTGCGCGTCTTTCAAGATTTTCTGTTGTTTGATGGTGCATCATAAAAAAGAAGTCGTTTTAAGCGATTTTTTTCTGTCAGTACTGACAGAAAATTTTCGAGATGCCCTTAAATCAAAAGTATGTTACTTTTTTTTAAAAAAAGCGAAAAAGTATTTTGATTTTCGCAAACGAACTGTTATAATTAAAGAAGTGTGTTTTAACAATAAAAGTTAGGGGAAAAGATGGAACATACCTCGTTTGAAGCTGGAAATAAAAAGATTCTGACTAAAATTTGGCAATTTTTTTACAGAGATAAAGTTTTTTTAATTTCTTTCTTCATTGCGCTCAATGCAATGGTTTTTGGGCAAGCGCATTTTACAACTAAGTTTTTTGATTGGAAAGTCATTGCGACGGTTTTTGGATTAATGCTTGTGATTGGTGGGTTTAGAGAATCTGGACTTTTGCGCTATATCGGTGAGACGATGGTCAGTAAATCCAAAACAACGCGACAACTCGTCCGTTTTACAACGAATTTGACTTTTTTCTTAGCTGTATTTTTTACCAATGACCTCACGATTTTGACCATGCTTCCATTGTATCTCTACATTACAAAGCACGTCGAAAATCGAAAAAGTGTTTATTTAGGTGCTGCGTTTATTGTGCCAGCCTGTCACATGGGCTCAACCTTGCTTCCATTTGGAAACCCTCATAATCTTTATGTTTATAATTTTTTCCACATGTCCACCAATAATTTAGAATTTTTCAAAGGAACGATTCCAATGTGGTTAATGGGATTACTTGTTTTAAATCTCGCGTGTTTTTTAATTGATCGTGATCCGATTCATGTTGATACAAAACCCAAAGATTTTAATATCGTTGAAGTGATGGTTTTTGTTGCATTGATGGTGTTAATGGCAACTTCTGTTTTTACAAAGGTTGCGATTGGGGGAATAAATTTCTACTGGTTTGCAGCAGGAATCACTGCTTTAATTGTATTTCTTTATAAACGTGAATTATTTAAAACTGCCGATTATCATCTGATTTTGACCTTCATGTGCTTCTTTATTATTGTTGGAAATCTTGTGGATATTGATCAAATTACAACGTTTGTGTCTCATATTGGATCCAGTTCTCAAGGTGCATTTCTTGGCACGGTTTTGATTAGTCAGGTAATTTCAAATATCTCCTCTGCTGTTTTAATGTCTCCTTTTACCAGCCATGGGATGGCCGTTTTATTGGGAGCTGATGTTGGTGGCGTCGGAATGCTTACAGCGTCTATGGCCACGTTGATTGCTTACAAAGTCATTGCCATTCAAGCGCGCGGAGAATTAGCAGGATTTGCGAGATATTTTGCTTATTGCATGGTTGCTTTCTTGATTATTTTATCCGTTTTAGGATTGATTGTTGTTTCTGTCATTTAATTCAAAGTTGGCGAAAGTCAGCTTTTTTTCTTTTGAAGACTTGTTCTTTTTTAAGAAAACGAGTATAATAAAACAAAAATAAAAAAGGAAATGATTATGGAAATACGATACGCTAGGGTTTCTGATGCGCAAGCTTGTCTTGAAATTTATACCCCTTATGTCTTAAATACAGCGATTACGTTTGAATTAGAAGTGCCAACACTCAAAGCATTTGAAACACGCATTCAAAAAATTTCCACTGAATTTCCTTATTTAGTGGCGTGTGAAAATGGAGAAATTCTAGGGTATGCGTACGCTTCACGCTATCGTGAGAGAAAAGCTTACGATTGGGTCGTTGAACTCTCTATTTACGTGAACAAAAATGCACAAGCACAGGGGCTTGGGACAGCGTTATATCACACGTTGCTGTCAGCACTGACAAAACTTCATTATCAGCGCGCGTATGCGTGTATCACGTATCCTAATGATCAAAGCATTCAATTTCATGAAAAATTGGGATTTGAACCGATTGGACAATTTAAAAAATCAGGCTATAAGTTTGAAAAATGGTTTGACATCCTCTGGATGGAGCTTGCGCTACAAGAAAGTGAAAAACTAGCCCAAGTTCTTCTTTTGTCAGCACTGACAGAACGTGAAAAAAATGCTCTCATCCAATAAACGACAAAAAAATTGCTGTCAGTACTGACAAAAAGGCAATTTTTTATTTTGTCAAAAATATAAGAATAAAAGTAAGATATAATTGACTTTTAGAATATTATAGTTTATAATTTGTTTAAAAGAAAAAGAAGGAGTACGATGGAAAAAAACAAAAATTTGAAACTGAAAGCAGCACGAACACTCCTTGGAATGACACAAAATGATCTCGCTATCGCTGTGGGAGTGACCAGACAAACCATCGTTGCTGTTGAATCTGGAAAATATAATCCGACCATTACACTTTGCCTTGACATCTGTCATGCACTCGGTAAAACACTAGATGAGTTATTTTGGCAAGACGATAATGACCAAAATGAAAGAAGGGATAAAAAATGACGCAGCATCAATGGGGGTTTTTCTTTGGAATAATTTTTGGATTTTTGATTCTTTTTATCGCGTTTTGGGTGAGAAGAAAACAAAATAAAAATCGAACGCACTACGACGAGCGTCAAAAACTGATCCATGCGATCGTAATCAAACATAGCTTCATCCTCTTGATTGTCCTTCTCTTTGTAAACAGTGCAATCGTTACGATAATCACACCTTACACGAGTCCGATCAGACAAAGTTTGATTCTTTGTGGTGTGGTAAGTTTTTATTATATGCTTGAGCTTAACATTCGTGGAGCTTATTTTGGGATGGATATGGATCGTAAAAAAATCCGATTCTATAAGCTCTTATGGTGTTTTTATCTATTGACCTTCATTCCAGATCTGTATCGATTTATCAGTGGACGACTCCAGTGGCAAATCAAAGGAGTTTTGAGTGATGCTGGGGCACATTTCTTACTTTGGTTATGGCTATTTGCACTTTACAGTATCATTGTTTGCTTTTGGGAATTGAATGCAAAAAGAGAAAAAAAAGAAAATAAATTATAAAAATTAGAAAATTATTTCATTTTGATTAAAAATGGATTGTAGCAGATTTGTGAAAATGATATAATGAGTTTAATTTAAAGCCATAAAAAAGGAGAATCGGATAAAAAACGAGCAATAAACTGTTGAAAAAAGTGAATCACGAATGCTCTTTTTGCTGCGATAAGCGGTTTAAGAACATCAACTTTGAGTGAAAAGGAGACTCATGACTTTAAAACTAGAACACGTCACAAAGCGATTTGGTGAAAAAATTGCAGTGAATGATTTAACGATGCAGATTCAACCTGGCGAGGTGCTGGGTTTGATCGGACAAAATGGGGCGGGAAAAACGACCACTTTTCGAATGATTTTAAAATTTATCACCTTAGATCAAGGTGAAATCACATGGAAAGGAGAAGCGATTAGTCAAAAAACAAAAGAAAGAATCGGTTTTCTTCCAGAAGAGCGTGGTTTATATCAGAAAATGACGGTAGAAGATCAGATTTTGTACTTTGCTGAATTACACGGGATGAAAAGATCTGATGCGCGTGTGCAATTGCAAGAATGGATGAAGCGTCTTGAAGTCGTTGGAAAAGCAACGGATAAAGTACAAACATTATCAAAAGGAAATGCTCAAAAAGTTCAATTTATCGCAACACTTTTACACCAACCAGATTTTCTGATTTTAGATGAACCCTTTACTGGACTCGATCCAGTTAATACAGAGCTTTTACGTAATGAAATAAAACGATGTCGAGATCATGGTGCAGCGGTCATTTTTTCAAATCATAATATGAGTGATGTGGAGCGATTATCAGATACATTAGTGATGCTAAAAGATGGTCAAACGATTTTGCACGGAACAGTGCAAAAGATTCGTGAAGCATACGGTAGAACAAGAGTGTATGTTGAATCAAAAGTACCAGATCAGGATTTACTCAACATCCCAGGGGTTTTATCACTGACAAAACAAGGCTCAGGGCGGTCCATCAAGATTGAACACTCAGACATTGGACGAGAAATCTTTAAAACTGTCACACAAGAAGGGTATGTCCAAGCTTTTGTTCAAGCACCGCCTTCTTTGGATGAGATTTTCAGAATGGAAGCTTCAAGCCATCAACCACTTGATTAGGAGAATTAAAAATGAAAAATCAAACTTGGCTTGTTGCCAAAAATATCTATCGAAATCGGATTAAAGGAGCAGGATTTTGGGCATTAGTCCTCTCCCCCTTTTTAATGGCTGCCATTTATCTTGTGATCGGATTAGTCGTAAGTTCGGGGGTGAACGCGACACCACATTTGGCTGTTGTGAATGCCCCAATCGTCGCAAAAGTCTTAAAACAAGATCATTCACTTAACGTTGACATCAGTGAAGTTTCAGAACGTTCAAAAGCACAAGAAAAACTCTCTAAAGACAGTATCGACGGCTATCTCATTCAAGATGGTGGCTCCTATACGATTGTGACAGGAAAAAAATCTGCTGTAAAATTTGATCAAACCAGTTTTCAAGCTGCACTCAGTCAGCTTAAGATGAGTCAAACGGCTCAAAAATTGGACATTAGTGCTGCAAACGTTCAAGCATTGCTCACTCCTGCAAAATTAACGATTCAAACGCAAACGTCGGCTGGAAAAACATCCGAAGCTGGCGATCAAATGGGCGCAAATATCGCAGTAGGAAGCGTTTCTTCAATCTTAATTTTCGTTCTTTTGATGATGTATGTGGGCATTATCGGACAAGAAATCGGAAATGAAAAATCTAGTCGAATCATGGAGACCTTGCTTGCAGCAACGAGCTCAAATGTTCAATATTACGGAAAAATCATTGGTGTGATTTTACTTGCGTTCACTCAAATTGGTATTTATGTTGTTGGATTTGCAGCATTGTATCCATTTATCAAAACACAAGCTGTGGTGATTCAGATTCAGTCAATGTTGAGTGGAATAGATCTTGGATTTGGCATTTATCTTGCACTAATGACTTTAGTAGGCATTTTGGGTTATCTTTTTCTTGCGTCAATTGTTGCGTCTTTGGTTAATGAACAAGCGCAGGTGCAGCAAGCCACACAGCCGATTGCCTTTCTTTCGATGGTCGGCTACATTGGTGGAATCGCGGGTGCTGCGGTTCCTGGAAATCTCATTTTAAAAGTGCTGAGCTTTATTCCATTTGTCAGTCCGACATTGATGACATCAAGATTTGCCATTCAATATGCAACGGCCACACAAGCTTGGATTGCTCTTTTTCTGCAACTCGTAGGTACGGTTTTGATTGCAAAAGCAGGAGAGAAAATCTACGCACGCAACGTGCTTTCTTATAGTGATGACAAGATTATGACGCAGTTGATTAGAAATATCACTGGCGCGGAAAAATCTAAACCAAAAAAAGAAAAGAATTTAGATCAAAAAAAGAAAAGAATTCAACCGTGGCGCGTGATTTTAGCTGTTGTTATCATCATTATTGCGCTAATTTATCGCTTTTTTATCAAATAAAAAAATTAAAACCAGTGACAATGTGCTGGTTTTTTCGTATAAAAAAGTATGGAAAAACTAATCGAATGGTTCAAACAAAATGTAAAAATACTGATCATTGGTGGTCTTGCACTTTGTCTAGGTGGGGGTTTTTATCTCGTGACACAACCTAAAAATCCACCAGAAACGTTTTCGCCTTCTGACATTACTGCTGTCAGCACTGACAAAAAAGCTGTCAGTACTGACAGTCATCAGGGTTCAGATTTTTCAAAAGAAAAAGCATCTGAAAAAATAGAAGTCGATCTTAAAGGAGCAGTAAAAATTCCTCGTGTCTATACGATGCCTAAAGATTCGCGTGTGGATGAACTCATCCAAATGGCTGGTGGATTTACGTCAGAAGCGGATCAAAACACGGTCAACCTTGCTGCAAAACTCAAAGATGAGTCCGTCATTTATGTGGCTAAAAAAGAAGAACATGCGCCATCAGTCGCCCAAACTGCAGAGATTACAATACCGAATGCTTCGTCAGCACTGACAGAAAATTCGGCTACTCAAAAAGTCAATATCAATACTGCTGATCTTACAGGATTGCAAACGTTGAGCGGTGTTGGGGCGAAAAAAGCACAGGATATTATTGATTATCGTACGCAACACGGTCCATTTCAAAAAGTTGAAGATTTAGGAAATGTCAAAGGATTCGGCGATAAAACAATAGAAAAATTGAAAGAAAACATCACTGTTGATTAAAAAATTAAATGTCCCACTTGTTTTTTTGGCACTCCCATTGATTGTCCTTTATTTTTGCATTTTCACTCCCAATTTAACACTTTGGTTTTGTTTTTTTGCTTTCCTTTTCTTACTTTTTTATCGAAAATATTGGAAAATATTCCCGATTTTATTTGTTTTTGGGCTGTATTTTTCTATTGTTCATGTGCAAAGTGAAAAGCTTGAGCACACTCCGATTGCAACCCTCACAAGCGTCATTCCGATTTCAGATACCATCCAAGTCAATGGTGATCTTTTGAGTTTTCAAGCGCTCAGTCATCACAGAAAATTTCAGGTGTATTATCAAATCAAATCAAAACAAGAGCAGCAGTTTTATAAAACATTATCAAAAAATGTGATTTTGGATGTGGATGCGACACTTGAAAGTCCAGAAATAAAGCGTAATTTTAATGGGTTTGACGATCGTGCATTTCTTTTGAGTCAAAATATTGGGCAGATTGTCACGCTTCAAAAAATCAAAAAAATTACTGACTTAAGACCACAGTTATTTGATCTACGACTTTTGAGAAGGCGCGCGATTGTTTTTATTCAGAAGCATTTTAAAGCACCAGAATCAAATTACATGACCGGGCTTCTTTTTGGATTTCTCGGAAAAGATTTTGGCGAAATGACAGATCTTTATACGCGACTTGGAATCATTCATTTATTTGCTTTGAGTGGCATGCAGGTCAATTTTTTTATCGCAGGATTTAGAAAAATTTTGCTTCGGTTAGGGATGACAAAAGAAAAAGTCGGGATTTTACAACTTCCTTTTTCTCTAAGTTATGCGTTTTTGACAGGACTTTCTGTCTCTGTTATACGGGCGTTACTTCAAAAAAACATCCGTTTAAAAGGAATGGATAATGTTTCTGCAACACTCATTTTGATCCTGATTTTGATGCCAAAAAGCATGTTGAGCATTGGCGGTCAATTGACGCTCTTTTATGCATTTGTCATTCAAATGATAGCGCCCAAAGTAGAGCGTTTAGGAAAAATCAAACAAAGTTTAGTTTATGCGCTCGCCTTATCTTTTCTTGTTTTACCCGTTTTAATCTTTGATTTTCATGTGTTCCAACCGTTTTCAATTTTATTGACATTTGCCTTTAGTTTTTTGTTTGATGTTTTGCTTCTCCCCTTACTTTTATTGAGCTTTTTATTTTCATTTTTAGGCATCATTTTGC
Source organism: Lactococcus hircilactis (assembly GCF_009601015.1). Classification (GTDB taxonomy): domain Bacteria; phylum Bacillota; class Bacilli; order Lactobacillales; family Streptococcaceae; genus Lactococcus; species Lactococcus hircilactis. The sequence goes on from NZ_WITJ01000006.1 coordinate 58,329, forward strand.
CGATTCATGCGTTGTTTAACGGATTAGAAGCTGTCATTCACGGGATTGATCAAATCATTCATTATCCTTTGGTTTTTGGATCAATTGGAAGCTGGACGTTTCTATTGCTGTTGATTTTAGCGGGGCTGTTGATTGATTTTTGGAAAAATAAGAACTTTCGATTGTGTTTATTTATTTTAATTTCCTTGTGTTATTTGAGCTGCAAAATTCCGCTTCACCCAAGCATTACGATGATGGATGTCGGACAAGGAGATAGTATTTTTTTGCAGGATCAATGGAATCGACAAAATATTTTAATTGACACAGGAGGAAAAGTCAGCTTTAAACAAAAATCAGAGTGGCAAAAGTCAATTTGTTCAAGTAATGCTGAAAATACCCTTATCCCAGCACTTCAAGCGAAAGGAGTCTCTCAAATTGATCATCTGATTTTAACACATACAGATGATGATCATGTAGGAGATTTTGTTACTTTGGCTGATAAAATAAAAATCAAAGAAGTGTGCGTTACACCAGGTGAATTAACGTGCCCTGATTTCATTAAAAAATTGAAACAAGCAAGGGTTTTGATTCATGTGCTTAAGGTTGGCGATAAGATTCCCATTTTTGATAGCAGCTTAGATGTTTTATCTAATGGATATACGCGTCACGGAGATAATAATGATTCTGTCATTACGTATGGAAATTTTTATGGCACTCACTTTTTGTTCACTGGTGATTTGGAGAAAAAGGGAGAATTAGAACTTTTAAAACAGTATCCGACGCTTAAAGTTGACGTTTTAAAAGCAGGACATCATGGCAGTAAAACGAGTTCAGCACCCGAATTTATTAACGCCATTCAACCTAAAATTGCTTTAATTTCTGTTGGAAAAAATAATCGCTATGGGCATCCCAACCAAGAAACACTTGTCACATTTAAAAAATATCACGTTGCAGTGTTCCGCACCGACCAACATGGTGCCATCGCGCTTACGAATCGCTTAAAACAATGGCAAATGACAACGGTAAAATGATATAATAGAGAAACAAAACTGTCAGTACTGACAGAAGATCAAACTGGTTTTCAAAAGGCTGACGAGAGAATGAAAAGGAGTGACCAATGGCCATTATCAGTCTTGAATATTATAGCGAAGTACTTGGGATGAATCGAGAGGTAAAAGTGATTTATCCAGAGCAAAATAAAGTCGAAAACTTTACAGGAAAAGAGATTCCTGTGCTGTATCTTTTACACGGAATGTCTGGAAATGAAAATTCGTGGATCAATCGCTCTGGAATTGATCGCCTAATCCGAAAGACCAATCTCGCGATTGTAATGCCGTCAACAGATTTAGGGTTTTATATCAATACCACATACGGCATGAATTATTTTGATGCAATTGCGCTTGAACTCCCAAAAGTGATTCACAACTTTTTTCCAAATTTATCAACAAAACGTGAGAAAAATTTCATCGCAGGGCTTTCTATGGGCGGTTATGGTGCGTTTAGATTAGCGCTTGGGACAAATACCTTCAGTTATGCAGCAAGCCTCTCAGGCGTTCTTACATTCAACGGCATGGAAGAACATTTTGATGATAACCCTGCTTACTGGGGCGGACTTTTCGGAACAATGGAAAATTTTAAAGGATCTGAAAATGAGATTCTTCCTCTTGCAGCACGTTTTGAGGGAGAACGTCCAAAATTGTATGCTTGGTGCGGAAAGCAGGATTTGCTCTATTCAGGCAATGAGTATGTCGCAAATGAGCTTAAAAAGATGAATTATGACCTCACTTATGAAACTGCAGACGGCATCCACGAATGGTATTATTGGACCAGAAAAATTGAAACGGTATTTGAGTGGTTACCGATTAACTACATCAAAGAAGAGCGCGCATTTTAACAAAAAAACAGTTCTGTCAGTACTGACAGCATTTCTTAAGTTAAAATAAAGTCTATCTTATTGCCAGGCTTTATTATAAACGTTGAACCTAAAAATTATTGTTATCTAAACCCTCTTAGTTGGGTTATTTCTGTACATTTTAAAAAACTTTTAGTCATTAAAAATTTTGCTTAAAGTTGTTTAGACCATTAAAAAGTGGTAATATAAAAAATAAATAAAAAATAGAGGAATGCATGAAAAAAGTAACAATTAAAGATGTTGCACTCAAAACAGGTCTATCAGTAAGCAGTATTTCTAGAGTATTTAATAATTATAGCGATATCAGTGCTGACACAATCAAAAAAGTGACTTTAGCTGCAAAAGAACTTGGATATACTCCCAATAGTGCAGCAAAGCAACTTTCAAGTAAGAGGAAAAAAATCATTGCTTTAATTTTGAATGAAATTAATGTCACTCGAGGTGTTGCAATGCCTCTGGAAATTTTGGGTGGAGTTGTTGATAATTTAGATAGAACTGATTATGAATTTGTTTTTTATGCAACGAATTCAGAAAAACAAACTCAAAAAAGTTTAAGACAATTTTGTAATGAAAAAGATATTACAGGATTGATTATTCAAGGGTTGCGAATTTCAGATCCCTATTATCAAGAACTTGAAACGTTTGATTTACCGACAGTTGCAATTGATTTGGATATTCAAAATGAAAGAATAGGAACTGTTTCAACAGACAATGTAAGCGCCACATTTGAAATGACCCAATTATTAAAGCAATCAGGAAATAAAAGGATTATCTTTTTAAATGGAACAAAAACTGCAACCGTTGCTCAAGCACGTGAAAGAGGATATCGAAAAGCAGTTCAGAATGCTCAAGTATATGATGCAAATTTCTCAGAAAGTGAAGCCTACAAATGGGCAATAAATTACAGTAATGAAAATGGATTTGCTCAAATTGACGCCATTTTTGCTGCAAGTGATTTGATGGCGATTGGAGTGATTAAAGCTTTTAGAACGTTGCATTTAGATCAAAAAATTGCAATTGTTGGGTTTGATGATATTACTTTGGCGAGCTATGTGACTCCTTCTTTGACGACTATTCGACAAGATATAGGAAAAATCTCTGAATATGCAGTAAAAGATTTGATTCGTCAGATTGAAAAAAATGAGATTAATCATCGATTTGTTCCATATCAGATTATCGAGCGAGAAAGTGCAAAAATAAAAATATAATTTTTTTATTTTTTCTTGACAAATGAAAACGATTACTATATAATGATCTTAGTTAACTAAAACGTTTTAGTTAGTGCTGTATTTTCCTCAGTTAAGAGGACGAAAGGCGAAAAACATGAGGTATTTGATGCTAATTCAACGTTTATTAGCAAGCTTGATTGATTTGATCATTGTATATCTTCCTTGCTTAATCCTTGTTCATCTTATTTTTTCAGAAAAAGAACTTTCAAGTATCGCTAATTTATTAGCTGGAATCTTATTTGTTTTATATAATATGATTTCTGAGAGTAGTTTTCAAGGAAAAACAATCGGAAAATTTTTTGCGAAACTGAAAGTTAAAACAGTATCAACTGAATTAATGGAAGTAGGACAGCGTGAATGTGCTAAGTTATTATATTTTTTACCTTTTATAGGGTGGGCTTTTATTGTGATAAGTTTGGTTCTTTACTTAACAAATCACAAATTTTTGCATGATATAATCGGCAGAAGCGAGGTAATAATCAATGTTTGATGAAAACCATTTACCTCTTTTCCTTAAAATGCCTGTTTTACCATTAGCCTTTGTTTTTATTTTAACAATTGCAGTAGCTTATGGTATTGCATGGGGGTATCGTAATGACTATGATGGTTTGAAAATGTTAAAAATGTATCTGATTTACGGTCTTCCTTTTTCAATACTCAGTATATTTTGGGCGGTATTATTTTGATTTTTCGAAATCAGCATTATTTTGATCATTTATAGATTCGAGATATTTTTTAATTGTAACTAAAACGTTTTAGTTAGTTCGATTTTCTAACATAAAAATAATAAAATCATAAAGGAGAACTAAATTGAGTCTGATGAATTATGATCAGAAAAAACTTTGGCAAATTGAACAACAAGGTTTTGACGAACAACTTCTGGGAAAATCCGAAGCAATAATGGCTTTAGGAAATGGCTACCTTGGGAGTAGATCAAGTGAGGAAGAAGCATATATTGGAGAAATTCGCGATACTTTTGTTGCTGGAACGTTTAACTCGTTTGACGAAAATGAAGTCACAGAATTACCTAATCTTCCTGATATGTGGGGAATGTCATTTATTTTTAATGGGAGACGTTTTTCACTTGTCAATGGTCAGGTGAGGGATTATAAAAAAAGATTGAATCTTAAAAATGGAGAATTAACGCGTGAATTTATTTGGGAGTTTGAGGATCTAAAAATGAAATTCGAGTTCCGACGCTTTGTATCTCAAGCACGTCGTCATTTACTTGTAAGTCATGTGCGATTGACCAATTTAACGCGTATTCCCATTCATGTCAAAATGCGATCAGGCATTAATGGACAAGTTTCAAATGAGGGAAGTCAACATTTTACAGATGGTGAAAAAGGATTAGTTGAGGGAAAATTTATTCAAATGATGCCCGTGACAACTCACTCAAAAATTCAAATTATTCAAACTGTGGAACATAAGTTTAATATAACGATTTCAGAAAGACCAGAAACCTGTCGCCGTTCCTTTTTTATGAATTACGATTTTGATTTAGACGTGGAGAGTACGATTAATATTGAAAAAAGAGGCTCAATTTACACTTCGAATGATAAAGATATAGAAGATCATGAATTAAGTGCCCTAAGATCTGAAGGGGTTCATGAACTTCAAAAGATTGATCATTTAGATTATGAATTACTTCTTCAAGAATCCGCACGCGTTTGGCAGAAAATTTGGGAGAAACACCCTATTGAAATAAAATCAGAAAACTTCCGCGATCAGCTGGCGATAAGATTCGCAAAGTATCACTTGCATGCTATGGCACCAAGTCACGACGAAAGAATGAATATTGGCGCAAAGGGACTATCAGGAGAAGGATATAAAGGCCATGCGTTTTGGGATACGGAAATATTTATGTTGCCTTATTTTAATTTTACTCATCCTGATATAGCAAAAAAGTTGGTCACCTATCGCTATTTGGGGCTTGATGGAGCACATAAAAAAGCAAAAATTAATGGATATGAAGGGGCACAGTATCCGTGGGAAGCAGCAAACCCTGCTGATGGGGAAGTCACACCTGTCTGGGGTGCAGCTGATATTATAACGGGGCAGTCCACAAAAATCTGGTCAGGATTTATAGAACAGCATATCACATCAGATGTTGCCTTTGGTGTGAAACAATACATAGATGTAACAGGTGACCATGAATTTGAACTCGAAAAAGGTGACGAGATTCTGATTGATACAGCAAAATTTTGGGCAAGTCGCCTAGAATATAATCATGCGCTTGATAATTATGAAATTCGAGATGTTATTGGTCCTGATGAATATAAAGAGCATATCAACAATAATGCCTATACAAACTATACAGCACAATGGAATGTCGCCTTTGCCATTAAGCTTATTGAAGACTTAAGGAGAGATGAACCTGATTTTTATGAAAAATTAGACAAAAAACTAAATCTGTCAGTACTGACAGAAAATTTGTCAGCTAAAGTTGATAAAATTTTCTTACCTAAAGCAACTGATGGAGGAATTATACCACAAGATGATAGTTATCTTACAAAAAAAGTAATAGATTTAAGTAAATATCGAGAATCGGATGGTGTGGATAGTTTATTTCATGATTTTAATTTGGAACAGGTCAATCAGATGCAAATTACGAAACAAGCGGATGTTTTACTTTTGATGCTGTTGTTTGAAGATTTGTTTGACCGCGATCAGAAGTTGAAAAACTTTGATTATTATGAGCCAAAAACAACTCATGATAGTAGTTTAAGCTTTTCTACACACGCGATTTTGTCTGCAGATTTGGGAAAACTTGAGCAATCTTATGATTTCTTTAATAAAGCCATTAATATTGATATGGGAGATTATATGAAGTCATCTGACGCAGGGATTCATGCAGCGAGTCTTGGCGGTATTTGGCAGATGATCGTGTTTGGATATGGCGGAGTGCGGATGGTGAAGAGTCGGCTTCGAATTGAACCCCATTTACCAAAAAAATGGTCACTTCTGAAGTATGGCTTTGATTATCGTGGAGAAAATATTTCTGTCAGTACTGACAGAAAACGAATGATTGTGACAAAACCAGATAATGGGCATGAGATCAAATTTTTGAATAAAGACCAAGAATATACTTTAAAAAGTCAATTAATAATTTCCATATAGGAGGAAAATAAAATGAAAACTTGGAAAAAAGTTGCGCTCACAGGTGCAACAATGATGTCGGCTGCTTTTCTTGTTGCATGCGGAAACACAGCTTCAAAAAAACAATCAGGGTCAGTTAAGGGGGAAACATTAACTGTCGGGTATTGGAAAGGTTCTGATACTGAAAATGCGACGTTTGACAAACTGGTCAAAACATTTGAAAAAAAATATGATGTGACAGTCAAGCCCAAAGTCTATACTAATATCACACAACAACTCCCAACAGACCTATCAGGAGGCACTGCGCCTGATGTTTTCTATATTGATTCAAGTTTTTATCCGTATCTTCAAAAAGAAGGTGTACTCAACAAATTGAGCAAATCAGTAGCTGATCCAAGTAATTTCTACAAGACTTCGATTGGTGCCTTTACAACGAATGGTAATGTTTATGCTGTACCAAAAGACGTGTCCACGCTCGCTCTTTATGTGAATAAAGATATTTTTGCCAAAGCTGGCATTGATATCAATGCTATCCCAAAATCCTATGAAGATTTTCTAAAATGGGCACCTGCACAACAAGCCAAACTTGATGCGACTTATGGCACGGGCAAAGTCTATATGATGAATATGAATGCTGATTTGACAAGAAATTGGCAATTTATCACATCAGGAGATCAAAACCCTATAACTAAAGCTGGTAAAGGTGTTTCTAAACTTTCTGATCAAACAATTTTGAAAAATTTGACCTTTGTACAAAAGATGTTTAACGAAGGTATCGTAGCTACTCCACAACAAGTTGGTGCAGGTGATGAAGGAACGGGATTTGCTACAGGTAAATTTGCGATGGCATTGACAGGAAACTGGAATTACCAAGTTTATAATACGCAGTATAAAGATTTGCACTACACGATTATTCCTAACATGACTTACGATGGTCAAAAACAAACGATGCAATATACAGTGGGCTGGGGCGAATATAAGAATACAAAAGTGACTAATCTTGCAAATGATTGGATCAAATATGTCACAGGTAAAGCTGGTATGACCACATGGACTTCTGGGGTAGGAACACTTGCAACACGTCAAGATGTTAATGACAGTTCAACATTTATTAAACAAAATCCACTTTTGAAGATCCATTCAGACGAATTAACATATGCCCAACCTTGGCAAGATGGTGTGAACTTGACCACGGTTGTAACTTCCTATGATAACTTCATCACGAATGCTTTCAAAAAAGATGGAACACCAGCACAGCTTAAGTCAGCTTTGAAACAAGCAGATCAAGATGCAAACAGCAAGTTAAGTAAATAAGCGGCTCAGAGATTCGCTTTGATAAAAAATTACTGACAGACCGCATCATCAGTCTGTCAGTAAAATTTTTATCTTAGTAAAGGCTATTTACACAAATGAAAAGGAGTTTTCTATGGAAATGAAACCGTCCAAATCGAGACGCAGTAAAAGAGCGTTTGGCGAGATGATTCAAGGTTATGGCTTTCTTGCTCCCGCCTTGGTTATCATTTTGATTTTCTTTGTACTTTCAATCCTATTTGCAGTGTATCTGAGTTTTAACAATGTTGATTTAATTTCTCACACTTACACATGGAATAATTTTAAAAACTGGGCAAATTTGTTCACTGATAAGCAGTTGATTCGTGCACTTCAAAATACAAGCTTTTTTGCTTTGATTGTGGTTCCAGTACAGACTTTCATTGCACTTGTCATTGCTTACATTCTAGCCAATAAGTCTATTCATGGTAAAAAGATTTTCCGATTGGTTTATTTTTTACCTACGTTGACGAGCTCTGCAGCATTGACAATGATTTTTATGTTTTTGTTTAATTTAAATGGTCCCGTGAATGGTGTACTGCAAAGTTTGCATTGGATTAATCAACCGATTAATTTTATCAATGATACACACTGGACATTGAAGATTATCATGATGATGAATATTTGGTCAACGGTTCCTTATTTTATGACAATCTATCTTGCATCGCTCGTAGATTTGCCAGATTCAATGTATGAAGCAGCAGAAATTGACGGCGCTAATGTTATTGATAAGTTGCGTTATATTACGATTCCCTATTTACGTCCTATCACGACTTTCGTCCTTTTGACAGGAATTATTGGGACGTTTCAAATGTTTGATCAAGCTTACATCTTTTCAGGCGGTACGGGAGGTCCTGCAAATTCTACATTGACAGTTAGTCTTTTAATTTTCCAATATGCTTTTGGTACAAATAATCAAATGGGTTATGCTGCGGTACTTGCGATATTACTTGCTGTGATTATCTTTATCGTGACACGGATTGCTGAAAAACTTAACGGAGGGAATGGAATCAGATGAAAAAAACAAAGAAACAAAAAGTATTGAAAAGTCTGCTTTATATTGTTCTTATCGCTTATGCAATCATTACCTTTTATCCGTTTTTATGGGCAGTTGCGGCGAGTTTCAAACCCTTGTCAGAAATTACGAGTGGCTCAATGTCCCTGATTTCAAAGCATTTTACAACAGAGCAGTACCAATACTTATTTAGTCCGAAATCAGGCTCAATGTTTGTGACATGGTTTTTCAATTCAATGATTGTGTCTGTCATAGGGACGGCAATCAATGTGTTCTTAAACACTATGGCTGGTTACAGTTTGGCACGCCTGAGTTTTCCAGGGCGCAAGCAATTTTATTACGGAATTCTAGCCATGATGATGGTACCAGCTCAAGTGCTTTTGATTCCAAATTATTTGATTGTCAAAAACTTGGGGATGTTAGATACTTTCTGGGCTTTGATTTTGCCTGCAGCAATTAATATTGGAAATATTTTCATGATGCGACAATTTTTCTTAAGTTTTCCTAAAGATGTCGAAGAAGCAGCGCGAATTGATGGCTTATCGCGTGTGGGTACTTTTTTCCGTATTGTCATGCCACTTGCCAAACCCTCAATTGCAACACAGGCGGTCTTTGTCTTTATGGGGTTCTGGAATAATTTATTAGCACCGATGCTTTATATGCATACACCAAGTAAATTTACGCTAACGCTTGGTTTGCAAGTTTTACAATCTGCAGATCAAGGAGGACAAATGTGGAATCGTGTCATGGCAGCTTCTATACTGACGATTATTCCAATTATCATCTTGTATATCCTATTCAACGGTTATTTCTTACAGGGGGTACGAATGGATGGTGAAAAATAAAGTCTGTCAGTACTGACAAAGTAATAGAAAAAGAATATAATTTTACAGAAAACCAAAAGACTTCGAGTTGATAAAAAGCAAAAGAAGAGCGCGCATTTTAACAAAAAAACAGTTCTGTCAGTGCTGACAGAACTGTTTTAGTTCACATAATTTTCTAAATAAGGCAAATTATAAATCATGATCTTATTTTCGATGATATCAATCACACGTTCAGCTTTTAAATCATGAATGATCCGATTGACACTGGTTCGGGTTGAAATGCCACAGAAATTTGCAATGTCTTCATTGGTAATTGGAAAATCAATGAGAATCCCGTCTTTTTTCTGAATTCCAAAACTATCCACCAAATTATAAATACAAACGCAAACGGCCCCTTTTTTACCATTCGTCATCATCTCTTGCAAAATTCCCAAATTCAATGACAACCGACGTTGGTAAAATTCATCCACAATCCGAAGTAATTCAACATCAGTACTGACCCACTCCCAAAAATCTTTGCGAGGCACTTTATAAAAAGTAGCAAAATCAGTTTCAACACGAACATTAAAAAGAGCATAGACATTATTGGTTTGTTTGTTCTCAAGTAAAGAAACAAAATCAGGTTCAGTCACATAAGCAATATTAAATTCACGTCCATCGCGCAAAATATTGCTTATTTTTGCGACACCATCTTTTAAAATATAAATATAATCTGATTCAATCCCTTGATACATAACATAGCTGTGTTTTTTTCTGGTAATGGTTCCAACTTGTTTGTTTTTTAGCATTTCCATTAAATAATTAAAATTTTGCAGCATTCAATAATTTCCTTCTAATTCCACCTTTTTCTAGGAGGTTAAACTATTTCAATAGTAATTATACACTATTTTAGCGTAATCCATTACCCAAGAACTTTCTTATGGTTTTTACCATGAATTAAATAATAAATAATCCAAACAATCACTACCGCAGGCGCACTCAAAAGATAAAGATTACGGAATCCAACCATCCCGTGACCAAGTAATGGAATGATTGCACCTAACACGATAGGTCCACCGCCAACACCTAAATCAAGGAATCCAAAGAAAGTAGATGTAGCAACACCAATCCGTTCTTTGCCTGCTTCACGAATTGCAACTGCTTGGCCAAATGGAGCAACGCCCCCATAACCAAGACCAAAAGCAGCTCCCGCAACAAGTAACATTAAAAATCCAGACGTTGGATGGAAGTAACCAGCAACGCCAACTAAAAGCATCGCAACCGCAAAGAAGAGGAAAGTTGGATGAAAGACCCAATTGTCTCCCTTAGAATCGAAAATCCGACCAGTGAAAGGACGAGAAATAAAAATCAAAATGGCATACATTGTAAAGAACAGTGAACCTGCAGCAGGAACATGCAAATCCATTGAGAATGGTCCCATACCAGTCAAGATGGCTGAGTCGATAAATCCTGCAAGAAACGCGATAATTGAAATCGGAAGAGCAGATTTTTCAATGTATTTATCAATTCCCTTAGGTTGATGAGCCAGCGCGTGCTCACGTTCCTCAGCAGAGAATTCTTTCACCCGAACAAAGAAAATCATGATGAAAGTTAAAATAAGTAAAGCAAGGGCTAAAGTTAATAACGTTTTAAATCCAAAAGAAGAATAAATTTGAATACTTAATGCAGGACCAACGGCAGCAGCAAGAGTAACAGATAAGGCATAATAACCAATTCCTTCCCCCCGACGACTTGCAGGAACAACGTGTCCAGCAATCGTTCCTGAAGCTGTTGCACCAATCCCAAAACCAGCACCTTGGATGACACGAATTAAGAATAACAAAGGAATATTTGTTGTAAAATAATAACCAAAAGTCAAAATCAAAAAGATTAATCCACCAATATAAAGCAGACGTTTCATTCCTAATTTCGTCACCATAATTCCGGTCCAAACCCGACCGATCAAAGCACCAATAACAAAAATACTTGAAAGTGACAAACTAATCACTGTGGATTGATGCAATTGATTTAAAGCATAAGTCCCAATGGACGATGTTAAGACATAAAAGACAATATAAAATAAAAAGCTAATCAGCGTATTTATAATGAAAGTAGCGGTAAATATACTTTCCTTTTTCATAATTTTCCCATTTCTAATGTTTGACAGAAAGATGATAAGTAAAAAACTTATCGAACGACATAGACATCACAGAGTGAATGTCCGATAATATATTGTGAGACAGAACCCATTAAAATACGTTCCAAACGACTCATTCCAGTCGCCCCAATCACGATAAGATCGATGGCTTCTTTTTGTGGAATCGTCGTGCTCAATAAAACTTTTGGAGCACCCATTTCAAGAACAGTTTTAACAGAATGAATGCCTGCATCTTTTGCTTCTTGCGCAAAATCGTTCAAAAACTTTTCTGCTCCTTGCTGATGCGCATCGGCCCATTCTGGATCAAGTGAAGCAGCAGTTGAAAAAGAACGCAAATCAATGATGTGTGCAATTACAAGTTCTGCTTGATTTGAATAAGCCAGTTCAATAGCCTTATCTAGTGCTTTAAGTGACTCAACAGAGCCATCAAGACCAACTAAAATTCGTTGAGATTTATTTTTCATAATGCTCGTTTCCTAGGGGTGTGAGAATCTGCCGATGAAAGGGCGACAGATTCTTTGCAATTAGTTAATTTGTTGGATATTTCTAACTACAAATGCTAATTTCTTATCATCTGTAACCATAAATCCCCGATTTTTTGCGACATACTCAATCGCATTTTCCATTGTTTCAAATTCACGAACAACAGTAGGCATTTCTGCTTCCCCCATAAAGTTAGGGGTAACATCTTCTTCAAAGGGTGACAAACCTTTAAATTTAAATTTCATTTTAAAGACTCCTTATAAATAAATAAATTTTTTATGTTGTTATATCGTTTTCTACTATTAAAAAATAATCCATTTTCAAGTTTTATCTTTTGCTAGCTCCCAATCAATTTAACAAGTAACCTTATTTTAAACAAAAGAAATCCGATTCGCCACAATAAAACTAAACAACATTTGCTAACATAAAATGTTTCGCACTGAGGATGAAGCCCAATGAAATAAGCAAAGAAAACGAATACAATTATAATAGGAAAGAAAAACGAAAAAAATTTTTTTAAAAAAATAATGCTCAAATGAATGATACATCACTCAAAGTAGATAACAAAAGGCTTTAAACTATGTTTTATAGCTAAAAAACTAAAGATAATTACGAAAATTTGATATTTTATTTTGACAAACAAAAAGAATAAAGCTATAATTTGCTAGTAATATTAAATTGCGGAGCGTCAGATTCCGCTAAAATATAGAAAAGAGGTCTAAATATGACTATTGCCGCTCTTGGTGCTATCGCCATCGGTCTTGCTGCACTTGGTGCCGCTATTGGTGACGGGCTCATCGTCTCAAACTTCCTTCAATCAGTTGCACGCCAACCTGAACTTGAAGGAAAACTTCGTGGTTCTATGTTCATGGGTATTGCCTTCGTCGAAGGTACATTCTTCATTGCCCTTGCTATGGCATTCCTTTTCCGTTAAGATTTCGTTTTTAACAAAATTTTAAACTAGAAAGGAAGAACAGTATATGGAATCAACCTGGACCTTCAATATTGGACCGATTGCTTTTGATGGAACGATCACTGTGATGACCGTGATTACTTTAGCCATTGTATTTTGTCTGATATTCTGGGCTAGCCGCAACATGCAGCTAAAACCTTCTGGTAAACAAAACGTTCTTGAATGGGCGGTGGATTTTGTAAATGGCATAGGAAAAGATATGCTTGGTGCAAAAGAATCCCCACGTTACTCCCTCTTGAGCTTTACCCTGTTCTCATTCCTTCTTGTTGCTAACTCGATTGGCTTGATCACTAAATTGAGTAATACTCACGATGTCTCACTTTGGAAATCTCCAACAGCAAATGCCACAGTCGATTTGACTTTAGCATTGATGGTTGTCGTTCTTTCAAACGTCGTCGGAGTCCAAAAATTTGGCTTTGGAAAATATCTAAAAGTCGCCTTTTGGAAAGATCCAAAAGCATTACTTCCAATGAATATTTTGGAAGAGTTCACGAATACATTATCGCTTGGTCTTCGTCTTTACGGAAATATTTTCGCAGGTGAAATCATGCTTGGCTTGATTGCAGGAATGGTAAGTTCTACACCATTCATGTATCCCGTCGCAATTATTCTTGAAATTGCATGGATTGGATTCTCACTTTTTATCTCAGCCCTTCAGGCTTATGTTTTTGTCCTTTTGACAAATCTGTACATTAGCCACAAAATCTTAGAAGAAGAATAGGAGTAGATTATGTTTACATTGTTAGAAACTGCTCCGAATACCGTTATTGGTAACGTCATTGTTGCGAGCGGAGCTTTCATTATCCTGCTTGTATTGCTTCGTGTTTTTGCATGGAAAGCAATCACAGGAATCTTTGAACAGCGTGCAAAGAAAATCTCTGACGACATTGATGCTGCAGAAGTTTCAAGAACTCAAGCAGCACAATTAGTTGATCAAAGAACATCAGAACTCGCTGGTTCAAAAGCAGAAGCAGCAAACATCATTCAAACCGCCAATGATACCGCGAAACAAAATCGTGATAAAATTGTAGCCAATGCGAATGAAGAAGCTGCAAATACTAAAAAACGTGCTCAAGGAGAAATTGAACAAGAACGCAAAGAAGCGCTCAATTCAGTTAAAGGAGATGTTGCTGATATCTCAGTTAAAATCGCTGAAAAATTGATTGGTCAATCTCTTGATGTGAATGCACAATCTGAATTAATTGACACTTATATCTCTAAGTTAGGAGAATAAGATGACCAAGATAAATTCACAAAAATACAGTAAAGCCCTCCTTGAGGTTTCAAAAGAACAAAATAAAGTCGAAGAAGTATTAAAAGAAGTCAATGAACTCATTGAATTATTTAATCGGGCTTCATTAGCTGCCATTTTTGGGAGCGAAGTTTATTCTGAACAAGCGAAATCTCAACTTGTGGACACATTGAATCAATCAGCATCAGATCTGATGCACAATTTTCTAAATACTGTACGAGCAAACGGACGTTTATCTGATCTTTATGAAATCTTGCTGGAAGTAAAAAATACGGCAGATGACATGTTTAAAATAGGAGATGTTGAAGTAATCTCAAGTGTTGCATTAACGTCAGCCCAATTAGATAAAATGAATCAATTAGCTCGTGCAAAGTTTGATTTGAACACCGTAAAAATCATTAATACTGTTGATCCCAGTATCCTTGGCGGTTTTGTGATCAACTCACGAGGAAAAATTATTGATGCTTCAATTAAAACTCAATTAGCGAAAATCGCTAAAGAAATATTATAAGAAAGGAGCATATTCTTGGCAATCAATGCAAATGAAATCAGTTCGCTGATTAAACAACAAATTGAAAATTTCACACCAGATTTTGAAATTGCTGAAACTGGTGTTGTGACCTACGTTGGTGATGGGATTGCGCGGGCCTACGGTCTTGAAAATGCAATGAGTGGTGAACTTGTTGAATTTTCAAACGGTGTTTATGGGATGGCGCAAAACCTTGATGCTACTGACGTTGGTATTATTGTACTTGGTGATTTCCTCTCCATTCGTGAAGGAGACACTGTTAAACGTACAGGTAAAATTATGGAAGTACAAGTCGGCGAAGAACTTATCGGACGTGTCGTAAACCCTCTTGGACAACCTATTGATGGACTTGGAGACCTAAATACAGGTAAATTCCGTCCAGTAGAAGCCGCAGCTCCTGGCGTTATGCAACGTAAACACGTTGCTGAACCACTTCAAACAGGACTTAAAGCAATCGATGCCCTTGTTCCTATCGGACGTGGACAACGTGAATTGATTATCGGAGACCGTCAAACAGGAAAGACATCCATCGCAATCGATGCGATTTTGAACCAAAAAGGCAAAGATATGATCTGTATCTATGTTGCAATCGGTCAAAAAGAATCAACAGTTCGTACACAAGTTGAAACGCTCCGTAAATACGGTGCACTAGATTACACGATTGTCGTCTCAGCTTCAGCTTCACAACCTTCACCACTTGTATATATCGCGCCTTATGCTGGCGCTGCAATGGGTGAGGAGTTCATGTATAATGGGAAACACGTTTTAGTTGTTTATGATGATTTATCAAAACAAGCCGTTGCTTATCGTGAACTTTCACTCTTACTTCGTCGTCCACCAGGACGTGAAGCTTATCCAGGGGACGTTTTCTATCTTCATAGTCGTCTTTTGGAGCGTGCTGCAAAACTTTCTGATGACTTAGGCGGAGGTTCAATGACTGCTTTGCCATTCATTGAAACACAAGCAGGAGATATTTCGGCTTATATCGCGACAAACGTTATCTCAATTACAGATGGTCAAATTTTCTTGGATACAGATTACTTTAATTCTGGTGTTCGTCCTGCGATTGATGCTGGATTCTCAGTATCACGTGTTGGTGGAGATGCTCAAATTAAAGCCATGAAAAAAGTAGCAGGAACACTTCGTATTGACCTTGCTTCTTATCGTGAACTTGAAGCTTTCTCACAATTTGGATCAGATTTGGATGCAGCAACGCAAGCAAAACTTGAACGTGGGAAACGGACGGTTGAAGTTTTGAAACAACCTTTGCATAAACCTCTACCTGTTGAAAAACAAGTAATTATTCTTTATGCTTTGACTCATGGCTTCCTTGATGATGTTCCAGTTTCTGACATTCTTGATTTTGAAGAAAAAATGGATAATTTCTTTGATGCAAATTACGCTGAATTACTGAAAGTTATTTCTGAAACAAGCCAATTGCCTGACGAAGAAAAACTGGATGAAGCCATCAAATCCTTCAAAAATACAACGAATTACTAATAGGAGGTTCACTTTATGGGAGCTTCACTAAACGAAATAAAATCAAAAATTGCATCAACGGCTAAAACAAGTCAAATTACTGGAGCCATGCAGATGGTTTCTGCTGCAAAATTGCAGAAATCGGAAAATCACGCAAAAAAATATCAAACGTATGCTTCAAAGGTAAAGCAAGTAACATTAGACCTTGTGTCTCATGATAAAGGACCTTCAAAAAATCCGATGATGTTAAAACGCGAAGTAAAAAAGACAGGTTATTTAGTCATTACCTCAGATCGAGGACTTGTCGGAGGATATAATGCGAACATCCTAAAATCTGTAATGTCTGAACTGATGAAGAAAAAAAATGATGATGCTTTTTCAGTGATGGCTTTAGGCGGAATGGGAGCAGATTTTTTCAAGGCTCGGGACATTAAAGTTTCATACGAATTACGTGGTCTTTCAGATCAACCGAATTTTGAAGAAGTCCGTCACATCGTCTCAGAAGCTGTGAAATTATATCAATCTGAAGAGTTTGACGAACTTTTCGTCTGCTACAATCACCATGTTAATTCATTAACGAGTGAAGTTCGGATGGAAAAAATGTTACCTATCTCATTTGATGATGTCACATCAACACCAAGCCTAGATACGTTTGAGCTTGAACCAGATCGTGATCAGATTTTAGACCAATTGCTTCCGCAGTATGCTGAGAGTTTAATTTATGGCTCTATTGTAGATGCGAAAACGGCAGAACACGCTGCAGGAATGACAGCGATGCAAACTGCCACTGATAATGCGAATTCAGTAATTCATGATTTAACGATTCAATTTAACCGTGCCCGTCAAGCTGCAATCACGCAAGAAATTACGGAAATTGTCGCTGGAGCGGCTGCACTTTAACACATTTTGAAAGCAGTGATCTTGATTTTATCTTTCACGTTTTAGCTGAGAGCTAAAGTACGTATCATACGTTCATGGATCAGCATGCTATTTAAATCAAACATTAAAAATAATACAAGGAGGAAAAACATTGAGTTCTGGTAAAATTACTCAGGTTATTGGTCCTGTTGTTGACGTTGAATTTCCGTCTGGCAGCACCTTGCCTGAGCTTACTAATGCCCTTGTCGTTTATAAAAACGTCGATGGTGTTAAAACAAAAATCGTACTTGAAGTTGCACTTGAACTTGGTGATGGTGCTGTTCGGACGATTGCCATGGAATCAACTGATGGTTTGACTCGTGGACTCGAAGTCCTCGATACGGGTAAACCGATTTCAGTTCCAGTCGGTCCTGAAACACTTGGACGTGTATTTAACGTTCTTGGAGATACAATTGATCCAGGAGAAGCATTTGGAGAAGATGCACCGCGTAGCCCGATTCACAAAAAAGCACCAACATTTGATGAGTTGTCAACAGCGAACGAAATTCTTGTTACAGGAATTAAGGTCGTTGACTTACTTGCCCCTTACCTCAAAGGTGGGAAAATTGGACTTTTTGGTGGTGCCGGAGTTGGTAAAACAGTCCTCATTCAAGAGCTAATTCACAACATTGCACAAAATCACGGAGGAATTTCCGTATTTACAGGTGTTGGAGAACGAACACGTGAAGGGAATGACCTTTATTTTGAAATGAAAGAATCTGGTGTTTTGGAAAAAACAGCCATGGTCTTTGGTCAAATGAATGAGCCACCAGGAGCACGTATGCGTGTTGCACTGACTGGTTTGACACTTGCGGAATATTTCCGTGATGTGGAACACAAAGATGTGCTTTTGTTCATTGATAATATCTTCCGTTTCACTCAAGCAGGTTCTGAAGTTTCTGCCCTTTTGGGTCGGATGCCTTCTGCGGTTGGTTATCAACCGACATTAGCTACTGAAATGGGACAGCTTCAAGAACGGATTACATCAACAAAAAATGGTTCAGTCACTTCAATTCAAGCCATCTATGTTCCTGCAGATGACTATACTGACCCAGCGCCAGCAACAACATTTGCTCACTTGGATGCGACGACAAACTTGGATCGTAAATTAACTCAAATTGGGATTTATCCTGCTGTTGATCCGCTCGCTTCAAGTTCTCGTGCACTTTCACCTGAAATTGTTGGAGAAGAACATTATGCTGTAGCGATGGAAGTTCAACATGTTTTGCAACGATATAAAGAATTGCAAGATATTATTGCGATCCTTGGGATGGATGAATTGTCTGAGGATGAAAAGACTTTGGTTGGACGTGCGCGTCGAATTCAATTCTTCTTGTCACAAAACTTTTCAGTTGCAGAAACATTCACTGGTGTTCCTGGATCTTATGTTCCTGTTGAAAAAACAGTTGAAGATTTCAAAGGAATTCTTGATGGTAAATATGATTCAATCCCAGAAGATGCTTTCCGTGGCGTTGGTCCTATCGAGGATGTCCTTAAAAAAGCCAAAAACATGGGCTACTAAGATCGGAGGTCGCTAAATGGCTGAAGAATTAGAAGAAATGACTGTTCAAGTGATTACACCGAGTGGATTGGTGTATGATCATCATGGTTCTTTTGTACTTGCGCATACTTTGAGTGGGGATATGGGGATTCTACCTCATATGATTAATACCATTTCAGCATTGAAAATTGATGAGCTTAAAGTTCGTCGTCCAGAAGATAAAGATGGTAGAGTTGATTATATCGCTGTAAATGGCGGGATTATCGAAGTGAACCATAATCTGGTCACGATTATTGCAGATTCTGCAGAACGAGAACGCGACATTGATGTTTCTCGTGCAGAGCGCGCTAAAATCCGTGCAGAACGCGAAATTGAACAGGCTAAAGCCGAACATAAAGTGGACGATGTCAAACGGGCTGAGGTCTCACTTCACAGAGCTTTGAATCGATTAAATGTTGCTAATCATCTTTAATATCAAAGCAATTAATAAAAAACATTGTAAAAAAATTTCTTACGATGTTTTTTTGTGTGTTAATTTATAAAAACAATTGCGAAAATTGAATTATAATGATAAAATGGCTACAACTGAAAAAAGTAAGAAAAGGCAGAAGATGGTTGACAACGACTTTAGTGATTTGCTTCAGGCACTGATTTTATTAGAAAAGAAGATTAGGCAAATCGATGAATTAAAGCGAGAATTAAAAAAAGAAATCAATAAAATGATCAATCAAAGAGCAATTTTACTCTCAGGTGTGGTTTCAGTGATTTTAGTTTATATTTATGCGATTAATTATTCATTTTTATTTGAACAAGGGGCAAAAAAGGTTTCATTATTAGCTTCTTTTTTACAGATGTTTTTAGTGGGATTTGTTTCTTGGGGATTTAGCTTGATAATCAAAGAGTTTTTTAGAAGTTTATTATCCAAAAATGTGATTCCAGGGGGAAGGAAGCACATCGAGCGGATTCAAAAAAGAAAATATGTAAGTAAGAAAGAGGCAATTGAAAAAGAAATTGATGAAATTTTAAATCAAAAAGTGATTTTGAACTCTCGTGTGATGGTTGATTTGTTAAATTCGAGAACGCTGAATTATTTGATCGATGCTGTAAAAACAAAAGAAGTCAATTCTATTGATGAAGCGATTCATCTCTTGGAACTTGAAATTCAGGATGAAAAAGCCTATCACTTTTTACTGCCCGATGAGAATGTTGTAACGTATGCAAAGCATTTAAGTTTGTAAAATAATGTTTGAATGAAAGGACATGATGATTTTATCTTTAATAATTCCTTGTTATAATGAAGAAAAAAGCATTCCACTTTTTTTTGAGCGTACTGAACGTGTTCGGCTTCAATTAAAAGTGGATTTTGAGTATTGGTTCATTGATGATGGTTCACAAGATCAGACCTTATCTTATTTAAAGCGATTGAATAAACAACATGAGTATGTTCATTATCTTTCTTTTTCTCGTAATTTTGGCAAGGAAGCGGCGATGTTTGCTGGATTGCAGGTCTCAACGGGAGATTTTGTGACGATTTTGGATGCGGATTTGCAAGATCCTCCAGAAGTACTTATTGAAATGGTTGAAAAAATAGGATTAGAAAATGTAGATTGTGTGGCTGCCAGACGAATGAATCGTGTGGGAGAGGCTTATTTGACTTCTCTTGGATCAAAAGCTTTCTATTTTTTGATGAATAAAATGTCGCGCACTCCTGTTGTTGATGGGGTTCGAGATTTTCGCTTGATGCGTCGTCAGATGGTTGATTCAATTTTAAGTTTGACAGAATCAAGTCGTTTTTCAAAGGGATTGTTTACGTGGGTGGGATTTTCTACGGAATATGTTAGCTATCCCAATGAACAAAGAGTATCAGGATCAACAAAGTGGAAGTTCGGAAATAAAATTCGGTATGCGATGGATGGTTTAATTAATTTTAGCGAAATCCCTCTTAATTTTGTGACTTATAGCGGGTTATTGATGGTACTTATGACGATCTTGGCCATTATTGTTTTGGTTATTCGACAGTTGTTTTTCCATCACTCCGTTTCTGGATGGACTTCTATGGTTGTCATTTTACTTTTTTGTTTTGGTTTTACTTGGTTGACCTTAGGGGTAATCGGAAAATATATCAGTACCGTATTTTTGGAAGTCAAAAAACGACCAATTTATATCATTAAAGAAAAAAAATAATTTTTTGTTTCAAAATATTTCAAAATAATTGCATTTTGATGAAAATAATGTTAATATAGAAGCAGTTATTCATTGAATTGAAATATATTGGAAAGGGATTGGTAGGGTTAGTGAGAGGTTTTGAATACCAAGGTCATCAAAAATGGAGCGTTTTTCTATTTTTTTTCGTCACGATGATGGGCATTATTTTTTTTTCACAAAAAGCTCTTGCACAAGACTGGAGCACGTTTTCAAAAAATAGCTTGGCTGATAAGGGAAATAGAACTTCTTTTGATCATCAGATCAAGAATAATCCAATTCTTTTTTTACAAGAAAAGCATAGTGAGGGAAAAAAAGTTGTTTTTTCGTGGCAGAAGCATGATCGTGCTTTAGAAAATCAACTGCACCAGGAAGAGGAATTTCTCAAGAGCGAAAAAGGCGCTGTCAGTACTGACAAAAAGATTTTGCCCGATTTTTCTATTTTAAAAGATGACAGTATTGTGATTCCAAAGCTCGATTTTCCCAAAAAAGCAAATCAAATGGCAGTTTTTTCTAAATTTCAAAAGCAACATAAGACACATTCGTTCTTGCTCAGTGAAGGTAATTTAAAGAGTGATTTGGCTGCGTGTGGAGGAGTTGTTTCTGGTGGAGCTGCATCGTCACTTTTATTTTCTTTTGTCAGGCGAAAACTCTTGGGTTATAAGAAGTAGAATTTAATTCAAAAACGTAAAAAAAGTCAGCGCTCTGGCTTTTTTTGTGCTAAAATAAAATCAGTGTTTCTAAGGAAATGATCACGATTGAAAGATGAGGCAAAGTGATGCGTAAAGTAGGAATTATTGGACTGGGTCATGTTGGAGCTACAGTGGCTTTGGATATTGTTCAAGGTGGTTTTGCGGATGAATTGGTTTTGATTGATAAAAATCCTGAAATTGCTAGAGCAGAAGTATTTGATTTATGGGATTCATTAGCATTACAGCCCTATCATGTGAAGATTTATGCAGGAGATTATCATGATTTGAGGGATGCTGATGTTGTATTATCGACTTTGGGGCACATTGATGCGATCAAGCCTGGTGGAGACCGATTTACAGAATTGCGTTTAAATGCACCTGAGGTGAAACAGGTTTCTGACGATTTAAATGCGTCTGGCTTTTCAGGGATTCTAATTGCAACAACAAATCCTAATGATGTTATTGTAGAGATGTATTCACACTACTTGAACCTTTCGCAATCACGGATTTTGGGGACGGGGACTTATTTAGATACTGCTCGAATGAAAAGACAAGTCGCAGGACATTTAAACTTAGATCCGCGGTGCGTTGAAGGGTATGCGTTAGGTGAACATGGGAATTCACAATTCGTGGCTTGGTCAACCGTACGTGTGGCAGGACGTTTATTTTCTGAGATTGCAAAAGAAAAAGGATTGAACTTGGATGCGATTGAAGAAGATTCGCGTCAAGGTGGATTTGCCGTTTTTAACACAAAACATTATACGAACGTTGCGATTGCAGCGGCGACGGTGGGATTGATGAACCTGGTCCTTTCAGATGCAAAAAGTAGTGCTATTTGTTCACATTATGATCCACAATTTAATTCTTATATTTCTACCCCAGCGCTGATTGGGAAAAACGGGGTCGAAGGTCTGATTGAATTACCTTTGACGGCAGATGAAAAAGTTAAACTTCAAGCCTCTGCTGATGAGATTCAAAACAAGATAAAATTATTTAGTTAAGAACAAAAAACCACTTTTGTCAGTGCTGACAAAAGTGATTTTTAATGAATAAGTGCGAAAAAGATTCTGTCAGTACTGACAGAATCTTAAAATTATGCGTTTAATACTTTTGATAAGAAATCTTGTAAACGTGGGTGCTTAGGATGATCAAAGAGATCTTCTGGTGTCCCATCTTCAAGAATAACTCCACCATCGGTAAAGATAACACGATTGGCCACTTTACGCGCAAAGCCCATTTCATGAGTCACAATCAGCATGGTCATTCCTTTTTGAGCTAAATCTTGCATAACTCCAAGAACATCCCCGACCATTTCAGGATCAAGAGCAGAGGTTGGTTCATCAAATAACATGACGTTTGGATCCATTGCAAGTGCTCGTGCAATCGCAACACGTTGTTTTTGTCCACCAGAAAGCATCGCTGGCATCGCATCCTTCTTATCCATTAAACCAACCGTTTCAAGCAATTCGACTGCTTTTGTTTGAGCTTCACTTTTGGTTAATTTTTTAAGACCTACAGGAGCGTACATGATGTTTTCAAGCACGGTCATATTTGGGAACAAGTTGAAATGTTGGAAAACCATTCCTACATTTTGTCGGACAATATTAAGGTTTGTTCCTTTGTCTGTTAAATTGTAACCATCAACGAAAACATCTCCAGAAGTTGCAGATTCAAGCCCATTTAATGTTCTTAAAAAAGTGGATTTACCTGAACCGGAAGGTCCGATGATACACACCACATCGCCCTTATTGAACTTTGTTGTGATGCCTTTTAAAACTTCATTTTTGCCATAATATTTGTGAAGATCAGTGACTTCAATTTGTGTTTTTGCCATTTAGTTTAATCCTCCTTATTTCAATTTCTTTTCGACGTAACGTCCGAGCCACATGATTAATAAAAGAATAATCATGTAAATCAAACCAATGATTCCATAAACACGAAAGGCTTGGAAGTTACGCGCAACGATAATTTGTCCAGTTTGAAGCAATTCTACTAAGCCAATGACTGAGACCAATGTTGTATCTTTTGTCGTGATGACAAATTGATTGATCAAACTTGGAATCGTAATCTTAACGGCTTGTGGTAAAATGACTTTTCGCATCGTTTTGATGTAAGGCATACCAAGTGAGCGAGAAGCCTCCATTTGCCCAATTGGGACGGCTTTAACCCCACCACGAACAATTTCAGCAATGTAAGATGATTCGTTTAGCGTCAGCGCAATAACGCCTGCTGTGAACTCATTGAGCGGCGATTGGTGTCCAGTAATCATCTGGAGCAAGTTTGGAATTCCATAGAAAAGGAAAATCGTCAAAACAAGAAGTGGAAGCGAGCGGTTGATGTCAACATAAATTCTTGAAATCGCACGCAATGTAGGACTTGGAGAAACAGAGAATAATCCAAAAATAATCCCAACAATCATGGCTAAAACAAAGGAAACTAAAGCCAATTGAAGTGTAATCCAAAGTCCTTTAATGATTTGTTGCCAGTTGTTTTTAAGAATACCACCAACCGTTGTTTCATTTACGGTTTCTTTACTTGTGGATGAAGCGTTTGTTCCTAAGTACTTCCCAACAATCTTATCATATTGACCAGATGTTCGCAGTTGAGCTAATCCGTTATTGAACATTTCAATCAATTCAGGATTTTGCCCTTTTTTAACTGCAAAACCATACTGTCCATCAGCGATAGGTGGAAGTGGGGTTTTAAATTGCTTGCCTTGTTTGATGGCGTATTTGATCACAGGTTCGTCATCCATCAAAGCTTTGATGGAGCCATTATCAAGTGAGGAATACATTGTTGTAGCATCCGTAAAAGCTTTCACGGTAAAGCCATACTTAGAAGCATTCTGAGTGAGATAATCAAAAGAGGCTGTTCCGTTTTTAGCTCCTACCGTTTTTCCTTTAAGATCGCTCCAGGATTTGATGCTATCGTCTGTTTTTGGGACAGCAACAGTGAGGTTTGATGAAAAATACGCATCAGAATAATCAAAAACTTGTTTTCTAGCATCAGTGATGGTCATTCCTGACATCATCGCATCGGCATGACCTGCTTGAGTTGCATCTACTGCGGATTGGAATCCAATAAAATTCCATTTAATTTTGAACCCTTGATTTTTCGCGATAGCATTGAGCAAGTCAACATCAATTCCAGTGAATTGTTTATTCGAATTTTGAAATTCAAAAGGCGCAAAACTATTATCCGATGCAATGGTATAAACAGCTTTTTTCGGTGTTGCTTTTTTAGCAGTGCTGATGTATTTTGCTAAGATTTTATCATAAGTTCCATCAGCTTTCATTTGCTTGAGCGCACGATTAAAGTCATTTACTAACGCTTTATTTTTGCCTTTCATAACAGCAAACCCAAATCCACCAGGAATGGAAATAGAAGGCATATTTATTGATAAATTTTGACCTTGCTTAATGGCATAAGCGATGACAGGATAATCATCCATTGCACCGACAATGTTACCTGCAGCGAGTGCCGCATACATGTGTGTACCATCTGAATAAGTCTTAATCGAATAACCATATTTATCTTTGTTGGCAATTAACCAAGTTTGAGAAGCCGTCCCATTCTTAGCACCAACTGCTTTTCCTTTTAATTGACTATAATCAGTAATTTTATTTGCTTTTGTTGTGGCAATCGTCAAAGCAGATGTATAGTATGGATCAGAGAAATCAAAAGTTTGTTTACGTTGATCTGTGATGGACATGCCTGCAATGACTGCATCTGCTTGCCCACCTTGGAGATTTTGAAGTGCCGCATCAAAACCAGGGTAACTCATTTCAAGTTTCCAGTCATTAATCTTTGCGACCTCTTTGATGAGATCCACATCAATACCGACCCATTGTTTATCTGAATTCTGGAATTCAAAAGGTGCATAACTGTTATCACTTGCAACTTTAACAGTTGTTGAAGCGTGAACTGAACTTGCGACGATTGAAAATCCAGTGAAAAAGGCTAGCAAAGTAGCCAAAGATAGAAATAACTTTTTCATTTTCTTCCCCCTATTTTAGTATATTGGAATATTATATCACAAAAAAAGTGGATTACCAATATAATATGTTATAAAATATCACATAAAACACGTTGAAAACGTGAGAGAACGGACAAAAAAGTGATAATTTGTCATTTTTTTAATAAAAAATAAGAATTTTATGAAGAAAAGCTCATGATTTATAAATCATGTGTGCAAGCATTGTCAAAACGGATGAATTAGTGTAAAATTGAGAAAGTGACTTGTTTGCTAAAAAATTGGAAGAAAACAGGAATGTAATATGTTGATAAATTTATCTGTCTTTGGTTTTTTTAATGAATGGATCGCCCACTTTTTAAGTACGCCAGGTGCGCATTTTTGGGTTTATGTTTTACTTGGAGCGATTATTTTTATTGAAACAGGACTTGTGATTTTTCCATTTTTACCAGGAGATTCGATTTTGTTTTTTGTTGGATCAATGGCTGCGCTATATCCAGGTAAATTATCCCTTTTTTGGTTGATGGTAATCATGGGAACGATTGCGTTTTTAGCTAACGTTTTAAATTATGAAATTGGACGACGGTTTGGGGATGTGATTCCAAAGCACCCGAAATTGAGTCGATTTTTAAAACCTGAATATATGGATGAAGCGCATCTCTTCTTTAAAAAATGGGGCGCTTGGGCGATCTTTTTGGGACGATTTATGCCAATTATTCGAACCATTATTCCATTTACAGCGGGGGCTGGTAAAATGCCACAGAAAAAATTCTTATTTTTCAACTTTTTAGGTGGTTTTTCTTGGGTCATTGTTGCACTTGGGGCGGGATTTTTGTTTGGACAAGTCCCATTCATTAAGAAAAATTTTGAATTTGTGATGATTATGATTGTGATCATTTCACTATTGCCTGCAGTAATTGGTGGGGCTAGAAAATATTTTTCTTTGAAAAAATGATGTTTTCTTTAATAGAAAAAATGACTATAAAAGGATATAATAGTATTTACAAATTACTTTTATTTGTAAGTGCTATTTTTTTCATTAAGGAGCTTGCATGGAAATTTCTGGATTCACAAAAATGGCGGCGGTGGTTGCTCGCCCAATCAAACACTCACTTTCTCCTTTCATTCATAATGCTGCATTTTCAAAAACACAAACGGATGGCGTTTATTTGGCGTGGGATGTCGCAAAAGAAGATCTTCCTGATATGATTGCAAATATAAAAAAGCTAGACATGTACGGAATTAATCTTTCGATGCCGTATAAGCAAGAAGCGATGCCGTATATGGACGAGTTGACTGAGGAGGCAAGGGTGATTGGTGCGATCAATACAGTCGCATTGATTGATGGAAAATTAATCGGACATAATACAGATGGCATTGGATTTTTTAAAGCATTGGATGCTCATCATTTTTCGATGAAAAATCAAGAACTCACGATTTTAGGCGGCGGCGGAGCTGCGATTGCAATTATTGCACAAGCGGCACTTCTTCAAGCGAAAGCGATTCATGTTTTTGCACGGCACTCACAGTCGTATGAGCCACTAAAGGCACGTCTTGAACTTCTGTCAGCACTGACAAAAGTCCCAATCGATTTAACGGCGCTTTATCATCCAGAAAATAATCAAAATCAGCAAAAAGATGCGCGCAATCAGCAGCAGACAAAAAAAGAAGAAGGATTGAAACAGCTTTTACAAGATAAAATAAACGCTTCTTGTCTTTTGGTTAATGCAACCTCAGTCGGGATGGAGGAAAAACAACTGCCGTTGTCCGAAAATATAAAACTTCATCCACAGATGCTTGTGGTAGATGTGATTTATAAAGTTCTTGAAACGCCCTTTTTAAAATGGGCAAAAAATCAAAATGTTACTGCGCTCAATGGACTTGGGATGCTCTTGTATCAAGCTGCTGAAAGTTTTGAAATGTGGACGGGTAAAAAAATGCCTGTTGAAGAAATAAAAAATGAATTAAAAATGAAAATCGAAAAGAGTTAAAGGAGAAGGTCTTATGAAATTAAACGTGAATTTAAAAACACATCCGTATGATTTGATCATTGAGCGCGCAAGTCTTACTACTGCAGGAAACTGGGTTGCATCACTTTGGAATAAGCAAAAGATTTTACTCATTTCAGATGATCATGTGTTTCCTTTATATGGTCAAACAGTGGAGCAATCACTGCTTGATCAAGGATTTGAAGTGGCACACTTTGTTTTTAAAGCAGGGGAAGCCAGTAAAAATTTAAACACTGCCAATGAAGCGTGGAGTGCTTGTGCTGCGGCAAATTTGACACGTTCAGACGGTGTTATTGCACTGGGAGGTGGCGTTGTTGGAGATTTGGCTGCTTTTGTTGCCTCAACATATATGCGTGGCATTCATTTTTTGCAAATTCCAACGAGCTTAACCGCACAAGTGGATAGCTCGATTGGAGGGAAAACAGCAATTAATTCGGAGGTGGCTAAAAATATGATTGGAACATTTACTCAACCAGATGGGGTTTTGATTGATCCAGATGTGTTGACGACACTTGGAACGCGTGAATTTTGTGAAGGTGTTGGAGAAGTCATCAAATGTGGATTGATTGCTGATCGTGAACTTTGGGAGTTGCTTAAATCCGCGAAAAATGCACAAGATTTACTCGAAAATCATGCTGAAGCAATCATTTATCGCTCTTGTGAGGTGAAACGCAAGGTGGTTGTGGAAGATGAGCATGATTATGGCGTGAGATTACATCTGAATTTTGGACATACCATCGGACATGCAGTTGAATTAACAGCAGGCTATGGTCAAGTGATGCACGGAGAAGCTGTGGCAATTGGGATGGTTCAGATTTCTAAAGTTGCAGGAAAAAAAGGACTCATGCCAGAACATTTATTTCTTGAAATTGCTGAAATGGCACGTAAATTTAATTTGCCAACACAGTATGATCCTTGGGATGAAGCAGCGCTTTTTCAAGCACTTTTGCATGATAAGAAAGGAAGAGGAAAAAATATTAAAATCATCCTCGTGCCTGAGATCGGACGTGCAGAAATTCATGCGATTGAATTTTCAGAAATGAAAGCGTATCTTGAAAAGTAAAATCATCGCACAGCTTTTGATTAAAATAGGAGAGTGAGAGCTCCTTAAAACTCTAAATTAACACTTTGGAGGAGTAATGTATTTATATCTTGGTTTTGCTTTATTTGGTGGGTTTTTACTTGCCAATCAAAATCCAATCAATGCGGATTTCAAAAAAAGTTTGGGCTCTCCTTTTATTACTTCAGCCATTTCTAATCTGGTGGGATCCATTTTTCTTGGAATTATTACAGTGACAACGACGCGTCAACTTTTTCCAAGTGTTGGGTTCGTGATGAGTCATCCTGCATGGATTTGGTTGGGCGGAGTGCTTGGTGGGATTTTTTTAACATCAAATGTCCTACTATTTCCACGATTAGGTGCTGTTCAAACGGTAATCTTACCGATTCTTGGGCAAATTTTAATGGGAACTTTGATTGATACTTTTGGGTTTTTTGGCGCACTGCAAATTTCGTTTACAAAAATGCGTTTTTTAGGAATTTTGATCACTTTAGTGGGCGTTTTTGTTGCTGTCGTCTTTCCTAGTTTTAATAAAAAAAGAGCGTTAGAAAAGCCCAAGCATCTTTTCTTATGGTGGATTTGGGCAATCATTGTAGGGGGACTTTCTGCGATTCAACAGGCCATCAATGGCCATTTAGGCGTGCTTTTACATCTCCCAGCACAAGCGGCATTTGCTTCGTTTTTCATCGGATTTTTAGCGATTTTAGTGGTTTCGATGGTGGTGGATCATCGCATTTTGAAAATTTCTGAACTCAAAAAAGCAAAAGTATGGAATGGATTGGGAGGGATGCTTGGTGGATTATTTGTTTTGGCGACCGTCCTTGCTGTTCCTAAGATTGGAGCTGGATTGACCATTATGATGGGACTCATCGGACAGATTTTTGGATCAATGTTGGTCCAGCAATTTGGATTTTGGCGCTCTGAGCGTTATCGCGTTCAAATCTGGCAAATGATTGGAATTTTGGTGATGTTATTTGGAATTATCGTGGTGAAATTTTTATAAAAATGATGAACGGTTCTTAATGAAGCATTTAGAAAAGAGGAAAAGTAAAAAATGAGTGAGCAAATCATGTTTAATCAAAAATCGTTTGAGGTTTTTGATTGTGAAGGGTTAGAGGCGCGGATGGAGAAAATCAGATCTGAAATTCAACCTGTTTTTCAAGCTTTGGGAGAAAAATTTTTAGAATTT
Source organism: Lactococcus hircilactis (assembly GCF_009601015.1). GTDB lineage: Bacteria > Bacillota > Bacilli > Lactobacillales > Streptococcaceae > Lactococcus > Lactococcus hircilactis. The sequence goes on from NZ_WITJ01000006.1 coordinate 88,113, forward strand.
TTAAATCACAACTCTCCTGAAACGACGTTTTATCTGCACATTGCACAGCACCGCAGAAGAACAACCCATGCACCGGAAAATACCTGGTCTGCGATTTCAACTCAAAAGCGAGGATATAAGATGGAAGCGCATTTTCAATTGGGAATTTGGCATTCGTACGTTTTTTTGTACTTATCTCTTATCGATCAGCCTAAAAATCAGGAAAATTATGCAAAGCGGCTAAAACAGGTGAGCTTACCTGAGAATTTTGTCGTTTCAAAAGACCATACGCAAGAAGCATATTTTCCAAGTCAAGTCTTTTCAGATGTGGTCAATCGATTGGAAAAAGTGAAGAAATCTGAGTTGGAATGTGGTAGAATTTGGAAAGCGGAGAGATTTGATGGAAAAAATGATGAGAGAATTTTTTCAGAAATGTTAAAAACAATGGCGGATTTGCTTCCAATTTATGATATTTTAATGAAAGAATGAGTGAAAAATGATAAATTTGATATGGGATCTTGATGGAACATTGATCGATTCTTATCCTGTTTTTTTAGAAAGTTTAGAAGCGGTCTTTGAACACCACCATCTTCCTTTTGATCAAAAAGCGGTCAATCAAACGATCAAAAAGAAATCTGTCAACGCACTTTTAGAGCAACAGCAAGTTGGGTTTGAGCTTTTGAAGCATGAATTTACAATGGTTTCAAAAACTAAAAATGATAAAATTACACTGATGCCAGGAGCTAAAGTGGTGCTTGAGTGGACGAAACAATCGGGGGTTCGAAATTTTATTTATACGCATAAGGGGAAAAATGCGTTTGATTTATTGGATCAACTTGAGATTTCTGGCTTTTTTGAGGAAGTCGTGACGAGTGATCACGGATTTAAACGAAAACCAGATCCTGAAGGAATTCAATATTTACTTCAAAAGTACCACTTAAACAGACAAGAAACGTATTATGTTGGAGATCGATCACTTGATATTGAAGCCGCACAGCAAGCTTTGGTCTCATCCATTAAATTTATCGAACATCCTTATTCCATAAAAATCGATCAATTAACGGATCTTATTGATTATTTTAATGATAAAAAAATAAAAACACAATGAATGAAACATTTAAATGAGCGTTGAAAACAAAAAAGGAGAAAAAATGAGATATTTTACAGCTGGAGAGTCCCATGGACCACGCTTGACTGCGATTATTGAGGGAGTGCCAGCAGGGCTTCCACTCTTGGCACAAGACATTAATAGTGAACTCAAGCGACGTCAGGGCGGTTATGGGCGCGGAGGGCGGATGAAAATTGAGTCTGATTGCGTCGAGATTACCAGTGGCGTGCGTCACGGAAAAACGATCGGTAGCCCCATTACTTTGTCGGTGATTAATAAAGATTTCAAAAATTGGACGCAGATTATGGCTGTAGAGGATGTCCCTGACAAGATTAAATTGCAGCGCAAATTGACAAAACCACGTCCTGGACATGCTGATTTGGTCGGCGGGATGAAATATGATTTTGAGGATTTACGTAATGTATTGGAGCGCTCTAGTGCGCGTGAAACGACCATGCGTGTGGCTGTTGGTGCCGTCGCAAAGAAGCTTTTAAGTGAGCTTGGGATTGACATTGGCAATCACATTGTTAATTTTGGTGGATTTGACGTTTCTGTCAGTACTGACAGAAATTTGACGGTAAAAGAAATCCATGCGTCAGCACTGACAAACGATTTGTCCCTTGTTAATTTAGATCAAGCACAAGAAATTCGTGCCTATATTGATGAGATCAAAAAAGCGGGCGATACAATTGGTGGAATTGTTGAAGTGCGTGTAGAAAATGTCCCTGCAGGGTTGGGTTCTTATGTTCAATTTGATCGGAAATTGGATGCAAAAATTGCAAGTGCTGTGGTGTCAATTAATGCATTCAAAGGTGTGGAATTTGGGTTAGGATTTGAAGCAGGAAAACGGCGTGGTTCAGAAGTGATGGATGAGATTTTCTGGGATGAATCACAAGGCTACACGAGAAAATCAGATCGCTTAGGTGGATTTGAAGGTGGGATGACAAATGGCGAGCAGTTGATTGTGCGCGGTGTGATGAAGCCCATTCCCACACTTTATAAGCCTTTGATGTCTGTGGATACGAAAACTCATCAGCCCTACAAAGCATCCGTTGAGCGCTCAGATCCGACCGCATTGCCAGCAGCTGGTGTGGTGATGGAAAATGTTGTTGCCACAGTTTTGGCACAAGAAATCTGTGAAAAATTTCCATCGGATAACTTTAGTGAACTTCTGTCAGCACTGACAGCGTACAAAAAACGGTTAAAAGAATATTAAGAGAAGAGAAATCAAAACAAATGAATTCATCACTAGATCAAATTAAAGTCATGATCAATAAAAGAGAACTTATGATTTTTGATGAGATGCGCGAGTGCAATCAATTTATCGATAGTTTTACAATTGATTTTTATGATAATATCATTTTTGGAACGCCAAAAGAAACTTATCCAGATAAGATTGAAATGTCCATTATTTTTTATAATCCAAAAACGCAGAAACCTAAAGGGCAAGAAGTGGTTCTATTAGATGTTGAGATGCCTAAAGAAAAAAACTAGTCAATGCTAGTTTTTTTTAATATCTTACAAATTTGTAAGTTTATGTCATCGAATTCTTGATAAAATGAAGATATAAAATAAAGAGGATAAAAAAATGAAAAAAGTACTTATTGGTATGGTTGGTTTCATTATTGTGATTTGTGGTTTGGGCTATGGATGGTATCAGATGAGCTATGGTGGAACTCAGTATTATGTTCAGATCAGACAAGATGGTGAAAAAAAGATTGAGAAAAGTGATACAGGAGAAAAATTTGATTTTTATTATTATCATCAAAACGCTTATGATAAAAATGGAAAATCAAAAATGGTTCTTTTTTCAGCAGACCACAATCTCAAGCACGACGCTTATCTTAAATTAACATATAATGCCAAAAAAGGCGTGACAAGCTGGGAAGAAGTAAAAGAAAGTCAACTTCCAAGTCCAACTGCAAAAGCATTGAAAGCAAAATAAAGGAGTAAAAATGATGACGTTTTTTCAATTAGATATCGCTTTATTATCATTTACCGCAATAGCTGTAAGTCTTATGGCAGGCTGTTTATCTTATAGTATTCACACAGTGAAAAAGAAATTAGTAAAAGAAGAGGAAGATTAAAATGTTATTAGAAGTGAAACATCTCAAAAAAGTATTTAAAACGCGGTTTTCTAAAGAGGAAACGACGGCTTTAGTTGATATTGATTTTAGTGTGGAAGAAGGCGAATATATCGCCATTATGGGAGAATCTGGATCTGGAAAAACAACGCTGTTAAATATTCTCTCCACATTAGAACGGCCCACGCAAGGTCAAGTTTTACTTAATGGGGAAGAAATTACGGCCATAAAAGAAAATCAGTTGTCAAGTTTTAGACGTGATCATCTTGGATTTGTTTTTCAAGAGTTTAATTTGTTAGACACATTGAGTGTACGAGATAATATTTATCTTCCACTGGTTTTATCAAAACAAGCCCCGGAATTGATGAAAACGCGTTTAGATGCATTAGCGCCAAAATTAGCCATTTCAGAATTACTTGATAAACAACCTTTTGAGCTGTCAGGAGGACAAAAACAACGTGTTGCTGTAGCGCGCGCTTTGATTAGTCAACCTGATTTAGTTCTTGCTGATGAACCAACCGCAGCGCTTGACTTTAAGAATTCAGAAAATCTACTTGAATTGTTTGAAGAAATCAATAAAAGTGGACAAACCATCATCATGGTGACACACTCTACTCTTGCAGCAAGTCATGCAAAACGCGTTTTGTTCATTAAAGATGGCGTACTTTATCATCAATTGTACCGCGGAGAAAAAAATTCACAAGCATTTGCTAAAGAAATCACGCTATCAATGACATCATTTTTAGGAACCAGCGCGCAAGGAGAACAACATGCTTAGTTTAAAACTTGCCATGCGCAACATTAAAAAAGGAATGCGAAGTTTTGGACCATTTTTACTCGCTAGTTTAACCATTTATGTCATGCTTTTTGTGTCAACAGCAATTGCCGTTTCTCCTTCTTTGAAGCAGTTGCCCTTTGGTGGGGCAGCGTTGGGGCAAATGATGAGTCTTGCGATTGTTGTATTGACGGTTTTTGGAGCCATGATTTTGGTGTATAGTTATCGGTTTTTACAATTGCAGCGCTCCCGTGAATTTGGACTTTATGATATTTTAGGTTTTGGAAAAGGACGGATTGCGCTGGTCTCATTTTTTGAACTCTTGATGAGTTATGTGATCACGCTGATTTTAGGCTCCGTTATTGGCATTGCATTTTCAAAATTTTCATTTTTAGTTTTTGTGAATTTGATTGGTGGAAAAGCGTTTAATTTAAAAATTGATCCGATTGCAATTTTGATTGTCTCTTTTATTTTTCTAATCTTCTTTGTTTTATTGTTGTTGATTGGAACGTTCATCATCTGGAGATCCTCTAGTCTTGATTTACTTAAGGAAGCTTCAAAAGGAGAAAAAGAACCGAAAAGTAATATTTTCTTAGCACTTTTAGCTGTGATTTTACTTGGTGCAGGTTATTATATCGCGATTTCAGTAGCAAATCCGATTACTGCTTTGACGAAATTTTTCTTTGCTGTGATTTTGGTTATTTTTGGAACTTATTTTTTCTATGTGAGTTTTACAGTGTGGTATTTAAAACGTAAGAAAAAACGTCCTTCTTATTATCAACCAAATAATTTTATCACGACAAGTTCGATGCTCTATCGCATGAAAGCCAATGCTGTTGGGCTTGGAAACATTACAATTCTTTTAAGTATGGCAATTGTAACGATGGTGGTTACGGTCGGAATCTTCTTTGGAACAGAAGGAACCATTCGCGCACAATATCCGAAAGAAGGACAAGTGACTTCGTTCACTCTAAATCGAGAAAAATTAACCACAGCGATTCAAGAAACGGCACGTCAATCGAATATTCCCATTGAGAATCTTCAAGTGATCAAACCGCAGTACAATTTGATTAATAACGTTAAATTGGATCAAAAAACGCTAACGGTTAGTCAAAAACTTCCCAATCAAGAGATGATGTCTTTTGTTTTAGTCACACAAGCAGATCTTGAAAAATTGGGAAATAAGCTTCCAAAACTCGGAACAGATCAGATGGCTTTTTATCGTTTGTCAGGCAAAAAAGCACCGCTGCAATCAGTAAATTGGTTTGGAGAAAAATTTGACATCACTCACGAAATGACATCACTCAAGCATTTTCCAGAACAATCTCACTATATGGACTCGATTTTACTTATTGTCAGTGATGACAGCACGTTGAATCGGATGATGACAAGTTTTAATAAGACTTTGGAAAATGGAAATACACAGCTGATAGAAACAGTGGCGATGTTTGATATTGATGCACATCAATCGGAAAATTTTGGTAAAGTTTTGGCAAAAGTGAGTCCTCAAAAGCAAAACATGTACTCAAGAACACAGACGATTAAAGAAGCGCAATCGTTCATTGGTGGATTTGTCTTCATTGGTTTTCTTTTGGGCGTGAGTTTTATTTTAGGTGCTGCATTGATTATTTATTATAAACAACTCTCAGAAGGCGCACAAGATCAACGTTCATTTAAGATCTTGCAAGAAGTTGGACTCTCAAAAATTGAAGTTCAAAAAACAATCACTTCTCAAGTACGTTTGATTTTCTTTTTACCTATTGTAGTGACACTGATTCATTTTGGGTTCGCCTACATCATGGTAAGTAAAATTATCGGTGCTTTTGGCATCAATGACACAACAATGATTGCCCTTGTAAGTCTTGCAACGATAGTGGTTGTGGCACTTATTTATTATGCCATTTATAAATTAACCAGTCGCGTATATTATAAAATCGTTGAGCGATAATCAAAAAATTCTGTCAGTACTGACAGAATTTTTTAGGTTTAGAATATTTTGAAAAAAAACGGTATAATAGAGAAAATAAACATGGAGGGAAAACGTGAAGAAAGTAAACTTAAAACCTATTAGCTTGACGGATTTGGATGATGTGATGGCGCTTTATTCAGATGAAAGTGCAATGCAATTTTTTGGAAGAGCAATTACAAAGGATCCAAACGAAGTAAAAAAGATCATCCAAAGTAATATCAATTGGAATGAAACTAAAACGGGGATTCGATATGTCGCTTACGATGACAAAAAATTCATTGGAATAATCACATTGAAGCGCTACGATGAGCGATTTAAACGTGCAGAGATTGATTATATTGTAGCATCAAATTATCGTCAAAAAGGTTATGCAAGCGCAATTTTAAAAGATTTTTCTACTCTAGTATTTTCCAAATGGGATTTGAATCGAATTTCTGCTTATGTCGATCCTAAAAATCTTGCTTCCCAACGGCTTCTTAAAAAAATGGGATTTCTAAATGAGGGATATCTTAGAAATTGGGGGATATCAGCAGATGGAAAAGGTGAATCACTCTATGTTTACAGTTTGATTAAAGAAGATTTAGAAAGATGAAAAATGAATAAGATTTTTATTGTAGAAGATGATGAAACGATTGTAAAATCCATTCAATTAGCGCTAAAAGAGACTTTTCAGGTAAAAAGCGTTCTTAATTTTCGCGCTGTGAAACAAGAAATAGTGGAATTTGGCGCAGATTTGGTCTTGATGGACATCGGTCTTCCTTTTTATAGCGGATTTTATTGGACAACAGAACTCAGAAAGATTTCTCAGATTCCTATTATTTTTATCTCATCTTCATCGGATGACATGAATCAAATTACCGCGATGAATCAGGGCGCTGATGATTTTATCACAAAACCTTTTTCGCTCTCACTGTTACAGGCCAAAATCAAAGCATTGTTACGCCGCTCTTACGCATTTTCTGGTGCAGAAAAACTAGAATTCCTGAACTATACACTGACAGAAAACACACTCACGACAGACAGAGAAAGTATTGATTTGACAGCTTCTGAAAATAAGATTTTGACACTTTTATTTCGAAAAAAGGGAGAAGTAATCACAAAAGAAGTCATTTTGCATGAATTATGGCAAACCGATGAATTTATTGACGTCAATACACTCAATGTCAAAATGACCAGATTGCGTAAAAAGTTAAGTTCGGTTGGCCTTGACGCGCATATCATCACGAAACGAGGGGCAGGATATGTCTTGGCGTAATTATTTTCAAGCAAAATTTCCACAAATCGGTGTTTTTATTCTTCTGATTGGCATTTACATTATCAATTTTTGGCTGTGGCATTTGCCCTTGATTGCTTTTTTGAATTCGACCTTTCTTGCAACCATTATTTTTATCATTTATCTCCTTTTTTCTTATACACGCTGGCGCAATTTTCAAATGAAATGTGCTGATTTAGAAAAAGAAAACGCGCGTCTCCAAAAATTAATTGAAGATCAATCCCGACAAACACAGGAATTTACTGACATCATTAAAGTTTGGGCGCATCAAATGAAAGTGCCGCTTTCTGCGATTGATTTGATGACTCAAACTCAGATTGATGAAAAAGAATTAAGAAATCAGATTTTTACATTAGATAATTATTTGAAAATTTTATTAGAATATCAGCGCATCACTAACCTCTCTACAGATTTCAGATTTACTTCATTTTCTTTGTCAGTACTGACAAAAAAAATAATCAAAAAATACAGCTCATTTTTTATTCAAAAAGGACTTTTTGTGACGTTTGAAATGGATGAAGAGTGGATTCTCACGACTGATGAGCGCTGGTTTGAGTTGGCACTTGAGCAGTTTATTAATAATGCAATAAAATACACCAAATCTGGTGGACTCACCATTGTGATAACACCTGGCAGTATTGCGATTAAAGATACAGGAATTGGGATTTTACCTGAAGACTTGCCGCGCCTTTTTGAACACGGGTTCACAGGATTTAATGGAAGAATTCAGCAAAAATCAACTGGATTGGGATTATATTTATCCCGACTCATTCTTGATCAATTAGATTTTAAGATCACCATCACCTCAAAAATAGAGGTCGGAACCACCGTAACCATCCAAAAAAATAAATAATAAGTGAGAATAAAATGAAAAATATCATGATTATCGGTCTCGGATTGATTGGAAGCTCGATTGCTTTAGGAATTAAGCGGGATCACCCCGAGGTCAAAATTTATGGAGTGGATCAAGAAAAAACACTGGATTATGCACTCAAAAATGACATCATTGATGAAAAATCAGCGCTTGGTGCGGTCAATCAAATGGATGTTGTTTTTTTGGCGACACCGCTTGATAGTGCACTTGAGCTGATTCAATCACTCTCTGAACTGGTTTTTGATCATCCAATCTTGATTACAGATACAAGTTCGACGAAGGTGGAAATTTTAGCGCAAGCAAAAGCACTTTTGACACAACCATTGGTCACGTTTGTCGGCGGTCATCCGATGGCAGGATCACACAAATCTGGTGTCCATGCGGCAGATGTCAATTTATTTGAAAATGCGTATTATGTTTTGAGTCAAGAAAATGAAACACTAAAAACGCTCCTTTCTGGCTTACATGCGAAATTTATTATTGTCGATGCGAAAGAACATGATCAAGTGACTGCTCAAGTTTCTCATTTTCCTCACATTATCGCTTCATCATTGATTCAACAGTCTAATCACTATGCCAAAAATCATCCGCTTGTTAATTCCTTAGCAGCTGGTGGTTTTCGTGATATGACGCGCATTGCCGAGACGAATAGTAGCATGTGGACTCCCATTTTATTGTCAAATCCCAAAGCGATTATCCAACGGATTGAAAGTTTCAAAGCGCAATTAGATGGTGTTTCTAAGATGATTTCCCAAAAAGATGAGAAAGGGATTAATAATTTTTTTGATTCTGGCAAAAAAATGAGACAACGCATGGAGATTTTGGAAGGACGAGGGGCCATTCCTAATTTTTATGATCTTTATTTATCTGTTCCTGATGAAAAAGGAATTGTTTTGCGTGTTTTAGCACTTTTACAAGACATTTCCATCACAAATATCAAAATTTATGAAGAAAATCGAGAGGATATTCACGGTCAACTCCAAATCAGCTTTAAAAATGAAGCAGATTTGCAACGTGCGAAAGCCCTCATTTCGATAGCAACAGATTTTAAAATCGGAGAATAAATGGACATTAACTTAGAACTTGCGAAAAATGAACGGATGGAAACACCACGCTTGATCCTCAGAAAAATCGAATTATCGGATGCTAAGGATCTCTTTGAATACATGAATGATGAAAAGGTCGCTGCGATGTCAGGGATGAAGAGTAAAGAGAACATCTTATCTGTAGAAAAAAGTATTGCCCATTGGTTTATTCCAGAGCGTCTCATCATTTGGGGACTTGAGGACAAAAAAAGTCATCGCATCATCGGTCAAATTGAGCTTCATATTGATGGGGGACAAGCAGAGCTTGGATGGATGCTAAATGCTTCTTTTTGGGGACTTGGATTGATGCCTGAGGCGTGTCAACATCTGATCCGGTTTGCTTTTAAAAATTTAAAGCTTCAAGTTTTGACAGCAAAATGCAACTTTGAAAATCATAATTCAATCCGAGTGATGGAAAAGTGTGGCATGAAAAAATATGGACAGGTGTTTGATACAATTTCGGGCGAACTTGTTTTATCAGAATATTATGCACTTAAGCAAGATGAAATGAAAATCAGTCAAAATAAGAGAGAAGATTTTTCTGAGCAGTAAACAATACATCTATCACAGAACTGATGATTAAGAAAACACCTTAAAGGAGGAGATTTTTCTTATTGCAAAAACTTTCAGTTTTCTTTCGTGACTTGTGATATAATATAGGATAAATAAAATGATAGGAAATGCTGATGAAATTACAGACAAATGCTAAAGGACTTCGAGGCACCATCAAGGTTCCTGGGGATAAATCAATTTCGCATCGCTCAATTATGTTTGGTGCGATTGCGCATGGAAAAACAGAAGTTTTTGACATTTTGAGAGGAGAAGATGTCATTTCAACCATGAACGCTTTTCGTGCGATGGGAGTTGAAATCCTGGATGAAGAGGGAAAAATCACGATTTTGGGCAAGGGTTTTGAAGGATTGAAAGCACCCAAAACGCCGTTAGATATGGGGAATTCTGGGACGACGACACGCTTGATTTCGGGAATTTTAGCGGGATTACCTTTTGAAACAACGTTATTTGGAGATGATTCTTTATCAAAACGTCCGATGGATCGTATCGCACAGCCCTTACGAATGATGGGAGCTGAGATTTCAGGACAAACGAAGCGGGATTTACCTCCGATACAGATCAAAGGCACTCAAAATCTTCATGAGATGGATTATGAACTTCCTGTAGCATCAGCGCAGGTGAAATCAGCGCTTATCTTTGCAGCATTGCAAACAGATAAAAAAGCAGTCACGCGAATCATAGAAAAAGAAAAAACACGGGATCACACTGAGGACATGTTGGTTCAATTTGGAGGGGAGATTGCGGTTTCTGGGAAAAATATTTTAGTTCCTGGAGGGCAACGATTAACAGGACAAAAAGTTGTTGTTCCTGGAGATATTTCATCAGCAGCTTTCTTTTTAGTTGCTGGGTTGATTGTGCCAAATAGTGAAATTGAGCTACGTAATGTTGGAATTAATGAAACAAGAACTGGAATTCTTGATGTGATTGAGAAGATGGGTGCTCAGGTGATTCGACTTCAAGAAGATCGCATCAATAAATCAGCGACGCTTGTTGTTCGGACGAGTGAACTTCATGGGTGTGAAATTTCTGGTGAAATGATTCCTCGTTTGATTGATGAATTACCGATTATTGCACTTTTGGCGACTCAAGCAAAAGGTGAGACGATCATCTCTAATGCTGAGGAGTTGAGAGTTAAAGAAACGGATCGTATCGCAGTGGTAACGGAACTTTTGAGTAAGATGGGAGCTGAGATTACACCGACTTCTGATGGGATGATTATTAGAGGGAAAACGCCACTTCATGCGACGGATGTCAATACTTTTGGGGATCATCGCATTGGAATGATGGCTGCGATTGCGGCACTTTTGGTGCCAGAAGAAGAGATGAATTTAGCACGTTTTGAGTCCATTTGGACAAGCTATCCTGATTTCTTTTCAGATCTGGAAAGTTTGATGCCATGAGCGTGATTTTGATCGGATTTATGGGAGCTGGAAAAAGTACAGTAGCAAAGGCATTATCGGCAGATTATATTGATTTGGATCGAGTGATTGAACGTCAGATTCAACGCTCGATTGCATCTTATTTTGAGGAATTTGGTGAAGCACAATTTCGTGTGCTTGAAGGAGAAGTGTTGGCTGAGCAGCTCAAGAAGAATCTCCCGATTGCGACAGGTGGTGGAATTGTTGAGCGAATCGAAAATCGTAAACTTTTAAAGCAGCACATGCAAGTGGTTTATCTAAAGGCGGATTTTTCAGTGCTTTTTGATCGAATTTTAAATGATGCGACGCATGTGCGTCCACTGGCAAAAAATGGCGAAGCAGTGCTTAAAGCACGCTATTTAGCGCGTGAAAAATATTATGAAACATTGGCGAATTTGGTCATTAATGTGAATCAAAAAACACCTGAAGAAATCGCACGTCACATACGAGAGTGGCAAAAGGAGGGGGAAATTTAAAATGGAAGTGGCATATTTAGGTCCGATTGGTTCTTTTTCGTATCGGGCAGTCAAACTTGCGTTTCCGGATGCAAAATTAACGCCCGTTGCAACGCTTGTGGATGTCATCGAGGCTTATGAAGAAGGACGGGTGGATCTGGCACTGGTACCGATTGAAAATTCGATTGAAGGACCTGTGAATCTTACGATTGATCAATTATTCCATCAGAGTTCAGCACATGTTGTCGCAGAAATTGTGCTTCCGATTGTTCAAAATTTACTTGTTGTGGACGCCAAACGGGCACCTGAAAAAATATTTTCGCATCCACAAGCACTGGCTCAAACAAGAGAATATTTATCTGAGCATTTTCCACAAGCAAGCAGCGTTCCTGTAGCATCAACAGCACTCGCTGCGGAAATTGTTCAACAGCATCCAACACTTGCTTATGCTGCAGTCGCAAATCTTGATGCGGCAGATTTTTACGGACTTGTGCCATTGGCAAAAGGCATTCAGGATGTTGCGCAAAATAACACACGATTTTGGGTTTTAGGGGAAAAACAGCCTCACATTGCGCTGCCTTCTACAGCACAAAAAGTAACTTTGGCGCTGACTTTGCCTGAAAATTTACCGGGCGCATTGCATAAAGCAATCTCAACGTTTGCTTGGCGGGGAATTGATATGACAAAAATCGAATCTCGTCCATTAAAAACCGTTTTAGGACAATATTTCTTTATTATTGATCTTGTCAGTAATGACAACATTAAATATGCTTGTAAAGAAATGGAAAGTTTAGGGATTACAGTCAGAAACCTTGGAAAATACTGCATTTATGAAGGGGAGAAATGAAAATTTATTTTGTGCGTCACGGAAAAACACAGTGGAATTTAGAGCGTCGCTTGCAGGGGCAAACTGGAGATTCTCCGCTTTTGAGTGAGGCTTATGGACAGATTTCACGCGTTCATGAGTATTTGAGTACAGTTCCGATTGATTTGGTCCTTTCAAGTCCGTCAAAACGAGCAGTGACGACGAGCAAGCTTTTGACAGAACTTCCGATCAGTACTGACAAGAGATTGGCCGAGTGGAATTTTGGGGCATTAGAAGGCAAACCAATAAAAGAGGCGATTGCGCTTTATCCAGAAGAGATGCGGACGTCACGTTATGATTTGGCGCATTTTGATGGGTCTGCTTTTGGGGCAGAATCTGTTTTGTCAGTACTGACAAGATTTGACACACTGGCACAGACGCTCTTAGACAGTGGGAAACAAAACGTTTTACTGGTGGGACATGGTGCAAGTGGGACCGCTGGAATGCGCCATTTAGCAGGATTTCCAATTGAGGAATTGCGTGCTGAGGGCGGATTAAATAATAATTCTCTGACGATTTTGGAGTCGAAAAATCAAGGGTTTGAGATGAAACTTTGGAATCAGAGCTTATAAAAAATGCAAAAGACAGAAAAGAGCAGACCTGCTTATTCCGTTTTTTTTATTGCATTTTGAGAATAAAATCATTATACTTAAAGAATGAACGACAAAATCTATTTTACTGGTGAAATTGCTGCGCTCTTTTTTTCGAACTCAAGTAATTTTTATAAGGTATTACTTCTTGAAATTGACGATACGAATGCAGACTATGAAGACAGTGAAATCGTTGTGACAGGAACAATTGGTGAAGTGATTGAAGGCGATTCTTACACGTTTTTTGGGCATTTAACCACACATCCTAAATATGGTGAGCAGTTAGCTGTTGAAACTTATGAAAAAGCTGTTCCGACAAGTACAGCAGGATTAATCAACTATTTTTCTTCTGATAAATTTCCTGGCGTGGGAAAGAAAACGGCGGAAAAAATTGTCGCACGGTTTAAAGAAAATACGGTAGATCACATTCTTGAAGCACCAGAAGCGATTTCAGATTTACTTACACCTGCAAAACATAAACAATTTATTAAAAAATTAAGAGAAAATCATGGGATGGAAAAAATCCTCTCAAAGCTTGCTGAATACGGACTTTCAAGTAAACAAACTTTCCAAATTTATGAAATTTATAAGGAAAAAACATTAGAAATTATCGAAGAAAATCCATATCTTTTAGTTGAAGAGGTGAAGGGAGTTGGATTTAAAACTGCCGATCAAATGGCTAAAAATCTAGGAATCACATCAGACAGTGAGGAACGCTTCAAAGCAGCGCTCATGCACATCTTAAAGACAGACCCGATGGAGAGTGGAGATACTTATATTGAAGCTAAAACCTTACTTGATCGCACAGTGATGCTTTTGGAAGAAAGTAGAAAAGTTGAAGTGGCCACAGAAAAAGTTGCCAACGCACTACTTTCGCTTTTAGAAGAAGGTAAAATTCAAAAAGAAGGAACAAAACTTTTTGAAAATAGCTTATTTTTTGCCGAAGAGGGGATTAAAAAAAGTCTGTCAGCACTGACAAAGCGCCACGGACAAGATTTTAAAGAAGAAAAACTGCTGTCAGTACTGACAGAAATTGAAAAAGATTTGGGAATCACTTATGACGTCCTGCAAAAGCAGGCGATTATTGGGGCGATGAATCACCAATTTTTTGTATTGACGGGCGGACCAGGGACAGGAAAAACCACAATCATCAATGGATTTATTGAACTTTATTCAAGAATTTATAAGGTTGATTTGGATGAAACGCATTATAACGATGCTTTATTTCCGATTTTACTTGCAGCACCGACTGGACGTGCCAGTCGCCGGATGAATGAACTGACGGGACTTTCAGCAGCAACGTTGCATCGGCATCTCGGATTGAACACAGATGATGCTGAAGATGAAAAAGGGCAAGAACTATCAGGATCGCTTTTGATCGTGGATGAATTTTCAATGGTGGATACGTGGCTTGCCAACAAACTGTTTCAAGCAATTCCTGCATCAATGAAAGTGTTGCTTGTAGGAGACAGTGACCAGCTGCCTTCTGTTGGTCCTGGACAGGTGTTTGCAGATTTATTGCGGAGCGATAAAATTCCAGCAGTTCGACTCAATAAAATTTTTCGCCAAGATTCAGATTCCACGATTACATCGCTCGCACATGCCATCAAAGAAGGACAACTTCCAAAGGATTTTACAGCGAAAAAAAAGGATCGTTCTTATTTTGAAAGTTCCACGCAACAGGTGCCCGAATTCATTTCACAGATAGCTACTGCTTGGAAAAAAAGGGGAAATGATCCTTTTGAACTTCAAATTTTAGCCCCCATGTATAAAGGGCAAGCTGGAATTAATCACCTCAATGCACTGTTACAAGAATTGTTTAATCCTAAAGGAGACCGCCTTGAATTTAACTTCAATACCGTCCAATATCGCGCCGGAGATAAGATTTTACATCTGGTCAATGATGCACAAGCCAATGTTTTTAATGGTGATTTAGGCGTTATTACGGATCTTGTCGCAGCAAAATTTACAGACAGTAAACAAGATGAGATCATCATGGATTTTGATGGACAAGAACTGACCTACCCCCGTGCAGAGTGGTATAAAATAACTTTAGCTTATGCGATGTCGATCCATAAATCACAAGGTTCAGAATTTTCTACCGTCATTGTTCCAATGGTTTCAAGCTACTCACGCATGCTTGAGCGAAACCTCCTATATACAGCAGTGACACGTGCCAAACAAAGCTTGATTTTATTAGGAGAATCACGTGCATTTGCCCAAGCTGTAGCCAAAGAAGGATCAAATAGAAAAACCTATTTAGTTGAGCGATTGACCGATGAAACACAAAAAACAACGGACACGCTAGAGGTCAGCTTACACACACAAAAAAAATCATCACTTCCAAAAAAAGAAAGTTCAAATGAACTCACCCTCTTTTCAGAAGATGAGCCGATTAGCACTCAAAGTTACGCATTGACTGAAAAAATGATTCAATCCGGTGAGATTGATCCCCTTATTGGACTCACACCAACAGATCTTAAAATTTTTCAAGTCAAAGCATAAAAATAAGGTGTCAGGACTCAAAAAGGAGATTACATGACAAAAATTGCAATACTTTCTGATATTCATGGCAATCAGACCGCATTTGAAGCCGTTTTGGAAGATTCCAAAAAAGAAAACGTAGAAGAATATTGGATTTTGGGAGATCTATTTTTACCCGGACCCGCACATCAGGACATGATTGATCTGATGAAAAAAATGCCTATCACTATCATGGTGAAAGGGAATTGGGAAGATTGTGTATTAGAAATTTTGGATGGTACAACGTTAGATGATGCTTCAGAGGTTTACATCGCACGATTGAGTGAGTATTTATGCGAACATTTAACTCCTGAGAGCATTCAAATGATCCGTGATCTCCCATTGGTTGATCATCGCATCATTCATGGACTAACGATAGGAATTTCGCATAATCAACGCGATAAAAATTGGGGAGGAGCGTTACTCCCATCCTCAAATCAGCAGAATTTTGATGCGCTTTTTACAAAAGATCAAGACATCGCAATCTATGGACACGTGCATCACCAAATGCTGAGATATAGCTCAGATGATCGCTTAATCATCAATCCAGGAACAGTCGGCCAACCCTTTTCATTTTGGAAAAAATTAAGAAAGGATCGCCGCGCACAATATACGATTTTAGAGATTGATCACGCACAACACGTGGATGTTCATTTTAAAAAAGTCGCCTATGACATCGACATTGAACAAGCTTATGCCAAAAAAAATGAGCTTCCTTATCTTGAACTTTATGAAGAACAACTCAACACAGGCATCACTCATACTCATGACCTTGATTTTCTTGAAAAAATAAACCAAGAAAATGGCTATGTTGATGCTGTCAAAGATTATTTTAACAAAAAAACACGCGTGCCAAAGTGATCGTGTGTTTTTTGTCAGTGCTGACAGAAAAATAAAAAAGCTTGTCAGTACTGACAAGACAATTTATTATCCCAATTTAGCAGCAAGACGTGATTTATCACGTGCAGCTTTGTTAGCATGGATAAGGCCTTTTGAAGCAGCTTTATCGATTGCTGATGAAGCGGCTTTGAAAGTATCTTCACTTGGAGCTGCTACAAATTTTTTGATTGAAGTCCGCATTGCAGATTTTTGTTCTGAGTTGCGAACGTTAGCAGCAGTGTTCAATTCAGCACGTTTGATTGCAGATTTGATATTAGCCATTTTGTCCTCCCAATTTTTTTAATACCTATTAATTATACAGAAAAAAACAGGATTTGTAAACCATTGACCACCATGTTTTTAAAAATACATGCCGCTATTTGTTAAAGCACGTGACTTTTATTGTAATATCCTCATAATAATAGTAAAATTAGATGAGGACGTGATTCATTGATTTGTCAAATGAATTTTACAGCTCAATGATTTTTTTATCAAGAATAATCATGATAAAATAAATCTGTATTTATTATTGATTAAGATTATATTTCTGTCTTTACGCCCATTTTTAGGACATAAAATTGAAAAAATCTTAAAATTTTGGAGGTAAACATGTTAACTATTGAAAATTTAGCTCGTTTTCAATTTGGAATGACCACTGTTTTCCATTTCTTCTTTGTTCCGTTTTCAGTCGGAATGCTTTTCATGACTTTTTTATTGGAATGCATTTATGTGAAAACAAAAGATGAAAAGTGGAAACAACGCACGAAGTTCTTCGGATCAATCATGCTGCTAAGCTTTGCAGTAGGGGTTGTTACTGGGATTATTCAAGAATTTCAATTTGGGATGAACTGGTCAGATTATTCTCGTTTTGTAGGAGATATTTTCGGCGCACCACTCGCAGTTGAGGCTCTACTTGCCTTCTTTATGGAATCCACCTTCCTTGGGATTTGGATGTTTGGCTGGGATCGACTCAATAAAAAAGTCCACCTTTTGACGATTGGACTCACATTTTTTGGATCTGTGCTCAGTAGTTTATGGATTTTAACAGCGAATAGTTTTATGCAAAAGCCAGTCGGCTATGAAGTCGTCGATGGGCGTGCAACATTGACAAACTTTTTTGCTCTGGTTACAAACAGTCAAACAATCCTTGAGTTTTCACACGTGGTCACAGGGTTCTTTTTAATGGGAGGATTTGCAGTAGCTGGGATTTCAGCCTTCCAAATCTTGAAAAAACGTGGGGATGCAAACTTTTGGAAACCTGTTTTACGCGTTGGTCTTTTAATTGCATTGATTGGTTCTGTTGGGAACTTTGTTGCTGGCGATCAACAAATGCTTGAAGTGAAAAATTCACAACCCATGAAATTTGCAGCCACTGAAGGAGTTTATGAAAGAACTGGCGATCCTGCAAGCTGGGATATGGTAGCGTTTTTCGATGAAGCGCAACACAAAGAAATTTTCGGCGTTCGTATTCCTTATCTTTTGTCTATTTTGACTTATCATAGACCTTCTGGATCAGTAGAAGGAATGAATGAAATCAATAAACAATTGCAAGAAAAATATGGATCCGATAAAAATTATTATCCACCGACAACGGTATTATTCTATACCTTCCGGATTATGGCTGGCTTAAGCATGTACTTCATTTTGACGTCCATTTTAGGCTTGTTCTTTACGCGAAAGAAAAAACCATGGATGTTTGGAAACAAAATCATGCTTCGAATTTTTGGATGGTCGTTATTCCTTCCCTTTGCTGCCATCACCTCAGGGTGGCTCGTGACTGAACTTGGACGGTATCCATGGACGGTTTATGGCCTTTACACAATCAAAGAATCTGTTTCACCTAATGTTTCTGTTGGTTCATTATTATTCTCAAATATTGTTTACTTCTTACTCTTTTCATTGCTTGGCGCTTTGATGATCATGTACACACGGCGCATGATGATAAATAGTGATGTCGAACACGCTTCTACATCATACGTTGAGCTTGATCCATTTAGTAAAGAAGCATTTGAAGCAAAAGAAGAGGAGGAAAAAGAATGACAGTGATGCAATTAATATGGTTTGTTCTTATCGGCGTTTTGTTTGCTGGTTTCTTCTTTTTAGAAGGATTTGACTTTGGTGTTGGAATGAGTGCGATGGTTCTTGCCAAAGATAAACGTGAAGTAGATCAAACCATTGGAGCGATTGGTCCAGTTTGGGACATGAATGAAGTTTGGCTTTTAACAGCTGGTGGTGCAATGTTTGCTTCATTTCCTTACTGGTACGCTTCATTATTCTCAGGATTTTATAACATTCTTTTATTAATCTTAGTTGGATTAATTTTGCGCGGGGTTACTTTTGAGTTCCGCCACCACACACATTCTGAAAAAGCAAAAGCAGCATGGGTAAAAGTGCTTGGAATTGCCAGTTTTGCGATTCCGTTTCTGTTTGGATTACTCTTTACAGGAATGATTCAAGCGGTTCCAATGGATGCTAAAGGAAATGTTTACTCAACGTTTACGACATATGTTAACCCACTTTCTGTTGTAGGTGGTGTTGCTGTTGCTTTACTTTGTTTACTTCATGGGCTCAATTATTTAGCACTAAAAACCCAAGGAGAGTTAAGAACACGTGCGCATCAATGGGCAAATAAACTCTATTTTGTTTTGTATGCAGGTGAAGTGGTCTTTGCAGTATTACTTGCAATTTACACGGATTTCTTACAAAAACATTTGATTGGGACATTGATCACTTTAGTTTTGATTGTTGGATTATCTGTAATCGCTCATATCGCAGTGATGCAACACAAAGAAATGACGGCATTTCTTGCCTCAGGTTTGACATTTATTTCATTAGTGGCTCTGATTTTCCAAGGCATGTTCCCTCGTGTGATGATTGCAAAAGATCCAGCACATTCAATCTTGATTAAACATGCGTCTTCAACACCATATACACTGAAGACCATGACGATTATTGTAGCATGTTTTTTACCATTTGTATTGATTTATATGGGCGTATCTTACTGGGTTTTCCGCAAACGTCTCACAAAATAAGCATTGAATTAAAAGCAGTGGTGTCAAGTTCTAAACTTAAGACCACTCTTTTTATTTTAAAATCTAGTATAATGAAAAGAGCAATCAACTATTCACTCCCCACTCGATTTAAAATAAAAATGAAAAGGAAATAAAATGATCGATAAAGCGCTTTTTAAATTACCCGGATTACGCAGTAAAATGCCATTCATCGGGACTTTGGCTATTCTACAAGCTTTAGTTATCATCGGACAGGCATTTTTCATGTCCACAGCCATTACCAGGATGTGGCACGGAAAAGGACTTCAACCTGCCCTTTTATCAATCGGAGGATTCGCCCTTTGCTTTTTAGCACGAGAAGTCATTAATTTCTTTAGACAGCGCTTTTTAGACCATTATGCCTACCAAGCTTCTATTGAGATGAGAACTCAACTTCTGGACAAAGTATTTAAATTAGGCCCACAAGTCGCTGCTGAAAAAGGGTCGGGATCTTTGACGACGACTGCAATTTCAGGAATTGAGGACGTTGAAACTTACATCAAGTTGGTTTTATCAAAGATTCTGAATATGATGATTGTGCCAATGGTGATTTTAGTGGCAGTGATTTTTTTAGATTGGAAAAGTTCGATTGTTTTAATTTTAACCTTCCCAATTTCGATTTTATTCATGATCATCCTTGGTTATGCCGCTCAAGGACGTGCAAGTCAGCAATATGAATCCTATCAAGTCTTGTCTAACCACTTTTTAGATTCTTTGCGTGGAATTTCAACATTAAAATATTTTGGACGATCAAAAGAATATGCCAATTCGATTTATCATACCTCAGAACGTTTTCGTACCGCAACGATGCGCACATTAAGAATCGCTATTCTTTCTACCTTTGCCCTTGATTTTTTCTCGACATTATCTGTCGCAACGATGGCGCTTTTTTTAGGACTCCGCTTGATGGACGGAACGGTAACTTTATTTCCAGCACTTATGGCATTGATTTTAGCACCAGAATATTTCCTGCCATTACGTGAATTTGCAAGTGATTATCACGCAACATTGAATGGAAAAAATTCATTTCAAGCCGTCCAAGCCGTCTTAGCAATGGATGAGGGACTCTCTTTTCAGCTAGCTGCCCCAGTTTTTTGGACGGATCACTCAAAATTAACGCTGTCAGCACTGACAAAAGAATATGAGAATCAGCGTGGAGTAAAACAAGTTTCTGTCAGTATCGAGGGGATGAAAAAAGTAGCGATTGTTGGTGCTTCTGGCTCAGGAAAATCAACATTACTCAACTTGCTCTCTGGATTCTCAAATCCCACATCAGGTCGATTTGAATTGAACAATCAAAAAGAAATGACCTCGCTTAATGATTTGAATTGGCGAAAATCTGTCTCGTTTATTCCACAGAATACCTATCTTTTTTCAGCAAGTTTACGTGATAATTTAGCATTTTATCAACCTGATGCGACAGATGAAGCAATACTGGTCGCAGCAAAACATGCTGAACTTGAAAAATTAGTTGAAACACTTGGACTAGACTGCATGATTGGGGCAGGCAATCGGACGCTTTCAGGTGGTCAAATGCAAAGAATTGCTCTGGCGCGTGCTTTTCTATCAAACGATCGAAATATTATCTTACTAGATGAGCCAACGGCGCATTTAGACATCGAAACAGAGCTTGAAATTAAAGAAAATATCCTTCCAATTTTTGAAAACAAATTGGTCTTTCTTGCGACACATCGCTTGCATTGGCTTTCACAGATGGACATGATCATCGTACTCAATGAAGGAGAAGTCAAAGGGATTGGAACTCACGAAACATTGCTCAATGAAAGTCCATATTATCAACAATTAATTTCAGAAATGAGAGGGTAAATCATAAAATGAAAATGAAAGAAATTTTATTTAGTAACAACTGGATTACGCCCTATTTAAAAAAATATCGTTCAGGGTTACTTTTGGCTATTTTTTTAGGAACAATTACCATGCTTTGTGCAGGACTTTTAATGTTTTCGAGTGGATATGTGATTTCAAAATCCGCAACAAAACCTGAAAATATCTTAATGATTTATGTCCCAGTACTGATGGTTCGCGTGTTTGGAATAGGTCGTCCTGTGATTCGATATGTAGAGCGTTTGACCTCTCATAATTGGATTTTGAAAATCACCAGTGAATTACGGAAAAAACTTTATTTAAGACTAGAAAAAAGTTCAGTCACGATTGCGAATCAACTTAAAATTGGTGATTTACTTGGTATTTTAAATGAAGATTTAGCAAATTTGCAAGATTTATATTTAAGAACGATTTTTCCAGTGCTCATTTCTGGAAGTTTAAGTCTTGCATTGTTGCTCGCTGCTTCCTTTATTTCTTTGACTTTAGCCTTGATTTTAGCTCTATTTTTAGGTGCCTCATTAGTATTGATTCCATTTTTTTCTTACAAGTGGACCGTTGCAAGTGATACAAAACTTAAAAATTATCGCAATCAACTTTTTTCAGATTTAACAGATGACATTTTAGGCTTGCAGGATTGGACTTTATCAGGTCGTAAGAAGGATTTTCTAAATAATTACCGACATGCAGAACAAGAAACACGAAATGTTCAAAAAGGATTGTTTAGTTTCTCAAGAAAAAGAGGAATTGTGTTACAGCTGATCTATTCCGCTTTAGTTGTTAGTCTTTTGATTTGGTCTGGATTAAACTTAACATCGGGTGAATCGCTCAATTACATTGCCGCAATTTCACTAATGGCTTTTCCATTGTTTGATGCTTATGGTCCCTTGTCAGAAGCGGTCGTAGAAACTCAACGGTATGGCGATTCTGTAAAACGATTGAATGATTTACCTGATCCAGATGAAGCGATGCGGCATCAACTCATTGAAAAAGAAGAACTTACGATTGCTCAGATGAGTTTTGGATTTGAAGAAAATCAACCGCTCTTAAAAGAAATTAATTTAAAGATTCATAAAGGTGAGAATATCGTTATTTTAGGTCGTTCTGGTGTTGGAAAATCAACGCTTGCAAGTCTTATTCGAGGCGATTTGATCCCAACAAGTGGGACGATTAAATTTGGAGAGGTCGAACCTCATCTTGCATCAAATGTAGAAAAAAAGATTGGCGTGATCAATCAAAGTCCATATCTTTTCAACGCAACTGTAAGAAGCAATCTCGCGCTGGCTAATTTAGAAGCGACAGATGAGCAAATTTGGGAAACCTTGGCACTGGTTGGTCTAAAAAATAGAATTGAGCATTTGCCTCAAGGTTTAGATGAATGGATCAATGAGGCAGGATCGCAATTTTCAGGAGGTGAACGTCAAAGACTGGCACTTGCACGTATTTTACTATCAGATGCGTCATTGATTATTCTCGATGAACCTACCGTATCTTTAGATCCGATCACTGAAAATCAAGTATTGAGTCTCTTTTTTGATCGTTTAAAAGGAAAAACAGTACTTTTTATCACGCATCATTTGCTGGGCATTAAAAGAATGGACCGGGTCATATTTTTACAAGAAGGACGTGTAAAGATGGACGGAACTCCAGAACAATTATTAAATGAAAATGAAGATTTTAAACGACTTTATCAATTGGATCAAGGACTATAAAACAAGAATCAGCTCATGCTGATTCTTGTTTTTTATTGACACAACGAAATAATAAATATATAATTATTTCGTTAGATAAAAAAATAAAAAACTAACTAAATGAAGTCAAGTCATAAAGGAGAATAAAAGACATGTCTAAAAAAACAAATGAACTCCTCCACTTATTTTCAAAACTTTTGAGAAGTCCCCAGTTTGTGATGGCAATGCACATGGAAATGATATCCGCGCGACTTCATAATCGCAATAAACGCAATGGAGCACAAGGATTACTCGTTGAGCTCGGAAAACAAGACGGATTAACAAACTCAGAAATTTCTGAGCTTTTAGATATCAAACCATCAAGCGTCACTGCACAAGTCAAAAATCTTGAAGAAGAAGGATTTGTAGCACGTTGTCAAGATGAAAATGATAAGCGCGTGAGTCGGGTTTTTCTGACAGAAGATGGGAAAAAGGTTAATGAACAGCGTACAGACTTGAAAGATAATATTGGAAGCGAAATTTTTGATTGTCTTTCTGATGAGGAAATAGAAACGTTAGCCATTTTGCTTGAAAAATTGGTTGATATCAACGGTGGTGAGACGTACGATCTTTTAGAATGTGATCCTTTTGGTGGTCTGCGTGGAGGATTTTATGGTCGAAATTTTGATTTCAAAGAGATGCGTCAAGCAGCAGAAGAAATGCGGCGTGCAAGGAATGAAATGAGACATCAAATACGAAATCAAGCTTTGTTTGGTCAAGATTTTAAAGTCATGAAAGATCAACTTAAAGAGAATTTTAATCATCGTTTTGATGGAGATCACAATCCATTTCGTTTTAAAGATGGGATGAAAGAACGTCGTAAAAAAAACGACGGTGAATTGCATAAACCTTGGAATTTTGGACAACACCCTCAAAAACAAAAACCAGAAAAAAAAGAAGATGAGAATTGGAATGATTTTTAAGAAAAAATGAGCGATTTCGCTCATTTTTTTTGGATTGAATGTGAAGAGAAAACTCTCTTTTTTATGAAATATAGAATTGCAAAGATAAAGATGCCACCTAAAACAAGAACGGTGTAGCGGGAGTACTGATTTAACACAAGAGCAATCGTTTCCCAATTGTCTCCTAAAGCCCGCCCTAACATGACTAATACAATGTTCCAAATTAATGTCCCTAATGTCGTCAGCATTAAAAAGCGAGGTAATTTCATTTGGGCAGAACCAGCAGGGATAGAAATTAAACTACGAATCAAGGGAATAAACCGGCAAAAGAAAACTGTTTTTGCGCCACGTTTCAAAAACCACTGTTCAGCTTTTTTGATGTCTCCTTTTTTTAGACGTAAAACGGGCCCAAGTTTTCCCGAAATTAAAAGCTCAAGGCGCTCGACATGAAGCATGCGCCCGATAAAATAAAGGATTAATGCACCCAAAACAGAGCCAATAGTGGAAGCGATAATCATTCCAAAAAGATTTAACTGGGTATAAGTCGTCATGAATCCTCCGAAAGTTAAAATGACTTCTGAGGGGATAGGGGGGAAAATATTTTCAATCATGATGAGAAAAGCGACACCGAAGTAGCCAAATTGATTCATGATTTGAACGATCATTTCTTGCATGTTCTCTCCTTTTACTGGATGGGGTTAAAAAAATAGGCTTTGTCAGTGGCAAGGTCTATTTTTATGTTTCTTTTATTTTACCTCAAAGAGCTTAAGATAAACATAATTTTACTTATTCAGCAGCGAGTGCTTCGATGGTATTTAATTTGGCAGCCCGACCACTTGGTGCAAGACTTGCAAATAATGCAATCAACACAGCGATAATGACTGCAAAAATGATATTTCCAACCGAAATTTGAACGATGCTTGCGCCATCAAGGAATCCAGATAGAGCGCTGTTGATCCCCCATTCTCCAATAAACGCAGCAACGATAGCAATTACAGCAGAAGCCACACCAAGAATCAAACTTTCAAATGTGAACAAGCGTGAAATATCTTTTCGACGTCCCCCTAATGCTCGAATCACACCAATTTCTTTTGTCCGCTCCGCAACTGACATATATGTCGTAACAACAATCATAAAGATGGAGACAATTAATGAAATTCCTGCAATAGCAGCTAAGACGTAGGATACGATATTCGTGATGTTTGTCAAAGTATCCAAAATCGTTCCTAAATTGAAGGTTGCAAAAGCTTTTGTTCCGTTAATTTTGAGCTCTTGAATGGCTGTTGCGACAGTTTTCACGTGATCAACTTTATCCACGCTGACCACGGCATATGTAGCACCAGTTGCAGCTCCAGCACTTGAGAGTGCTGATTTTAATGTATCATAAGTGACCAGAACAGAAGTTCCGTCAGATGCCCCAGTACCAGCGGTAGATGGATTTTTTAGAATGCCAGAAACTTTGAATGCCTTTGTGACTTGCACAGTGCTATTTGCTGCTGTTTTTGCTGAGAACGTCAGTGTGAGCGTTTCGCCAATGACAGCTTTGTAATCACTGTTAAGACTTTTAGCTTCTTTTTGGTAAATTGCAATTTCACCATCACTTGGTTTGTGTCCAGCAACATAATCATCATTGATATTAGACGCATTGTAGGTTGTGATGGTAAATAATCCTGCTTTTGATTGATCTTTGTACTTAAGTGTAGTAAGACCACTCAAGTCATAAGTTGGTTCAACTTTTGTGACATTTTTTGTGTCTTTCAATTGATCTAAATGCGTTTGATCTAATAAATTGGCAGGTTGACCAATTCCTTGTTGAGATTGACGAAGGGCCTCGTTATTATTGATTTTATTATCTGTCGTGGTTCGTTTAAAAACGGTAATAATGTTAGGATTGACATTAGAAGTAATCATGTGATTCATGTATTTCGTCGCTCCATTCCCTAAACCAAGAAAGAAAATGACAGAAAATAATCCGATTGCAGTCCCAATCGCAATTAATAAATTAATTTTCCACGCATTTGTGAAGTGCTTAAAGGCTGTTTTGAAGGTATCAGAAAAAGATAATGCTTTTGATTTGACGCGTTCATGCTCAATCACAGGATAAGCGGGCTTAATACGCTCATCACCAATAATTTGACCATCTGCAAGTCGAATGATACGAGTGCCGTATTCTGCTACTTCTTGGGAGTGAGTTACCACAATAACGGTCTTTCCAGATTGAGCAATGTCACGCAGTAAAGCCAATACTTCTTTTGTATTTTGACTATCAAGTGCGCCGGTTGGCTCATCGGCAAGGATAATTTCAGGATCAGAAGCCAAAGCACGGGCGATTGCGACACGTTGTTTTTGACCACCAGAGAGCTGGCTAGGTTTCTTCTTGCGATGTTCGTAAAGTCCGACTTGTTTGGTGAGTTCAAGGGCTCTTTTTTGACGTTCTTTTTCAGATAAATCCGTCATTTTCAAACTAATCATGATGTTATCAAGCACAGATAAATAACTGACTAGGTTGAAGGATTGGAAGATAAAACCAATGGTATCACGACGATAAGCGTCCATTGCTTTTTCTTTTTTTGTTCTTTGAACAATCCCATCTACAATGACATCACCCTCATATTCCCGATCAAGCCCACCAATAATATTCATCAGCGTGGATTTACCACCGCCAGATTCCCCAAGTAAACTAACAAAGTCACCACGCTCGAAGTCTAAATCAATGCCTTTGAGAACAGGAAATTCTTCTTTTCCGAGGAAATAGGATTTTTTAATGTTTTTTAATTCTAATACTGTCATAAAATTCTTTCTAAATTTAGCTTCATAAAAATGAAGAAACAATTGCGTACCACATTAGAATAACATAAAAACCTTAAGTGTTTTTTAAGACTTAAGGCTGATTTTAGTGTTTTTCATTCATTAAAAAATCTAAAACGTTCATTCCAGAGCTGGTTTTTGATTTGTAAAGTTCTGTAAATCCGCATTGTGCACAAGAAATCGTGATAAATTTTTTATGCTGAACATTAAAAAGTTTTGAAAATTCGCCACCTGTGGATTGAAAATGATCTTGTTCAAAGTGATGATTTCCGCACTTGATACAACTGTATTGCCGCTCATAGCCGTTCATGTCAAATCCTCCTTAAAATTGCTTTCTTTTGTTTCTATTATACATTAATTCATGACAAAAATTGAATCATATCCATTTTTCATGTTAAAAAATACAGGAATGTGATTTTTTAAAAAATAATTTGATATAATGGAGTTCACATGAATTTTTAATAATGAAAGAAGAAAATGATGGGATATACAGTAAATTTTAAAACAGTTGAAACAAAAGGATTAGAGCAATCCCCTGTTGCGCAGGCACTAGCAGGACTGAGGGCAAATGAGGCGCGCTATTTTTGGAACAAATACAAAATCGAATATGTTGTCAAGCCGGCAAGCGAGCGAAAAAGTGAAGTGGATTGGTTAGAAAAATTATTAAAAGAAGAACGTGATTTGATCTTTTCTTCAAAAATTTTAGAGGTTTTTGTTTATGAAGATGAAACGCTTTACTGGCCAGAATTTTATTTTGAGGATGGTTTAGTCATCAATGTACTTTATGAGAAACAAGCAAGTACGCCAGGGAAAAAACCAAAGCGGGCTGTTGGATTGAAACTCTCTGAGGGGATGGAAATTCCAAAAGCATTAGAAGGTAAATTTAAGTTTGCACGTCAAAAATCAAAATTAGCTGGAGAAATTCGTGGCAGTTTCTTTGTTTTGAAGCAAGAATGGCACTAAAAGAGTAAAATCAAGGGTAATTTTTAAGAGCTATTGAGTGATTGAAAAAAATTTTTGTCAGATGTGAAACGATCGCGTCAGGATTTGCTTGATTTTTTTGGTATAATAGAAGGTGCACAAATAGAAAGTGTCAAGTACGCTGAATTTTTTGAACGTGCGAAATAAAATCAAACGTTCTTCTTACTTGTCCCTTTTTTGAGTAATTTGTGCTTACATTTTGATATAAAACAGATCAGACATGGAGGTGTGATTTTGAAGACAGAAGTCCGCGAGAAGTTGCGCGTGGCCTTATTGATGGCTTTATCAGCAGGATTTATTGATGGGTTTACTTTTTTTCATTATGATGGTCGATTTGCTGGAGCACAGACAGGAAATGTGATTCAAGCAGGTATTTCACTTGCGCAAGGGAAATTTAATCAGTTTTGGGATTTTGCGATTCCCATCTTCTTTTTCGTGGCAGGTGTGATGTTTAAAGTGTTCTACGCTCATTATTTGATGAAGCGAAGAAAATTTGATGCCCTTTATTTATTGAGTATTCAGCTGATTGGAATGACAGTATTTACAGTGATGTACGCAACTTTTTTGAATTTGCCAAATTCTGTTTTTGTTGGAATTGTTTCATTTTTTATGGCCATTCAATTTGACACATTTAATCGCGC
Organism: Lactococcus hircilactis; assembly: GCF_009601015.1. GTDB lineage: Bacteria > Bacillota > Bacilli > Lactobacillales > Streptococcaceae > Lactococcus > Lactococcus hircilactis. The sequence goes on from NZ_WITJ01000006.1 coordinate 116,517, forward strand.
ACATGGTCTTGGTTATACTTCTGTTTTTACAACAGGAAACATCAAAAACTTTTCAGTGAATTTAGCACAATGGATTTTGACAAAACGAACTGAAAATCTTCATGTTGTTCGTGTCCTTGGTGCCATTATTCCGACATTTTTTGTTGGTGCATTTTTGGCAACAATTCTAGGAAAATATTTCGGTGCTTGGACACTGATGGGAGCTTGTATCCTTTATTTCCTTGTGTTTTTGATTTATCGGACAGAAAAAATTTAATGATAAAAAGAGCGCTGTCAGTACTGACAGCGTTTTGAAATCTGGTGTTTTTACTACAAAGGGCTTAAAAAAATTTCTGTCAGTACTGACAAAAATTTTTAAGTAGATTAAACCAGTCAAAAGGATCAAAAAACTGACGATTCAAATGGAATATAATAAAAATAACTTTTTCTTTTTAGTCTCTTTTGACCCTATTTGTGTGACATCTTGGTATAATGAAAGAAAGAATAAAGGAGGAAATCGGATGAAATTAACAGCACTTGGGGTATGGGGAGGCTATCCAACGAGAGACGCAGGGACGACGAGCTATCTGTTACAAAGTGAGTCAGGGTATAACTTACTTTTGGACTGTGGCTCAAGAGCAGTGACAGAGCTTGAGCATGAGCTGCAGCCGACACAGCTTGATGCCGTGATTTTGTCACATTATCATGAAGATCATATCGCTGATCTTGGAGCGCTTCGACAGTATCGGCAGCTCTTTCCTCTTGGAGAAGCTGGATGGGATGGCATGATTTTACCAATCTATGGGCATGCTGAAAACGAATATGAATTTTCAAAATTAACGCTTGAGCATGTCACTCAAGGTCATGCTTATGATACTGAAAATGGATTAAATCTTGGCCCGTTTGAAATTAGTTTTTTAAAAACAGTTCATCCAGTCACGAATTTTGCCATGCGTATTTTTGAGAAAAAAACAGGTCAAACCATTGTTTATACTGGCGATACAGGTTATTTTGATGCGTTAATTGATTTTTCAAAGCATGCGACGATTTTGCTCGCTGACGTTTATTTCTTCAAAGAAAAATCCAAAATGCCTAATCACTTATCCTCCGTTGAAGCAGGTGAAATTGCACAGCGTGCGGGCGTAAAAAAGCTTATTTTGACACATCTCCCACAATTTGGAGATTTAAACCTTTTGCAAAAAGAAGCACAAGATGCTGCAGGTTCTGTCAGTGTTGATCTGGCTTACCCTCACGAAAAATGGCAGTTGTAAGTGATGACAGAAGAAAAAATTGTATTGACACCAGCTGAAAAAGAATTTTTCATGAATGAAGCACTGATTGAAGCTAAAAAAGCCGCTGATAACGAAGAAGTTCCAATCGGATGTGTTCTTGTCAGTGCTGACAAAAAAATAATTGCTCGTGCATTCAATCGTAGAGAACTCGATCAGCGCTCAACGCATCATGCAGAGATTTGTGTGATTGATCAAGCTAATGCGCGCATCGGAAATTGGCGGCTCACAGACTGCGCGCTTTTTGTCACAATTGAACCTTGTGTGATGTGCGCTGGTGCGATTGGATTAGCAAGAATTCCACAAGTCTATTTTGGCGCAAGTAACCCAAAATTTGGCGGCACAGTCAGTCTTTATCAGATTCTCACTGATGAGCGACTAAACCATCGCGTCCAAGTAGAATCAGGGATTTTAGAGGAAAAATGCGCAGAAATTATGCAGACTTTTTTCAGAAATCGCCGCAAAAAGTGACGCAAAAAGTTGAAATACCAAAAAATTATGATATAATAATGATGGAGCAATAAGTCCCTTACGAAGCGTGTCAGGACCTGACGGTAGCAGCACTAAGTATGTGGCTTATGTGCTCTTTTTTTACAAATTCCTTTTCAAACCAGCTCTTCTAAAGTTCCAAAATGAGCAATCAAGAATAAATATTGAGTAAGAATTAAATTGGATATTATTTGAAGTACAAAAATTTTTTTGAATTTCAAAAAAGATGTTGACGTTTTCATTTTTTTGTGGTAAGATGAAGATATCTTAAATAGTGGCATGTTACTGTTAAGTCAGGCATAACCGAATTGAATTGAAAGATGTTTTTCTTTCTCTTTAATTCGGTTTTTTTATTTTTAACATGTAAAATAATTAAAGGAGATTGTACAATGGATGTACAAAAATTGGCAAAAGAAATACTAGAGTTAGTCGGTGGTAACGCTAATGTTTCTCACTTAGAACATTGCTCGACAAGGTTGAGATTTACGCTCATTGATGATTCTAAAGCAAATTTAGAGGCATTAAAAAAAACACCAGGAGTACTTGGAGCAGTCCAAAATGTTCAAACTCAAATTATTATTGGAAACTCGGTCGTGGAAGTGTATAATGAAGTTGACAAATTACTTGAAAATGATTTAGTGAATACTTTGGAAACAAATGCTAAAAAAATAAAATTATCAACACGATTATTAGATTTTATTGTTAGTATTTTTCAACCCCTTATTCCTGCTATTGCTGGAGGAGGAATATTAAAATCGTTTCTCATGTTGGCAGCATTATTAGGTTTATTAGATAAAACAACTCAAACCTATCAAATATTATTTTTTATTGGGGATGCACCGCTACGATTTTTACCATTATTAGTGGCAATGACGACCGCAAAAAAACTCAAGGTAAATCAACTTGTTGCAGTCTCAGCAGTTTCAGCTCTTTTAACTCCAGATTTAACCATGATGTTGACGAAAGGAGCACATTTATTTGGACAATCCTTAATCAATGTTAATTATGCTTATCAAGTATTTCCCGCAATTTTAACGGTAATTTGTTATGCTCAATTAGAAAAAGGTTTTACAAAAATTGTTCCAAAAGTAGTTCGAACGTTCTTTGTTCCGATGTTTAGTTTGGTGATTGTTGTACCATTGACTTTATTCATTTTAGGTCCTATCGGATTTACATTTGGACAAGGATTTGCTTCAGTGATTATGTTTATGTTTGAAAAATTTGGATGGATTGCTGTTGCGATATTAGCGACTCTCCTTCCATTTATGGTTGTTACCGGAATGCACAAAGCCATGATCCCGTACGTGATCACATCACTTGGACAAACTGGGAAAGAAATCATTTATAATGCTGCCTCACTAGCACACAATATCTCTGAAGCAGGAGCAACGTTTGCAGTAGCATTAAGAACAAAAAATAAAGAGCTACGCTCCACAGCCATTTCTGCTGGGATTTCGTCTCTATTTGGAATTACTGAACCAGCATTATATGGAGTGACAATTCTAAATAAACGTGTTTTATATGGCGTGATGATAGGGAGTTTTGTTGGTGGGGGATCGCTTGGGTTAATGGCTGTTGAAGCCTACGTAGCCGTAGGCCCAGGTCTTGCAACGCTATCAATGTTTATTTCTGAAAAATTACCAAACAACTTACTTCATGCGGTGATTGGATTAGTTATTTCATTTTTTGTCTCATTTATTGCCACAGTCATCTTATGGAAAGAACCAGATAATGAAGAGAACATTAAAAATTTAAAAGCAACAGTATTAAAAACACCAGTAGAAGGTAAAGTTCTTCCACTTGAAAACGTTAATGATGATGTTTTTTCCGCAAAAATACTTGGAGACGGTGTTGCAATAATTCCTGATAAAGGTGAAATTTATTCTCCTAGCGATGCGACTGTAACAATGGTTTATGCAACGAAACACGCTATTGGATTAAAAACAGATGATGGACAAGAAATATTAATTCATATTGGCATTGATACAGTAAATTTAAAAGGAAAATACTTTGATGTTCATGTAAAAGAAGGACAAAAAGTAAAAAGTGGAGAGCTTCTCATTACTTTTGATATTGAAAAAATTCAATCAGAAGGTTTTGACCCAACCACAATTATGGTCTTAACACAACCTAAAGCTGCTAAAATTGTTGTAACTGAATCAAATTATGTTTCTCAATTTGAGCAACTCATTACATTATAAGATGGAGGATTAACATGTCAGGATTTAAAAAGGATTTTCTCTGGGGAGGTGCATTAGCTGCAAATCAAATAGAGGGTGCGTGGAACGAAGGAGGAAAAGGGTTATCAGTTGCAGATGTGGCCATGTTTAAATCTAACTTAGATATAAATGATTACGCTGGACATAATTTGGTCACAAGTAAAATGATAGAAGATGCGGTAAAAACAAAAGATGCAAAAGATTATCCTAAACGAAGAGGAATCGACTTTTATCATAGATACAAAGAAGATATTGCACTCTTTTCGGAAATGGGGTTTAAAACATTACGTCTTTCAATCGCTTGGTCAAGGTTATTTCCAACTGGAAAAGAAGAAGTTCCGAATCAAAAAGGAATCGATTATTATAAAAAAATATTCGAAAGTTTGAAAGAAAAGAACATCGTCCCAATCGTAACCTTATCACACTACGAAATGCCATTACAATTGAGTATAGAGTATAATGGATGGGTTGATCGAAAGCTTATTGATTTCTTTGTGAAGTATTCAAAAGTATGTTTTGAAGAATTTGGTTCGTATGTCAAATATTGGTTGACGTTCAATGAGATTGATAGTGTCAGTCGGCACCCATTTATCACAGCGGGAATTGTCGAAGATCAATGTGAGCATTATACTTTAGATGAAGCAATCTATCAAGCGCTTCATCATCAATACGTAGCAGCTGCTAAGGTAACAAAAATGTGTCATGAAATGATTCCAGAGAGTAAAATGGGTTGTATGCTAACAAAATTGACCACTTATCCAAACACCTGCCATCCCGAAGACGTTCTTTTGTCTTTGGAAAGAAATTTAGACAATTATGCGCATGCAGATATTCAAATTTTTGGGAAATATCCAGATTTATATCTAAGAAAGTTAAAAAATAATAACATTCAAATTAAAGTAGCTCCAGAAGATGATGAAATTTTATTGCAAGGAAGATCAGATTATCTTGCATTCAGTTACTATATGTCGAGAACAGAATCAGCGGATCCAAATAAAGAAAAATCGGCTGGCAATACAATAATGAGTGTCAAAAATCCATATTTAGCATCTACAGAATGGGGATGGCAGATTGATCCAGTAGGCTTAAGAATTTCCTTGATTGAATTATATGATCGCTATCAGATTCCCTTAATTATTGTGGAAAATGGGTTGGGTGCGGTGGATACTTTAGATAAAAATAATAAAATCCACGATCATTATCGCATCAATTACCTTAGGGCACACATACAAGAGATGAAAAAAGCGATTGATATGGGGGTGGATCTCTTTGGATACACTAGCTGGGCACCAATTGACTCCATCAGTGTTTCTACCTCTCAAATGAGTAAACGGTATGGTTTTGTTTATGTTGATCAAGATGATTTTGGCAACGGAAATCAGCAAAGATATAAAAAGGATTCTTTTTACTGGTATAAAAAAGTAATCGAAACAAGTGGAGATGACCTAGCTTAGGAGTTGATTTTGATAAAAATTAAAAAATTAATGAATTCAAATGCAGTACTCGCCGTTGATGATGAAGGGAGTGAGTATATTCTTTTAGGAAAAGGAATAGGATACGGTAAAAAAATAGGCAGTGTCATTGAAGAAAATACTGTAAATCAAAGATTTATTCCGCTAAAAAATTCAAACCTTAAAGAGTATATGAGCATTCTGGAAGCAATTCCTCCTGAGCTTTTAGAAATTACTCGGAAAATAGTTTCAATAGCAGAGCAAGAACTTGAAAAACCATTAAATCCGAGTGTCTATTTTATGTTGGGAGATCATTTAAATTTTGCGATTGAACGTTTGAAAAATAATATTTTTGTAACTAATCGAGTTTTTTGGGAAATAAAAAATTATTATCCAAAAGAATTTAAGATTGGAGAATATTCACTAAAACTTTTAAAAAAAGAATTTGGCTTATTTTTACCAAAGGAGGAGGCAGCGAATATCGCTTTTCATATCATCAATGCGCAAAACTCAGATGAAAACCAAGCAGATGGTATGAATTATGCTAAGTTAATTTCTTCAGTAAATAATCTGATTAGATACAGTGTTCACGGGGAGCTAGACACAGAAAGCATTAATTATCAGCGTTTTATTTCTCATTTGAAGTTTTTCGCTGAAAGATTTTTTAACGGAAATCTTTTGAGTGAAGAAAATAATCAATTATTTGAACAAATTACCCTTATGTATCCTAAAGCAACGGAAATTTCTTTTTTGATAAAGGATCATTTAGAAACCATCTATTCAAAAAAGATTACTATGGATGAAATTACGTATCTCGCGATTCATATTAATCGTTTGTTAAATAGTCAAAAAATAGATGGTTTTAATAAATAATTTCTAAGTTAGCCAGGAGCTGTATCCGTCAGTGCTGGTGTGAAACTCACTGCTCTAGCACTGACGGATACTATGCAGCAATCAAAGCCAATTAAAAAACAGTTATGCAGGTTTTCGTAAAGTGAAAATCAAAATCAGTATTTTTCATTTCACAAGCAAAAAAATCTCATATCAAAAACCTGATTTCATCAAAAAATCAGGTTTTTTTCATCAAAATATATCATATGTGATATTTGTTTTTGTAAATTTCAACTTCATTTTTCATGATGTCAGCTAATTTAAAGCATCCCAATGTTTCAAAAGCGGCAATACACCTTTGGACTTTCTCTAATCGTTCAGGATTTTGTGGCGTCTCGCAAAATTGAAGTAATGCGCTGTGATATTCTAATCCAGCACGATCATAAAGATTTAAGTCAGAGCTGATATGTGTTTCCAAATAATTCAACCAGCCCTGAACAGGAGAAAAATGCTCGGTTTCAATAAAGTGACTGATTGTATTTAATAAAGCCAAATTAATTTCTTGTTGTGTTCGTTTGGAGACAATATTTTGATGTTTTGGATAAATCATTTGATTTACTAATGCTCTAGCTTGTACATCACTAAAAATCTCAGTGGTATTTGAAAATAACCACGCTTCATAAAAACTCCATTCCTTTATTCCACTCAAATAATTTACTAAAAATTGAATTTCATTTTTTGAGATTTGATAGTTGGGATTAAGACGATGGAGTGCCGCTTTAATATCAATCACATTGAGTTGATAACGTTGATTTTCTAAGTGCTTCGATTGTTTTTCTATCGCTTCTTTCAGTAAATATTCTAGTTTAGACGTATTTTTATTCCAAAACGCTTGACCGACTTGTCGATTGAAAAAAATATTTTCATGATGGAGAAGTGCGATTTCAGAGCGTGTCCGTTCATATTCTTCTACTGAAATGTTGATGGAATCAAGTAAGAAAAAGAGCTTTTCTACTGAAATCATTGATTTTCCAGCTTCGAATTTTAAAAGTTGTGGATAAGAGATGTGCTCACCCGCTAAAGCTTTTGCTTCAATATTTTTTGATTGACGCAGTCTTTTCAGCGCAAGTCCAAAGGATTGATCCATCTGTTTTGTTCCTCTCATATCTGATATTTTTTGATCTCATTTTTATTGAATCTCCGAGTGACATGTATTATTATACCACTATCAACAGCAGTTGAAAAAATTTATAAATAAATGAGGAACATCATGAAAAAAATTGAAAAACAGGTGGATTTTATAAGCGAACTTGAAAAGTTAAAAATTGTGACAAGACATAATAAAACGTTAGACGATAGATTTGAAAATAGTGCGGAGCATTCGTGGCAAAGTGCAATCACAGCAGTTATTTTAGAAGAATATTTTCCGATAACACTAGATATGGAAAAAGTAATGAAAATGTTACTTATCCATGATTTAGGGGAAATTTATGCAGGAGATACTTGGCTTTATGATGACAAAGGAAAAAAATACGCGCATGAAAAAGAATACTCTTCAATTCACAAAAGTTTAGGAATACTTCCTCAAAAACAAGCGCAAGTTTTGCAACAATTATGGTTAGAATTTGAAACTGGAAATAGCCCAGAAGCAAGATATGGACGGGTGATAGATGCGTTAATTCCACTGATTAATCATTTAGTGATATCGAAAAAAAATTATAATCCAGATCAATTAAGTACGGAAATGGTTTTAAAAAAGAAAAAATTTATCGAGAATGAATCTCAAGAGTTGTGGAATCTTGTCTTAAAACTTATCGCATTAAGTGTCAAAAAGGGAATTTATAAATAAGAGAGGAACATCATGAAAAAAATTGAAAAGAAAAATGCAAGTGTATTGATCACAAGCAGTAGTATTTCAAGAGCAGGGGATATTTTATTTGATTATGCGAGTAATACTTTTTTAGCGAGCATTAATCGTCATTCACTGATGCTTGTGGGAATTTATCAAACACTAGAAAATATGATCAGTGTTATCTTCAATCTTTTTGGAGGTGTGATTGCTGATCGTTTTCGAAGAAAACGGATCTTAATTCTCACTGACTTTTTCAGTGGATTGACCTGTTTAGTGGCGGCACTCATCAATGTGAGTCACATCTTAATTTTTGCCATCATTGGTGGCACTGTTGTTTTATCGTTGTTGAGTTCATTTTCAAATCCAGCTTATAAAGCGATCACTAAAGAAAGTGTTGAAAAAGAGACAATCGCAGAACTTAATTCCAATTTGCAAACGGCAAGTATGATTATGAAAATCTTTATTCCACTTGTTTCTGTAGGAATTTATCATATTATTGGGATTCATGGAGCGCTTGCTTTAGATGCTGTGTCATTCTTTATTTCTGCAAGCATTGTTTTGCTTATTTCTCCCATCATTGAAGAAGTAAAAATGCGTGAAAAATTTTCATTTTCGTTAATTTTTAAAGATCTTGCGAGTGGTTTTACTTATCTTTTTCACAAGAAGCGTATTTTTATTTTGATTATTTTAGCTGCTTTTGTCAATTTTTTTCTTGCTGCTTATAATCTTCTTTTGCCTTTTGGAAATCAAATGTTTCCAAAAATTATAGGAAATATTTATGGAAGTTATCTCACAGCAGAAGCAGTAGGCGGAATTATTGGTGCAGTCATCAGTGGAAAAATCAATAAAAAAATGGATGTGAATCAACTCATGTTGTATCTTGGAATTTCAGGAATTTCACTCGGATTAGCTCCAGTGTTTTATCACATTTATCCGACACTATATCTCCTTGTCCTTTCTCCTGCACTTTTTAATCTTTTTTTAGCACTTTTTAATATTCAATTTTTTTCTTTTGTTCAAAGAGAAGTTGAGAGTGAATTTTTGGGACGCGTTTTTGGGATTATTTTTACAGTGGCTATTTTATTTATGCCTCTTGGAACACTCCTTTTTACACTACTTTTAACGCCAAGCTTTGAATATAATTTTCTTTTTGTTGGCATGGGAATATTAATTTTATCCATTTTGTTTACAAAAATATACCAGAAGTATGCTTAAATTTTACAATCATACAAAAGAAGGTTTGAAAAATCAGTAAAATTAAGGTAAAATAGTATTATCTATTTGGAATTAAAGAAAGGCTCTTCATGTCGTATTCAAATTTGAAGTTGTTTGCACTCTCTTCTAACAAAGAACTGGCCCAAAAAGTAGCTAGAGAAATTGGAATTGAGTTAGGAAAAGCGACCATTAGAACATATTCTGATGGCGAAACGGAAATACATATTGATGAAAGTGTCCGCGGAGAGCATGTCTTCGTCCTTCAATCAACCAGTGCTCCAGTAAATGAAAATTTAATGGAACTCTTGATTATGATGGATACTTTGCGTCGCGCAAGTGCTGCCTCAATCAATATCGTAATGCCTTATTATGGCTACGCTCGCCAAGATCGTAAAGCAAGAGCACGTGAACCCATTACGTCTAAACTTGTTGCAAATATGGTTCAAATTGCTGGAGCTGATCGCTTAATTACATTTGATCTTCACGCACCGCAAATTCAGGGATTCTTTAATATTCCAGTGGATCATTTGATGGGATCTCCATTGATTGCGGATTACTTTAAGCGCAATTTTGTTGCTGCTGGAGATGATGTTGTCGTGGTTTCACCAGACCACGGTGGAGTTGGACGTGCTCGGAAATTAGCTTCATTTTTAAAAACACCACTTGCCATTATTGACAAACGTCGTCCACGGGCAAATGTTGCTGAAATTATGAATATTATCGGGGACGTGAAAGGCAAAAAATGTATCTTGATTGATGATATGATTGATACAGCTGGAACGATCACATTAGCAGCAAACGCACTCAAAGCGTTGGGGGCAACAGAAGTTTATGCTTCATGTACACATGCTGTATTGTCTGGCCCAGCAATCGAAAGAATTGAGAAGTCAGCGATTACAAAGTTGGTTGTTCTTGATACGATTGAAATCCCTAAAGCGCGCAAAAGCGATAAAATTGTGCAACTTTCAATTGCTAATTTACTTGCGGATGCAATCATTCGGATTCATGAAAAACGTCCGTTGTCTCCTTTATACGAACTTCGTCGTCCATCAGAGAACATTTAATCACTGATGAGAAAACAAAAAAGTCCATTCAAGCGACCGTTGGTCGCTTTTTTAAAAAAATGAAAACTAATGAAATTTTAAAGATTCAAGAACTCTATGAAAATGTAGATCAAAACCTTCTTAATGAACGAGAAAAAAAGCTATTAAAACTATTAAATATGGATCAAACACGGGCGTTATTTGATGAATTAAAAGATGGAAAATATCGGATCATTCAATTTAAAACGGCTTCTTTTGAAGAACTCGCGCAGAGTTTGAAAATGATCCTTCCAGAGCTTGAACAGATTGATTTTAATCAGCATTTTGTTATTGAGCGATGGTCTAATGAAACGCTGAGTAAATCAGAGCTTTTTGATGTGTTTCAAACATTATCTCAAGATATGGGAATTATGATTTCTGCTTTTGTCGGAATTTTTGTAGAGCAAGAAGAATTGGGAGCACTTTTTGAAGAAGAGCGCGCGGCGTTTTCTGAGAATAAAACGTTCAGTGAATATTTATTTTCAACAGTGCTTTCCTTATCAAAAAGTCAAACGTTACATCAACTTAAAATCCAATTGCATGAGCATCCAGAAGATCAATTGATTGTTAAAAGTCTTTATGAAACTTCTGGAAATCAGGCTGCGGCTGCTAAACTCTTATTTGTTCATCGAAACACTTTGCTCAATAAAATTAAAAAATTTGAGAAGTTTTATGGTTTAGAACTCAGTGGTAGTGATCTTGTTTTGGCATATCACTTGTTGTAAGTTTGTAAGAATTACTGGAAATCACAGCTTTTTTTGTTATAATATTATTATCGAAATAATCAGAAAATTAAAGGATAAAAAATGGAATATAATCATCAAGAAATTGAAGCCAAATGGCAAAAATTTTGGGCGGAAAATGATACTTTTCGCACTCAATCAGATAAAAATCGTCCTAAATTCTATGCGCTCGACATGTTTCCTTATCCATCAGGTGCTGGACTTCACGTGGGGCATCCAGAAGGATACACTGCAACCGATATTTTGAGCCGTTATAAACGTGCAAAAGGATTTAATGTCCTTCATCCAATGGGATGGGATGCGTTTGGACTGCCTGCTGAAAATTATGCGATGTCAACTGGACATGATCCTGCCGATTTCACAGCGGAAAATATTGCAAATTTTAAACGTCAAATCAATAGTTTAGGTTTTTCTTATGACTGGGATCGAGAAGTCAACACAACGGATCCAAAATTTTATAAATGGACGCAATGGATCTTTACGAAAATGTATGAAAAAGGCTTAGCTTATGAGGCACAAGTCCCTGTCAACTGGGTTGAAGAGCTTGGGACAGCAATCGCAAATGAAGAAGTCCTTCCAGATGGCACCTCTGAGCGTGGAGGATATCCTGTCGTTCGTAAGCCAATGCGGCAATGGATTTTGAAAATCACAGCGTACGCAGAGCGATTGCTTGCCGATTTAGATGAGTTGGATTGGCCTGAGTCTATCAAAGAAATGCAACGCAATTGGATTGGAAAATCGACGGGTGCAGATGTGCGCTTTAAAGTGGTGGATTCGGATCATACGTTTGAGGTTTTTACAACGCGACCTGATACGCTTTTTGGAGCGACGTACTGTGTTTTGGCTCCTGAGCATGCGTTGGTTGATGCGATAACACGTCCTGAGCAAAAAGAAGCTGTCGCAGAGTATAAACATCAGGCGAGTCTAAAATCTGATCTTGCCCGGACAGATTTGGCCAAAGAAAAAACAGGTGTTTTTACGGGTGCTTATGCAATTAATCCTGTAAATGGAAAACCAATTCCGATTTGGATTGCCGATTATGTATTAGCGAGCTATGGACATGGTGCAATTATGGCTGTTCCTGCTCATGATGAGCGAGATTGGGAATTTGCAAAAGTTTTTGGTCTTGACATCATTCCTGTTTTGGAGGGTGGAGATGTTACTGTTGCAGCTTTTACTGAGGACGGTAGTCACATAAATTCCGAGTTTTTGGATGGCTTAGATAAAGAAAACGGCATTGCTAAAATGCTTGAATGGCTTGAAGAGCATCAGGTTGGGGCAAAAAAAATCACCTATAAATTGCGCGATTGGCTCTTTAGTCGTCAGCGCTATTGGGGAGAACCAATTCCGATTATACATTGGGAAGATGGGACTTCAACGGCAGTCCCTGAGCAAGAATTACCTTTAATTCTACCTGTAACTTCTGATATTAAACCTTCAGGAACGGGAGAATCTCCTTTAGCAAATTTGACCGATTGGCTTGAAGTTACTCGTTTTGATGGTGTCAAAGGACGGCGTGAAACGAATACGATGCCTCAATGGGCAGGCTCTTCTTGGTACTATTTGCGATATATTGATCCGCATAATGATCAGGCACTTGCAGATCCTGAATTATTAAAACAATGGCTTCCTGTTGATATTTATGTTGGTGGAGCTGAACATGCAGTGCTGCACTTACTTTATGCGCGTTTTTGGCATAAATTCCTCTATGATTTGGGAATTGTTCCTACAAAAGAACCTTTCCAAAAATTATTTAATCAAGGGATGATTTTAGGGACTTCTTATCGGGATGCGCGTGGGGCGCTCGTTGCAACGGATAAAGTTGAAAAACGCGATGGTGGATTCTTTAATATTGAAACTGGAGAAGCGTTAGAGCAAGCACCTGCTAAAATGTCTAAATCACTAAAAAACGTGGTTAATCCTGATGATGTGGTGAAGCGATACGGAGCAGATACATTACGCGTTTATGAAATGTTCATGGGGCCACTTGATGCAAGTATTGCTTGGTCAGAAGAAGGACTTGAAGGAGCACGTAAGTTTTTGGACCGTGTGGTGCGGTTGATTAGTTCTGATAAAGTCGTTGATACAAATGATAAATCATTGGATAAAGTCTATCACGAAACAGTAAAAAATGTGACGGAACGTCTGGATGGAATGCTCTTTAATACGGCAATTTCACAGTTGATGATTTTTGTGAATGCTGCAAATAAAGTGGATACGTTACCTCGTGACTATGCAAAAGGATTTGTTCAATTGCTAGCACCATTTGCTCCTCATATTGCTGAAGAACTTTGGGTGAGTTTAGGGCAAGAAGCAGGGATTTCTTATGTGGCTTGGCCAGAATTTGATGCCAGCAAATTAATCGAGTCTGAAGTGGAAATTGTTGTCCAAATCAATGGAAAATTAAAAACAAAGGTGAAAGTTTCTAAAGATTTGTCACGTGAAGCATTGGCTGAGCTTGGACAAGAAGTGGTGAAAAAACATTTGACTGGAAATGTTGTGAAAGTCATCGCAGTCCCGAATAAACTGGTTAATATTGTGATGAAATAAAATAGAAATGATCCAAGATGACGTTTGGATCATTTTTTGATTGTGTTCAGTTCTTTTGTGATGAAAAAGTGCTGAGAAAAAGTGACAAAACTGATCACGATTTCACAATTTAATTCTGTCAGTACTGACAGAAATTTTTGATACAATAAAAAGGAGATGTGGAGGAGAAAATGGCGTTTTTTAAAACAAATGATGGGGTGGATATTCATTATCACACTTATGGTAAACAAGAAAATCAAGCGATCGTTTTAATCAGCGGCTATTCAGCAAGTGAGGTGACGTGGATTTGTCAAATCGAAGCATTGATGAATGCGGGATTTTTTGTCATTACTTACGATCATCGTGCGCACGGACGTTCTCAAAAAGTCAATTATGGATTGAGTTTGTCACGATTGGCGATGGATCTTCATCAGTTAATTGAGCATCTAAAATTGGAAAGTCCTGTTCTTTTGGGACATTCAATGGGAGCTGCGACAATCATGGCTTATGAGGAATTATTTACTGATCGTGCGATTTTACTTGTAATCACTGAAGACCAAGGACCAACATTTTTAAAACATCCAGATTGGTTGGATGGAAAAGAAGGGCGGTCATTTCATGAACTGGAAGGATTTATGCTGGAATTTCCTCGAATGAAATTAACAGAAAAGCAGCTGTCAGACGATCTTAAACGAGAACTTGGGAAAAATATGTATCCTTTTAATTTCAAAACTTACCAAGAATTGTTATTCAATGTAATCGTGCAAGATTGGAGAAGTACGATTGCTCAAGAATCAAAACCCCACTTGTTTCTTTCTGGAGGAAAGTCTCCGATTTTTTCTCCCGCATCAGCAAAAGCTGCGCGTGCACTGTCGCATCATCCAGCATCACAATGGATTGAATTTGAAGGGTGTGGTCATATTTTACATCTCGAGGATGCTGATAAATTTAATCAAACAGTCATTAATTTTATTCATGAAAATCAAAAAAACTGAGAAATTCTCAGTTTTTTGTTGCTTTTATTGAAGCTGCGTTGCATTTACTGTGACGTCTGATTTTCTATAATCAACGATTTCGATATTTGGAGCGATTAATTCTCCTGAACCCATGATTTCAATCAAAGGCCCATTCATCCGAATTTTCATGTCCTGATCCAGATACATTTTTGCCCAAGAATAGTAATAAATTGGGCCAAAATTTGACGGAATACTGGCGTCAAAGAAAGCGGGAATTTTTCCTTTATTTACGGCAACGATGCGATAGCGCGTGATTCCACAGCAGTCTTGGGAAATACTTTTTCGGCTCAAAGTATGGTTGAAATCTAATACAAAATCAGCAGCTTCATTTTCTGTCAGTACTGACAGACGTTTTTTGACGTGATCATCAAATGTAATGTTCATTTTTCTACCTCTAATTTCATTCTATCAGAGCTGACAAAAAAGTGCGAGTGCTTTGTTTATGAGAAAAATCTAATTATATTTTAATTAACTACTTATATTGTTTGGCGATTAATTAAAAAATTGTTAAAATGGAATAAAGTAAAGAAAGGAGGTGCTCAATGAGAACAAAACATATCGAAAATATCGAACAAGAGCATCCACACACAACAGAAACGAGTCATAGTCCAGCGATTGAAAGTGCCATTTTGAAATTGGTCGTTGATAGTTATATTCATGGGGCGCAAACTTGTCAGCTCCACGATGGAAAAGTATTAGGCGTGAGTATTCATCAAGGCGAAGCAGACAATATCCATCTCTTCATTGATGATTGTCATAAACTCACCGTTGAAGTGAAAAACGGCAACAGTCGTCTGTCAATTTTGACAAATAATCAACCAGAAGATATTGATTATGTGCTTCCGTTTACAAAATGTCTTGGATTATCACACGTCGCAGTGATGAAATCTTTTGATGAGGAATAACGTTAAGTAATGAAAAAAATTTCACAAAGTGAAAATAGAAATTGAAATCAAAACGAACGTGCTGTTTAGGGAACACTTCTTTTTTGAAAAATTAAAAATTGATTTTCTCATGAAAAGTTCATGAAAAACTTAGAAAGTTTGTGAAAAAATAGAAGAATATTTCACATATTATTTTGTTCACAAAAACTTTACAAAGAACTTTAAAAAAGTTATAATGAAAGTTGAATTATTATTATTTATAACTTATTAGGAGAAACATCTCAATGTCTAAGAAGAAAATCGTAGTCCTTGGGGCTGGTTTCGCTGGGGTTTCGGCAACTCGTCAACTTTCAAAAACGTTGAAAGACGAAGCTGAGATCACTCTGATTGACCGTCACAGCTACCAAACAAGCATGACACAACTTCATGAAGTTGCAGCAGGTCGTGTGCCATTTACAAATGCGCAATATGATCTTCAAAAATTACTTGGAAAACGTAAAAACGTTAGTCTTGTTACAGATTCCGTTGTAAAATTGGATAAAGAAGGCAAAAAAGTCATTACGAAAAATGGCGTATATGACTATGATTACGTTCTTGTAGCGATTGGTGGAGAACCAAATGATTTTGGTGTTCCTGGCGTGAAAGAATTTGGATTTACACTTTGGTCAATGGATGATGCGTTAAAAATCAAACGTCAATTGGAGCGGATGCTTCAAATGGCGTCTGTTGAAACAGATGATGAAAAACGTAAAGCCATGTTGACTTTTAATATTGCTGGATCAGGATTCACTGGAATCGAAATGGTCGGTGAATTGATTGATTGGCGTAAAAAAGCTGCGCGCGATTGGAAACTTGATGAAAGTGAAATCACGCTCAATGTCGTTGAAATGATGCCAACCATCTTGAACACTTTGGATCGTAAGCAAGCAGATAAAGCGCATGCTTATCTTGAAAAGAAAAATGTTCACATTCTCACGAATCACGGAATTACTGCAGCAACACAGGATCATATCGTTGTTTCAGTCGGTGCTCGTGGAGAGGATCACGTTGAAAAACAAATTCCATCTTATACATTAATCTGGACAACAGGGGTTCAAGGCAACACAGAAGCTCAAGCTTCAGAATTAACTGAAACAGAGCGTGGTCATCGTTTGCTTGCCAATGATTATATGGAAGCAGTTGGTTTTGAAGGTAAAGGAATCTATGTTGCTGGTGACGTTTCTGGTCACATGACTGATGGACGTCCTCAGCCACAAATCGTTGAAGCTGCTGAACAAACAGGTCATACTGCAGCAGCAAATATCATCGCTGAGATTAAAGGTGGAGAAAAACACAAATTTGTTGGGAAATATCAAGGAACAATGGTTTCGGTTGGCTCTCAATGGGGTGTTGCTGTTATTGGAAAAACACGGTTGACTGGTTTTTGGGCAATGGCCATGAAGAACTTTATTTACGTGCTTTATACTTTGCAACTTCGGTCTGCTTACTACTGTTTTACCTACATCAAAAATGAAATTTTCCATACAGAAGATGAACGGAATTTGTTCCGCGGTCATGCTTCACGCCGTGGAAATGTGCTTTGGCTTTTCCCACTTCGGATTTTCTTTGGCTTGGCTTGGTTGCTTGATGCCGTTCCAAAAATCTTTGGAAATGCTAGCCAAAGTTGGATGGGAAGTTCGCTTAAAATTTCAACATTCTTGAAAGATAATGGCGGATGGCTCCAAACCCCTGCAGAACTCAAAGCGGCAGCCGCTCATACAGCTTCTAAAGCCGCAGATGCAGCAACAGGAGCGAGTGCGGCAGTACATACAGATTCTACCAACGTTTCTGTACAACAGGCTGTTGCTGCGCTTGCTAAACACGGAATTAACATCACGAACATTAATCCAGCCAAAGGCATTACTTATGAATATGGAACAGTTCCAGCACCAATCACAAATGGGGTACCTCACTGGATGCAATCCATCATGAAAATTTTCATGCCAAATACTGAAACAGGATACAATATCGCTTTGTTCTTACAAAAAGTGATGTCATTTGTAGAGTTAGGCCTTGCACTTTGTTTGATTTTTGGTGCATTTACTTTCATCGCTTCAGCAGGGACAGCGGTACTCACTGTTATGTTTGCAACAACAGGAATGTTGACATGGGTTTCACTGTGGTATATTCCAGTAGCTATTGCATTGATGGCAGGATCTGGTCGTGCCATTGGTATTGACAAATGGCTTCAACCTTGGCTTCAAAAAGTCTTAGGAAAAGCGTGGTATGGTAAATCTAAGTCGATTTATAAGGAACGTTAATTAAAAATACTCACTTCGGTGAGTTTTTTTATTTAGATGAAAAATATGTTATAATTTTTAAAGAAAAAAATTTTTAATAAAATAAAAGTAAAAAGGAGTGATAAAGAATGGAAAACTTAAGGTATCGGAGTGTTTTTGATATTATCGGTCCGGTAATGATCGGTCCTTCAAGTTCACATACCGCTGGCGCCGCACGCATTGGAAAAATTGTGCGCTCGATTTTTGGAACATTACCAGAAAAGTTGGAAATTCATTTATATGAATCCTTTGCTAAAACTTATCGTGGACATGGAACGGACGTTGCGCTTGTTGCGGGGGTTTTGGGAATGGATACAGATGATAAAAATTTACCAGATGCGCCAAGAATCGCTTTTGAACAAGGGATGGAAGTGAGTTATGTTCCTCATCCACAAGAAAAAGCAGCACATCCAAACACAGCACGCTTGGTGTGTAAAAAGGGGAATCAAACAATGACTGTGACGGGGATTTCCATTGGTGGTGGAATGATTAAAGTGACGGAGTTAAATGGATTTGATATTTCATTATCTGCTGGGCAGCCTACTTTTGTGATTATTCACGAAGATGTCCCAGGAATGATTGCAAAAGTCTCAAGTGTTTTATCTGAGCATGAAATTAATATTGCAAAAATGAATGTCACTAGGGCAGCTAAAGGAGAGAAGGCCATTATGATTCTTGAGGTAGATACTCCAAATATTGATGAAGCATTAGCGGAAATGAGGAGTATTCCACGGTTGCATGCGGTGAATTTCTTTAATTAAAAAATGAAGGGGGCGGTTGATGTTTACAAATGTGAAGAGTTTGATTGAAGAATCAAAAAAATATCCTTCTGTTGCAGAAATGATGATTGAAATTGAAATTGAGCAAACAGGAAGAAGTGAAATTCAAATCAGAAACTTGATGGAGCGAAATTTAGAAACAATGCTTAATTCGATTTCTGAGGGGTTAAAGGGGAAAAAATCGACTACTGGGCTTACTGGTGGGGATGGTTTGTTGATGGATGAGTACATCAAATCCGAAAAAGGATTATCTGGGGATATTATTTTGGGCGCTGCTCGTGATGCTGTCGCGGTCAATGAGGTCAATGCGCAGATGGGATTAATCTGTGCAACACCAACAGCGGGCTCTGCAGGATGCTTACCTGGGGTTTTAACAGCAGCCACAAAAAAACTCGGATTGACACGAAAAGAACAGCTTGATTTTTTGTTTTGTGGTGGTGCGTTTGGACTTGCTATCGCAAATAATGCGACGATTTCTGGAGCTGAAGGAGGGTGTCAAGCAGAAGTTGGCTCTGCATCAGCAATGGCTTCAGCTGCACTTGTTTTAGCTGCGGGAGGATCAGTGGAACAGGCGGGAGTTGCAGTGGCGCTGACACTTCAAAATATGTTGGGATTGATTTGCGATCCTGTTGCGGGATTGGTTGAAATTCCGTGTGTTCATCGCAATGCAATGGGGGCTTCCCAAGCAATGATTTCAGCGGATATGGCACTTGCTGGAGTGAAAACAGTGATTCCTGTGGATGAGGTGATTACTTGCATGTACAATGTGGGTCGAAATTTGCCTGCTGCGTTTAGAGAGACGGCAGAAGGTGGACTGGCGCAAACCCCTACGGGGAAAAAAGTGATGGCTGAGGTTTTTGGAGAAAATTAAAGGCAAAAAGCCTTTTTTATTTGATCAAAATATTACGAATTGTGTACAAAATGATGTCATTTCGATTTTAATGTAATAAAATCTGACATGGATTGGGACAAAATCGAGCGATAGGTGTTATAATATCTAACATTAAGAAAAAGGAGAATTTTATGAATACAGGTTCAATTGCATTTATTCTGATTTGCTCAGCTTTAGTGCTGCTAATGACACCAGCCCTTGCCTTCTTCTATGGTGGATTAGTTCGTAGAAAGAATGTTTTAAACATGATTATGATGGTGCTCGCGCCAATGGCAATCGCTTCTATCCTTTGGGTTGTTTTGGGTTTTACGATGTCATTTTCAGGATCGGGAAGTTTTGTTGGGAATTTTAATCATTTGTTTATGAATGGTGTGGATATGGCGAAAAATACGCTTTTTCCAGCGAATCAAATTCCTGATGGTTTATTTAGCGGATTTCAAATGATGTTTTCCATTATTACAGTTG
The DNA here is from genome assembly GCF_009601015.1 of Lactococcus hircilactis. Lineage (GTDB taxonomy): Bacteria > Bacillota > Bacilli > Lactobacillales > Streptococcaceae > Lactococcus > Lactococcus hircilactis. The sequence goes on from NZ_WITJ01000006.1 coordinate 136,550, forward strand.
CCTTAATAACAGGATCGGTTGCTGGAAGAATGAGATTTACACCCTTACTTATTTTCATGGCGCTTTGGCTGATTTTAGTTTATTATCCTTTAGCTCACATGGTTTGGGGAGGTGGATTGTTGGCGAAAATGCACGCGATTGATTTTGCTGGTGGAGATGTCGTCCATATTTCAAGTGGGGTGACGGGCTTGGTGCTCGCACTGGTTGTTGGAAAAAGAAGAGGATTTCGTGCGTTAGAATATCGGCCACATAATATCCCGTTTGTTGTTTTAGGTGCTGGATTACTTTGGTTTGGATGGTTTGGATTCAATGCTGGCTCTGCGCTTGCTGCAAATGGTGTGGCCATCAATGCTTTTATGACGACGAATACGGCTGCTGCTGCTGCGATGCTTTCTTGGATGTTGATTGAAAAGATTATGATTGGAAAACCTTCGGTGGTTGGTACGTGTTCTGGTGCTGTGGTTGGACTTGTTGCAATCACTCCGGGTGCTGGTTTTGTCTCACTTTGGGGATCCATTATTATTGGTTTACTTGTCAGTCCAGTGAGTTATTTCATGATGTCTGTTGTGAAGCGTAAATTGGGTTATGATGATGCGTTAGATGCTTTTGGATGTCACGGGATTGGTGGAATATTTGGAGGAATTATGACAGGGATATTCACCACACCTGCATTTGCGCTTGAAAAAGGGTATTCTGGATTAATTTATGGTTCTGGAAAATTACTTTTGGCAAATGTTTCAGCGATTGTCATTACAATTGTCTTTACAAGTGTTGTGAGTTTTGTGATCATTAAAGTGATTGCATTGTTTATGCCAATTCGTGTGACAGATCGTGAAGAAGCGATTGGGTTGGATGATAGTGAGCACAATGAAACAGCTTATCCAACGTTCTTAGGCTTGGATGCGTAAGGAGAAAAAAATGAAAAAAATTGAAGCGATTATTCGGACAGAAAAATTGGAAGATTTGAAATTAGCGCTCGAAGAACATGATTTTACAAATGGAATGACGGTCTCACAAGTCTTGGGATATGGGAAACAAAAAGGATTTACAGAATACGTTCGTGGTCAAAAAGTAAAAACAGCGTTGCTTGCAAAAATAAAAGTGGAATTAGTTTGTGTTGATTTGGATGTGGATAGATTAGTTTCTATTATTGTTGAAGCGGTACAGACGGGTGAAGTTGGAGATGGGAAAATCTTTGTACAGCCTGTTGAGCGTGTGATGCGGATCCGAACAGGCGAAGAAGATGTCGATGCACTATAAAAAATAAAACTTAGCAAAAAGCTAAGTTTTATTTTTGTTATTTTAGTGATGTTTTTACTTGACTTTTTTAGTTTACAATTGTAAACTGTAATTATGGAAAGAATAATTTCAAGAAGGAGGTGAAAAATGGAAGAAGAATTGAATATCTCCAACGCTGAAATGATTGTCATGCGCGTGATTTGGTCGCTTGGTGAAGCACGTGTGGATGAAATAACGTGTCAAATTTCAAAAGATTTGGACTGGTCACTTGCGACGGTGAAAACTTTATTGGGGCGTTTGGTGAAGAAAAAAATGCTCTCGACAGAAAAAGAAGGGCGAAAATTCATTTATCGACCGTTGATGAAAGAATGCACTGCGGTTGATTTGATGGGAAAATCTTTACTAAAAAAAGTCTGTGCAACTAAAGAAAGTCAGCTGATTTCAGGAATGATTGATCAGGCTGCATTGACCAATCAAGATGTTTCAGATTTGATTGAACAGTTAGAGAACAAAGTAACGGTTGCCGAGGTTTCTTGCACGTGTTTGCAAGAATTTGGTGTGTGTACATGCGCACACGAAAGTAAAAAGGTCTGCGTTTGTGTGGATCAAAATGAACAACTCACTGTTTAAATGTGAATCGTATGAAAAAAGGAGAATAAAATGACAAAAGAAACATTAAAAATTGAAGGCATGAGTTGTGAAAACTGTGTTCATCATGTAACAGAAGTATTGAAATCTGTTGCGGGAGTGAAATCTGCTAAAGTGTCACTGAAAAAAAATGAGGCTGTGGTGAAGTACGATGATGAGACAAGTGTTGATGCTATGCGTGCTGCTGTCGCTCAGGCAGGATATAAAGTGATCTAAACTAAGGTTCTGTCAGTGCTGACAGAAAAAAACAGCTTCAATGGGGCTCTGTCAGTGCTGACAAAAATTATTTTTCAGTGCTGATGGAGTTTTCTTGACTTAATACGTCCGATTCTCTAAACCTCTATTAGGTAGGTAATCAGAGAGCTTTATAATTCCCTTGGCTGGGCTGCTGGCTGGGGAATCTTTTATTTTATTAATTTCATCTATCTTATCGGCTACCTCTTTGCCAGCATTTTTATAAAGATAAGCATAATATTTATGAGTAGTGCTGGGGTCAGAATGTCCCATTCGTTGTGCAAGAAGTGCGTCAGAAATTTTAACAACATTAACGAGGTAAGAGGCGTGTGTCTTGCGTAATCCTTTAAGGGAAATAACTGTTACTCCTGCTTTCACACAATACTTTTTAAGTCGGTCGCGGACAGTTGCAACACGTAGTATTTTTCCCTTGTTGTCATGGAAAATCAAACCATTGTTAATTTCCATAATTTCTTGAATTTGTTTCCAGCGTTGTAGTTTTTCAAGTGTTACCTCATCAAGACTAATCGGACGCATGCCAGATTCTGATTTAGTATGGTTTTTGATGTATCTTTGCTTATACTTGGGATTAGGTATAAATTTATTTGGTCTTTCTGCTTCGACAACTTGGCTATTTACCATGATTGTTTTATTTTCAAAATCCACATCTTCCCATTTGCGAGCTACAGTTTCAGAGGCACGTTCGCCAGTCCAGCCATAAAGATGAAAGAGAGTGCCGTACATCAAGTCATCAAAGTTCTCTGATTTGAATACGTTGAGAAATTTCTCAAATTCATCAATTTCCCAACCGTCCATTAACTTTTTGCGGTAATTTTTAACATTGCCTATCGTTTGCGTGGGATTATTAGTGATATAATGCAAACGGTCTGCATAATCCATAACTTGTTGAAAATACATGTATATATCATGAATTGTACCGATAGCATATGGTTCGCCGTTGTCCTTTTTCATGTTTTTTAGATAAGTCTTGAATTTCTCACAATCGGCCGTTGAAATATTTTCAATCGGTACATTTCCAAAGCGCTCTAATGTACGTTTATCACAGTTTAATCGTGTGGTAAGCGTATTATGAGAGACGGTAGGAATCCAGCTTGGCATAAAGTAATCGGTATAAAATTGTTCAAAAGTCAACTTATACACTGCTTTACCGTGCTTTTTATTGTACTCTGCACGTACACGCTCCAATTCGTTAAAAGCTTCTTTTTCAGTTTCAAATGGTTTCCCTCTCCAGTCAGACCTGCCTTTCTTTGTTACTCTATGCCCGTCAATCGGGTCTCGTCCAAGTTCTACCGAGTAAAAGAGTTTTCTTTTGTTGTCGTAAAATACACCACGATATTTTTTACTTTTAACTGTCATGATTTTTCTCACTTTCTTGTGTGAGCGAAAATCCGACAATTCTTTCAACAGCAGACGCAGGAACTGCGCCTAACCGTTTGTTGTTGTAAAATGGATAACCACATTTTACCATATATTGTTTTGCTTGGGCAATGACAGAGCGTGCGGTATGCTCTTTATAGCCAAATTTCATTAAATCTTTATAAGTTATTGTTGTCATGGTTATTTCTCTCATTTTCTGTTAAAATAGAGAGGTCAGTAGGTTTCTTATCTGCTGACCTAGGATTGAAGCCGTTACCTTGACCGTGCAAAGTTTTAGGTAATGGCTTTTTGTTATTTAATATATAATCGGTTTTTTCCCAGTGGAACTGTGAGAGGGTACCTTCTTTATCAATATCAAGATTATAGATTGATAAACTAGGACTTACTGGTTCAAGGGGGACTTGCTCACCAACTACAAGCGAGGGCTTAAATGTTGCAAAGTATTCATCAGGTAAATCCTCATAGCTGATTGACGGTAGCTTTAAGCCACGACTGGGAAAATACTTTGGCTGATGAAAACCTATAGGCGATTCTATTAAGGCCTTAGAGATATATTTTGTGATATAGCTCGCCGTTTTCTTTTTACTGTGGATATATGAAACAGTGCTAAATCCTTTATTCCACACGGGCGCATTGTAGATTTGTCGTCCTTTTTCTTTGATTAGCCTGCCAGTTTTTGGGTTTAAAGCCCTTGTCAATGGTGGTGCAAACTCTCTTGTGAGACCGTGAAAATGTATGCGCCCACTTTTATGCAGCTCAGGAACGAAAATGAAATCAAATTTTCCAAATTTTTCACGCATATATTTCAACCATGCTTTTAAGGATTTAATAGCATATTCATAATTCTTTGCATTTACTTTTTTATCATCAAAAGTAAGTGTCCAGAATAAATTGAAATCATTTGCAAGGATATAGTATCTGATTTTTTGTTTAGCACGTTGAGCGCTTTGGTAACGCACTTTTATTTTTTTCTCTTTGCTATCAAGTTCAGAGCCTTTTACTGTATCTGATTGTTCATGAAATCGTATATTACCATGATGATACCTAACGATTTCTATATAATTGTCAAACTTTATAACTTTCGCATTGTAATAACCAAAATGTTCTTTTAAATAATTGTACCCGTCTAAATTCATAGCTTAGACCTCGTCTCTATCATTTTTATCAGCTTATGTTGCTTATCTGTCAAGTAGGAAGTGAGCAACTTTAGCTGATAATATTAGTTTAGCAAAATAAAATTACAAAATATAGAGGGTTTCAAAAAATATCAAAAAAGTTCAAAAGGCACCAGATGGGGGATAGAAAAAGTAAAAGCAGGTACATACGTACCTGCTGGGGTGTGCAGAGCTACGCTCTGCTTTATAAAATATTAAACTAATTATTGAAAAGCAGAGCTCAATATAATTTAGCTCTGTTTTTTATTAATCTTTCGGCTCTCTATTCTGCTTAACTAGAGCAATGAGCTGTAAAAAGGGTTGCATTTCCTCATCGGTCAAGCCGCCCATACTTATAGACAATTCATCTGAAATTCCCAAGAGATAATCTGCGGAAGTTCCTAAAATATCACAGATGTTGATTAACACAGCAACTGACGGATAAGATTTTCCTTGTTCATAAGCTGCGATAATTGCCGTAGAGACCCTAAGGCGGACAGCAAGTTCGCCTTGTGTCATTTGTTTTGCTTTTCTTATGGCTTTCAATTTATCGCCAAAATATTCCATACCTACCATATCTTTAATTATAGAAAACGGACAGATATAATTATTATCTCTTGTGATAATTATATTGTTATTTTTGCCTTTTTTTGATATAATGATTGGGTGTTACACCTAATTTTATTACTATATTTTGGAGAAATAACAATGAAAAAAATCGTTCTTCTGGGAGCAACAGCTATCGCCCTGTTAAGTTTAACTGCGTGTGCAAACACAGCTAAGAATACTACGTCAAAAAACAGCGCAACATCAAATCAGACAACTACACAGACTAATCAACCTTTTGCGTTCTATAAGGACGCAAAGACGAACTCACGGATTTACTATGAAATTTCTCAAGATTCTAGCGGAGGGTTTGGTAAAGATTCTGCAATTAATGCTATCATCTATGTTAATCATGGCAAATATACGTTTTATGGAACAAATAATAATTACTCAGGTAGTGTCAGTCTCCAAAAACATCTATCACTTGGAGATTTGAAGGGAAAATCAAACAGTAAAATATTAAAACTAGCCAAGCAACAAAACGAGTTATTTAATAGTTCCCTATTAAGTGCCATGAAACAAACAATTAATACAGCACAAAGTAACCCTGGTTCCGTAGGGTTGACATCGCAAGATATACAAACAACTACAACGCTGGCAAACGAATATAAATATAACGCACCCTCTCCTCAAACTTTGGAAGTTGAAGCAACTTCTGATTCATCGGGAAACAACTTGGGTCAAGAAGCTATCTTATTACCACAGGTTGGTTCTGAGGTAAAGTATCACGATTCTATGGGAAAGCCGTCAGGAAATTTTTATTTCATTGGAACAGGGGATATAAACTTTTTGCCTGATGAAATTGTCCCCTATTCACTGGGATACATGTTAGGGGCTTATGTTGTTTACGACAAAACTTATACAGTATCGAAACTCTCAGCCGGAAGTGGTGATGATATATATCTTGCAACAGAAATACCAACGAGCAGTAAAGCCTATATTAAGACTGATTCTCTCAACGAAAAAGGAATGAAACAAGTTAATGAAATAAGTTCTGAAAAACTTAGAACTTGGTAAGAAAGTAGAAAGGAAATTTAGCATGACGGAAATTTTAAGCAAAAATGAGGAAAACACTATTGTTATTAAGGAGTTGACACCTGAACAATTTGAGGCTTTAGTAGTTCTCTTTGGGAGTCCTATAACATCTGAAAATTTTGTAAATGAAACTAATAAGCAATATCGAGAAAAAGGACTGATAATACAAGGCACAAGCTATAGTTATAGCGTCTATAGCCCTAATAATTATGATAAGGATTTATACACGATTACGTTTCAAAAAGAGGCATAGAATGAATCAAAAGACAAAAATAATTACCACTGTAGCTATTGCAACCATTGCAGTGGGAGGCGGTACTTTTGGATTTGTGCAACATAGTGACTCAGTCCACGCGGCACAAGTCGAACAGGCTAAACACGAAACACCGCAAGAGCTGACTTCTCTCAGCCAAATTCCAAAACCCTAAACACTGAAAATTTCAAAAGGAAAATTCACACAATGAAAACAACAAAAAAACACGTTATTACTACACTTGCAGTCGCACTAGGTCTTGCTACAATTATTACTCTAAAAACAACAGCAGTAAGTGCAACAACCGCGACATCAAAAGAAGTTCCAATTTATCGCTTATATAATGATAAGACTGGCGAACATCTTTTTACCTCCTCACTTTATGAAGCCGAAGTGCTTTACACAAAATCATGGACGTATGAGAATATTGGCTGGATTGCTCCCTCAACGGGAAAACCTGTCTATCGTCTTTACAATCCAACACTTCATAATCATCTCTATACCACTGACACATATGAAGTCAAAGTACTTACAACTCGTCAGGGCTGGGTAACGGATAACAACGGGAAACCTCTGTTCTATTCAGGTGGGAATAATAAGGTCTATCGTCTTTATAACCCGACCAGCACACAACATCTGCTCTCAACGGATACCTACGAATATAATGTTTTGGGTCAGCATGGCTGGAATAAAGAGGGGGTTAAACTTTATGACATTGGACAGCCAACAAGTGCACAAATAAAAAATGCACAGAATGCAGTAACAGCTTATTGGAATTTAACACACAAAGATAAAAATCCTTTTGGATTCTAATAATTTTAAGCAATATTTCAAAAGAAAACGGATCGCATAAAGCGCCGTTTTTCTTTGTGTCAGATTGAGCTTTTGGCGTCAATCTGACTAAGGAAAGTTTGAAAACCTCGGTTTTCATTCGGGCTTATGCCCGACAGCCTCGCAGAGCTCGGAGTATTCACAGAATACTGCACCGAGGTGCGGTTATCTATGACAGTTGCTTTGATTTCATGATGTTTATACGGTATGATGTTAGTAAGTCAAAGATATATCGAGGTGCTTAATATGTCATTTAGCATTGATTTAGCTGGTAGGACAATGGACGACATGAGAGAGGTTATAGTTCATCATATCAGTCGCCAGAGTGAAAAAGAGGGGCTTGAAGTTGCGGAACATACAGATAGTCATATCATGCCAAAATTGACGAGCTATAATATTAGACTTGTTCATGAGCCTGATTTGATGAAACACTTGAAGCAAGAAGTAAAAGCTTATGAGAAGGCAGAGGGAACAAAATTTAAAAGCAATCGTAATGCTTTTCTAACGGGAAATATTACCTTATCTTTTGAGAGCTTAACGGCTCTTGGTTGGAAATATGCAGAGAATGAAGACGGAGAATTACAGGCTTTGCCTAGCGATAAGCAAAGTTCAGAAGCGATAAAAAACGTCAAACTTGCTTATACTGACCTCGTTCAATCTGCTCATAAACAATCTGAACGGTATGGAAAAATTAGAGAATGTGCTATACATTTTGATGAAACTAGCCCACACTTTGATTTTATAGCTTCTGGTCTTGATGTAAAAATTATGAATCGTGATATTCGCACCATTTTGCGAGGAACGACAAAGGAAGAAGAACGTTATAATCAGACTTTAAATAATGAAGCACGGAAAAAATCTAAAGAATTAGGCAAAAAAATTAAAGTTGATAAATCATTAATTCGAGGTCTGACAAAAGGCGAAGCAGGTCGAGCTATGCAAGACCACTTAGCAGATTTTTCAAACTTTGACCTAAAAACAAGGCAAAAATTTGATTTGGTGCGTGGAATTTCTAAAAAGGAAAGAGTCAAGACTAAAGCAACAAATGCAGGTTTAAAGCGCATGAATGGTAAACTAAAATCAGAAAACGCTGATATTTTGACTCAGGCTAAAGAGATTAAACAAAGTCAAGAAATGTTTGTCGTCATGGTTGAGGAAATGTTTGTCGTCATGGTTGAGGGTATTAAAGAAAGAGAAACACAGCAAAATCGCCGAGAGCAAGATTTAGAACAACATGAGATGAAGTTAATTCATATTAAAAAGCGCCTATCTGATGAACAGTCCAAACTTGAAGAATTACGTAAAAAAGTATTGGAGATGTTTAACGAGCTTTTAGAAATGGCAAAATCAAAATTTGAAATTAAAAAACGTGTGCGAGAGCTTAGCGAGACTTACAGTCCCGTTACAGATGAAAATTTAGATGATTTTGTGCTTGCCCTTTCTGATTTAAGTTCAGAATTTGATAGTAAACCTATGCAGAAAGCGAGTGAGCTAGTTCTTTAAGTCGGACATAGCATTTTACTCTTTATAAAAGATTTGAGACAATGATAGTCACGGAGGTTAAACTAATGAACGAAAAAATTAGTATAGAAGCATTTAGTGCTGCATTGGAGGAACTATCACAAGAAAGTCCAAACGGGGGTGGTTCGGCTCAAGAGATTGAACCTGCGTTCGATTTGGCGGCTGGGTTAGCTGACTTATCAACTAATCAGCAAAATCAACTGTAAAAAAATAGAGATAGGACAAATTTAGTCTATCTCTATTTTTTCAGCCAAAATTATTTTTGGCTGGAAATTTGGCAGGGGAACAAGTTATTTTAGCGGTTTTTTTTATCCATTTTACGCAATCAAATGTTGAAAAATTGCGGTTACGCTCACAAGTTGTATAAATAATAGTTTTTTTCTTGACATTTTACGTTTACAAGTGTAAACTATAAGTATAGCGCATCAAGAAAAAGGAAAAAAGGAGAAAAAGATGAGAAGTCAAAGTTTTGTGATTACTGGAATGACCTGTGCGAATTGCGTGAACACGGTCTCAAAAGCACTCAATGCGTCAGATCATGTGTCGGAAGCGACAGTGAATTTGGCGACAGAGAAGGCGAAAGTTTTAGCCGATGATCAGCTGTCAGATCAAGAAATCATTCGGTTGGTTGAAGCAGCAGGATATGGGGCGATTGTCAATGATAAAGCCCATCAAGAAAAAATTGCGCAAGAGGCAAAAAAAAGAGAAAAACGCTTGTATTTCTCTCTTGTGGGCTCGGTCATTTTGACATTGCCATTATTATTTGAAATGATTTTGCATGTTTTTCAATGGCACATTCCAGGATTGACATTTCTTTCAAATCCGATTTTTCAGCTTGTTTTGGCGACACCCGTACAGTTCATCGTGGGGGCGAGATTTTATGTGGGAGCATATCATGCTTTGAAAAATAAATCAGCCAATATGGATGTTTTGGTAGCACTTGGGACATCGGTCGCTTATTTTTCAAGTTTAATTTTGTCAGTGCTGATGGGCAAAGCCAATGCGCTAAATTTTGAATCCTCCATGGTGATCATTACGCTAGTAGTTATGGGAAAAGTACTTGAACATCGTGCAAAAGAAAAAACAACGGATGCCATCACAAGTTTGATGAGCGCACGGGCTACAACAGTCCATCGTTTATCGGGAGATGTTGCGATTGAAGCCATCAAAAAAGGTGAAAAAATTAGGATTCTTGCAGGTGAAAAAGTACCTTTGGATGTTAAAATTTTGTCAGGAACTGCATCTTTTGATGAATCACATCTGACTGGTGAGGATTTGCCGGTGGTCAAATCTGCTGGCGATGCGTTGTTTGAGGGAGGAATTAATCTTGACAGTGAAATTATTGCTCAAGTCGTCCATGATTTGAACGATTCTACGATCTCAAGAATGGTCGAGATGATGTCAGAAGCGCAAAGTGCTAAGCCAAATATTCAAAAAATGGCGGATCGAATTTCTAATATCTTTGTACCGATTGTATTGATTATTGCACTTTTGACATTTGCAATCACGTGGTGGGTTTCTGGAGTGCTTTTGACAGCGATTATGCATGCCGTAGCGACGCTTGTTATTGCTTGTCCTTGTGCGCTTGGGCTTGCAACACCAACGGCAATCATTTCAGGAACAGGGCTTGCTGCAAAATATGGTTTATTGATTAAAAATGCGAATGCGTTAGAATTAGCGCAGACGATAAAAACGATTTTCTTTGATAAAACAGGAACGATCACAACAGGAAAATTTGAACTAATCGCTTTTGATGGAAATCAAAAAGCGCTTGAAACGTTGTATTTGTTGGAATCACGCTCGAATCATCCTCTGGCAAAATCACTTACAAAAACTGTCAGTGCTGAGCGCTTTCATTTGACTGCAACTGATAAGACCTTGCTTACTCGCGTTTCTGTCAGTACTGACAGTCTCCAAAATGTGACAGAAATTGCTGGCCGAGGCGTGACAGCCACTATTGATGGACAGCAGTTTTATGCAGGAAATCAAAAACTCATGCAGGATTTGGGACTTGATGTGCCTGAATCAAAAGATACAGTCATTTATCTCGCAAACGAGAAACAATGGCTTGCCACAGCGACCTTTGGCTCAACCATCAAACCAGAAGCGATTGATACGATTCAGCAGCTAAAGAAAAGGAAAATCAAGACTGTGATGCTGACTGGCGACAATGCACATTCTGCACAAAAAATTCAGTCTTACGTTCATTTAGATGAGATAAAAGCGGGATTAGCGCCTGAAGAAAAGGCGCAAATGATTCAAAAAACTCCAAATGCGATGATGGTTGGTGATGGCATTAATGATGCGATTGCACTGGCTTCAAGCAGTGTTGGTGTTGCGATGGCGACAGGATCAGATATCGCAATGGAGGCAGGAGATGTTACTGTCATTGGTGGAAAACTCAATAAAATCACTACGTTATTAGATGTTTCTGATAAAACAATGAGAAAGATCAAACAAAATTATTTTTGGGCATTTTTCTACAATGTCATCGGAATTCCGTTGGCAGCATTCGGGTTATTAAATCCAATGTTAGCAGCGGCAGCCATGAGTTTATCTTCTGTCAGCGTCATTTTGAACTCACTTTTGTTGACCAAAACCCATTTGAAATGAGTGAAAAAAGCACGTTAGTGCTTTTTTTGTAACCGATCGTAGCCGATAAAAAGGAAGATTCCGATAAAAAATGCAGCAAGACCGAGCTTAAAGCCATCAGGGACGAAACGCATGTGAATCTGGTGAGTTCCTTTTTCCAGTTTGATTTTCATAAATCCGCCCTGCGCACGTTTGATTTTTTCGACTTTTCCATCAACAGATGCCGCCCAACCTTTGTCATAGGGCAGACTGACAAAAAGATCGCCGTTCGATTTTGCAGTGACCTCAAAATTGACCCCGTTTTTTTCTTGAGTTACACGGACAGGACTGGATTTCATTTCTGTCATTACTGACGAAAATTTTTTCGTATCAAGCGCCCAAAAGGACGTTGTATCAAAGGAAACTTGTGAGTTTTTAGGAAAACTGATGGTCACTTTGATCCGTGTTTCTTGAGTGAAATACCCCAAATCAAAGTAGTGACCGACATCATCAGTGCTGACAGAATAGCCAGAAAGTGGAGAAAGTTGCCCTGTTTTCAGCACTTTTCCAACTGTCAACATCATACTTTTTGAGTTCGTTGAGCTGTAGGTGAGATTGGGTACAGACAAGTAAAATTGACTGTTTGCAGGCGCAGTAATCCCGTAAGTCACCGCGACATCACTGGTCTGATTTGGTTTTTTAGAAAGTGTGACTTGGTTTGAAAACCCTGTAATCTTATCCTCAGTTACTTCGCTATTGGGATAGACTTGCTGATAAAAGTGGTGGATTTGGTTGGTTAATGCATTGATAAAGTTGGTCTGATTTGTGAGGGATTCATTATCTTGGCCAGACAAAAAACTAAAATCATGATAAGCTCCTGGAACAAAAATTCCGATGTTTTGAGCATTCGTATTTTCTGTCAGCGCTGAGAATTTTTTGTCAGTACTGACAGCTTTAAATCCATACTTTGCAGGCTGTGAACTGTTGATATTATAACGAATCGCAAAAATTCCATCCATTAAAAGTGTATTTTGTGGGTAACGCAAATTCAAATAGGTGCTATCCGTATGAAAACCGAGCGCTTTCATGGCTGAACTAGAATGACTATTTCTCACGGATGAAAATTGGGACACACTGTTATAGTTATATTTCATCCCATCATTTGCTGTATCAGGTACAGTATTTTCAGTCCTGACCAAAGCAGAAGCACTCAACTGTCGTACCTTTTGTGCCAGCGGATTTAAAAATTTCGTTTGATCATTATAATAGGAACGATCCGCAAAATTCCACTCTTTTTGAACACCTGCCACTTGAAAAAAACCATTTATCCCGGATTCAAATGCCATAAAAACAAATAAAATCACAAATAATAGCGTTTTTGGGATCCATTTTTTAAAATATCCTAAACCTAAAATCACGTAAGCCAAAGCAAAAAGTGCTGTTAATAAAATATTTTCAAGTTTCAAATACGCATAATTTCCAAAAATCACCGCTGCACTAAAGCCGATTCCAAGTAAAATAACAACAAGAAACACGCGCCAAAGTACCAATTGATCGATGCGCGCCAAAGCTTCACAGGCTAAAATCAGGATCAATATACTCCATAAAAATGCGTAACGATGCAAAAACATATTCGGAGAATGCATCCCTTGCCAAAACAAATCCAACACTTGAATATTAAAAGAAGCAACAAGAATCAAAATCAATCCTAAATAACTGACTTTTACTCGCCAACTTAGTCCTTTAATAAAGAAAAATAACACCGCCAAAATCAAAGGAAAAAGCCCCACATAAATCATCGGAACCGCACCATATTGCGTAGTATCATAACTTCCCACGAAATTTTTAGCGAACACATCAAACGGTTTTGCTCCAGCTGAAAAAAGCTGTGTAACCTGTGAAAAAGCATCCGAATTATTACTTTTTAAATCCAAATACATCGGCAAAAGCATCACTAAACTCGATATCCCAGCACAAAGTGAAGTTACGATAAAATCAACCCCCACTTTCCAGGACCATCGACCTAAAGCGGTACGTGCCAAAAAATAAAAAACCAAAAATAGCGCAACCATAAATCCAAAATAATAATTTTGAATAAATAAAATCGTAACACTCACAAAATAAAGCCAGCGTTTTCTTTTGTCCTGTAAACGGTGGAGTCCCCAAATCACCAAAGGAAGCAAAATGAATACATCAAGCCACATGATGATTTCGATTTGACTCGTCACAAAGCTCATCAAAGCATACGCACAAGAAAGTCCTAAAATCACCCATCCAGAGAGCTTTTGATAACAATTCTTAAAAGCAACATAAAAACTTAATCCCATACTTCCCGTCTTTAGTAAAGTCAGTAAATATAACGCATCGGGCATCTGATGGACATTAAAGAAAAACGTAAGCGGCATGAAAAAACTGCCCATATAATAAGCTGAAAAAGCATATAAGTTCAACCCCAGGCCACTCGTGAAAGTATAAAAGAACCCCTCGTGTCCACCAGAGTGCAAAATATTGCGATATAGCGCGTGCAATGCCACATACTGATGATAAGAATCTCCCGCCAAAATCGAGCGTGAACTTCCCCAATAAATTCCATTGGCAAAAAGTACGATTCCCATCAAAGCCAAAGGAATCACGACACTCAGCCCTAAAAACCACTTATTTTTCTTTATAAAATTGATCATATCCCTATTATAACTAAAAATCCTTAAAATCTCGCCCTTAATCCACAAAAAAAGAATCATCCCAGATCCCTTTTTAATTTTTCGCTCAATTCACTTGCGATTTCCTTTAATTTTTTCAACTGATTGACCTGCGAAATCTTATACCCAATATAATAAGGCGACGTAATAAAGCGCGGAACAACCTTACAAATGTACTGATTGTCAAGATGATGGAAAAATAAATTATAAGAATCACACCGTCCATTTAAATAATCATTCAAAAGATACTGCGTAATCACTTGCACATCATCAGCCAACGTTTCAACTTGGTCCAACTGATGAATGATCACATTAAATTCCACAAATCCCATGATGGGGTGCGTAGAAATCGTAATCGTCACCCCATTTTTCTTGATTTCTACCCCTTCAAAATGCTCTTTTGAAATGTGTTGGTAGCCATCAACCTCTTTTAATCCCACAATTTGCATGTGAGGATGACGCAAAGTCCCACCAGAGCGCGGCCCAAAGTTTTTAAACATCAAAACGGACCGATAGTGCTTTGACGCAATCAATTCATCCCAGCAATCAAAAGCAAACTGAAAAACCGACCGATTTTCCTCTTTTGAATAAACAGAAACATCCCCAAGATGTTTGTCTGACTCAATGATGACCGTCATGAGAGCATCTTCAAGCGTAGCATATTTATTTTTTAGCCAAATTTTATGTCCTGAGGTCCGCAAAAGATCCGTTAATTGCTCCACCTCACAAAACGGACAAGTTTGATGCGTTTCTTGTCCCTTTTCATACTTGACACTATTGACATCAGAGTTAAATACTAATGGATTTTCTATTTCATGAATCATGTTCCTATTATAGCACACCTTGTCAGACGACACAAAATTCCAAGTCACTTACGCCACTAAATTTTAAACAAACCCATAAATACAGAAATCAAAATAAAGCATCAAAAAATCTTTATGCTTAAAAAATATATTTTTTCGAAGTAGTGATATCTCGATTTTACCAAAGATTTCAATCTTCGTATGATGAATCCTTTTTACTTTTAGTGATTTAACATTGACTTCTTTATCTACCAAAGCCGTTTCTACAAAGAAGAAATTTTAGTGTACAGCCATTATAAAAGAATATTCCCCACTTCAAAGGAACAATCAAAATCCATCCCTTTTTTTATTTGTCAAAATCTGCTATACTGAGTAAGTTACCTATTATTTTTCAGCCTTCAACTGAAATAATAAAATCTAAAAGAAAGAGATGGTAAAAAATGGTAGATAACTCTAAAACTCGTGTCGTCGTCGGTATGTCTGGCGGCGTTGATAGCTCAGTGACAGCACTTTTGCTCAAAGAGCAAGGCTATGATGTCATTGGTGTATTCATGAAAAATTGGGATGATACTGATGAATTTGGTGTCTGTACTGCAACAGAAGATTACAAAGATGTTGCCGCAGTAGCTGATCAGATTGGCATTCCCTACTATTCCGTGAATTTTGAAAAAGAATATTGGGATCGTGTATTCGAATATTTTCTGGCAGAATATCGTGCGGGACGCACACCAAATCCTGATGTGATGTGTAATAAAGAAATCAAATTCAAAGCATTTCTTGATTATGCGATGGCGCTTGGCGCTGATTATGTCGCAACAGGACATTATGCAAAAGTCAGTCGAGATGAGAATGGTACTGTGCACATGCTGCGCGGCGATGATTCTAACAAAGATCAGACGTATTTTTTAAGTCAACTCTCACAAGAACAACTTCAAAAAGTCATGTTTCCTATTGGAAACATCGAAAAACCAGAAGTTAGAAAAATTGCTGAAAAAGCAGGACTTGCAACAGCTAAAAAGAAAGATTCCACAGGCATTTGTTTCATTGGAGAAAAGAATTTTAAAACTTTTTTAAGCACTTATCTGCCAGCAAAAGCAGGACGCATGATGACGCTTGACGGAAAAGATATGGGAGCTCACGCTGGTTTGATGTATTATACAATCGGTCAGCGTGGTGGTTTAGGTATCGGAGGTCAGCATGGTCAAGAGGATTCTCAACCTTGGTTTGTGGTCGGAAAAGATTTGGCGACCAATACGCTTTATGTTGGACAAGGGTTTCATCACGAACACCTCTATTCCACGAGTTTATCTGCAAGTCAAGTTAGTTTCACAAAAACAATGCCTGAAGTTTTTGATTTGAAATGCACTGCAAAATTTCGCTATCGGCAAGAAGATACAGGTGTTACTCTCCATGTCAATGGAGATCAAGTTACCGTTGATTTTGATGCACCAGTCCGTGCAATCACACCAGGTCAGGCTGTCGTTTTTTATGATCAACAAGAGTGCCTTGGTGGTGCACTGATTGATTTTGCCTACAAAGATGGAAAAGTCATGCAGTATCAATAAACAAAAAATAGCACTGCGCTATTTTTTTTTATATCTTTTCTTATTTTAATCTCATTTTGTTATAATGTAATTATAATAATAGGAACAGGTAAAAAAAGATGGATTTAAAAAGAAAGCGCATCATATTTGTGAATTTTGTCGCGATCTTATGTTTTTTGTGCATAGGAATTATTTCAACACATCGATGGACAAATCAAGCAAAAATTCCAAATCAAAGGATCAAAAATCACGTTCAATTTTATAAAATGGATGAGATTTATGAAATGAAAATTAATCAGATTCTCACAGGGGACTTTTCAACTTTGCAAGGAAAATGGAAGAGTAACCCCTCTCTTGAAGGAATTCAATTTGTCATCAAAGAAAATTGTGTCTGGTACGGGAATCAACGCTATTTTCTCAGTGTAAAAGGTCAAGAAAACAGTGGTGCGGTAGCATTAGAACGACCTGAAATAGAAAATGCAGCGCCTTTTATCTTCTATCCTAAAGGCACGCCAATTCCTGTGTTACTAGAAAATGGTCAAATTGATCGCACAGGGATTTTTGATCCGACAGATCAAGGCAAGGATCGCATCATAATGGCTCAGACGATTTTAAATAAGGAATTGATTAAAAGCGTGACCGCTTATCATGAGTGAACCATTAAAAATTACTCAAAAAAGTTAAGAAAAATGTTGAATTTTAAAAATAATAGAACAGATTTCAAAAGTTTTTGAAAAAAGTTTTGAAAAAGACTTTTCATTTATAACAAAGTATGATATAATACGGTTTATGGCTGTGTGCCAGCCAAATTGTTGGAGGAATTTTTTTTACAAATGAACGAATTTGAAACATTATTAAACAGCGTTGAAGACGTTAAAGTACGTGACGTCGTTAAGGGTGAAATCCTTTCTATTGAAAACAACCAAGCACAAGTGGCTATTGTTGGTACAGGTGTAGAAGGTGTCCTTACACTCCGCGAAATCACAAGCGACCGCGATGCTGATATCAATACATTTGTTAAACCAGGTGACGTCCTTGACTTGCTTGTTATTAAGCAAATCGTTGGTAAAGACGCAGAAGGCGCAAACGTATATCTTCTCTCATTGAAACGTCTTGAAGCTCGCAAAGCTTGGACTGACCTTGAAGGAAAAGAAGGCGAAATCGTCACAGTTAAAGTCACAAAGGATGTCAAAGGTGGACTTTCCGTTGACTTCAATGGTGTTCGTGGATTTATCCCAGCATCAATGATTGACACTTACTTTGTGAAAGATACTAAGAAGTTTGTCGGCGAAGAAATCGAAGCTAAAATCATCGAAGTGAACGCTTCTGAAAATCGGTTCATCTTGAGCCGTCGTGCTGTTGTTGAAGCAGAAGCTGCAGAAGCTAAAAAAGAAGCATTTGCTCAACTTCAAGAAGGCGATATCGTTGAAGGAACTGTCTCTCGTGTGACTAACTTTGGTGCTTTCGTTGACCTTGGTGGAATTGATGGATTAGTTCACGTCTCTGAATTAAGCCACAACCGTGTAAAACGTCCTTCAGATGTTGTTAAACCAGGCGATGAAGTACAAGTTAAAATCTTGAAACTTGATGAAGAAGCTGGTCGTCTTTCACTTTCTCTTAAAGCAACTCAAAAAGGGCCTTGGGAAGAAGTTGAAGAAAAAGCACCTGCTGGATCAACTGTTGAGGGAACTGTAAAACGTTTGACTGACTTTGGTGCATTTGTTGAACTTTATCCAGGTGTTGAAGGTCTTGTTCACGTTTCTCAAATCTCTTGGGAACGCGTTGAAAATCCAAAAGACGTGCTTAAAGTGGGTCAAGTTGTAAACGTTAAAGTACTCGATGTTAAACCAGAAGAACAACGAATCAGCTTGTCAATCAAAGCGCTTGAAGAAGCACCAGCTCGTCCTGCTCGTAACAACGACAATGACGGTGAAAAACGTGATCGCAAACCACGTGCACCACGCAAAGCCGCTAAACCTTCATACGAATTACCAGAAACTCAAGAAGGCTTCGGTCTTGCAGACTTTTTGGGCGAAGATTTCGACATGAGCGAATTCTTGAAATAAGAAATAAATCGAGATGCCTTTGGCATCTTTTTTTTATGTGATATTGTGTTTTTGTTTCGATCAGGATCTCCTCATTAAAAAGTGTGAAAATGGATAAAATGCGTCGAACACGTTCATTTTTTCGGTGTTTTTTTATTTTTCAACTTTTCAATGCCTGCGAGCTCTTGGGCTGTGTTATAATAAGCAATATGAACTCAACCATTAAAGCAAAATTAGAATTATTGCCTGAACATCCAGGCGTTTATTTACATAAAGATAAAAATGGAACGGTGATTTATGTTGGAAAAGCTAAGAATCTGAAAAATCGGGTCAGATCTTATTTTCACGGGTCGCATAATACGAAAACAGAACTTTTGGTATCTGAAATCGAGGATTTAGAGTGGATTGTTGTGGGCTCAAATGTTGAGTCCTTGGTGCTTGAGATTAATTTGATTCAACGTTATAAACCAAAATACAACATTTTGCTAAAGGATGATAAATATTATCCCTTCATCAAAGTGACAAATGAGAAGTATCCCAGATTAGTGGTGGTGCGTCAAGTGAAAAAAGATGGTGCTTCTTATTTCGGACCTTATCCTGATGTGAAAGCCGCAAATGAAGTAAAACGGTTGATGGATCGGATTTTTCCTTTTAGGAAATGTGGATTAAATGAGAAAAAAGTGTGCTTTTATTATCATATCCATCAATGCTTGTGCCCTGTCGTTAATCATACAGACCCAGAAGTTTTCAAAATAATGACTGAAGACGTACGTCAATTTTTGACTGGAAATGATCAAAGAGTGATTGAAACACTCAAAAGTAAAATGGAGAAGGCATCAAATCAGCTGGACTTTGAACAAGCCGCCCAATATCGTGATACTATCCAAGCCATCAGTACGTTAAGAACTAAACAGCGGGTGATGAATCAAGATTTGAAAGATCGCGATGTTTTTGGTTATTACACAATCAATGGCTGGATGTGTGTGCAGGTCTTTTTTGTGCGCCAAGGGAAAGTCATTCAACGCGATGTGAATATGTTTCCAGTGTATAGTGATGCTGAGGATGATTTTTTGTCGTATGTGGGACAATTTTATCAAAATCAAAATCACATCCTACCTCAAGAAGTATTGATTCCGCAAGGCATCGAAAAAGAAGATGTTGAGGCTGTTGTTCAAGCGGCTTCAGCAACTTCGTCAGTACTGACAGAAAATCTTGTCAGCGCTGACAGGCTTGTTTTTGGAGATAAAAATCAGTCAGAGTCCGCTCAAGTCTGGCGTCAGCAGATATTTAGTCCTAAGATGGTAAAATTTTCAGATCAAGATGTCGAACAATCGATTGTCAAACTGGATCGGGAATTGAATGCAGAAAAGATCAAAAAAACGCAAGCACGTTTGAAAGTGATTCAACCAAAACAAGGGGAGAAAAAACAGCTGGTAAATATGGCGATGAAAAATGCCCAAGAGCAGTTGATTTTGAAATTTCGCGTGGCAGAGCGAGAGTTGGAACGCTCAACGCATGCTGTTGAAAATTTAGGAAAAATTCTTGGGATTCCAAAACCTGTGAGAATCGAGAGTTTTGATAATTCTAATATCATGGGAACATCACCAGTTTCTGCGATGGTTGTGTTTATTGATGGAAAACCTAGCAAAAAAGATTATCGGAAATATAAGATTAAAACTGTCGTTGGAGCAGATGATTACGCTTCAATGCGAGAGGTTATGACAAGACGTTACTCACGAGCCATCAAAGAAAAAACAGTACTTCCAGATTTGATTGCGATGGATGGTGGTGCAGGTCAGGTCAATAGTGCAAAGCAAGTGTTAAAAGAATTGGGTTTGAAGATTCCTGTCGCTGGGATGCAAAAAAATGATAAGCACCAAACGAGTGAATTACTCTTTGGAGATCCGCTTGAAGTTGTTGATTTGGGACGTCAATCACAGGAATTTTTCTTACTGACCAGAATTCAGGATGAAGTGCATCGTTTTGCAATTACCTTTCACAGACAATTACGTGGAAAAAATATATTTTCGAGTAAATTAGACGGAATTCTTGGTCTTGGACCAAAACGAAAGCAAAAATTACTAACGACTTTTAAAAATTTGAAAGCGTTAGAAGCTGCAAGTATCGAAGAAATTGAAGCGATTGGATTACCTTTTGATGTCGCAAAACGCGTCAAAGAAAAGCTGTCAGAATCTTTTCAAGTCAATGAAAATTGGGAATCGCTCAAAGATCAAGTACCAGTAAAACGAGAAATAAAAGCGCTAAAAAAATAAAAAATTGACAAATGCAATAATGTTTGATATAATCAATAAAATACCAATTGTCTGATTTATCAAGGAGAATGAAATGAAAAGAAAAGGATACTTAGGTTCAATTTTTAGATTTCTTGGCTTGTATTTACTCATTATGCTGATTACGATCATTCCTTTTAGTCAGTTCAAACAGACCGATTTTGAGGTTGAACTTTGGGTCTTGACATCAGCACTCGTGACCATTGTCGTATCACTTGTATTACAAATCAACAGTATTGCACGTTCAAAACAAAAGTTGTTACAAGAAAAAAGTGACATTTACGCGAGTGAAAAAAGTCGTGATTCTTTAGTGTTGAAGACGAATGAAGTGATTGAAAAATTTAAAACAGTGGAGCGATCACAGCATACCGACTCGACTCAACAGCAAATTAAAACGACCGAAAATGTGATGCAATCTATGGATCAAGGTGCTTTATCGAAAAATAAAACACCAAAGAAAAAGGAAAGCGATGCACTTGAAAATATCGAGAAGATTACGGATTCAGAAAGTTTGAAGAATTTTGTCGAACAACACACGAATCTGAAAACAAATGTCTGGGTTTCAGAGTTGATTGAGCGTATTGTGCGTAAGGAAAATGAGATTCTTCATCAAATTTTAATTTTTAATGAGAGTGTCGCCAGTTATAATACACAAATTAATAGTTTTCCTGGATTTCTTTTTAAACGAAGATTTGGATGGAAAGAAGAAAATTATCATCTGATGGAAAAAAACGCGACAGAAGAGGATAAATTTTTAAGTGATTTAGATCATATCGAATTTTAAAAGATTAGAAATTAACTTTTCAAGTTAATTTTTTTGTTATGTTATAATGAAAATAATGAAAATTAATGAAGAAAATATTAATCAATTTCAAATGAATTTGTTAGCGTGGTATGATTTCAACAAAAAGCCATTACCGTGGAGAAAAACAAAAGATCCTTATCGCATCTGGATTTCTGAAATCATGAGTCAACAAACACAAGTGGAAACAGTCATTCCATATTATGAGCGATTTATGAGAAAATTTCCGACCATTCAAACCCTCGCGCAAGCAGAGGATGCAGTGGTTTTGAAGGCTTGGGAAGGTTTGGGCTATTATTCTCGTGCACGCCATTTAAAAATTGCCGCTCAGCAAGTCATGACAGACTTTGGCGGAGCATTTCCAGAGACCCTGACAGACATTCGATCACTCAAAGGAATCGGTCCTTACACGGCTGCTGCGATTGGTTCAATCTCCTTTGATCTTCCTGAACCCGCAATTGATGGGAATTTGATGCGCGTGACGAGTCGATTGTTTGAGCTGGACACAGATATTTCTAAATCTAATGCGCGAAAATCTTTCGATGAAGTTTTGAGGCCTCTTGTCAGTACTGACAGACCTGGTGATTTCAATCAAGCGCTGATGGATATTGGTTCGACAGTGTGTACTCCAAAAGTGGTTCATTGTGAGCAGTGTCCGCTAAGCGAATGCTGTGATTCTTATAAACATCATACTGCATTAAATTTCCCCATTAAAACGAAAAAGACGAAGGTTAAAAATTATTATTTTGCTGCCTTTGCGATACAAAATTCTGCCGGGGAATGGTATTTGGAAAAGCGAGAAACCACTGGTTTACTTGCGCACATGTGGCTTTTCCCAATGCTTGAGCTGACTTCTACTGAATTCGATGCTGTCAGCACTGACAGCATTCCAAAACCTCCTCCATTGCCTGAAACAATCTCAAAAACAACTTTTGTCAGTACTTACAAACATCTTTTTTCTCATCAAAAATGGCAGATTGCGCTTTTTCGATGTAGCATAGAGGAAAATTACGAACCTAATCCTGATGCATTAGATGAAAATAAGAAATGGATGAAAGATTTGACCAATATTCCACTTGCCGGTCCGCAAGTCAAAATGTTTGAGATTTTAAAAAAAAGAGTGAAAAAAAGCGGTTAAAAGAACGATTTTTTGGTATAATAGAGTGCGCGCAAATAAAAAGTGTCAAGAAAGCGGGTTTTGGAATCTACTAAAGGGAACCAAAACGAATGCTTCCTTCCGCTTTTTAAGCGATTTATGTTTACATCTTGATATAAAAAGAGATAATATCACATTCAAGGAGATAATTATGGCAACTATTGATTTTAATGCTGAAGTTGAGAAACGCAAAGACGCGTTGATGGAAGATTTATTCACACTTTTACGCATTAATTCAGCGGAAGACAAAGCTCACGCAGATGCAGAAAATCCATTTGGACCTGGTCCAAGAAAAGCATTGGACGCCTTTCTTGCGATTGCACAACGTGATGGCTATGATACAAAAAATTATGATAATTATGCAGGACATTTTGTCTATGAAAATGGCGCAGCAAATGATGCTGAAACACTTGCAATTATTGGACATTTAGACGTTGTTCCTGCAGGTTCTGGATGGGATTCTGACCCATTTAATCCAGAAATCCGCAATGGTAATCTTTACGCACGTGGCGCTTCAGATGACAAAGGTCCCACGATGGCATGCTATTACGGCTTGAAAATTTTAAAAGAGTTAGACGTCAAATTATCAAAGAAAATTCGTTTCATCGTTGGTACAAATGAAGAAACAGGCTGGGCAGATATGGACTATTATTTCGAGCATTGTGAGCTTGCACTCCCAGAATTCGGTTTTTCTCCAGATGCGGAATTTCCAATCATCAACGGTGAAAAAGGAAATATCACAGAATACCTCCATTTTTCAGGAAAAAATGATGGTGAAGTCCTTCTCCAAAGCTTCACTGCTGGACTCGCAGAAAATATGGTTCCAGAATCCGCAACAGCGGTCATTGTTGGTGCGAAAGGACTTACAGAGCAATTGGATTCTTTCATCGAAGAATACCAAGACAAAGGATTGCGCTATGACTTAGTAGAAGATGGTGCCACAGCAACAATTACACTTTACGGAAAAGCCGCTCATGGAGCAATGCCCGAAAAAGGGGTTAATGGCGCCACTTATCTCGCACATTTTCTTGATCGATACAACTTTAA
This sequence comes from Lactococcus hircilactis, assembly GCF_009601015.1. Classification (GTDB taxonomy): domain Bacteria; phylum Bacillota; class Bacilli; order Lactobacillales; family Streptococcaceae; genus Lactococcus; species Lactococcus hircilactis. The sequence continues at coordinate 160,427 of NZ_WITJ01000006.1, forward strand.
TGGCGGAGCAGCAGCCTTTTTACGCGTTGCGTCCGAGCGTTTACTTGAAGATCATGAAGGAAAAAAACTTGGTGTTGCCTATGTTGATGACCTGATGGGAAATACTTCCATGAATGCAGGTGTTTGGTCATTTGACGCATCCAATGGTGGAACAATTGCTCTTAATTTCCGCTTCCCACAAGGCAATAGTCCAGAGCGGATGCAAACGATTTTACAGGCCATTGAAGGTGTTGAGCAGGTCACTTTGTCCGCACATGTGCATACACCGCACTATGTTCCAATGGAAGATCCACTCGTCTCAACTCTGATTCATGTTTATGAAAAACATACAGGACTTAAAGGATACGAAACCATCATTGGTGGTGGGACATTTGGACGGCTACTTAAACGTGGCGTGGCTTACGGTGCAATGTTTGAAGGAGAACCAGATTCTATGCATCAAGCCAATGAAATGAAACCTGTCGAAAATCTCTTTAAAGCTGCAGTTATTTATGCAGAAGCGATTTATGAATTAGCAAAATAAAGCAGAATCCAAGCAATGTGACTTGGATTTTTCTTTTTGTTGACATTTGTTTACGTATAAGCCAATTATTTGTAAATAAGATTTCCTAATATTAAAATAAGAGTGTTGATGACACATCAGCAGTGATTTTTCGAGTAAATGAGAGCAAAAAATGGCTTTCTTTCCCGTAAATAAATCAAAAAAGGAGTAATTATGTCACAAGAAGTAATTGAAGCATTATCTTCCGTTTTGGAAAAAAAATATATTATTACGGATCCATCTAAAAGTTTACGCTATCGCAAAGGTTATCGCTCAGGTCGTGGCGACGCACTCGCAGTCGTCAAACCAGGGACATTGACCGAATTGTGGCACGTTTTAGAAATTGCCCATGAACACGGCGTGATCATCATCATGCAAGCTTCAAATACAAGTTTAACAGAAGGTTCTGTCCCTGATGGGGGCTATGATCGTGAGGTTTTGGTTGTTTCCGGAGCACGAATCAAAGGACTTCAGCTGATTAATCAGGGCACACAAGTACTCGCATTTCCTGGAACGACCCTCTACAAACTTGAAAATGCCCTTAAACCACTCAACCGTGAACCTCATTCAGTGATTGGATCATCTTGCCTTGGTGCATCTGTCATTGGTGGCATTTGCAATAATTCAGGAGGTGCTTTAGTGCATCGCGGCCCAGCATACACAGAACTCTCTCTTTTTGCTCAGATTGATGAAAATAACACCCTTCAACTTGTGAATCATTTGGGAATGGACTTAGGAAATACACCAGAAGAAATCTTAAAAAACTTAGAAGAAGGAAATTATGATCCTGAACGTGTTCCAGAATCTAAAAAATATGGACATAATCATTCCTATCAATCTCGTGTACGAGATATTGATGCTGATACACCCGCTCGCTACAACGCTGATCCCAATCAACTCTACGAAGCTTCTGGCTCAGCAGGAAAAGTTGCCGTTTTTGCCGTCCGACTCGATACATTTGAGAAAGAAAAAGACGAAAAAACATTCTATATTGGCACAAATGAGCCACAAGTCCTAGAAGATATCCGTCGAGAAGTCCTTTCAAACTTTAAACATCTCCCCATCGCAGGAGAATACATGCATCGTGAAATTTATGATGTTGCAAAAAAATATGGAAAAGACTCATTTATGGTCATTAAATTATTAGGAACAGATTTTCTCCCTTACATGTTTGGAATGAAAGCTGATACAGAGCGCATCTTAGATAAAACAAAATTATTTAAACCCTATTTGCCTGACCGTGTTTTACAAAAAATGCGCGTGCTCTTTCCAAATCATCTTCCAAAAAGAATGGAAGATTTTCATGAAAAATATGATCATCATCTCTTATTAAAAGTCTCTGGAGACGGGTTTGATGAAGCAAATCAATACCTTACGCAATACTTCAAGCAAGCACAAGGAGATTTCTTTATCTGTACACAAAAAGAATCAGAAGATGCTTTCTTACATCGCTTTGTTGCTGCAGGAGCGGCCATTAGATATCAAGAAGTTCACCAAGATACCATTGATGACATTCTTCCACTAGACATTGCATTACGCCGCAATGATCAAAATTGGTTTGAAACATTACCAGAAGAAATTTCCAACCAATTTGTTCATAAATTATATTACGGACATTTTCTTTGTCATGTGCTACATCAAGATTATATTGTTAAAAAAGGAGTCGATGCGCACGCACTGAAAGAGAAAATGCTAAAGATATTAGATGAACGTGGAGCGATTTATCCAGCAGAACACAATGTCGGACACCTGTATAAAGCAGCGCCAACACTCGTTAAGCACTATCAAGACGATGACCCAACAAACAGCTTCAACCCAGGAATTGGACAAACCAGTAAACGTAAAGATTGGGCATAAAAATCGAAAAGACCACTAGGTCTTACATTAAAAACGTTCAAGGAAATCTTGAACGTTTTTATTTTCTCTAAAAAACAAAATAAACGATTTCAGTTAATTTAATAAAAATAACTCAAATATCCTCCTAAAAATAAATTAAAAATAAGCTAAAACCGCTAAAAATAAGCGCTTAACTCAAGCTTGACTTAACTCAAAATAAATTTAAAATAAAAGAGAAGTAGTTTGTCTTACTATCGGAGGGGATTCCCCTCACGTCACTAAAGGGGGTAAAACATGAGACAAGACAAGACAAGACATTCCCAAGCAGGTAGGTGTTTCTTTTTGTGGCGTTGTCCGCGTTTAGAGATGGAGGACAATG
>NZ_WITJ01000007.1 GCF_009601015.1 Lactococcus hircilactis
TTCCAATCAACTCGAAATCCGCACAAAACAGTCCGTATAATACGGCCACAAGCACTTATGGGACAGACTCAGATTTGGATACCCTCCAATCTCTGAGCGGATTATCAGATAGCACGCAGCTCAACTATCTCACAAACGATACTTATCACATGCAATACGCCAACCTTGGTGTGGTGCAAGGAGAGATTTATCTTTTGAAGTTCAAGTTAGGCACGACAGTAGATACTAATAATGACGGAAGTCCAGATATAGATAGTAACTATCATCTGACCCAAGGAACTGCGCTTAAAGGAGCCAGCTTTAACCTGCTTGATAGTAGTGGTGCTCTTGTCCAAAGCCTCACGACAGATGCTTATGGACAGATCCACTTTACCAATGTCGCACCGGGAACATATAGTTTAGTTGAAACCAAGGCACCAGCTGGATATGAGCTTTTGAAAGCTCCGATCTCAGTGACGGTGGACATGAGTAAAAACAATGGCACGACGGTCGTCTATGCGGCAGATGCGCCGATGACGGTCTTGCCATTTACAGGCGCAAATGGACCGATGGGAATCTTCTTAATCATCGCCTCAACCCTTCTTGTCGCAGCAATGGGACTCGTCATCTCTTATTATTATCGCCCAAAAAGACAAGGGTAAGTTAAAAAAGTTCTGTCAGTACTGACAGAACTTTTAGTTATCTTTTTAACGCCATGATTCGGGTAGGAGAAGTGCTTTTTAAAATCCTGATAAGATTTAAAAACAAATTTCAAAAATTGGAACATTTAGAAGCGGTTTCATTTGTTATAATAGAGCTATTGAATCATAAGTTTTAAAAAATAAGCGCTTAAAAAAGGAGAATTATGGAACATCAACAATTAAAACCATTTCCCAAAGATTTCCTCTGGGGAAGTGCATCAGCGGCGTATCAAATTGAGGGAGCCCCTTTTGAAGATGGGAAAAAGGCGAGCGTCTGGGACAATTTTGTCCGTATTCCTGGAAAAACATTTAAGGGAACAAATGGGGATATTGCTGTCGATCATTATCATCGCTACAAAGAAGATGTGGCGTTGATGAAAGAGATGGGATTGAAATCGTATCGTTTCTCGATTGCGTGGTCGCGTGTTTTGCCTGATGGACGTGGTCAGGTCAATGAAGCAGGTCTGAAATTTTATGAAGATTTGATTGATACGTTGCTTTTAAATGGCATTGAACCTATTGTGACGCTCTATCATTGGGATTTGCCACAAGCCCTTCAGGATTTGTATGGAGGATGGGAATCGCGTGAGATCATTGCGGATTTTGTGAATTATGCAGCCGTGCTTTTTGATGCTTTTAGAGGAAAAGTCAAATACTGGGTTTCCTTAAATGAGCAAAATGTTTTTACTAATCAAGGGTGGGCGATTGCGACGCATCCACCGGGAAAGAAAAATCTCAAGCTTTTTTATCAGGTCAATCATCATGCGAACTTAGTCAATGCTGCGGTGATCAATAAATTTCACGACCTTAAGATGCCAGGACAAATCGGTCCAAGCTTTGCTTATACGCCACAATATGCACTAGATAGCGATCCAATGAATGTGCTTGCGGCAGAAAATGCAGAGGAGATGTATAGTCATTTTTGGATGGATGTGTATCTTTATGGGGAATATCCGATTGTTGCGATGAATCGTCTGCGTGAGCAAGGGTTAGCACCAGAGTTTGAAGCAGGAGATGCGGCGTTACTCAAATCAGCACATCCAGATTTTCTTGGGGTGAATTATTATCAATCTGCAACAAACGCATGGAATCCAATTGAAGGTGGTGTTGGTGCTACAGGATTTAACACGACAGGCAAAAAAGGAACGACGAAAGAATCGGGTGTTCCTGGACTTCATAAAAAAGTTCAAAATCCATTTGTGGATCGAACCAATTGGGATTGGGAAATTGACCCAGAAGGATTGCGTATTGCACTGCGAAGAATCACTTCTCGGTATCGTATTCCAATCATGATTACTGAAAATGGTTTGGGAGAATATGATCAGCTAATCGAAGGAGAAGTTCATGATGATTATCGGATTGCGTATCTTGAAAGTCATGTGAAAGCAATCAAAGAGGCCATTAGTGATGGTGCGACTGTGATTGGCTATCATACATGGAGCTATACAGATTTGCTTTCATGGCTCAACGGATATCAAAAACGTTATGGTTTTGTTTATGTCGATCAAGATGAAACCATGAAAGGGAGCTTAAAACGAATTCCTAAAGCTTCTTACTATTGGTATCAACACGTCATCAAAACGAATGCAGATGAAATTAAATGACAAAAAGCACCGTGAGGTGCTTTTGTCATTTGATCAAGTGTGTTTTGGCTTATTTGGTGGGCAGATGGCTTGAGCTTGTGCGAAATTTCCGAGTGTGGCTGATCCATTTTCTGGGACACTTGGTAAGCGAAGGTAGTCTTCAAGCGGGCAAGGCAACTCAATATAGTCGTGTAGCAATTTTTTAAAATCTTCTCGAACTAACGGAATCATCTGAGGGGCATCCATGACTCCGCCACCAAGAACAATGCATTCTGGTGCTAGAGTAAGCGTGGCGTTTAGTGCAGCTTGTGCAATATAGTAAGCTTGAATTTCCCAGATGGGATGATCAATTGGGAGAGTTTCGCCGCGAACGCCTGTTCTTGCCATCAGACTTGGTCCAGCAGCAACACCTTCTAAGCAATCGCCGTGAAAAGGACATGTTCCAGCAAAATCTAAATCGTCGGGATGGCGTTTTACCAGCTGATGTCCCATTTCTGCATGACTGATTCCACCAATGAAATGTCCATCTTGGATTGCGCCTCCTCCAATCCCAGTACCAATCGTGAAATAAACGAGGTTTTGAATTCCAGTATCCATCATTTCACCATAAGCAGATGCGTTTACATCGGTTGTAAGCGAGATTGGGATGTGGAGTGCTGATTTTAGCTGCCCTAACAGATCAATCTGCGCCCATCCTTTTTTTGGTGTTGAAGTGATGAAGCCATAAGTTTCGTGTTCGATATTGAGATCAAGGGGGCCAAATGATCCGATTCCAATCGCAGAAACAGGGTGTGCTGTAAAATAGTCAATGGTTGCAGCGAGGGTTTCTTTGGGGCTTGTGGTTGGGATTTTTATTTGGTGGATGAGATTATAGTGTTGGTCAGCGATTGCTAGGACAAATTTTGTTCCGCCAGCTTCGATGGAGCCATAATATTTGTTCAAAACGTTTTCCTTTTAATTTAATGAGAGAATTTTTTGTCCGACTTTTACGGATGGTGTTTCATTTATAGGTAAAATTGCTTTATAATTTGTTGAATTAGTAATGATCATCATCAGTGTATCATCGAGTCCAGCAGCTTTGATGGCGCTGCGATCAAAAGTACCAAGTAAATCGCCTGCTTTTACGTGCTGTCCGACGCTCACGTTTTGTGTGAAGCCTTTACCGTTCATAGAAACTGTATCAATACCAATGTGTAAAAGTAGCTCAGCACCTTGGGTGGATCTAAGTCCGTAAGCGTGTCCTGTTTCATAAGCAATGAGGATTTCTCCATCGCAAGGGGCAAATAATTGGTCGGTTGAGGGGGTGATTGCGATTCCTTTTCCCATGACTTCTTTTGAAAAGACGGGATCTTTTACTGTAGAAAGTGGGAGTGCTTCTCCATTTGTTGGTGTCAAAAGAATTTCGTTTTGCTCTTTTTTGTTGGGAGTATTTTCAGATTCTTTTTCAGGAGTGGTTGTTTGTTTAGGTTCAGGTGCGTGTGTTTTTTCTTTTTTGCGCCCGTAAAATGTCGTAACAACAAATGCTAAGATGAAACTAATCAAAATGGCTACGATAAATTGGAGGTTATAGCCTGCTTTGATCGAGATGAATCCAATCAAACCAGCAGATCCGAGACTTACGGCGAGGACGTGGAAAATTCCCATGAATAATGAACCGATTGCAGAGGCGCCGAGTGCGATGAAGAATGGATATTTGAGTTTGAGGTTGATACCGAATAGCGCAGGTTCAGTGATTCCAAGGACTGCAGAAACACCAGCTGGAGCTGCGAGAGCTTTTGTTTTAACGTTTTTTGTGATAAAGAAAATGGCAAACGTTGCGCCTGCTTGTGCCATGTTTGCACAGGCAGCAACGGGGAAGATGAAATCTCCGCCAACTCCAGCGTGTTGATAATTCGTAATCAGCATGGTTTCAATGGCGGGAAAACTTTGATGTAATCCGGTCACAACAATTGCAGAGTAAAAGGCTCCAAAGATCAGCATGCCAGCGGCACCTAATGTATTGTAGAGTCCGACTAATCCATCGGTTAATCCATTTGAGACAAAGCGCAGTGCAGGACCTACGATTGTGAATGTCAAAAATCCTGTGATAATCACTGAAAGAAGGGGAGTAAAGGTGAAATCAACAGCATCATTAAGATGTTTGTGGAAGAATTTTTCCAATTTTGCTAAAATAAAGGCAACACCAATGACAGGGAGGACTTGTCCTTGATAACCTGCTTGTGCGACATTAAATCCAAAGACATCCCAATAAGTCATGGTATGATTGGTGATTGCAGCGGCAACGCCGTAACCGTTGACAAGGGCAGGCATGACCATGATCATCCCAAGGACAGCACCGAGATATGGATTTCCTCCAAAGCGTTTTGTTGCAGAAAAACCAATCAAAATTGGCATGAAGGTAAATGGAGCTGCACTCATCGTGTTGACGATATCTGCAAAGCCTTTCCATGCTGGAAACATTTCAACGACAGATTTTGCTGCGAAAAGGTGTTCTGCGGTCAGGGCATTGTTGAGTGCCATCAATAGTCCACCTGCAACAAGTGCTGGAATCAATGGAACAAAGATATCAGAGAGCAATTTAACGAGTGCCATCAGTGGGTTTTGTTTTTTCTGGTGCGCGGCAATCTCTTTGAGATCAGCAGTAGAGGCTTCACTGATTCCAGTCAATTTGACAAATTCGTCATAGACAGTATTGACATCGCCAGGACCGACGATAATTTGGTATTGACCCGCAGCTTCAAACGTCCCTTTAAGATCTGGATCATTATCAAGTGCGTCTTGATTGATGGCTTCAGAGTCTTTTAAGACGAGGCGCAAACGGGTTGCGCAGTGAGCAGCTGCTTGGATGTTATCCGCTCCAACTGCAGTAATAATGCGTTCTGCAACTTCTTTATGATTCATATTCGTTTTCTCCTAAACGTAAAAATGGATTCGCTTACAAAAACATTTTATCATTTTTTAAAAATATGTCAAGCGTTTATCATAAAAAAATTAATTATTTTTTTATTCAGCTGTATATATTGATTTTTTTGTGAAAAACGTTTATCATAAAGTTGTGAAATAAAAAGATAAGGAACTAAAAACATGACATGGACGACTGCTGAACGTTACCGTTCTTATAAGAGTTACTCAGAGGATGAAAAAACAAAACTACGTGCATTGGCTAAAAAATCACCTTGGCGTTCCACGTTTCATATTGAACCAGAAACAGGGCTTTTAAATGATCCCAATGGGTTTTCTTTCTTTAATGGGAAATGGCATTTGTTTTATCAGCACTTTCCATTTGGCGCTGTTCATGGATTGAAATCTTGGGTTCATTTGACTTCAAGTGATTTGGTTCATTTTGAAGCTTCTGGTTTGGTGATTTATCCAGATACGCGTTTTGATAATGCTGGAGCGTATTCTGGAAGCGCTTTGCCAATGGGCGATACGTTGTTTTTGATGTACACAGGAAATCATCGTGATGAGCATTGGGTAAGAATTCCTTATCAGTTGGGCGCGGTAGTCGATCAAAAAAATCAAGTGACAAAATGTCCTGAACCATTGATTTATCCAGATTTTTCACAGACGACAGATCATTTTAGAGATCCACAACTTTTTAGAGTTCAAAATCAAGTGTTTCTGCTTATCGGTGCTCAGACAGTTGATAAAGAAGGAAAAATCAAAGTTTATCGTGCTGAAAATGACGCATTAACGGCGTGGGAAGATTTAGGTTTTTTGAATTTTTCAGATGAAAAAATGGGATATATGATTGAATGTCCTAATCTTGTTTTTGTGGATGGCAGATCTGTTTTGATTTTTTGTCCTCAAGGACTGTCACAAGCGGTTTGTGAGTATAAAAATATCTATCCGAATCTTTTTGTCATTGCTGACGAATTTTCTGTCAGTACTGACAACCGTTTGATAGGAGCAGGGCCATTGCAAAATCTTGATGATGGGTTTGATTGTTATGCGACACAGGCATTTAATGCACCAGATGGCAGTGCTTATGCGATTTCATGGCTTGGATTGCCTGATACGGCGTATGAAACAGATCGGTTTGGAGTGCAGGGCGCGTTGTCAATGGTGAAAAAATTATCTGTCAAAGATGGGAAATTGTACCAAACGCCAGTAGAAGCGATGAAAAAGCTTCGGTACAACGAACGAAAAATACAGCTGAGCGATGAAGGGATAAAGACGGACAATGTTTTTGAACTTGAATTTAAGCTTGAAAAAGGGACATCACAAACGCTGTCAGTACTGACAGATGAAAAAAATGATGCTGCGCTACGCCTTCAAATTGATTCAACACAGCTTGTTTTGACAAGAAATTATGAAAAACGCGTGTCACATGTTAAAATAGAGAAAATGAATATTTTTATTGATAAATCAATTTTTGAAATATTTATTAATGACGGAGAAAAAGTGTTGTCGGGACGTGTGTTTCCGAATGAAAATCAGCATTTGATTAAGAGTGAACATCCGTTGACTATAAAAATGTGGGAGCTTAAAAAGTGATCAAACTTGAAGACGTCGCAAAAAAAGCGGGCGTGAGTGTGACAACCGCTTCGCGTGTTATCAATCGCAAAGGATATTTGAGTGAGAAAACCATTGCAAAAGTGGAAGGCGCGATGCGCGATTTGCATTATTCTCCAAACGCTGCTGCACGTTCTTTACAAGGAAAATCTCTGAAACTTATTGGTTTAGTTTTTCCCACCATTAAAAATATTTTTTATGCTGAATTAATCGAAAAAATTGAGCAAAGTCTCTTTAAAAAAGGTTACAAAGCCATGCTTGCAACGACGGAACACGAGGAAGAAAAAGAGCGTGAATATCTTGCTTTATTGCTGTCTAATCAAGTGGATGGGATTATTTATGGAAGTCATAATCTGACGACGGATGATTATACAGCGATTGAAGCGCCGATTGTTGCTTTTGACCGACTGCTCACGGCTGATACAACGGTTGTCAGCTCTGACAACTTACAGGGCGGTAAGCTTGCAACACAGACATTGATCAAATTAGGCTGTCAAAACATTGCAATTTTTACAGGAAATGACAATACAAATTCGCCCACTCGTTTGCGAAGAGAAGGCTATCTGTCAGTACTGACAGAACTCAAACTCAATGCGCACGTCATCAAAATTCCATCAGAACTAAGTGTTTTGCGAAAACAAGCTGAAATTCAAAAAGTGTTGTCAGAAAATGATTTTGATGGTGTTTTTTGTACGGATGATTTGACGGCACTTTTAGTGAAACAGCGCGCTCAAAAAATGAATCAAAATCTTCACGTTGTTGGATTTGATGGGACAGAATACGTGGAAAATTATCATCCAGATTTGACGACAATCAAGCAACCGATTTCTGATTTAGCAGAACTTTTGGTAGATTTATTAATTCGAAAAATCAAAGGTGAAAGCGTTGACAAAAGCTATCAACTTCCTGTAAAATTACATTATGGAGAGTAAAATCATGCTCATGCCAAAGGAGGAAAGCCATGCCAGTCGTTACCCCTGCTCCAAAACCTAACGGAGAAATTTTTCAAGAAATTTCACAACTGCAAAATAAACTCCACCGAGAAGATACCAAAACTTGGGTCGATGTCAATAAGGAATATAAAAAACTAAAAGAAAAGAAACCCAAAACCAAACAATTGCACTAAGGTTTCTTGAATTTTAAAACAGTAAAAACTGCTGTATCCAAAAGCGTTGATACACCATAAAAAGCACCTGTCAGCAGAGATGTGGAGGCGCTTTTTTATTTGTGCTATAATGTAAAGAGTTAATTTAAAAAATGGAGACGAGAAAAGATGAAAACACGTGGTTTTGAGGTGGTGTCAAGTTATGAAAATGCTGGGATAAATTTGCCTGTGCGCTCAACGGAGCATTCGGCGGGCTATGATATTGAGGCAGCAGAAACGGTGACTTTGGCGCCGGGAGAGATTAAGTTGATTCCGACGGGATTGAAAGCTTATATGCAAGCTTTTGAAGTGCTGTATATGTATAGCCGCTCGAGTAATCCTCGGAAAAAAGGGCTGGTTTTAATCAATTCTGTTGGTGTGATTGATAAGGATTATTACAATAATCCTGAAAATGAAGGGCATATGTATATGCAGATGAGAAATATCACAGATCATGATGTGCTGGTGGAAAAAGGGGAACGTGTTGTTCAGGGCGTTTTCATGCCATTTTTAGTTGCTGATGGAGATGAAAACACAAATAAAGAACGCCGAACAGGCGGTTTTGGCTCGACAGGGCAATAAGACAAACCTTTGTTTTGTCTTATGGGCTGTGATATAATGAGAGTATGAATAATCTTCGAATTCTCCATCTCAATGATTTGCACTCGCATCTGGAAAAATTTCCGGTGATTGAGCGTTTTTTTGCTGAAAAATCAGCGGAAGTCTCTCAAGCAGCAGATGTGCTTCGTTTTGATTTGGGAGATCATGTGGATCGTGTCCATCCATTAACAGAAGCCACGCATGGACAAATCAATGTTGCACTGATGAATCAGCTCGATTTGACTGCAGCGACGATTGGCAACAATGAAGGACTTGGCTTGACGCATGAGATGTTGTCTCATCTGTATGACGAGGCTCATTTTCCTGTCCTTTTATCTAATTTGAAGACAAATTTCGCTCAAGGACCGATGATTTTTGAGACAAGTTTTGGCTTGCGTGTCGGTGTGATTGGACTTACGGCACCTTATCCTAAGGCTTATCCTTTAGCAGGATGGGAGGTATTGGATCCGTTTGAGGTTTTAGATGAACTGTTGCCTCTTGCGTGTGATTTTACGATTTTGTTATCTCATTTGGGAAAAAATGTTGATGAAAAAATTGCAGTGCGTTATCCGATTGATTTAATTATTGGTGCACACACGCATCATTTATTTGAGCACGGTGCAAGTAGTCACGGCACATTACTCGCAGCAGCAGGAAAGTACGGACAACACGTCGGACAAATTGATTTGAGTTTTGATGAAAATAATCAATTGATTGATGCGCAAATTGAAGCGCACACAACAAGTCCACTGCCAAAGAAAAAAGCGGATGCCACGCAGATTAATGGCTGGATTGTGCAAGGTGAAAAAATACTTTCAGGAGAGAAAATTGCAACACTTGATGCAGCGATTTCTAATCACTTTCCTGATTATTTAGCCACTCATTTCTTAGCAGATCAGATGAAATCGGCCAGTCATGCTCAAGCGTGTGTATTAAATTCTGGCTTGATTGTGGGGGAAAAAATTCCTCGTGAGGTGACATTAGCGACATTACATGAACTTTTACCTCATTCCATCCGAATGGTTCGCTTTACTTTTACAGGTGAAGAATTGGCGCTTGTCTTAACCGAACTCATTGATGTCTCTGCATTTTTGACTACCCAGCCGATTCGCGGAATGGGATTTCGTGGAAAAACGTTTGGTCAGTTGGTGTTTCAGGGAATTTCAATAGAACACGGTCATTTTTACATTGAAAAGAATGGTGAAAAATGCGAAATCAAAGCACAAGAAAAAATTGAAGTTGTGATGCCTGATCAGTATCTGTTTGCTTGGTTTTTCCCATTGCTAAAAAAACGAGGAAAATCTGAAATTATTTTCCCTTACTTTTTGCGAGAAGTCGTCGCAATAGAATTAAAGAAAGGAAATAAAGTGCAGTGATTCAGAAAAAAATAGATTTTTTTGAATTTGCAAAAAAAAAGAGATGCCAAGAGAAATTGATGAAACAAAATTAAATTATAATAAATATCCAGGTGAGCATGTGATCGAATTCGAAGGTGTGGTCACTATTGGAGGAGATAAAACATATCATCTGGTGCAAAATTTTCGTGAAGGATTTGATGCACAAAAGTTAGAACAACGTTTTTCAGATGTTCTTGATAAGTATGATTATCTTGTAGGAGACTGGGGATTTGAGCAATTGCGTCTCAAAGGTTTTTTTTCAACCAGTCGCAAAAAAATGGATGCTGCCTCAAAAATTGATCATTTAGAAGATTATTTGAATGAATTTTGTAATTATGGGGCGCCATACTTTGTTTTACGTCGAATCCGTGCAAAAGAGATGAAAAAGAAAGAAGCCTTTACTTCTGAGCGTGCATTTGAAGATGGGGAGCGTCAAGGAAAACTTGAAAAACCTCGCCGGCGTAGAAATCGAAATCGAAAAAAACCAAGGATTGATTCAGAAAACGAATCGCTTGATTTCCGCGATAAAAATGCAGGGAATTTTTCTCAAAATAGTCAAAATAAAGGGCAAAAAAAATCAAAAAGCCAAAAATTTGATCCAAAATTGCGTAAAGAAAATGATTTTTCTCAATCTAATCAAGCGTCTAAAAAGCCCAAAAAGCGGGGCAATCATGAAAAAGAACGTTCGGATTTGGAGTCAAACTCTCGCAAGCGCACGACAAATAAAACGGATAAAAACGCACGCTTTGAAGTGCGAAGCAATAAACCTGAAATGAAAAACTCATTTTCAACGCCACACACGAGCGCTTCGAAAAATCAAACCCCAAAACAACAGGGCTTTGTGATTCGAACGCGCGATGAGAAATAGGGTTTATTTTACAAAAAATAAAGAATAATAGGAATTGAGATGACAACAAACCAAACAAAACCTTCGATTTATGGATTGACAAGAGATCAATTGATTGAGTGGGCACTTTTGCAGGGCGAAAAAAAATTTAGAGCGACACAGCTTTGGGATTGGCTTTATCGAAAACGGGTCCAATCTTTTGATGAGATGACGAACTTATCGAAACCTTTTATTGCACTGTTAAAAGAGCAATTTATTTTGAATCCTCTTGAACAAGTGGTCGTACAAGAATCAGAAGATGGAACAGTAAAATATTTGTTTATGTTGCCTGATAAGATGATGATTGAAACGGTCTTGATGCGCCAATCTTATGGGTTATCTGTCTGTGTGACGACTCAGGTCGGCTGCAATATGGGCTGTACGTTTTGTGCCTCAGGAATTTTGAAAAAAGAGCGTGATGTAACAGCAGGAGAGATTGTCAGCCAAATCATGCTTGTACAGAAATATTTTGATGAGCGCGGGTTAGATGAGCGCGTTTCACACGTTGTTGTGATGGGAATTGGTGAGCCGTTTGATAATTACGAACATTTGATGAATTTCTTGCATGTCATTAATGACGACAATGGTTTGGCGATTGGTGCGCGTCACATTACAGTTTCGACATGTGGATTTATGCCAGCAAGAATTAAAGCCTTTGCTCATGAAAATTTACAGATTAATCTAGCGATTTCATTGCACGCTCCAAATGACACGTTACGGACAAGCTTGATGCACATTAACAGAAGTCAACCGCTTGAAAAATTATTTGAAGCCATTGATTATTACTCAGAAACGACGAATCGGCGCGTGACTTACGAGTACATCATGCTCTCTGGGGTTAATGATACACCAGAAATTGCCCAGCAATTAGCAGATTTGATCAAGCCACGAAATAAACTTTCTTACATCAATTTGATTCCGTATAATCCAGTTGCTGAGCACATCAAATATGAACGCTCCACAAAAGAAAGCACGGCAAAATTTTATGATGTGTTAAAGAAAAATGGCATTAATTGTGTGGTGCGGCAAGAACACGGAACAGACATTGATGCAGCGTGTGGTCAGCTCCGCTCTAAACAAATCAAAAAAGACCGCTCAGAAAAAACAACCGCTTAAAATCGTTTCTGTCAGTACTGACAGAAGCGTTTGGCGGGAATTTGAAAGCGAACGTTCCCGTCGTTTTGACTTTCATGCGCGTTTTTGGTTTCTGTCAGTACTGACAGAAATTTTTTTGTCTTCAAAAGTGGTACATGAAACAAAAAAGCATGAAAAGAGGCGAGAAGGCTTTCACTTTGCCGGTGTTTTGTGGTAAAATAAGACCATCAAGTACAAAAAGACAAAGAGGGAAAAAATGGATTTTGTAAAACTTAACAAATCACGACACGCAACAAAACACTTTGATGGGAAAAAAATTCCAACAGTCGATGTCAAACAAATTATTTCTGCTGCAAGTTTGGCTCCGTCAGCGCACAACATTCAGTCGTGGCATTTTGTCATTGTGGAGAGTGATGAAAAACGCAACGCTTTATTGAGCGAAGTCAATCCTGGCAATCATGATCAAATCAAAGAAGCAGGTGCAGTAATTGTTCTTTTTAGTGATACAAATCTTGTGGAACGCTCGCGAGAAATTGCACGTTATGGTGCTGATGAGCTAAATGATGAGCAACTTGAGCGCTTTAACAGTCGTTTTCCACAAATGTTTGAAACGTATGATGAGTTTTACGAAAGTAATTATTTGTCCATCAATGCTGGATTAATCACAATGAATTTGGTTTATGCGATTAAAAATCGGGGCTATGATGCCAATATCATTCTTGGATTTAACCGGACCTCAAAAATAAATGATCTCTTAGAAGTTGAATATCGCTACCGTCCAGAATTGATTATTCCACTTGGCACGGCAGCTTTAAAAGGCGTTCCAAGCTATCGTTTACCTCAAGAAAAAATCATTGAAATTCGTTAAGTAAAAAAGCTTGCAAAACACAAGCTTTTTATAATATCATTGAAGGATATGACAATTTTATAACTAATGTAAACAAGCTTTTACGAAGCATAAATGAATAATTTCTGATAGAATAGTAACTAGTGCAACAAGACGAGAGGAATGAAAAATGCTTAGCTTTTGGCAAGATTATCCAGAGATACAAAATAAACTACGCGTTACTCAAGAACTGATGGTTGATCGTTTGAAAATAAGCAATCACGACATCAAAACGGCCCTTGAAGCGATGGCATTGCAAGGGGGAAAAATGGTTCGCCCAGCTCTATTTTATCTTTTTGCTGGATTGACTGCCAAAGCATCTGATGAGAAACTCTGGCAACAATTGATCAAAATTGCGGCCTCGCTTGAAATTTTACATTCGGCGACTTTGATTCACGATGACATCATAGATGATTCCCCGCTAAGACGCGGGATTCCCTCCATCGAAGCTCAATTTGGGAAAGATGTTGCTGTATATACGGGAGATTTTACTTACACGGTTTATTTTGAATTATTGATTGAGACCATGGCAGGAACACCGTTTCTTGAAAAAAATGCAAAATCAATGAAGAAAATTTTACAAGGGGAGCTCACGCAAATGCAATCCGCATTTGAAACAACGATTTCCATTCGCAAATATATGAAAGCAATCAGTGGAAAAACAGCAGAGCTGTTGAGTTTGAGCTGCTTAGAAGGAGCTTATTTTTCTGGCGCTGATCAAAAAACACAACATCTTGCCAAAAGAATTGGACGTGCGATTGGTTTAGCTTTCCAGATTTACGATGATTTATTGAATTTCACTGTTGGTCTGGATGAAGAAAATAAGCCGATTTTGACGGATGTTCGCTTAGGGATTTTTACCTTACCCTTATTGATTGCGAGAGAAAATAACCCAGAAAAGATTTTACCTTACCTGCAAGCACCAGAAAAACTCACACGTGAAGCGTGTCTTGAGCTTTCTGATTTGGTCGCTGAAAATGGTGGGATGACAGGGGCGTTATTGATCGCTAATGGTTTGACGCAAAAAGCACTCGCAGATATTGAAAAATTACCAGATGGATCAAATAAAGTACTCCTTACACAAGCCACTCAGGCATTACTTGAGCGGAAATATTAGAGGATCGAAAAGAGAAATAAAAAAAATGAATGTCAAAGTTTTTGCGGAATTAATTGAATTAAAAGCTAAAACAGCCAGTGTTTTTCCTTTTTTTATGGGCTTAGCCTATAGTCTGTATCACGGGAATAAAGTGACACTTTTGCCATTATTTCTTTATTTTATCGCCATGTTTTTATTTAATTGCTTTGTTGATATTTGGGATAATTATAACGATTATCACAATGCGATTGATACACAAGATTATCAAAAAAACACGAATATTATTGGACGTGAAAAGCTTGAAATGAGGATGATTAAAGGATTATTAGCATTCTTTTTCTTCAGTTCCTTAGGGATTGGACTCGTTGTGGCAGCGATGACAGGATGGGAAGTTTTTTTCTTGGGCTTGATCTGTTATGCAGTGGGTATTTTTTATGCAGGAGGTCCAAAACCATTATCAACGTTACCGATTGGGGAGGGATTGAGTGGACTTACGATGGGCTATCTTATTTTTCTCATTTGTGTCTTTATTAGCTCATCACGTGAATTTGTCTGGAGTTTTACCACGATTGGGGAAACATTTTTGGTTGCCCTACCTAGTGTGTTATTGATTTCAAATCTGATGCTTGCGAATAATACGTGTGATCTCGCAGAAGATGAGGCAAATGAGCGTTATACGATTGTCCATTATATCGGGAAAAAAGCAGCACTCTATTGGTGGTGTGGTGCGATTGTTCTTGCTTATGGTGCGATTTTTGCAGCAGTAATTTTACATTTGATTTCTCCTGTCATGCTCGCTCTTGTTTTTCTTATTCCATTAATCATCAAACTTGCAAAACCTTATCTCAACGCACAAAATAAACGTACTACATTTATCTGCTCAGTAAAAATATTAATGATTTTCTCACTGCTACAAGCACTATTGATGTATGTCGGACTTTTATTTAACTTTTGAAAAAGTGCTTTGCACTTCTTTTTTATTCAATCGATTATTTTGTGCTACACTAAAAGAAAATGACGACTAAAAAGAAGAAGCCTTACCTGAAAAGCAGAACATTTCATCTCAAGCGCATTGATTTTAGAGCGGATGTGAATGAAGCGCCCGACTTGCATTTCTTTTACGGCGTCTTTCTTGAGTTTTGTGTTTTATTTCATTAAAAAAACTTCTCTTTTACAAAATAAAAGAGAAGTTTTTTGGTCTGACGAAACATCATTTGATGTTTTATTTTTTAGTCGCAATGGGAACACGACTTTTCTTTTGTTTCAACAAGTGGGACGGCTGATTTGACTGGGCAGGTGTTACTGCTACAATCTTCACAAGCCCCTTTACTTCTGATGACTTTGCGTAGGGTATAGGCTGTGGCGATGATGATAAGCGCAAGTAAGATGAAACTAGGCAAGTTCATGGCGTGGCTCCTTTCCTTTTCTAAAGATGAAATATAGTCCAATCAATAAAGTGATGAAGGCTAAAATTGTGATGATACTCAAGCTTTGCTGCTGAATGGCAGAACCGATTTGATAAATGATAAAGCTCATGGTATAAGCGACAAGGGTCTGAAAACCAACAGCACGAATGGTCCATTTGATGTCACCCATTTCTTTATAGATCGTAGATACGGCAGCGATACAAGGTGCACATAAAAGATTGAATACCAAAAGCGAGTAAGCAGAAAGCGGAGTGTACACTTTTCCAACAGCTTGCCAAAGTTGAGTGGTACTGCTTGTGTCGTGCGCATACAAGACCCCCATTGTTCCAACGATGGTTTCTTTTGCGATGAGTCCTGTGAGTGTCGCAACCGCAGCGCGCCATTCTCCAAAACCAAGAGGGGCAAAGAACAGTGCAATCAAACGTCCCAAATCTGCTAAAATGGAGTGAGCTGTTGGGACGTGTTGGAGCGTCCAGCTGTAGTTTGAGGTGAACCAGATGAGGACATTCGTCGCAAAAATGATGGTTCCCGCACGTTTGATGAAGCTAAACGCATGATTAAATGCGTACTTGAGTACGGTCATGCCTTGTGGAAGATGGTAAGTTGGCAATTCCATGATAAAGGCTGAAACATCTCCTGCAAACATTCTCGTTTTTTTGAGGATGATTCCAGAAAGAATGATCATTCCCATTCCAAGAAAGTAGGCGGATGGAGCGACCCAAGTGGCTTGTCTGAAAAAGGCACCAGAAATCAAGGCAATGATGGGTAATTTTGCTGAGCAGGGCATAAATGTCGTTACCATGATGGTGATTTTTCGATCTCGCTCTTGTTCTATGGTTCGCGTTGACATGATGCCAGGAACACCACAGCCTGAGGAAATGAGCATGGGGATAAATGATTTTCCAGATAATCCAAATTTTCGGAAAATACGATCCATAATGAATGCAACGCGTGCCATATAGCCTGAATCTTCAAGAATACCAAGTAAAAAGAACAGTACAAAGATTTGAGGAATGAATCCTAAAATTGCACCAATCCCTGCGATAATTCCATTTAAGACTAAATCTTGTAGCCAAGGGACGATAGATACAGCAGTCATTAATTTTTGAGCAAGATTAGGAATCAACTGCCCAAACAGAACGTCATTGATCCAATTGGTTGCGGCTGTTCCGACCGTTTGAATGGAGAGATAATAAACCAGCCACATGACCAAAATGAAAATTGGTAATCCGAGCCATTTGTTGGTCACGATACGATCAATCTGATCTGTAAATTTAATGTTGTGTTCATCGGATTCTGTGACGCACAAACGAATGATTTGACTGATGAGATCATACCGCTCGTTGACAATGATTGATTCACGGTCATCAGCAAAAATTTTCTCACTGATAGATACGATATCGTTGATTTCAGCTTTTTGATGTTCTGTCAGTACTGACAGCGCCAATGTATCGCCTTCAAAACACTTAATTTGGTCAAAACGATTGGTATTTTTTGTGATTTTACCAATTTCAGATAAAGCACCTTCGAGACGATGGTCATAATCAAGCGGGTAAATTTCAGGACTTTTTTTGGCTAACATCAAAAGCTCATCAAGTCCTCTATTTTTGATCGCGGAGGTTTTTACAATCGGTAATCCAAGACGATAGCTGAGCTTTTCAGTATCAATTTTTTTGCCTGCTTTTTCTACTAAATCAGACATATTGAGTGCAAGGACCATTGGAATTCCGAATTCCATCAACTGCAAGCTCAAATAAAGTGAGCGTTCCAGATTGGTACTATCAATGATGTTGATGAGCGCATCAGGTGGGGTGTGTCGCAAATAGTCGCGCGTGACTTGCTCTTCAAGAGAATAAGGGGAGAGCGAATAAAGTCCAGGCAAATCTTGAATGATGATGGCTTTATCCTTTTTATAACGTCCAGATTTTCGCTCAACTGTCACACCGGGCCAATTGCCGACTTGCTGATTACTACCTGTTAAAATATTAAAAATACTGGTTTTTCCACTATTGGGGTTTCCGAGTAAAGCAATAATTGTCATTTTTCTACCTATCACTTAGCGTTATTTTCGATGACGACTTTGATTTTTTGCGCATCAGCTTTTCGTAAAGAAAGTGCATAACCTCTCAGATGAAGTTCCATAGGATCTCCCAGTGGGGCTAATTTTTGGACATAAATGCTGGTACCGCGCGTGATCCCCATGTCCATAAGACGGCGTTTTATTTCGCCTGCTGCATCAATTAATCGCACAACACCTGTTTCTCCGATTTTTAATTGAGAAAGTCCAATAATTTTTTCTTCGGAACGTTCTGTTTTTACAAAAATCTGTCGCAGATAATCCGCGCTGAGCGCAAGCCGCGCATTTTCGAGTTTGATGATTGCATTTTCGCCATTAAATGAAACTAGACTGATGGATTTGTCTTTGATAAATCCGAGTTCTTTGAGCTTCATTTGATCTGCTCCAATGAGTCGGTCCAAATAATAAATTTGTCCGACATGTGTGGTATCAAGTGTCTGCATATTCTCTCCAATAAGCTGTCAAATACATTTTACATTATTATAGCACAAAAATGGAGAGATGGTTAATATTTTCTGAAAATTTGTCTTAAAATGTAATATTTGATTTATAACTGTTTTAAAAAGTCTGCTTTTAAAAGGAAAGTCAAGAAATTTTGAGATAAAAAAAGCCACTCGACGTTGACTTTTCATTTTTATTCGACTGAGAAAATGTAAGGATAAACGGGTTGCTTTCCATCGAAAATTTCGACTTCGAGATTGCCGTATTTTTTCTCAATGACCCGTCCTACTTTTTCAGCGAATGCTTTTTTTCCTTCGCTTCCGACATAAATCGTTACGATTTCACTTTCTTCATCAATCATTTTGTCAAAGACAGCCATCATCGCATCTCCTTGACGTTTCATTGAGGCAACGATTTTATTGTCCAACATGCCAAGCGTATCTTTTTTATGGATCTCAATTCCATCCACATTGGTGTCACGAATGGCTGTTGTGACAGATCCTGATTTCACCTCAGAAAGTGCAGCAGTCATGCTTAATTTGTTTTCTTCGATGGAGCGTGTAGGGTCAAAAGAAAGTAAAGCAGTGAATCCTTGAGGGACAGTAGAGGATTCAATCACTTCAACAGGAATTTCTGCGACTTCAGCAGCAGATTTTGCAGCCATGAAAATATTTTTGTTATTTGGAAGAATAATGACTTTTTCAGCGTTGACGGCTTCGATGGCTTTCACAATATCTTCTGTTGAAGGATTCATGGTTTGCCCACCAGAAACGACGTGATTTACGCCCATTTCTGTGAAGATTTCGGCTAAGCCATCCCCTGCAGCAATGGCAATCAAGCCCCAATCCTTTTTAGAAGCGGAAGTTGAAATGTTTGATTTAGATTCTTTTTCTTTGACACCTTCGTTTTGAAGGCGCATGTTATCGACTTTGACTTTCATCAAACTCCCGAATTTCAATCCTTCTTGAATAATCAATCCTGGATCTTCGGTGTGGATGTGGAGTTTTACGATTTCATCATCATCGACTAAAACAGTGGAGTTACCAAGACTTTCAAGGAAAGTATTGAACTTGTCGTGATCATATTCAGTTTGAACAGAAGGTCCTTTACCGATTTCGACCATGATTTCAGTACAATAGCCAAACGTGATATCGGATGTAGAAGCATTTCCCACACCGTGCGCCTCGTGCTCAACATTGACCATGCGATCCATTGCACCTAATTCTGCGACAGGTGTTTCAGGAACAAACTCACCATTGAGTGCCATCATGAACCCTTCATAGATGTAAACGAGGCCTTGTCCGCCAGAGTCAACAACACCGACTTCTTTGAGTACAGGAAGCATTTCAGGAGTCATGGCTAAGGCTTTTTTTGCACCATCAAGGGCTGCAGCCATAATTTCGATGACATCATCTGTTTCGTCGGTTTTATGATTGGCCATCTCAGCAGCACCGCGAGCAACGGTCAAAATGGTTCCTTCAACAGGCTTCATAACGGCTTTATATGCGACTTCGACTCCAGATTGGAGCGCAGCAGCAAAGTGAATGCCGTCAAGTTCGTCATAATCTTTAGCATAATTGCTAAAACCACGGAAAATTTGGGAAGTAATGACACCTGAATTTCCACGTGCGCCCATTAATAAGCCTTTTGAGAGAATTTGTGCGACTTCACCAATCGTATCAGCAGGGCGTTCTGCTACTTCTTTAGCCCCGTTTGTAATGGTCATTCCCATATTTGTTCCAGTATCACCGTCTGGAACAGGAAACACATTGAGTGAATTCACGTATTCTGCTTGTTCATTTAACCGGCTGGCTGCCGCTTGAATCATTTCTTTAAATTTGCTTGCATCTAAATTTGCCACTTAGTCTTCAACCACCTTTACATTTTGTACGTAAACATTGATTTTTACAACTGAAATCCCAAGTTGGTTTTCCAAATTGAATCGGACACGTTCTTGAATATTTTTTGCGACTTCGCTGATTTTTACACCAAAAGAAATAACGACGTAAACATCAATTGAAATTTCATTGTCACTGTTTGTGACAACAACTCCTTTTGAGTAATTTTCTTGACGTAAAATACTGCGGAAATTGTCTTTAACAGCAGATTTGCTTGTCATGCCTACGACACCAAAAATTTCAGTCGTGCTTGCACCAACAACAGTAGAGATGACTTCTGTCGCAATTTCGACATTGCCATTTGAATTGTTAATAGTAACACTCATTTTTATATCTGTGCCGCTTAATAAAGATAAAACGACACTTTCCTCCATATTATTTATAATATCATTTTCTATTTTATCATATTTTTTTTAAATATAATAGCTGCTTTGTCTGTTGTGAGGGATTTTTTGAAAATTTGTTTCTTATAGATGACTTCTTTTCGGTGGAATTTCTGTCAGTACTGACAGAAATTACTGTTTGGGGATGACGAAATATTTTTCATTGATTTTTTCTACCTGAATCGGAAAATCGTAAAATTCAGTGAGTGTTTTTTCGGTCAATAAATCATTTTTGTCACCCGCTTGAAAAATTTTTCCCGCACGAAGTAAAAGTAACTTGTCAAAATCAGAAGTGATTTCATCTGGATGATGCGTGATATAAAGGAGCGCTGGCGCCTGTTTTAGCTTTGAAATCTGATGAAGATGCAAAAGAAGTTTTTCTTTAGCGAGAAGATCTAAGCCGTTTGTTGCTTCATCAAGAATTAATAATTCAGGCGTGAGCATTAAACTGCGCGCAATCAAAAGCAATTGTTTTTCACCCTGTGATAAGGTGCCATAGATACGCCCAATCAGCTCACCTGCTCCAACTTGAATCATGAACTGGCGCGCTTCGTATAATTGTGCATCACTAAAAGGTTGATAGAGCATGCTTGAATTGAACTTTCCAGTATAAACCAAGTTTTCAGCACGCATTTGTAATGAAAAGCGCTCTGCGATGAATGAACCGACGATGGCGATTTTTTTGCGGAGCGCAGGAATTTCATCCGTCCCAAATCGCGTGCCAAGGACTTCCAAATTTCCAGACGTTTTCCAGTTTTCGGCCATGATAAGCTTAATCAGGCTTGATTTTCCTGACCCGTTTAAGCCTAGAATCGCCCAATTTTCGCCTGTTTCAACCGTCCAATTGATCTGAGATAAAATCTTGTTTTTGCCGCGAGAAAAATTCACATTTTCAAAAGATAAAATTGTCATTTGCACACCTGTTTTTAGAATATTTTATACTATTATAACTCATTTCAAGATAAAAAGGAGAGATAAACATTAAAAAGGGACAAAAAACCTCTGTCAGTACTGACAGAGGTTCATTTTTTGCTTGCGCAAGCAAAAATATCAATTAGGCACGTTCAACGCCAGCTGGCAATTTTTTAAGTGCTTTAGCAGTAGCCCAAACTGTTTTAATTTTTCCGTTTTCGATGATTTTAACTTTTTGAAGGTTAGGTTTAACGACACGTTTTGTTTGGTTCATGGCGTGTGAACGGTTGTTAGAAGATTGAGTTCCAACACCTGTAAAGTAACATACTTTAGACATGATTTAGCTCCTTTATATAGATTTTATGCCCCTAGAGGATAACATACTTGTCGATTATAACATGTTCTCTACTAAAAAATCAAGTTTTTTCCATTTTTTAATGTTTTTTTTCTATATTTTTGATAAAATGAACGTATGGAAAATTTAATTGAAGCATTAACAGCGAAAAATAAAGAATATGTACACGCTGTGACAAAACAGCTCCTTTTAGTGGGTAAATCCGATGAAGAAGTCAAGACCATTTTAAATGACCTCTTGCCTCAAATCATTGAAGCTCAAAACACGAACATTTTGGCGCGCAAACTTTTAGGCTCCCCTACTGAATTTGTGGCACAATATCGTCCTAAAGGAACTACGAATCAAAAATCAACGGATAAAAATAGCAATGATAGCCCTGTTTTGATGTGGCTTGACAGCACATTATTGTTCTTTGGATTGATCTATTTGATGACTGGAATTATGGGAATCGTCAATCCAAAAGGCACTCAAATTTATGGATTAATCACATCGCTGATTATGGCCGCATTAGCAGGGCTTGTCATGTATATGATTTATAAGTTTTATTATGCACAAACCGAAGGAAAACGCAAATGGAACTGGAAAAATTTGCTTTTGATTGTCGTTGTGATTATTATTTGGTCCGGCTTCTCTGTATTTTCAGCGATGATTCCACGTGCTTTTAATCCCACATTTAATCCTTATGTGACAATGGTCATTGCGGTGCTTGTTTTAGGGGCAAAATACTTATTGAAAAGACAACTTCATATCCGCTCAACCTTGGCACCCATGTCAACGGTGAGAAAATAATGAAAAAAGGACAATCGTCCTTTTTTTATGTGGAGAAATATTAGGATTTCACAAACAGACCATGACAGCCCTTGCGATTTGTGCTATAATTAGACTGATAAAATATACGATGGAGGTTCCCATGAAAGGAATTATCTTAGCGGGCGGTTCAGGAACGCGCCTTTACCCACTGACTCGCGCAGCCAGCAAACAATTGATGCCAGTTTACGACAAACCTATGATTTACTATCCTTTATCAACGTTGATGTTGGCTGGAATCAAAGATATTTTGATTATTTCAACACCGACAGATACACCTCGCTTTAAAGAGTTATTGCAAGATGGGTCTGAGTTTGGGATTAATTTGCAATACGCTGTCCAGCCGTCACCAGATGGCTTGGCGCAAGCCTTTATCATCGGTGAAGAATTCATCGGTGATGATTCAGTGGCTTTGATTTTGGGCGACAATATCTACCACGGTCCTGGAATGTCTAAAATGCTTCAAAATGCGGCCGCAAAAGAAAAAGGGGCGACTGTTTTTGGCTATCATGTCTCAGATCCAGAGCGCTTTGGTGTGGTTGAATTTGATGAAAAAATGAATGCGATTTCTATCGAAGAAAAACCAGAACATCCGAAATCAAATTATGCAGTGACAGGACTTTATTTCTACGATAATGATGTGGTTGAAATTGCGAAAAATATCAAACCTTCTCCTCGTGGAGAACTTGAAATCACGGATGTCAATAAGGTTTATTTGGAACGTGGCGATTTGTCAGTTGAATTAATGGGACGTGGTTTTGCATGGCTCGATACTGGTACACACGAATCTCTCCTTGAAGCAGCGCAATACATTGAAACAGTTCAACGTATGCAAAATATGCAAGTGGCAAATTTAGAAGAAATTGCTTATCGGATGGGTTATATTACAGCAGATGATGTTTTTGAATTGGCACAACCACTCAAAAAGAACGAATATGGACAATATTTATTACGTTTGATTGGGAAGGACTAACACGTCGTTATTAAAGTAAAGTTGTCAAAGTAAAGAAGGACAATCGATGCTAAAAAATATTTGGGAATGGTTTTTATGGTTTACTGGTGTGACTGACGCAGGTTGGTCGGCGTGGTGGGGCGGTTTTTTAGCTGTCTGCCACTTTTTGGCGTTTTTGCTGTTGTTTGGCGACGACTAAAATGCCACGCACCCGGTTGTCATCGGATTGGGCTTCATCGCACGGCGGATGGACTTTATGTGCTTTGCCGAAAACATCATCCCGATGTACCAGATAACCTAACGCTCGAACACATTCAAAAATCACACGTCAATGCAAAAGCAAAAAAAGAGGTGTGACTGAATGAAGTTAGCATTGTTCTTGAATAAACGTTGAAAATAGTGATTAGAAAGAAAAATATGACTGATAATTTTTTTGAAAAAACATTGGCTGCACGAGAAATCAGCCAAATTCCTGGAATGTTAGAATTTGATATTCCAGTTCATGGCGATAATCGTGGCTGGTTTAAAGAAAATTTCCAAAAAGAAAAAATGATGCCACTTGGTTTTCCAGAAAGCTTCTTTGCTGAAGGAAAGTTGCAAAATAATGTAAGTTTTTCTCGTAAAAATGTCTTGCGCGGGCTTCATGCTGAACCTTGGGATAAGTATATTTCTGTCGCTGATGGTGGAAGTGTTTTAGGCGCATGGGTAGATTTACGTGCTGGCGAAAGCTTTGGGCATGTTTATCAAACGGTCATTGATGCAAGTAAAGGAATTTTTGTGCCTCGTGGTGTTGCAAATGGCTTTCAAGTGTTGTCTGACACAGTTTCTTATAGTTATTTAGTGAATGATTACTGGGCACTTGAACTGAAACCTAAGTACGCTTTTGTGAACTATGCTGACCCTGCTTTGGGCGTAAAATGGGAAGACGTTGAAAATGCTGAAGTTTCTGAAGCGGATAAAAATCATCCATTATTGAAAGATGTTGTACCATTGATAGCTGATCAGTTGAAATGAAAATTTTCTTTCAGCTGAATGTTGGCTTACGGTTCTTGTTTGAACTATTGAATACATTGATTCTGGTAATTGTTGGATTGACGGGATTCTCGTCGCCTGAAAACTTGATTTGGGGAATTTTCGTGCCGGTTATTTTCGCACTTTACTGGAGTCTGCTTATTTCGCCCAAAGCGTACATTAAGATCAATGTTGTCAGAAAATTTTTCTGCGAATTTCTTATTTATGCTTTTGTATTGTTTTATTTGGTAAAAATAGTGCCACTCAATTTATGGATTTTTGCAAATATCTATTTGATTGTTGTGATTGCCAATTCAATCATTGTAAAAGTTGGAGATGGACGTTATCAGCACTGATAAAAATTCCCCATTATTGAAAATGTTGTGGTGTTGACGCAAGATAAACGGCGATGTCTTGAAAATTGGAGGATGGCCATGAAAATTGTAAACATTAACGGACCAATTAATTCTGGAAAATCAACGATTTCTAATCTTTTATCTAGGAAAATCGCTAATAGTCGATTTATTGAAGTGGATGATTTTGAGGCGCAAGGATTATCCTTTCAAAAACGGATTGATGCACGCCTTCATCAGCTTTATGATGCGTTAGAGGACGCGATTTCTGAGCATCAAGATGAGGTTGTTTTCTTTGCTTATCCAATGTATCCAAGCACATTTGACACACTCAAAGCAGTGATTGCTGATCGTGCGGAGTTTATCATTGTGACACTTACGCCGACGCTTGAAGCGTGTCTCACAAATCGTGGAACACGAAATCTTGATGAATGGGAAATCAAAAGAATAAAAGAAATGTACAAAGAAGGCGTACCTACTTTTGAGCCGTCTGATTTATTTATTGATAATACAGTGCGCTCTGCTTTTGAAACTTCAGAAATAATCAAGGACTTTTTGATGAAATAGAACCCTAAAACGTAGCTTTTGAGCGGCTGTCAGTACTGACAGAAATAATGGGATTAAAAATTGATGAAATAAAAAAATATGGAGTCACTTTATAGGCCACTCGTTACGACGAGCGGGGTGAACTTCATTTTGATGGAGTGATTGTCATAGATGCGACGTTTTTTTGATAGAAAGTAATTAAAAAAGGAGAGTTGAAATGACAGGTACGAAATGGAGTGCAGGAACTAAAAAGTTTGGAGTTCTACATTTTACAGACTTTAAAGCGAGGATGCCAGAGGTCTTGATCAATGAATAAAGAAAAAAGTAGGAACAAAGTACTTTTACTTATCACAGGTCTGTTGGCTATTGTCACTTTTTTGATGCAAATTGCTGAACATACTTTTGAATTGATTGCCGTACACGAAGAAATCAGGCAAGTCTCGACTGGGGTTTGGATAAACATAAGTGGAGACTTTGTTTTCAATTTATTGATTGGGTTGCTTTTCATTTTTCTCATCAAAAAGAAAAAGCAGACCTTTGTCTGGGTTGGCATTTTGATGATACTAAGTAGGATTATTGTGATTGCTGGCTTTTATATGACGGCAAGTTCTAGCCAAATGCTCGACCCAGTAACTATTGGAGCAAACATTAGTTTGGCTAGCTTTATTGTGATGGGGGCTTTGATTCTTGCTCAAGTCTTGAGTAAAAAGGTTCATTTATCCCTCTTTGTGATTTCTATCGTCATTGTTGGACTTTTTACTTTAAGAGTTTTAACGGGTAATCTGAGCAGTCTTTTCGCAATTATTAAGCAATTCGACTATGTAAACAGTGTACAGTTTGGCGATTTTGCCAAGGCTTATATTGTTCAGTTGGTTTTCACGATATTGGCAAATTACTTCTCAGCAGCAACTTTATTCTGCATTGCATTTTCAATGTTTGGAATCAATAAAGAAAAAAATCAAGAAATTAAAAATAATAAGGAATTAGAGGATTTATAACATGACTGAATACAAAAATATCGTCGTCACAGGCGGCGCGGGTTTCATTGGCTCAAACTTCGTACACTATGTGTATAACAATCATCCAGACGTGCATATCACTGTGCTCGACAAGCTGACTTATGCGGGAAATGTGCATAATATTGATATGCTTTTTGATAGTGGTCGCGTGGAGCTTGTGGTTGGCGACATTGCTGACCCTGAAATCGTGGATCAAGTGGCTGCTAAAGCAGATGCGATTGTGCATTATGCTGCTGAAAGTCATAATGATAATAGTTTGATTTCGCAGGATGAATTTGTGCAAACGAATTTCATCGGGACTTATACGCTGATTCAGGCGGCGCGCAAGTATGATTTGCGTTTCCACCATGTGTCAACGGACGAGGTGTATGGTGATTTGCCTTATCGTGAGGAATTGCCTGGACATGGCGAAGGAGTTGGCGAGAAGTTTACGCCGGAGACACCTTATAATCCAACAAGTCCCTACAGCTCGACGAAAGCTGCGAGTGACTTGATTGTGCGTGCTTGGGTACGTAGCTTTGGTCTTAAAGCTACGATTTCTAACTGTTCCAATAACTACGGACCTTTCCAACATATCGAGAAGTTTATTCCACGTCAAATCACGAACGTTTTGAGTGGCATTAAACCAAAACTTTACGGCGATGGTAAAAATGTGCGTGATTGGATTCATACAGAAGACCACAGTTCTGGTGTTTGGGCGATTTTGACGAAAGGGCGGATGGGAGAAACTTATCTCATCGGTGCCGATGGCGAAAAGAACAATAAAGAAGTGCTAGAAGATCTTTTGGTGCGGATGGGTAAAGAGAAGAATGATTATGACCGTGTGATTGACCCACGTGGCGATGCGCACGATAAGCGTTATGCGATTGACAACACAAAACTTCGTGAGGAGCTTGGCTGGGAGCCAAAACACACCGACTTTGAAAGTGGTTTGCAGGCGACGATTGACTGGTACCGCGAGAATGAGGACTGGTGGAAGACTGAGAAGGCAGCGGTTGAGGCGAAGTATGAAAAGACGCAGAAGGTAATAAAGTAGTAAAGTAAAAGTGGAACATAAATCCACAAAATCGGAGCTCGTCAAAATTTTCGAGGATATTGTTGACATTATGCTGGGGAAAGCGGACAAAAATCAAGCTTTTGAGCGAACAAAAACCAATCCCAAAATTACAGGAATTGCTGGAGATGTTATAGATGGATAAAGTAGAAAGAGAAAATTTGTTTGTAGAATGGATGAGTTCTCCAATTCACCCGACAATTAAGCGGACAACTTTAGATGCCTATATGGTAGCACTCAAAAAATCTTTCCACGTGTTTCCAGACTCAAATTTGGTGCTTGATATTTTCGCTTATTATAGATTGAGCGATTTTCAAAATTTTTTTCAAAAAATTCAGCAACACTCAGCTTATGACTCTCTCAACAAGGCAAATAACGGAAGCTATCAAGCGCTGTTGAAAAAATACGAAAAATATCTTATTGAGATGGAAAATTTGGACGATAGTCATATTTCTAAAGATGATTTTATTGAATGGGCGATCTTGAAGAAAAAAGCTTATAATTCAAATTGGATTACAAATTATGTGAAAGCATTAAAGTTTACGGCTTTTGGACTTCAAGAAAATGCTGATTTGCGAATTAATTTGTTTGAAATTGAAGATGAAAACACTTTTAGAATCGCGGAAACAAAGATTAGAGCAGATAAAAATTTTGATGTTCTCAATCAAGAGTCAACGCAAAAAAGTTTCTCAGCAGCTTTGGGGAGATATTCAGAATTCCTTTCAAGTGAATTTTATTTATCCAGAGTATTTTTCAATGAAATTGTTGAAGATACTGCCATAGATGATGAAATAAAAACTGAAATTGAGCGCACGGTCATTTCGCGTGTTGGACAATCTGATTTTAGGCGGGGCATTATGCGTCGTGACCGCACGTGTCTTATATGCCACCTTCCTTACTCAGAGCTTTTGCGTGCGAGTCATATCAAACCTTGGGCAAAATCCACAAATAAAGAACGATTAGATATTTCAAACGGGTTTCTCCTTTGTGCCAATCATGATGCACTTTTTGATAAGGGATTTATTAGTTTTGATGAAAATGGAAATCTCGAAATCTCAAAGGAAATCTCGCCAAAGGATTATAGTAAGTTAGTTATTGAAAAGTCAATGTCTATGAAAGTTGCTACCAATCAAGAAAAATACTTATTTTACCATCGCCACGAGATTTTTAGACATTAATTTTTGACATAATCAGTAGAGATCGCTATAATGAGCTATGAAAAATTTAGCTCTACTTGAAAGAATGTTGGAAGTGACGAAAAAACTGCCCGTAATTGATTTCTCCTATATTTGGGATGAAAGCGGACAGGATTGGGTACAGACAGATTTTGTCTTGAATAACTTTGAAGAAGCGTTGGAAGGTTACGGCTATGCGATTCGTTTAGGAGATGAAAATGAAAAAAATTTTGTGTTGTGTGAGTCCGAAAATATTAAGGATAATGTTTTGACCGAGCGGGATGTTCTGAGCGAATTTATTGGAGATGTATTGGGCTATAGTCCATTTGTGGATATGGATAGAACGCGTACACCAAAAGAAGACAGTTGGGGAAGAACTTGGAATGGTATTCATTGGTGGGAAATTTTGTACGGCTATTTTGGGGAAATGGCTCCAAAAATTTTGGGAGAGAAATCAGATTTAGATGTTTGGAAAGAATGGAAATAATTAAATTTTGATAGAACTTTGAAAGTGGTTTGCAGGCGACGATTGACTGGTATCGTGATAACGAAGATTGGTGGAAAGCTGAGAAAGCGGCTGTGGAAGCGAAATATGCGAAGCGTCAGAAAGTGATAGAATAAACTGGAGATTTTTTTATGAAAGCTATTGATAAAAAAGGAAAAAGTGTCGAATGCTGGGAAATTTCTGGCGATAAAGCGACGATGCCCGATTGGGTGAAGCAACTTGTGGCTGAGCTGGATATTGTTTTTCCTTTAGGCCAAGAGGGAAATATTCGCTTGACTCCCCACAAACTCCGCTGGGGCTGGGGTGTGCAAGGGTATAATGTTGCTTTTGGTAGCTTTCTAGTTGATGATGGAGAAAAGATTAAGGATTATTCAAGACTGAAATTTCATCAGGAATTTAAAATTGTTGAAGCATAGATTGAGGAATGTGACCAAATACGTCATCTTCGGATTAGAACTCATTGCTTTGCTGATCTGGTGGATTTTCCTGCAAACGTCACTGCTTCAAGCTATCGTCGGGACAATCGTTATCATCATTATTTCGCAGACCTTACATCAGTTGCTGAAAGCGCGGTGAAAAAGCTGTCAAATTTCTGAGTTTGAATTTATTTAGGAAAATAAATTTGGAATCTGAGAGGTATTTTATAATGAAATTTCTTAGAGTGTTATATTTGGTTATCAGCATTATGTTCTTTATTTCGGCATTTGTCAGGTTCTTTCTGGAAAAAAATCACTCGGGTGCCTGGTTAAATTTGGGCTTTGGCTTTGTTTGGCAGGCATTGTTTTTTATTGAAGCGAGAAGAAAAAAATAGCTTGTCAGCGCTGACAGCTCTGTCAAAAGGAGAAAAGATGGCTGAGGATTGGAATTTTTTTACAGAAACAGAGATTTGTGCGCTGCGAGCATCGGGGATTCTTATCAGAAAGGGCAAAATTTTGCTGGATCATGTGATGACTTTTGATGAATATTGGCTACCCGGTGGACACGTGGCAATCGGTGAGACGACTGAATCTGCCCTTCATCGGGAGAGGCAGGAGGAATTTGAGCAGGACTGCCAGATTGAAAAGCTCGCCTTTGTCAGTGAGAATTTTAGGCACTGGCAGTCTTATCAGACGAATTTCATCGAATTTGCTTATTTGCTGAAAGATGATGGTGAGATTTCAGATGACTTTCATGCTTTGACGCCTGACGATGCGGATGTTGAGAAAGTCTGGGCGGATCTGGCGGATTTGTCAGCGCTGACGGTTGCCCCACAGCAGCTGTCGGAGCTTTTGACGAAGGTGTCAGATGGGCTGCAGCACTTTGTCAGCACTGACAAATGAGGTTTTGTGCTAAGATAAGTGTAGAAAAAGGAGAAAAAAGTGATTGACCATATTAGTTTGACTGTGGCGGATGTTGCCAAGTCAAAGAAATTTTACGATGCGGCGCTTGCGCCACTTGGTTTTGTGGAAGTAGCTGCCAATGAGAATTTTGTGATGTATCGGCACGCGGATGGCAGTGTTTTCGGAGTTTCAAAAGGAATTGCGGCACCCATTCATTTTGCTTTTGGTGCGCCAACGCATGATGCGGTAAAAGAATTTTATGATGAGGCACTAGCTTTTGGCGGTACAGATAATGGCGCACCGGGTATTCGTGAAAAATATGCACCGACTTACTATGCTGCCTTTGTCATTGACCCTGATGGTTATCGGATTGAAGCGGTTTGTCACGCAAAATGAGACACAACTTTTTTGATTGTTTTGTTAAAAATAATTCAGCATTTTATCAGTCTTGCTGATGGAATAAGAGGCTTAAAATGGATAAAATTAGAAAACGGAATTTATCAGTTGGGGTGATTTGCTTGGGACTGGCTGTGATTGGTTATGCTAATTCAGGAAACAATGGTTGGTTTTATTTCGTTGGTTTACTTGCGATGGCGTTCGCTATTCTTTTTCTACTCATGGCATTGAACAAACAAAGTCGTTTTGTGGTGGAGCTTAAGACGGAAAAAATGCCTGAGGAAGTGCTCGAGAACGTCGAAAATTATCTGGTTAAAGAATTGAAATTTAAACTGAAGGATTATAAAGGGACGCTCGTTTATCAAAAAGGCGATGGCTTTTGGCTTCAGAAAAAATGTGTGCTGGTGGATACAAGTCAGAATCAGCTGGTGCACATTGAAGCTTGGGTCAGTGCGATTTGGCAAAATGAGAATGATTTTACGGGCTATGTTGGAACATTTCCCAAAAAGCGGCTTAAAAAGCAGGTTGAGCGGCTGATGGCGAGAATAGAATAAACATCATTTTTTTGACAGTTCTGTCAAAAATAGCGTTAAATAAAAATAAAAAAGGAAAAAATTATGATTTTAATCACAGGTGGAAATGGTCAGCTTGGCACGGAATTGCGCCATTTATTGGACGAACGAGGGGTGAGCTATACAGCAGCGGATGTTAATGAACTTGACATTACTGACAAAGCGAGTGTGGATGCGTTTTTTGATAAAAATCGTCCCACTGTCGTGTACAACTGTGCAGCTTACACGGCAGTTGATAAAGAAGAAGGCGAAGGAAAAGAACTCGGCGAGAAAATCAATGTGGACGGCACACGTAATATTGCACAAGCTTGTGCGCGCGTTGGTGCTGTGATGGTGCAGATCTCGACAGATTATGTGTTTGGTGGCGCACTTCCAATTGGACAAGAACGTTTTCCAGACGATAAAAAGCATCCAGAATCAGAATATGGCCGCACAAAAGATTTGGGAGAGCAAGCGATTGTTGCATCTGGTGCGAAATATTACGTGATTCGTACGGCGTGGCTGTTTGGATCTTACGGTCCAAATTTTGTCTTCACCATGCAAAAATTGGCACAGACTCATGCTGAGCTGACAGTAGTCAATGATCAGCACGGAATCCCTACGTGGAGTCGTACATTAGCTGAATTCATGACTCATTTGGTTGATTCTGATGCAGCGATTGGTTTTTATCACCTGTCTAATGACAAGAAAAAAGATGAAGATGTGACATGGTTTGATTTTGCAACAGAAATTTTGAAAAACACAAAAACCATTGTGAAACCTGTGGATAGCTCTGCCTTTAAGCAAGCTGCAAAACGTCCGTTCAATTCTACGATGAATTTGGACAAATCTAAAGCAACAGGATTTAGCATCCCCAGCTGGCAAGAAGCCTTAGCAAAGATGCTTGAACAGGGTGATCTACGCGCTGACAAGGCAAAAACAAAAGGCGAAAGCTCAAAATAAAAGCAGAGTGATTCTGTCAGTACTGACAGAATTCTTGCTTTGAGAGGAAATATGATGAAACACATTTTTATCATTGGAAGTCGAGGTCTTCCTGCAAAATATGGTGGTTTTGAAACTTTTGTAGAAGAGCTTGTCAAACATCAAATCAATAAAAATATCAAGTATCATGTGGCTTGTCAAAGCGAGAATTCAACCCTCGCAAAAGCAGGAGCGCATTTTGAGTATTTTAATGCGGATTGTTATACCATCAAAGTCCCAAATATCGGGCCTGCACGCGTTATTGCGTATGATTGTTTAGCCATCAATACAGCACTCCAAATCATTAAAGAAAAGCAGATCCATGCCCCTGTTTTCATTATTTTAGGCAATACGATTGGCGGATTGATTTCACATTTTGCAAAAAAAATTCACGCGATTGGTGGCACTTTATTTGTCAATCCAGACGGATTAGAGTGGAAAAGAACCAAATGGTCAGCGCCTGTACGACGTTATCTCAAATATGCTGAGCAAAAAATGGTGCAGCACGCAGATTTGATAATTTCAGATAATCAAGGTATTTTGGATTATCTCACCCACACATACGGGAAAATTCACAGCGAAGTGATTGCTTATGGAACAGCACAAAATTACTCTGATTTGACAAAATCTCCAACTTTGGTAAAATATAAAGTTGATAGTTATGCTTTGATTGTCGGAAGATTTGTCCCTGAAAACAACTATGAAGCATTGATTTCTGGCTTTATGGCAAGTCATAGTCCGCATGATCTTGTCATCATCACAAACTATGAAGGCAATCCTTATTATGAGACGTTGCTAAAAAAAACACATTTTGATCAGGACAGCCGTATCAAATTTGTTGGCACCGTTTATGACCAAAATGAATTGCGATACATTCGCGAAAATGCCGTTTTCTACCTGCACGGGCATGAAGTCGGAGGGACAAATCCAGGGCTATTAGAAGCGCTCTGGTCCACTCCAGTCAATGTGGTTTTAGATGTCAATTTCAATCGAGAATCTGCTTGTGATAGCGTGATTTATTTTAAAAAAAGTCAGTTAACATCCGTCATTGATGGTCTGTCAGTACTGACAGAAATTCAAAAAGACAAGCTTCATCAAAAAGCACAAACCCTCGTCAAAGAAAAATACACATGGGAGAAAATTTGCAAACAATACGAAACCTTGTTTTTAAAGGAGTAAGTCGTTGAAAGTTAATATTTTAATGTCCACCTACAACGGCGAAAAATTTGTCGCGGAACAAATCAAAAGCATCCAGCAACAAACATTCACGCAGTGGCATTTAATCATCCGAGATGATGGCTCAAAAGATAACACGTGTGACATCATCCAAGATTTTGTCAGTACTGACAGCCGCATTCGACTCATCAAGGCTCAAAACGTTGGGGTAATTGACTCATTTTTCTCACTGACAAAAATGGACACTGCTGATTTTTATTTCTTTGCAGACCAAGATGACGTATGGCTTTCAAACAAATTAGAGTTGATGCTCACAACGGCTAAAATGCACGAGCAAACCAAACCAAACCTGTATTACACAGACTTAAAAGTTGTGGATAAAAATCTGAACGTCATTAGCGAATCCATGATCAAAAGTCAGTCCGATCATGCCAACACAACACTTATTCAAGAGCTGACAGAAAACACTGTCACAGGAGGAACTGTTGCCGCCAATCACGCGCTCATTGAAAAATGGACAGATACTAAAGGAATCATCATGCACGACTGGTATCTCGCCTTAGTTGCTGCGGCACTCGGTCAACTCATTTATATTGACGAACCAACGGAACTTTATCGCCAACACGACAGCAATGTATTAGGTGCAAGAACCTTATCCAAACGCGTCCAAAATTGGTTTAATCACTGGCTCAAAAAATACTGGTGGCTCATTACCTCAAGTCAAGCACAAGCACAAAAAATACTTCATTTCACTGAACTCTCACAAGAAAAAAGAACCCTCATCGAAAGTTTTGTGACCTTGCTTGATCAGCCACTAAAGACACGCGTGCAGCTCCTCCATAACACCCATTTGAAAAAAAATAAAACACTACATACCCTCATTTTCAAAACGCTCATCCTCACAAAAATAGGATACAAAAAGGAAAAAAATTAACATGAACTTTTTCAGCCGTAGAAACCAAATTCTACTCAAAGAACTCGTCAAAACAGACTTCAAACTAAGATACCAAGGCAGCGTCATTGGCTATCTTTGGTCAGTTTTAAAGCCTATTCTTCTTTTTGTAATTATGTATTTAGTTTTTGTGCGTTTTATGAGATTCGGTGCAAGCACCCCTCATTTCGCAGTCGCCCTTCTTTTAGGAATCACAGTATGGAACTTTTTTGGAGAAGCAACAAATGTTGGGATGCTTTCGATTGTGAGCAGAGTAGATTTACTTAGAAAAGTAAATTTTTCAAAATCTGTTATCATTTACTCTGTCATTGCAAATGCACTGATAAATCTGATCATTTCTCTTGTAGTGGTTTTTGGATTTGCTCTGATCAATGGCGTTCCTTTGGGATGGAATATCATTTTCATCATCCCCTTACTGATTGAATTAATTCTTTTTACTACAGGGTTAGCTTTTATTTTATCAACACTTTTCGTCTATTTTCGAGATTTAGGTCCCATTTGGGAAGTGGTGATGCAAGCAGGATTTTACGGCACACCTATCATTTATCCAGTGACACAAATTTCCACACACCATCTTCTTGTAGCAAAACTTTTGATGCTTAATCCAATGGCACAGATTATCCAAGATTTACGTTATATTTTAACTTTTAGTAACAATACTAATCCAACACTTTGGCAATTATGGAACAACCCATTTGTTGTGATTATCCCCTACCTCATCCCTTTGATTATCTTTGTTTTAGGATACTGGATTTTCACAAAACACGCCTATAAATTTGCCGAAATTATCTAATGAAAGAATTAAAAAATGTCTGAAATAGCAGTAAAAATTGACCATGTCAGCAAATACTTTCGTCTCCCTACTGAAAGCTCAACAAGCTTGCGTACAACTCTGATTAATCGTCTCCGAGGCATTAAAGGATATAAAGAACAACATGTTTTAAAAGATATCAATTTTGAAGTCGAAAAAGGTGATTTTTTCGGTATCGTTGGCCGGAATGGCTCAGGAAAATCAACACTTCTCAAAATCATTTCACAAATTTATAAACCCGAACAAGGAAAAGTCATTGTAAATGGGAAATTGGTAAGTTTTATAGAACTTGGCGTTGGTTTTAATCCAGAACTTACAGGACGCGAAAATGTCTATCTGAATGGAGCGATGCTAGGATTTGCTCCAGAAGAAATTGATCGTATGTATGATGAAATTGTCGAATTTGCAGAACTTAAAGAGTTCATGAATCAAAAGTTAAAGAACTATTCCAGTGGAATGCAGGTGCGACTGGCTTTTTCTGTCGCCATAAAAGCTAAAGGGGATATTTTGGTCCTTGACGAGGTATTAGCAGTTGGAGATGAAGCGTTCCAAAGAAAATGTAATGAATTTTTTATCGAAACGAAAAAAGATAAGTCAAAAACAGTGATCTTGGTGACTCATGACATGAGCGCAGTTCAGCGCTATTGTAACAAAGCAGTTTATATTTCAGACGGATTTGCTTCTGAAAATACCGAGGTCCAACATGTCACAAATCTCTACTCCGCAGATAATTTAAAAGTATCTCAACAACTCCAACAAGATGAATTGGCGGATCGGGTCTGGTTAACGACAAATTCTGAAAAATTATTGACCAAAGCAACGGATAAACTTTCGTTTACCATTCACTTTGAAGCAAGAACAGCTCAAACAAAAGCAGAAAAAAAACTTTATCTGTCATACTTTCTTTATGACGCTACAAGGGGCGGAGCAGCGTATGAATCTCCCGCAAAAGAGGTTCAAATTGGAGCGCAACTCCAATTTGAAATTCCAATGACAAATTTCCATAATACGGAGTTTCAAATTGGAGCAACATTACGTAAAGATCCATCAGAGTGGGAGAATGAAAATCCATTATCCCAAACAGAAGTAATTACAGTCACACAACCAGGGGATGACATTCGCTTTATTTATCGCAATCCAGAAGATAAAGAAGCCGCAAGTTTGCTCAAATCTCTATAATTTAGTTTTGCAAAAGAAAGGAGAAAAGATGCCAAGCCAATTTGACCGCGCCAAATATATTTTGACAAAAAATCCAAAATTATTAGCAAAATTACCACAAAAACTAGTGAAAAAAGCACATCAACATCTTCACTTCATTTCAGATGTCAAACTTAAAATGAATCAAAATAAACGGACCAAATCACGACAAGCAAATAATTATGACGCACCAAAACGTGCACTGATTTATGTCATCTACGAAAATGAGTCCGCCCTACAAACTTATAAAGTCATTTTTTTAGCTGCATTAGCTGCATTATCAGAAAAAGTACTGATTGTGGTCAATGGTGATTTATCTCAAAACGAGATTAAAACACTATCAAAATATGGTCAAGTTGAACTCAGAGAAAATACAGGATACGATACAGCAGCTTTTAAATACGGAATTTTAAAGATGGCTCCTCACTTCCAAAACTTTGATGAGCTTTTATTAGTCAACGATACAAATGTAGGACCAATGACGAATCTTGAAAATGTTTTCAAAAAAATGAGCTCCAGAAAATTGGATTTTTGGGGGATTTCTTATGGAGAACCTCAAGCAGACTTTACGGGATATAACCCTTATGGCACCATTCCTGAACATCTTCAATCCTACTTTCTTGTTATTGAGAAAAACATGTTTCAAAGCCCAGAATTTTTAGAATATTGGAAAAATCTTACAAATACCGATTCTCGAAATAAAGCAATCGGAAAGCATGAAACGGTTTTTACAAAGTATTTCTCAACTTTAGGATTTACTCATGGCGCTGTTTCTGGGAATAATGCTGACTCTGCGATGTATATCCATCCCTTGACAATGTTAAAAAAATTTAACGTCCCACTTGTAAAATATACAGCATTTGCAAATGATTCGGATGATAAATTTGCCTGGCAAGGTTTAGAAAGAAAAACAGAAGTTCCAGAATTGATTGACTATATCAAAACCGAGACCTCTTTTCCTAATACAGTACTTTCAGAAGTAATACAAACCATTCAAAATAAATCACACACCTCACATATTCTCATTATTGATGGTGTTGAAAACCAAATCCCACAATGTACAAGATATCGAGTGATAAACAAGGCCGAACAACTTCGCAGTTTAGGAGAAACAGTTTGGACAATCAACGCCAGTGAATTTCAGATGGGTTATGCAGAGCATGCCAGTCACATTATCATCTATCGTACACCTTACAGCGAAACATTCGAAAAACTCATCCAACTTTCTAAAAAATACCATAAACCTATTTATTATGATATTGATGATCTTGTCTATGACACGACTTATACGGATCAACTGGATTATGTTCAAACACTCAAACCAGAAGACAAAGCCGCTTATGACCAAGGGGTTAGAAATTATGGTAAATTAATGCAGCTCTGTGATGGATTTATTACATCTACATCAGTCCTGAAAAATGAGTTATTAAAATTCAAAAAACCTGTCTATCTTAATCGTAATCTGGCCAGTAATGCACTAATTATCTTAAGCAAAAGCGCTCGTGAACAAGTAAAAAAAGAGTCACAAAAAGTAAAACTAGGTTATTTTTCTGGATCTATTACACATAATGAAAATTTTAATCTCATTATGCCGGCTCTCCTTAAAATTCTAACAGAATTCCCACACGTCGAGTTGCATCTTGTTGGACACTTAACACTGCCTGCAGAACTAAAGAAGTATAAAAAACAGCTTATCTTCCATGATTATGTAACTTGGGAACAACTTCCAGCACTTATTGCAGAAGTTGACATTAATCTTGCGCCACTGGTTGATAGTATTTTTAATCGTGCAAAATCTGAAATCAAATGGATGGAGGCGGCTTTGGTGGATGTTCCAACACTAGCAAGCAATGTTGGAAGTTTTGCTGAATGTATATCAGATGAAGAAACAGGGTTATTGGTTTCAGATGAATCATGGTATGATAAGCTGAAGGAATTAATCACGCATCACGATAAATTGAACGATTTAGCGCATCAAGCTCATAAAAAGGTATTGTATAATTATCAAACAGCGCAACACAAAGATGAAATGTCGGAGGAACTTCATGGCTCAACTGAAACGCATTAAACCAACAACAATTTTTGTTAGTTTAGCCTTATGCTTTGGAATTATAGCAGCAATAATTATGCCCGTTGCTTCAGCTCCTGACGAGACTTATCACTTCAATAATAGCTTCAATATCTTTTTTGAAAATGAAGCGATGACAAAAAACTTATCTAAAACATCCTCCCAACAAACGCTTCTAGGTGCTAAAGATTTATTTGCTATCCGAAATACTAATATCGCTGGAAGTGCAGATGATTTATACAAAACAAGTTTGACCCGAAAAGTAACACAATTAAAACATTCACGCTTTCGACTGAGCTTGAATCGGCAAAATTTAATCCACCTTCCGCAAGCATTAGGCATTTTGATTGCTTATTTCATCTATCCAAGTTATGGGCTGATGTTTATTTTTGGAAGGCTATGTAATTTATTCTTTTACACGGGGTTGATATATGTAGCGATAAAAAAATCTGCGTTTGGGAAACTTCCGATTGCATTAATTGCATTATTGCCTATCAGTATTCAACAAGCTGCCTCTCTTTCTTATGATACGTCTTTATTTGCATCAGTTTTTCTTGTTTTTTCATTAATGACTAATATTTGGAAAAATAATTTTAAAATTTCTAGGAAATGGTGGCTATATCTTCCTCTGATTTTACTAGGACTTTATCTAACAAAAAAATCGGCACTCATTATGCTTGCATTAATTTTTACGGTTCCCGTTACTTTCTTTAGAAATCAAAAATTAAAAAAAGCATTAGAAGCAGTTTGGAATTTTTGTAATAAGTATAAATGGTTAGTAGGAGTGGGAATGATAATGGGATCTTTTCTAGTCTTTAGATTTCTTTTCACAAACTACGGCGGTTTTATGAGATGGCTGCATATTATGTTTAATACCTATTTTGTAACATGGATTAATACTAACCTTGATCCAATTGTTGTGTCAGGAATGGTAGGCTCTTTTGGAGCTCTAACTTACCGTTTACCAGAATGGCTAATCATTTTGACGTTTGTGGTGATGTCTTGGATCATGTTAAGCGATGAAAAGATTAAGTTAGATAATCGAGTCGTTTTTATCTCAAGTTGCATTTTTATATTTAATATTCTTATTACAGGAACGATGATGTATAAAGGATGGACTGGAGGTGTTGGAAATGTGAGCATTGGGGAGCAGGGCCGATACTATACTCCGTTTTTGATATTCTTACTCCCGCTTTTCATGAAGTTATCAGAAAGTATCAAATTGGAAATAAAACCATGGCATCGGGAAGTACTGACTTTTACAATAAGTTTTATTAATTTATTTCTATTTGTCGTGTTGACCGTATTATTTTGGTTTACAAAAGGTTAATTTATGAAAAATATTTTATTTATCTCCCCAACAGGAACATTGGATAATGGTGCTGAGATTTCAATTTTTGAATTACAAAAAGCCCTTCTTGCAAAAGGATATGGTGTAGTAAATGTCACACAATCATCGGGAGATCTTCCTTATAAAAAAGCCTTTGAGATGGCAGGAATTAAGAACTTTATGTTCAATGCTGTAAAATGGTGGTGGGAAGATGCTCCTGGCCCAGTTCAAGGAACTGAACGTGAACTTTACCATTACTATCGTGAACATATTTTAAAAATTCAACAGATTATCAAAAATGAACATATTGATTTGGTGATTACGAATTCAGTAAATATGTTTCAAGGAGCAGTGGCTGCTGCAATAGAAGGAATTCCACATTTTTGGTTGATTCATGAATTTCCTGAAGACGAATTTTTATACTATGTGGATAAATTAGATTTTGTTGACCAGTTTTCAACGGCTATTTTTTCAGTACAAGGACGCCTACAAGAAAAGTTGCAAGAAATGTTACCAAATCGAGTGATTCACAGTTTTTATCCATTTACAGAAATTTCTGAGGAAAAGCTATCTGAAGGGGACAAAACCCGAATTGTATCGGTTGGTCGACTCACAGAGCGAAAAAATCAAATGGAACTCTTAGAGGCGTATTATCGGCTCAAACAGCCAGAAATAGAGTTAGTGCTAATTGGAAATTTTGATAAAGCATACAAAAAAAGAGTTGAAAGTTTTATCAAAGCACATCATCTCACGAATGTAACACTTGCAGGACCACAAGCAAATCCTTGGGCGATGGTTACTAACAGAGATCTCTTTGTTGCCCCATCTAAAATGGAAACGTTTGGATTAGTTTATGTTGAGGCGTTACTTCATGGTGTACCAAGCATTGTTTCTGATAATCCTGGACACTTATCAGCAAACGAAATTTTTAATTTTGGACAATTCTATGAATCTGGAAATATTGAGCAATTAACACATCTGCTTTCTGAAAGTTTAAAAAATAGAGAAATACTAAAAAAAGAAAGTTTATTAGCCCTTTCAGATCTTCGAAAATCCTATTCCGTAGAAAATGCTTACCAAGAAATTTTTGATCTTTTAGAAGAAAATTCTATTAGAAAAAGTAATTCAATTAGACATTTGCAGAAATTAGTTACGATTAACGATAATAATCCAGACCGATTTATCGCTAAATTGAAACATTATCTTAAGTCTTTACTGATTAAAGCGAGAATACTACGATGAACCTGACCATCTGCCTTGTTGCATACAATAAAAAATTTACAGAGACAGTTAGCTATAAGCAACTCATTAGTTTTAGCAGTGTTGTC
The DNA here is from genome assembly GCF_009601015.1 of Lactococcus hircilactis. Classification (GTDB taxonomy): domain Bacteria; phylum Bacillota; class Bacilli; order Lactobacillales; family Streptococcaceae; genus Lactococcus; species Lactococcus hircilactis. The sequence goes on from NZ_WITJ01000007.1 coordinate 40,907, forward strand.
AAAAAGTGTTTAAATTTAGTTGTTGTTGATAATGGTAAAAAAAATTATACTGAAACAGTGATGCCAAGTGATTTTTTATCCATGAAATATTATTTTAATCCCAATCTTCATGAAAGAGGAACACGAGTTGCTTATCAATATGTACTCGAAACGATGGAAGATTATTGGTTAATGTTACTTGATGATGATACAGAATTAACAGAAGGTTATATTCAAAAAGTTTTAAATGAATTGGGAAATCCAGAGATTAATGCTTTTTGTCCGCTAATTTTTGATGGAGAAGTGCAAATTTCTCCCACGCAAAGTGAAACAATCAAGAATTTGAATTTCCCTCAAAAATCAGGAGTTTATATCGAAAATATTACAGGGATTTCAAGCGGGTTAGTGCTATCAAAGAAGTTCATGTTAGAAATCAAAGAGTTTAGTAAGGAATTTCCACTCGATTACTTAGACCATTGGATTTTTTGGCAGCTCAGAAATCAAACAAAAAAAATTAAAGTTATTGATGAAAAAATTCAGCATCACCTTTCAGTTCAACATTTGAAAGAATTATCAAAAGAGCGTTTTATCACTATTTTTACATCAGAATATCACTATTATCAGCATTATCAACCCGAACAACTCTACTCAATCAGGAAGAAATATGTTAAAATGATAGTTAAAGCTTGGCTTAAAGGAGATTTTTTTCCTGGAAAAGCACTTATAAAAATAATACTAGAGAAGAAATAAAATGGTGCAACCAAAAATATTATTAATTATCCCTGCCTATAATGAATCAGAAGGGATTGTTCAAGTCATAAATAAAGTGGATGAATATCGTAAAAAATCAGATTATCTCCTTGATTACGTTGTCATTAACGATGGTTCTACGGATCACGAAGAACAAGTACTCCGAACAAACGAAATTAACCACATTGAACTCATTCAAAATCTAGGAATTGGTGGTGCAGTACAAACAGGGTATAAATATGCACTCGAAAAAGAGTATGATATTGCTATTCAATACGACGGAGATGGACAACATGATATTGAGAGCCTCCCGTTTCTTATCGATCCAATCTTAACAGGAATGTATGATTTCACAGTAGGCTCACGTTTTTTAGAAGAAAGTAATTCTGAATTTCAATCCTCAACATTACGACAAGCAGGAATAAAAATACTGTCCTTTTTAATCTATATGACTTCAAAAATTAGGATTAAAGATGTGACAAGTGGGTATCGAGCAGCAAATAGAAAAGTAATCTCACAGTTTGTTGAACGCTATCCAAGACAATATCCAGAACCAGAAAGTTATATGCACTTATTTGCAAAAAAGATTCGAGTAAAAGAAGTGGGTGTAAGGATGTTTGAAAGGGAGACAGGGACGTCTAGTATCAGTTTGTTTAAAGGAATGAGTTATATGATTAGTGTGTCTTTAGCCATCCTATTTTCTGCAATTATGGGAGGAAAAAAATCATGATGCCATTAACGTTAAGAATTTTAGCTATTATTTTAGCGCTCCTTTTTTTCGTTTATACGATTCGACTTATCAGAAAAAATTTAGCCGAAGTTCGTCACATGATGAAGTGGTTCATTTTGGCATTGGTTATCTTATTTGGTGCGTTATTTTCAGAATTTGCAGCAAAAATAGCATATGCTTTAGGGATAAAAACCTTATCCTCTTTCGCCCTATTTGTGTTAGTTGCAATGCTTGTCGTTATTTCTTTACGGTATCAAATTTCTCTGATTGCAGCTGAAAAACAAATTAAAAATTTAATTCAAGAAGTTTCAATACTGCGTAAAGAAATGAAGGATGCAGAGATAGAGAAAAAAGAAAATTCCACAAAAGAGCAAGAAAATAAAAAGGGAGTAAAGAATTAAGTGAGTAAAATTTTAACGGTAACAATTCCGTCGTATAACACAGAAAAATACATTGATGAATGCTTACCCTATCTTATTGATGAACAAATCATTTCAGACATTGAAATCTTAATTGTTAGTGATGGCTCTAAAGATAATACGGTGGCCGTTGCACAAAAGTGGGCAGATAAGTATCCTGACTCAATTCGTGTCATTGATAAAGAAAATGGGGGACACGGTTCAACTATAAATCGAGGGATTTTAGAAGCAACAGGCAAATATTTTAAAGTGGTAGATGGAGATGATTGGGTTGTTACTAAAAATTTTGTCAAACTTGTCAATTACTTAAAACACACAGAAGTTGATCTTATCAATAATCCTTATTTAGAACACGATGAAGAAACCTCTGCTGAAACGCTCATGATGAAACTCAATATTCCTTCAAATAGACTCATCAAACATGAAAAAATAATTGAGCAAATCAAAATCCCACCAATGCACACAATTACTTATAAAACTTCAATTTTGAGAGATAATAGTATCATTATCGATGAAAAAATGTTTTATGTGGACGTTGAATACATCTGCTACCCACTGCCATTTGTTAAGACATCTGTTTATTTAGATTATCCTGTTTATATCTATCGTACAAACTCAGGGACGCAGTCTATGGCGGTTGGTAATATGGTTAAAAATCGTAAGATGCATTTAACAATGACAAAACATATCTGGAATTTCATAAAACAAATACCAGCTATAACACCAACAACTGTAAAAAAAGCATTATATCAACGTTTTTCAGAACTCATTATTGCACAATATGTGATTAATTTATCTATCCCAAATAAATTGGACAGAAAAAAAGAAACGATTGCGTTCACCGAATTCTTAAAAATTGAGAAAGTATTAGAAAATCCAGATATTTTGAACTTGTCCAAACTGCTAGTTCGTACAAATGGAGGAATTATTCGACCTGCCGTAACAATTAGAAATGGACTTCAATCCAATAAAGCTTGGCATGTTATTGAACGAAGTATTTTAAATTCGATTAAAAGAATGAAAAAATAAGGGCTTGATAGTACCGTTAATCAAACGTCTAAAACACCAATGAAATCGATAAGCAAGGTAGAAGATATAAAAAAGAGAATACTTCTTTGTCTGGAGTATTGAATCAAGGAAATAAAATGAAAAATTTAAAACCTCTAGTCAGTGTGATTATTCCAATCTATAATGTTGAAAAATATTTGCAGGAATGTCTAGAATCGGTTGCTAATCAAACTTATAATAATTTAGAAATTATTCTAATCAATGATGGTTCCTTCGATGGCTCACAGATAATTGCAGAGAAATATATTGAAAAGGATAAGCGATTTCATCTTGTAAATCAAGATTGTCAAGGAGTTTCTTATGCAAGAAACAAGGGGTTAGATCTCGCGCAAGGCAGTTACATTATGTTTTTGGACTCGGATGATAAAATAGCATTGGATACAGTTGAAAACTTATTGTTGCCGATTAATGGGAAACATCGCATCTTTTCAATGGCAAAATACTCTACTCGAGATACTTTAAAAGATAATCATGCCGAAGCACAGGTGATTTCTGTTAAAGGAAAAATGATAGATCGGATAAAAGCTGTACAAACGTCAGGTTATCCGTCCTTTAGCCCGTGGGGGAAATTATATAGTCAAGATGTTTTTAAAACGCTACGTTTTCCTAATTTGTCTATACATGAAGACACGTCAATTATTTTACCTGTAATAGACAATGTAGATGAGATTGTTCTCATAAATCAGTCTCTTTGGTATTATCGACAAGTGAAGTCTAGCTTAACAAATATCAAAATATCAGAAAAAAACGATGACATTTTTGAAAAAAATAAACTGCAAATAAATTTTGCAAAGGGAAAGCATCCAGAAATCTTAAACTATGTTTATATGTTATGTATGAATGAAAATGATTTTGTGATGAGTAAGTGTTTGAAGGACAAATCTGATTTATCTCAAAAATTATTTCAACGATGTTTTGAGCAAAATAGAGAATTCTCAGAGAAAATACAGCAAAGAAGATTTTTATATCGCTCCCCCAGTGTTTATCGCGTCATTATGCCATTAATGGATAAAGTATTAAAATCAGATGTGATAAGAGGAGTGGTTAAAAAATTCTTGACTTGAGAGGTAAACTTAACGATGAAAACGAGTGTTGTCATTGCAACGTACAATGGCGAAGAGTATATAGAAGAACAGCTAGAAACAATAAAAAATCAAACGCGGACAGTGGATGAAGTTCTTGTTTTTGATGACTTGTCTCAAGATGGAACAGCTTTATTGATTACGAATTTCATTGAAAAGTACGCCTTATCAAACTGGAATTTAATCGTTAATAAAGCTAATAAAAGTTATAGTCGGAATTTTTATGAAGGGGTGTCTCAAGCAACTGGGGATATTATTTTTTGCTGTGATCAAGATGATATCTGGAATGAAAAAAAAGTTGAAAATATGGTAGCGTGTTTTGAAGAAAATTCAAAAATACAAGTATTATCTGGCAACTATAGTTATAAAATTGATAAGTCTCTCCCTGTTTCTATGCAATTTTATTACAAGGCAGAAAACTTTAAAAATCATTTTAATACTACTGTGAAAAGTGTTCGATTTTCTTCGAAGGGAGTATTTTCCGGAGGAGGACCAGGTTGGACGCTTGCGATAAGAAAAGAATACTTTAATAAAATCTCTCCTTTTTATAGTCCTGTTTTTTCACATGATGGTTTTTTTAATACATTTTCTTCAATGGACCGAGTTTGTTTTAAGTACCTTGGAGAAACAGGAGAATTTCGCAGATATAGTGGGAGTACAAGCGATAGCTCTTTAGTCCATACTAACGAAAAATTAAATCGAGAACTTCTTTTGACAAAAAACTATTTGGAACGTGTAAAAATAGCACAAAATTATCTTGAGCAAAAAGAAGAAGTTAATGTTAAACAACAACAAAAAATTTTATTCAAACAATCAAAAGCTCTCAAGGCTAGACAAAATTATTATTTGGAAAAAAATCTCAGGTCTTTATTCCGCGTTTTGTATTCCTGGAAAAGTTTTAATCCAGTTTGGGTAGTGAAAGATGTGCTGAATTATGGCACTCTTGGAAAGAGTGAACAATGAATAAGCTATTGATTGATGAAATTAAAAAAATCGAACTTGAACTATTAGTTTTAGTAGATAAGGTTTGCCGAGAAAATAATATAGAATACTCCTTGGGTGGGGGATCGTTACTTGGGAGTGTTAGACATAAGGGATTTATTCCTTGGGATGATGATATTGATATTATGCTAACACGTAAGAATTATGATAAACTTATAAAAATCCTTAGTCTTCAGAATGAAGCAGAGTTATGGCATTATTCAATCAAAGAAACGTTTCAACCTTATGCAAAACTTTGTAATAAGCAAACTTACCAAGCTAAGGCTGGTTTAGACTTTCTTTGGCCGAAGATTGGGGTAAATATCGATATTTTTCCAATGGATTATATGCCGGAAAAAGAAGAAAAAAGAGTTCAATTTATGCATGAAGCACAGCATAAGGCGGAGATTTTATATTCTACCTCTTTTCCAGCATTTGTGAGTGGCTCAAAATGGTACTATTCCTTAGCGCGTCTTTTTCTTAGAGGCCCAAAATTTTTACGATATCACGGAAAAAATAGACAAGTTGCAAAAGAGGTTGATGATTTTATGGCAAAATATCAGTCAGATCCAAATGCTACACAAATTGGCTTTCTTGCGAGTCGATATTTTGATAAGGAACATTTTTCTTCAATAATTTTTGAAAAATATGAAGATGTACAGTTTGAAAATTTAAATGTTAGAAAAATAGTTGATCATGATAGTTATTTACGGCAAATTCATGGAGATTATATGCAACTTCCTCCGGAAAATCAAAGAATTAATCATGATTATGTTACTTTTTATGGGAAGGAAAATTAAAATGAATATCGGATTAATATTTGCTGGCGGAACGGGTTCACGGATGAATTCAAAAGATAAACCAAAGCAGTTTTTAGAAGTCCACGGAAAGCCAATTATTGTACATACCATTGACCTATTTGAGAAAACAAAAGAGATTGATGCGATAGTCGTGGTTATATTGTCTGATTATTTAGATTATATGACAGAATTGGTTAAGAATTTTAACTTAAAAAAAGTTAAAGCCATTGTACCAGGTGGAGAAACAGGGCAACTCTCAATATTTAATGGTCTTGAGGCAGCTGAAAAAATATCACATCATAAAGATGATGTCGTATTGATTCACGATGGCGTGCGTCCACTGATTAATAGCAAAGTTATTCAAGATAATATTGAATGTGTCAAAGAAAATGGTTCAGCAATAACTACAGCACCCGCTAAAGAAACAATTGTACTTGTTAACGGCTCTCAAGAAGTTTCAGAGGTAGTTGATCGAACGCGTTCTTTTACAGCAAAAGCTCCACAGAGTTTTCAACTTGCAGATATTCTAAAAGTCGAACGCGATGCAATCTCAAAAGGAATTACCAATGCGATTGATTCAAGCACGCTCATGGGGATGTATAATAAAACATTGCATATTGTAGAAGGACCGTATGAAAATATAAAAATCACAACACCAGATGACTTTTATATGTTTAAAGCACTCTGTGATGCGCGTGAAATAGGTCAAATTTATGGGGTATAAGTGATGATTACATTTGAAAATAAAATTGTTCAAAAAGATTTGAAAGAAATCGTAAGTTCTTCTTATATTAATTTTGAAAAATTACGTGGAAAAACGGTATTGATTACTGGAGTTTCTGGGATGTTAGCAACTTATCTTGCTTATACTATTTATTATTTAGATCTTCATGAGAATTTTCAAACTAAGATCCTTGGTACTGCTCGAAATATGGAAAAAGCAAATGCCAAATTTCATACTTTATCTAAAGATTATTTTGAGCTGATACAACATGATGTTACTCTCCCACTAGAATATAAAGGAAATATTGATTACATTATCCATGCGGCCAGTAATGCCAGTCCACGATTTATAGCTACAGATCCAGTTGGAATTATTAAAGCAAATACGTTAGGGACATTGAATCTTCTGGAGTTAGCAAGAAAAAAAGAGATTCAAAATTTTCTTTTTCTATCCACTCGTGAAATTTATGGAAAAGCAATTAAGAAAGTGTTAACGGAACAAGATTACGGTGGGCTTGATATTTTATCTCAAAGAGCCTGTTATCCAGAAAGTAAACGAATGGCAGAAACGTTATTGGAAAGTTATTCTGTACAATATCACATCCCATATACTGTAGCTAGAATTGCTCATTCTTATGGACCAGGAATGGAAATTAATAATGACGGTCGCATTATGAGTGATTTAATTTCAAATGTTGTAAATAATGAAGACATTATTCTTAAATCAACAGGGAGTGCAGAACGAGCGTTTTGTTATATTTTGGATGCGATCACTGCACTATTTGCGATATTATTAAATGGGGAATCTGGGCAAGCATATAATGTCGCCAACGAAGATGAACCGATTAAAATTAAAAACTTGGCAGAAAAATTAGTGAAGTTGATTCCTGAAAAAAATTTAAAAGTTAAATTTGACATTCCCAAAACTCAAAGTTCAGCTTACAGCACAGATGGAAGAACGGTAATGGACATGTCTAAATTAGAAACATTAGGCTGGGAAAGATCTGTTCCTCTTGATTTGGGGTTAAAAAAGACAGTAGAAAGTTTTGAAGAATGAAAACAGCAGTACTAATGGCAACGTATAACGGAGAAAAATTTATTGAAAAGCAATTAGATTCTATAAAGGACCAAGTGCTTTCTCCTGATTATGTTATCATACGTGATGATGGTTCTACTGATGGTACGGTTCCATTTGTTAAAAAGTATATAAAAAACAATAATTTAGCGGGTTGGAGTATCATAAAGAATCAGAAAAACTTAGGCTGGCGCTTGAATTTTCGTCAACTATTGATTGATTCACAAAATACTGACGCGGACGTCATCTTTTTATCAGATCAGGATGACGTTTGGAAATTAGAAAAAAACAAAAGACAATTAGATCTTCTTTTAAAACATCAAGAAATCGAAGTGCTAAGTGCTGATACTGAATTTAACGTCAGTACCAGTGAAGCGACAGTTCCAACAAATTATGTCTTTCAGGATAATGATAAAGAGCTTTCAAAGTTTCCAATGGAACATTTTTATAAGGCGGGTTTTCGCCAAGGAATGACTTTAGCGATAAGAAAGGAATTTATTGATCGATTTTTGAAGTATTGGAAAGAAGAGTATAACCTACTTCCTCATGATGCGCTGATTGAGTGTTTGGCTGGTTTGTTAGAAGTTGGGTATAACCTGAACGAATGTGTTGCAGTTCATAATCGCCATGAGTCAAATGCAAGCGGCAAAGCAGTCGTAACTCTTAAATCACCAAAAAAACTTCATATCCAGGAACTTTATGCAAAATATCAAGGATATTATGAAATAGTTTATAAGGTTCTTCAAGATAATCATTCCTCTTTAGCTCTTGAAGAACAAAAATACTATGAATTCACAAAAAGAAGGGTAGAAAATGCACAATCTGGAAATGCTTGGAAAGTAATTGTCCAGCAATTCAAAGATTGGAGAAATTATGAACATCGGTCAAGTCAAATTCGGGATGTTTTATTTTCTTTTAAAAAATAGGATAAACATTGTATGAAAATATTAGCAGGAATCGTTACTTTTAATCCAGACATTAAAAGATTAAGTGAGAACATAGCAGCGGTGTCTGCTCAAGTTGATCAGGTAATTATTGTTGATAATCATTCAACTAATTTGGAAGAATTTAAGAGGTTCGATAATGTTGAAATAATTTCTTTAGATGAAAACAAAGGAATTGCTTTTGCACTAAATGAAATCGGAAGTTACGCGATAAAAAATAATTATGATTGGTTTTTAACTCTTGATCAGGATTCAGTGATTTGTGATGGAATGATTGCAGAGTATAGACGATATTTTGATTTGCCACAGGTGGGAATACTATCTTGTGATTTTCAAGATGTTAATGATGCTGTTAATAATGAAAGATATGAAATACCCTATCAAGAGATTCAATTATGTATAACATCAGGAGCATTAATGAATACGTACTGCTTTGAACATTCTTCTAAATTTGATGAAAAGATGTTTATTGATCTTGTAGATTACGAAATTAATCTTCAGTATCAAAAGCTGTTGTATAAAATGTATAAAATTAGTTTTGTGGGATTTAAGCATGAAATTGGCGAGCGAGGACATAGAAAAATTTTTGGTAGGGATATTTATTTTAACAATCATTCAGCCATTAGGCGTTATTATTTTTCGAGAAACTCAATATATTTGATTCGTAAATATGGTTGGAATAATATAACCAAAGGATTATTTATAGCTAATAATGGTCATGCAATAAAAGTGATTTTATTTGAAAAACAAAAGTGGAAAAAAACTTTTTTATATATTAAAGGACTCTTAGATGGTAGGCGAATGGATTTAAATTGATGAGGGTTAGATGATCGATTTAGAAGTGAGAGGCAGTGGGGAAATGAAAATCAATATTTTAATGTCAACCTATAATGGGGAAAAATATCTCTCTCAACAAATCGAGAGTATTATTAATCAAACAGAAAAAAATTGGCATTTGATTATTCGAGATGATGGATCAAAGGATGATACAATAGCAATTATTGAAAAATTTATAAATCGAGATACGAGAATTGAACTTATTCGTGGGGAAAATATTGGTGTTATCGCTTCGTTTTTTCAATTGACAAAGTATGAAAAAGCTGACTTTTATTTCTTTTGTGATCAAGATGATGTTTGGCTTCCAGAAAAATTAAAAATGATGCTAGACGAAGCACAACATCACGAAAAACAGATTCCGTTATTGGTTTACTCGGATTTGAAAGTTGTAGATCGTAACTTAAATATTTTGTATCCGAGTATGATAAAAGAAGTGACAGGTCCAGCGTGTACAAATTTAAAAGAAGTAATGAGACGAAATTGTGTCACTGGGTGTGCAAGCATGATAAACAATGCGTTGGCAGAAAAATGGGTAAATACAGAAGGCATAATCATGCATGATTGGTATTTAGCGCAAATTGCAGCTGCATATAATAATCTGATCTATCTCAATCATCCAACAATTCTATATCGCCAACATGAAAACAATGTTCTTGGAGGGGGAAAGGGGAACCTAACAAGTAAATTAGTTGATATGAAATCAAATGGATATACAAATTTAGCGTGGCGAGAAATTTTAAGAGAGCAAAAGCAACTTTCTCATGTGTTTTCTATTCTTCCAGAAACGAATGAAAATAAAAAAACAATAAAAAAATATTTAGATGTAATTAATGAAGTATGGATAAAACGCTTTTTTATTATGTTACACTTCCAAAAAGGAAATACAAAAAAAATCTATCTTATTTTGAGAACATGGTTAATTGTAACAAAAATAGGGTATAAAAAATTTAGGTTCTAAGGATACATCTCAAATAATAATTTTTAATCATTGTATCTACGATGGAGGTTAATTTGAAACTCATCAAAAACATGATCTATAGCACATCATACCAGATATTGGCTCTGATTTTACCGTTAGTAACTGCGCCATATGTCTCACGTATTTTGGAACCCAAGGGCATAGGGATTTTTTCAGTAACAACGGCTTATGCCACTTATTTTGTATTATTGGGTGGCTTAGGGATCACTCTATATGGGAATAGAGAAATTGCCTATGCGTTTTCTGATATAAGAGAAAGAAGTAAACTTTTTTTTGAAATTAATAGTTTGCGTGCAATTAGTACGCTGGCTTCATTTCTTCTATTTGTAGTAAGTATTTTTTTTCAGGCACATTATCAAAATTTATTTCTATTGCAAGGTATTTTAATAATAGCTACAGCATTTGATATTTCTTGGTTTTTTATGGGAATGGAAAATTTTAAAGTAGTTGTTGTTCGTAATACAATCATTAGAATGATAACGGTGGTTTTGACTTTTGTTCTTGTCAGGACAGCACATGATTTATGGATTTATATTCTTTTAGTAGTTCTTTCTCAACTTCTTTCAAACTTAAGTTTGTGGCCGTTTTTAAGAAAAAATATTATTTTTGTTTCTCCTAAAGAGTGGAATATATTGAAACATTTAAAACCAATCGTATGGTTATTTCTTCCTCAAATTGCAACACAAATCTATCTTTCACTGAATAAAAATATGTTAGGTGCATTGGATGGTATGACAGCAGCAGGTTATTTTAATCAATCGGATACAATTATTAGAGTATCTTTTACCCTTGTATCGAGTTTTGGAGCGGCATTTCTTCCACGACTATCCACAATGCATGCACAGGGGAAAAGGCAGGCTGTTCATGACTTAACTCTAAAATCTCTTGATTTGAGTTATGCTATATCATTTTTGATAATTGCAGGAATCATGGGAGTTTCACATACTTTTGCTCCATTCTTTTTTGGAAAGCAGTATAACCAAGTATCAAATTTGATGTTTATTCAAGCGATTATGATTATTTTTGTTGCAATAGCAAGTGTTTTAGGAAATCAATATTTGCTTTCGGCAAGGAGAACTAAGGAATTTGCGATTTCATCGCTTTGTGGATTAGTTGTTAATGTATTTCTAAATTTACTGCTTATTCCTCAAATGGGTGCAATGGGGGCAGTTATTTCGACGGTTTGTACAGAAATCGCGACTACATCCTATCAGCTCTGGGTACTTCGGAAAACTTTTTCGTTGAGAGAAGTTTTTTCTGGGATTTGGAAATATATGGTAGGAGGACTTGCTGTATTTGTTCCTTTGTATGTTCTTAATAATAAGATGCCCATTAGTATTTTAAATTATTTCATTCAAACAATGATTGCTATTATGATTTATGTAGTGGTTTTGTTTATATTGCGTGCACCAGTCAATACAATTGTGGCACCTTATATTAAAAAATTGATTAAAAAATAAGGGAGTTCAAGTAGTGAAAGTGCTTATGATAAATAAAATAAATAAAAAGGTCTTGTTTTTAATTTGTATTCTCATTTTGATGCTTTTGGGGATGAAAAATAAAGTTAATGCTGTTACTGTTTCATCAAATTTGACAAATGTTGAATTACAAGTGACAAACAATGGTGTTCCTGCTATTCATAGCTCTTATAGTGCGATGAATATTGAGAGAGCTTATCAGGAAATAAAAGATGGAAAAATCAGTGAGAAAGCAATAAATTCTGCTGCATGGATTTTAGCATCTCAAAATACAAATAGCGGGAGTAATAAAGATACGATCACTTTAAGTGATGGGCAAAAAATTGGTCAAGGTGTGACACATACGGATGAAGAGATGAGTGCTATTATTTCAGATCTTATTAATGTGGATAATTTGTCGTTGATCAGCGAGATTAATCAATCTAATACAACAGTCCCTTTTTTGAATCCGGAGCATGTGATTTATAAATTTACAAACGATAAAGGAATTGCAAGGGCAGCGATAGAACAAGGACATACGCTTATTCTTGATAATGATCGCAAGTTTATTAAGCTTGTCAAAATTCAGAATAACTCTGAAAAAGTATTTATTGACCTTGCAAATACTGACAGTGAGATTTATTTTAAAGCGGACAGTAAATTAAATGATTTAGCAACAAATTTTGGTCAGTATGTTGTAGGGACAAATCAAAAATTTAGTTTTAACCTTTCAATTAGCAAAACAATGTGGAAACAAGCCGGGAGTATTAATTTGGTTTTACCTCCAAAATCAAATCTTTCTTTTGATTCAATTAAAGTTTTGGACAACCAGGATGCTGTTGCAATAGTAACGAATCCTGCTTTAAGTGATACATTGGTCTATAATTCTTCAGAACCGGTGATAGCAGCTAGTATTTCATTAAATGCTACGCAAGAAAATATCTTGTTGAGAGTGACTGTTCATGTCAATCTTGAGGGAAATAATGTAAGTACTAACAAACCAATCACTACGTCTATGCAAGCCATTTCAGTAAATAAAGACGGGAGTTCAAGTACTGCATCAACTCCTAATTTAGTCATTGCTGGAGCAAATTTTGCGATGACAAAAGAAAAGACGACGCATTTAGCTCAAGGTGGGACGTTCTTATTAGCTAAAGCGGTAGGTAATTATTATGAAATCTATGGTAAAAATCAAAAATGGAATAAGTTTGAGCATTTAGAAAATCTTCCGATTTCTAAATGCTTAGTTTTAGAAGGTGGGAATCGATATATTTTAGGGGCAAAATCACCTCAAAGCATACCGTTAGATGTTTCGAGATTTAATTTTAATGAGAAAAAAAGTGAGGAGATTAATAAGAGTGTCATTCAAATCATCGGATTGGCGCAAGGAAATCATTATTTTCTTTATAGAATAAACACGAATCAGCAGTTCACTACTTCTGATAGAAGTTTCAAGTTTTCTATCTTTAGTCGGAGTTTTTTCTCTCCCAATAATTCTTTAATGGTGGATAATTCGATTAATCATCCAACGCATCCTCTCATTGGTATCTCAGGGGAAATTCCAGATTATAATGCAGGGGTTAATGAATATAACAATATTTCTTTGGATGGAAGTAAACAAGACCAAAAAAATAATAGCATTTATATTTTTGCTGCGGTTAGTGGTGTGTGCGTGTTGGCTTTGATCTTATCAGTTGTAATTGCGATACAAAAATGGATATGAGGAGAAAAAAATGAATAAGAGATCAAAAAGAAATTCAAACTCCTCCAATGTTCGGGAGAGGAAAAATAATTTACATCGCCTTTATCTTATTGTTAGTGTTGTACTTGGAATGATTCTCGCAGTTGGGATGCCATTTTTCAATGAACCAGATGGTCAATATCATTATGTCATCAGTTCCAATATGGTCAATTTATCAAACGATATTTCAGCTTATGGTGAAGAAGGAATAGGGACAGGAATTGATCAGCAAGTGAGTGCATATCAACAGGGGAATTATTTTCAAAAATATTATTTGACTAAGATTGTTGAAATGCCAATGCATTTGCAGCCACGTTCAGAGGCTAAAGAAAATCCAGGGATTAAATCGTATAATTTTTGGGGGCATCTCATTCCTGCGGTGGGACTATGGATCGGGCATAAAATCTATCCATCCATTGGAGTGATGATCACAACTGCAAGGATTTTTTCTGTATTTATAAATTCATTAATCCTATTTTTGATTATTAAGTTCGTCAAAAAAGGGAAGATGATCTTTTTTGCACTGGCCTTAACTCCTGTTACCCTAAATACTTTTGCAAGTTTGTCATATGATTCATTGAGTTTCATCTTGGTGGCATGGTTGATTGCTCTTACCATCAATAGTTTGGTGGATCAAAGGATAAAGTGGTGGCGCTGGATTGAGATTGGAATAGGTTCAGTTTTCCTTTATTTTGGTGCGAAAACTAATTTTAAGGTTTTACTTCTTTTAGTTCCTATTTTAATTATGATGTTTGGTATTCCAAAAGTATATGAATGGATTTCCTCATTTTGTAACGATTTTTGGAGAAGGAGAAGAATTTTATCTCTCATAGTTTTGGGAATAATGAGTTTAGGAGTTTTGGTGTTTATCATCCTTTTAGGGATGAAGCATGATGGAATTTATTACAGTGTTTATCGGTTTGTTATTAATTATTCAGTGAATTTGCGGGATTATTTATCTGTAAGCTCTGTATTTTATAATTTATTAGGTTCTCCTTATCCTAATCTAAATTATACGCCTGCTTGGGTTAGTATGATTTGGTATCTTGCTATTGTTGTTGTTTTGTTATCTGAAGAAAAATTTGTGAAGAATAAGCTGGTGTCGATAGTGAGTGGGGGGATTTTTTTAGTCGGGATTGCTGCTGTTTATTATGCTTATATGACTTATACCCCTACAGGATCTCCCGTTGGTAATGTGACTTTGGTGGGACAAATGCAAGGATTGCAAGGGAGATATTTTACTCCAACGTTGTTTTTGTTGCTTTTTGTTACGTGTCACGAGAAATTTAAGATTAGGATTAAGGGAGAAAAATCGGTTCTCATATTTGTGACAGCTACAGCTGTGGTAACGAATGTTTTGCTTGTATTTTCAACTTTATTTGGTGCTTTTTATCTGTAAATAGGAGTTTATTTTGTTGCATTGAGAAGTTGGAAGAGAAGAGATAAAAATGATTGGAGAGAAGAATGAAGTTTAATCGAAAAAAATATGATTATCTAATTGTTGGTGCAGGGCCTTATGGTTCGATATTTGCTCATGAGGCAGCAAAACGTGGAAAGCGCTCTTTAATTATTGAACGGCGCTCTCATATTGGTGGAAACATGTACACACATAAAGAACATGGAATTAATGTCCATGATTATGGTGCTCATATCTTCCATACGGATAATAAAGTGGTTTGGGATTACGTGAATCAATTTACGGAATTCAATAATTATATTAATCAAGTGGTTGCAAATTATAATGGGGAACTTTATAATTTACCATTTAATATGAATACTTTTTATCAAATGTGGGGCGTAAAAACGCCGAAAGAGGCAGCTGCTAAGATTGAGGAACAAAAAGCAAAAGCGGGAATTTCAGGTCGTCCTAAAAATTTGGAAGAACAAGCAATTAGTTTGATTGGAACGGATATTTATGAAAAATTAATCAAAGGTTACACAGAAAAACAATGGGGGCGTAAAGCGACTGAATTGCCTTCATTTATCATTCGTCGACTTCCTGTGCGTTATACTTTTGATAATAATTACTTTAATCATCGTTATCAAGGGGTTCCAGTGGACGGATATACTGCTCTCTTTGATAAAATGCTTGATTCTGATTTGATTGATGTTGAAACAGGAGTGGATTTTTTTAGTCATAAGGAAGTGTTCTTAGAAGAATTTCCAAAGATTGTTTATACAGGGATGATTGATCAGTTCTTTGATTATGCTTTTGGAGAACTTGAATATCGCTCTGTGCGGTTTGAGTCTGAAACGCTAAAATCTGATAATGCTCAAGGAAATGCTGTGATTAATTATACTGATGCGAAAACACCTTTTACACGTGTGATGGAATGGCGGCATTTTGATAAAAAGGCGGATGAAGGATATACGATTTTAACAAAAGAATTTCCTCAAAATTGGGATCGTACAAAAGAAGCTTATTATCCAGTGAATGATGAAAAAAATTCTAAGCTCTTTAAAAAATATAAGGAAGAGACTAAAAAATATCCAAATGTTATTTTCGGTGGACGCTTGGGAAATTATCAATATTATGATATGGATCAGGTCTTTGGAGTGGCTTTAAAGGCTGTTGAAAAAGAATTTAAAGATTTTACAATGGATCAAAAATAGGAAATAAAAATATTTATGAGTGAGAAAAAATGTAAAAACGGGTAACTTTAGGTTACTCGTTTTTTAGTTAATGCAGCGCTGTTGTGAGATTAGGTTAGGGGGGGGTTATTTAGGAAGAACTTGGATTTCTAAAGCTTCCATGCGAAGGCTTTTTCCAATGGTACCAGCTGTATCGCCGTTAGATACCCAGTCTTGCCATCCGATTCCTTGGACGTGTGCTCGATACGAAACGTTGAAATATTTTGAAATTTCTCCTGTGAGCTTGATTTGGATGCTTTCATCACGAAGACCAAGTCCTGTCGTTCCTGAGATGGTAGCCTGAGGTACCCAGTCTTGCCATCCTATATTTTGGATTTGGCTTCGGTAACTTAGTCCAGCAGAAAGGGTTGTGGGGAGATTTTCCAGATTTATTTTTACAGCTTCTATTCTCAATGCTTTTCCAGTTGTTCCGGATGTAGCGCCATTGATGACGGGGGATTGCCAAGCAATCTTTTGAATATGGGTGCTGTACTGGATGGTTGGAAGAGTCAAATAAGAAAACGAAGAAGATCCAGGAGTTGAGGGGGCTGGGGCACTTTTTTTTACAAGTTGAATCTGAACAGCTTCTAGTCGATAGCTCATTTCTGTTGTTCCAGCGGTTTGCCAGTCTTTTGTCCAAGCCATCCAGCCAATTTTTTGAGCGTGTACACGGTAGTAGATATCAAATTGTTGTGAGATTGCTCCAGTTAATTTTAGACGAAAGGCTTCGAGTCGCTTTGATTGTCCTTGTGTGCCAGACATTGTTCCGTCAGTCGCGATGGTATTTTGCCATCCGATTCCTTGAATATAGCTTTGGTATTGTACATGGCTTCCTGCTAAATTTGGGGGTAAATTTGTGAGTGAAATTTTTAGCGCTTCAGCTCTTAGCCCTTGACCACTCGTTCCAGCGGTTTCACCATTATATGAAGGAGTTTGCCATCCAATATTTTGAACTTGTGTTTGGTAGGAGATACTAGGTGCGGGGGATGGAGTCCACTTGGCGTAGAGCGTTTTATTTGAGCTGATACGCGTTGAGAAATCATAAGCTTGTGTGAGTGCTGCATCACTGTACCATCCAGAAAAAGTAGCTCCTGTTTTTGATGGATTTGTGGGTTGTTTTACCTGACCTAAAGAATCTACTGCTTGATTTGGAAGTGTAGAGCCACCATTTGTATTGAATGATATGATATAACGAGCGGAAAAGAAATTGGAGAAATCGGTTGAGGTGTCTAAGACGTTTTTTTGGAGGCTTGTGCCAGAATATCGCATTTGGCTGGTATATTGCCAAGCACCGAATTGGGCGTTGTTTTTTAGGGTGTTGGCCCAGCCGGTGGGGTTAGTTTCTGGTTTGCCGTAGAGGTATTGTGCGACCCAAAAGTTTTTGGCACCTAGGGTACTTGAGTTCATGCTACCATTTGCTGCCCAACTTTGGCCGGTGTAGAATTTGACGTTGTGGTAGCCTTTTTTTGAGAGTTCAGATTGGAAATTTTGTGAGGCTTGAGTCCAGACAGAAGAAGTTGTTCCTGAGTTTTCTGCGTCTTCAACCATTGTGATGGCGGTAGATAGGCCTAATTTTTGAGCGGCTTGGGCATAATAATCTGCTTCTGCGATGGCCGCATGATTTGCGGTGGTTTGATTGTTGGTGTTACCAAAAATCGCATAGTGGTAAGTGGCGATATTTAACCCTGCATTTTGTGCCATTTTTATTTGAGCACTTGCATAGGGGTTTGTATAATAAGTACCTTCTGAGAGTTTGACGACAATGGTTTTGACACCTTGAGCTTTTAAACCATTGAAATCTTCTTGTTTCATCCAACTTTGATAAGAGGCAACATCGACGGCATCGCAACTTGGGATGTTGACATCTGTGGGAGAGAGGTCCACTAAGCTGTTTGCAACAGCGGGGGCTGCTGCGGCAAAGGAGCGAAGGCGTGGGGATGCGGATTGTGGGGATTCACTTTGTTCTTGCTCTTGCTGAATCAGACTGCTTCCCATCGCGTGGTTTTCTGGGGTTGCGTTGGTATCTGCGAAACCGATGGTTGTAAGTAATGTGACTCCTGTCAGTACTGACAGAAAGAATAATTTCCTGAGTTTATTTTTCATAACTCTATTGTAATATATAATCAGCTGGATTCATAGTAATGTTAGTGCTATTATCATTTCAAGTTGATGACAATATGATTTTTTCATAATATTTGTTTGAAAAAGCGTGAAAATAGTGTTAGAATGGTAAAAATATAAAATAGGCTAATTAGCTTTAGAAAAATTTTGGAGGATTGTTTTCGATGTCAAACTGGGAAACTAAGTTTTTGAAAAAGGGATTTACCTTTGATGATGTGTTGCTGATTCCAGCAGAAAGCCATGTATTACCTAATGAGGTGAGTATGAAAACTCGTCTTTCAAAGCATTTGACGTTGAATATTCCAATTATATCTGCTGCGATGGATACTGTGACGGATAGTAAAATGGCGATTTCGATGGCGCGTCAAGGTGGACTTGGTGTGATTCATAAGAATATGTCCATTGATCAACAAGCACAGGAAGTGCAAAAGGTAAAACGGTCTGAATCTGGTGTCATTACGGATCCCTTTTTCTTGACTCCTGAGCATAAAATCGAGGAAGCGGAAAATTTGATGGCAACTTACCGTATTTCGGGTGTACCAATTGTTGAAACGCTTGAAAATCGAAAGTTGGTGGGGATTTTGACGAATCGGGATTTACGTTTTGTCAATGATTATGATCAGTTGATTAAAAATGTAATGACTTCAGAAGCGTTGGTCACTGCACCTGTTGGAACGACGCTAGATGAAGCGGCGAATATTTTGCAACAGCATAAAATTGAAAAGTTGCCGTTGGTGGATGAAGAAGGAAAATTAGCTGGTTTAATCACGATTAAAGACATTGAGCGTGTGATTGAATTTCCAAATGCGGCAAAAGATGAGCAGGGACGGTTGCTTGTTGCGGCTGCGGTTGGTGTTGGAAGTGATACGTTTGATCGTGCGGAAGCTTTATTTGCTGCGGGTGCGGACGCGATTGTTATCGATACTGCACATGGACATTCTGCCGGAGTTTTACGTAAAATTGCGCAAATTCGTGAACATTTTCCTAATCGGACGTTGATTGCTGGAAATATTGCAACAGGTGAAGGCACACGGGCGTTGTTTGAGGCAGGTGTTGATGTGGTGAAAGTCGGAATTGGTCCTGGCTCAATCTGTACAACACGTGTTGTTGCAGGTGTTGGTGTTCCTCAGATTACGGCGATTTATGATTGTGCGAATGTCGCGCGTGAGTTTGGAAAAACAATCATTGCTGATGGTGGAATCAAGTATTCTGG
This sequence comes from Lactococcus hircilactis, assembly GCF_009601015.1. Lineage (GTDB taxonomy): Bacteria > Bacillota > Bacilli > Lactobacillales > Streptococcaceae > Lactococcus > Lactococcus hircilactis. Next base: position 60,437 of record NZ_WITJ01000007.1, read on the forward strand.
TGATATTGTTAAGGCGCTCGCAGCTGGTGGAGATGCGGTCATGCTTGGATCAATGCTTGCAGGAACGGATGAAGCACCAGGTGAGATGGAGATTTTCCAAGGTCGGAAATACAAGACGTACCGTGGGATGGGATCGCTTGCTGCAATGGCAAAAGGGTCTAAAGATCGTTATTTCCAAGGTGCTGTGAATGATGCGAATAAACTTGTTCCAGAAGGTATCGAGGGACGTGTGGCTTATAAAGGGACAGCGACAGATATTGTTTTCCAAATGCTCGGTGGTTTGAAAGCTGGGATGGGATATACTGGTGCAGCGGATATTACGGCTTTGCATGATTCAGCGCAATTCATTGAAATGTCTGGTGCGGGTCTGAAAGAGTCACATCCACATGATGTGCAAATCACAAAAGAAGCACCTAATTATTCAGCATTGTAAAATGAGGCTAAATTTTTTCTGTCAGTACTGACAGAATATCAAAATACGTCTTGTCAGTACTGACAAGACATCAAAACGGTCAAAATTTAGTTTTTGACCGTTTTTTTATCGAGAATTGAGCGGTAAAAAGCGGATGAAATGTGATATAATTGGGCTTATGAATAAAAATGAAAATATAATGGAAGCATTGCGCTGTATTGGATGTGGTGCAATCATTCAAACTGAAAATAAAGATGCGCTTGGCTTTTTGCCAGCAGGGGCTTTGGATAAAAAAATTAAAAACGATGAAGCACTGTATTGTCAGCGTTGTTTTCGCTTGCGGCATTATAATGAAATTGCACCAACGCAGTTGACGGATGAGGATTTTTTGAAATTACTAAAAAAAGTAGGACAACAAGATGCTTTGATTGTTAATGTGGTAGATATTTTTGATTTTAATGGCTCTTTGATTCCTAATCTTCATAAATTGACAGGAAACAATGATCTTTTGATGGTGGCAAATAAACGGGATGTTTTGCCAAAATCATTAAAAGTTGGGAAATTGACAGCTTGGCTGAAGGAACAAGCAGCTAAAAAAGGATTGAAGCCTCAGGAAATTCTTGTGACATCAGCAAAAAATAAGGCAGATGTGATTGAGTTAATGACAGCGATTGAGCAGTATCGTCGTGGGCGTAATGTTTATGTGGTTGGGGTGACAAATGTAGGAAAATCAACGTTGATTAATGCAATCATCACGCAAGCTTCAGGGGATCAAGAGTTGATTACGACGAGTCGTTTTCCTGGGACAACGCTTGATATGATTGAGATTGCGTTGGATGAAAAAACGTCAATTATTGACACGCCTGGCATTATTCATCGGGGACAGATGGCGCATTATTTAGAACCTGAGGATTTGAAATACGTGTCACCACGCAAAGAAATTAAACCAAAAACCTATCAGCTCAATGCTGAGCAAACGTTGTTTTTTGGTGGATTAGCGCGTTTTGATTTTATAAATGGAGAACGTCAGGGCATGACAGCCTATTTTGATAATGAAATCAATATCCATCGTACGAAACTAGATGGTGCAACAGCATTTTATGAGAAACATCAAGGAACACTACTTTCGCCTGCTTTAGTGGCAACGAAATTGGTACGGCATGAATTTAGTGTATCAGGGAAAACAGACATTGTCTTTTCAGGACTGGGCTGGGTTCGCGTGCCTGAGCGCGCGCGCGTTGCGGCTTGGGTTCCTGAGGGGGTTGATGTTGAGAAGCGAAAAGCGTTGATTTAACATGCATTAATCATGCGTTGTGAGAGGAGTTTGAGATGACATTTGAAAAAGAAAAAGCAGCACTGGATGAGCTTTCATACCAAGTGACTCAGAAATCAGCAACAGAAGCACCATTTAGCAATCGGTACGATGATTTTTTTGAAAAAGGCCTGTATGTTGATATCGTTTCAGGTGAGCCGTTGTTTACGAGTATTGAAAAATATCAGTCGGGATGTGGGTGGCCAGCATTTACGGCACCGATTGAAAAAGGTGTCATTAAAGAAAAAAGAGATCAAACGTTTGGAATGGAGCGTACAGAAGTTCGCTCAAAAAGGGCAGATAGTCACCTCGGACACGTATTTACGGATGGTCCAGCTCAAAAAGGAGGACTACGGTACTGTATTAATTCAGCAGCGTTGCGCTTTGTGCCTTATGAAGCTTTAGAAAAAGAAGGGTACGGCGAATTTATCGCTTATTTTGATGAAAATGGGGAATAAATTACAAGCGATATTAGAAAATTATGTTCCAGATGGTGTACAAGAAACGTCTGATTTAGCTTACATGAAAGTGCTAGCAAAAGACGATGTTCATTTGACGCGGGCAAGTTTGACGCATTTTACGGCAAGTGCTTTTGTGTTAAATGAAATGCACGATAAGGTTTTGGGAATTTTTCATAAGATTTATAACAGCTGGGGATTTATGGGCGGACATTGTGATGGGGAGAGTGATTTGCTTTTTGTTGCACACAAAGAAGCACGTGAGGAAAGTGGTCTGTCAGCACTGACAGCGCTACAAGAATGTCCGATTTCTCTTGAGATTGGAGCTGTTGCACCGCACACGCATCGCACACGAGGGTATGTTTCTTGTCATTTACATTTGAACCTCACGTTTCTTTTTGAGGCCAATGAAGCAGATGCTTTGATGATCAATACGGATGAGACACGCGGAGTTGCGTGGATTCCAATGGATGAGTTTGTGGAAAAATCAACAGAACCTGAGATGCGCATCATCTATGAAAAAATTATTTCGCGAATCAAACAGCGTTCTTTTAAATAAATCGTATTTCTGTCAGTACTGACAGAAATTCAAACGCTCGTTACACGAGAATAAATGTAGTTTTATTACGTTTTAGGGAGTTTTTAGACTTAAAAAATAAAGAAGCAATAGAAAGTGAAACAAAATGGTTTATCTTCAATCGATTCAAACAGGAATTTTGCTCTTTTTCGTTTTTTGTATTTTAGCGTTGATTCCTTACATGATTTTTCAATATCGCAAACGTGGGCGCGTCGCACCTTGGCTTTTTATCGTGAATTTTTCATTTGTGCTTTACTTGATTTGTGCGTATGCGATGACGATTTTTCCGTTGCCAGATCCCGCCGTTGTTGCAAAACTCACCACACCAATGCAAAATCTCGAACCGTTTTTATTTGTCCGCGAATTTATCAAATATAATCCATTGGTATTGCAAAATCCGCACACTTGGCTTTTAGCACTGAAAGCACCAAGTTTTCTTCAACCTGCATTTAATGTCCTTTTGACATTACCTTTTGGTGTTTATTTGTGCTATTTATTTAAAGTTCGCTTTAGAAAGGCGTTACTGCTTAGTTTTTTATTGACGTTATCCTTTGAAACCATTCAACGCACCGCACTATTAGGCCTTTATCCGCGTCCTTATCGTTTGTTTGATGTGGATGACTTAATGCTCAATACCATCGGAAGTTTGATTGGATTTGGACTTGCGAAATTAGTGGTTCGTTATTTACCAAGTTTGGATGAAAAAAGACGTGAAGTACAGGAGGTGTCGATTTCTTATATGCGACGTGCCGTCGCATTTCTGGTTGATTTTATCATGCTTGTTTTGCTGAGTTTGTGGATTAATTTTTGGGCGATTTTACTGGTGATTTTTGCACTGATTCCTTTGATTTTTGGTCGTACATTAGGTCAAGCGTTGCTCAAAATCTCAATCCAGCCAAAACACCGACTCATCATTCTTTTGAGACAATTCTTATCTGCATTAAATGCGATCCCGCTCGCTTTAATTCTTATTTTTACCAATCGTTCAGGGACGATTCCATACACGCAATTAGGAGAAAATTACCTCTTGATTTTACTCAGTGTCGGACTTTTAGCCCTGCCGTTATTGGATGTTTTCATTGGCGGCATCAATCGCAGCCGTCTGCTTTGGTACGAACGCCTCAGCAAAACACAGCTCAAAGAGCAGCCTAAAAACAAAAAATAGAACTGGACGATTCCAGTTTTTTTGTACCACCGCACTTGATTTCTTAGATTTTTAGGCTTATAATTGAAATCAATACGTACTGCGCAAGTGGTTGGAGAAGGAAAATAAAATGTGAACTTAAATTAACTTTAGATAAATGATAAAAAAATAAAACTAAAGTGAGAAATAACATGGAAAATTATACAGAGTTTAATGCAAAAACGATTGATGGTTGGAATGAAGAAGGATGGGAATGGGGAACAGTCATTACTCATGACACTTACGTGAAGGCCAAAAAGGGCGATTGGTCCATTGTTTTGACGCCCCAGACGCCAGTTCCAAAGGATTTTTTTGCACCGTTTTTGGATGATTCAGGTCATTTTTATCCGGGGACAAAAATTCTTGGATTGGCGAGTGCTGGTGGTCAACAAATGCCAGTCTTAACCGCTGCTGGTGCGGATTGTACTGTTTTGGATCTTTCAGATTCACAGCTTGAGCGTGAAAAACGTGTCGCACAACGAGAAAATTATGAAATTTCGGTGATAAAAGCAGATATGACACAACCGTTGCCTTTTGAGGCTGAAAGTTTTGATGTGATCGTTTATCCTGTATCAAATTGCTATATTGAAAATGTTCAACCTGTATGGCAAGAAGCGTATCGTGTGCTAAAAAAAGGTGGGATTTTATTATCTGGTTTAGACAATGGATTTAATTATTTATTTAATTCCTACAAAGAAAAAATGACTGTTGAAAATATTTTGCCTTATAACCCTTTGAAAAATCCAGCGCAGATGGCGCTTGCGATAAAGGAAAATGACGGGGTTCAATTCAGTCATACGTTTGGGGAGCAGATTGGTGGTCAACTTCAAGCTGGATTTGTATTAACTGCTGCATTTGAAGATTTTTTCGATGCTGACAGCAAAAAATTTCACGGATTTCCTGAATTTTGGGCCACAAAAGCAGTAAAATAAAAAGCTGTCAGTACTGACAGAAAATAAATTTTAGCTTAAAAGGAAAAAACGAAAGTTTAATACGACTGAACGAAGAAAACTGGATTATTCCAGTTTTTTTAGTCATGAAAATCAAGTCATTCTCTTTGTAAAATATGATATAATAAGACCAGTAGCGTTTAAAATCAACGAGGATGAAGTAAAAGGAGTTGAAGAAATGAAGGCCTGTATTTTCTGTCAGCAAATTAAGCTTGAGCAAATCTTGTCAGAAACGGAATATTTCAAGGTTGTTTTTGACATTAATCCAGTACAAATGGGACATTTGTTGATCATCAGTAAAAAACATGCTATGGACATGCGTGAGCTGCTTGACGAGGAGTTATTTGATTTGATCAAGTTAGAGCAACAGCTTATGAGTAAAATTTATGATATTTTTGACGTTGATGGTGTCACGATTGCACAAAATAATGGCTCAATCATGGATAAAGGCACACATTGTCATGTTCACGTCATTCCACGTTATAAAAATGATGAATTTTGGGACAATCAAAAAGTGGTGCCTCATGAAAATGATCTTTTAAAGTTAAAAGTTGCCTTGTCGTTAAAGTAAAAAAGCAGAAGATAAAGCTTCGAAAACCGAAGCAACGGAGTGAAATGTGATAGATTTAGAAGAAAAACAAGAACGTGTGCTCCTTGCGGGAGTAGAAACAGCTGAAAATGCTCAAACTTTTGAGTCATCCATGCTTGAACTTGCGGAGTTGACAAAAACGGCAGGTGGCTTGGTCATTGACCAATTTACTCAAAAAAGAGAGCGTCCAGATGGTCGGACCATGATTGGCTCAGGAAAAATTGAACAAATGCGTTGGGCGATTGAAGTGGGCGAAATTGATACGGTTATTTTTAATCGTCGCTTATCACCAAGGCAAAATGTCAATTTAGAAGAAGCTTTGGGCGTCAAAGTCATCGATCGGATGCAATTAATTTTGGATATTTTTGCCATGCGTGCGCGCTCACATGAAGGAATGCTTCAAGTGGAAGAAGCCCAGCTCAACTACCTTTTGCCGCGCTTGGTGGGACAAGGGATTATGCTGAGTCGTCAAGGTGGGGGAATCGGCTCTAAAGGACCTGGTGAAACTAAGCTTGAAACGGATCGTCGCTATATTCGCACTCGAATTGAAAACATTGATAAAGCCCTCAAAAAAGTTGAAAAAACAAGGGAAAATATCCGCCAAAAACGCTCAAAATCAGGAATTTTTCGGATTGGTTTGATTGGGTACACCAATGCCGGGAAATCCAGTATGATGAATGCTTTAGTGGGGCTTGATAAAGAACAATATGAGCAAAATGAACTTTTTGCGACTTTGGACGCTACGACAAAAGCGGTTCAATTGGTTGAAGATTTTACGGTCTCACTGACAGATACGGTCGGTTTTATCCAAAATCTGCCCACAGAGCTGATTAAAGCTTTTAAATCAACCTTAGAAGAATCTGCCAATGTTGATTTACTGATTCATGTTATTGATGCCAGCAATCCTTATCATGAAATTCATGAACAAACGGTTTTGAAAATCATGGAAGATTTGAAACTGACCAATATTCCTGTGTTGAATGTTTATAATAAAATGGATCTAGCACCAGGTGATTTCTTGCCAACTTTGTCCCCAAGTTTGCAGCTCTCAATTAAATCAGAAAATGGCGTTCAATGGTTGAAAACAGCAATTTTAGAAAAATTGCATGAGCTTTTTGATGCTTTTGAGTTGGAACTCCCTTACGAAAAAGCCTATCAGTTACCTGAATTAAAAAAGAGTGCTTTGGTGCAATCCGTCGTTGAGGGAAAAGAGGGATATCAGGTTAAAGGATTGATTGCGCCTGAGTTGAGATGGAAATTGAATGAATTTTGAAATAATCAGATACACAGATGAGTATCGGGATGATATGTTTCTTTGTTATCTCCTCGCCAAAGAAGCGCTTGGAAAACCTCATTTACGTGAGGATTTATTAGATATTAAAAGGAATTATTTTGAGCTTGGCGATGAATTTTGGCTCGCAATTTCTGAGGATAATCGTGTGGTTGGAATGGTTGGTGAACATCGAATTTCAGAGAAAGGACTTTTTTTGAAACGGCTCTTTATTAAACCTGACTACAAAAGATGTGGCATTGCAAGTCAGCTTTTAACTACGGTTGAAAATTATGCGAGAGCACAGAAAATTTCAGAAATTCACACGAGATTTCCCGAACATTATGTTGAAGCTGGAAAATTTTATCCAGCAAAAGGATTTATAAAAGTTGGTTTAGATGAAAATCAAAATCATTTAGTTAAAAAAATAGAAATGGAAAAAAATTAAATCATGGAATTAAACGGAAAACAAAAACGCTACTTGCGCAGTTTAGCAGTGACAATGAAACCGATTGTGCAGATTGGAAAAGCAGGATTATCTAACGAGATCTTGACCAGCATTCGTACAGCTTGCGATGCGCGTGAGTTGATCAAAGTTAATATTTTGCAAAACTCAGATGAAGTGGCACTTGATGTGGCAGCAGCAATTGAAGAAATGGGACTTGATGTGGTTCAAATCATTGGTCGAAATCTTGTCGTATTTAAGGTTTCTGACAAAAAAGAAAATCGCAAAATCTCTGTTGATGTGAAAGCACTCGTGAAATAAGGTGCTGTCAGTACTGACAGCGTCAAAAAGAGCTAAAAAAGGTGCTGTCAGTACTGACAAAACGGTTTTAAGCGGAACTGCAGCGGGACTTGGAAGATTAAAAAGATAAAAAGGTAAAGAAATGGCAATAGATCTCTTAACACCTTTCACAAAGGTAAAACTTGAAGAAGAAAAAACTGAAAATCGGCGAATGATTGGGCTTTTTTGGGGCAATTTTAATCCAGTGCATTTGGCACACTTGACGATTGCTGATCAAGTTCGGCAACAGCTCCACCTTGAAAAGGTCGTTTTTCTGCCTGAGCACAATACCAACGGTCATGTTGCAACAATGCTAACGGCAGCAATTGATGATATTGAAGGGCTTGAAGTTGATGAGTGCCGCCTTCATGCTGAAAAACATGGCATTTATGAGACGGTCTGTGAGTTGCAAGAAGAAAATCCTGAATGTGATTTTTATTTCATTGTTGGTGGAGATATGATTGATACAATGGCACGCTGGGAACACATTGATGAATTGCTTGAAATTGTGCAGTTTGTGGGCATTCGCAGACCGCGTTATCGCATTGGAACGTCCTATCCGATTTTGTGGGTAGATGTCCCTGCGATGGACATTTCAGGTCAACTCATTCGCGAACAGCTTGCGCACGGGATTATTCCTCATTTTTTACTTGCCCCAAAAGTACTTGATTACATCATGAAAAATAGATTGTATGTTTAAAAATCGTGTGAAGTGAAAAGGAGTGTGAAAGTGAAAATTGCTGTGATTCAAGCCAGTACTCAAATTGCAAGAAATCAGCTTTTGTTTGATGAAACAAAACGTGCAGCAAAAACAGCAGAGGTCATTAATTTTGGTGTGAATGAAGGGGAAGAAAATTTTTCTTATGTTCAAATTGCACTCTGCGTGGGTTTGCTATTGAATTCTGGTGCAGTTGATTTTGTTGTGACAGGGTGTAGTTCAGGCAATGGGATGGCTATTGCGTGTAACGCGCTTCCTCAAGTGATTTGTGGTTATTTACCGACTCCAACAGATGCGTTTTTATTTGGACGAATCAATCAGGGAAACTGTGCGAGTCTTCCTTTAGGGCTAAATTTTGGATGGGCTGGCGAAGTTAATCTAAGATTTACATTAGAAAAATTATTTGAAACTCCGATGAATACAGGCTATCCCCAAGCGTCAGCGCAGCGTAAGAAAAAAGATGCAGAAAAACTAAAAATGATGAAATCGCTTGCGTCAACAGATATTATTTCTATTTTTACAGGATTATCTGATGCGTTTGTTCGTCCCATTTTTGAAAAAAAAGAATTAATGCATTTCATTATTGAAAATGGCACACAGCGGGAATGCATCGCGTTTTTAAGAACTAAAATCGTGTGAAGTGAAAAGGAGTGTGAAAAACATGACAAGAGAAGAAATTTTACAGCAACTTCGATCGCAAGTGAAAGCTTCGCGCTACAAGCATTGTCTTGGGGTGGAGAAAGCGGCACGGGAATTGGCGGTGCGTTTTGGGTATGAAAATCCAGAAGTCGCAGCGTTAGCGGGGCTCTTACATGATTATGCAAAAGAACAACCTCAAGCAGAATATCTGCGTTTGATTGACATGTACGGACTTGATGAAGCGCTAAAAGATTGGGGCAACAATGTCTTGCACGGGCTTGTGGGGTGGTTGAAAATCAAAGAGGATTTTCCTTTTATTGCACAAGAACATCCAGAGATTTTGCAGGCGATCAAAACCCATACGGTAGGTTCAAGCACGATGAGTATGCTCGATAAAATCGTTTATGTGGCGGATTATATTGAGGAAAATCGGACGTTTGAAGGTGTTGATGAGGCAAGAAAAATCGCGCAGCGTTCACTTGATGCCGCTGTTGCATTTGAAACAGTGCGGACTGTGGAATTTTTAGCCAAAAAGCGCGTTCCCATCTATCCACAGACCATTGAAACTTACAACGCTTACGTAAATGCACTCACGGCGGTAGAAGAATGATTCGAAAAGCTAAAATGAGTAAAATGGACCAGGTTTGAGATGTGAGTTACAAAAATTGGCCCGTCACGAATAAAGCGATTGCTTGTGACGAAGAAAATATGTTAAAATAGTATGATTAAAAAGAATGGAAAGATTAAAATTTGAATTCAAAAGAATTACTTGAAGTGGTTGTTAAAGCAGCGGATGATAAAAAAGCGCTCGATATTGTGGCACTGGATATGTCTGAAGTGTCTGGATTTGCGGATTATTTTGTGATTTGTGAAGCGATGAATGGACGTCAGTTGGATGCGATTGTGGACAATGTGGATGAAGAAGCTGAAAAAGCTGGTTTTCCTTTAGGTGGACATATCGAAGGTGAAGGACGTGATGGCTGGGTGTTGCTTGATTTGGGGGATGTTGTGGTCAATGTGTTTGATCATGATTCACGCAGTCGCTACAATCTCGAAAAACTTTGGCGAGATGCACCGTTAGTTGAATTGTCACAATGGACCAACGAAGATTAAAAATGAATTCTGTCAGTACTGACAGAATTTTTCTAAGGAGTAAAAATGGCATTTTATGAAGATTTTTCAAAAGTGTATGATCAAGTGATGGATCAGTCCCTTTATGATCAGTGGCTGGCGTTTACCAATCGTCATTTAGCAAAAACAACACAGTCGATTTTTGAGTTGGCGTGTGGTTCTGGGGCTTTATCGGTTCGTTTGGCGCAGCAAGGTTATCAGATCGTGGGGCTTGATATTTCTGAGGAAATGTTGACGCTTGCCAGTCAAAAAGCTACACGTGCAGGCGTTTCAATTGATTTTGTGGCAGGTGATATGCGAGAACTTTCAGGACTTGGACCGTTTGATTGCGTGACGTGCTATTCGGATTCGATTTGTTACATGGAGGATCTAAATGAGGTCAAAAAGGTCTTTTCTGAGGTTTCGTCAGTACTGACAAAGGGAGGACAGTTCTTGTTTGATGTTCATTCGCTGCATCAAATGGATGCTATTTTTCCAGGGACGTCATATCATGAAAATGAAGAAGATTTTGCATTTTTGTGGGACAGTTTTGCAGGAGAAAGTGCGCATGCTGTGATTCATGAGTTGACTTTTTTTGTGAAAGATACAGACGGAAAATTTGTCAGAAAAGATGAAGTCCACAAAGAACGGACGTATGAGATAGAGCAGTATCTGTCAGCGCTGACAGACTTTTCAAAGGTTGAAGTGTATGCGGATTTTACGGATGATGCGCCAAATCAAGAGAGTTTGCGCTGGTTTTTTGTGTGTGTGAAATGAGAAAAAATGATAAAAATTACAGGAATTATTGCAGAATTTAATCCCTTTCACAATGGGCATAAGCACTTGCTTACTCAAGCACAAGGCCTGAAAATTGTTGTGATGAGTGGAAATTGGGTGCAACGTGGGGAGCCAGCTATTTTTGATAAATGGATCCGTGCGAAAATGGCGCTAGAAAATGGGGCAGATATCGTTGTTGAATTGCCCACGCAAATTTCAGTGCAATCTGCTGATTTTTTTGCACGAGGTGCAGTCGATATTTTAGCTGAATTAGGATGTGAGACATTGATTTTTGGATCGGAAACGACGATTGATTACAATGAAATTTCAAAAAATTATGCTCAAAATGCGCAAGAAATGGAGGCATTCATTGCTGCTCTTCCTGATGATTTTAGCTATCCAGAAAAAACGCAGCGCATGTGGCAGCACTTTTCAACGGTGACTTTTGATGGGAACACGCCCAATCATGTGCTTGGGTTGGCGTACGCCAAAGCATGCGCGAAAAAACAGATTCAACTGCAATCAATCGTGCGTTTGGGAGCGAGTCATGACAGTAAAATCCTTGCGTCAACCAGCTCCTATGCCAGTGGTTCTGCCTTGCGACGGGAAATTTTGGCTGCTGTCAGTACTGACAAACTCCAAAAATTCATGCCGTCAGCACTGGACATTCCAGACGGCGCTCTCAATGCAGTTTCTTGGGAAAATTATTTTCCACTTTTGCGTTATCGAATCGTATCAACATCAGATTTGACCTGTATTTTTCAGGTGAATGAAGAACTCTCACATCGCATAAAAAAATCAATGAACAGCGCAGAAAATTTTGAGACATTGGTTGATTTAGTCCACACCAAAAGATACACAAAAGCACGTGTAAGAAGGGTTTTGACTTATATTTTACTTGGCATTACGCCAAATTTTACCTTGCCAAAACAGATTCATGTGCTTGGATTCAATAAAAAAGGACAAGCACATTTGCGAAAAGTACGCGAAAAAATCATTGTGCGGATTGGACAAAAACCGTGGGATAAGGTCACGCAAAATGCAGATGAGATTTATCAACTCGGTCATTTAGCAGTGACAGAGCAAAATTTCGGCAGAAAACCAATTATTTTGTGAAAAGGACATCACAAGAGTTAAAAATTCAATTTCGAAGTGCTGTAAAACCATGAAATACAACGAATCAGCTGAATAAAGCAAAAAATTATGGTATAATATTCTAGTAAAAATCTCGAGCAAACGCTCTAATATTAAAGTTTAAAAGAAGAAGGTATAGACCAATGGGACGTAAATGGGCAAATATTGTTGCTAAAAAAACAAAAAACGACGGTGCAACTTCCGCTAAAAATGCAAAATTCGGTGTCGAATTATATGTTGCAGCAAAAAGAGGAGGATCAACCGATCCTGAAGCAAACAGTCAATTAAAATTCACGATTGAAAAAGCAAAACAAGCACAAGTTCCACGTCACGTCATCGAAAATGCACTTAAAAAAGCAGAAGGAAAATCAGATGAAACCTTTGTTGAAGGACGTTATGAAGGATTTGGACCAAATGGATCAATGATTGTTTGTGAAACATTGACTCCCAATGTCAACCGTACCATTGCTGATATCCGAACGATTTTCCACAAAAACGGCGGAAATATTGGTGCTGCAGGATCTGTGAGCTATATGTTTGATAATACTGGTGTGATTGTGTTTAAAGGCGACGACAGTGATCACATTTTTGAAGTACTGTTGGATGGCGAAATCGACGTTCGTGATGTTGTTTCAGAAGAAGGTTATATCACGGTTACGACAGAACCTGCAGAGCTTCACAAAGCAATTTCTGTACTCAAAGCAGATGGTATTTCTGAGTTTGAAGAAACAGATTTAGAGCTTATCGCACAATCTGAAGTGAGCTTATCAGACGAAGACCTCGCCGTTTTTGAAGGTTTGATAGATGCACTTGAAGACAACGAAGACGTACAAAAAGTCTATCACAACGTTGAAAATATGGAGTAAACAATGTAAAACAAGGACGATTCCTTGTTTTTTTCTTTCTTTTCATTTCATGCCCACCAAAAACTAAAAGTCCAGATAAAAAAATTTAATGACGCAGGCGCTTGAGATTTTGGTAGAATAATAAAATAAAGAAACAGGAGATGCCATGCCACAGTTAAAAACTAAAGTGATTCACGGTGCAGTTAGCACAGATCAAGTAACAGGATCAGTCGTGACCCCGATTTATCAGACCTCAACTTTTTTGCAAAACGGACTTGGAAGTCCAAAAGAATATGAATACACGCGCTTAGGAAATCCCACACGACACGCGCTTGAAGCACTGATAGCAGAGCTTGAAGGCGGCGTGCGTGGCTTTGCATTTGCATCTGGAATGGCGGGCATTCACGCGGTGCTTTCTCTTTTTAAGCCAGGCGATCACTTGATTTTGGCGGATGATATTTATGGAGGAACCTTTCGATTGGTCGATGAAATTCTCTCAAAATCAGGATTGACCTATGATTTGGTAGATTTTAGCGACTTGTCAGTACTGACAGAAAAATTCAAACCTGAAACCGTCGCAGTTTATTTTGAAAGTCCATCAAATCCATTACTCAAAATTCATGATATTGCACAAATTGTAGCACTCGCCAAATCACACGGAGCGCTGACAGTGGTAGATAATACATTTGCAACCCCTTATTTCCAACGCCCACTTGAACTTGGTGCAGATATTGTGCTTCATTCTGGAACAAAATACCTCGGTGGACATTCAGATGTGATTTCAGGATTAGTGACGACGAATTCTGAAAAATTGGCTGATCACATTGGTTTTTTACAAAATTCCATCGGAAGTGTGCTAGGTCCAAATGACAGCTGGCTCGTTTTGCGTGGGATAAAAACACTAGCATTGCGCATGGAAGCTCACGCAGCGAATGCAAAAAAACTTGCCCTATTTCTTGATGCCTCACCTTACGTCTCAAAAGTATATTTTCCAGGACTCAAACAAGATCCCGGACATGAGCTTGCCAAAAAACAAATGGACGGTTTTGGCGGGATGATTTCTTTTGAACTCGCAGATGAAAGCAAAGTAAAACCATTTGTCGAAAGTTTGAAATACATTTTATTAGCAGAATCTTTAGGTGGCGTTGAGAGCTTGATTGAAGTTCCGTCAGTCATGACACATGCCTCCGTCCCAAAAGCCCTCCGAGAAAAAGCAGGCATCAAAGACAGTTTGATTCGTTTATCTGTCGGAATCGAAGATGCCACAGACCTCATCGCTGATTTGAGCGCTGCATTTGAAAAAGTCAATGCTTAAAAAATCCTCACGAATTTCTGTCAGTACTGACAGAAATTTTTTCGTCAAAAAAATGATCCTCATCCTAATAAAAGGATAAGGACCATTTGGTGAAAGAAATGAATGAGACCATTATATTAAGAAATTTCCATTAAGAATTTCATTTTGGCGATGCATCAACTCATCAATTTTCATTCCCGTTGTTCCCATCATCTGATCGCACTCACGCTCAAGATAAGCATTCAAAATCCATTCCTTGTCACATGTAGGATTGACGCCCCACTTTTCACACAAGACGGCTTGATCTTCCATTGAAAGTAAATTCCAATTTTCCTCTAACCATAAGCATGTTTTTTCAAGTTTATCCTTCCAGATGTGATGCGTATCACGGTCGATTCCACCACAAGCATTGAGAAAAAAGAAGTGTGGAATAAATCCAGCAAGAAGTGCTTCTTTTTGCTCAGGATAAGCTTTTGCAAGTGCTAAATAATGCGCTTGTCCTCCAGAATTTTTAAAAACGTCACTTAATTCTGGATTAAATTTCTCAGCCTGATGAAATGCCTCATTTGAAGTCGCCCCATAACCGAGCAGATGATACACATCATTCCACATGGTCATATAACGAAGATAAGTGTCATAATTTGACAACGTCTCTTCATCAAAAGGTGCTACTGGTAAGACCAATTCCGAAAATTGAACGGGTTTAAACGTCGGGCGCTCACCTGGTGCTTGCGAATGTCCATACGACCAGATTGTACTATTGATGACTCCACTACTTTTTAAAATGATCCACCCTTGTGCGGTATCCATCACTTGAAAGGTCATCTTCCAATTTTTACTCACGCGCTTTTGATCACCAACCAAAAACTCCACATCGAATGCGTCCAGATTTTTTAACCACTCTGGCTGATGATACATTTTCTCACTCAGTAACTGAAGATAGGCCGCAGCACTCATTGTTGGCGGATTTTTCACCCAAATGATGAGCTTTTGATCCGTCTGTTCGTCGCGAAATGCCACAAATTCAGGTGCAATCTTTCCAAGGTTGATGTAATTTTGATTTTCCACAAGCGCCGTTTTTCCATTAAGCTGAAACGCACGATTCAAAAGCTCCCACTCATGATAAGACGCTTCAAATTGGGCAAATTTCTGATTGAATGTCCGATTTGCAAGTGCCACCATTTCCTTGAAATATTCTGCTTTTAAATTTAAAGACAAGTACTCTTTTACCAGACTTGCTTGAGTGACAGCAGAAATTTCCATCCCAGCCATAAATAACGCCACTTTTGCATTATAATCAATCACATGAGCATTATGCTCTTCAATCGTGAGATTGAGCAACTCTGCAATCACTTCACTTTGATTTCCATTTGCATGCTTGAGCATATCTAGCGTCATATTCAATTCATTTGATTCCATAATGGAGAGAATGGACAGTACAGATGCGAGATAACGTGTCCGTTTTCTGGCAGGCCAATTTTTTGAGATACGAATTCCTTTTTTGATTTGTTCAATCTGATCGTGGGTCATCAGATGTTCAGTTTCTATTCTTATTTGAGTCATTGAATGATCCTTTCTTTAATGAAAATCTTAAAAAATGAGAGTTAAATTATTTTTATATAATTATTTTCTCATAAAAACAGCGAGATTCAAAAAGATATGCAAAAATTAAACAGATAAAAAGTCAAACGTTCAAAAAATGATTTCATTTTTCTTCACATCTTGGTATAATCAAAGTATGAAAAAAACAGACTGGTCAGTGCCCTTACGCGAACATCTCCCTCAAAATTATTTTGAACGCATGCTTGAATTCATCAATTCCGTTTATGCTGACGGCGCAAAAATTTATCCCCCAGAAGAAAAAATTTTTCGTGCGATTGAGTTGACCTCACTTTCAGAGACAAAAGTTATCATTGTTGGACAAGATCCATATCCCCAACCTCAAAAGGCGCAAGGCTTGAGTTTTTCTTATCCAGACCAATTCAAAGTGACACGTCCAGACTCAATGTCAAACATCCAAAAAGAACTCCAAAATGAAGGATTTGATAAAAAAAGTACGGATTTGACCGCTTGGGCAAAACAAGGCGTTTTACTCTTAAATGCAGTCCTCACTGTCCCTGAATTTCAATCGAATGCGCACGCAGGAAAAATCTGGGAACCATTGACCGATAGCCTCATCACAATTGCAAGTGAAGATGATCGTCCCAAAGTTTTCTTGCTCTGGGGAGGGTTTGCGCGCAAAAAAGCAGCACTCATCGACCCCAAAAAGCACCTCATCTTAGAAGCACCTCATCCCTCACCTCTCTCTGCAACACGCGGATTTTTTGGCTGCGATCACTTTTTAAAAACCAACACCTATCTAAACTCAACCGGACAATCTCCAATTGATTGGAGCAAATAAACAAAACGCACACTTGATTTTGTGTGTGCTTTTTGTTATGATAGACAACAATTATATTTCGAAGGGCACTTGAAACAATGGAAACAAAAACAGCAGTCGATCTTGGACATTTGGCAGATTTACACATGCATATCTCCTCATCTGTCACACCAGAAATTTTGTGGGATTTGGCACATGAGCAAGGGATGAAACTTCCTGCGCGCGATTATTTTGAATTTGCGCGCTCTGTGCAAATCCAAGGTAATGTTGGCTATGACGATTATTTGAAAATGTATGATATTTTAGAAGAAATTCAGTCCACACCAGATTCGATGTTTCGCTTAGCAGAGCAAGTTCCGACGTATCTTTATCAGCATGACCAGATTGATTTGGTGGAGATTCGGATGAATCCAATGCTTCGTTCAAGAAAAGGAAAGATTGATTTAGATCATATCATTGTTTATACATTGCAGGGGCTTGAGCGTGCAAGCTTAAAATTTCCAAAACTTAAAACAGGGTTGATTTTATCAATGGATCGCCGGTTTTCTGCAGAAGTCAACAGTAAAATCGTCGAAAAAGCAATAAAATATCGTGAGCGTGGGGTAATCGGAGTCGATTTAGCGGGTCCCATTGCAAAAGATTTTAGTTTTGATGCCTTAGAAGGCATTGCAAAGCGCATCCATGCTGAAGGACTTGGCTTGACGATTCACACGGGAGAAGCAACCAATGCTGATGAGATGTGGGAAGTCGTCACAAAACTCAAACCTCATCGCATCGGACACGGAATTGCGAGTGTGCACGATGCACAATTGATGGCGTATTTATCAGAACATCAGATCATTTTGGAAACCTGCCCCAGCTCAAACCTACAAACTCAGTCCGTCAAAGATATGGATGAGATGAGAGAAAATTACAGAACGCTCCTCTCTCATCACGTCCCTTTCACCATCAATACAGATGGCCCAATCTTACAAAACACCACCTTACCCAAAGAGTATCAAATGCTTTTAGATCATAAAATTTTGACCTTTGAAGAAGCGAAAACAGCAAATGAACTCGCTCACCGCGCGACATTCATTCGCTAAAAATATCACCACAGATCCCCATCACTCAATCTGTCAAAAAAATCATGTCAGAACTTTCTGTCAGTACTGACAGAAAGTTACACTGTTGACAATGGAGTTTTTGCTTTAAAGCTGAAGTGAAATCGTACTTTGAAAAATCTGATTTGACAAAGCAATAAAGTTTTGATAGAATGGATAAGACGTGTGAAATAACACGAAATTTGAAACAGGAATGGGGTGAAATAAATGTCAAAAACTATCGTTCGTAAAAATGAATCACTTGACGACGCACTCCGTCGCTTCAAACGTTCAGTAACTAAAGCTGGTACGCTTCAAGAACTTCGCAAACGTGAACACTACGAAAAACCATCTGTAAAAGCTAAACGCAAATCAGAAGCAGCTCGTAAACGTAAAAAATTCTAATTGAAATTTTAAGCACTGACACAGTTCAGTGTTTTTTTATTACAGATAATCGTCCAGCAACTCCTAAAAGCGGGAGTTTTTTTTATTCTTTAAACAGTACTTCTTATTTTTTTGATGACTTTAAATACGCTATCGCTTTCGTTTAGTGCTATAATTTGTAATAGTCAGAATAGAAAAAATATAAAGAAGGAAAATACAGTGAAATTTCACAAAAAGTGGTTTCAACAGCAAAAATCGAGTAAAATTTTGCTGTTGAGTACAGGGATATTTTTGGGATTATTTGCTAGTGCGCTGCCATTATCGGTGAAAGCAGATGATGATTCTGCTACTTTAGCAGCAAGTGTTCAAACAAATAAGCCTGATAAAACAACTGAGAGCACTTTATCTGCCGCATCTGATTTGGCCACTCATGGAAAGACAGAAAATGCTCAAATACAAATGGTTCCCGCACCTCTTTCATCGTCACAAACAACGCTAAATACAAATCTAAGTAAGGAAAGCTCATCTTTAACTAGCTCAGCATCAAGTCCATCATCTGTCAGTTCTAGCCCAATTTCAAGCGCCAACACAACTGATCGTACAAGCGGGTTAGATTTGGCACCAAGTTCCACTAGTTCAAACGCACCAACTTTCCCTCTTGATTCAAGTCACCCTGCAGTCACGGTTGCCTCTAGTCTTTCAGCGACTGGAACAGTTACGAATCCAGCACTAACAAATGGAGAAATCTCAAGTCAAGCCAATCATCAAGACCCTTCCATCAGTTCGATATCTGCTACAGGTTCAGTCGCAAATGACATTACTGGACCTGCGACTCTTGACGATATCAATATCACGATTAAAGCAAATAACCTTGTTCCCAACAATTTTGTAACCCCAGATGGACTTCATTGGTCAGATAAGACGCAAGTCATTCCAATCAAAGGTCAAACAACAGGTCAAATTAGTGCTGCAAACTTTGGACAAACGGACGGTCCAACCATACCTGCGACCACATATACTATGAATCCCGGAGATTCTGGACGAATTATCAACATCGGCACAACGCTAGCAGGAACGAATCTGGATTTGATCTACAAAGTCATCTCAACAGATGCTTCAACTTGGCAAGGTGGGACATCAGATTGTCCGATTGGGCTTGCTTTTACTGGTGAACAAAAAATCGCCAACTCAGATGGAAATTCGATTGTTGCACTTTATTATGGTGCAAATCACGTGGATCTCAACTATCAAATCGTGGCACATGACACGGACATTCCAACTCCTGTCTTAGCTTCTTTTATTACCACTGACGTTGATGTCGCTCAGGGTGTAAAAACTAATCTTGCCAATCTATTAACTGTCATTCCAAAGACGACCAATCTTGCGACCGATTCAACTGGCGTCATTTATGATACGACTCCCTCAGATACTGATCTAAACGGTCAGGCTAGCTTGCCTTATGGCGGTTACTTAGGTGTTGGTTTTCTCTCCAACTTTGACTATGACTTCTACAGTCCATCCCCAGCGCGTAGTGGAAACTCTTATCAATACTCGCAAGGAGTACGCTATGACCTCTTTGGTTCAGCACTTCAAGCACATTTAACGACACAAGTCAGAGATGTTGTCTATCTCAACTACTATGACGCCGATGAAAACAATCAACTCATTGTGCCACAGCACCAATTTATCTGGTTCCCAAATGTTTCTTGGACGGTTCCAGCCAGCAAATTCCCACATTATGCTTATGGTCAAGAAACACAACACAGAAATGGGAACACAATCACTGTCGGCGATTATTATCATATCCAAAGTACCGTCACCTATGATTATTATGGCACAGACGGTGTCTATCTCGGACAAGAATCAACCACAGGGCTTTATGGACATGCTTATTCGGTCAATGTCCCTTACAACTTTGGTAATTACTATATCGAAGGAAGCACGACACGGTCAGGACTTTATCCCAAACATGATGAAACGCTAGATGTTTACTACAAATACGTCCCACCGATTGTGTATTACAACACGAGCAATCCTTATGCGACGACTTATTATGCCAATGGTTATGAGTATGTACCAAATTACATTGCGCCTGTGGTTTATTATGTGTCAACCTATGGATATGACGGTGATTACTCTTCTGATAGTGGAAATTCTGATGGAGATTATAACTCCGCCAATAATGTTGCACAATCTCAATCCCCTCAACAAAATAATAATAAGAATTCATCTGTTAACTCACAAAAATATAGTAGGAAATCTAATAAGACTAGGGCTACTCATGGTAGTTCTGCATTAAAAGGTATTCTTAGCACAATAGTAGGTGACATAACTTCTAAATTAGGGACATGGGGGATTATGGCTGAACGTGCAACAAGCAAAGAAATTTCTGATACAATTTTTGGAACAGTATTTGATGCTTTTTTACAATTCTCTACAAATAATCCAAGTATAGCAGCACTAAAAACAGCGGTTCATTTGGGGATAACAATTTTAGTAAATATATTAGTTGATTTATTGAGTTTTGGGGCTGCTTTTCTATTAGGCTGGGTTATTGCATATTTTTTGGATACACTAGCTGATTGGGCAATAGATAAATGGGTAAGGTGATGATGAAAAATCAAAAGAATCGAATGATTCCATTAACAACCAAAAATAAGGTTATTTATTTCATTGGAGAGCAAGACCATAAAATTTATAAAGGAGAATATCAAAATAAGTTTATTGCGACTCTTGTAACAACATCGCCAACAATCATTAGTCCTATTACTAGCCTGTCAGGGGTTTTACTCCAAAATTCGACTCGGACTTCGATATTAATTAACCTTTTAATAACAATAGCAATATTGGTTATCTCTGTTCTAGCAGGAGTGCTGGCAAATTTCCTTTCAAGTAAAATTAAATATAATTATTCCTTAACAGCCGTAAATTTAAAGCTTAAATATTCTTTACTCAAGCGTGCGCAATTTTCATATCGAGTAATTGTTATTTTAATTATAATTTGGCTAATAGTAACGCTTTTTACGGGCTATCTTTTTATCGAAAGTTCGAATTTACAATTACTAATCATATATGCTGTTGTAGTTTTTGCTATTCCGGTTTTAATTTCTGGTTTTAATATCATTAAAGATAGAAATTGTATCGCAAAAGTTGTATTGAAAGAGTTATATTTTGGAGGAAAAGAGTTTAGATGATTAAGCAATTTTCCTCATTATCAATACGGTTGGCAAAATCAAAAGACGGCTGGGAACACAATCACTGTCGGCGATTATTATCATATCCAAAGTACCGTCATCTATGATTATTATGGCACAGACGGCGTTTACCTCGGACAAGAATCAACCACAGGGCTTTATGGGCATGCTTATTCGGTCAATGTCCCTTACAACTTTGGCAATTACTATATCGAAGGAAGTACCAAACGATCGGGATTTTATCCAAAACATGATGAAACGCTAAACGTTTACTACAAATATGTTCCACCGATGGTGTATTACAACACGAGCAATCCTTATGCGACGACTTATTATGCCAATGGTTATGAGTATGTACCAAATTACATTGCGCCTGTTTATTATGCGCCAACTTATGATGATTATGGTTATGACGGAGGATATTCTTATTCTAGTGGTTATGGTTATTCGTCAGGAGGGTATAGTAATTCTAGCGGTGCTTACTATCCAAATTATGTACCACAATCTGCTTATTATTCTAAAGAAGCTCAGCTTGTAGCAGAAGAAGGTGGAAATAATTCATCAAAAGTAAATTATTCCACAGATAAAGAAGATAATTCACTTTTGAATTTTGGAGAAAGTGTTTGGTCTTCTAGTTTGGGAGAAAGCCTGAAAAATATGACACGATTTGCTCCTTGGCAAATAAGTAGTTTTGTGGACTATGGGACACAGATTGTATCGGGAGAGAATGCAAATGATGCTCTAAATAAAACGGCTGTCCATGCAGGACTGAGTGCGGTGGGAGATGTAGCAGGTGGATATGTTGCAGAAGAAATTGGAGGAATGCTTGGGACTGCTCTTGCTCCTGGAGTTGGTACAATTATTGGTATTGGAATAGGCGCGGCTCTTGGTGTTGGTTTTGATTTTATTTACGATAAAATTAAAAAAAGAAGAAGGTAGATAATGGTAGATATAGAAAAGAAAAGTTCTATTTTTGATTCTCATAAACAATTTTTATATGAAGATGTTGGGCAGAGATATTATATTGATACACAGACCTTTCAGCTTTTTTATATAAAAGATGAGATTAATAAATCTTCTTCGAATCAGAAGCAAAATTTTGCTCAATTTTCAGGGTTTCTAGCAACTGTTCTTGGAATGTTAGCACAATCAATTATTTCTTCACCAACTTATCTGGTAAAAATATCTTTAGTTTTAGGAATGGTTATTTTAACAGTTCTTATCACTTCTCTTTTATATTTTGTTGAGAGAATATTTAATTATCCAAGATTTAAAGACTTGGATAGAGGATTAAAAGCTTGGAAATATAAAGCAATTGTGTTAGCACCCGAAAAAAGGTTGAGGATACTTAGGGAAGTGAAAAAGCATATCAGGAGAGTTATATTAATCTGTTTGTTTTTCTTAATCTTAACTCCAATATTTGGAGGGCTATATGTTACAACTTCAGAACCCAGACTGTTTATTATATATGGTATTGTATTTTTTCTGTTCACTTTACTCTTTCCATATTTAATTTTGGCAATTAAAAAAGCAAGGATTGTTGATATATGGGAGAAAAAAACAAGAGAAAATGGTAATGGAAAAATCTAAAATAATTTTCCTCCGTACTGAAGATATGGTTAATTATTATATCAATATAGAAAATTATCAGTTATATACTCGTTCTTCACCTAATAGCAAATCAATTGCTGGAGTACAGCTTGTTTCATTTTCTGGAGCTATTGCGACAATCTTGGGAATTGTATCCAAAGGAAATAATTTTTTTGAAAACGTAAGAAATAATCTAATAATTCTCGTCGTTATGTGGGGAATTGTGCTGCTAGTGTCTATACTATTGTCAATCTTAATGCTAAGGGAAAGAAAAAGGCTAAATAGAAGAGAGAATTTAGTTTTAAAAAAGAAAAACATAGAGGACAAAGCTTTATTGAATAGAAGTTATAAAGCCAACTATGTATTGTCTATCGCATTTCTTGGTCCTGTCGGAATGATTGTAGGTTCTTTCTATTTTGTAAAAAATGCTAATATGTTATTCTTTGTTTGCATGGTAGTTGCAACGATGCTCAGTTCACTCACAAGTACTTTTGCTTTGAGCATTCCCAAACGTTATAAATTATTAAGAAAATTAAAAAAAACGGGAATGTTTTAAAAGATTAGTATTTCGGTATGGGCTGAAAATAGAAAAACAGTATTTGTGTATATTGGTATATGTAAAGAAAGATAGGGGGAAAGGATTCAAAGATTGATTTAAAGTATTTTTTAAATAGATGGTTCAAACGGAGAAAATGGTAATGAAAAATTCCAAAATCATATTTCTATGGATATGATTATCTTTATGACCACCGCAGAAAACGGAAGTGAGGTGTCGAAAGATGATTATCAATTTTTATACTAATGAAGAATCTTGTTACGGTTTTGAAAATAAAACACAAATGGTATTTGTGAGAAAAAATGAAGTCACTAGTGAAGGAAATCAAAAAATGGCTTGGTCAATAATTGGAGGTGGTTCCTTACTGTCACCATTTTTGATAGATTTTTCCTTATACTTGAATCATTTCTCAAATGAAATGAATATTTTATTGTGGCTATTGTTATCTTCCCTAGGGCTTTGCCTAATTGCCTTTTTAATATCTTATGTTTTTATTTTAATAACGGATAGGCAAAATGAAAACTTATTTAAAGTTAGTGGACAAAAGTGTGCCTTATCCCAGAAAGAGTGGATGAGTATTGAAAAATATGAGAGTTCAAATCGTCTAAGATTAACTATGATTTGGGGAGGTATTGTTTTATTTATGTCAATACTTTTGCCGTTGGGAAATTTCTATCTTACTCACAATGATGGGCTCATTTTTGCTCTAATACAAACTTTGATTTTTGGTGTAGCCATATGTTTTCTTTTACTTTACATAAATCGTAGAGCGACTAAGAATAGAAAAAAAGTCTTAATATTGCATAGGGGGACTTGATTAACAATATGATAAATCAAAGAAAAAGAAGAAATAGCAATACCTATAAGTTTATTTTTCCAATTTTGAAAGTTCCTAGTTCTTTTTACTATATTGAGGGAGAAACTAAAAAACTATATAAAAAAAATAAAAATCAAGAACAATTGAATGAAGATGATGAATTATATAGTCTTAATCCATTATCAATTGGAGGGGCTTCTAAGGCTTCAAATAATGTAATGTTACTAGCCCTTATTCCTTTATCTATTCCATTTTTTTCAGAGAAAGTTGTTGAAAGAGAGTTAAAGTTGCTCAATCTGTTTTTGGTTTTTGTTATAGTTTTGTGTATGCTCCTTTTTTGGTATTTAAATATTTTGTATTTTGAATATAAAACAGTAAAATCTTTTGAAAAAAATACAATGAAAAAAGTTCCTGTTGATGAAGGAGAAAAAAGAAATATGAAGAAGAATTTGTTAAGAACGCGCCTTGTTTTTCTTATTATCTCTATTTTATCTTTAGTTCTGGCAGTATATATAGGGGTTAGATTTTTCCTTTTTTCTGATATTAAGTATTTGTGGATTTTCGGATTTGTAACGTTTTTTGGTACATTCTTTATTTCTGAGTACATATCAATAAAAAGAAATTTAAAAATATTGGACAGTTGTTTTTAATGGTATGTGACTGGTTATACGACCATAGAAAGGGGAAAAAATGAAATCGATATATTCCGATAAAGTTATAGTTGATATTGGTGGAAACGTGGATAACAGATATGGCTATAACTTTAAAAACAAAGAGTTGTTTATAAAGAGTAATAAAAAAGCGACAGGTATGGGCATGCTCCCTATTTTCGTAATATCTGGTGCATTTCCAGCATCTGCAATGAATTTTGCAGAACATCATTCTATCACTATTTCTCCCATAAAATGGGTAATTTTGACGACGATTGTTTGTTTCGTTTTATCTTTTGTAGTAGCGAGAATTTTATTATTTCTTTCAGAAAACTTTTTTAATTACAGAAACTTTGAAAAATTAGAAGATCCTAAAAAAATAGAAAAACTCTATCAAATACAGGCGACTAAAGCGGGGGAAATCGTTATGATTGTTCTTGCTGTGATTTGTGCAAGTGTAGGATTTGCTATTGCTGGTTTTTATATTAACTCAGGAGATCTGGGGATTTGGTTAATTTATATTACCATTTTAATTGCTATCAATATGCTTGTATATACCTACTTGTTTTATTTCAGGAGGGCAAGAAAATTTAGAACTTTAGTGCTCATAGAATTAAAAAAAAAGGAAATTGAAAAATGAAAGAAGAGATTGACGAAAAGAAACAAGAAGAAGTGATTCAAAAAGCATATAAATATAATATCTTTCTTGGAATTTGGATTATCGCTGTATCCATCATTTTTTTGCTACAAGTTACGAAAATAATAACAGACTCATATCTAGCTTGGGGGTTTGGTTTACTTATCCTGATTTATGCGATTGTGCTTCATGTTCAGAATCATAAATTAAGAATAAAAAGTATTGCTTCAATTTTAGTTTATAGTCTCAATGTTTTGAGCGTGATTGGTGCTGTCTTGATTATTTTAGCCAATCAGGCACATAATCTTTTAGAGTTAGAGATAGGATTATTATTAGGGTTTTTGACGCTTATCATACAAGTTATAGCTGCTGTTTTTGCACTCTTGGCAGCGAGAAAATTGAAAAAACGCTATCCTGATCTCATTGAGCGTAAACGTAAAAAATTCTAATTGAAATTTCAAGCACTGACACAGTTCAGTGCTTTTTTTGAGCTGAGGGTTGTTCGTGTCAGCGATTACATGAAGATTCTTAATTTTTAAAACCAAAAATCTAAAATTTGTGATATAATTAGCTTATCAAAAATAAATAGGAGAATTTTTCAAATGGCAAAATTGACTGTTAAAGACGTTGAACTTGCAGGTAAAAAAGTACTTGTTCGTGTTGACTTTAATGTTCCAATCAAAGATGGTGTGATTACTAATGATAATCGGATCACTGCTGCACTTCCAACAATCAAATATATCCTTGAACACAAGGGTCGTGCAATTCTTTTTTCTCACCTCGGACGTGTGAAAGAAGAGGCTGATAAAGCAAGTAAAACACTTGCTCCTGTTGCTGCAGCACTTGCAGCAAAACTCGGTCAAGAAGTAACTTTTGTTCCTGTTACTCGTGGAGCTGAACTTGAAAAAGCAATTGCTGAACTTAAAGATGGCGAGATCTTGCTTGTTGAAAACACTCGTTTTGAAGACATCGACGGTAAGAAAGAATCTAAAAATGATCCTGAACTCGGTAAATACTGGGCTTCACTTGGAGATGGAATCTTTGTTAATGACGCATTTGGTACAGCTCACCGTGCTCACGCATCAAACGTTGGAATCTCTGCAAATGTTGAAAAAGCAGTGGCTGGATTCTTGTTGGAAAATGAAATTGCTTATATCCAAGAAGCTGTTGAAGCTCCTGAACGTCCATTTGTCGCTATTCTTGGGGGATCAAAAGTTTCAGACAAGATCGGTGTGATTGAAAATCTTCTTTCAAAAGCTGATAAAGTAATCATCGGTGGCGGAATGGCTTATACTTTCCTTAAAGCACAAGGTTACGAAATCGGAACGTCACTTGTTGAAGATGACAAGCTTGACCTTGCTAAAGCATTGCTTGAAAAAGCTGATGGTAAACTCATCTTGCCGATTGACCACAAGGTAGCAAATGCTTTTGCAGGATATACTGAAGTGAAAGAAACTGCTGACCAAAATATCCCTGCAGGATTCATGGGACTTGACGTAGCAAGCAAAACAATCGCTGATTACTCTACTCAACTTGCTGGCAGCAAGACAGTTGTTTGGAATGGCCCAGTTGGTGTGTTTGAAAACCCAGACTTCCAAGCAGGAACGATCGGACTTATGGAAGCAATCGTGAAACAACCAGGTGTCAAATCAATCATCGGTGGTGGAGATTCTGCTGCTGCTGCGATTAATCTTGGTTACGCAGACAAATTCTCATGGATTTCAACTGGTGGTGGAGCTTCAATGGAACTTCTTGAAGGAAAAGTACTTCCAGGCCTTGCCGCTTTGACTGATAAATAATCTAAAAGCTAATAAATAAAAAGAGTTTGACTTTTTAAATCAAGCTCTTTTTGTATCTGTGCTATAATTTGATTATATGAAATTCTATACTTCAACAAATGAAATTCCAGAAGAAATGTTAAAAGGGATTGGTTTGACTTACCCTCAGTTGACTTATCTACCAGAAACTGGAATTCTCTATAATAATACATATAATAAAAAAACAGTTCCAATTATTTCAGGTGGAGGAAGTGGTCATGAACCGGCCCATGTAGGTTACGTTGGCTCTGGAATGCTTGCTGCAGCTGTAACTGGCCCTCTATTTGTACCTCCAAAAGCTAAAAATATTTTAAAAGCCATTCGCCAAGTTAACTCAGGTAAAGGCGTTTTTGTGATTATCAAAAATTTTGAAGCTGACTTAAAGGAATTTAATGAGGCAATAAAAGAAGCGAGAAATGAAGGAATTGATGTAAGATATATTGTCAGTCATGATGATATTTCGGTGAATGCTTATAATTTTCATAAAAGACATCGTGGGGTTGCTGGAACAATTTTACTTCATAAAATTCTCGGTGCTTTTGCAAAAGAAGGCGGAAGAATTGATGAAATTGAACAATTGGCTCTGTCACTTTCCCCAGAAATTTATACTTTAGGTGTTGCCTTAGCACCTGTTCATTTTCCTCATCAAAAGACTTCATTTGTTCTAGCTGAAGATGAAGTTTCTTTTGGAATTGGAATACACGGAGAACCCGGTTATCGTGTTGAAAAATTTGAAGACTCAGAGCGTATTGCCGTAGAGTTGGTAAATAAGTTAAAAGCAGAAATTAACTGGCAAAAAAAAGCAAATAAAAATTATATTTTGCTTGTAAATGGTTTGGGTTCAACAACATTAATGGAACTTTACAGTTTTCAATATGATGTGATGCGTCTTTTAGAACTTGAAGGCTTATCTATTAAGTTTTTCAAAGTTGGAAACTTAATGACAAGTTGTGATATGTCAGGAATTTCATTAACACTTTGTTCTGTTAAAGATCCTAAATGGTTGGACTATCTGAATGCTCCAACTGGTGCTTTCGCATGGTGATCAGCTTTCAAAAATTTTAATTTGAGCAAGTAAAAGTTTTACAATCTGAGAATACAGCTTTTCTAAAGAATTTCCTCTGAGGATTGACTCTTTAGTTATTGCACAAATTGCTGCAGCATTATAACGACATATAAATGATTTTTCTAAGTCTGACCAATTATAGTCAGACTTATTTTCTTCGTCAAAAAGCACCTTATCAAGCAAGTTTTCCCATTGAATCAGAAAAAAATGTTCAAAATTTTTATCAATAACAAATATTTTCTGATAAAAAATTTGATTTTCTTCTAAGTAACGTAATAAAAGTAAGAGTTCATTTTGCCAGCCATAATAATCTAGATTATCATTAATTAACTCAGCAAAATCATTCTCAAAAATCCAAGATAAAAGCTCTTCTTGGTTCTGAAAATAATTATAAAAAGTTTGTCGTCTAATTTTTGCAGTTTGCATAATATCACTGACAGAAATCTGGTGATAAGCATTACTTTGCATCAGGTCTTTAAAAGCTTTAGCAATAATTTTTTGTGTAATGATTGATTTTTTCATATTTTAAAAGAAAGCGGACACATTTTGCGATTTGTCCCTTATTTTTCTGGACTTTATATTTTATACTAAGTATAACATAAGAAACTCAGGAGGATGAGCGATGAAAAAAATTATTAATCAACCACAAGATGTGGTCTCAGAAATGTTAGACGGATTAACCTATGCTTACGGGGATTTGATTGAAAAAGTTCCAGATTTTGAAATTGTTCAACGTAAAAGTCCTAAAAGTGGAAAAGTTGCCTTAGTGTCAGGCGGGGGTTCTGGACACGAACCCGCTCATGCTGGTTTTGTTGGGGAAGGAATGCTGTCAGCAGCTGTTTGTGGAGCTGTTTTTACTTCTCCAACCCCTGACCAGATTTTTGAAGCAATCAAAGCAGCTGACGAAGGTGCTGGAGTACTCTTAATTATCAAAAATTATTCAGGTGATGTGATGAATTTTGAAATGGCACGTGAAATGGCTGAGATGGAAGAGATTAAAGTTCAACAAATTATTGTCGATGATGATATCGCCGTTGAAAATTCGCTCTATACTCAAGGAAGAC
This sequence comes from Lactococcus hircilactis, assembly GCF_009601015.1. Lineage (GTDB taxonomy): Bacteria > Bacillota > Bacilli > Lactobacillales > Streptococcaceae > Lactococcus > Lactococcus hircilactis. The sequence continues at coordinate 89,726 of NZ_WITJ01000007.1, forward strand.
GAGGAGTTGCTGGAACAGTCCTTGTTCATAAAATATTAGGTGCAGCTGCCCATCAAGGGATTTCCTTAGATGAAATTAAGGATTTGGCTGATAAAGTCGTCAAGAATATCAAAACAATTGGTTTAGCTTTATCAGCTGCAACAGTTCCAGAAGTTGGTAAGCCCGGATTCATTCTTGATGATAATGAAATTGAATATGGCGTAGGAATTCATAGTGAACCAGGTTATCGACGCGAGAAAATGAAAACTTCTTATGAGTTGGCGACAGAGCTAGTTGGTAAGTTGAAAGAAGAATTCAAATTTGCAGCTGGTGAAAAATATGGAATTCTTGTAAATGGTATGGGAGCAACACCACTAATGGAGCAATTCATTTTTATGAATGATGTTGCAAAATTACTGACAGAAGAAAAAATAGAAGTTCTTTTTAAAAAAGTTGGAAATTATATGACTTCAATTGATATGGCAGGTTTGTCACTTACAATGATTAAGTTGGAAGATGACCAATGGCTCAAAAATCTTAATGAAGACGTGAAAACTATTTCTTGGGGATAAGGAGAGAGAATGTTAACAATAGATACAACCATTGAATGGTTAGGAAAATTCAACGAAAAAATACAAGAAAATAAAGCTTATCTGAGCGAACTAGACGGACCTATTGGTGACGGGGACCATGGTGCAAATATGGCTCGTGGGATGTCTGAAACAATGAAAGCATTGGAAGGTTCAGACTTTGAAAATGTCTCAGAAATCTTTAAAAAAGTGGCCATGACCCTAATGTCAAAAGTAGGAGGAGCTTCAGGCCCTTTGTATGGTTCAGCCTTTCTAGCCATGAGTAAGACTGCTGCAGAAACTTTAGAAACACGCGAGTTGATTTATGCAGGACTAGAAGCCATTCAAAAAAGAGGAAAAGCTCAAGTCGGTGAAAAAACGATGGTTGATATCTGGTCAGCGTTTTTAAATGACTTACAAACGGATTCAGCTTCCAAAGAAAATTTAGAAAAAGTTGTTAAAGCAAGTGCAGGACTTTTAGCTACAAAAGGACGAGCTTCTTATCTTGGTGAACGCTCAATTGGGCACATTGACCCTGGAACACAATCAAGTGCTTATTTATTTGAAACACTTTTGGAGGTAGTAGCATGACTTATGGAATTGTCATCGTTTCTCATTCGTCTGAGATTGCTTCAGGACTAAAAAAATTAATTCGTGAAGTTGCTAAAGATATTTCACTAACTGCTATAGGTGGTTTAGAAAATGGCGAAATAGGCACCTCTTTTGATCGAGTAATGGCAGCCGTTGAGGGAAATGAGGCAGATCATCTTTTAACATTCTTTGATTTAGGAAGTGCGCGAATGAATTTGGATTTGGTTTCTGAAATGACAGACAAAGAATTAACCATTTTTAATGTCCCGCTTATTGAGGGAGCTTACACAGCGAGTGCTCTCTTAGAAGCAGGAGCAACTTTTGAAGCAATAAAAGATCAGTTAGAAAAAATGCTGATAGAAAAATAAGGTAGAGCAATGACATTACAAATATTGGGAGAATTTCTGGGCACTTTCATCCTTGTACTGCTGGGAAATGGGGTTGTCGCAGCAAATGTTTTAGGTAAAACAAAATCGGAAAATGCAGGTTGGGTGACTATTGCAATTGGCTGGGGCTTAGCCGTTGCTGTCGCCGTCTGGGTAGTTGGCTTCTTTTCGCCCGCTTATCTCAATCCAGCCTTGGTCATTGGTTTTCTTGTATTAGGGAAAATAAAGATTGGCTTAGCACTTGCTTTTATTGTAGCCGAATTTTTAGGTGCTATGTTAGGTGCTGTCGCCGTTTGGTTACATTATTATCCTCATTGGGAAGAAACAAAAGATTCTTCTCTAATCTTGGCAAGTTTTGCTACAGCACCTGCTATTCGTCATTCTTGGTCCAATTTTTTAGGAGAAGCTTTTGATGGGGCGCTACTCATGCTACTGATTATGGCAATGGGCCATTATCGTCTTGAAGGTGGTTTTGGTCCAATTATTGTTGGTTTTCTCATTATGGCAGTTGGTTTTTCTTTAGGACCAACAACTGGCTACGCGATGAATCCAGCACGTGACCTAGGTCCGAGAATCATGCACGCACTTTTACCAATTAAAAATAAAGGAACCTCCGACTGGAGCTATGCTTGGATTCCAGCAACTGGTTCGATTGTTGGCGCCGTAATTGCTGGGCTACTCTATCAATGGATACTGACGCTTCATTGATAGTATCTAAAAATACGGGTTCTATAATAAATCCTATGAGAATGATTTCCCACAGGATTTGACAAAGAACCAAAATACGGATAAGCATCCGTATTTTTTAATCATTAAAATCAAAGCGAAGTTTCATGTGATTGGAACCAGAAATAACCATTTTACCAAGAAGTTCGGTTTGAGCAGTCAGAGCAATCTGTGCAAGTTTTTCGTTCACTGCTTCAAGTGATTGGTCACTTCCTTTGTCGGTTTCGTTTTGTAAGGCTCTTAATTTTGCCATTGTGTTTAGGTCAAAATTGTCTCTTTTATCAACATAGCCTTGGAAATTACTGTCTCCTAGAACAGCGGTCATTGTAGTCAACCAATACATTTTGGTTGGGTCAAAGTCGGCTTTTGTATCGCGATAACAAGTAGGGGTATCACTTACTCTAGCATAAAATGGAACAAGGCTATTGAAACTGTTAGGTCCAAAAGCAAGCCAATGAATGCCAGGAAGCTCCTTGTCTATATTATCTCGAATTTGTAAAACATGGAGTTCCAAATTACGATTGAGTCCAATTGGTCGAATCAATTTTTGTTCTGCGGCGCTTGAAGTTGTGCTGTAAGGGTCATAAGCTGTATTTTCATAATGACTTGACATGACAAACTTAATTTCTTCAATGGAAATTTTGCGATTGGCATGGCAGATGAAAGGTAAATCTTGGTTAAATGGATCGTCATTTCCTGTGGTTTCTGGAGAAAAATAGTTTTGCACATACCAAGCGCGTGTCTTTAATGGTACTTGAACCAAAAATATGACGAAGGTTATAACCATCAAAGTCTGGATTAAGCTTGTTCTTATCAATAAATTCTTTCAAACCAGTTGAATAAATCGTGTCAGAACTTTCAAAATCATACCAATCGATATTAAGACGATTAGGAGCAATAACATAAGCGTCGTCGGGGATACGAATAGCTGCCCATTGATGTCCACCTAGTGTTTCTAACCACCAAATTTCATCTTTATCAGAAAAAGTCATCCCGTTTGATTCATAGGTTCCATATTTTTCTAAGAGTTGTCCTACTCGTTCAACTCCTTCACGCGCACTCTGGATATAAGGAAGAGTAATTGTTGTGAAGTCTTCTTCACCCAGTCCTGTTTCAACATAAGGGATCCAATCCTAAAATTCGACTATTGGTTGTGGAGGTTTCTGTCGCGGTCATGGCAACATTCTCACTATTAATTCCAGCCGCTGCCCAAATACCATGGGTTGAATCTGCGTCAGGTGTGGTAGTCTATGATAGAGGGTTTTCTGGCAATTCAAATTCACAAGCTGTGGCAACAGAAGAATACCGCTTGGATTGATTTTCGGGATTAATGACAACAAAACGTTGGGGATTAGGTTTATCTCCACCATCTTCGTTTCGTGCAATTAGAGTTGTGCCATGTAATGAGGCGTTTTTACCGACGAGAAATGATGTACATGCCATATGAATTGCTTTATAAAGATATAGGTGATTTGTGCTAAGTTCCTCAAAACTTAAAGTTATTGTCATTATACTACAAAAATGCTATTTTTAGATAGCTTTGTTAGACTTTATTTGATGTTCATTCTTCAAAATATTATAATGAATGAGTAATCATTTATTCAGTCTAAAAGGAGATATCATGTCTGAAGAACAAACATTAAATGAGGTTTATGCTGATACCCTAAAAAAAATGGAAAATTTGACAGAAAAGCAAAAGAAAGTTTTACAGGCGTCATTAGAGCTCTTTGCGTCACAAGGATTTGAAGCGACGACTTCTCAACAAATTGCAAAAAGGGCGGGAGTTTCTGTTGGTTCTGTTTATCACACTTTCCCCACGAAACAAGCCATCCTTGTAGCGGTACTTACACCTATCTTTGAGGGGACAATGGATACTGTCGCCAATCAATTTAATGATAATACATTTGGCAAAGGATTTGAAAGCGTGGAGGAGCTCGTTAAGGTAACTATTGCGGACCGTTTTTATTTTGCCGATAAAAATATAAATGTGATTCGCTTAATGTTAGGACAAATGCTTGTTAATTCCGTTTTTATTGGAGACTTAAAAAATTTTTTTGAGCAACAAGCAAAACAGTTAGTTTTACCAACAATTGTTCGCCTCCAAGCTGAGCAAAAAATAAAAAATCTTTCGATTGAAAAAATTCTACAGATTCTTTTTTATCCTTTAGCGACTTATATTGGTAAAAGAGTTTTGGGAATTAACAATTTGTCATTAGAGGAAGAAATCGAATTTGCCACTGAAATTACTATAAAGACACTCAAAGTTTAATTTTTGACAATCATGAATTGAAGTGATAAAATTACTTCAACAAGAAAAATGAACGAGCACTCATTCATTGATTGGAGGAGAATAATATGAAATCACCGATTGCTATTAATGATATTAGTGTGAAATTTGGCGATAAAGCAATATTAGACCATTTATCCTATGAATTTGAAAGTGGAAAAATTATTTGTTTGATTGGACCTTCTGGAGCTGGGAAGTCAACCTTGATCAAAGCTATTGTTGGCATGCAAAAATTGGATTCTGGCAATGTTGAGATGCTTGAAAGAAAAATTCCTGACAGAGAAGTATTAGGAAAATTAGGCTATATGGCGCAAGAAGATGCCCTATTTAAAGAATTGACAGGCAAACAAAATTTAGAATTTTTTGGTTCTTTGCAAGGAATCAAAAAAAAGGATTTACAAAGCAAGCTTGATAAGGCAGCTGCTACAGTAAATCTGACTAAGCAGTTAAATCATTCAATTTCTAATTATTCAGGAGGAATGCAAAGGCGCTTATCACTCGCTATTGCTCTGCAGACGGATGCTCCGATTTTACTTTTAGATGAACCAACTGTTGGGATTGATCCAGAATTACGTCAAGAAATTTGGGCGGAGCTCCGTCATCAAGCAAGTCAAGGGAAAACAATATTAATTACGACGCATGTTATGGATGAAGCTGAACGCTGTGATGTCGTACTGATGCTTAGAAATGGTAAATTTATAGCAGAAGGTTCGCCAAAGGAAATTAAGGAAAAGTATCAAGTGGATTCGGTTGAGGAAGCCTTTATTGTTGCGGGAAAAAATTTAGAGTTAGAAAATAAGGGGATAGCGAAATGAGAACACTTGCTATCTTTAAACGAATTATGCTTCAACGTCGTGGTGACCCTAGGACGCTGGCGATGATGTTTTTAGCTCCAATCTTTATTTTGACGCTTATGTACTTTCTCTTTCAAGTGCCGTCAAATACTCCTTACAGAGTGGGTTTAAAGTCTGATAATACAGAATTAACAAGAACTTTGAAGGATATGCCAGATGATAAAGCACATCTGAAAGTTATTAGTGTTTCTGAAAATAATCGCTCAACAATGAATGAGAAAAATTTGAGTGCAATTGTTAGTATTTCGGGGAAAAATATTGATGTTCGTTATGCTAATCAGTCAAATGGAACAAGTTCTGCGATTAAGCTACTTTTAACACAGGTCATTCAAGAAAGCCAAGTTAAGGCAACTAAAGAGGAGACTAAGCAGGCTTTGCAAGATTTGATAAGTAAGTTACCTCAAACATTAGGTCAAAGTCTTTCAACAAATTTCAGGGTTGACACAGAGCAGTATAAAGTCACGAGTCACTATTTGTACGGAGATCCTAGTAGTACAAATGCTACTTTTGGTGATTTAGCACCGATTTTAGTTGGAACTTTTGCTTTCTTCTTGGTGCTTCTAATTTCAGGGATTTCATTAGTGAATGAGCGAACTTCAGGGACGCTGGGGAGAATGTTAGTTACTCCTGTGAAAAGGAGTCAAATTGTGACTGGCTATTCTTTGAGTTATGGAATTCTTGCAATGATTCAAACAGCACTTATGGTTGTTTTTACTTATTGGATTTTGGGGGTTCATAATAACGGAAATATTGGTTGGGTTTTTGTCATTAATTTCTTTATTGCAATCATTGCTTTGTTGTTTGGCTTGCTCTTGTCCACATTGGCAAAAACAGAATTTCAATTTGTGCAAATGATTCCTTTGGCCATTATTCCACAATTTTTATTTTCTGGTTTGATTCCTGTCGATACGATGCCTGTCATTCTTCAAGCAATCGCTCATTGTATTCCGGTTTATTATGGAATTAGTGCCATGCAAGAGGTAGTTAAAAGGGGAATGGGATTTTCTGGAATTTGGTTTGATTTGCTCATTATGTTAATTTTTTCTGCCGTGCTTTATCTTGCAAATGTTCTAGCTTTGAAAAATGTTCGTCGGACTTAAGATAGATAGTTTTAATCCCATTGACTGGCAGTTCTCAGAGCTGTCAGTTTTTGTATTATCCATACGGCGGAAGCTAGTAATGTGGAGCGTTGTTTCGTGTAACTGGGTATGATATAATGAGAACATGAAAAAAATAACAGTACGGGCAAAAACAGCAAAAAAATTGCGGGGGGGTTATCCACTCTTGGTGGCAGAAGATTTACTGACAGAACTATCAGAGGATGATTTTGCACGGTTTTTTGATGAAAAAGGGCAAACGCTTGGAACAGGCTATCTTTCAAAACAAAATAAAGGAGTGGGTTGGCTTTTAGATTCTTCGTCAGTAAAAATTGACCATCATTTTTATGTGGAAAAATTTGTCAATGCACGCGTTTTACGTGCGAACTTCTATCAGGATGAATTGACGACAGCCTTTCGTCTTTTTAATGGTGAAGGAGATGGATTGGGCGGCTTAACGATTGATTTTTATAATGGTTTTGCTGTCTTTTCTTGGTATAATCAATTTATATATAGTCAAAAAAAAGCGATTGTTAAGGCTTTTCAAGCCGTTTTCCCAGATATTAAAGGGGCTTATGAAAAACTTCGTTTTTCTGATGCTGCTTTAGAAAGTCAACATATTTTTGGTGAAGAAGCAGCTGAACCTTTGTTAGTCATGGAAAATGGCGTGACTTATGCGACTTATCTAAATGAAGGATTGATGACAGGGATTTTTCTGGATCAAAAAAATGTGCGTGGGGCATTAGCAAATGGTTTGGCAGTTGGAAAATCAGTCCTTAATATGTTTTCTTATACGGGCGCATTTTCAGTAGCAGTGGCTGTTGGCGGGGCTAAACAAACGACTTCAGTGGATTTGGCAAAGCGGAGTTTAGAAAAAACGCGTCAGCAATTTGAAGTGAATGGGCTTGATTTGGCGCAGCAAAAAATCTATGTGATGGATGTTTTTAGTTATTTTAATTATGCAAAAAAAAAGAAATTGACTTATGATTTGATTGTACTAGATCCGCCGAGTTTTGCGAGAAATGGGAAGAAAACATTTACTGTTGCAAAAAATTATGGTGAATTAGTCGAAGATGCTGTTGATAGATTAGAAAATAATGGCATTTTGATTTGTTCAACAAACGCAGCTAATGTGAGTGCTCAAAAATTTCATCAGATCGTTTTGGCAGCACTGACAAAGTCTGATGTGGCATTTGAACTTTTAAAAACAGAGCATTTACCAGATGATTTTTGCGTGTCGCGTGCTTTTCCAGAAGGAGATTATTTAAAAGTTTTGTTCATTCAAATTAAAAAATGATAATAAGATAATAAAAATAACAGACTTGATTCTGTTATTTTTCATTTTTTATTTATTTTGTTGAAGAATCGCAGCGCTACTGTGTTGGCCAGCAACAGCGCCTGTGACAAAGGCACACGTGATATTGTACCCTCCCGTGTATCCGTTGATATCAAGCAATTCGCCAACCATATAAAGCCCTTTTGTCTTCTTACTTTCGAGTGTTTGCGGATTGATTTCGCTGAGCGTGACACCTCCTCCAGTGACAAAAGATTTTTCAATTGGGAAGGTGGCATAAACCTTTATATGAAAGGATTTCATGAGTTTTGAAAGAGCGTCGATTTCTTTTTTTGAGCATTGTTTTGCTGGGGTGTTTGGATCAAGTCCAGCAGTCTCAGCTAAAAATACAAAAAGGCGTTCTTGAAGAAGTGAGGCACAGGCGTTTTTAAGAGATTTATTAGATTTTGTCAGTACTGACAACTTTTGAGTGAGTTGTCCAAGCGCTATTTCTGGGAAAAGATCAAGTGAAAGGGTGACTTCTTTTTCACCTTTTTCTAATAATTTATTCACAAAACTTGAGCAGCGCAGTGCCGCAGGACCAGAAAGTCCAAAATGCGTGAACAGCAAATCGTGCTGATGTTTCACAACGCTTTTTCCTTTAGCATTGAGCACAGAAAGTTCGATTTCCTTTAAGCTAATCCCCTGTAAAGTCTTTTCTTCGATAAATTTTTCATGAGAAAGTAATGCAGATTCTGTGGCATAGAGTCGAGTGATTGTATGACCTGCTGATTTTGCAAACGTGTAGCCATCGCCCGTCGCACCTGTTGAAGGGTACGTTTTTCCACCCGTCGCAAGAATCACAGCAGGAGAAAAATAGTTTGTTTGCGCAGTTTTAATACCTTTTACCTCACCATTTTCAATCAAAAGTCCAAGCACATTCGTTTCAGGAAAATACTGGACACCAAGATTTAAACAGCTGTTAAATAGTGCGTCAACAATTGTTTTAGAGCGATTTGTTGTAGGAAAAAGACGCCCATGATCTTCTTCTTTGAGCGCCACTCCATTTTTTTCAAAGAAAGAAATAATATCAAGATTAGAAAATTGTGAGAATGCACTGTGCAAAAAACGTCCATTCCCCGGCACATTGGCAATAATTTCGTCAACTGGCCGACTGTTAGTGACATTGCAGCGGCCTGCGCCCGTCATGAGTAATTTTTTTCCAACTTTTTTATTTTTGTCGATCAGCGCAACAGAGCATCCGGATTGAGCCGCACGGATCGCCGCCATCAGTCCAGCAGGACCCGCCCCAACGACAATGATATCAAATTTATTCATGTTCAAATTATAACACAATTAAGCCCCGCTTCTCGTGATTAACCTCATCATTTCGGTTGAGCGCGCATTTTTCATGCTCCATTTATTGATTTTTTTACGATACACCATGTCAATTTTTTAACACTATTTTTTATACAGGGTGTATCATTGAATTTCTGAAAATCGTGTCATACTGCGCGTTTTCAGCGTTTTTACAATACGAGATGTCTAAAAAAGTGTGATTGACAGGGATTTTTATTTCTGATAAACTGTTAATTGCTAGCAAAAATCGAACAAAAAAACGATTGATAGACTTCATAAGCTCTGATTACAGCATCTTTATCCGCTGTGGGAAGCGGTAGAAGTATCAGAAGCGTTACAAAAAGAGAGGGAAAATAAAGGTGAGATTGAAAGATGGTAGCAGGACAAATGGCTTTACTCGTACAAATCATCAGCATCGGACTCATGATTCTCATTCCGCTCTTTTTTATTTGGTGGATTTGGACTTTTGTTGCTCTATTCGCTGAAAAAATGAAATCTGGTGGAAAAAGAGTTGATGTCATCAAGTGGTTAACACTTTGGGGGCTTGGCATGCTCATTATTTTACTCCTTATTGCGGGATATTATTTCTTTGGTGTGAAAGGCATGGCACTGATTGCGGTCATTGTTTGTCCGTTTTATATGGTTTATTTAAAACGCCAAAAACAAAAAGCGCTGATGAAAGCTGAGAGTAGGAAAATAACCAATCATGGAAAATAAACTCGAACTTGCAGGCTGCATCCTTTGGCTGATCACTTCGCCAATTCTTATGAGCCGGAACATTTTGCATCATCAGATATTAAGTGTTCAGTTTATACTTTATGCTGCTACTTTTCTTATTGCACTCTGGATTTTAATCTCAAAGTTAAGAAAAAGGAGTAACAGATGACTCGTTTTGATAAAATGACAAATATTGGTCTTGTAATTTTCCTTTTTCTTTCACATTATACAGCAAAAGTAATCAAAAAACCACTTTTTTAGGTGAAGTCATTGAGAGAAAAAAACGCAATCCATTATTTTTGCAAGCACGGATTTAGTGCTTTTTTGATTATGGCTTAAATCGTCCGCACTTTTGGGTGAGATTTGATATAATAAAGGCATGATAGACTTAACGGATGAAATTTTAGGGCGAGTAATTCAAAAACGGGCGGCACATTCGTATAAAGGAACCTACGGGCGTGTGTTATTGATTGGGGGCAACGCGCAATATGGTGGTGCAGTTATTTTGGCTGCAGCAGCTGCAGTAAATGCAGGAAGTGGACTGGTTACGGTGGCGTGTGATCCAATCAATCGCTCTGCACTCCATGCGCGACTTCCTGAAGCGATGGTGGTGGATTATCATCACGATTTTTCTGAGTTGCTTCAAAATTCAGATGTGATTATTATTGGATGCGGATTAGGATTATCTGATGAAAACTTAGTTGTTTTTAAGCAGGTATTAGATCACATTTCTGAACATCAAAAATTAATCATTGATGGTTCTGCCATTACGCTTTTCGCACGTGAAAAGCTCATTTTGAAATTTCCAGAACATACAATCTTTACGCCACACGAAATGGAACTTGAGCGATTGAGTGCTGTTGCGATTGGGCAGCAAACGAATAAAAAAATTCAAGATTTTGTGGATGAGTGTGGTGTGATGCTTGTTGCAAAATCGCATGAAACAAGAATTTTTTCCCCTCATAAAGAAAATTATAAGCTAAAAATTGGCACTCCAGCTCAAGCAACAGCTGGGATGGGCGATACATTGGCTGGGATGATTGGGAGTTTTGTTGGACAATTTAAATCAGATGAATTTGATGCGATACTGGCCGCTGTTTATTTGCACTCACGAATTGCACGCGATGCTGCACGGTCCGCTTATGTCGTGCTTCCAAGTCAATTGATCAATGAAATTCCTAAAATGATGAAAAAGTATGAAGAAAAAAAGAGTAATTTTTAATTTCATTAGTTTTGCATGAGAAAATTTGTTGTCAGTACTGACAGCATTTTTTGATGCAGAATTTTTGAGAAAAAAGTGCTATAATATTTTTTATACTACTAAATATAGAAACAAAACTAATATGTATAGTTTTGAATAGAAGGAAAAAATGTTAACGATTGGCAGACGATATTTACAAGCATGGCCGGTTTTTTTGGCTTTGCTTTTTCTGGTGATTCAGGTGATAACCAATCTGGCGCTCCCGACGATCACAGCAGCGCTCATCAATCAAGGCATTGGAAAGCACGATTTGCCCTACATTTGGCAAAAAGGTGCAGTGATGCTTGTGGTGGCACTATTGAGTTGGTTGTCAGCACTGATCAATGTTTATTATGCTTCAAAGCAATCTCAATTGCTTGGGCGAAAATTGCGCCAAGATGTGTTTAAAAAAATCATGTTCATGGATAATGCTGCGTTTCACGAATTTGGGGATTCTACGCTTATCACGCGGACAACAAACGACGTGACTCAGCTGCAAAATGTGTTTCAAACGATGCTGCGCATGATGCTGATGGCGCCAATGATGTTGATTGGATCCATTGTGATGGCGTTTCAATTGAGTCACGATTTAATGCTTGTTTTTGCGGTCAGCTTACCACTTTTGACGCTTGCGGTGGTCACTAATATGATGATTGCGATGCCACGTTTTCGTGCCATGCAAGGGTTAGTAGATAAGATTAATTTAGTTTTTCAACAAGGATTAACGGGAGTGCGCGTGATTCGTGCGTTCAATCGAGATGATTTTGAAGTTGAAAAATTTGATCAAGCCAATCGAGATTTGACACACACCACGCGTGTGGTATTGACTACTGTTGCGATGCTGATGCCAATCATGACGGTGATTTTATCTTTTAGTAATGTTGCTATCGTTTGGTTTGGAGCAGAGTTGATTGGAAAAAATGCGATGCCGATGGGAAATTTGGTTGCTTTTTTGACGTATGCAACCCAAATTTTGATGAGTTTTATGCAGTTATCAGCCGTTGCAGTCATGGTTCCACGGGCACAAGTGTCTGCGATGCGCGTGCGCGAAGTTTTAGAGCGTAAAGATGTGGTGTTGGACCCAAAAATTGAAACAAAACCGCTTTCGTCTTCGCAAGAAGGACACGTGACATTGACCTTTGATCAAGTGGCGTTTAAATTTGACGAAGCAAAGCGTGAGGCACTCTCAGACTTGTCTTTTGAGGTGAAATCAGGTCAAACTCTTGCAATTATTGGGGGGACAGGATCAGGAAAATCGACGCTCATCAGTTTGATTGCGCGATTGATGGATGTGACTCATGGGGGAATTTTCTTATCTGGGACAGATATTCGTCAGCTTTCACAGCATACCCTTCATCAGGACGTATCAATGACGCAGCAAAAAGCAGTGCTATTTTCAGGAACGGTCCGTTCAAATTTGTATTTTGGTAAACCAGATGCTTCGGATGAGGAAATGTGGGAGGCACTTTCGTTGGCACAAGCAGATGATTTTGTTCGTGAACAAGGTGGTTTAGCGCTTGAAGTTGAGCAAAATGGGGCTAATTTTTCGGGGGGACAGCGTCAGCGTTTAGCGATTGCACGGACGTTAATCAAACCCGCCAAGCTCTATCTTTTTGATGATAGTTTTTCAGCACTTGATTTTGCGACGGATGCAAAACTTCGTCATGCCATAAATACATCAAACCGGCATCAAGAAGCCATCAAAATCATTGTTGCACAGCGCATTGCAACTGTCATGTCCGCAGATCAGATCTTGGTGCTTGAAAATGGACGCTGCGTTGGTTATGGCACGCATCAAATGCTAGCAAAAACTTGTCCACAGTATCAAGAAATCATGCGCTCACAGCTCTCTGATCAAGATTTGGAAAAGATGGGTGTGGCACACGCTGAATTTTCTAAAGGAGGACCAAGCTTATGATGAGAAATGGTGGAAATTATCTCAATCGCGGGGGAAATGCAGCACGATGGGGGAAAAAAGCCTCGCGTGCTCAAAATTTTTGGCCGACAATTATCCGACTTTTTAAATACATGCGACGCGATCTTTGGGGAGTCATTATTTCCATGCTGATTGCAGCGCTTTCTGTGATTTTATCCGTTCAAGCACCAAAAATCCTTGGAAATGCGACAACAGTGGTGTTTAATGGTGTTGTCAGCGCTGACAGAAATCAGACAGCAGTGCACATTGACATGACTAAAGTCGCCTCAATTCTTACAGTGGTGATGGTGATTTATCTGATCAGTTTTATTTCTGGCGTGATTCAACAAAGTATTATGACACGAATTTCACAGCGCACGGTTTTTGCACTTCGTCGTGAATTTAAAGATAAAATGAGAAAATTACCGATTGCTTATTATGACACGCATCATAATGGAGATATCATGAGTCGGATGATTAATGATATGGATAATATTTCAGGCACACTCAATCAAACATTGATTCAACTTGTGACGTCGGTGTTGCAGTTTGTTGGGACGATTTATTTTATGCTGACAATCAGCTGGCAGCTTGCACTTGTGGCATTTGTGACGGTACCGCTAGCATTTGTGACAGTGCGCATTGTTGCTCCACTTTCACAACGTTTTTTTGCGGCACAACAAAGACATCTCGGACTTTTAAATAATCAAGTCGAGGAAAACTATGCTGGGCACACGATTATCAAAACATTTAACCATGAAGATGAGATGATGATTCGGTTTGAAAAACAAAACGAGGCTTTTTATCAAGCGGCGTGGAAAGCACAAGTGGTGTCAACATTGATTTATCCGACGATGCGATTTATTAACAATCTGGATTATCTTGCGATGGCTGTGATTGGTGGAATAAAGGTGGTTTCAGGGACAATCAATTTAGGGGATGTCCAAGCAATGCTGCAATACACGAATCAATTTTCTCAGCCCATTACAAATATTTCAAACATGCTCAATACAATTCAAGCGACAGTGGCTTCTTGTGAGCGGATTTTTGAAGTGTTGGATGAAAAAGAAATGGAAAATCTGCCAGTAGCACCTTCTGTCAGTACTGACAGCTTGGTTTATTTTGATCAAGTGGATTTTAGTTATGATGAAAAGCATCCGTTGATGGTTAATTTTTCGATGCACGTCAAAGCAGGTGAAATGGTTGCGATTGTTGGTCCAACAGGTGCTGGAAAAACAACACTCATCAATCTTTTAGAGCGATTTTATGATCCCACGGCAGGTGTGATTTATCTTAAAGGCCAAGATATTAAAGGAGAATCGCGTGAGGTTTTGCGTCAGCGCATGGCGATGGTACTGCAAGAAACATGGCTTTTTAGTGGATCGATTTTGGATAATCTGCGCTATGGAAAATTGGATGCAAGTGATGAAGAAGTCATCGCAGCCTCAAAAATGGCCTATGCAGATGAATTTATTCAAACGCTTGCGCAAGGATATGAGACTGTTTTGAATGAGGAAGCATCGAATATTTCACAAGGACAACGGCAATTATTAACGATTGCGCGTGCATTTCTTTCAAATCCGGAAATTTTGATTTTGGATGAGGCGACCAGTTCTGTGGATACGAGAACAGAGCGCTTGATTCAAAGTGCAATGCATCGCCTCCTTTACGGACGGACGAGTTTTGTTGTGGCACATCGGCTCTCCACGATTCGAGAGGCCAATCAAATTATCGTCATGGATCATGGCAATATTGTTGAAAAAGGAAATCATGAAAGTCTGCTCAAAAAAGACGGCATGTACGCGGCACTTTATCATTCACAGTTTGAGCAATAAAAATCTGTCAGTACTGACAGATTTTTATTTCACTAAATGTACGTGAGCTGCTGTATTTCTTTGCTACCAGAGCGCTTCGCTGTGGAATCACAAAAGGGACAAAAGTTTTTTCACGCGTCTTTGGATTTGAGAAGCACTCACGACGACATGAATGTCAAAAAGAATCATAAAATATAAATGAAAAATCACTTTTTTTCGAAATAAAGCGACCTATGATATAATGAAGGTAAATCAGATCATACAAAGGAGGCAGCATGTTTCATCGAAATAAAAATAAAGGCATTCATTTAAAAACGAAAGAAAACCACGAACGTCAAGAACAAAACGATCATTTTGACACATTTTTTTCTGAGGTAACAGATAGAATGCCTCAAAAATCAGCACAGCTTTTGAAAAATTCTTTTGGAACCTTGAAAGTCCAAGCTGAAAAACAACTTGCGACAATCGCAACCCAATTTGATCATTCTTTTGATCCGCTTCTTGAAAATGTGGATGAAAAGCAGCGAAAAAAATGTCATGAGGTCATTCATTCTGCCACTTTGATGGCTGCCATTGTCACGCTTTCTCCGATTCCATTGACAGATTCTGCGATGTTAGTGCCGATTCAAGTCGTGATGATGGGACGGCTCCATAAACTTTTTGGTGCCAGTTGGACAGAAGGCATGGCGTGGAGTATTGCAAAAGAAACATTTTTACTGACGTTCATTCGAGAAATCCCAGGAAATTTAATGAAATTCATCCCCTTTTTTGGAACGGCAGCAGGAAGTATTGCAAACGTTACAGTATCTGTTCTAACGACAGAAGCACTCGGCTGGATCACAGTCAATATGCTTAACAAAGGCGAAGATGTTTTAGGCAATGGAAAAAAAGTCAGTGCCCAAGTCAAAACAGCCCTTTCCATGATCAAACTCACAAAAAAATAACCCTGTCAGTACTGACAGAGTTATTTTGAGATAGAAAATCGTCACATTTTAAATGCTGTCAGTACTGACAGCATCTTTTTAATGAAATCCATGTTCAAGCGTCTCAATCACTGCTAAAATTTGTTCATCAGTGACGAGTTTTTCACGTCCATTCATGATGGTCTCATAAACAGCATCATAAACCCGCGCATAATCACCAGTAACCGATGGGATTCGCTTTTCAATCCGATCACCGTTTCCATTATAATACGTCACTGTTCCAAAATCATCTGGTGTATCACATCCAAAGCCTTCAGTGCCAGGCATGATGCCAACTTTCAAATCATTTTCTTGCTGATCTACAGTAGCTTTCACAAATGTACCGCGTGTGCCATACACAATCCATTTGGGATGAGGAAGTGCTGCAACTTCAGTAGCCGCAACCGTTGCACGTAATTTTGGATACATGAGATTTACATTAAAATAATCATCAACAGCATCTTCTTGACGCACTGAACGAATGTCATACGAAACAGAACTTGGTTTTCCAAACAAGGAAATCATCTGATCCACTAAATGAACCCCATGACCGTACCATGCCCCATCAAATGGCTGACCAGACGTTGCATCATTTGCTCTGAAATGATCCATATTTACCGTAATATCAATCAAATCACCAAGATAACCTGCTTCAATTACCTTTTTTACGGTCAAAAAATCACTATCAAATCGCCGATTTTGAAAAGGCATAAAGAACAGCCCTTTTTCATTGGCAAGGTCAATCAATGTTTTTGCTTCCTGCGCCGTCTCAACTAACGGTTTGTCACAAAGCACATTTTTCCCTCCCATCAAAAGCTGTTTGACCGTGTCATAATGAGCAAAAGCAGGCGTAACGACAACCACAAGATCAATTGAATCATCAGTGATAATATCAGATAGTGCTGTTGAAAATACTGTTCCTGTCGCCTCAAGCGCCGCTTGCTCTTTCGGACGTTTCCCCAAGCTTCTATTGACGACCCTTTTGATTTTCATGTGATCCCGTGTTTTCACATAAGGAATATGATAACGATTGGTTGATTTCCCAAATCCAACATAAGCAATATTCATTTCTTTCATATTATTTCCCTTTTCATTTAAAACTCAAAGCCCCTGATTTTATAAAGCATCATCAAGTGCTTATCTTTTTTTTTGCGCCATTTTTTTTCTCAATTCAGCAATTTTAGCCTGCGTGGCATTTTTTGTATTGATTCCTTTTCCACCATCGGTAGAATTTTTTTCATGAAATTTTTGTTCGATTTGTTGCCCTTTCGGGTCAAGTTGATATTTTCCCATTTCTTACTTTCTTTTCATCAAATACTCATTTTAACAGGGTATGAGACACGTGATAGACTGATGTGTGGAAGATTAGATAACTTTTCTCTCATAAGGATCTGTTGAAATGCCTTCATTCAAAATCTTGTTCGCCCATTCTTTTGCACCAAAAACACTATGATTGCGATAATTGCCACACTCTTTTTCTGCAACACCAGGCACTTGGTCCCATCCAAACTGATCAGACGCAATTTCTTCAAGAGAAGACTTGATTACCTTTGCAATGGTTTCAGGAGAATGTTCTCCCCACATGATCATGTGAAATCCTGTTTGACAACCAAAAGGTGAAAAATCAATCATTCCATCAATCCGATCCCGAATCAAACTTGCCATACTGTGTTCAATCGTATGTAGTGCGGCCATCCCAATCACATTTGCATTGGGTTGTACAAACCGCACATCAAAATTCGTAATGACATCGCCATGCGGTCCTTTTTCTGCCCCAATCAAACGCACATAAGGCGCTAAAACTTTCGTGTGATCCAATTGAAATGATTCTACTTCTGCCATAATTTTTTCTCCATTCTTTTGTTTCATTATACTTCATAAATTCAATAATATCAAAGATTTTAAGCGTTTTTTAATAAATAGTATATCCCTAAAAATGAAGTAAAAAAAATAGATTTTATCACCAAAACTAATGATCAGATCTCAAAAGAAAAGTCATCCTTTAAAAACCATCGTGTTTAAATTGTGGTATAATAAAGGATATATTCATGAAGAGATCACACAAAATTGATCTCAAAATAGCACATGACATTGAATGGAGATAAAAAGTAAAATGAAAATCATTATGGCCAGTGATCATGCTGGTGTTGCGTTGAAAGCAGAAATTAAAGTCTTGTTAGAAAACATGGGACACGAAGTGGAGGATATGGGACCATTTGATACCACAGCAGTTGATTTGTCAGATTTTGTTTATCCAGCAGCTTTAAAAGTAAGTCAAGAAAATGTTCGAGGGATTTTTGTGGATGGTGTTGGCTACGGTTCAGCCTTGATTGCCAATCGAATTTACGGGATTGATGCAGTCGTTTGCCAAGACTCATTTTGTGCAAAATTAGCAAGACAACATACAGACAGTAATGTTTTGTGCTTAGGAGGCAAAATTATCGGTTCAGCACTTGCACTCGATATCGTAGAAACATGGATGACCACAGATTTTCTTGCAGAAGAAAAATACATCCGCCGCGTCGAAAAAGTAAAAGCCATCTCAGAAAAACATTTAGTAAAATTTGATTAATTAAATAAAATAAAAACACTAAAAATAACGCGAATCAGTGATTCGTGTTGTTTTTTATCCTCAAATGCGTATTCCATTGAATTAACAAGAAAAAAGGAGTATAATTATTACAATTGTGAAAAAATAAAGGAGTTTTATGAAAAAGATCATTTCGTTCTCAGTTTTAGCATTGACGCTGCTTGGTGCAAATGTCGTGGGACACGCAGACACTAATCAATCAATCAATCAATCAATCAATCAATCAATCAATCATCTAGTGGACTAGTCTCTTCTAGTCTTTCGAGTGCGCAACCCACAGACACTAAAAATTCCAGTGCGACGAGTTCTCAAAAGAGTACAACTCAAGTCCCTTCCTCGTCCTCCCAAAATCAAAGCACACCTTCCACATCGACTACTGCGCTCAAAGATGCATCAACGCTGGTCGTAAAAAACGTGAAGATTAATGTAGGAGACTCGTTTTCAAACGTACAAGCTTTTGTTTCTGCGACAGATCAAAATGGCGCAGCTTTAGCACTGAGTCATCTGCACGTTTCTGGGACAGTAGATCCGACAAAAGCAGGAAGCTATACGCTTACTTTCACAAACGAAAAACTTGTGAAAACAGCGCTTGTGACCGTGAGTGATCCGACAGCAGTCCCTGATGTTGAATACAGCACTCAAATCCAAAACATTGGTTGGGATTCCGTATCAAAAAATGGTGCACTTTCAGGAACGAGTGGAAAAAGTTTGCGAATGGAAGCCATCAAAATTAATCTCAGTCACCTTCCAGATGGCTTAACAGGTGGGATTTCATACAGTACTTATGTTCAAAATATCGGCTGGCAATCGGAGGTTTCAGATGGAGCAATCAGTGGAACTGTCGGTAAAAGTTTACGCGTAGAAGCCATCAAAATTCGGTTGACAGGAACGCTTGCGAGTACTTATTCGATTTATTATCGGACTTATGCTCAAAATATTGGCTGGATGAATTGGACGAGTGATGGGGCAATCTCAGGAACAAGTGGGATGAGTTTGAGAGTAGAAGCACTTGAAATCCAGCTGGTCAAAAAAGGAAATAAAGCACCAGCATCGCCGGATTCTAGCACTTTTTCAAATTTATTTCTTCCAACCATTGCTTATCAAAGTCATATCCAAAACATTGGCTGGCAGTCTGAAGTGAAAAATGGTGCCATCTCAGGTACGGTAGGAAAAGCATTGCGATTAGAGGCACTTCGTGTTTCTGTAGCGAATCTGCCAACAGGGGTTTCAGGGGGCATTACTTATCAAGCTCACGTCCAAAACATCGGCTGGCAATCTCCTGTACAAAATGGACAATTGGCAGGAACAGAGGGCAAAAGTCTTCGCGTTGAAGCACTTAATATCAAACTCACAGGCGATCTCAATAAATATTTTGATGTGTGGTATCAATCCCAAGTTCAAGGCTATGGCTGGCTTGGATGGACAGCAGACGGGAAAAATTCAGGAACAACAGCATTAGGATTGAGGATGGAATCCGTAAAAATCGTCCTCGTCCCTAAAGGTCAAGCAGCACCTGGATCGACAAAGACAAGCTTTATTGCTAAACCCTCAGGCTGGGAATCCGTGAATGGCACGTTAAAATATTATGATGCTGGATCAAAAAAATATACAAAACAATTTTCACTCGTTTATTATAGTCAGTTGGATCCACGATGGTCTGGAAAATACTATGGAGGATATACTTTTAGAGAATCAGGATGTGGTCAAGCGTCGATTGCAATGATTATTTCGGGCTTTGGGACATCTGTGACTCCACCTACTGTAGCAAATTACACTTATTCAAAAGGATTATTTAATGATGGCTCAGCTGGCTCTGATGAGTCATCACTCACGACAGCAGCAAAGAAATGGGGATTGTCCTATAAGGTAATGGGCTCTTCAAGTCAACTCGCAAGTTATCTCCAAAAAGGTTATCCTGCGACGGTGTGTATAGATTTAGGTTATGGAGAAAGACATATTGTAGCATTGACGGGCTATAGTAATGGCTACACTACAGTACATGATCCTTGGAACAATTTACTTTTTAGTGGAAAACACACGGTGAGTGAAGTTTGGAGCAGACTTTCTTGGTTGCAAGGAAACAAAGATATGGGCGCTTCAGCAGCTGTTGTCTATTATAAGTAAATCCTAGCGCTTTAATAAAACGAACAAAAGGATAAAGTAACATAAAAAATTGTGAAAAATGAATTTTATGTTACAATTAAGTTATAAAAATAAAACAAAGAAAGACTCAAGTGACTTAAAATAGAATTTCTTTTTGAGATCAACTATTTTAAAGTGCTTTACTAAAAAGGTAATGAAATGAAAAAGAACATCCTTTTATCTGCAAGTCTCATCATTATATTGAGTGCAATGTTTCCCCTTAGTACCAACGCAGATAGCACAACAACAAATTCGAGTCCTCAAATTAGTGTGAGTACGCCATCCAGTAGTAGCACAGCATCAAACAGTACAACTGTCAATTCGTCCACTACGAATGCGACGACAACGCAGACAAGTTCTTCAACAAAAACTAATCCTTCAAATTCAAATTCAAACACAATCCCTAGCACCACTGAAAAGCCTGATCCTTCTTCCAATGTGAATGATCAAGCCCCTCAAGTTTCTTACAGTGCTCAAGTTCAAAGCATAGGATGGCAATCTCCTGTAACTGATGGTGCGCTCTCTGGTACAATGGGAAAAGCCTTGCGCTTAGAAGCAGTAAAACTTGCGCTTCATTTAGATCACACAGGATTAACAGGTGGGATTTCATACAGTGCAGCAGGTCAATATTATGATTGGCAAAGTCCAGTAAGTGATAATGCTGAAGCAGGGACGACAAACAAAGCGTTGCGCTTAGAAGCATTACGCATCAATTTGACGGGTGAAATTGCACAAACTTATAGTGTTTGTTATCGTGTTTATGTTCAAAATTATGGTTGGATGGCATGGACTAAAGATGGTGAAAATGCTGGGAGTATCGGGCAATCTCTTCGTATAGAAGCCTTAGAAGTGCAGTTGGTAAAAAAAGGAACACAAGTCCCATCTCCTCAAGGACTTTCTTATCTCTATAGTCCAACGCTCTCTTATCAAGTGCAAGGACAAAATTATGGGTGGCAAGCCATAAAAATGAATGGCGCACTTGCGGGAACTGTTGGACGTGGACTTCGCGCAGAAGCAGTAAAAATCCAGCTTAGTAATCTTCCGTACGGTCTTAGCGGCGGCGTGAGTTATCAAGTGCAAGGACAAAATTATGGGTGGCAGGCGACAAAGACGAATGGCGCACTTGCGGGGACTGTTGGACGCGGCCTTCGTTTAGAAACGCTAAAAGTCAGCCTTACTGGAGATGTTGCCAAATATTTCAATATTTATTATCAAACGCAAGTTCAAAATTTTGGTTGGCTCAATTGGGCAAATAATGGGGGAAATTCAGGTACAGTAGGACTTTCCTATCGTTTAGAGGCAATGAAAATGCAGCTTGTTCCTAAAGCGGCAACTCAACCAAACACAAATGGAAAACGAGCGTATTATTATCACGAAGGGGGAAGCTGGGTACTTCCTTACGGAACATGGAATATTCAAGGGCAAAACTATAATGTCGCTTCAAATGGGAGTGTCAGTAAAGTCATCCCAAATCCAATGCGTCCGATGACAGGGGATTATTGGAATTATCCATCGCAACTTACTGCATATCCAAATCTTAATCAGTATCGCAATGTTAATATTGAAATCAGTAAAGCAAAACAAAGAGTTTATATCAAGTCTGGAAATACTGTAGTGTACACGATGTATTGTAGCACAGCAAATCCTTCTTTGGGGACGACACCTTCTGGAAATTATGCAGTACAAGCAGAACATGGCGCTAATCTTTATGAAGACGGGTATGCGATTGCAAAAACTTACACGTCATGGCTCTATCATGGTATTTACCTGTTTCACTCTGTCGTCTTCAATCCAAATGGTACAGTTAATGTAGCGCAAGCTGCTCAACTTGGAAAAACACCTCAAAGTCATGGGTGCGTTCGATTGAGTATTCCTGATGCACGATGGATTTATAATACAATTCCAGTAGGTACGCCAGTGCATGTGGCTTGAGTTGTCCATGGTATTTGTTTTTCAAATAAATACAAAACAGAAGTGATATTTTTATCGAGAAGTCGGATAAAGTGATAAAATGATAGTATAACGTTTTCATAGCGCTTGCCTCACGCTTGCGCCCATCTAAAAAGGAGATTAGACCATGACTTTAACTGACACTTATACGCTCAACAACGGACTTACGATTCCAAAGATTGGCTTTGGGACTTGGCAATCAAAAGATGGAGATGAAGCTTATCAAGCAGTGAAAACAGCGCTTGAAGCGGGGTATCGCCACATTGATACTGCCGCTGCTTATCACAATGAAGCTTCTGTGGGTCAAGCGATTGCTGATTCTGGAATTGCACGCGAACAATTATTTGTTACGACAAAACTTTGGGGCGTTGGAACGACCGAAGATGCGACAAAAGCACTAGACGAATCGCTTGAGAAACTTGGCTTGGATGCTGTCGATCTTTATTTGATTCATTGGCCAAATCCAAAAGCGTTTCGTCCCAATTATGAAGCACGAAATGCAGCGGTTTGGAAGGCAATGGAAGCTGCTGTAAAGGCTGGAAAAGCACGTTCGATTGGTGTTTCTAATTTTCATAAACGTCATTTAGATAAATTACTGAAAACAGCTGAGATTGTTCCTGCGGTAAATCAAATCATGGTCAATCCAAGCGATCAACAACGAGAGATTGTCTCTTATAATGTGAAACATAATATTTTGACAGAAGCATACAGCCCTCTTGGAACAGGAAAGATTTTTTCAATTGAAGCGTTACAGACGATCGCAAATCAATACAATAAAACTGTTGCACAAGTTGTGTTGCGCTGGTCGCTTCACAAAGGATACCTTCCACTTCCTAAATCAGTCACGCCAGAGAGGATTCGGGAGAATGCTGATATTTTCGATTTTAATTTGAGCGTTGAAGATATTGCGTTTATTGATGGATTACGTGGAAAAGCTGGCTATGCTAAAGATCCAGATGAAGTTGATTTTTAAAAAAATGAGAAAAGCTGTGCGGTTGACATGGCTTTTTTTACATCAATAAAGAGAACATGTTATAATAAATACAACACGAAAAGGAGATAAAAAATGAAAAAAATACTTGTTGTGATTGATTTTCAAAATGATTTTATTGATGGGACGTTAGGGACGCCTGAAGCACAAGCAATCGTAGAAAATGTGGTTCAAAAAATTCAATCTTATCCAAAAAATGAACGCTTTGCAACATTGGATACACACTTTTCTGATTATCTTTCGACACAAGAAGGAAAGTGGCTTTCTGTGCTGCATTGTCAAAAAGGAACATACGGTTGGGAGATGAGAAAAGAGGCACAATTGGGGTTTGAGCGGTGTTTTGAAAAGCACACTTTTGGTTCTGTTGCTCTGGCTCAGTTTGTCAAAGATGCGCAAGTGGATGAAGTTGAGTTGGTGGGAATTTGCACGGATATTTGCGTTGTTTCAAATGCGTTATTGATCAAGGCTTTCGCCCCAGAAGTGAAGCTAATTGTTGATGCTGCTTGCTGTGCTGGTGTATCAAAAGAAAAGCATGATGCTGCGCTTGAAACCATGAAATCATGTCAGATTCAAGTCATCAATGAATAAAAAATTTCTGTCAGTACTGACAGAAATAATCATGAAGAAATTAGGAAATCATGAGAAATCGAAAGAAGGATTTCTCGCACTTTGGGCTACATTTTCTTAAAATCAGCTTTTTTCCAAAAAAGATGAGAGCACCCAGCGCATATTTCGCTAGGTTTGTCTGCAGTTCTATTTCTGTCAGTACTGACAGAAATAAAAACCACTCGTGCACTTTTAACGGCAGCGGTGGTTTTTTGATGTCTCATTTTATTGTACTCTGAGATATTGTCCAACAAGGATGAGATCGCTCGAGAGGTGATTCCAAGCTTTGATTTGTTGGATACTGACGTGATTTTCTTGTGAGAGTTTCCAGAGAGAATCACCAGAAACGACTTTATAGATTTTTGTTTGGGCCGTTTGGGTAGGTGCTTGTGAGTCCTGTTGGTTTGGTGCTTTGGTTTGATTGGTTGTTTTTGAGACGACAAGTTTTTGCCCGATGAGAATTAAATCACTTTTTAGATTATTCCAAGTTTTGATTTGAGTGACGCTGGTATGATATTTTTGAGCTAATCCAGACAAGGTATTTCCTTTGACAACGGTGATTATCGTTGCTTGTTGTTGTGGCACTGATGGCTGTGGGACAGGAGTTTTAGGAGGTTGTACTTGTGGTGTTTCAGGAGTTGTAGGAGTGAGTTGAGTTGTCAAAACAAGTTTTTGGTTGACATAAATCATGTCTGAATTCAAGTGGTTCCAGTTTTTGATTTGTGCAATTGAAACGCCATAGTTTTGTGAAATCGCCCAAAGTGTATCTCCAGAGCGGACGGTGTAAGTTGTCGTTGTTTGTTGCGATGAGGGCGGTGTAGGTAAAGGTTGAGATGAAAAATCATCGTAGCGTGTGAGGTGATATTGCGCGATGAGTTGATTGAGTGAGCGCGCATAGAGTGGTGAGGTCGCATAGGTTCCTGTGAGTGCTGCTGTGGCTTGCTCGTAAGTTGAAGCGAAGGTGCGCCAAGCTTTTTGATAAAAAGGTCCTGCTCCAAAATTCGTCGTTTTTAAGACGCGCGCATTGTCTTTTAAGCTTTCGAGATGGGAGGGATAAACGCGAAAAGGCATTACTTTTGTGACAAATTTTCCACCAATAAATTCTTGAGTCGAAAAAGAAACGCTATGACCTTGATAGCTTCCTTGGATGCCAAAAAGATTGTAATAAGGCGCTTTTGAGAGTCCACTTTGTCCCCAATCACTCTCTAGGATGACCTGTGCGATCATGACAGAAGGATAAAGTCCATTACTGTCAGCAACGGGTTTTGCAACAGCAGCGATATTTTCGATAAACGTTTCTTGTGTGTTTGTTGCTGCTGCGACTTTTGGGGCTTGAAAATCAAATAAGATTTCTGCGCTTGTCGTTAAGGCGCCAGCTAAAAGAACAGTACTTGCTACTTTTGTGGTGGGTCTATGGAACGTTTTCACTTTTGGTTTTAAATGCGGATTTTTTTTCTTGATTCGGGATTGTGGCATTACTGTTCTTTTCCTTTCGAAAACTGGTTAATTCATATTTTTATTTTAACACAGTGAAAAGAAATTATTAATGTCTATTGTTTGTTATTTTAGTTATTATTGTAATAATTTATAGTGCTTTTGAAATATCTAAAAGAATCGGTTGATTTTTTACTGAAATTTGTTATAATAGAGGGACTCAAGGGAGTAGCGGGAAGCAAAAAGCTTCTTATAATATCGTCAATACAGCGTAAGCTCGGTATTATATTAAACAGCGAGACTTGTGGCCAATGTGCTACACGTCTCTTTTTTTAGCATGATTGCCGATTATCTTATTTATTGGAGGAAATTTTTTTGGTAGAAGAACACAAAAAGATTCAAGACACAACAGCGTTTGAGCAATTGTCATTTTCAGAAACGATGGATGAGCTGGACAGTACAAAAGAAGGATTGAGCACAGAACAAGTCACCAAACGTCAGCTCGAAGATGGTCCTAACGAATTGTCCGCTGGAAAGAAAAAATCATTGTTCGTCAAATTTTTAGAACAATTTAAGGATTTGATGATCATTATTTTAATTGTTGCCGCAATTTTGTCCGTCGTGACAAGTGGGGGACATGATCTTTCGGATGCGCTCATTATCATGTCCGTCGTGATTATCAATGCGATTTTTGGCGTGTATCAAGAAGGAAAGGCTGAAGCTGCTATTGAGGCGCTTCGAGATATGAGTTCACCTGCGGCACGTGTAAAGCGCGATGGACATGTCCTTGAAATTGATAGTAAAGGTCTGGTTCGTGGAGATATTGTCTTACTTGAGGCAGGAGATGTAGTGCCCGCAGATTTGCGACTTTTGGAGTCGGTCAGTCTAAAAATTGAGGAAGCGGCGCTAACAGGGGAGTCTGTTCCAGTTGAAAAAGATGCAAATGCTGCTGTCAGTGCTGACAGCGGGATTGGAGATCGGATCAATATGGCTTATCAAAACGCAAATGTCACTTACGGCCGTGGACTTGGAATTGTGACTGCCATAGGGATGTCAACAGAGGTCGGAAAAATTGCGCAAATGATTGAGTCTGCTGATGAGACTGAAACTCCGCTTAAACGCAATCTTAATCGGCTTTCCAAAGTCTTGACATGGGCGATTCTTGCCATTGCAGTGGTCACATTTATTGTTCATATTTTGCGCTTGGATGTCCTCAACCAAGAAAATGTGTTGGAAGGATTGATGGTTTCTGTTGCGCTCGCAGTTGCGGCGATTCCAGAAGGACTTCCTGCGATTGTGACCATTGTCCTTGCTTTAGGAACACAGGTGCTTGCCAAACGAAATTCTATTGTGCGTAAGCTTCCTGCCGTTGAAACATTGGGCTCCACACAGATTATTGCCTCAGATAAAACAGGCACATTGACCATGAATCAAATGACCGTCGAAAAAGTACTTAGTAACGGTCAAAGCTTCTCAGCTAAAGATCAAATGCCAAAAGAAGATATGACGCTTCGCGTGATGAATTTTGCAAACGATACAAAAATTTCACAAGAAGGGGATTTGATTGGGGACCCAACAGAAACGGCATTGGTCAAATTTGGTCAAGATCAAGGATTTGAACTTCTGTCAGTACTGACAGAAAATCCGCGCGTTGCAGAATTACCTTTTGACAGTGACAGAAAGCTCATGTCAACCATTCACAAACTCGAAAATGGGAATTATTTTGTCGCTGTCAAAGGCGCACCAGATCAGCTTTTAAAGCGCGTGACAAAAAAAATAGTCGCTGACGAGATCAGTCCACTGACCCAAGACGATCAAAAACAGATCTTATCAGAGAATCACAAGTTGGCACAAGAAGCGCTGCGTGTTTTGATGATGGCTTATAAGTATGTCGATGCGATTCCGTCAGTACTGACAAGCGAAAATTTGGAAAATGATTTGATTTTTGCTGGTCTTGTTGGGATGATCGATCCAGAGCGACCTGAAGCTTACGAAGCTGTTCGAGTGGCAAAAGAAGCTGGAATTCGTCCAATCATGATCACTGGTGATCACCAAGATACCGCTCAAGCAATTGCTAAACGTCTTGGGATTATTGATGAAAAAGAGAGTGAACGTCACGTGTTGACAGGAGCACAACTTAACGAAATGTCCGATGAGGAGTTCCAAAACAAAGTGGATCAGTACTCGGTTTATGCACGCGTTTCTCCAGAACACAAAGTACGTATCGTCAAGGCTTGGCAAAATAAAGACAAAGTCGTTGCAATGACAGGGGACGGAGTTAATGATGCACCAGCCCTCAAAACTGCTGATATCGGTATTGGTATGGGGATCACAGGAACAGAAGTCTCAAAAGGAGCCTCTGATATGGTGCTTGCAGATGATAATTTTGCAACCATTATCGTCGCGATTGAAGAAGGAAGAAAAGTTTTTGCCAACATTCAAAAAACGATTCAATACTTGCTCTCAGCAAATACAGCAGAAGTGTTGACGATTTTTATAGCAACATTAGCGGGATGGGATGTGATGTTACCAGTACAGCTGCTTTGGATTAATCTAGTAACAGATACTTTTCCTGCGATTGCGCTTGGTGTTGAGCCAAATGAGCCAGGCAGTATGCAAGAAAAACCACGAGGTAAAAAAGCAAGTTTCTTTAGTAATGGTGTGCTTTCATCTACGATTTATCAAGGCATCATACAAGCTGCACTAACGCTAGGCATTTACGGATTAGCACTTGCTTTTCCAGTTCATGCAGACAATTCTCAAATGATGCACCAAGATGCGTTGACCATGTCTTTTGCAACACTTGGATTAATTCAACTTTTCCACGCGTTCAATGTTAAATCCATTCATCAATCCATTTTTAAAGTTGGAGCATTCAAATCTAAAACATTTAATCTCTCAATCCTCCTTTCTTTTGTTCTCCTTGCTGCAGTCATCATGATTCCGGGATTAAATCGCATTTTCCATGTTTCTCATCTGGATTTGTACCAATGGATTATGGTGCTCATCGCCTCAGTTTCTGTCGTGATCATTGTAGAAATCGTCAAATTCATTCAACAACAACTGAAAAAATAATAATAAATTTTTGTGACAGTCAACCGCTCGAGTTATCGTGCGGTTTTTTTGTTCTTTCTTCTTTCTTTTTTTGTTTCTATTTTACAAACGTTACAAAAACTATATATTGTGTCTTTTTAAATAAAAAATAAAAAAATGCACAAGATATAGTGTACAAATCTAAAAAAATTTGATAAAATAAGAGAACGATGACATCAAAAATTGAAGTGATGCACCACACTGGAGGAGAAGCAAAATGAAACTATGGACAGCAAATTTGGATTTGGATGAAAGAATCATGAACGTCATTAAAAGAGATGGACGTTCGGTTCGATTTGACGAAGATAAAATTTTCCAAGCGCTCAAAAAAGCCTCCGACCAGATCAACAGCTGGGATGAAGCACAAAAGGATCGGATCGAATCAGTGACAGACCGCGTCATTTCAGAAATTTTTAATCGATTTCACGAAAATGTAAAAATTTATGAAATTCAAAATATCGTGGAGCACGAATTGTTAGAAGCTGGCGAAATGGAGCTGGCACAAGCCTATGTTCGTTATCGAACCATGCGTGATTTTGATCGTAAAAAAGCCACAGATATCAATTTTACAATCGAAAAACTCATTAATCGTGATCGTACGGTTGTCAATGAAAATGCCAATAAGGACAGCAATGTTTTTAACACGCAGCGAGATTTGACTGCAGGCGCTGTATCAAAAGCCATCGGATTAAAGATTCTTCCGCCACACGTTGCCAATGCTCATCAAAAAGGAGAAATTCATTATCATGATCTCGATTATTCTCCTTTTACGACCATGTCAAATTGTTGTTTGATTGATTTCAAAAATATGTTTGAAAATGGCTTCAAATTGGGAAATGCTCAAGTTGATAGTCCAAAATCCATCCAAACTGCGACCGCACAAGCCAGCCAAATTATCGCAAATGTCGCAAGTAGCCAATATGGCGGGTGTTCGTTTGACCGTGCCGATGAAGTGCTTGCTCCTTATGCTAAGAAAAACTATGAAAAGCACCTTAAAGACGCACAAAAGTGGATTGATGGGGATGAAAAACGCCATCTTTACGCTCAAGAAAAAACCAGAAAAGACATCTATGATGCGATGCAATCCCTTGAATATGAGATTAATACTCTTTTCACCTCAAACGGACAAACACCATTCGTTACGGTTGGTTTTGGACTTGGTACAGATTGGTATGCGCGTGAAATCCAAAAAGCTATCTTGAACGTCCGCATCAAAGGACTTGGAAAAGAACACCGCACGGCGATTTTTCCAAAACTCATCTTTACTTTAAAACGCGGACTCAATCTCGAAGTCGGTACGCCAAATTATGACATCAAAACTCTCGCGCTTGAATGTTCCACAAAGCGCATGTATCCTGATATTTTGAGCTATGATAAGATTGTTGAACTTACGGGATCCTTTAAAGCCAGCATGGGTTGTCGCAGTTTTTTGCAAGGCTGGAAAGACGAAAACGGCAACGATGTTACAGCGGGACGCAATAATCTTGGTGTTGTAACGGTCAATCTTCCTCGTATTGCGCTTGAAGCGGCAGGGGACAAGGAAAAATTTTGGGAAATTTTTAATGAGCGCATTGCAATCGCTAAAGATGCCCTTGTTTTTCGTGTAGCGCGCACAAAAGAAGCACAACCTAAAAATGCACCGATTCTCTTTATGAATGGTGCACTTGGACGGTTATCAGAAGATCAAGCTGTTGATGAACTTTATAAAAATGGCCGTGCGACAGTTTCTTTGGGCTATATCGGGCTTTATGAGGTTGCAACGACCTTCTATGGACCAATCTGGGAAAAAAATCCTGAAGCCAAAGCATTTACGCTTGATATTGTCAAAAAAATGCACGAAGATTGCGAGATGTGGAGTGATGAGTATGGCTATCATTTCAGTGTTTACAGCACGCCATCTGAGAGTTTGACGGATCGCTTTTGCCGGATGGACAAGGAAAAATTTGGCTCGATTCCTGACATTACTGAAAAAGATTACTACACCAATAGTTTTCACTACGACATTCGCAAAAATCCGACCCCTTTTGAAAAACTTGATTTTGAAAAAGACTATCCTGTCTATGCCAATGGTGGCTTTATCCACTATTGTGAATATCCGATGATTCAGCAAAATCCAAAAGCGCTCGAAGCCGTCTGGGATTATGCGTATGATCGGATTGGATATTTGGGGACGAATGCGCCGATTGATCATTGCTATGCCTGTGGTTTTGAAGGAGATTTTGCTCCAACTGAACGCGGATTTAAATGTCCACAATGTGGCAATACAGATCCAAAAACGTGTGATGTTGTTAAACGGACCTGTGGTTATCTTGGAAATCCACAAGCACGTCCGATGGTGCATGGGCGTCACTCTGAAATTACGAGTCGCGTAAAACACATGAATGGCTCAGTGGGAAGCCTAAATAACGGAACAATACTTGATTCTGAAACGATTGATGAGGCGAAATCTAAGTATTTTGTAGAAAAATAAGACGTAAAGCTCATCGACAGTGCCAAGCAAAAGTGTAAGGAGAAAAAATGGCCATTAAGACGCTCGTTTTGACGAACACATGGATGACAGAACGCTTTACAAGGGAGTTGTCAGCGCTATTAGCAAAAAATGAAACGTATGATGTCACATTCAAATCACAAGATGCGTTGACGGAATCAGATTTTGAATCAACGG
Organism: Lactococcus hircilactis; assembly: GCF_009601015.1. Classification (GTDB taxonomy): domain Bacteria; phylum Bacillota; class Bacilli; order Lactobacillales; family Streptococcaceae; genus Lactococcus; species Lactococcus hircilactis. The sequence goes on from NZ_WITJ01000007.1 coordinate 120,966, forward strand.
AAGTATTGATTGCGATACCATCACCAGAAATTCTTGGAAAATTTAAACAATTAAGGTGGTTACAACTTTTTTCCGCAGGGACAAACGGCTACACGCAGGGAGCAAATTTTCCAGAACATGTCGTGTTGACAAATGCTTCAGGAACTTATGGATTGACGATTTCAGAGCACATGTTAGCGATGACGTTGAGCATGATGAGAAAATTTCCAGTGTACATGGATCAACAAAAACAAGAAATCTGGAAAAACGCTGGGGAATTACAGTCCATTGCTGGAGCAACTGTTTTGGTCCATGGTCTTGGCGATATTGGTGGACATTTTGCACAAAAAGTGAAGGCACTTGGTGCGCATGTGATTGCAGTAAAACGTGTCGTTTATGGCGATGAAGCATACGCGGATGAAGTTTACGATGAAAATGAGCTAGAGCATGTCTTACCACGTGCAGATGTGATTGCCTCAAGTGTGCCAGGGACAAAGGAGACCTATCATCTTTTTGATGCGACTAAATTTTCATTGATGAAATCCTCAGCGATTTTTATTAATGTTGGTAGAGGTGAGAACGTTGATTTAGAGGCCTTATGTGATGCTTTGAACACTCAAAAATTGGCTGGTGCAGGACTTGATGTGACTGATCCAGAGCCTTTGCCAAAGGGACACCGGGCGTGGCATACGAAAAATCTCTTACTTACGCCACACGCTTCAGGAGGATTTACATTAGCAGAGACAAGACGTCGTTTTCTTGCGATTTTACAAGATAATCTCACGCGTTTTGAGACAGGACGTCCGCTAAACAATGTGGTGGACATGAAAACAGGATACAAAAAGAAATGAACAATCCAAAACCAAAAGAATGGCAGGCACAAGAACTTTCAAAACATTATATTGCCGATTATAAACCATTTAATTTTGTGGATGGTGAAGGGGTGCGCTGCTCTCTTTATGTGAGTGGCTGCCTTTTTCACTGTGAAGGCTGCTATAATCAAGCAACGTGGAATTTCCAATATGGAACACCCTACACTGATGCGCTTGAAGCACGGATTATGGCTGATCTTGCCCAACCTTACGTCCAAGGATTGACGCTTTTGGGCGGAGAACCGTTTTTGAACACGCCATTCTTGATTCCCTTACTGCAGCGGATTCGCCGTGAATTGCCCAACAAGGACATTTGGAGTTGGAGCGGCTACACGTGGGAAGAATTACAAGAAGAGACGGATGATAAGCTTGAGATGCTTTCTCTTATTGATATTTTAGTGGATGGTCGATTTGACCTGAGTAAAAAAAATTTACTTTTACAATTTCGAGGATCCTCGAATCAGCGCATTATTGATGTAAAGAAATCTGTTGAAAAAAATCAGGTCATCATTTGGGATAAACTCAATGATGGAGAGACTTACCAAGAACAAATTCATAAAGAAAAACTCATTTGAACAAGAAATTTCACCGAACAAAAATCTGTCAGTACTGACAAAGTTTCTTTTTTTTGATAAAATAGACTGTAACGTTCAAAACGTATGAAATTGCATCAGAAATGCTCAAAAACGAGTGGATCAATTTTATTTAAGATTTTGTCACTGGAGAGATGTCCGAGTGGTCGAAGGAGCACGCCTGGAAAGTGTGTAAACGTCAAAAGCGTTTCGGGGGTTCGAATCCCCTTCTCTCCTTTAAAAAAACGCTCACTGGGGGCGTTTTTTGTTTATAAAAATATTGTCAGTACTGACAAGAAAATAAGCTAAACGTTGGATTTAAATGAAAGAAGAAAAGGTGTATGGTCAAGGTTTTAGTGATTTGTGAGTCAGGATACTGGCGTGATTTGAGAGAAGCATTAGCACGTGTGGACTGCGAATTTTTAGGATTTGACAAGAAAAAACCACACCGTCAAGAAATCGATCAATTGGTCACAAAAGCGGATTTTGTGATGATTAGAAATCTTAATGTCGCGCATCATTCGGTTCGATTTGCAAAAGAGGCGGCAAAAGCGAGTGAGACACCTTTTTGGGTTGGACGGAATTTTGGTGCAGAAAAAATGATTGAATTGCTAAAAACGACGTTTCCAAATGAGGATTTTTCGATTTCAACTTCCAAAAACGAGAAAATAAAAGAAAAAAAACAAGTAAAATCAAAAAATAAAAAAGTGCAAAAGTTAGTGTCAGCTGCGCCAAGAGAAATCATACAACCTAAAAGTAGCAAGAAAAATCTAGCGCTTAAATCTCAATTGAAGGGTGTTTTTATTGAAGAAGATGAAATTGATTTTGAAAAAATGTTTAAACGCTGAAAATTAAAAGTTTAAAGCGCATACAAAGAAGAAGTTTGTGACAGAACATTCTAAAATTTGATATAATGAGATTTATGAATAAAATTCTTGAAGTTGAAAATTTACATTTTAAATATGATAAAACACAAGAAGTCGAGCAATTGAGTGGCGTGAATTTTTATGTTGCGCGCGGGGAATGGGTTTCGATTATTGGTAAAAACGGTTCTGGAAAATCAACGACAGCACGTCTGATTGATGGCCTTCTTGAAGGATTTACAGGATCGGTGAAAATTGACAATGTGCTTTTGTCACAAGAAAACGTTTGGACCTTGCGTAAAAAAATCGGTATGGTTTTTCAAAATCCAGATAATCAATTTGTTGGTGCTACGGTTGAGGATGATGTGGCTTTTGGAATGGAAAATCAAGGCATTGCGCGTGATGAGATGAAACGTCGTGTTGATGAAGCGTTACTTGCGGTCAACATGCAAGCGTTCAAATCAAAAGAGCCTGCGCGCCTTTCTGGCGGACAAAAACAACGTGTTGCGATTGCAGGAATGATTGCATTGCGTCCAGAAATCATTATTTTGGATGAAAGTACGTCGATGCTTGATCCTACGGGACGTGATGAGATGATGCGCGTGATTCATGAGATTAAAGACAAGTTTAAACTAACTGTACTTTCAATCACACACGATCTTGACGAAGCCGCACATTCGGATCGAATCATTGTGATGAATGAAGGAAAAATTGTTCAAATTGCTGAACCTGAAGTGCTGTTTTCTTCTAACAAAGATATGGTCGAAATCGGGTTAGATGTGCCATTTACGACAAACTTAATGACAGATTTGGAGCGTCACGGTTTTGATTTACCAAAAGCTTATATGGACGAGACACAGTTGGCTGATCAGTTAGCCAAACGGTTGAAAGTGTAAGGACAGATTCATTTAAAACGCTAAGCTGTTTTTATAAAAGCAGCTTAAGCACGAAACTATTGAATAGGAATTCATCAAAAAATAAAAAATGATAAAATTTGAAAAAGTAAATTTCACCTATCAGGAAAATACACCGTTTGCGAGTCGTGCGTTGTTTGATATTGATATGGAAATTCAAAAAGGTTCCTACACTGCTGTGATTGGACATACAGGTTCTGGGAAGTCAACACTCATGCAGCATTTCAATGGCTTGGTTAAGCCCACAAAAGGGACGGTCACGATTTTTGATGTTGTGATTACAAATGCCAGTAAAGCTAAAGAAATCAAACCTGTAAGAAAGAAAGTTGGCGTGGTTTTTCAATTTCCAGAAGCGCAGCTTTTTGAGGAAACGGTATTAAAAGATGTCGCTTTTGGCCCAAAAAACTTTGGGGTGACGGAAGATGAAGCCCTGAAAACAGCACGTGAAAAGTTGACACTTGTTGGACTTGCAGAAGAATTTTGGGAAAAATCTCCGTTTGAGCTTTCAGGAGGGCAAATGCGTCGTGTTGCGATTGCTGGGATTCTTGCGATGAATCCAGAAGTTCTGGTGCTTGATGAGCCAACAGCAGGATTAGATCCAAAAGCGCGCATTGAGATGATGACGTTATTTGAGGGCATTCATGCGAGTGGACAGACCGTTGTTCTTGTAACACATTTGATGGATGATGTCGCCAATTATGCTGATTTTGTGTATGTGCTTGAAAAGGGACGTGTGATTGATTCTGGAAGACCTAAAGCGGTGTTTCAAAACGTTGATTTTTTGAAAGCACATGAACTTGGTGTCCCTAAAGCAACGGAATTTGCGGTTGCATTGCAACAACGTGGGATTGAATTTGACACACTTCCGATTACGCGCGCGGAACTTGTGGAGGATTTAGTACGACTTCATCAGGAAAATGGAGGTGAGGTAAAATGAACAGTATGTTGATGGGACGCTATATTCCAGGAAACTCACTCATTCACAAAATGGATCCTCGCTCAAAATTACTCGTCATGCTGGCTTTTATTGTGGTGATTTTTCTTGCTCATGATTGGCTAGGATATTTGATTTTGTTGATTTATACTTTTTTAGGTGTTGGACTTTCTAAAATTTCTCTTTCTTATTTTTTAAAGGGATTACGTCCGATGGTTGGTTTGATCCTGTTTACAGTGATTTTTCAAATGGTATTAACCCCAGGTCAGCACCAACTTTTTCATTTTTGGATTTTCCAAATTTCCGTAGAATCTATGATTAATGCAGTGTATATTTTCTTTCGATTTGTATTGATTATTTTTATGTCCACCATCTTAACGCTGACAACACCACCATTGACTTTGGCAGATGGCATTGAAACAGGGCTTTCACCGTTGAAAAAACTGAAAATTCCAGTCCATGAGTTAGGACTGATGCTCTCTATTTCTTTACGTTTTATCCCGACTTTGATGGATGATACCACGATGATTATGAATGCGCAAAAAGCGCGCGGGATGGATTTTGGTGAGGGAAATTTAGTTCAAAAAATCAAATCTGTGATTCCTATTTTGATTCCGTTGTTTGTGTCCAGTTTTCGTCGGGCAGATGATCTTGCGATTGCAATGGAAAGTCGCGGCTATCAAGGTGGAGATGGGCGAACAAAATATCGTCAACTCAAGTGGTCGGCACGTGATACGGGATTAATTGTGAGTATCGTGTTTATTGCAGGACTTTTGATTTTATGGTCCAAAATCAGTGGATAAGAGGAGAAATGATGATTACATTAAATGTGAATAGTCTTGAAAATGCTGAGATTTTCTGGCAGGAGTTGGGATTAGAAGATGAAGTTGCGCTCAATGAAGCAGTAGTGCATGAGGCACAAACGGTTAGTATTTGCGTTAGCTATGTGGATGATATTTTAGATAAAGTCACCGCACTTGGACTTAAAGTTTCAAATCCCGTAGCTTTGGTTGATGGACGTTATCTGTTTAGTTTTATTGCACCTGAGGGGGATACGATTTTAGTGATTGGACAATGGATCAATGAGCCATATAGCAGCGAAAAACGGCAGGCTTATTTTGAGGCACTGCGTGATTTCACGGTTGTCAGCCCTGATAAAAAGCTGTCAGCACTGACAACAGGTGCGATTGTCTTATTTGGACGGGTGACGTGTCCCTGGACGCGAGCATTTGTTCAAGAGCTCACAGCGTTTGATTTAAAAAACGCTTATTATGTTGACACAGAAAATACAGATCTTGTTGCAAAACTTCAAGCCATGCGTAAGGAATATGATGTTGTGACAGTACCGACATTGATCAAAATAAAAGACGATGGGGCTTTTGAAAAATTTGATAAAAAAACGCAAGCTTTATCTGATTTTTTGAATGCTTGAGCACTCAAGCACATCTCAAAAATCATGACGATTTTTTATCCGCGTGCTCACAAAATTGTGGGAGAAAATACAAAAGCAATCCTGAAATAATCAGAAAATGAGAGTTGATAAGTTAGAGGAGAAAAAAATGACACAAGCACAAAAATTATCTGCACAAGAGATTATCGCATTTATCGGGAATTCTGAAAAGAAAACCACTGTTAAAGTGACGTATAAAGGACACTTACACGGGAAAGTACCAGAGGACGTCTTTCATATTGTGACAAATGCGACGCTTCAACCCTACGGCACACTTGCTGGTGACTGGTCGAAGATTCAACCGCTTTTGTCAGCACTGACAGAAAATCAAGACTATATTGTTGAGTATGACGGTAGAAATTCAGCGGTTCCACTACTTGACACGCGTGCCATCAATGCTCGGATTGAACCAGGAGCAATCATTCGCGATCAAGTCACAATCGGGGATAATGCTGTCATCATGATGGGGGCAATTATCAATATTGGTGCTGAGATTGGTGAGGACACTATGATTGATATGGGTGCGGTGCTTGGCGGTCGTGCGACGGTCGGAAAACACAGTCACATCGGGGCAGGCGCGGTACTTGCCGGTGTCATTGAGCCCGCAAGCGCTGAGCCAGTACGGATTGGGGACAATGTCCTTGTCGGTGCGAATGCAGTAGTAATTGAAGGGGTACAAGTCGGCAACGGCTCCGTTGTTGCGGCAGGTGCGATTGTGACAGAAGATGTCCCAGAAAATGTTGTCGTTGCAGGTGTTCCAGCGCGCATGATCAAGCAGATTGATGAAAAAACTGCACAAAAAACAGCGCTTGAAGATGCACTGAGAAATTTATAAAATAACATCAAAATAAGACTAAGATAATCCGATGCTTCATCAGTTTTTTTGGTGAATCATACGCAGTTTTTCTTCAATGAAATGAATGGGAGATCACATGCTTAACCTCATCAAAATCCGCCGACACCTGCATCAAATTCCAGAAATCGGCTTACAAGAACATGAAACGCAAAAATATCTTTTAGCACAGATTCAAGCTGTCAGTACTGACAAAAATTTTATTTCACTTAAAACTTGGCGTACAGGGATTTTGGTCTTTTTGCACGGGTCAAATCCGACAAAAACCATTGGCTGGCGCACGGATATTGATGCACTGCCAGTAAAAGAAGAGACAGGGCTTGATTTTTCTAGCAAAAATGGCAAGATGCACGCTTGTGGACACGACATTCACATGACCGTTGCGCTAGGACTTTTGGAGCAGTTAAGTAAGACTCAGCCTGTCGAAAACCTTCTTTTTCTCTTTCAACCTGCTGAAGAAAATGAAGCGGGCGGGAAACTCATGTATGATGAAGATGCTTTTGGGGATTGGAAACCAGATGAGTTTTACGGACTTCATGTGCGTCCTGATCTTAAAGTTGGCGATATTGCCACGAATACGCACACCCTTTTTGCTGGAACTTGCGAGGTTGAGTTGACATTTAAAGGCAAGAGTGGACATGCGGCATTTCCACACGAGGCAAATGATGCGTTGGTTGCAGCAAGTTATTTTATCACACAAGTACAAACGATCGTGTCACGCAATACTGATCCACTGGGCTCTGCTGTTGTGACGTTTGGGGAAATGCATGCTGGATCAACAAATAATATTATCTCAGAAACAGCTTATCTGCACGGAACCATCCGCGCATTGACGCTTGATGTGCTCGAATTCACGAAAAAACGCGTGCTTGAGATTGCAAACGGTGTCGCACAATCCTTTAAAATGGAGTTGGATGTTAAAATTATACAAGGAGGTTATCTCCCCGTTGAAAATCAGCCACGTTTAGCGCGTGAATTAATGGATTTCTTTGAAAAATTACCAGCAGTCCATCTGATTGATATCGCGCCTGCGATGACAGGAGAGGATTTTGGCTATCTCCTCTCAAAAATTCCTGGTGTAATGTTTTGGCTTGGCATTGACAGTCCTTACGCGCTCCATTCCAACAAAATGACACCAAATGAAGCAGCACTTCATTTTGCAGTGGAAAATATTGCACTCTTTTTAGCGCATAAAGTCAAAGCTGAACATTGATTTCATATATTTCAATAATAAATCATAAATTCTTGCAAAATTAAAGGCTGTTTGGTATAATAATTAAGTCGTTTGAAATAAACGTCTTGCAGGCATGGCTCAACTGGATAGAGTATCTGACTACGAATCAGACGGTTGTAGGTTCGAATCCTACTGCTTGCATAACGGGAAGTAGCTCAGCTTGGTAGAGTACTTGGTTTGGGACCAAGGTGTCGCAGGTTCGAATCCTGTCTTCCCGATATATGGATCGTCTTATGAGACGATTTTTTCTTTTCGAAGACTATCGTTTAATAAAAACACTTGGCTCAAAACGTTCTTGACAAACGATTACTTTTTTGATAAAATGGTAGGGTTGAGTATAGCAGTCAGCTAGAAAGCTCGTCAACATTTTTCCGTTTTACCCAATGGAAGTAACCGAAGCTGTAAGGCGAAGGGAAAATGAACGAATTCAAGGCTGTCAAGATATGCCTCAAAAAAAAATTAGAGGAGAACATTTTAAATGTCACGTTACACTGGTCCATCATGGAAACAATCACGCCGCTACGGTATCTCACTTACAGGTTCTGGTAAAGAACTTGCACGTCGGAATTACGTTCCAGGACAACACGGTCCAAACAACCGCTCAAAACTTTCTGAATATGGTCTTCAATTGGCTGAAAAACAAAAACTTCGTTTCAGCTATGGCCTTTCAGAACGTCAATTCCGTAACTTATACGTACAAGCTACAAAAATTAAAGAAGGAACAATTGGGTTCAACTTCATGACATTGCTTGAACAACGTCTTGATAACGTTGTTTACCGTCTTGGTCTTGCAACGACACGTCGTCAAGCACGTCAATTTGTCAACCATGGTCACATCCTTGTTGACGGAAAACGCGTTGATATCCCTTCATATCGCGTACAACCTGGTCAAGTGATTTCAGTACGTGAAAAATCAATCAAAGTTCCTGCAATCCTTGAAGCTGTTGAAGCAACAAAAGGACGTGCTAATTTTGTTAATTTTGATGCTGAAAAACTTGAAGGAACATTAGTTCGCCTTCCAGAACGCGATGAAATCAACCCAGAAATCAACGAAGCATTGATCGTCGAATTCTACAACAAAATGATGTAATGACTAAACACTCTTTGGAGTGTTTTTTTGTTCCCAAAAAATGGTAAAATAGAGTGTTAGCAAATTTTGCTGCATCATCAAAAATTGAAAGAGTGTTATGGAAAATAAGACAAAAATTGCAGAATTACTCAATATTAAGGTTTCACAAGTTGAAAAAGTGCTTGAGCTTACTGCTGACGGCAATACTGTGCCGTTCATCGCACGTTACCGAAAGGACAGGACAGGATCACTTGATGAAGTTCAAATCAAAAGTATCATCGACACCAACGATAGCTTGACAAAACTTGCCGATCGAAAACTGTCAGTACTGACAAAAATAGAAGCGCAAGAAAAGTTGACACCAGCACTGAAACAACAAATCGAAGCAGCGCAAAAGCTGTCAGAAGTCGAAGATTTATATTTGCCTTATAAAGAAAAACGACGCACAAAAGCAACGATTGCGCGGGAAAATGGCTTGTTTGAACTTGCAGAACAGATGGTCAAAAATACCTCTGATATTGAAACTCAAGCACAACAGTACCTGACAGATGTTTTTGTCAGTACTGACAAAGTCATTGCTGGAGCCTTGGACATTTTGGTTGAGATGATTGCTGAAGCGGCTCCTTTGCGCGCATGGCTACTTTCTGAAATCAAAGCCAATAGTGCGTTGACAAGTTCGAAAAAAGGAGAAGCTAACGATGAAAAACAAACTTTTTTGATGTATTATGATTTCTCAGAAAAAATTACTGATTTGCCTAATCACCGTGTTTTAGCACTCAATCGTGGTGAAAAATTAGGGATTTTATCTGTGAAATTTGACAATAATGAAGATAAAATTTTGCGCTTTTTTGCATCACGTTTTAAGGCACATCAAAATCCATATCTGCAAACCGCCATTCGTGAAGCAGTTAAGAAAAAAATGCTTCCCGCGATGGAACGCGTGATTCGAGCAGAATTAACCGAAAAAGCTGAAGATTCAGCAATTGAGATTTTTGGTGAAAATCTCAAAAATCTCTTGCTTGTTCCCCCGTTAAAAGGGCGCATTGTCATGGGATTTGACCCTGCATTTCGCACGGGAGCCAAGCTTGCCATTGTCGATGAAACAGGAAAATTGCTCAAAACGACCGTGATTCATCCCGTAAAACCAGCCTCAGCATCACAAATTGAGCAATCAAAAAAAGAACTCGCCTCACTCATTCATGATTTTGGCGTCAATATGATTGCGATTGGAAATGGCACTGCAAGTCGCGAATCCGAAGCATTCGTTTCTGAGGTTCTGAAAACAAATGCCATGCAAGATGTTTTTTACGTCATTGTCAGTGAAGCTGGTGCTTCTGTTTATTCTGCAAGTGAGCTTGCGCGCGAAGAATTTCCAGAGTTGACTGTCGAAAAACGTTCTGCGATTTCAATTGCAAGACGTCTTCAAGATCCGCTCGCAGAACTTGTCAAAATCGAACCTAAAGCGATTGGAGTAGGACAATATCAGCATGATGTTTCCGAAAAAAAATTGACAGAAAATCTGGATTTCGTTGTTGAAACTGTCGTAAACCAAGTCGGCGTCAATGTCAATACCGCAAGTCCAAGTCTGCTTGCACACGTCGCTGGATTAAACAAAACGCTCGCACAAAATGTCGTGACTTACCGCGATGAAAATGGCGCGATTAGCAGTCGATCAGAGCTAAAAAAAGTCCCTCGCTTAGGAGCGAAAGCGTTTGAACAAGCAGCAGGATTTCTTCGCATCCCAGAAGGAAAAAACATGCTTGATAATACCGGAGTTCACCCAGAATCTTACCCTGTTGCACAAGCGATTTTGGAAACATTTGAAGTTGAAAAGCTGTCAGCGCTGACAGAAAGTGATTTGTCAGTACTGACAGAAAAATTAGCTGTTGGACATGAAACATTATTAGACATCATCACTGATCTGATCAAACCAGGACGAGATTTACGAGAAAATTTTGATGCACCGCTTTTACGCCAAGACATCTTAAAAATGATTGACCTCAAAATAGGTCAAGAATTAGAAGGTGTAGTCAGAAATGTGGTCGATTTTGGAGTATTTATTGACATTGGATTGCATGATGACGGACTTGCTCACGTCTCAGACTTGAGTGAAAAATTTGTCAAAAATCCAACCGAAATTGTTTCAGTTGGACAAATCGTGACAACTTGGGTCAAATCTGTTGACATCAAACGTGGTAAAATTAACTTAACCCTCGTTGATCCTAGAAAAGCACAAAAATAAAATGACCCAGTTTCCCTTTTCAAATGAAGCATTAACAGCACATGTAAAGTGGTTGTCTCTGGAAAAATTTAATCGCGCTTTTACACATAAAGCCAGTTTTAACAGTCGATTACGAACCACCGGTGGAAGATTTTTTCCAAAAGATTGCCATTTAGATTTTAACCCTAAAATGGCACAACTCCCAGAATTTGACAAAATTATTTTGCATGAATTGACACATTATCACCTCTACATTCAAAAAAGAGGGTATCATCATCAAGACGCTGAATTCAAACAATTGCTTAAAGCTGTTGGAGGACTGCGCTATGCACCAGCACTCACGCGTCCTAAATGGCGCTATGTCTGTGAAAATTGCGGCAGTATTTATCCTCGACAAAGGAAAATAGATCCCAAAAAGTACCGCTGCGGAAGATGTCATGGAAAATTGAACTTAAATCAATAAAAGAAGCAAGGCTTCTTTTTGCATTTTTGTGAAAAATAAAGTATGATGATAAGCATACTAAAAATAGGATTAGAGTAAAACCAGTGCGCGAAGTCCAAAAATTAAGGAGATAAAGTGATTGATCCAAAAATTATCGCAAAAATGCCCAAAGTCGAACTTCATTGTCATTTAGATGGCTCCCTCAGTGTACAATGTATCAAACAGTTAGCAAAAAATGATCAGATATGGCTCCCGTTGACAGACGCTGAAATCCTCGAAAATGCGCAAGCACCCGAAACGACAAAAACATTACTTGAATATTTAAAACGCTTTGATTTTGTATTGCCGCTCCTTCAAAGTGCTCAAAATTTAACATACGCCACTTTTGATGTCGCACAGCAAGCCTCAAAAGATCAGGTGAAGTACATTGAGATTCGTTTTGCGCCCATGCAACATCTCAAAGGAAATTTGACCTTAGAAGAAGCTGTTGAAGCTGTTCTTGAAGGATGTCAAAGCGCACAGCAGCAGTTTGATTTGAAAATCAATCTCTTGATTTGTGGATTGAAACAAGAAAAAATAGCACAGCTTGAAAAACTCCCTGCATTGTTTGACCATCTCCCCAATGAACATCTGGTTGGTTTTGATTTAGCAGGAGATGAATTCAATTATCCAATGCGAATTTTTGAACCCCTCCTCAAGCAAATCACTTCACGACATGTTCAGCTAACATTACACGCAGGAGAATGTCCTCATTGCTCACAAAACATGCGTGATAGCATCACTTTTGGAGCAACACGATTAGGACATGGTGTTTGCGCACGTGATTTCTCATCAAAAGAATTGCAACACTTGATTGATCAAAAAATTGTATTGGAGATGGCTCCAACGAGTAATTTTCAAACCAAAGCAATCGAAACTCTTGAAGCCTATCCGTTTAAAAAATTGTACGATGCAGGAGTAAGAGTGACCCTCAACACGGACAATCGTACCGTATCAAATACAACGCTCCAAAAAGAATACAAAAAAATTTCAACATGGTATCCTGATTTTAAAATAAAGGATTTTGAGCAAGTGAATCATTATGCGATTGAAGGGGCGTTTATCAGTCCACTAGAAAAAGAAAACTTGCATGCTCAATTTAAGGCTGCATATAAAAAAATCTCTGAATAATTCAATTCAGAGATTTTTATTTAATCAAGCATCTAAGTTCATTTTTTATCAGGAGTCATGATCATTGGAACAACCAATGGTTCACGCTCCGTTTGTTTGTATAAAAATGGACTAAGTGCTTCGCGCATCGCACGTGCGACACTTGCTTCATTTGCATTTTCATCTTGCATTGCTTCACGAATCGCATTGAATAAAACACGCTGTCCTGAACGAATCAAATCTCCAGATTCACGCATATAAATAAACCCACGACTCAGCAAATCAGGTCCAGCAAGGACAGTTTTGTTTTGGAAATCAACAGTTGCAACCGCAAGAACAATCCCATCTTCTGATAATTCATGACGATCGTGTAAAACGGCATTTCCGACGTCTCCAATGCCAGAACCATCCACATAAGTATCAGCAGCACCAAAATGATCCGCATAGCGCGCACTATTTGCTGTTAATGCAAGCACATCACCATTTTCATGAATGAAACAATTTTCCTTTGGCACACCAACATCTTGAGCGAGTCCAGCGTGGATTTTAAGCATCCGATATTCTCCGTGAACAGGCATAAAATATTTGGGTTTAATCAAACGAAGCATGAGTTTTTGCTCCTGTTGCCCCCCGTGACCAGACGTATGGATATTGTTCATTTTTCCATAAATTACCTCAGCACCTGCTTCTGAAATCTTATTGATTAATTGATTAACCCCATAAGTATTTCCTGGAATGGCATTGGATGAAAAGACAACCGTATCCCCCATTTGAAGCGTGATGTGTCGGTGCATTCCATTTGCGATGCGAGAAAGTGCTGCCATCGGCTCACCTTGTGATCCAGTACACATGATGACAAGTTCATGACTTGGATATTGATTGATTTCACTTGGGTCAATGATCGTCCCTTTTGGTGCGTGTAAATAACCTAATTCCAATCCATTAACAATCGCTTTTTCCATTGACCGTCCAAAAACAACCACGTGACGTCCCGTTTTAACTGCTCCATCAATAGCCTGTTGTAAACGGAAAATATTTGAGGCAAAAGAGGCGAAAATAATGCGTCCTTCAATTCGCTCAAAAATTTTCATGATATTTTGGCCAACTACTTTTTCAGAATTTGAAAAAATAGGAATCTCTGCATTCGTTGAATCTGAAAGCAAGAGCAAAACTCCCTCATCTCCAAGACGTGCCATCGCGTGCAAATCAGCAGGGTCTCCAACTGGAGTAAAGTCAAACTTGAAATCTCCAGTCGCAACGATTTTGCCTTCTGGTGTATCCACTACAACAGCGATAGGCTCTGGAATAGAGTGAGTGGTTCTAAAAAAGCTCAAACTTAAATAATTAAACGTGATAACAGAATCTGGATGAATTTCATAAAGTTTTGCATCGCGCAAAAGACCATGTTCTTCAAGTTTTCCTCGAATCAATGCAAGAGATAAAGGTCCAGCATAAACAGGGATATTTGCTTGCTTAAGAAGAAATGGAATTCCTCCGATATGATCTTCGTGACCGTGAGTGATAAAAAGTCCCTTAACGCGATCAATATTTTCGATAATGTAAGTGTAATCAGGAATGACGTAATCCACTCCTAAAAGATCATCTTCTGGAAATTTAATCCCAGCATCAACGATGACAATTTCATCTTTGTATTCAATACCATAAGTATTTTTCCCGATTTCACCAAGTCCGCCAATCGCGTAAACGGCAACTTCATTGGGATTTATTTTTAATTGTTTTGGCATGTTTTCCTTTCTTGAGTACTAAATTAGTTTTTAAAACATTTGTAAAAATCCAGTTTTGATATGCTTTTTGTTTTGCTCACTCCTGAATAAGTCAAGGAAAACAAAAAGTTTGTACAAGAAAATAACTTTAAATTTCCCTCCTTTTGAGAAAAATCTAAAGCAATTTACCCCCGTTTTACAAAATTAGAAAGTTGTAATTTGAAAATCCCCATTCTCTTGGTCGTAAGCGACAGCATCATCACTTAAGGCTTGGATAAATTCAACGACATAAGCTGTGTTTTGTGCAAGAAGTTCGCGGCCTGCAATTACGCCTGCATTTTCATCTTGAACATCAAGGTCGAGGTACATGATTTGAGTGGTTTCGCGACGAGGAGCGCGGCTCTTATCTTTTTGGTAAAAAACTTTGAAAATCATAGGTTATCATAAACGAGTCGAGACTCGTTTCCTTTCTTTTACAATCTTTCTGGTGTGATAAATCACAATTGTATTATTTTTATTTTAGCATATTTATGGCTTTTTGGAAAGAGTCAATCATTTTTTTCACGAAGTAAACGTTATCAAATGATTAAAATTGGAACTTCGAGCTTTTGCGTGGTAGAATAGAAGACAGAGATTGAGCCAGCGCATAAAAAAATGCATCTGCTCAAAAAATCTAAATAGACAAAGAAAAGAATAAAATGAAAATTTTAGCATTAGATAGTTCATCCAAAGCTTTATCTGTCGCTTTAGTAAGCGATGAACAGATTTTAGGTGAAATCACATTAAATCTAAAAAAAAACCACAGTACGACACTTTTGGCTGCGATTGATTTTTTAATGGCACAAAGTGAAATGAAACCAAAAGATTTAGATCGAATCGTTGTGGCACAAGGCCCAGGTTCTTATACAGGTCTTCGCTTAGCTGCGACTGTTGGAAAAACTCTAGCTTATACGTGCGCTAAAGAAATTGTTGGAGTATCCAGTTTATTAGCTCTTGCAAGTCGTGTAAAAACAGAACATGCTTTTGTCATTCCTGTGATGGACGCACGTCGTGGAAATGCTTATGCTGCGGTTTATCAAAATGCACAAGTGATTATCGAAGACCAACACTGCGTTTTCAGTGATTTTCTAGCAAAAGTCACTCAAAAAGTTTCAGCACTTGATCAGGTTGTTTTTACTGGAGAAACTGAAAATTTTACGTCACAAATTCGAGCTGCTGGTTTTTTAGACACACAAATTTTAACAGATAGCTTAGCAATTTTACCTTCTGCTTATGAAATTGCTCAGCTCGCAATCCTCTTAAAACCAGAGGAGGCACACGGTTTTGCACCACATTATTTAAAAAAAGTTGAAGCAGAAGAGAGATGGTTAGAAACGCATGAAGAAGCTGAAAACGCTGCTAGCGGCTACGTTCAAAGAATTTAATCCTAGACGGTATTTAAAAATGGATGAAATTGAGCTGGAAAATAAGCAAAACGGTGTTGCTTATCGCTTTGCTCAACGGATTGATATTGTTGATATGCTTGCAATTGAACGCGATGTTTATGATGGGGAAGTGCCGTGGACCTTTTCTCATTTTGAGCATGAAATCGTACAAAATGAGAATGCTTTTTTCATCGTCGCTGAAATTGATCAAAAAGTAGTTGGGTTTATTGGCGCACGCGTGACTGATAAGGGGAAAAAGATCCATCTTTCAAACCTTGCGGTACTCAAAAAAAATCAAAATCATGGCATTGCAACAACGTTGATTAAACAAATTGTCCGATTATCAAAGCATTTAGGAAAAATGCAAATGACACTAGAAGTCCGACGAGATAATACAAAAGCACAAGGGCTTTATCGCCGCAATGGCTTTCAAACAGAGCACTTAATGCCAAGTTATTACGAAGATGGTGGCGATGCGATTTGGATGATTAAAAAGTTGAGAAATGATGTTGACGATTAGAGCATTAGATTCAAGTCATGAGCATCCAGCAGAAGCAATTTTTGAAGTTTTATCCTCTGTTTATGAGTACTCACCGTGGTCTTTAGAATATTTAAAAAAAGATTTAGCACTTCCTTACAGTCATTATTATGTCGCACTCGATTCTGATAAAATTATTGGATTTTTAGCAATCACAAAACTCATTAATGAAATCGAAATTACGAACCTTGCGGTTTGTAAGGCTTATCAACGGCAGAACATTGCACATCGCTTGTTTGCTTTAATACTAGAGCAAAGCGAAGAAGAAATGCTTAATGACTCTGAGACGACGCTGTTTTTAGAAGTAAGGGCATCAAATGTCATTGCCCAAAAACTGTATCAAAATCTGGGGTTTGAAGCGTATCACACGAGAAAAAATTATTATCAAGACCCCGTTGAAGATGCTATTTTGATGAGAAAATTAATCTGATGGGCAAAAAATGAAAAGAAAAGAAAAAATGAAAGATAATTATATTCTAGCATTTGAAACGTCTTGTGATGAGACGTCCGTTGCTGTTTTAAAGAATGGGACAACGCTGTTATCTAATGTAATTGCAAGTCAAATCAATAGCCATAAGCGCTTTGGTGGAGTGGTTCCAGAAGTCGCAAGCCGTCATCATGTTGAGCAGATTACAGCATGTATTGATGAAGCGCTGCTTCAAGCAAATGTTGAAGTTAGTGACTTAAGTGCTGTGGCCGTAACTCAAGGACCAGGACTTGTGGGGGCTTTATTGATTGGGATTATGGCAGCAAAAACATTTGCTTGGGCCAATCAATTGCCTCTAATTCCAGTGAATCATATGGCAGGACATTTAATGGCGGCAAGTTTAGTGGATACGATTGAGTATCCTGCAATGGCTTTACTGGTTTCTGGTGGGCATAGTGAGTTGGTTTATGTAGAAAAAGAAGGAAGTTATAAAAAAGTCGGAGAAACGCGAGATGATGCTGTCGGTGAGGCTTATGATAAAGTCGGACGGGTGATGGGCTTGACGTATCCTTCAGGGAAAGCTGTTGATGAACTTGCACATCAAGGACAAGATACGTATCATTTTCCTCGTGCAATGATGAATACACATGACATTGAATTTTCATTTTCTGGTTTGAAATCAGCATTTATTAATACTGTTCATCATGCAGAGCAAAAAGGAGAGGACCTTGTCAAGGATGATCTGCGCAATTTGGCGGCTTCTTTCCAAGCAGCTGTTTTGGATGTCTTAATTGGAAAAACGAAGTTGGCATTGGAAAAATACCCTGTAAAAACACTTATCGTAGGAGGGGGGGTTTCAGCGAATCAAGGACTTAGAGAACGACTGCAATTAGATGTAACAGACGTTAAAGTGATTGTTCCACCACTTCGTTTATGTGGGGACAATGCGGGAATGATAGCCGCAGCGGCATACGTTGAGTGGCAACGGCAAAATTTTTCCGGATTAGATTTGAATGCAAAACCAAGTTTGGTTTTTGAGGATTTGTAAGAAAATGAAGGGAAAATCAAAATGTTAGCATTAAAAATTCAAATGATGAATGGAATGATTTACGATGATGAATTTGAAGATGTTTCTGAATTCATCCGCCTGATGATGGATGACTTTCCACCGATGGACGACAAAGATGTCATTTTAGAAGTGGTGCGTGATGGAGAAAAGTATGATTTTTCTGGAACAGCGAATGAATTATATGAACATTGGATGAATGAAAATTAAGAAAAAGAGTGTTGTCAGTACTGACAACATCTTTTTTGTTCGGGGTAAAATAAATCAGTATTATTTGAGTTGAATCATTACTTTTTGTGATAAAATATTGATAATTAATTAAATATATTTATTTCTTAGGGGATATATGGTAAATACTTTAAAACGGATTGGATCCGACAAAACTTTTTTAGTCACTTTTTTACTTGCTGTTCTTTCTTTGATGTTTGGTACAGTGAAGGTGTCAGATATTGATATTAAAACGGTACTTGCCTTATTAAGTTTGATTATTACAGTCTCGATTTATGAGAACTTGAATCTTTTGAAACACGTGGCAGATCTTATCATTGAAAAATGTGGGACGATGAGGAGCATGGTTTTTGTGATTTTGCTGTTTTCGTTTTTTGGCTCAATGTTATTTACGAATGATGTCGCGATTTTGACGCTGGTTCCGATTCTTTTTAGTATTGATCAAAAAATTAAAATTCCAAAAATTTCTATCATCAGTTTGACAACGATTTATGCTAATCTCGGTAGTGCATTGACGCCGATTGGGAATCCTCAAAATCTTTATTTGGTTTCTCATTATCATCTGCCACTGTTAAAATTTTTTCAAATGTCACTTCCGATTGGCTGTTTGAGTTTGATTTCTTTAGTGCTTTGTCCGTTTTTTTTCTCAAAAGCGCGCATTGAACAGCTCAAAAGTGAGCCGCTATTTCTTTCAAAAAAAGTCGGGATTGCTCTTGGCTTTACGACAATTGTAGTTTTGATTAGTGTGCTTTCGTTGATTCCGGTAGGGTATGCGGTAGGTGCGAGTTTATGTTGTGCTTTTTTTGTAGATAAAAAAGTTTATGCTCAGATTGACTACGGGATTATCCTTACTTTTGTGAACTTTTTTATCATTGTTGGTGCGATTGGGCGCTTTCCTATGGTTCATGATTTTTTGACACTGACTTTGCTCAATCGTTTTGCAGTGTTTATTAGCTCAGTAGGGATTAGCCAGGTGATCAGTAATGTTCCTGCAGCTGTTTTGTTGTCAAAATTCACTCCCCAAGCTTTTGCACTTTATTTGGGAGTGACGGTTGGAGGATTAGGAACATTGATTGCTTCTTTAGCAAATTTATTAGCGCTCAGGCAATATCATATGATTTCAACTGACCGTTCAACAGGAAAATTCTTTTTGAGATTTAGTTTATTGAATGTGCTGTATTTAGCTGCATTCATTGGAATTGGGCTTGTCATCCTTGGCCTAATTTAAAGTGAATTTGGGGGAGATTTTTGGATTAAAATTCAAAACTGATGATTTTCTACCTAAATTTTTGACAAGTGCGTCAAAGAGTGCTAGACTAGTAAGGTACTCAGGTCCCATCTTCTAATGGTTAGGAAACTGGTTTCTCATTCCGGAAATAGGGGTTCGATTCCCCTTGGGACTATAAAATAACACGAGAAAACCCTTTGTTTAAAGGGTTGTTTTTATTTCTTGTGCCAATATTGTGCCAAAATATTTTCAATTATTTACTTCTACTCAATTTTTCGAGAACTTTTTTCATATTAATATTTTCTTGTTCCTGCAATTCTTTAATAGCGTGAGCGTATGTTGACATGGTCACGTTATAACTTTTATGGCCAAGCCTTTTAGAAATATATAATATATTAATACCCTCAAAAATAAGCATTGAAGCGTGTGAATGTCTTAGTCCATGGCAAGTTAATTTTTCGTTAATTTCTAATTTCTTGCATAATTTACGAATTTGTTTGTTTACTGAACTATTTGATACAAGACCATCTCTTACGTTGTAAAAAACGAAGTCATGAGGTGGATTTACTTTATACTTTTTAAATAACTTTTCTTGAGATAATTTGTATTTTTTAATTTCATATAAAGTATTACCGTCCAAATATATTCTTCTGATTGACTCTTTGTTTTTTGTTGGTGCAAATGAATTGTTTTTGAAATCCCATGTCCGTTTAACATTAATATAATTATTATCGAAGTTAACGTTATCCCATGTTAATCCAACTAATTCACTATATCTCATACCAGTAAGAGATGCGATATAAACCATGAATGGTGTAGCATACAGTGGGTTTAATTTTTCTCTAACAAACTGAATTAGTCTTGAAAATTCTTCAAAGTTAAGATACTTATCTTCTTCATCTTTAGGTTTTACTTTTCCAATAGTAACAGCTCCTTTTGTAAAGTCCATTTTGATGACTCCTTCATCTAATAAATTAGAAAGCGCAGCATGAATGTGAATATTTATTTTTCTCGTTGACGAAGTAGAGTGCTTGCTTGAGTAGGCATTAAGTTTTTCTTGGTATACAGAGCGAGTTAAAGTTTTTACTGTCGCTCCTTCAAGGTATTCATTTATTATTTTAAGGCTATATAGGTAGATATTAAATGTCTTGTCCGATACTTTATCTTTTTTATATGTGTTTATCCATTTTTCGAAATAGTCGCTCAATAGAATATCTTTAGAAGTTGCATTAAATCCTTTAAATAGATCTGATTCTATTTCTCCAGCAGCTGCTATAGCTTCTGATTTCTTAGAAAAACCACTTTTTCTTAATTTTTTATACTTTCCATCCGTGTCTTTATATGATATTTCATATTGCCAAACATTACCACGTTTTACAAATCTTGCCATTGATTTTTACTCCTTTTCCTGTTAAAATGAGTACAGTAAAAGACCTTCGTTTGAAGTGTTTTATACTCTCCTGTAATTAAGTCGCCCCACGTCGCCAAACTTGGGCGGCTTTTTTCATTTTATGCGTTAATTTTTTGTCTATTTTCGATAGAAAGTTGAACTAAAAATCTATAAAGATCAGATACGTCTAATTTTTTAGGAAAAGAAAATTCATATTTTGAAAGAGTTGTTGTTAACGCTTTATAATATGGGTTAGTCAGGTACGTAATATACATATTAGTATCATCAAATCCAAACCCTGCTGCCGTGTACTGAACGTCAACGATGCTGTCTAAAAAAATTTGTGTGATGGCTTTTTTCTGACCAGTAACTCCTTGAGCATCAATGAAAAGAAGACGATTGTTAGTTACAATAATTTCATCACGAATCAATTTGTAAGATGATATTATCTGTTCGTTTTCAACGAGCATATGAGCCCATTTTTCGGTTGCTGCTGCATTATTTTGCGCTGTTGCATTACCCAGAAGTCCTTGTAAGAAACTTCCAGAATCAGCACCAGAAACAGCATTATCTACTTTACGAGTAGTGTCCGAAACTTTATCAGATGCAACTTTAGCAGCCTTGTCAGCTACTTTATTCAAACTTTCTAATAATCCCATAATAAACCTCCTACATAGCTTTTAACGAGAATCAAGACTTGCTCATTATTTTTTAATTATATAATTTCTGGCGTGAACCAGTCAACAACTTCTCCAACAATGTTCCAGTAACCGCCATCTTCTGGAGGAACTGGCAAGAATCTATCGCTATATTTTTCATTAACTGAATGAAGAATCAATTCATCATCATTAATTATTACTTCCTTAACCCACGCTGTTCCGTCATAGTCAACTACAAATATTCCACCGTTTGGCGTATCATAGTTTTGTCTGACAAGAATAACGTCTCCATCGTGAAGAGTAGGTTCCATCGAGTCACCAGTTACTACAGTTGCGAAGTCAAAGCGTGGTAAGTCGGTACGCAAAGTATAATAAATTGTTTTCTCATTTTCTCCATAATGGAAGCCAAATCCTGCAGATACTTGTTCTATTGTTTCAATCGGAATAAGCTTATCTTTTTTAATCACATCCTTGATATTAATTATATTATTATTTTGCTCATTCAGCTGTTCACTTGCAAAATTTAATACTTTTCCTTGACGTTTTGAATTTAATGAATCGAAAATATCATTTAATTCTTTTTTAATAGGAGAAGTTTCATTTTCTGAATCTCCTATACCTAAAATATCAAGCGGGGATATTCCAAGAGCTTTTGAAAGAGAAACTATTTTATCTCTCCCCATATTTTCAATCATACCGTTTTCCCATTTTCTGACGGTGGATTTACCAACGCCTACAATCTCGCCAACCTGTTCAAGTGTCAGCTTCTTTTCTAGCCGTTTTTCTTTTAATATGTTTTCCATAGTTGAAAAATCTCCTTTTTTAAATTATAACATTAAAGTGTCGTAAAGTACACAAAAAAGACGATAAAAATAAAAAAATATTTTTTTTAATAAAAAAGTGTATTTTAAGACACAAAACACTTGACAATGTTTTTTTATAGTGATATACTAATAGTGTCTTAAAGGACACAACGAAAACGAAAGGAGGTGAACAATGAAATCAAATGAATTTCTTGGTCGTTTAAAATCAATGGGCAAAAATGTTGATTGGCTAGAAAGCCAAATGAATGAAAGTGGAGAACAAGTTTCACGTTCCGCAATTTACAAAAAGCTTCGTGGCGAGTCTGAATTTACAGCCCAACAAATTAAAGTTATCAGCAAAGTAATGAATTTTACAAATGATGAAATGCTTGATATTTTTTTTGAAGAACTAGTGTCTTAAAAGACACTTAAGAAAGGAGAATAATATGCCATACGCAAAAATAACATATCTTCCTGTCGAAATGTTAGCGAAATTGATGGAAATTTATCCAGTTAAATTTAAGTAAAGAAAGGAAACCAAAATGGAAGCTGAGCAGGTTTTTACTCCATTTCAAATTGAAGTAATTGAAAAAATTATAGAACAATCATTAGAAAATTTTAATAAAAATGAAGTTCATCAAAATAATGGTTGGGTAGGAATGAAAGTTTTCGAAGAAAAAAGCAACCGCTCAAGAACGACTATAACAAAATTACTCAAACAACCAATTAACATTAAAAGATTTTCTGTTGAAAATGGTGGCTGGGTATATTATCCACCAGACTTCGGCAAATGGTCATTTCATTATGAAGAAATGATGGAGTTTATCGAAAAAGAATTTTATTCAAAATATAACGGAGGAAAAATAAAATGACACCACAAGATTTTATTTTTGACAACACAGGTTACACAATCACAACCGTAAAGGAACTACCAAATGGACATGTCGTCATTGAACACAGACAAAAAACAGGCAAAGAATTGCTTGCAGATTGGAACTTTTGAACATAAAAAAAGCCCGCACGGGCATGCGGACTAAGACGTGATACATCTTTATATATTTTTATACCTAGATTATATCACGTTTCAACAAAAATAGGAAATGGAGAAGTTCAAACATGACTAATCAAATAACAATACAAAATAATCCTGAAAGTACAGAACCTAAAAAACAAAATGTTAACAATTTTATGAAGTCAGAGGCTGTCCAACATCGCTTTAAAGAAGTTTTAGGCAAAAAGGCGAATGGTTTTATTTCGAGCCTATTAACAATTGTAAGCAACAATAACTTATTAAAGGAAGCTGATCCAAATAGCATCATGACTGCGGCAATGAAAGCTGCTGCTCTTGATTTACCAATTGAACCAAGTTTAGGCTTTGCGTATGTTGTTCCGTACAACCGAAGTGAGAAGGTAGGAAATCAATGGATTAAACATAAAGAAGCACAGTTCCAAATTGGATACAAAGGATTAATTCAACTGGCGCTAAGAAGTGGACAATTAAAGAATATTAATTCTGGAATTGTTTATGAAGAGCAATTTGTGAGTTATGATCCACTTTTCGAGGAATTAGAAATTGACTTTACTAAGCCTCAAGGAACTGAAGTTAAAGGGTATTTTGCGAGTGTTAAATTAATCAATGGGTTTGAAAAAGTAACATTTTGGACCAAAGAACAAGTTATAAATCACGGGAAACGATTCAGTAAATCCTATGGAAACGGACCATGGAAAACTGATTTTGATGCTATGGCGCAAAAAACTGTGATGAAAGCAATGATTTCTAAATATGTTCCGTTGAGTCAAGAAATGCAAATGGGTATCATTGCAGATAATCAAGATGAGGATATGACCCGGCCACCAACGGATGTTACAGAAAGCGAGCCATTAATTAGTATTGAAGATTCAATACCAGAAGAACAAAACGCTATTGAAGGACCTGATGCTCAAACTCAAGAAACAACTGAACGAAAAGGTGAAGAAGTAATTGAAGAACTCTTTCCAGTGGGTAAAAGCTGATGAAAAAAAGATTAAGTTTCTCAAGTTTAAAAGCATTCTCTGATTGTGAAGCCGAAGCTGTTGCGGTTATGGCTGAAGAGTGGGATAGACAATCCACTTTCTCTCCATCGACAATTGAAGCTATGAATGCCGGAAGCTATGTCCATAAATATTTCGAAAGCAATAAGGCTTTAGAAGAGTTTAAGTTAGAACATGAATCAGATATGTTCACTAAAAAAGGAAGTCTGAAGTCTCAATTTCAAATTGCTGAGAAAATGGTTCAAACGCTTGATAAGGATCCATTATTTAAAACAATCTACCAAGGAGTTAAAGAACTTGAGATCTTCGGAAAAATTCAAGGAATTGAATTTCACGGCTTCCTAGATTGTTTGAATCTCGAGCGAAATATATTTATTGATATCAAAACAATCAGAGGTTCTATCAGAGATAAGGAATGGTCAGAAACTGAATACCGAAGAGTGAGCTGGATTGA
Source organism: Lactococcus hircilactis (assembly GCF_009601015.1). Lineage (GTDB taxonomy): Bacteria > Bacillota > Bacilli > Lactobacillales > Streptococcaceae > Lactococcus > Lactococcus hircilactis. The sequence goes on from NZ_WITJ01000007.1 coordinate 145,490, forward strand.
ATCAAGAAAATATCTTTGGCAAATGGCTATTTATCAAGAACTTCTTAGGCAGTCTGATGATGAAAAAATAGGCAAAAATATTCAACCTGTAATTTATGCTATTACGAAAGAAACATTTCCAGATAGTTCTGGTATCACGATACCTCAAGAATGGTTAGATGATTCACTGCTAGAGGTGCAAGAGGCTTCTGAAAAATATATCGAAGTATTAAACGGTAGAGAGCCAAAACGTTGTGAACGCTGCAATTATTGTAAGGCTACAAAGCTAAACACTCACACAATATCAATTACAGAATTAATTTAAAACCATGAGCAAGCTTAATCCTCGTTAAACTTAAGCTAGGTCAGAGGAAGCACATTCCACTACTTTTTGGACGAGGTAGAGACCGTATTTAGTCAGGGGCGCTGATGTAATGAGCTTAATACAGCGGTAGCCGTAAGTCAGAAGAGTGCAGGAACACCGCAACCCCGTTATTATGAAAGGAATATTTTTTTGGCACAACGTAGAATGTTTAGCAAAGAAATAACAACCAGTGACCTATTTGTTGAAATGCCATCTTCTAGTAGACTTCTTTACTATGATTTAGGAATGGAAGCTGATGATGAGGGATTTATAGGTAACGCTAGAATGTTAAGCAGAGCCTATGGAGCTAGTAGCGATGATCTTAAATTGTTAGCAACAAAAGGATTTATCATCATGTTTCCAAATGGAGTTACTGTTGTTAAGGATTGGAATTTAAACAACAAAATAAGAAAAGATAGGCAAAAGCCAACAATATATACAGAAGAAAAATCTTTGTTAACCCTTGATAGTAAAGGGTCTTACCTCATTAACAACCAAATGTCAGCAGTATGTCAACCAATTGACAACCAAATGTCCGCACAGGATAGGATAGGTAAGGAGAGTTTAGGTAAGGAGAGTATAGGATATAATGTCGAGGAAAATTTCATTTTTCCCGACTACTTATCTGAAAAAACAATCGAATCTATCAAAAAAGGAAATCCAAAGAACTTTAATTTCAGAATTCCTATTGCTTACCTCAACCAAGTGACAGGTAAAAACTTCCAATTTGTGGAGAAATCTATGAATTTAATTAAAGCGAGGTTAAAAGATGGATTTGTGTTGGACGACTTCAAGAAAGTAATAGATATCAAATTCAACGAGTGGTCAAATACAGATATGGCAAAGTATATCAGGCCTGAAACGCTTTTTGGAAATAAGTTTGATGGTTACTTGAATCAAATGGCATTACCATCTAAGCAAGGAAGCCAGGAATACTGTGATGATTTACCATTTTAAGAAAGGGAAACATGTTTAAATCAATATCTGATGCAATAGTCTTTAAAAATAGACCAGATGCAAGCGCTAGAGCAGAAGAAAAACGCATTGAAATTTTATCGCATCCAATCGTTGAGCGTATGTGTTTAGAGCATATGCTGACGGATAGACAGATTGACAACTCAATGAGTGCTTTCTTAACATATATCAGCCAAAAAGAGAAGCTGAAAGCAGACCCACTTAATGAATATGATGTTGAATTATTTTTCATGAAAGAATATGGCTATGTGGTTGCAAATCTAATCACTACTGAAGCAATGAAGAATAGAAAACTCGAATATGACACAAGCGATAAGCTTAAACGTGAGAGCATTCTTTCTGACAAGCGCATTGAGAAAGCCACGTTTGAAACATTCATCCCTCAAGGAGCTAAAGAGCTTGAAGCTTTGAAATTTGCGCAGGAAGCTGCGAATGATTACCGTTTTGGTAAGACTGGCAACTTGCTTATGACAGGAAAAGCAGGGACTGGTAAGAGCCATCTTGCAATGTCAATCATTGAATATCTGAATAGCACGTTTAGAAATGATGGGAAATACAAGACAGCGCTATTTGTTTCAGTTGTTGAGTTATTTGAACGAATGAAAGAAAGCTTTGATGAAGAAGAAGGCAAGTACAGCACCAAAAGAATGCGTGATATTTTATCAAATGCGGATTACTTAGTTCTTGACGATTTAGGAGCTGAGACTGGAAAAGACAGAAACGGAAATGTAAAAAGAGCAAGTGATTGGTGCGAGAAATTTCTTTCAATGGTCTTAGAAGCTCGTGAAACGACCATATTCACAACGAATTACAACGGTGAGGAATTAACCAAGATGTACGGTCAACGTCTCGTGAGCAGGATATTTGAAGGATCTTACGGCAATACTTTCATATTCGAAGGAATCAAAGATAAACGGAGACGAATCAATGAAGTTTGAATTTGAACTGGAAAAGATGCCAACTACACAACAGCAAAAAGGCATTAAAAAAGTGAATGGTAAACTTCAATTCTATGACCGCGGAGGAACTAGCAATTATGAGCTTAAAGCAAATCTCATGAAGAACAAGCCAAAAGAGTGCTTTGAAAAAAATGCTCCTTTGAAGTTATCCGTTACTTTCTTCTACGCTATCAAGCAAAATAAGCGCTGGTGGCAATGGAAAACGACAAGACCTGACTTAGATAATCTCATGAAGAACTTGCAAGACTATATGACTAAGTTGCGTTATT
>NZ_WITJ01000008.1 GCF_009601015.1 Lactococcus hircilactis
GAAATTAGAGATGATACTTTTAGCGTATTCTTTACTGTTAAAATCAGCTAAATCACTGGAACCAGAGACTTTAAGATATTCTATCGGGTATCAAGTCATGGCTAAATAATCAACTAGCAATTCGGGTAATAGTTATAGATAAAAGGATGGAGCCATGGCAGAGTGGTAATGCAACGGACTCGAAATCCGTCGAACCGTGTAAAGCGGTGCAGGGGTTCAAATCCCCTTGACTCCTTTCATTTCACCTTTTTGTTCGTTTTTATACGAATGTACTCCTTTTTCCTCCTGCGAACGAAAGCAGGAGGTTTTTTTTGACAAAACATCGCATGAGCAACCACTCACACGATGTTTTAAACGTTATTTATTCAAGCACTTCTCCATTGGTCGAAATGACTTTTTTATACCACTCAAATGAATCTTTCCGAGAACGATCCAGAGTACCATTGCCCGCATCATCCAGATCCACATAAATAAAGCCATACCGCTTACTCATCTCGCCCGTCGAAGCCGACACAAGATCAATACACCCCCACGGCGTGTACCCCATCAGATCAACTCCGTCTTCATTGACCGCAAGCTTCATCGCCTCAATGTGTTTTCTAAGATAAGCAATCCGATACCCATCATGAATCGCACCATCCACTTCAACGACATCCTTTGCTCCCAAGCCATTTTCAACCACGAAAACAGGTTTTTGATAGCGATAATAAAGCTCGTTGAGCGCAATGCGCAAGCCATCAGGATCAATCTGCCATCCCCAATCACTCGATTCCAAAAATGGATTTTTCACCCCTCCAACAAGATTTCCACGCGCAGCGCCACCTGCATCATTTACTTCATCTACACATGAAGACATGTAGTAGCTAAATCCCACATAATCAACAGGATATTTTGAAAGAAGCTCTAAATCTTCAACTGTCGTATCAAGTTTTTCCCAAGAAGTCCCATGTTCTTTTAAGAACCGATCGCGAAACGCTGGATATTTTCCTCGCACTTGAACATCCGCACAATAATAATTAAATCCTTGGTTTTGTAGCAAGTTTGCGACTTGATTGATCGGATTAGCATCCATAGCATAACTTGTTGCATAAATAATCATACATCCAATTTTCAAATCCGGATCAAGTTCATGTCCAATTTTGACCGCCTTACTACTTGCAACAAATTGATTGTGCCAAGCTTGAGCGATATGCGTGAAATCATTTGCCCCGTTACTTGGAACAAGACCTTGAGAAAGTGCAGGAAATTCATTTGCAGAATTTATTTCATTAAATGTCATCCAATACTTCACCCGATCGTGATACCGCGTCAAAACAACCTTTGCATAGCGTTCATAAAAATCAATCAGTGCCCGATTTTTCCACCCCCCATAATTTTTAACCAATCCAAGTGGCATCTCATAGTGCGAAATCGTGATAACAGGTTCGATATGATACTGAACACAAGTATCAATCAAACGATCATAAAATGCCAATCCTGCCTCATTAGGGGTTTGTTCATCTCCATTTGGAAAAATCCGTGACCACGCAATTGAAAAACGGTAGCATTTAAATCCCATTTCAGAAAAAAGTGCAAGATCTTCTTGAAAACGATCATAATGATCAATTCCCCGATGATTTGGATAGCGATACATTTTTTCATTCATTTCCCATTCAAAATCAGGATCACTTAATGTGCTCATTCTAATCTTTCCGCCCGGCATTACATCTGCAACAGAAAGTCCTTTCCCATCGCGATCAAATCCTCCTTCAAGCTGATTTGCTGCGGTTGCACCGCCCCACAAAAAGTGTTTTGGAAATTGTGTCATTTTTTAACTCCTTTTTTTCTATCTTTTGTTTTATTTTAATACCGTCATCAAATAGTCCCCATGTTGAACCTCTTTTTCCTCTGTGACAAAAAGGTCTTCAAGCTCATTTGTCACAACAACTGGAGTAATCAATGGGAGATTTTGTTGTTTGATATAATCCAAGTCAAAATCAATCAATTTTTGTCCTGCTTCAACAACGTCTCCTTGTTTGACATGGACAGTAAATCCCTTTCCTTCAAGTTTCACTGTATCCATCCCAATATGAATCAAAAGTTCTGTTCCATTTTCACTGACCAATCCAATCGCGTGATTCGTTGGCATGAGTGCCTGTACTGTTGCTTTGATTGGTGCATAAATATGTCCTTCTGAGGGTTCTATTGCAATTCCTTTACCAAAAGCTCCTGAGTTAAAAACAGGATCTGGTGTTTCAGAAAGAGCAACCACACGACCAGAAAGCGGACTTGCAAAAATTTCTTTGATTCCTCTTGATTCGTGCGTATCTCCCCCTTTCATCTGCGCCGGTGTTTCCGTCACAGGTGCTACATTTTCAGATGTTTCTCCTTCTTTTGAATAAAGCAGTGGCACTTTGATCATCATTGTAATCGCAAACGCAAGTACAAAAGCAAGAAGCGTCGTAAATACACTCACCAAGAGATTGCTCATCCCTTCTCCGACTTTGATATTGCTTAAATAACCAAAGATGCCAAGCCCACCAATCACATAGATCTTAAAGTTCATCAATCCACCGATCGCCGCCGTAATTCCTGCAACCACACAAGAAATCGCAAATGGGGTTTTCATTGGCAGTGTCACACCATAAATCGAAGGTTCTGTCACACCGAAGATCCCTGAGATGAACGCCGGAATAGAAAGTTCTCTCACTTTTTTCTCTTTTGTCTTAATCATAATCGCAAGTAAAGCACCGATCTGTGCAAAACTTGCAGTGAACGAAGAGGCAATGATCGGATCAAATCCTTTGGTTGCCACATTGTTCAAAGCGATAGGGACAAGTCCCCAATGCAACCCAAAGATCACCAAAATTTGCCAGAATCCACCAATAAGACCAGTAGCAAGCCAAGGCACACCATTATAAATCGTCAACAATAAATCCCCAACACCAGTCGCTGCCCAACTAAAGACAGGTCCGATCAATAAGACCGACAAAGGTACTGCAATCAAAAGTGTGACAAATGGCACAACAAACAATTTCACCGTCGTTGGAACGACTTTTTTCAACCATTTTTCAAGTTTTGAAGCAAACCATACTGCAAAAAGAATTGGAACAACGGTCGAATAATACGACATGATGATGACTGGAATTCCTAAAAAAGTATAATACACCTTCGTGGCGAAAATAGTACCACTAAATAAAGTATAAAGTGCATGACCCGTTGCTGGATTGACCAAACTTGGATAAAGCATTGCAGCAGCGAGTGCCATCGCTGTAAATTTATCCATCTTAAACTTTTTACTTGCAGAATAAGCAAGGAAAAATGGTAAAAATTGGAATAATCCATCCCCAGCAGCTTGAATGATAAGATACGTTCCCGTATCTTTCATCCCGACCACAGATAAAATCGCCGCAAGCCCTTTAAGCATACCAGCAGCAGCCAATGGTCCCAAGATTGGCGCAAATATTTTCGACATTAAATCAATAAATTTTGCGACGATTCCTTTTGGTGCATCATCGCTATCTTCTGTGCGATCCACTTCATTTTTTAGATGTCCTACTTTATTTACTGCATCAAAAACTTCTGGCACTTCGTTTCCGATCACGACCTGATATTGCCCACCAGATTTGACGACCGTCACAACACCTTCGCGTTGTTTCAAATAGTCATCATCCGCAATACTTTCATCCTTAAGTCTAAAGCGCAGTCGCGTGATGCAATGCACCAGACTCTCAACATTTTCTCGACCTCCCACATGCTCAAGAATATCTTGAGCAAGCGCATCGTAATTTTTAGCCATTTTTTCTCCTTTGATCCGCTAGGATTTTTTCTCCTCTATTTCATCAAATAAGCGCTGTATGTGTAGTGTCAGATAAGCAATCTCATCTGTATCTAAAGTTACTGATCGACTTTGCCTCAAATAATAAGTGATTTTTTCTACACATTGACTCGCGTGTGGATATTTGCGCTGCACTTGCTTAAATAAAAATTGGTCCTCAATCTGATTTGAAGCATTCCCATTTAAAATCCGCTGTCCTAAATAATGAAGATGTGTGACAAAGCGTTGAAATGAAAGAGAATCCTCATCATAATCAATATGATAATATAATCTTACAATCTTTAAAATATCATCAATCAAATGTGTAATCTCATACGTATTTCGATAGAGACTATTTTCTTGTCGTGCATTGACAAAGTGAAGCGCAATCGCAGCCGCTTCATCCTCGTGGAGCTTGACATCTAGGACCTGATTGATTTTTTGGACGTACTTTCTACTTAAAGCAAATTCTTTTGCATAAAACTTTCTCACCTCCCACGTCAGAGGATTTTTAATCTCAATCCCCTCACGCGTTCGTGTGATTGCATAATGGATGTGATCTGCTAATGAAACATAAAGACTGACAAAGTAAGTTTGATGAAACTCAGTCTCTGCTTCTTTGATCAGATCACTGATCAGATCGATCTCCTCAGAAGGCAGTTGTTCATAGATTTCTAAAAGCGAATCTCGCACACTTTTCTTCTGAAAAGAAAATACTTTTTGAATCATTGTTCCATCTACTGATTCTCCCGGTTTTTTCTTAAAACCGATCCCTTTTCCCATCACAAACTTCTCATGATGGTCATCATCTTCGACAAGTAAAGCGTTATTATTAAATATTTTTAAGATGCGCATCTTAAACACTCTCCTCCTTTTTCAAAATCACACGCAGTAATCAATAAATGGCCAATAAATCAATCAAAAAACCGAAACAAAACAAACACCCGAGTATTCCTCGTCGGTATCTTGTCTTATTTCGGTTTCGCCTGCATGATCAGTAACAATCCTACTTTGATTTAAGTTTATTATAGCACAAGTCCTATCGCTTTGCAAGCGCTATTATAAAAAATATTTTTTTATTTTCACTCCTAAAAAATCAAGCGGCAAAAAGAAAAAAGCGGTGGCTTTTTTCTTTTGAGATGCTTTTAGCTTAACTTTCTTCTTCTGTCTTTTTACGTTTCGTGGCATAGAGTGCGACCGCTGCGATGAACGCAGCCACAGAAATCCCACCAATCATCGCGAGTCCTTCGCCACCCGTATAGGGCAATGCAAACGGCGGGTCAACAGTAACCTGATCATGTGCAACAACCGTCTGCGTCAGCCCGTCCGCCGTCGTGTAGGTATAGGTCACGTCAAAGCTGTAAGTGCCCGGCTGATTAAGCTTGCCAGAAGCGATGGTAACCTTGCCCGTATTATCAGCCTTGATGTCCGTGAGCTGCAGGTTGGGTGTGATAGTGTTGCCCACGGGATCGACAGCTGACAGGTTCGACACCGTCCCTGCTGAGAGCGAGGCACCGCTATTGAGCCCCTGACCCTGAGTCCACGGGCTAGCATCCGCCACGACATTCACATCATTTTGACTGGAGTAGTTATCATTGCCGAAGTTGCTATTCATTTCAGTGCCCGTAACTGCCCCGTCAAGCGGCACTTCGGTATTAAAGCCATAAGCCCCGACCACCGTGATTTTTGCTGTCGCTGATGCCGATGCACCAGTGACAGGATCGACAAATTTGTAAGTCACTGTATAAACGCCTGGGTTTTTAATATTAGCAAAAGTAGCCGACATACCGTTGAATGGTCCTGTAATGGTAGGATTTTCAGCCTGATTATTGCTAGAATTACCACCACCAGGATTAAAATCATCATAGGTTGAATCTTGCGTTTGATTGGTCGATGTGGTAAATGAAACAAAGCCAGCACCAGCCCGAATAGTAGTGCCCGCAGCGACGATGATGTTTTTTGTCGTGATCGTCGGCTGAACAGCTTGGTAAAGCACAGCAAACTGGTCAACTCCACCACCACTTGTCGTGGTAAAGTCGTGCCGTCCGACGGGGGTATTATAAGGATAATCATAGTATTGATCATTATTATTTGCAAGTGCTGCTTCCATAGAAGCATATTTCGTCGTGGCAGTCAGCCCAGTCGTTGTAATCCCAGTCGTCTGGCTAATGTCCGATGTTGAGTTGGAATGACGGACACCGATAATCTTGTAGCCTGGAATATTCAAACTTGAATTCGGCGTCGTCGTCGTAGGGAAAGCATTTGACCCTGAAACACTCTTCATACTCGCATAAGTCTGCCCTTGAGAAGCAATGAAGCCATAGGGCTGGTTGATTGAGTTGCCTGTTAGAGTCCCTGAGTAAAGCCCTCCGTTGGTACTACTTCCCCCAAAAGCCTTATAGGTGCCTGCTGCGACTGAACCGCTCGCTTGTTTAAGTGTTACACCTAGAGTCGCTGTGGCACCGCCATCGGTCGTTGTTTCAAGGAAAACTTTTGTTTGGGCTGCATTTGTATTAGCAATCGTCTGAGTACTGGTCGTTCCACCTGCTGAGGTCATCGTGTAAGTCGCCGTACCAGCTGTACCAGCAGTGATAGCCGTCGTCTGATAACCTGAATACGGTGCTAAATAAAACTGGATTTTATCTGTACTGCTTGCAACGGTCACAGAAGATGTCGTTGGCGTTGTCGGTAAGCTCGTGTTTGAGTCCGTCAGTGCGACAGGTTTGCCACCCGCATAGCTGTAACCTACGATATAGTAGCCCAAAGGCGCCGTATAAACGACAGGCGTCACACTAGTGTTTGTAGTATCTTTCACGGTTACTTTTGCAGTACCCAGTGGATTTGGGACAGCTGTTAGGACATCCGTTTTGCTGATGGTCAGATTATCGCCGACATTTGCCGCTATCGTTGCTGTCGTTCCTGTGCCGTTGAGCGCATCATTGCCTGGCAATGCCCCTGTTGTGTTTGAGCCGGGTGTGCCATCAACGAAGGTAAAGCTGCCTGCGATGTTGGCTTGCTGGGCGTAGGTCACGGTAATCGTCGGTGTTGCAGACGTTGAAGCTGTCACGGCTGCCGAGACAGATTTGTAAGTATAGCCTGAAATCGTAGGCGCCGCATAATCATAAGTATTGCTATCGCTGATACTAGTTGCGCCTGGTGCAACCACACCGATAGTGTCGCCCACTTTGGCGTTTAGCATCGTCGCTGGAGCTGCATTGATAGGATTGCCATTGCTATCGACGTATTTGACATTGACGAGACCCGTGGGTGCATAAGCAGAGAAACTCGCATTCCAAACTTGCATTTGAGAGCCATAGTTTCCTGTGGAGCCCGCAACACCAAACTGCATCCCATTTTGCATCACGACACTTTGGCTAATTGTAGTGTTGTTGCCGAATGTTAGAGTGAGTATTCCTGTCGTTGTTGTGCCACCGACAGCTGTCGGTGTCCATGTAATCTTGACAGTTTCTCCACCTGATGGAATTGATACAGAATTATCTGTATTTGCCGTACCAATCGTGTTCTGATTAGCCGACGCATCTGTTTGCGACATCTGGATAGCTAGACTACTCGCACCTGTATAATAGTAATTTCTCCCTAAGAAAAACGAATTTTTAATCCCAGAAATAGCAGTATAGGTTGGTGAACCTGTTTGGCTTGTGCTTGTTGTCTGAGTGAAAGTTGTTCCTACTGGCACAAAATACGCCCCAAAGTAATTTCCTACGTTATTCAAAGGATTGAGCGTAGCATTAGGTGTTGCCTTAAAGCTCGCACTAAATGAGAAAGCTTGCGTCATATTAAGTGTCGGGTTAAATGTCGCCCATGAATTTTCTGCATCATATAAAGTAGCAGTGGGGTTGAGTAGTGACGTATGAGATGTAGAATTCTGTAGTGTTAAAGTCCCATTAACGGCAGACCAATTTGATCCTGTCTTACCAAGAGTAAACGAACCAGACAAACCAGTCCCAGATTGAGCGAAGACATTTTCAGTTAAAGTTGTATTGGCTGCAGTTGTATAATCCGTAGCACTATAGGCAGCTGCCACATCAGGTGTATTGAGCGGCAAGCCTGTCGTCGTGCCTTGACCAGGGGTCAAGGTCGCGGTGCTTGTGGTGGCTGCGTTTGCGATTTCGACTTTTGGGAGAAAGGCGAGGTTGCCGATAGGTGCGACAGTGCCTGCTGTGAGGGAGAGGACAGCTGCGCCGTAGATCCATTTTTTACCTGATTTCCACGTGCGAAAATGACCCGTTTTTGTTTCAAGCGGCACTTTTTTGCGTTTTACGTCATGGATGCTTCCACCGTGTTTTATGTCATGTATGGAGTGGCTCATCGCGCTGTCCCTTTCTTTGGTTTTTGATTTATTTTTGTGTGTTTGATTCTATGCGTTTTCTTCTTCGACGACACGATTTTTTCGGCGTAGGATGATCAAGCTAAAGCTCAAAAGAATCAATCCTACTGTCCCTAGCGCACTCACTTGATCTCCTGTTTTTGGCAAATAGCGATTCACGATTTGTGTGATCGGGTTGCTTGGGATTTTAGTGATTGGTTTTGGACGTGGTTTTGGTGGCGCTGGCTTTGGGTGTGGCGTTACGACAGGTGGCGTTTGTGAGACGACACTCGATTTTGGATAGACATAGAGTTGACTCATGTCACTTGAGCTTGTCGCATCCCATGCTGGTAGATGGATCAAGACAGGCTCACTCGGTGTCGTCAATCCTTTTTGAGGATTGGCAAGCTCTGTGAGGAGATACACGCCATCACTCAGTGTGAGACTGGCTTGACCTGTAGCGTCCGTCGTGATTTTTTGGCTTTTTCCCACAAGATGATAGGTTTCTTCGTGCTTTGGATCTATCGTATCAGCGCCATTTGCAGCGACTTCTTGGACTTCATACGAGATGTCAGAGACAACATGAAGTTCTTGACCTGTATTATCATAGATGGGGAGATGATTGATTTCTTGACCTGTGTTGATGGTTTGATTTTCTTGAAATCCTGTAGCGTTTTGACTCAGACCGTACTTGACGATGGTCAGCGTTTGCGTGTGTGTGTCGGCATCAACGCTCGTCGCACTTAGGCCTCCTATGAAAAGGAGGAGTACGATAAAGAGATTGATTGGTTTTACTTTCACGACTCCTCCTCTTTTAGAAAGTCTAAAAATTTTTTATTTTACTTGCTCTGACTTGATAAACTTCAGATGTTCAAATGCGGCATCTGACTGGAGGACGACTTGCATCTCCCGACGTTTGACTGGGATTTCAGGAGTGTGATGAGGCCCTTTGACATAGTCGTGTGCTTTTCCCTCGTACTGTCCGTCTAAGTTTGCGGTGACAAACTTCTCCCAATTTTCCGTTTGTTTATAATAAATCAGATATTTTAATCCTTTTTTGGCTTTTACAAACCGATAACTATTGATCACAGCGCCCTCAAGTGCTTGTGCTTGGTGCTGTGCTAGCTTTTTGCTGGTCGTCAGATAAAATCCTGCGCCAAACTCTCCTTGTACTTTTCCATCTGCTAAATGCGGCTGTTTCAGAACAACTTGTGCGACATGATAAAGTCTGCGTCTTTTTGCTAAAAGTAAGAGCAGACTTGTCAAAAGTGCAAGCAACGCAAGACTGCTCGATCCTGCCAGCACCCAAAAATCATAGCCAAACTTATTGCGACTAATCTTTTCTGAGGGAGTGACTTGTGTGAGCGGAATGCGTTTTCCAGTCACAAGAAGTCGTTTATTATTGATTCCTGTCGGATAGCAGGTGACCAACGTCGCGAGATCTTCGCCTTTGATGATACTTAGCGTTGAAACATCAGCAGGTTGTACGATTTTTGTGTTGATGACCTCATATTTTAGCTCAATGTTGAGTGTATGGATATAGAAAACATCTCCACTTTTGAGCTTGTCCAGATCTGTAAAAAGCGTATCATTGACCCGTCCAGAGTGTGCTGCAAGTACCGTGTGTGTATTGATGCCACCGATTGGCAGACTGGTTTGTTGCAGATGCCCAACCCCAATCGCAAGTGTGCTTTCAGCGTCCCCATGATAGATCGGCACGTCATTGACTTTGATCTGTGGGATGGAGATGTAGCCCATCATTCCTTTTTGGTCGATGTCAAGGGTTTGATTGTAATCAGGGATTTTTCCTGTAAACTTGATACCTTGACTTGCGTCATAGACATACTGATTGTAGAGTTTTGCATTGTAGAGTCTGGCATCATCTATGATTTGCTTGACTTTGGTTTGACTCGTTTTTTGAACTTCTTGATTAAACTTTTGCACCGAAGTGACGGCTTGTTTAGCAGCGAGATAGTTTGCAATGATTGGATATAAAAGCACTCCAAGCGCAATCAATAAAAACAAAGTCGATAAGCCCGTACGAATACGGTTGGAAGTACGAGATTTAGCAGATTTCTTCCTTTGCTCTTTTTTCATCACGCGCTCCTCTCATGGATTTCTTTGCTTTTTATCCCGCTTCAATCGTCAAAGTTAAGCTTGTTCTTCTTCATTATCACGACGACGACGGATCGCAAACGCAGCAAGTCCTGCAACCGTCGCAATAATGATGATTCCCGTCAATCCCTCACCTCCAGTGAATGGCAAAGCGAAAGGTTTGTTGTTGTAAATAACATTAGAGTTCGTCGTTCCACTACCATTCAAAGTTGTTGTTGATGTTTTTACTGCAAAGACATTTTCTGCATTGGATGCGTTTGGAAGAGCATAATTATTTGCGTTACCATCTGCTGTTCCTGGCGCTTTTACTTCGACAGCAAAGTAAGTGGTCGCATCAGAAGTATCTGTATCTGTATCTACTAAATTCAGACCTGTAAATGATCCCACACCATGGCTGTCTGTTGTTGTTGTAACAGCATTTCCTGTGCTATCCGTTACGAATTTTGCATTTGTAGATGTCGCATCTTTAAAGGCAGATCCAGCTTGAGCTGTATTATTAAAGAGACTTGCGTTAGCTTTTACTAAATCTTGTGCATCAGTTGCTGTTTTTGCTTGGACGAGGACAAACTCAGCACCTTGCAAAAGCGTTTGACTTCCAGTTGCTTCTTTTTCAAAGTCTGTTCCACCAACATTCAAGGTAGATGGAGTGATTCCTGTCGTAACGTTTGTTGAGAGATCTGTTCCATAAGCATTGACAATCGTTGTTGATGGACTATCTTTAAATTGACCAACTGCGGTATTTGAGACAGTCGTTGTATATTGAACATTGATGCCACCTGTTGTGCCATATTTTGTTCCTGTCCCATCTCCGCCAGCGATAAGATCTGCTGCTTTGATCTGACCTGCTGGTGTCAATGTTACTGTTGTTCCATCAGTACTGACTGTGTAGTCCGTACCAGCTGTCAAAGTACCAAGAACTTTACCTGTACTATCTGTGACATTGACTTTAGAAACTGTTTGTGCTCCTGTCGCAAATTGACTTGTTGGAATAGTATCTGTGATGACATATTTTCCAGCATTTGTCGTTGTTGTCGTGTTAGTGACTTGTGATTGATCAAATGTAGAGTTGACGTTCCAAGTGACCGTATCATTTGATCCAGCGGTGTTTGTGTTGCCGTTGACATCTTGTTTAGTGTACGCAACATCATCAGATCCCAATTTGCTATTTGAAATCGCATTAGGGTCTGTCACTGTATCAGAAGTATCTCCTTTTACTAAAACACTATCTGAAGCTGTATTAGATGAGCTAAGACTCAATTTAGGATATACATTGAGTGTTCCAGCGCTATTGTCCTCAGTATTGACCTGAATGATAAATGGAGCTACAGTACGCACACCACCAACCGTTGTGACTTGTGTGATGAGATAATAGCCGTCAGACAAACCTGAAATTGTCGCAAGGCCAGAACCATCTGTCGTTCCTGTTTTTGTTAGATCTCCAAGTGTGATGTTTGTTCCATCTGCTGAAACATTTGGTGTTCCATCATCGTTATACGTCACATTTGCTGGCGTCATGTCGCTTGCCTTACCCGTTGATGAGGTGATGCTGTACACGTCAAATGTAACATTTGACATCCCATAGACGCTACCATTTGCATCTGTGCTCACGCTCCCATTTACACCTGTTTTGGCGCTGCTATTTTGACCATCGCCGACTACACTTGTAGTGTTTCCAGACGTTTGGTCTGAGCCGTCATTATTACCAAAAGTGTTGGTTTGACCTGAGCCATATCCACCCGTTGGTGCTGCTTGTTCTGCGTAGATGGCGACATTTCCATCTGAGATTTGGTCGGTCGTGGCTTTGTTTGGTGTCGTTGCAGCGCTGACAACACTCAATCCAGAAGTTCCAAATACAGAAAGAGTAAGCAAAGTCATACTTGCTAGGGTGAATTTTTTGTTTAATGATTTACTCATTTGTTGTACCTCTTTTATTTTTTTAAAGGTCCGTAATATTTTGTACTGTTTTGGATTCATTCCACTACATGACCTGTAATTATCTTACTTCATTTTTTATAAATTACAAGTGTAATGTTCGCTCTTTTTCATTTAATTTTTGCTCTTGCTCTTGCTCTTGCTCTTGCTCTTGCTCTTGCTCTTGCTCTTGCTCTTGCTCTTGCTCTTGCTCTTGCTCTTGCTCTTGGCGCTTTTGTGGGGGATATAAATAAAAAAAATACGTGTGATGCGTGATTTAAAAGAGACTATTTTCATAAATTAATGTATAATATGGCATGATGAAAAAAAAGATAATAAAATGGGTCATTGGAATTCTTATTGTATTGCTTGTGGTTGATGGTGGGGCCACGCTTTATTTTTACAATGTCGCTGCGATCCGAAGTAGTGCTGCTGTGAAGCAGGTTTCAAAAAAAAGTCCCAATCATGCGCTCGTCGTGCAATTTGATCAACTGAAAAAAACGAAAAAGACCCTCACAACTGACGGTCTGAAACTTGATGCTTGGTATGTCGCTGCCGATCAGCCCACTCATAAAACGGTCGTGATTGTTCATGGGTTTAGACAAGATAAATCAGCCATGCGCCAATACGGTGAATTATTTCATCAACTTGGGTACAATGTTTTGATGCCTGATAATCGCGGTGCTGGTGCTTCTCAAGGGAAGTTTATCAGCTATGGATATTATGATAAGACAGATGTCATTGCATGGACTAAACAACTCACAAAAGAAGATCCCACAAGCGATATCACACTCTTTGGACTGTCAATGGGTGCTGCAACGGTCATGATGGCCAGTGGTCAAAAAAGCTTACCTTCATCGGTGAGCAGTATCATCGAAGATTGTGGGTATAGCGGCGTCTGGGATGAAATCACCTATCAAGCGAAAGCTTCATATCATATTCCTGCTTTTCCGTTGGTTTATAGCGTTTCTTTAGAAAATAAAATCCGTCAGGGCTGGTTTTTCCAAGAAGCAAAATCTACTACTGCTCTGGCAAAAGATCATTTGCCAATCTTACTTATTCACGGTAGTGCAGATACATATGTCCCTACAAAGATGGTCTATGAAAACTACAAGGCTGTGAAATCTGGTACTCCAAAGTCCTTACTTATTGTCAAAGGTGCTGCTCATGCGAAGTCTTTTGAAACGAATCCAAAACTCTATCGCACGACTGTCAGTGCATTTATGAATCACTATAATCCACTTCATTAATGTTCTGTAAAGCTTGCAAAAAATGAGAATAAATGGTACGATATTGAAGTACTGTTTTGCGGTGGTGGCGGAATTGGCAGACGCGCAGGATTAAGGATCCTGTGGCCGCTTTAGGCTGTAAGGGTTCAAGTCCCTTCCACCGCATCATTAAAAGGGCTTTGTGTTTGTAAAGCTCTTTTTTCTTTGATTAAAAAAGAGGAATGATAGATCATTCCTCTTTTTTTTGATTTTCGCCATAGACTTCAATGTTAAATCCTGTGATTGTCAATCCACTTGCGGAGCGTGCAGCGTCAAGTAATGGATGTAGATCAAAATTATCTGCATCTAAGATTTCACCTGTTGTTTTATTGATGATATGATAATGTGGCTCGCCATAATAGTCGTAACGTCTGGTGAGTCCATCTCCCATCACAATCACTAATTTGCTGGCAATTAATTTTTCTAATGTATTATATACCGTGGCAAGACTAATCTCTGGAAATGCTTCGTGAATCTCCTCTGCCGTCGGGTGAGTGTGGCAATGGATAAGATAGTCTAAGATAGATAAACGCTGTGCTGTTGCTTTTAGTCCATGTGTTTTTAATAATTCTTTTAAGTCAACAGTCATCTCCATCACCTCTTTCTATTTTTTTTTAATCCTTGTAAAAGTGCTATTTTAGGAGGATTAGACCTTTTTACATTATATCATTTCCTCATCATCATTTCAAATTAATTGCTATTTGTTTAGAATTGTTCTAAAATAGAACTATGAGATTAGAATGATTCTAATAAAGGAGCAAATAATGAAGAAGAAAAGTAATTTTTCACAATATAATAATATCATCAGAGCAAGTATTATGGGAGCAAATGATGGCATCATTTCGATTGCGGGGATTGTCGTTGGGGTTGCTGGGGCAACAACAAATATGGGAACCATCCTTTTAGCTGGTCTTGCAGGAACATTAGCTGGGACGGTCAGTATGGCGATGGGAGAGTATGTTTCTGTGAGTTCACAGAGAGATTCTCAAAAAAAGATTGTTGAAGATCAGACAAAAGCTTTAAAAGAAGATTTTCAAAAAGAATTTGATGCGGTCTATCAAAACTATCGAGACATGGGAATTTCTGAGCCATTGGCGCTCAAAGCAACCAATGAGATGATGAATAAGGATGCGCTGGGGACTACTGTTAGAGAACGGTTTGGTTTTACGCTCGGTCAGGAATTAGATGCACGAGCTGCAGCGATTGCTTCAATGCTTTCTTTTCCGGCAGGTGCACTTTTACCCATGCTTGCGATCTCTTGTGCGCCGACTGCTTTAAAAGAGGGACTTACTTTTATCACTGTCGTCATCGCACTTGCGCTTACGGGTTATGGTGCGGCAAGTTTTAATGGTGCAGATAAGAAACATGCGGCACTAAGAAATATCATTTCAGGGATTTTGACGATGGTTGTGACGTATGTTGTTGGGATGATTTTTAGAGGGGAAGGTTTTTAATGGCAAATAAAAAACACATGACGATGGATGAAAAATTAAATAGTATTCGTGCAGGTGTATTGGGATCAAATGATGGGATTTTGACTGTTGTCGGTGTCATGTTTTCGGTCTCTGCGGCTTCTGGAAGTGCTTTTGCTCTCTTTATCGCGGCATTGTCTAATCTGATCTCTGGAGCCTTTTCTATGGCTTCTGGGGAATATGCCAGTGTCAGCTCGCAGTCTGATAGTGAGAAAGTTGTTGTTGAAAGAGAAAAACAATTATTAAAGACTGATTTTGAAGGGCAACAACGCGATGTGACGGATTTTTATATTCAAAAGGGAATTTCTCAAGCGACTGCGGCTCAGATTTCAAGAGAATTGCTTGCTAAAAAACCACTGGAGACGGTATTGTCTGTCAAATATGATATTACACTTGGACATTATATGAATCCTTGGCAGGCGGCTTATTCTTCTTTGATTTGTTTTACGATTGGCGGACTTTTTCCTTTATTGGCGATGATTTTCATCAAAGGACCGTATCAATTTCCTATCACTATTGCATCTACCACAGTTGCGCTTGCCTTTACTGGATTGATTAGTTCAAAATTATCCAATGGTTTTGTCAAAAAAGCGATCTGGCGTAATATTATCATTGGAATAATCACGATTTTTATCCACTATGGTTTAGGTAAAATCTTTAGTTAATCTTTTTCACATTAAAAAGAGCAGTGATGAGGTCACGCTCTTTTTTTTCTTTTTTTATCTGTTCCTTAAGCCCATCTGAGCTTTATTACTTCTCCGCTATTGAAAGTGTGGAGTTTTCCGTAATCATCTTGAATCACAAGTCCGCCATCGTCTTTGATTTGTTTTGCTGTGCCAAAAACTGAGGTATTTCCGAGTTGTAGGGTCACTTTTTTGTCTAAGATAAGCGAGCGCTTGCGATATTCTTTTAGTAAGTCTGGTGCGGTATAATTGACCGCAGTTTTCGTGATGTGCTGAATCAATGCTGCGGCAAGTTGGTTGCGATCAACTTTTATCGTTGGATCAATTGCTTGTGCAATTTGGCCTAAATCTTCTGGAAAATCTTGTGTGGACAAGTTGATTCCAACCCCTAGAATAAAATGAGCTGCAGTGCTTGATTCTAAATCAAGGACTGCTTCAGTAATGATTCCTGCTACTTTATGTTGATCTAAATAGACATCATTGACCCATTTGAGTTGGAATTTTTTTTCCGGATAAAATTGCTCAAGTACTCTTGCAATTACAACTGAGATACTGGTTGTCAATAATCCTACTTGAAAGAGTTGATGATCCGGATTTGGAAGGATGATACTGAGGTAAAGTCCCGTTTGTGCTGGTGAATAAAAAGAACGTCCTCGTCTTCCATAGCCTTTTGTTTGATGATCCGCTAGAAAAATAACAGGGGATGAGATGGTATGCGTACTGAGGTATTGTTTTGCCATATCCTGAGTGGATGTGGTTTCTTTGAATACGATAATCTTGTTTTCAAAATGGTGGTCACTGTAAAAATCTATTGTATCTACATCTAAAAATGGATTGCCGCTATAACGATAGCCCAAGTTTTTTCGACTTAAAATATCATTTCCTTGACGTTTCAAGCTATTGATGGCTTTCCAAATGCTTTCTCTGCTGACACCGATTTGGCTAGCTAAATCATCCCCTGAAACCCATGTGTCTCGCTGTTTTAGAAGTTGTTTTAATACAAGATTTTTAGTTGAATTCATTATGCTTTCTTTCTATCGGTCCCATCAAGTCTAAGACTCTTTCTGAGACGTCTGATAATGATCACTGATAAAATTGCTTTGATCAGATCTCCTGGGATAAAAACTAAGTTGGAACTTAGTGAAGTTAAAATTGGAAGGTGTGTTTGCCATGAGAGCCAAAAAGAGCCGATGACATCAACGAAAAGGGCACCTGCGATAATGACAACGCTCAACTCAAACCACCACGGATTTGAGAGACGCGCGCTTCTTTTTTCTAGGAAAAATCCTATCAAAAGAGGGACAAATAGCCAAGCGATCAAGTATCCTCCCGTTGGTCCTAGAAAATGTGCTGCACCTCCTGCACCACCGGTCAATACCGGCACACCTAATAATACCAAAAATAGGAAAGAAAAGACAGAGGCTGTCCCGTATTTTGACCCAAGTAATTCACCTGACATCATAATTCCCATATTTTGTAAAACAATGGGAACTGGTATAAATCCAAGCGGGATGGCTGGGAAAAATCCTAATACAATGATAAAAGCGGTCATCATCGCTGAATAGGTGAGCATTTTAATTTTTTTGTTGTTCGTCACAAGAACTACTCCTCAAATATATTTTACAATAATCATTTTTATTGTATTTATAGCATAACAAATAGTAACCCATTAATCAAATATAAGGTCACTATTATTTTTGAGAAGATTCTTGTTTTTTGAATGATATTGCTTTGAATTATAAGAATAAAATGAGAAAATGAATTTAGAATTAAAAAACACGGAGGAAAGGATGTTCATATTAATCTCAATTTCACTTTCTTTGATTATTCTTATCGTAGGCACTTTCTTATTCAATAAAGGCGCACGCCCCAAAGTGCATCACGAACAAATTAATCATGAAGAGATGAAAGCCCTGAAAAAATGGGAAAATCGTCGTTTAAGTAAAAAATAATTTCTGTCAGTACTGACAGAAATTACACTGTTAAAAATTTTGAAATCTGTCAGTACTGACAGATTTTTAAATGCCTGTTTGGGCACAAAGCACCAGAACACGTTCTGGGTGGTGTTTTTTTAATGGATGATTTTGAAGTTATGGTTTACTGTTGCTTCAATCACAGGGTGCTTTTTTAGATATTCTGCAATGAGCTCTGTCATATCCACTGTAATTTCTTTTACAATTTTGCTGGCATCAAACATGTCGTAATTGCCACCACCTACGGCTCGATATTGATTTACCACTACATCTAATTGCTCCTGTGCTGTGATGGTGTGCCCCTCAAAAGTGAGTGCAACGATTCTATGTCCAATCGGCTGTGTCAAGTCAATGGTGTAATCAATCCCCTCGTACATGTCGTAGTTATAGTACTCTGGTTTTGGTGTGACAAAGCGTGGACTAAAAATTATGTCCCCTTGCTCATCTCGCTCTAAATGCTCTGCGGTACGCTCTAACGCTGCTTTTAAATCCGCTCCTGTAAGACGTAAGACGGCTAACGTATTAGGATAAATATAGTTTGTCAAAATAGAACGCATCGTAATCACCTGACCAAAACCACGGGCTTCATTATTAAATAGCGCTGTTCCAGATATTTTTGCTCCTGATGCTTCCATCTGAACTTTATTGATAAACTCAATATAGGGGTGCTCAGACACGCGCGCAAGCATTGGATTTTTTATTTGCATCTCTCCTGAAACTTGCCCCATTGGTGTGTCTAACCAATCTTCTGTTTCTTTACTGATGTCTGAGATGATAGATACAACTTCCTTAGAAGGTTCCATTGCACCAGTTTCGTGAATTTGTGCTGTAGAATGGATAACCTTTTTGTCTTCATCTAGCTCTAGCTCAATCTCACCTACAAAAGCACCGCGATATCCTGGTTGAACGACTGGGACGCCTAGCACGTGCTGTGCAATTTCTCGGTGTTGGTGACCAGTGACAAACGCATCAATCCAGTGGCCACATTCTTTTAATAATTGGTACCCTTCGTTTTCTCCTGTCAGCGCTTCTGTTGGTTCTCCTGTGTTTAAATCGCGCTCAAATCCGCCATGATAAGCAACAACCACAACATCCGCAAGCTCATGAAGTTGAGGTAAGATTTTTTTAGCTGTTGTAACAACAGATTGAAACGTTAGATTTTTGATTGTTGCAGGCTGCTCCCAATGAGGAATGTATTGTGTTAAAAATCCTATGATTGCAATTTTAATGCCTTGTGTTTCAATGATTTTATACTCTGGTCCAAAAGCTGGGCTTCCAGATGCATTCAATACATTTGCTGCCAAAATGGGATAAGCTGCTTGGTCAACATAAGATTGGAGATAGTTCAATCCATAATTAAATTCGTGATTGCCAAGAAGCCCCACCTGATACCCTGACGCATTCGTGACTTCTACTAAATCATGCACGCCAGATTTTGATTTTTTAGCTAAATAATATGCTAAAGCAGAGCCTTGTAACAGATCCCCATTTTCTATTTTTAAAATGATATTCCCTTTTGACTGGGCAAGAAGGGTTCGTTCATCCATTTTTGATCTTGCTTTTGCCATTGAAAAAGGGAGATTCATATTTCTTTCTGTAAAATTTGTAGGAAGGACAAATCCATGCATGTCACTGGTTTCTAATATTGTAATCTTCACTTTTAATCTCCTTATCGTTAAAAAAGTCCCATTTTTTTGGAACTTTTAATCCTTTATTTTTTATCCTTTTGCTAAGATGTGACGGATTCGTGATGAAATTAATTCGACAACAATAATCAAAACTAAGAGTCCCAATAAAATGGCACCAACAGATGACCACTTGTAACCACTCATTGCAAAACTTAACGGTGCTCCAATACCACCAGCTCCGACAAGTCCTAAAATGGCTGCATCACGTAAATTCATATCCAAACGATAGAGCAAAATCGAATACAACTCCGGTAAAAGTTGAGGAAGAACCCCGTATCTAATTTTTTGGAATGTCGTACTTCCTGCAGCATCCATCGCTTCAATGACACCCATATCCAAATCCTCGATCGCTTCGATAAATAGTTTTGCAATCATCCCGATCGACTCAAATCCAAGTGCCATGACTCCAGCAGAAGAACCTAGCCCGACAACTGGAATAAATAAAAGCGCATAAACAAACGATGGAATGGTCCGAATGGCCATCAAAACGACACGAATGATGTATGCAAACCACGTTGGAACTAAATTCGTTGCCGCCAAAAAAGAAAGAGGAACTGCAATGATCGCTCCGACCAGTGTTCCTAAAATTCCAATCGCTAGTGTTTGGAGCAGTAAGTAAGAAAGTCCTGTCTCTCCAAAATCAAACATCAATGCAGTATCTGGATGAAAAATCCCAGTAAAAATATTTTTTGCGATTAACGAACCATGTTCAGAAACGCCGTGAAATTGGACAACAGAAGTTGACCAAATTGAGATGGCAAGTACAATCAGAATAATCAGCAAATAATAAAACCATTTTTTGGGTCTGCGATTATATTCTTCAATTATTTTAGAATTCATTTTTCCCCCTTATGCAATCTTTTTACGGATTAAAGCGCTAAGAAAATCAATGATCATAACGGTCACTAAAATGGACAGTAAAATCATCCCAACGCTTGAGAAATCACGAAAATTAACACGATCATTTAAGATGTTTCCAATCCCACCGGCTCCGACATATCCCAAAATCGCTGCATATCTGACATTTCCTTCAAAAGCATAGAGCGCTGTAGATAAGTAGGTCGGTAAGACTTGTGGAAACACAGAGACAAAGAAGGCTTTGAGCGGACTCACACCGAGTGTTTCTGCTGCTTCAAAGGGTCCCATATCTACTGTTTCAATGACTTCAAATAATTGCTTTCCGATGAATGAGAAGGTGAAGATAAAGATGGCAATGACTCCTGCAAAAGTCCCAAGACCAAAAATATAGGTTGCAATCAAGGCTAATACAAGCGTCGGCAATGTTCTTGTAATCATGAAAATGAAACGAACAACCGCATTGATTGCTTTGTTTTTAACAATATTGTTTGCTGCTAAAATGGCGAAAGGTACTCCTATAATAGCACCAATCAGCGAAGCAAAAAAGCTCATCTTTATTGTATCTAATAACGGAGGTAACACGGAATGAAAATAGGACCAATTGGGCGGAAACATGCTTGCTAACTTTTGGAAAAAGAGGTTAATTCCTGCAAGCGACTTAAAATCAAAGCCTGTCAATAAAACAGAAAGATAGATAATTACAAGAATCACCAGCCAATAAAACCATGTTTTACTGCGCTTTTGCTCAACAACTTCTCCTGTTTTTAGGGTTATTTTTTTGGGCTTAAAGAGTTTATCGTACATTTAAGCCTCTTTCCTATAAACTTCATCCAAAATTTCTTTTGTTACATTTTGAGATGGACCGTCATAGACGATCTCCCCTTTTTTAATCGCAACGATTCGTGAAGCATACTCTAATGCCAGCTCGACGTGGTGAATGTTGAGTAAAATTGTTTTATTTAAATCTTCATTGATGCGTTTAAAATCATCCATCACTTCTTTAGCAGTAACGGGATCCAATGCTGAGACGGGCTCGTCTGCAAGTAAAATGTCTGTATCTTGGGTCAATGCACGCGCAAGTGAAACCCGCTGTTGTTGTCCGCCTGAGAGTTGATCTGCACGAATAAATGCTTTATCTAAAATCCCGACTTTATTGAGTGAATCTAGCGCAGCCAACTTATCTTCCTTTGAAAATAGACCAAAAATAACTTTAAATAAATTCATATCGGGCACACGAGCAAACATGACATTTTTTAATACGGTCGCTCTGGGAACAAGATTATAGGATTGAAAAATCATTCCGACATGACGACGGAATTGCCGTAATTCTTTCCCCTTTAGCTTGGCGACATCTGTGTCATTAACCAATAAATTTCCTTGGGTAATATTGTTTAAACCATTGACACAGCGAATCAAAGTTGATTTTCCTGCACCAGATGTCCCAATAATCGCAACAAACTCCCCTTGCTCAATTGTTAGATTGATGTTGGTTAGCCCTTTGGTGCCATTGGGATAAACCTTTGACACATTTTCAAATTTAATCATGAATCCTCCACCTTCCATGAAAGGTTTTATTTTTTAATTTTCTTTTAACAAAGAAAAACGTTACTGCTTATTTACACCCTCTGCAAAAAAGGTCTGGAACCGTATCAGCTGTCCAGACTGTTTATTTTAGAATGATGTGTGATGTGATTAGTTTGCCTTACTCATTGAATTAACAATTTTGATTGCTGTTTTATAATCATCTTTTGATGAATCGACATAACCGTCATGTGAATAAATGGCGATGACTTTTTTACCTTCATCTGTTTTTGCCATGTCTTTAATCGCAGTTGATAACGCTTTTTTGAATGCTGGCGTCATAATTTTAGATTTTTCTGAGACCATAATTCCGTCATTAGCAATCGCTGGTGTTACACCGATGACGTTGGTATCATCCCAGATGCTTCCTTTAGCACCAAATGTTGTGTTCCATTTTACTGCTTCATCTAAACGCGCATCAGCATATTCAGGCATCACGTCAATTTGACCAGAAGCGAGTTGAGCTGTTGCAGAGTCGTATGAATCAACGGTCACAGTATTTTTCAAATCACGAATGGAGTGCTTGAAGTTTTCCGTCAACCATTGTGATGGATACATATAACCTGCAGCTGATGATGTTGATTCAAGTCCCCATTTAGCAGCGTTCAAATCTTTCCATGTCAATGTCCCATCATTAGCTTCTTTGGCTAATTTTTTACCCATTTCAGAATTACCAGTAATAATGAGGGAGCGATAAGATGTAACTTCTTTGTCTGTTTTAGTGGTTGGTTTGTGTTCATTCCAATATTTTGCAGAAGCAGAAGCATCATTTGAAAGTCCTTTACGCGTTGCCATCAAAAGTGGCGTTGAACCGTCTTGATACATCGCATAAGTTGTGGCTGACATCCCATAACCGACATCAACGGAACCTGCATCAAGTCCTTCTCCAACGGCTTGATAGTTTGTCCCAACACTTGTTTCAATGTTTTTAACAGTATATCCTTGTTTTTTTAATTCAGATTTCAAGATGTTTGCGATTGGTTTTGTCGCTGTTGTGATGTCATCTGGATTTTTAGATGGGATAAATGAAATCTTCAAGTTTGAGATCGTTTTGCTCTCTGATTTTGAAGAGGAAGCATTATTACCACAAGCAGCAAGAACGGATACTGCAATCAATGCAGCCGCTGTAAGTCCAATAACTTTCTTTGATGTCTTTTTCATTTTGAAAATGAATCTCCTTAATTTTTATTCATCACATCGATGAACGCATTATTACTACAAGACTATTCTAAACTATTTTTTTGTTCTTGACAATGGTGTGTTTGTAAACATTCTGTTAATCTTTTTTATCGTTCGTAAATATCGAACGTTGTATTTTAAAAGTATTTTTTATTGAGTGATTATTATGAATTTTTGGATTAATTAAAGTGGTTTAATTTTTTTAATTTTCATCCCAGATTTTAGATAAAAAAAATGACACGCGCGCTAAAAGATGAATTTTATCGATTCCGTTGCTTTAACGTTCGAAATTTCCGAACAATTTGTTTCAATAAGGAATCATTTTTTGGTATAATATTTTTTGAAATCGATTTCAAAAAATGATTAGAGTGTTTATTGGAGGAATAGATATAATGGCATCAGATAAAATAACAGCTGGTCTAGCTGCTTTAAAAGTAATGGAGGGATGGGGTGTGGACACCATGTATGGGATACCATCAGGGACACTTAGTGGCCTTATGGATGCGATGGGACATCCTGGTCATCACATCCAATTTATTCAAGTAAAGCATGAAGAGACTGGTGCTATGGCGGCTGAAATGCAATGGAAATGGGGAGGAAAACTTGGTGTAGCTGTTGGTTCAGGAGGTCCTGGCGCAACACATTTGATCAATGGAATTTATGATGCAGCGATGGATCGGATTCCAATGCTTGCAATTTTGGGATCGAAACCAAATCGTGAAAATGCAATGGATGCGTTTCAAGAATTGAATCAAAATCCAATGTATGAGAATGTTGCGGTGTATAATCGTAGAGTGGCTTATGCTGAAGAATTACCTAAATTAGTAGATGAAGCGATTCGTAGTGCAATCACAAAACGTGGTGTAGCGGTTCTTGAAGTGCCTGCAGATTTTGGTTTTGCAGAAATTGATGCTGATGCGTGGTATTCATCTGGGCTCACACATCATCACTTTAAACCTCAAGCACCCGATGAGGCTGAGATTGATGAAGCAGTAGCAATTTTGCGCGACTCAAAGCGTCCAGTGATTTATGCTGGTTTTGGTACTCGTGGTCATGGTCAAGCCGTTCAAGAGTTGTCTCGAAAAATTAAAGCACCTCTCATCACAACTGGGAAAAATTTTGAAACTTTTGATTGGGATTTTGAAGCATTGCTTGGTTCTACTTTCCGTGTCGGTTGGAAACCTGCAAATGAGGCTATACTCGAAGCTGATACTGTGCTTTTTATTGGATCAAATTTTCCATTTGCAGAAGTTGAGCGGACGTTTCGTAATGTGAAGCACTTCATCCAGATTGACAATAATCCTGGCATGCTTGGAAAACGGCATCAAGCAGATGTTGCGATTTTAGCAGATGCTGGACTTTCTGTCACTGCGCTTTTAGAAAAAACAACAGCCATTGAACAATCTGCTTGGTGGGATGCTAATCTTGAAAACGTCAAAAATTGGCGAGAATATATGGATCATTTGGAGAAAAAAACACAAGGGGATTTGCAATTTTATCAAGTGTACCATGCAATTAACACTTTTGCTGATAACGATGCGATTTTCTCGATTGATGTCGGGAACGTAACCCTTACTTCTACACGGCATTTGCATATGACTGAAAAAAATATGTGGCGTACTTCTCCACTCTTTGCAAGTATGGGAATTGCGATTCCTGGTGGTATTGCTGCGAAAAAAACTTATCCTAATCGACAGGTTTGGAATATCGTTGGGGATGGTGCTTTTGCGATGACTTATCCTGATGTGGTCACAAATGTCCATTATCAACTGCCTGTCATAAATGTTGTATTCACAAATACGGAGTATGGCTTCATCAAAAACAAGTATGAAGATACAAATACTTATAATTTTGGGGTTGATTTTGATGATGTAGATTACGCAAAAATTGCTGAAGCCCAAGGTGCTGTTGGTCTTACGGTAAGTAAGATTGAGGACATTAATCGTGTGGTTAAAGAAGCTGTGGAGCATTATCGTCACGGACGTGTTGTGGTCATTGATGCGAAAATTACACATGATCGTCCACTGCCAGTTGAAACGTTAAAACTTGATCCGTCGCTTTATTCTGAAGCTGAGGTCTTAGCTTACAAGGAAAAATATGAAGCACAGAATCTGGTTCCTTTTAGAGAAATTCTTGAACAACATCACTTGAGCTCTCAATATATCAAAGATGAAGAAAATCAATATAGTTTTTAAGTGTAATGAATTCTCCTATTTTGGGAGAATTTTTTATTTTTGAAGAATGATTACGCTATTATGATGGATACATAAAACTAATCCAGCTCTTTCTAAATAGCAAAAAAATTTTTAAATATTAGTACACATCTATTCATCACTTCACTAGATTATTTTGGTTCATTGAAGCTTAACTATAATTAGTATATTTTGAAATTAGTATTAATTTTTTAAACAAAATAAAACAGCAATCCATAAATTAAAATTGCTGTTTTCGTAAGCACGACATTAAATCCTTTACTAAAAATATATTCAATTCAAGAAAAAATATAAGAAAAAAATAGTAAAAAATAGTTGAACCACTCTTTTTTAGTTCTTTTTCAATTGTTAATTCTTGCTAAACAGAATCATTTTATCTAAAAATTTTTTTAAATCTGATTTTTGTTGAATGGTCATCCTTGCTTTTTCAGCATCATGGTCACTAACAGTTCCAACATGTGTTTCAACTTGTCCTTTCGAATTGATTGACACCACAAAAGGTACAGACAATGATGTTTGATGAGTATATTTTTCAAAAAAACGATTTAATTTTTGGTTATCTTGACTAGAGTAATGCTTTTCCTTAATTTTTGCCATAAAAAAATGAAGTAACTCATGACTTAAAACAATCACTAGCGATGACATTAAATAAATCAAAACAAGTAAAATCATTGTTTATTTTTCACTTTTTCTATTCCTTTATTTATTGCAAATCCCAAAATTAAAGTAACGAAGTAACTTATCACTAAGATCCAAGTGGGAGAAAAGGTTGTCGTAATATTATGTGTCGTAATTGTATTTTTGATTTGAATCCCTAACAATGAGGTCACGATGACAGAATAGTTTGCTGGGGTAGAAAACAAAGTGAATAGAGTGTCAATGAGCAACATCCCTAAATAGATCATTGTCATTATTCCAAATGTTTTACTATATTCTTTCATATCTCTCCTTTCTTAAAATATAAAATAGTATTCCCCCTAATATTAAAATAATAAAAAGAGCAGTACCATTCACTCGATTTGATAATTCTAGCAACGCAAAAAACATAATCAAAAGAACTGTAGAAGTAGTTTCATTGAGACTCCCTTCTGATTTTGGAAAAAGGTAACCAAGTATTAACGATCCAATAGAAACACTTAACGCCAAAAAAGTCTTTTGTACGACAGCATTTCCCTGTAACCAACTCATCACAAATACTAAACAAGAAAGCAATATACTCATCATAAATTTCGTAAAGAAGTAATGCAACGTTTGTCAAAGTTAAAAATGAGCTTTGCTCTATCTATTAATTGGATAGATATTCCATATATGAAAATCTCATTACTAATCTACAATTGAATTTTATCATTCTATCAAGGTAAAAACAATAATGTTTAGTTCTCATAATGTGAACGTTTCTAATGATTATAGAAGCTCTTTGCTTATATTTTATGAGCTTTGAGAGGCATGTAACCAAATTCAACGTTCACACTGTGTGACCTTTTTCTTTCTTTAACATTCTTTTTTAGTTTTTAGATTCCAATGATGTAAATTAATGATATAATTCATTTAGAAATAAAATTTGAAGGAGGTACAGGCATGCCTGTCACAAGTGATTCTCAAAGACAATTAATAGAGGCTTTCTTTCGAGTGGCCAAGGAATATCCCGAACAAAAAATGACTTTTGCTATGGTTGCAAAAAGAGCTGGGATGTCACGAGAAAACGCTTATCGTAATCATTTTAGAGGAATACCAGAAATTATTGAAAGAATTCATTTTTTGATTGATAATGAAATAAGGACTGATTTTGAGAAATTTATCTCCAGCGAAGATCCTGACATTTCAAAGTTTTTCAGCACTATCCTCCCTTTTTTATATGAAAAACAAGAATGGCTTAGGGTACTTTTTAATTCATATATCGATCCTAATTGGTTGATGTTTTTGCAACAGAAATATATTCCTTTATTTACAGATTATCTTGATAAGCTCGGGAAAGTTGATGTATTTTCTAATGCTTTTTTATCTCAGATTGTTGTAAAAGAATTTCTTTCTATTATATCTACATGGTTATCAACTGATTCACCTGAGCCGCCCGCTCTTTTCGTGAAAAAATTTATTCATCTTTTACAACAATCTCCAATTGATATGCTAACTCAAAAATCGCAATTTTCTTACAAAGATTCAAATCTGTAATTATTGCTTAATTCTTTTTATACATTCAAATCGCAGTCCTAATTTTCAGTTTGTTGATCTGGTTGTTTAATATAGTTTTTAAGTGTAATGAATTCTCCTATTTTGGGAGAATTTTTTATTTTTGAAGAATGATCACGCGGTGGTTGGGGTTCAAATTTTGCTGTGAAAATGGTATAATGGAAGGAAATGAGTGAGGAAAAGTGGGATGTCGTTTTTGCCCTTGTGGTTTTAAGTCATCACACATTCTCGTTGCGTTTCGTGACTCATTTGTATTTTAAATGGCGCACAGTCGCTGATAAGGAGAATTAAAACTACGATGATGAATATGCAAAATATGATGCGTCAGGCACAAAAGCTTCAAAAGCAAATGGCTGCATCAAAAGATGAAATTGATGCTTCTACTTTTGTTGGAAAATCGCCTCAAGAATTGGTCAGTGTTGAATTTACAGGGGATAAAAAATTAAGAACCATCCATTTTAATGCTGAGATTATTGACCCTGATGATGTTGAGACCTTACAAGAGATGACCATTGCCGCGGTGAATGATGCGCTGGGTCAAATCGAAAAAATTACTGAGGAAAAGATGGGAAAATTCACTAAAGGATTGCCTTTCTAATGACTGTTTGAGATGAAAAGCGGCGTTTTTTAGCTCCGTTTTTCTTATTTTTTTCTGTCAGTACTGACAGAAAAATTTTTTAATTAAAAAGCTCGGCGTTCACTAAAGAACACCGAGTTTTTTATGTTGTGATCGTTCTGTCAGTACTGACAGAATCTGATTTTTATTTTGTATAGTCGTCAACAAGAGCGAGAACTTCTTCCATTGTAGCGGCTTGTGTCAAGGCTTTGTCAGCGAGTTCTTCCATCTTAGTAGAATCAAGACGTTTCATCAGTGAGCGTGTTTCAAGTACAGAAGTTGCTGACATTGAAAATTCGTCAAGGCCAATTCCCATAAGCAATGGAACAGCTTTTTGATCTCCTGCCATCGCACCACACATTCCAGCCCATTTTCCTTCAGCGTGTGCAGATTTAACAACGTGATTAATCAAACGCAAAAGTGATGGGTTGTAAGGTTGGTAGAGGTAAGAAACGCGTTCATTCATTCGGTCAGAAGCCATTGAATATTGAATGAGGTCATTTGTACCGATCGAGAAGAAGTCAACTTCTTTAGCAAATTGGTCCGCCAAAACTGCGGCTGCTGGGATTTCAATCATGATTCCGACTTCGATTCCATCTGCTACGGCAACACCGTCTGCAATTAATTTTGCTTTTTCTTCTTCATAGATGGCTTTTGCTGCACGGAATTCTGTAACAAGTGCAACCATTGGGAACATGATCCGAAGTCGTCCGTGAACAGAGGCGCGTAAAAGGGCACGCAGTTGTGTACGGAACATTTCTTCACCTGCACCTTGAGTCAAACTAATCCGAAGGGCACGCCATCCAAGGAAAGGATTCATTTCTTCTGGAAGATCGAAGTAAGGCAATGTCTTATCTCCACCGATATCCATCGTCCGAACAACAACAGGTTTTCCATTCATGCCTTCGAGTACTGCTTTATATGCAGCATACTGCTCATCTTCTGTTGGGAAATGATCAGATTCCATGTAGAGGAATTCTGTACGGTAAAGTCCAACAGCTTCTGCGCCATTAGCATTTACCCCTTCAACATCTTTTGGTGCACCGATATTTGCAGCAAGTTCAAAGTGTTTGCCATCAGCAGTGAGCGTTTTTGCATCTTTAAGCGCAGCCCATTCCGCTTTTTTTGCAGCATAAACTTTTCCAGCTTCAACAAATGAAGCTGCTTGTTCTTCTGTTGGCTCGATGATAACATCACCTGTTAAGCCATTTGCAGCAAGCATTTGACCATCTTTAACAAGCGTTGTGATATTTTTAGTTCCCAAAACGGCTGGAATTTCAAGCGTATTAGCCATGATGGCAGAGTGAGATGTTTTTCCTCCCACATTTGTCACAAAGGCTTTTACAAATTTCTTGTCTAATTGAGCAGTTTCTGAAGGAGTCAAATCGTCAGCAACGATAATAACTTCTTCATTAATCAATGCTGGACTAGGAAGTTTAACACCTAATAGATTGGCCATTACACGCTTTGTGACATCTTTGATATCAGCAGCACGTTCTTGCATGTATTTATTATCATCCATGCCTTCAAAGATCGAGATAAACATGTCTGTCACTTCTTTGAGCGCTGATTCAGCGTTGACTTTCTTGTCATCAATGACAGTTTTGATTTGACCCGTCATTTCTGGGTCAGAAAGAACCATCATGTGTGCATCAAATACTGATGCAGCTTCTTCTCCAAGGCTCGCTACTGCTTTACTCTTAATCAAAGAAAGCTCGTCAATAGAGGCAGCCAAGGCTGCGTCAAGGCGAGCTTTCTCAGATTCTGAATCTTCAACTGTTTTTGTCTCAAAAGATAAATCTGGTTGAACAAGCAAGTACGCCTTTGCTACAGCTACACCTGATGATGCAGCAATACCTTTAAGCATAGTTGTCATGATTATTCAGCAAGTCCTTCTTTAGTCATAGTTTCAGCAATCGTTGCGATAGCATCATCTGCATCAGCACCTTCAGCTGTGATTGTAACATCAGCACCTTGACCAACACCAAGGGACATCACACCCATGATAGATTTAAGGTTTACAGATTTTCCTTTGTATTCCAAAGCGATCTCTGAAGTGAATTTTGAAGCTGTTTGAACGAGCAATGTAGCTGGACGTGCATGAATACCAGTTTCTGCAACAATGTGGAATTCTTTAGATGCCATTTTATGGTTCTCCTTGTTTTTCATTTACTGATAGTATCTTGTGTTTGAATACCTATCACTCTACAAATTGTACCACAAAGTGAAGTCGTTTGCAATATTTTCTAAATTTTTTTGATGAAAAATGTTTCTTGAGGAATGAATTCGAATGTTCACGCTTCGATTCCTTTTGAGCACTTCTTTTATTTCGGATAGATGCATTATTTCAAAAAAATAGTTATCCGATAGGATAAATAAAAAAGACTGTGAGGTCTTATTTATTGAGTGATTCAAATATCTCTTGAACGAGTGTTTCTGTTTTGTCCCAGCCTAAGCAAGGATCGGTGATGGATTTTCCGTAAATTTCTGGACGATCTTGGCGGCCATCCTCAATGTAGGATTCAATCATGAACCCACGAACGTATTTTTTAATTTCATCATTCCATGCCCGATTGATCAAGGTTTGGCGGACGATGCGGATCTGCTCCATAAAGCGTTTGCCTGAGTTATCGTGATTCGTGTCAATCATGATGAATGGATTTTTCAAGTTCATTTTTTCATATAAAGCAATCGTGTCAAGTAAATTATCGGTGTAATAATTCGGGTGATTTTTCCCATTTTCATCTAATCCACCTCGTAAAACAGCGTGTGCGAGTGGGTTCCCAGATGTTTCAACTTCAGCACGCGCAAAAAGAAAATGTTGAGGTTGTTGTGCGGCATAAATACTATTAAACATGACTTTGAGATTTCCAGATGTTGGATTTTTCATCCCGATTGGTGCGTCAATTCCTGATGCCGTAAATCGATGTTGCTGATCTTCAACTGATCGTGCACCGACCGCGTGATAGGAGACCAGATCATCGACCAATCGTACATTCTCAGGATAAAGCATCTCGTCAGCTGTGGTCAATCCTGTCTGTGTGATTACTTTGTAGTGCAAATCGCGCACCATCTTGATGCCATTAATGAGATCGGTATGCCCGTCTTCATCTGGCTCATGCAACATCCCTTTGTAACCATCTCCATTCGTGCGAGGCTTGGCGGTATAGACGCGCATGACGATAAATAAGCGAGATTTAACTTTTTCTTGAAGTTGTGCTAAGCGGTGTGCATAATCAAGCACTGCGGCTTCATTATCTGATGAGCATGGACCAATCACAAGAAGTAAACGATCGTCTTCTCCTTTGATAATCGCTTCAAGTTCACGATCTCGTGCAGTTTTCTTTTTTTCTTGTTCGGAATTGAGATGTCCCAGTTTTTTAATGGACTCAATATCGATTTTTGGACTAATTTCTGTAAATGCCATGTTTAGTTTTCCTGAACTTTCTGTTCATTCTTGTAAATTTCTTGAACGAGGGCTACTGTTTTGTCCCAGCCTAAGCAAGGATCGGTGATGGATTTTCCGTAAATTTCTGGACGATCTTGACGGCCATCCGCAATATAGGATTCAATCATGAACCCACGAACGTATTTTTTGATTTCATCATTCCATGCCCGATTGATCAAGGTTTGGCGGACGATACGAATCTGCTCCATGAAACGTTTGCCTGAGTTGTCATGATTCGTGTCAATCACGATGAATGGATTTTTCAAGTTCATCTTTTCATACAAAGCGATGGTATCAAGCAAGTCATCCGTGTAATAATTCGGGTGATTTTTCCCATTTTCATCTAATCCACCACGTAAAATAGCGTGTGCGAGTGGATTTCCTGAAGTTTTTACTTCAGCACGACGATAGAGGAAATCTTGTTCTTGTTGAGCAGCATAAATTCCGTTGAACATGACTTTGAGATTTCCAGAGGTTGGATTTTTCATCCCGACAGGTGCATCTGCACCAGAAGCAACAAATCGGTGTTGTTGATCTTCAACCGACCGTGCGCCGACTGCGACATAAGAAACTAAATCATCAACTAAAGAAAGATTTTCAGGGTAAAGCATCTCGTCAGCCGTGGTCAAGCCTGTTTGTGTGATGACTTTGTAGTGCAGATCGCGCACCATCTTGATGCCGTTGATCAAATCAACCCGTCCATCTGCGTCAGGCTCGTGAATCAGCCCTTTATAGCCATCTCCATTGGTGCGAGGCTTAGCGGTATAGACGCGCATGACGATAAAAATCTTATCCTCGACTTCTTTTTGAAGTTGTGCTAAGCGGTGCGCATAATCAAGCACTGCGGCTTCATTATCTGACGAACACGGACCAATAATCAATAAAAGGCGATCATCTTCTCCTTTAATGATGGCTTCAAGTTCGCGATCTCTTTTTGCTTTGAGCTGTTGTTCTGCTTCGTTTAAATGTCCAAGCTTTTTTACGTTATCAATATCAATCTTTGGACTAATTTCTTTAAATGTCATGTGCCGTTTCCCTTGGTAAAAATATTGCACTGGAATAGTGCAATATTTTTTAAATTTTATAGAATATTTTACAACATACTGCTGCTATTGTCAAATTTTTGTGTATTTTTTTTGTTGTCAGTACTGACAAAAATACTTTTTGGTGTTTTTGACTGATTTTGATTCACTGTCAGTGCTGACAGATTTTAGAAATCCACATGCATCACGCTTATGCGAGATGTGCGCGTCCGTGACAATTTTTAAACTTCTTACCAGATCCGCATGGGCAAAGCTCATTTCTACCCACATTTTCAAATGGATTTGTGACGGTTTCATTGGTAAGGTTCGCAGGTCCTGTTGTCACAACAGAACGTGGGGCTTGTTGCTGGACTTGTGCAGTTTGTGGATGAATTTGTGCTTTCATCATCAACCGCGTCACTTCAAATTCAATCGCACCAATCATGTTATTAAACATGTTGTAGGCTTCTTCTTGATACTCAACGATTGGATTATTTTGTGCATAGCCACGAAGTCCTACAGACTGACGCATTTGATCAAGTGCATCAATGTGCTCTGACCAATTATTATCCACAACGCGTAAAATGACTGCGCGTTGAAATTCGATTTGGCGCTCAAGCACTTCTAATTTTTCCATTTGCGTAGCATAATGTGCCTTGATTTTATCAAAAAGCAAATCCTTGATTTCTTGTGCAGATTTTTCTGTCAGTGCTGACAGATCAATGGATTCTTCAGGAAGCATGGTGTTTTGCACCGTCGAAAGAAGATTTTTGAGCGTTTCTTCATTTTTGAGATCATTTAAGGCATGACCGTCCACTTGACGCTCAACAGTACGCTTAAACATTCCCATCAAAACAGGGGTCATATCCTTTGTTTCTACAATGACTTGATGCCGTTGAGCATAAATTACTTCACGTTGTTCACGAATGACATCATCATATTGAAGCACTTGTTTTCGGGAATCGTAGTTGTTTCCTTCAACCCGCTTTTGTGAACTTTCGATCTGTCTTGTGATCAATCCCGATTTAATAACGGCATCATCTCCAGAAATTCGCATCCGATCTAAGAATGCGGAGACGCGCTCTGAACCAAAACGTTTCATCAAATCATCTTCAAGTGAGAGATAAAATTGTGACACGCCTGGATCTCCTTGACGTCCAGCACGACCACGAAGCTGATTATCAATACGACGCGATTCATGACGTTCCGTCCCAATCACTGCAAGGCCTCGAAATTCTGGATCAGCGTGATCAATCACTCCAGCACCCAGTTTGATGTCCGTTCCACGTCCAGCCATGTTGGTCGCAATCGTCACCGCTCCTTGTTGTCCTGCATTCATAATGATTTGCGCTTCACGGAAGTGATTTTTTGCATTTAATACTTCGTGAGGGATTTTTGCTTCAACCAATTTTTTTGAAATCAACTCAGACGTCTCCACAGCGACTGTACCAATGAGCAGTGGTTGCCCTTGAGCATGACGTCGTTTGATGTCTTCAAGAACAGCTTTAAATTTCGTCTCCAACGTAGGATAAAGCAAATCTGGATGATCCAGTCGTTGAATGGGACGGTTGGTTGGAATTGGTGTGATTTGAATGTTATAAATCTCACGGAATTCTTCTTCTTCGGTTTTAGCAGTACCTGTCATTCCTGACAATTTTTTATACATCCGGAAATAGTTTTGAATCGTAATCGAAGCCATTGTTTTCGATTCATCCTGGATTGGTGCAGCTTCTTTGGCTTCAATTGCTTGGTGAAGTCCATCAGAATAACGCCGTCCTGGCATGGTACGCCCCGTAAATTGGTCAATAATTAAAACTTCTTGATTTTCATCCACCATATAATCAATATCGTGGAGCATGATATAATTCGCACGAAGTGCATTATCTACAAAGTGTGTGAGTGCAACATTATCCATATCATAAAGGTTTTCGATTTGGAAGAATTTCTCTGCTTTATCAATGCCTTCTTCTGTCAAAGAAATGGTTTTAGATTGTAAATCAATCTTATAATCATCCCCTTCTTCGTAATCAGATGTGACGATATTCAAATCTTGTCCACTCAGCGATTTCGCAAATTGATCCGCACGGTAATAAAGCGCAGATGAACTTTCAGCTTGACCGGAAATGATCAACGGTGTTCTGGCTTCATCAACCAAAATCGAGTCCACTTCATCGACCAAAGCATAATTGAGCGTCCGTTGCACCATATCTTCTTTACGCGTGACCATATTGTCACGCAAATAATCGAACCCCAGCTCAGCAGAAGTAGAATACGTGATGTCACAATTATACGCTTCCCGTTTTTCTTCTGGCGATTTTGAATTCAAATTCAAACCTACCGTCAACCCAAGCCAATTGTAAAGTTCCCCCATCTCTGTCATATCACGTGTGGCAAGGTATTCATTGACAGTGACTACGTGTGCGCCTTTGTCTGACAATGCGTTTAAATATACTGGCATTGTCGCAGTCAACGTTTTTCCTTCACCTGTACGCATCTCTGGAACATCTCCATTATGAAGCACGATTCCACCCATGATTTGGACATGGAAAGGGTAGAGTCCAAGCACACGTCTTGCTGCTTCACGACAGACGGCAAAAGCTTCATAAAGCAAATCATCTAAGCTCTCCCCATTTTGAACACGCGCTTTTAGCTCTGGTGTTTTGGCCTTCAATTGATCATCTGAAAGATGCTCCATTTCATCAGCAAAACTTTCGACTTTACGTGCCATCCGATCTAATTTGCGCAATTCTTTTTTATCGTTTTCGACGATTTGTTTAATAAAATTATTAGGCATAGTTTCTCTTTCGTTAATCCTGCGTGATTTTTAGCGAAAAATCCACAGATACAGTTAGTGCTATTTTATCATTTTCAAGTTTAGATTTCAAACTAGAAACTGCACATGTCTTCTTTTAATGAGAAAATTCTGTCAGTACTGACAGAACACTCACTTTGCTTGATAATGATAGTCTGGATTGATTTCTTTATCCAATGCCACAAAAGCTTCTTCCATCCGACGATTGATTTCTTCAATTCCTTCTGGATTCGCTTTTTTAATATCTGAAATGTCGATGGGTTCACCAAAATTGACATCAACGCGCTGACGTTTAAAAATCCCTTTCATATTTTGTGGGCCTTGATAAACAGCTGGGACAAGACGGACCTTCGCCATCTTCCCAATCACAGCGACACCTCCTTTGAGCTCAGAAGAATGACGACTTCCTGTTGGAAACATGATTAAAGATTTATCAGATTCTTTTAGCTGCTTCACAGCATATTTTAGCGTTTTAGGACTTGGATGATCTCGATCCACTGGAAAAGCACCACAATGCCGAATCCACCACGCTCCAAAAGGATTTTTAAATAATTCTTTTTTTGCCATAAAAATAAATTGTTTTGGGCGCGTCGCAAAAGCAAAATAAACTGGCTCAAGTGCCATCCGATGAGGGGCGACTAAGATATAGTTTTCCTCACGATTCGGGATCCGATCAAGATGGTGATAATGAGCATTCCCATTAAAAATCAAAAGTAAAAATTGAACTAAACCACGTAAAAATGCGTAAAACATAGATTCTCCTATTTATTCAAACTGTTATGATTATAGCATATCAAAAGCACAAAGGTAAACCTTTCGTGCTTTTATTTTCATCTTCACGCTTTCTCTTTTGGTTTACGATAACTAAAGAAAGCCAGTAAACAAATGACGATTGCAAAAATGGAAAGTTGGACTGGATTTGTTACAACTTGTGAAATCAAAACAAAAATCAATAGTGCAAGGACAAACAAAGTGATGAGTTTTAGAAAAAGATGTCCCGTTTCTTTGCGTTTAAAATACATGATGCTCGCTGCCAAAAGTAACATGATCCATACAATCGTAATCGTAAATGAAATTGATCCTGCGACAAATCCCCAGAAATGTGACCCAAAAATAGCAGACAAAATGACGCCCAAAAACAAAATTGCCGCACTCACCAAAACCGCACGAATGGGAACTTGGTTTTTGTTCAAGTGATTCAATTGCTTGCCAATGCCATGTGTCGAAGATTGTACACGAGAATAAAGAGAACGTGATGTCGCATAAATCGCAGAATTGACCGCAGAAAAAATCGCAATAATAATGACCAGTAAAATCACCTTGTCAGCATATGGAATTCCAATTTTTGTAAAGATTGTGGCAAATGGACTTGGCGCATTAGGATTAGACACTTTTGACCACGGTAAAAGTTGAAGAAATAAAAAGATAGGAATCACGTAAAATGAAATGATTCGAATTAAAATTCCCCGAACCGCTTTTGGAAGGGCTTCTTTAGGATTTTCAGTCTCCGTCACAGTCACCGCAACTAACTCAGACCCACCAAATGAGAAAATGACAATCAATAAAGAAGTCAACACCCCTTGAAATCCATGAGGAGCAAAGCTAGGTGCAACACTGGTGGATGCTTTTTGAACCGCTGGTGCCGTAAATCCCAAATGCGTGTCGTTGATAAGCAATAAATAAGCCCCCAAAACGATTAAAATAATAATGACAGCAACTTTAATGAAAGCAAGCCAATATTCTGTCTCTGCAAAAGCACGCACAGAATAAAGATTGATGACAGTGCCAAGGACCGCAACAATCAATGCAAACACCCAAAGCGGAACGCCTGGAATGAGCATGCCAAGAAAAGTTGAAACACCTGCTTCTTCAGCAATCAAAACAGCCATCCATGTCGCCCAATACACCCAGTCTGTAAAATGCGCCATCCGTCCCCCCACAAATGCTTTCACAATTCCTGACATTCCAGATTCGTGAATTTCTTGGTGAATGACCATTTGACCCACGCCATACATAACAATATATAGCATCAATCCTGCTAAGATATAGGAAATAAGCACAGCAGGTCCTGCTGCTGCGATGGCTTGACCTGAGCCTAAAAATAGACCAGATCCAATAGCTCCCCCAAGTGAGAGCATGACAATGTGTCTTGTCTTCAAGGAAGACTTGAGTTTTTGATCAGAATTTTCCAATAAAAATTCCTCATTTCTATAGTTTTCTTATCTTTCGCTCATAAAGCGGTGACAAAACCCTGCTTGGAGTCTAAGGTCGATTAATTTTGTCAAAGATAGAGATGAAGTAAAAAAAGAAAGCTAGGTAAAAATTTACCTAGCTTTTGAAAATCAGAGGCTAGGATACACAAAAGTTGCATCTAGCCTACGCTACACACAACTACTCACTGCCCAAAATAAAAGATGCCTTGATGCGTCTTAATCATCTGATTTTCCTTTTCTTTTTCTAAACTTTATCTGATTATATCTTTTTATGCGCGAAAATGCAAGGATTTATCAGACTATTTTGAATTAATAATCTGCGAAAAATCCAAATCCAAAAGCGTTTCATGCGTGAGCAGATAGGTCTGAAGGCCCACTTTTTTTGCTCCTTCAATATTTGCAGCATTGTCATCAATAAAGAGTGTTTCATCCGCTTTTAAATGCGCTTTTTCTAAGACGCCTAAAAACGCCTCAGTTTCTGGCTTTCTCATCCCTAAATCGTGAGAATAAAAGCACGTCGTAAAATAAGCACTTAAAGGTTTTTGAGTTTGATCTAAACAGGATTGTTCAAAAGATGCCGCATGAATCGCGTTCGTATTTGAAAATAAATAAAGGGAATATGTTTTTGAAAGGCGTTCAATAAGTGCCATTCTTCTAAGATTATAGGGAGCTAAGATCAAATTCCATGCGGATTTAATTTCTTCATTTGTCAGATTGGTTTGTGTTGTTTGACGAAAGCCGTCGTAAAAAGCTTCTGGAGTAATTTTTCCAAGTTCAAGATTTAAAAACAAATCACTTTGCGAATTAAAATTAAAATAGGAGGAAAAATTTTTGATGCCTAATGCTTCAAAACGAGAAGTCATCTCATTTATCTTCAGATCAATCACAACGCCTCCCAAATCAAAGATGATATTCTTTATCGTCATTTTTATCCTTCTTTCAAATAAGGCACGCCAACTGAGCGTGTTGCAGCATACGTTTCTTCTTCTTGATTTCGATCATTTACCATGTGGAACAAGAAGTTAAATACAGGAACAATCACAAAGAGCCAATGCCCGTAATATGGGAAAATAATGGCAATAATCATGATGACAATATTCATCAAAATCGTTGAAAAAAGTCGAATTAACCAAACGCGTCGCCAAAATTTAAAGGATTTTGGCATTTTATGAAAATGATCTTTTGTTATGGAATAACTCAAAAGTTCTTGTTGAAGTAAAATCACAATCAAAACTAATCCAAAATTCAGCGCACTAAATGCTGTAGGTGCAACCATAATCCATTTGGTCAATAGCGGAATAAGAGAGAGCAGTCCAATAAAAATAAAATCTTGAATGATGATTTTTTCTGTGATTTCTTCTGTCAGTGCAAAAATTTTATGCCGATTAAACCAAAAGTTTGCTGTGACAACAAAACTTACCAGAAAAATACCGACAGAACTCAAAAATTCCCAATACCCTTGATTGCCCGTAGGCACAGGGATTTCAAGGAGCATGATTGTGATAATTACCGCAATGATTCCATCAGCGAACGCTTCAATGTGATTACGCAATTTTTGTTTTCTTAGTTTCTCATCTTCTAGTGTATGACGCGTCATGGATTCTTGCAATTCAGCGATCGTCATTTGAGCATATTGTGGATGCGTATTGATAAACTCTTCTTTTAATTCTTCACGGGCTTGCATCATCTCAGGATTACTTTGGATTTCTTTAATTTTCCTTTTTTGACGTTCTGTCATCCTTTTGTT
This sequence comes from Lactococcus hircilactis, assembly GCF_009601015.1. GTDB lineage: Bacteria > Bacillota > Bacilli > Lactobacillales > Streptococcaceae > Lactococcus > Lactococcus hircilactis. The sequence continues at coordinate 39,113 of NZ_WITJ01000008.1, forward strand.
TTGCTGACTTTTTGCTTGCTCTTTTGAGTAATCGTGATCGAGCGATTGAATCAGATTATTTTGCCAAATTTCTCCAATTTGATCAACCGTATCCTTCTTTTTTACTGGGGGTGTGATGCGGCTTTTGCTGCTTGGATGCGTGAAACGCTTTTTTTTGATGGTGCTTTGTTGCACTCTTTTAGGCATTTTTTCTTACTTCCTTTGTATCCAAAATAATGGTCACAGGACCGTCATTAAGAAGATTTACTTGCATATTTGCTCCAAAAATTCCTACTTTTGTAGGGACAAGTTGAGACAGTTTTTCGTTCAATTTTTCATACATCGCCTGAGCAAAATCAGGCTTTCCAGCTTGACTAAAGCTCGGACGATTGCCTTTTTTCGTTTCTGCATATAAGGTAAATTGTGAGATTGATAAAATCTCACCTTGAACGTCTAGGACTGACAAATTCATTTTATCTTCATTATCAGAGAAGATCCGCATCTGAGTGATTTTGCGGACGGCATAATCAAGATCTTGCGCTGTATCGGCATCCTCTATTCCGACAAGCAACAAAAGTCCTTGATTAATTTTGCTAAAAAGAAGATTGTCAGTGCTGACAGAAGCATTTTTTACACGTTGGATTACTATTTTCATACCTTCTATTATATCAAGATGTTCGGGAAAATGGGGGCAAAAAAAGACAAAAAGGGGGATTTTTTGGTTCTGCTTTTGGCAGGTTCAAAATTTAGCTGTTTTGTGTTTTTGAGTCGTGCGTTCAGTGCTATCAAAAAAACTTGTCACTGACAGAAAGAAACGGCTGTTTGTCGCTCTTTTTGTCAGTACTGACAAGAATTTTTTCATTATGCATTTGTTCGTTTGACTGAATAAACATCGGGTGTCATCTTGATTTTATCGACAATGATGGTCAGCTCTGATAGATTTTTGATTCCAATCGCAATGTGGATATTGGCCATCTTGCGGTCTTTTGTGGGTTGCGCATTGATGGAAACAAGATTTTTTGTTGTATTTGAAAGAACTTGCATGACATCATTGAGTAATCCTGGACGATTAAATCCGTAAACATCAATGTTTGCAATGTATTCTTTTTGGTTTGCATCTTCATTGTCCCACTCGACTTCAACCAATCTTTGTTCAAATTCTTCTTGATTTCGGACGTTTTGGCAATCTTCTCTGTGAATACTCACGCCACGTCCCTTCGTGATGTATCCAATGATTTTATCTCCAGGGACAGGATTACAGCACTTCGCAATTCGCACGAGTAAACTATCAATTCCTGCGACATTTACACCGCCATCTTGACGGATTTTCATGACGTTTTTGCCTTCACGCTTGACTTCACCGCTCATTAATTCTTCTGATTCGGCTTTTTGTCGCTCCCGCTCGATTTTACGTCGATCGCTTTCTGTAAGGCGATTCGCAATGGTTGTCGCTGAAATTTCACCAAATCCAATCGCTGCAAAAAGAGATTCTGCTGTACGATAACTGGTTTTATTAAAGAGTTCATCCAGATGCTTTTTATCCAAATATTGATTTGGAACAAATCCTAACGTTTCAAGGGCGTTTTGTAGTAATTCACGTCCTTTATTAATGGAACTTTCTTTATCTTGATTTTTAAAGAATTGCTTAATTTTATTGCGTGCTTTGTTTGTTTTTACGAGATTGACCCAGTCACGACTTGGACCAAAACTGGTTTTGCTCGTGATAATTTCTACGCGATCCCCTGTTTTCAGGACATAAGTCAACGGCTGCATTCTTCCATTAATCTTGGCGCCGGTCGCGTGATCTCCGACTTGGGTGTGGATATTGTAGGCAAAATCAATCGGTCCTGAGCCAACAGGAAGTTCTTGGACAGCACCATCTGGGGCAAAAACATAGATTTTCTTTGCAGAAAGTAAATCTTCTTGCACTGCTTTGACAAATTCTTCTGCAGAGTCTCCTGTATCTTCACGAAGTTCAACTAATTCATGAATCCAGTTGAGCGTTTCAGAAATTTCGTGAACATCCACTTTTGATGTGACACCTTGTTTATATGCCCAGTGCGCTGCAACCCCGTATTCAGCAATTTGATGCATTTCTTTCGTCCGGATTTGAAATTCAATCGGTCCTTTAGGTCCATAAACTGTCGTGTGAACAGATTGGTATCCATTCGCCTTAGGGTTTGCGATATAGTCTTTAAAGCGTCCAGGAACTGGTTTCCAAAGGTCATGAATATAGCCCAGCGTCGTATAAACATCGCTTGTGGATTCTGTAATGCATCGAATGGCAATCAAATCGTAGATTTCATCAAATCGCTTCTTTTTATCGTGCATTTTTCGATAAATCGAATAGATATGCTTTGGACGGCCGTAGATTTCCTCTCCTTCTACACCAACACTATGCAAACGCTCATTTAATTTATCAATCACTTCGTTGACTAAATGTTCACGATCTCCTCGCTTTTCATTCATTAATCCACGAATGCGATAAAATTCTTGTTCTTCTAAATAACGAAAGCTAAGGTCTTCAAGCTCCCACTTGATGTTTGCAATCCCGAGTTTATCTGCAAGGGGAGCGTAAATGTCCATCGTTTCACGTGAAATGCGTTTTTGTTTATCTGGACGAAGATGTTTGAGCGTGCGCATATTGTGCAGTCGATCCGCCAATTTCACAAGAATAACGCGAATATCTTTTGACATCGCCATTAATAATTTTCGATGTGTTTCTGCTTGTTGTTTTTCACGCGTGAGGTATTCTACTTTCCCGATTTTTGTAACACCCTCAACAATATCTGCGATTTCATCTCCAAAAAGTTCTCTTAAATCAACGGAAAGAAAATTGGTATCTTCTACAACATCATGCAAAAACCCACACGCGACCGTCACTGCATCCAATTGCAACTTTGCTAAAATTCCTGCGACCTGAGTAGGATGGACAATATACGCTTCACCTGAAGCACGGTATTGCTCTGCGTGCGCGATAGAAGCACAATCCAGCGCCTTTCTCACAAGCAAAACATCCTTTTCATTCATGTATTTTTCAGTTATGGCAACAACTTGTGCGCCTGTTAATACGGGTTCTGAAGGCATCTTTTCATCATGGCTAAATTCTTAGTTCTCGAAGTTTTGCGCTTTTTAGCGATAGATTTAGCCTTTCCTCCTTATTTTATTTATCCTATTCTATCATAAATCTAGTCAAATACGATGTTTAATCCCATCTTAAAATCTTAAAAAAAATAAAAAGACCAAAAAATGGTCACTTAACATTGTTTATTTCATTTTAAAGAGGTCAAAATATGCTGAAACTGCTGATAAAGCATAGAGTGGTGCCGTTTCTGCTCTCATGATTCTTGGACCTAATCCGATTGTTTTCGCTCCAGCATTTTCAAAATTTTCTATTTCCTCTGGTGAAATGCCTCCTTCTGGTCCAAAAATCAATAATAGTCGTTCTTTTTTCTTGAGCTGCGAGAGCTGTTGAACAAAGGCAGAGCGCTCTCCTGCTTTTGCTGAAGCTTCATAAGCAACCAAAACTGAATCGAAATCAGAGAATTTTTCTGTCAGTACTGACAGATGTTCAAAAAGCTGAACTTCTGGAATAATTTGGCGGCGTGATTGCTCTGCTGCTCCCAGCGCAATTTTTTCTAATTTTTCTTGCTTTTTTATTCTTTTTTTACTGTCCCATTTTGCTACTGACCACTGAAAAGGAGCTGAAAAAATCGCGTGTGCTCCTAATTCTGTTGCTTTTTCAGTGATCCATTCTAGTTTGTCAGCTTTGGGAAATCCAACTGCAATTGTCACCTCGATGGGAAGCTCTGTGCTGACCACATTCGTGTCAACGAGCTTGACAATATGGTTGACAGCATCGACAACCACCGCACGTCCAACCTTGCCCTCATCAAATACCAATCGAAGTTCATCTCCAGTGTTCGTGCGCATCACTGTGAAAATATGATGAATTGCTTCTCTATTTTCTATTGTAAACGTTGTGTCAATCTCTGGCATTTTTTTGAAAACGAAATATTGATTAGCCACCAATAACCCCCTTGCGATTGTCCGTCTTCTTAAAGATGACACAATTCCATTCGCCTTGAGTCATGTGTGTTTCAAGAAAAAATCCTGCATTTTCTGCTGACGAGATGACCATTTTGGCTTTGTCAGCAATAATTCCTGACAAGATGAGGTAACCTTCTTTTTTGACCAAACGAAACGCATCATCTAGCATTAAAACAAGAATATCAGCCAAAATATTGGCCACAATCACGTCCGCTTTTTTATCGACTCCTCCAAGGAGATTGTTTGCTGACACGTGGATTTTTTCATGACCAGGATTGAGCTCAATGTTTTCTAAAGCCACGCGCACAGCGACTTCATCAATATCGTAAGCAAAAATTTCTGATGCACCAAGATACGAAGCTGCAACAGACAGCACACCAGAACCCGTTCCAACATCAAGCAGGGTTTCACCTCCGCGCAAAACTTGCTCTAAGGCATAAAGTGACAGTTTTGTCGTCGGGTGCGTGCCTGTCCCAAATGCCATGCCAGGATCAAGTGTGATGAGTTTCTCATCTGCTGTTGCGTGATAATCTTTCGTCCAACTTGGAACAATGGTCAAATCATGTGTGATTCTTGCAGGTTCAAAATATTTTTTCCAACTTTCTGCCCAATCTTCCTCAGCTAAATTCTGTGTGGTCAGCTCATAATCACACTCAAAAATCGTTGTCAGTACTGACAATCGCTCTTGTAAACTTGCTGTCAACTCTGTCAACACCAAATGATCTGGATAATAAGCAGTGACACTTACTTTTTCTGACTGCTCAACTTCAGGCAAAACTTCGCCAAATTGATCTACGTGGTTGAGATAATCAGCGCTGTCTATGATTTCAACGCCACCAGCACCCGCAGAGATCAAGATTTCAGAAACTGCTTCCTCAGCCGCTCTTATGATTGTTATCGTGATACTGTTCCAATTGTTCATTGTGTTTTCCTTTTTTATTCACGCATTATTTTTGACTGATAAATAATCCTTGCGTTTTTTGAATATCAAAACTTCCGTTTTGTGCGATTTCTTCTCGAATTTTCGTTTTATTTTTTTGCGAAATGGTTTGGTAGGTTTCAATATAATCAATCAGTGCTTGCGGTTGTGTGACGCTCAATTGATCATGATAGGTTTTAAGCGCAACATTTGAAAAAACGGCAGATAAAATTGATGTCCCATTTTCGAGTGTAAAATTTTGTGGTGTCTTTTCACCATCAAGTTGATGAAGTTCTTTCATATTCTCACACCCAAAAGTCGTACTGTAAAATCTGCCAGAAGCAACAAGGACACGAGAAATTTCATGTAAAGTATAGGAAATATCTTCTAAAAAGAAAAGCAGGTGATTTGCAATGACGACATCAAACGTTTCGTCTTCAAAAGGTAATTTCTTATTTGCATCAACTGAACGATACGTCACATCTCCCTTGATTTGAGCCAAATCAAAAGGGACCGTTTCAGATAAATCGGTCAGGAGTAGTTTACAGTCTTTGGGCAATTTTTGAACCCGCCATAAACTCCCAGTACCACATCCTAACTCCAAAATTTTGAGGGACTCTGAACATTTCATCTGTTCTCTAATCCAGTTTTGAAAACCTTGCGGATTCATTGAATAATCTCTGTGCAATCGGATTCGAATCTCTAAGTTTTCTTGTTCTGTTTTTGTCATCGCGTCACCTTGTTTTTCAACCGTTTGTTGCATATTAGACTTCATTTGTTGCTATTTTTAGTCTTTTTACAAAATTTTTGTCGTCCACTCTTCGCAATTAACGACATCATCGACCCATCCTTCGTAAAATTCAGGTTCATGTGAAACCATCAAAATTGTTCCTGGATAAGCTTGTAATGCACGTTTGAGCTCCTCTTTAGCATCCACATCCAAGTGGTTTGTGGGCTCGTCTAGGATGAGAATATTGGATTCTGAATTCATGAGTTTCGCAAATCGCAACTTGGCTTGTTCTCCACCAGACAACACATGAACGCGACTTTCGATTTGTTTACTGGTTAAGCCTACGCGCGCAAGTGCCGCACGAAGTTCCGCTTGATTCCATGATGGGTACTCATCCCAAAGCTCGTCGAGCACTGTTTTTGTACTAGGATTTTTAATTTCTTGCTCATAATAGGCAATGTCTTGAAAATTTCCACGTTCGATTTCACCATGAAGTGCGGGGATTAAGCCCATTAAACTCTTTAATAAGGTCGATTTTCCGATTCCATTTGAGCCGACAAAGGCAATTTTTTGACGACTTTCAAGTTTAAAATTAATCGCACTAGACAGTGGATTTTCCTCAGCATATCCAATGATTAGCTCCGTTGCTTCAAAAACTAAACGGCTCGGATTGCGACTGAATTTAAAGTCAAAATGAGGTTTTGGTTTCTCAGAAATGGTTTCAACAATCTCCATTTTTGCAAGCTTTTTCTCGCGCGCTTTCGCCTGCCCACTGGTTGCGACATTTGCTTTTTTGCGTGCAATAAAATCTTTGAGTTTGGCTTGTTCTGCAACTTGAGCGTTATGTAACGCTTCGAGCTGAATTTTTTTCTCCTCAAATACACGTTCAAACTCTGCATATCCCATCGAATAGCGAGTTAATCCCAATCCATGAACATGATAAATCACATTGACAACCTCGTCCATAAATGGCACATCGTGCGAAATCAAAATAAAGGCATTTTCATAGTTTTTAAGGTAATTTTTCAGCCAAAAAATATGCTCTTCATCCAGATAGTTCGTAGGTTCATCAAGTAAAAGAATATCGGGTTTTTCAAGCAAAAGTTTCCCAAGTAAAATTTTTGTGCGTTGTCCACCTGAAAGTTCTGCGACATCCTTATCCAGCAAATCCGTCAGCCCAAGCCCTCTGGCCGTTTCTTCTACTTTAGCATCAATGAGATAAAAATCGCCCGTATCTAATAATTCTTGCAACTCTCCCACTTCAACCAGCGCTTCGTTCATTGCTTCTTCTGACATTTCAGCCATTTTCATGTAGGTAGCGTTGATTTCTTTTTCAACATCAAAAAGATACCAAAACGCCTCTGCGAGTGCTTCACGCGTCGTTTTTCCTTTGCCTAGCGCTGCATGTTGATCCATATAGCCGACACGGTGTTTTTTTGACCAAACAACTTTTCCTTCATCTGGTTGCAAACTTCCTGTGATAATCGCCATAAACGTTGATTTTCCCTCACCATTTGCGCCGACAAATCCGATGTGTTCCCCTTTGAGCAGGCGAAAGTTTACATCTTCAAAAATTGCACGATCTCCAAAGCCATGACTGAGGTTTTTTACTTCTAAAATACTCATTTTTTCTAATTCTTTCCAATTTTTAATGCTGTCAGTACTGACAGAAAAATTTTTCTCTTATCCCAAAAGAGGCATACCACTTGAGGCAAAAAAATTCCACTTTCTTGACGCTTTTTATTTGCGAGCACTCTATTATACCAAGATGTAAGCGCAAATCGCTCAAAAAGAGGCGAGAAAGAAGGAATTTTTTGGTTCTGTGCAAGCAGGTTCAAAAATTTCCACTTTCTTGACGCTTTTTATTTGCGCACACGCTATTATACCAAGATGTAAGTGCAAATCGCTCAAAAAGAGGCGAAAAAGAAGGAATTTTTTGGTTTCTTACAAGCAGGTTCAAAAATTTCAGCGTTCTTGACACTTTTTATTTGCGAGCACTCTATTATACCAAAAAAGTTACTGGTTTGTAGCGCTCAAGACTAATGATGTCAAGGGTGCGCATTATGCTTCATCGGACTTCGCTTTTTGCAGTAACAAATGATTAAAAAAAGCAATGTCGCGGAATTCTGACTTTTCAGCACACGTCATCTCCAAACGAAACATTTTTTCAAGCCAGTCGCCCGTATTCTTAAAAGCGTTCGGCTGTAAGCGATTAAACGCACCAATCCCATACTTTTTATCCACTTTGAGCGGGATATTTTCTGTCAGCACTGCTAGGTCGTAATAGTGAATCACTCCAAAGCTTGAACGATGATTGGCGGTACCGTCAAGAAGCATTTGCGCTTCATCAAGATGATTTTCAAAAACAATGCGTTGCATGATGGCCCCTGGAAAATGGTGTTTAATCACTGAAATTTTTCCGTCAGTACTGACAAGTCTTGCAAATTCCGCCAAAATCTCCTGACGCTCCGCTTGATCACACACATACTCTAAAACATTGTGACAAAGGATCAAATCAAAACTTTCTGCTGGTAACTTTTTAAGTTCAGAAAGTCCGCCACACCGCATTTCATAGGGATGAGTTTCACAATGGTTCGCCACCATGTCTAAATTAGGTTCAAGTGCTAAAACCTCATTATTTAACGCCAGAGCATTCGCTGTCCAGCCAAATCCTGCACCAAAATCCAAAATTTTCTTTCCCGAACACACGGGCAATTGCGCCGCAACCAAGCGATAAAACAACGTCATCCAAGGTGTTGATTGTTGCTCATAAAAGTGTTTCAATTGATCATTCATCAGCGCTCCTTTCGCATTCAAAATGAGATTTTCTAATGCTATTTTTTCTCAACTCAAAAATCTGACGAATTTCCATTTTAATATCTCGGATATTTATAAAAAATGGTTTCTGTCAGCGCTGACAGCCCCCTTTGAAAGGCTGCTTCATCCCAAACCATTGAAAAAACTTCTGCGTCATCATCTTCCAAAAAATCCATCAGATCATCTAAACCTTGATGTGCAGTTTCTTGTAAAAATTCAGAAAAATACGCCAAAAATTCACGTGATAATCCCTTGTCAGTGTAAGGAATCGCTGCTAAATAATCATTTTCATCAAAATGTGACTTGGCAGGATTGTAGAAAATAATCGCATCTTCATAGATAATATTTTCTGAAGATTCTACGCCATCAGCATCCGTCAACTCAATGTTCATTGGGTTATTTGCTTCAAGAATAAAATTAACTTCCATTGAGAAATTCTTTTTATCCCAATTCATCTCAAAATCATACGTTAAATTTTTTTCTAATTCATCTTGTAGAACTTCTAAAAAGCCATATTTTCCCATGTTTTCTCCTTAAAACTCGACCTTGCAAGTTGATGTATTCGCGCTTTATACTAAGCTTACACATTTATGTTAAAATAATTATATCAAAAAACATTCACTTTAATGATTAAAAAATGAAAATGAGGAGAAATAATGGAAATCAGGACCATTGAACCTCGTGACTTCGTTGAAGTTGCCACACTTGAAAATCAAAATTGGACCCTAAAAGAAACACCGCATCTCATGGCTGCTACTGCTGAGCAAATTATGAATAAAGTGCTCTCAGGGACTACTTATTTAGTTGCGATTGAGGATGAAAAAATCGTAGGCGTTTTAGACTACAAACCAAGACATCCCTCCAAATACGGAAATCACGTCGTCACGTTCGGACTGGTCACAGATGAAAAAGCACGACAACATGGTATCGCAACACGATTGATTGAAAAATGCTTTGAATGTGCTAAAAACGAAGGCTTCAAAAAAGTCACCATACAAGTTTTAGGAACGAATAAAAAAGCACTCCAACTCTACAAAAAAATAGGGTTCGTACAAGAAGCTCAGCTAAAAAACGAATTTTTGATTCATGGAGAATACGTTGATGATGATTATTTTGCTTATTATTTAGATTCCCAAATGCCGTAAACTTAGTTTACACTGCTGTAAACTTCAGAAAGGAGTACGAAAATGGTACAAAATCTAGCCCGACGAATGAGACCAAGAACAATTGATGAAATTATTGGTCAGCAACATTTAGTGGGAGAAGGAAAAATCATTCGTCGCATGGTTGAGACTGGCCTTTTGACAAGCATGATTCTTTATGGCCCTCCTGGAATCGGAAAAACATCCATTGCTTCAGCAATTGCAGGGACGATGAATGCCGCATTTAGAGTCTTTAACGCTACCACAGACACAAAAAAGCGACTCCAAGAAATTTCAGCAGAAGCTGAATTTTCTGGACAATTAGTTTTGTTACTTGATGAAATCCATCGATTGGATAAACCAAAACAGGACTTTTTACTCCCCTTACTTGAAAATGGACAGATTATTTTAATTGGTGCAACCACTGAAAATCCTTATTTTTCAGTGGTTCCTGCAATTCGTTCTCGGGTTCAAATTTTTGAATTAAAACCACTTTCTCCTGGAGATTTACAACGCGCTGTCAATCTTAGTTTACAGGATAAAGAGCGTGGATTTGATTTTGAGGTTCAAATTGATCAAGACGCACTCTCTTTTTTAGTCCACGCAACAAATGGGGATTTACGCTCAACGTTTAATGCGCTTGAACTCGCTGTTTTATCCTCTCTTGACCATCATGTCACACTCAACGATATGGAAAATTCTTTGCAGCGTAAAGCAGCAACGTTTGATAAAGATGGTGATGCACATTATGACATTCTTTCTGCCTTGCAAAAGTCCATTCGAGGATCTGATGTCAACGCAAGTTTACACTATGCAGCACGTTTGATTGAAGGTGGAGATTTACCTTCTTTAGCACGTCGTTTGATGGTGATGGCTTATGAAGATGTGGGCTTGGCTAATCCTGATGCTGCAGTTCATACGATGCTTGCTTTACAAGCGTGTGAAAAATTAGGATTTCCTGAGGCACGCATCCCGCTTGCAAATGTTGTCATTGATCTCGCCTTATCCCCAAAATCCAATGCAGCCTATGTCGCAATGGATGCGGCCCTTTCCGACCTAGGAAAATATGGAAATCTCCCCATACCAGCCCATCTCCAAGATGGACATTATGCTGGTGCAAAAGCGCTTGGGCGCTCTATTTCTTATCAGTATGCTCATGATTTTCCAAATCACTGGGTGGATCAACAATATCTCCCTGAATTGATTAAGTCCGCGGATTACTTTAAACCAGACGAGATGGGAAAATATGAAAAGGCGTTAAATTTACGAAAAAAATGGATTGAGGAGCAAAAACGTGACCGAAAAAATTGAAACGCTTTTTCTTGACGAAATCGTAAAAAATCCGTATCAGCCACGCAATGTTTTTGACGATGAAAAGCTGAAAGAACTCGCTGATTCCATCAAAGAAAATGGACTCTTACAGCCAATTATTGTACGAAAATCCCCTCTTTTTGGCTATGAATTGCTCGCAGGAGAGCGCCGATTTTTAGCCTCAAAATTAGCAAAAAAATCAACGATTTCTGCCATCGTGCGCGAGTATTCTGATGAAAAGATGATGACCTTGTCCATCTTAGAAAATTTACAACGAGAGGATTTAAATCCAGTTGAAGAAGCACGAAGTTTAAAAATCTTGACAGAAAAATTAGGGTTGACGCATGATGAAATCGGGAAAAGTCTTGGAAAATCGCGGTCTTTTGTCTCAAATGCAATCCGAATTTTAAGTTTACCTGAGACCATTTTAAATGAAGTCGAATCTGGCAAGTTGTCACTGGCACATGCAAGAACCTTACTGGCTGAGAAAGATCCACGGATTCAACGCGCGCTTTGTAAGCGAATTATCAAAGAAAAAATGAGTGTGCGTAAGCTCGAACAGCTCATCTATCCTCAAAAAACGCCGCCAAAACACGCGATCAGTACTGACAAAAATATATTTATTGCCCACACCGAAAATGAACTCAAAAAAGAGCTTGGAAATACTGTAAAAATCACAGCTACTTCGAATTATCAGGGAAAAATAGCCATTCAATTTGACAGCTTAGAAGCACTTGAACGCTTAATTTCTCGCTTATCAAAAAAACGTCAGTGAGACGTTTTTTTCTGTTGATATTTTACATAAGTTGGGTAAGTGAGCGAAATGAACATTATCCCCTGTAAGAGACCACCAAGTGTGTCTGATGGATAATGCACACCGACAAAAATCCGTGAGCACATCACTAAAAAAATCACCACTACACACAGCACACCAAAGAAAATTCGGCTTTTTTTACTGCTCATTTTTCCAAGAAAAATTAAAAATAAAGTCACGCACAGCACTGTCGCAAAAGTCGAATGTCCGCTCGCATAACTCAGACCAGGCTCATGAAAAAAGCCAGGTAAGCGATGAATATCCGGGCGAACACGGCCAACGATTGATTTAATGATAGTATTGCATACAATACTTAAAATAATGACACTTCCCAACCACAGTGCACCGATTTTTTCCTTAAAAATAAAAAATAGTGCCAAACAAACGATAATCGAGGTGATTGCCCCTCCTACATCTCCAAAAATAAACGTAAAGTGGCTAAAAAATAGCACTAAAAGCGGATTGCTTTGCAAATGAAATGCAAGATTTTGAATCGATTGATCAAACGCAAATCCAGTGTGCTTGTAAAAAGCCCAAATGATAAGCGTTAAGCTCAGAAATAAAACAAAGCTTATGCCAGAAAAAAGATAACTTATTTTTGATGTTTTGTTCACGATATTCCTTTCATCTACTCAAAAAAATCTTTTGAGTTTTTTTACTTCTTTTTTTCAGTCCCGTCATCCGTGATAAAATCCGAAATGATGTAGCGCGGACGCTGCTTGACTTCAAGAAATATTTTTCCAATGTATTCTCCAATAATCCCAATCGCAAGGAGATTTAATCCTCCAAAAGCAATGATTGCAACCATTGTTGAAGACCACCCAAGCACCGTACGGCCTTGAATCGAGTGACTGATGAGCACATAAATTCCTGTCAGTACTGACAAAACAAAAACAGCAAGTCCCGTCCAAAAAATCATGCGCATTGGTGTTGCAGAGGTCGATGTAATCCCATCAATGGCAAAGCTCATCATTTTTTTCAAAGGATATTTGCTCTCGCCCGCAAATCGTTTGCCTCGTTTATAATACACCGTGGCGGATGGATAGCCAATCATTGGTACCATTCCTCGTAAAAATAAATTCACTTCCTGAAATTGCTCCAAACCGTCTAATGCTCGCGCACTTAACAAACGATAATCTGCATGATTCGGCACACTTTGACTGCCTAAAATTTTCATTACTTTGTAAAATAAACGCGCTGTATTTCGCTTGAAAAACGTGTCGGTCTCACGATTATCGCGCACCCCATATACGACATCAAATCCATCGTTATACTGCTCAAGCATCGCGTCAATTGCATCAATATCATCTTGCAAATCCGCATCCATAGAAATGACACAATCAGCCAAATTTTTGACCGTCATCAATCCCGCAAGTAAGGCATTTTGGTGCCCTCGATTCCGCGTCAAATTGATGCCACTAAAGAGATGAGAAGCGTTATGTTTTTCAAGAATTTTTTCCCACGTTTGATCGTTTGAGCCATCATTGACATAAACAATCCGACTTTTTGGGGAAATTTTTCCATTCTGAATCAATGTTTCGTATTTCTTTTTCAACCGATCTGACGTCTCATCTAAGACGACCGCTTCATTAAAACATGGAATGACCATATAAAGTATCGGACTCATTTTTATTCTCCTTTTTTGAGCGGTTGGTGTAGCCATATAGTGCTAAAGCAAGCATCAAAGGGCTAAAATTATATAAATAACGTGAATTTGCTTCCCACAAAATCAAGAAAATTGTGCAGCCAAATACTGACACTGCTAAGATGAACCACAGCTGTTGCCAGTAATATTTGTGAAACATCATCTTGAAAATTAGTCGCCACATGAACCATACCACCATGGCCCAATACGGAAAACAAGCCATTTTCAAGAAGATAAAGCCCGTCACATTTCCAACTTTTGTCTGAGGCGAATAATCAAAATAGCGATGAATCAGAGGATTTTCATGATTTAAACTGTAAAATAAACCATTCAAATCTGGATAAGCCCAGGTGTAGATCAGCTTTCGTCCGATTTGCCTAAACACTCCTAACACACCCATTTTCTTTAAATTATTTAAAAATAATTGTTTTGTTGCAATCTGTTTTTTTTGATAAGTATCAAACTGCTCTGTATAAAGCCGGATGGCTTTTTTAAATCCCCCCGTTTTATTTTCTGGCGCCCAAGACATCGCAATCCAGTGCATCACAGGTAAACTATAGCGCTCCTTATTTTCTTGTGAAAAAACAGGATCTGATGAAACGATCGCTTTTACACCAAAATCTTTTGCGACAACTAACACCCCAAACAAAGCTAAAACCACCCCAAACGCTTTCCATTTTTTATTAACCAACAGAAAAATTAATTCTGCAATGAGAACAATCAAGACTGTCGGTTTAAAAGTAAAGCCGATTAAAAGAAAAGTCACACTCAAAGAAAAGCCAAGGAGTTTTGTCAGTACTGACAATGCTTTAAACGCCCAAACAAAGCACAACAGTCCCAAACAAACAAACGGAAGTGTCAATGTATCTGTGTATAATTGAGCGCCATAAAGATAAAAAGGCAAAAAAGCTGCCGCACAACAATTAAACAACACCGCCAGTCTGCAATCAGCTAAAATTCGAACCAAAAGTGAGCTTGCAAGAAGCGCAAGACTTGTCAGTACTGACGAAACCAAAGTAACCACAAAGATTTTAAGCGAAATTTCTGTCAGACCAGCAAAAGTCTGATTAAATAAAATCGAAAAAAGTTGGTTATTGGGGTAGCGCAAAAAATATCCCAGCGCATTTGTCGTCATCGGCAGATGTGCAAAAGACTGTCCATGAAGTTTTGAAGTCGCATTAAAAATGATAAAAAAGTCCCAATCGTGTCCTGCATCAGGGACATGGATCATAAAAAATAGAGGGACAATGACCATTAATAGCCCTAAAATTCCAAAACTCCACCAATAATAGTGCGTGAGGAGTTCCTGGTTTACTCTTGATTTTACACCTTTAAAATCAGAATATCCAAAACCAAGCTTGTCCCCTAAACGATAAAGCAACCAAAAGACAAGCAGCGTAAAAATTAACACGAGATTTCCAAGAACCAGCGCCGTCAGATGATCAGCGTCCCATCCCGTTGTTTTCATCACGGCCACCCCATTAGAAATCCCCATATAGAGACCAAATAGAAGGATAACAAAAGGAAATTTTATTTTTTCAATCCACTTCATACCTCTATTATATTAAACTTCCGACACAAAAGCCATAATAAATCAGTTTTATTACAAATCAATCATTATTAAGTTTAATTATTTTTTACCCGCCGTGACAATTCAAAAAAAGCCCAGCACCCTGAGCTTTATTTTTTATTGATCCCGTAATGCTTTTAGTGCATATAAAATCGATACCACATCAATGACTTCTTGAAGCAACGCTCCAATCACTGCAGGAATTAGCCCTGTTGATGCAATTCCCATCAAAATGATACAAATGATAATCCCAATCAACACAGACTGACGTGCAATTTTCATCGTATCACGACTGATTCTGATTGCTTTTGTCACACTATTCAAATCGTTTTTGAGTAACACCAAATCTGCCGCTTCACTTGCAACTGTGGAACTCCCCGATCCAACCGAAATTCCAACATCTGCCACCGTCAACGCTGGTGCATCATTCACTCCATCTCCAACCATAATGACTGGATGTACCTGAGATTGTTTGATGTGCTCCAACTTCTCTCCTGGCAACAATCCTGCATAAACCGCCGTAATTCCGACCTCTTGAGCCACCTGATCAGCGACACGTGCATGATCCCCTGTCAGCATTGTGATTTGATTTAAGCCCAACTGCTTGAGCTGTGTAATGACCGCTTTTGCTTCTTTACGGATCTGATCTGAAAATGTCACTGCACCCAGATAAACACCGTCACGACTGACATAAAATGCTGTTTCAAAATCAGGACCATCTTCTGCTCCCACAAAGCTCTTCCGACCAATTTTGACTTCATGACCATCAATAAATCCACTCACACCCATCCCTGCAACTTCTGTCAGTGCTGACAGCGGCAAAAGTGTTGCCCCATGCTCTTGTGCGTACGTACTGACCGCTTTTGCTAAGACATGACTGCTTGATTTTTCAAGGGTATAAACGATTTCAAGCAATTGGTGTTCTTCTTGAGAAAGTGTCGCGTGCTCCCCTTGTTTTTTTTCTTCTTTTTGCACTAGATGAGCTACTTCAATATGATTGACCTGAATTTTTCCATCCGTGATTGTTCCTGTTTTATCAAAGAAAATCGCTTTTGCACGTGCTAATTTTTCAATGACCGTTCCATTTTTGATCAAAAACCCATTTTTTGACGAACGACTCATTCCTGATACAAAAGCAATCGGTGCCGCTAAAATCAACGGACACGGACTCGCTACAACCAGCACTTGCGCAATCCGAACTGGATCTTTTGAGATGGCAAAAGCAACACCTGCAATCACATAAGCAATAATCGTAAAGGGAACAGCATACCGATCCGCTAAGCGCACAAAATGAGCCGGCGTTACCTCAGCTTCTCGTACTAGATTAATGATTTTTTGAAACTGCGAGTCACTAGCCAAAACAGTGGTTTTAATTTCAATGCTTGAGTTTCCATTGATCGCACCAGACATCACTGGACTCCCTTTGACAAGCTCATTTGGTTTCGTTTCTCCAGTGACAGAGGATTCATCTAAAATCGCCGCATCAGAAATCAAAATCCCATCAATCGCAACGACCTCCATCGGCTTAATCAAAAGGCGTGTCCCAATTTCGATCTGATCCAAATCTTGATCTACAATCTGATTTCCCACATAAACATGTGCTACTTCAGGCGATTTTTTTAAAAGTGCAGATAATTCTCGGTGCGCCCGCCCAGCAGCAAAATCCTCAAGCGTCTCTCCACCGACCAACATCAAAATAATGATCAAAGAAGCCCAATATTCCCCCACAATCAACGTTGCGACAATCGCTGTGATGGCCAATAAATCAACGCCATACGAGCCATTTCTAAGCGTTTTAATCATCTCGATAAACATCGTAACCGCAAGAAATCCTCCTGCAATCGTCACAATTAAACGCGCAAGAAATTCCTGATGAAAGCCAAAATACGCCACCAATGCCACTGCCGCAATCAAAAATACCACGACTAATTTTTGCCAGTTTTTCATTTCAAACCTCAATGCTTTCCATAAAAAGAACCCAAGCCCTTTTTATTTTTAAAATTTTTGTGAAACATTGCCCTGTTTGGATCACGTTGTCCCTTCATTTGAATCCTGAATGATTCAACCCCTGAAGGAGCACTCTTTTTTCCGCACTTTGATTCTTTCGAAGCTGAGCTTGAGATTTAAAAATAATCTGCTTTTATTTTAGCAAAAAAAGATCGTGCGCGCCCTCATAAAGCCCGTCAAACAACTTTTACATTTAAACATACAAAAAACGTCAAGTATTTTTACTTTACAATTCTTGCATTTCATTTCATGATGTGATATGATAATAAAGTACGTTTTTGGACAAGCTCCAAAAACCATAAACACCCACGGAGGAACAAAAAAATGGCAGTACCTGCACGTCACACTTCATCAGCAAAGAAAAATCGTCGTCGTACACACTACAAATTGACAGCTCCAACTGTTAAATTTGACGAAGCAACTGGAGATTACAGTCGCTCACACCGCGTTTCACTTAAAGGCTACTACAAAGGTCGTCAAGTGCGCGACGCAAAATAATCGTTAAATTTATTAGAAAAGGAAGTAACTCAATATGGCAGCTGGAGTACGCACACACGTAATTCTCGAACACAAAGAATCAGGCGAACGTCTTTATCTTACACAAAAGAACAAACGCAACACCCCTGACAAACTTGAACTTAAAAAATACTCTCCAAAACTTCGCAAACACGTTGTTTTTAAAGAAGTGAAATAAGGATTCAGTACACGTCAATAGATGTGAAAATCCCTGATTTAGAGCGATTCTTGATTTTTTGAATTTCATTATATCGCATTAAAAATCAACCTGATGACTTTATTTTTTGAAAATTGTATTTTCAGGAAAAAACATAAAAAGGACTCAATGAGGACTTTTTTTTACGAAAAAATCCTTTCTTGATTAAAAAACATTTAAAAATTCATTGAGATTAATTTTTAATTAAGAGCTCATTCTTCTTAGCAAACAAAGAAACTCCAGAGCCAAGTTTCAATCAAAGCCTCACAGAATTAAAATCCATCAACCATTTCTTATGATTTTTTGTATTTTTTTAATTTTCTCTTGTATTTATACCTATATAGGTATATAATAGCTAATAAATTACAAAAGGAAAAGGGTGTCAGATGAAAAAGAAAATTATCATTATTGGTGGTGTTGCTGGTGGTGCAACAGCAGCTACAAGATTAAGACGTCTAAGTGAAGAAGATGAAATTATTCTCGTTGAAAAAGGAGCATACATCTCTTTTGCAAATTGCGGATTACCTTATCACATCGGGGGAGTAATCAAAGAAAGAGATGAGCTTCTACTTCAAACTCCTGAAGCGATGGAGGCACAATATGGTCTTGATGTTCGTCCTTTTTCAGAAGTCATAGCTATTGATCCAACCAAAAAAGAAGTTCGTATTTTTAATCATCAGACCAATGAGCACTATGATGAATCTTTTGACAAATTAATCATTTCAACAGGAGCAAAAGCTATCGTTCCTACGATTGAAGGATTATCTGAATCTGAAAATGTTTTTACTTTGAGAAACATTCCAGATATGGATCAAATCAAAGATTTTATTTCAAAAAACAATGTTCAAACTGCGACAGTGATTGGTGCTGGTTTTATTGGACTTGAAATGACGGAAAATCTCATTCATCTCGGAATTAATGTTCAATTGGTTGAAATGGCATCACAAGTGATGTCAACCGTGGATTTCGAACTCGCTCAAATGCTTCATGCACAAATAGAAATGCACAATGTAAAACTTGTTTTAGGAGAAGGTTTAAAAGCCTTTCAAAATGAAGGACATCAAATTTTATTATCAAGTGGTGCTAAACTGAGTACGGATATGACGATTTTAACCATCGGAGTAACGCCTGAGAGCACTTTGGCAAAGAAAGCTGGGATTGAAATCGGATTTAAAGGTGGGATAAAAGTAAATGAAAAACTAGAAACAAGCGCCCATGATATCTATGCTATTGGTGACGTCATTGCAACCACAGACACTATTTTAAATCACGAAACAAATATCCCACTTGCAAGTCCAGCTAATCGACAAGGCCGTCTTGTGGCCGATATCATTAATGGTTATCCCATCACATATCCTGGTATTCAAGGAACGGCTGTAGCAAAAATATTTGAACTAACAGTTGCAAGTACTGGTTTAAATACTCAACGATTAGATCGTTTGCAGATAGAATATAATGTCATTCATATCCACCCTAATTCTCATGCTGGTTACTATCCAGGAGCTTCACCCATTTCGATGAAATTGATCTTTGCTCCTAATGGAAAAATCTTAGGAGCGCAAGCTGTCGGATCTGATGGCGTAGAAAAGCGCATTGATGTCATTGCAACGGCGATGAAATTAGGTGCAAAAGCACAAGATCTTGCTGAGCTTGAACTTTCTTATGCTCCACCGTTTTCATCTGCTAAAGATCCTGTCAATCTACTGGGATACACAGCAGATAATATGATTACAGGAAAAGTCAAAACTTTCCAATATTATGAAGTCCAAACACTTAAAAAAAATAACGCTTTTTTCTTAGATGTCCGTGAAGATTTTGAACTTGCTACTGGAAAAATTGAAGGAAGCTTTCAAATTCCACTCCATCAACTTCGCAATCGCTTAAAAGAACTACCAAGGGATAAAACAATCTATGTGTACTGTCAAGTGGGCCAACGCGGATATAATGCAGCTCGAATATTGATGCAAGCTGGCTATAACGTTTATAATCTTGATGGTGGATTTAAAACATACAAAATAGCAAATTATCAATCGCGTGTCATTGAATTTAAGAGTAAATCACCCATTCCAACCGATTTTCAACAATTTCAAGAGTTTCAAACTGAAATTATTGAAGTAGATGCTTGTGGTTTACAGTGTCCTGGTCCAATTCTTAAAGTAAAAGAAAACATTGATAAAATGAAGAATGGACAAAAATTGAAAATTGAAGCAAGTGATTTCGGATTTAGCACGGATATTGAAGCTTGGTGCAAAAATACCGGTAATACTTTAGTTGATAATGAAATTAAAGATAATAAAGTGTTTGCAACCATCCTGAAAGGAAATGAGCAGTCAAATCCATCTTCCACGAGCATTCCGACCAATATCGAATATAAAGAAGGAGTCCTTCAAGAGACAAAAGACGGGACAACGATGGTGCTATTTTCGGGAGATTTCGATAAAGCAATTGCTTCTATGATTATCGCAACTGGAGCTGCTTCATTTGGTAAAAACGTCACTATATTTTGTACTTTCTGGGGATTAAACTTGTTAAAAAAGCAAAAGAAAGTTAAAAAACATGGAATAGCTAAAATGTTCGATTTAATGCTACCAAAAAGTGCAAATGCCATGCCACTCTCTAAAATGAATAT
The DNA here is from genome assembly GCF_009601015.1 of Lactococcus hircilactis. GTDB lineage: Bacteria > Bacillota > Bacilli > Lactobacillales > Streptococcaceae > Lactococcus > Lactococcus hircilactis. The sequence continues at coordinate 59,438 of NZ_WITJ01000008.1, forward strand.
GGGAGGTTTAGGAACTAAGATGATTCAATCCATCATGAAAGAAAAAAACGTAGATGCACTCCCACTCATGATTGAGCGAGCTCACGAAATGGGAGTAAATTTCATTGCTTGCACCATGAGCATGGATCTGATGGGAATTGAGAAAGATGAACTTTTTGATTGGGTTGAATTTGGTGGAGTAGCAAGCTTTATTGGGGCAAGTGAAAATGCAAATATGCAGCTCTTTATTTAAATTTAAAACATTTACGTTTTTACATAGAAAATCAGAAATTAGAAAAACCGGTCTCTTGATCGGTTTTTCTAAGTAATGCTACTATTTATTTCACAGTAAACTTGCCGCTTCTTCATCTAAGATTAACGTTAAATTTGGATGTAATTTCAAAACAGAAGCAGGAAATTCATTACGGATTGTACCTGTTAAAAACTCCTTGACTGCTGGAGCCTTGCGTTTTCCATTTGCGATAATCACGAGTTCTTTTGTTTCCATAACGGCTTTTGGCCCCATTGTGAGATAGAAATCAAAGAGTTGCTCAGGACGGTCTAAATTTTTGATGAGCCGTTTCTCCATATCGGGTGTTGCGTATGATGATACCGTCACAATCTCATCTTCAAAATGCGTTGCCCCAGGTAGATTTCCGCAATAATGTCCATCAAATCCTAATCCCAAAAGCATGAAATCCAGTCCACCGACTGAGCGAATCCGCTCCATTTGTGTCGTGTAAGTCTGCTCATTGAGCGGGACAATCCGCTCACGACTGATGGCTGCTGGGGTAAAGTACATCGTATTTAAATCACGCATGGTAATGCCAACTTTCTCACCTTTGACAGGAATTTCATCAAAATTATAATAATAAACGTTATCCAGATAAGATTTATCTTTAACCTGTGGCGCCATGATCTCATAAACGCGTTTTGGTGTCGAACCAGCAGTGATGCTGATGTTGACGCGACGATTTTGATACATCCGTGCGAGTGTGAGCGTTGCTGCTGTTTGGCTCATTGCTTCGTAGTCTTTTTCGATAATTAATTTCATAATTCTATTTTTCCTTTTCTATTTTACTGCAGTCATTAGTTTTTCACCTGCAAAGATTTTTCCTGTTGGATATTCGATGCCGACGGAAGTATAATCATTCGTATTTGTCACGATGGTAAGAATGGTTGGGTCATAACCTACATCTTTGACAGCCTCGATATCGACTTTGACAAGTGCTGTCCCAACTTTGACGGTATCACCGACATGAACCAACCCTGTAAAATGTTGTCCCTTGAGATTCACCGTGTCCAGTCCGATATGGATAAGCACTTCCGCTCCTTCGGCGGACAAGATACCAACCGCATGATGTGTTGGGAAAACAGCGGTAATCTTACCTGCAACAGGAGAAAGGACATTCCCATCTGAAGGTAAAATCGCAACAGATTCTCCCATGAGTTTTTTGGCGAACGTTTCATCTTTCAGCCCTTCAACAGGGACAACCTCCCCATTGACAGGACTGTAAAGTGTCGCATTCGCTGCTTTACTCGTTGGCACTACATTATTTTCCTCATCATTTTCAATAATCTTAAAGAAAGACTTACCAAGAAAAAGCGTACTTACAAAAGTCAATCCAATCGTGACAATCATCCCAATCAAAAGCGGAGCAAGTCCACCACGTGCAAATACAGGTGAGGTCAGAATACTTGGGAGGACAAAAGCTGAGGCTTTTCCTCCTAGAGTCAGGTAAATCATACTTCCAATCCCACCACCGATACTGACACCAATCATGGGGGCGCGATATTTCATGATAATCCCATAAAGCCCTGGCTCAGTCACACCAAGAAATCCTGAAACGGTTGATGAAATCGCAATTTGCTTTTGCTTAGGATCTTTCACTAAGAAATATGTTGCAAAGAAGCTTGTCGCTTGTGCAAGAACAGAGATAAAAGACACGCCAATCACGTAAGAATAGCCATAAGTCGAGATTTCTTGTAAGACAAGCGGCGTCAAGGCATAGTGCATTCCCGTGAACACGAGATAAGGCCTTGCAGCACCAAGAAGTAGTCCAGCAAGCCATGGTGAAGTCGTCATCAACCAATGAACAGCTTGAGCAATATAATCCCCAGCGTACCAGCCAAGAGGTGCGATGACAATAAGGACAATAGGAATCATAATAATCAAAGTCAATAATGGTGCAAAGACCACTGTAATCAATGCTGGCAATTTTTCTGAGAAAAATCGATAAACATAACTCAGAATCCAAACTGAGAGGATAATTGGAATGACGGAGGCCTTATAATTGATATAAGGGAGTTGTAGAAAACCAAATTGCATCGGTTTGAGAAGTTTTGTCGCACCATCTGTCAATGTAGGATAAAGCATTGCTCCAGCAAGTGCAAGTGCCATAAATTCATTGGTCTTAAATTTCTTGGCAGCACTGACCGCAATCAAGAAAGGTAGAAAATAAAACATACAGTCTGCAGCGATATTTGCCACTGTGATGAAATTACTTACAGGATTGACCAATTTATAATTGGTCAAGATAAAGACAAGCGCTTTGAGCATCCCACCGCCAATGATGGCAGGTAAAATAGGGACTAAAATGCTGCTGAGTGTATTGAGCAAGCGCTCAAACCAATTTCCTTTTTGGGGTGAGCCGTCCGTCACACTCCCAGCATCAGAATGAGCAAGTTCTGGAAATTGCTTGATGACTTCATTGTAAACTTGTCCAACAGCATTTCCGATAATGACTTGATATTGCCCCCCTTGCTGCTGAGTCCCTAAGACATCAAGTTTCTCAATTTCTGCTGTTTTGGCTTTACTGTTGTCTTTTAATGTGAAGCGCAAACGTGTGATACAGTGGGTAAGACTGCTAATATTTTCCAGCCCCCCCACATCAGTGATGATCTTTTGAACTAACTCTTTTTGGTCCATGATAACCTCCTTTTGGTTGATGATAAAGCGCTATTTTGCGATATGAAACTTTTTATTTTTCACTCCTTTCTTGCGTTTTATTGTTTACGCTTTCATCATATCATCAGGAAAATTGAAATACAATAGCTTTTGATAAGCTAGGAATTTGTCCCAAATTGAGGGACAAAAAAATTCTGTCAGTACTGACAGAATTTTTTATATCAACTCTAAAAACTAATTTTTTCACCTCATCAAAAACAAGAATAGTTTTTAAAAGTAACGTTTAAAAATCAGGTTAATTTTGAAGCAAATCAGTTTTGAGTGCTTTTGTTAAGTGTGCTAAATTTTCTAGTAGAGCAACGACGGGAAGTTGTGTCAAAGAGAGTTCATTTGGTAAATCATAGCAAAGACTAATATCCGAAAGCTGTGTGAGTGTACTTTCGGAATCGTTAGTAATTGAAATAATTGGCACTTTTTGTTGCTTAATTTTCATTACAGCATCAATCAAAGGAACCCGTCCTCCTGTAACAGATAAAATCAGAAAAACAGGACGTTCACCACCATCAATCACGAGAGGTTGATAAATATCTTCAATAGCATAAGCTTTAATTCCTAGGTTCCGGAAATATTTGACGCCATATTCTGCCAAAGTTCCTGAGGTTCCAATTCCCATAAAGATAAGACTTGATGCTTCTTTAATCTGCTCGGCGGCTTGCTGCAGCTTTTCTTGATAAGAGATAGAAGTCAGTGTATTCAAAAATAGAGAAAAAAGAGACAGACCATCATAGGAACTTTTCTCTATCAAATTTGGCATGTTTTGTGAAGTCATATAAAATTTTAACTCTGAAAATCCATCAAAGCCAAGCTTATTTGCCATGCGCAAAATAGTAGATTTTGACACAAAAGACTTACTTGCTAAATCACGAATTGTCAAACCTTTAACTTCATCAAGATGAGCGAGAATATAATTAATAGCAACCGTTTCAACATCATTAAGTTTTTTTACTTTTGTAGCGTCAAACATGGTGCAAATCCTCCAAAACCGATCATCCAATCGGTTTTTCAATTTTATATTTTAAAAGAAGTGTTCCTTGTGCGTTGAGTTGTTTTAGATCGAGCAGGCGGAGATTTTGTTCGATAGCTTCCTCAACGAGGTGCTTTCCTTTGCCAAATAATTTGGGCTCTAACGTTAATATGAGTTCATCAACGAGTTGTTCTTTTAAAAACAAACTGTTGATTTCTGGTCCTCCCAATAACAACACTTGTGTAAAATGTGCTTTTTCGAGCTGAAAAAGGAGCGATTTTGGCGCTGTTTGGACATAAAAAAGGTCGTGTGCCACATCTTCTGGTGTGGACGTTTGAGTCCTAGAAAAGATAAAATAAGGAACAGGAGCCATTTTTTTCGTGAATGATTTTCGTCCAGTAATGATCGCATCGCAAGCGTGTGCGAGTTCAAATAAATGGACTTGATCTTCTTTTGAAGTCCACATTTTGACACTTTCTTGTGCTTGTCGCGACACAACACCATCACTACTCGAAACCATAACCAGTGTTACTTTCAACCAGTACCTCCTTACTTTAAGTAGTCTAGCAAGTTTTGATCCCCTCGTACTGCAAATGTTTTCGTTGATGAACCGTGCGCCATTGCACCGCGTGCCGTCATGCAACTATGTGTTGCTTCGATTACAACAGCACACGCTTTTGGCTGAAGCACTTCATCAATCGCATCTGCCACTTGTGCGGTCAATCTTTCCTGAACTTGCAGCCGACGCGCATATCCATTAATCATCCGCGGAAATTTTGACAAGCCTGTGATTTTTCCACTTGGAAGATATGCGACGTGTGCCACACCATGAAAACGCGCTAAATGATGCTCACAAGCCGACTCAAAAGGAATGTCACGAACAACAACAACATCCTGAGCTTGTGATTCAAACTGTGTTTCTAAGTAAGTTTTGGGATCTATTTTGTAACCTTGTGTGTACTCCGCAAAAGCTTTTAAGAAACGGTAGGGGGTATCTATCAATCCCTCACGCGTTCCATCTTCACCGATGAGCTCAAGGAGTGCTTCAATCCCAGCGATTGCACTTTGGATTTTTGTTTCGTCTGAATCTGAGTATAATTCTTTGAGATGATTGTATTTTTCTTCTTGCATCATATTCTTTCCTTCATTGCTTATGTTCACATTTTATCATAGTTCTTTTTTTATGGCGTGAAAATAGTCTGAAATATAAATGAAATTCTGATAAGAAAGCATGATCATTTCTTTGATTTTTTTTAAAATTTATTTTTTATATTGGTCATAAAACATCAAACATTATTTATTTTTAATTTCTTTTTTAGTTAAGTTTCATTTTAGAATTTTGAGTTATAATGTTTCCATACTCCTAAATAAACTTTTTCATAAATTACTCCTAAAGTTCCGACGCTCCATCGGGACTTTTTTGTTGCTCATCAGTACTTATCTAAGACAAAAAAATCGACGGTTCAGGTCGATTTCTTTTGTTCACTAGGAGGTGATGAAAAATTATATTTTGGAGTGATTATAGAATAGCAAAATGAGCTTAATTCTTACTCAAATGAGACAAAAATGGAACTAAAATGAGAAATGAGTTTCTGTCAGTACTGACAGAAACTTTTGTCAGCGCTGACAAAGCAAAATGGGCTTTATTATGTTGACATTTTATGATAAAATTAAAATAACTATACTGATTTGATCAAGATTTTTCTTGGATCTTATAAAAAGGATGATAAATGCTTACTGTATCTGATATTTCACTTGTTTTTTCCGATCGCAAACTTTTTGACGATGTCAACATTAAATTCACACCAGGAAACTGTTATGGTTTGATTGGTGCTAATGGTGCTGGAAAATCGACATTTCTAAAGATCTTGGATGGTGAAATCCAACCCACCACAGGACACATTTCGCTCGGACCAAATGAACGAATGTCCGTTTTACGTCAAAATCACTTTGACTATGAAGATCAAACGCCACTTGATGTGGTCATGAGCGGAAACGAAAAACTTCATGCCATTGCTGAAGAAAAAAACGCCATTTACATGAATCCTGATGCGACAGATGATGACTTCATGAAAGCTGCCGAACTTGAAGCAGAATTTGGTGAGATGGGCGGTTATGAAGCAGAATCTGAAGCGGCACGATTGTTGCAAAATCTCGGCATCAAAGTAGAGCAGCACATGGATTTAATGGCCAATCTAACTTCTGGTGAACACGTGAAAGTTCTTCTTGCTAAAGCCCTTTTTGGTAAACCTGACGTGCTTCTTCTTGACGAACCAACCAATGGCCTTGATATTCAAGCGATTGCTTGGCTTGAAGAGTTTTTGATAAATTTTGAAAATACTGTGATCGTCGTTTCCCATGACCGTCACTTTTTGAACAATGTGTGTACTTATATGGCAGACCTTGACTACGGTAAAATCAAACTTTACCCAGGAAACTACGATTTCTGGAAAGAATCTTCTGAGCTTGCGCTTCGTTTACAAGGTGATCAAAATCGCAAAGCTGAAGAAAAAATTGCTGAATTGAAAGAATTTATCGCACGCTTTTCTGCTAATGCGTCCAAATCAAAACAAGCGACATCACGTAAAAAAATGCTTGATAAAATTGAAGTTGAAGCATTCGTTCCTTCATCACGCAAATATCCATTTGTCGGTTTTGAACAAGAACGTGAAATCGGAAATGATTTGCTCCGTGTGGATGATCTGTCTGTCGAAATTGACGGTGAAAAAGTACTTGATCATATCTCATTTATCCTTGCACCAGGAGATAAAACAGCTTTTATTGGACAAAACGACATCCAACAAACTGCACTATTGCGTGCTTTGATGGGCGACATTAACTACACTGGAGAAATCAAGTGGGGCATTACAACTTCTCGGTCCTATCTTCCAAAAGATAATACCCGTGATTTTGATAGCCAAGAGAGTATCCTCGATTGGCTTCGTCAGTTTGTCTTGACTAAAGAAGAGGACGATAATACTTATTTACGTGGTTTTCTTGGACGGATGCTTTTCAAAGGCGAAGAATCTTTAAAACAAGTGAAGGTTCTTTCTGGAGGGGAAAAAGTGCGTGTCATGCTTTCTAAGATGATGTTGCAACGGGCTAATGTTTTGGTATTAGATGACCCAACGAATCACTTGGATTTGGAGTCCATTTCGGCACTCAATGATGGGCTAAAAGCGTTCAAAGGTTCCATTCTTTTTAGCTCACATGACCATGAATTTCTCAATACAATTGCCAATCACATCGTTGTCCTCTCCAAAAATGGGGTGGTCGATCGTATCGGCGAAACCTATGATGAGTTCTTAGAAAATGATGAAGTGCAAGCAAAAGTAAAAGCACTTTGGGCTAAATAATTTGATTTGATCAAGCTGTCAGTAATAAAAAATTACTGGCAAATTTTTTATCTGCCGGTTCAATGCTTACTGAACCAGTAACACTGCTGACCGCTCTGTCAGCACTGACACCCTTAGCGAAAGTGTGATTATTACGGAAAATTTTGATATTTATAATGCGCAAAAACTAAAGACAGGAAAAATCGGAACACGTGGAATTCCTCTAGGGAGCGGTCAATTTCGCTTTGTTGTTCGTGTTATTATTTTTAATCAAACTGGGGATAAAGTGCTGATTCAACAACGCCAAGGTACAAAGTCAATTTTTCCTCACTTCTGGGATTTTACGGCTAGCGGTGGAGTACAGGCTGGGGAGCTTCTCCACGAAGCCGCTACTCGAGAACTTCTGGAAGAAACTGGATTGTTAGACGACTTTTCAAATATGCCAAGTCGTCTAACAATCCAATTCTATGAAGGTTGGAGTGAAGTTTTTGTCATTCAAAAAAATATACCGCTCAAAGATTTAACCCTTCAAAAATCAGAAGTTTCTGCGATGCGGTGGGTATCCGAAGATGAATTAAATGCATTGGTCGATGAAGGAATTTTCATTCCTTTTCACTATGCAAAACACATTTTTGATTATATTAGATTTAATGGTGAAATAAATTTAGGAGGTCGTGATGATTAAATCGATAATTTTTGATCTTGGTCAAGTCATTCTGGACTGTGATTGGAAAAAAACAGTACAAGCATTTGCTGATTTGGGGATTGATATTGAGCCACTGGTTTTTTCTGCGGATTTTTGGGAACAATTAGGAAAAAATGATACTTATTCTCCGGAATCATTTTCTGATTTGATCCGTAAAAGATCGGGATCACGCCTCTCAAATCATGACATCGTATCTGCTTGGAACAGGCAACTGTGTCCCTTCACACCAGCGCGCATGACTTTGCTTGAGCGCTTTACACAGGATTATCATTTATATCTCCTTTCAAATACAGATGAGATTCTCATAGAAGCATTTGAATCCCAATGTTTAAAACAATTTGGAAAACCATTATCCAGCTACTTCACAGCCACATATTACTCCTCAAGAATCGGTCTAAGAAAGCCTGATCCTCAAATTTTTCAAGAATTTTTACATCTGTCAGCACTGACAGCAAATGAATGTCTATTCATTGATGACAAAATTGAAAATGTCACTGCTGCCAAAGCAATGGGCTTTAAAACCATTCATTTAACAGGCGATCTCCTTGATGTGAATTTTGAAAAAGTCCTCAAATAAATGGATTTCACACCGCTCACGCGCAAATCTGGCAAGATATTAAGGAAATCCCTTGGCAGAAAAATGAATCCCGTAATCGCTTTTAGGAAAAATAAAAAAATGAAAAAAGAATTAAAATTATTTGCAACAGACATGGACGGCACATTTTTACGTTCTGATCGAACCTTTAACCACGAAAAATTAAAAACAATCCTTGACGCATTTGATCAACAAGGCCTTGTTTTTTGCGCTTCCTCAGGACGTCAACTTTTAGCGCTTGAGGAGATGATTTTTCACGATTTCCGTGATCAAATCGCTTTTGTCGCTGAAAACGGTGGTGTCGTCTCTTACAAAGGAGAAACGATTTTCGCTCAAACACTCTCCACCGAGCAAATCAAAGCGATTGTTGATTTGCTTGCGCGCATGACAGATTCTCCTAAACACGACTTTTTAATTTCTGGAATCAAGGGATCTTATTGCTTACCGGATGTTTCTGATTGGTTTTATGCAAAAGCTCAAATTTATTATGCGAATGTCCAAAAAGTATCTGAGATTGATGCCATTGACGATCAAATGATTAAAGTCACGACGAATTTCCCAGAAGATAAAACAGCCGAATGTGAGCGATACATTACTGACACTCTTGCATTTGCACGTGCTACAACAACTGGATTTACAAGCATTGACATTGGATCAAAAGGCATCAGTAAAGCTTCAGGACTAGCTCATCTCTTGGCTCATTTTAAGTGGCATCCTGAGCAACTTGCAGCATTCGGAGATCAAATGAACGATTTTGAAATGCTTGAGTATGCAGGAACTGCCTACGCAGTCAGCAATGCGTGTCCTGAAATTTTGAACTGCGCAGACGAGATTATTTTAAGTAATGATGACGATGCTGTTTTGGTCCAAATTGAAAAACTAATGCAAGAAAAAAATGAAAATGAAAAACTAATCCACCGCTTTTTCACTTCTGAATCACCGCTAATTTTGAAAAATTTTCCTGCAAAAACATCAAAAAAATTAATCGTTTTACAGCGCATTGCTCAAGAATTTTCACAAGATAAACACTATAGCGCCGTCGAAATTGATCAGCGGTTAAAAACGATTTCTCCTGATTTTGCAACTTTAAGAAGAGCATTGGTTGATTATCAGTTCATGGAACGCACGGATGATGGGCGAGATTATTGGCTAAAAAAATGACGACACTCCACTTTTTTGCTATAATGAACTAAGAAAATAATGAGAAAGAAGAGAAATCATGAAAATAGCGATTGATGCAATGGGAGGCGATTTTGCACCCGAAAATATTGTCAAAGGGGTCAATGAAGCAAAAAAAAATTATCCCGATCTTGAATTTATGCTTTTTGGCGATGGTAAAAAAATCCGTCAGTACTTACAAGATGAAAATCAAGTGGAAATTATTGAAACCACTGAAATCATTGATTTCCATGATGATCCAGTCACTGCGATCAAAACGAAAAAAGACAGTTCTCTTGTCCGTGCCATTTCTGCTGTAAAAAATGGCGAAGCGGATGCTGTTTTATCTGCAGGATCGACCGGTGCACTCTTGACAGGCGGTTTGATGTTGATTAAACGCATCAAACAAGTCAGTCGTCCAGCACTGATGAGTACGCTCCCAAGCGCTGATGGTGCTGGATTTGACATGCTTGATCTAGGAGCAAACACTGAAAACACAGCGCAACACTTGGTAGATTTTGCAATTTTAGGAGCTTATTATGCTGAGCAGGTCCGGGGGATCAAAAATCCAAGAGTCGCACTTTTATCCAACGGAGCAGAAGAATCCAAAGGCTCTCCAGTGACAAAAGAAGCTCATGGACTTTTGTCAGCACTGACAGATATTAATTTTATTGGAAATATTGAATCCCGAGATATTTTATCAGGCGGGGCAGATGTGGTCGTCGCTGATGGTTTCACGGGGAACGCTGTGCTAAAAGCGATCGAAGGGACGGCAAGCCTTTTGATGAAACAAATCAAATCTGCCATCATGAACGGCGGTTTTTCTGCAAAAATCGGCGGTGCTTTGATTAAAAAACCATTATCGAGCTTAAAAGATTTACTCAGTACCGATGGCGCTGGAGGCGCTGCATTTGTTGGTTTAAAAGCCCCAGTAGTAAAGGCACACGGAAATTCTAGCGCCCAAGCTATTGCAACTGCGATTGGACAAATCCACCGCATGCTTGCTTCTGATATGACTGGAAAATTAGTGGAACATTTTGAAAAACGCGATCAACACTAAAAAAAACTTCCGTGAGAAGTTTTTTTAGTGTCTTTTTTTGTAATACTGAATTTTTCCAATTTGTAAAACGATAACATAAGTAACAACAATGATCATCCACCAGAACCAAAATTGAGGTTCAACAGGACGCAGTGAGATGGCTTGTCCAATAGAAGTCTCCAAAAACAAAATTCCTACAATAAATGCGCCAAGCGTTGAAAAAATAACACCGCGCGCAGCGCGACTCTTAAGAAATGGCACGTGACGCGTTCTTAGAATGTGAAACGCCAAAGCTTGTGTTGCAAGGGATTCGATGAACCATCCTGCTTGAAAAAACGGCGCTAAATGTTGGCTTTGATAGCCTAAAATAAACCACAGTACTCCAAAAGTAGCAATGTCAAAAATAGAAGATAAAGGACCAATCATCACCGCAAATTTTGCCAATCCACGTGTCCCCCATTGGACTGGTTTTTCGATTTCTTCTGAATCGACATTATCCCACGGAATGGTCAACTGTGAAATATCATAAATTAAATTCAGCGTCAAAAGTTGCACGGAAAGCATCGGCAAAAAAGGAAGAAAAGCAGATGCAACAAGGACCGAAAAAACATTTCCAAAGTTGGAAGATAGGGTAATTCGGATATATTTCATCATGTTTGAAAATACTTTACGTCCCTCAATGACGCCTGTTTCTAGGACTTCAAGAGATTTTTCAAGTAAAATAATTGAAGAAGCCTCTTTTGTAATATCTGCTGCTGTATCCACAGATATTCCAATGTCTGCTGCTCTCAATGCTGGAGCATCATTAATTCCATCTCCCATAAATCCAACCGTATGTGATTTTCTCAATACTTCAATGATTCTCGACTTTTGAAGCGGGGAGAGTTTTGCAAATAAATGAGTGTTGCGTGCTGCTTCATAAAGCACTTCATCTGACATGTCATCAATCTGGGTCCCAAGATAATAATGAGCTGCTGAAATTCCAACATCTTCACACACTTTTTTAGCGACAATGGCATTATCTCCAGTCAATACTTTGACAGATACGCCATGTTCATGCAAACTTGTGACAGCATTTTTTGAGCTTGCCTTTGCTGGATCAAGAAATCCAATAAATCCAAGCAAGGTCATCTCTTTTTCACTTGATTGATCAAAATTTTCTAATTCATCATCCGTCAAAATCCGCTGCCCAACAGTCAATACACGCATGCCTTGAAGATTCATCTCCAAATTGACTTTTCTAATGGCATCAAGTTTTTCTGCTGTAATCGGAACGGCAATCCCATTTTCCATGACATGAGTACAGATGTCATCCATTTCTTCAACAGCACCTTTTGTAACCATAAGATGTCGTCCATGATCATTGACCACCACCGAAAGTAAACGTCTGGAAAAATCAAATGGAATTTCATCTACTTTTTCCATCTGTTCGTGATCTAAATTTCTCACTCCTTTTTCAAAATACTGAATCACTGCGATATCCATCAAATTCTTCCAGCCTGTTTGAAAATACGCATTAATGAATGCTGCATTAAGAACATCTTCTTGTTTTTTCCCCTTAGCATCCACATAAGTCATCATCACAACACGATCTTCTGTAAGTGTACCTGTCTTATCGGTGCAAAGAATATCCATCGCGCCCAAATTTTGAATGGCTGCAAGTTCTTTTACAATCACTTTCTTTTTAGAAAGTGCAACAGCACCTTTTGCTAAATTCGTATTCACAATCATCGGCAACATTTCAGGCGTCAGCCCAACTGCAACAGCGATGGCAAAAAAGAACGCATCAAATGCCGAGCCTTTTGTGAACCAATTGATAAAAAAAACAATCGGAAAAAGAGTCGCTACCATCATCAACATGAGCCGCGAGATCTGATTAATTCCCTTATCAAATGACGATTGTATTTTTGCTGCTGATGAGGATTGTTTTGCAATATCTCCAAACATCGTTGCTTTTCCTGTTTTGATGATGACAATCTCACCACTTCCAGACAGCACATCTGTCCCCATAAATAGTACATTAGGGATATCCATTACAGAGCGTTGGTCCCATTTTTGGGCTATAGTTTCATTTTTTTCAGGAACTTTTTTTTCTACTGGAAAAGATTCTCCTGTGAGAGACGCTTGATTAATAAATAAATCCTTTGACTGTAGCAAAATCGCATCGGCTGGAATCATATCTCCTGTTTGGAGTTTAATGATGTCCCCTGGAACGATTTCATCCATCGGAATTTCATGATATTCATTTTCTCGTTTGACATAAGTTGTATTTTCGATCATCTCACGGAGTGCATCTGAAGCTTTTTGACTCTTATATTCTTGAATAAAGCTCACTGCTGCTGACACAATGATCATCAAGCAGATGTAAAGAGCGGGTTCATATTCAGCTGTCAATACGGACACCACCGCAAGAAAGGCTAAGACCAATGAAAAAGGATTACGAAAAGCATGCCATAAAATCACATACCACGCTGTGAGTTGATGATTCTCGATGATGTTAGGACCATAATCCTCCAATCTTCTTGTCGCTTCTTCTCGTCTTAACCCTGCAGTACTTGTCTTTAATTGATCAAGCAGCGCAGCAGAGTCAAGTTTTGCAAACGCTTTAAGATCAGACTTCTTACTCGTCCGCTTTGTCATTTTTTGCATCTGGCTTTACCTCCTCTTTCAATAATCGTAATATTTCAATTACCTATTTATTGTAACATATCTTAAAGATTAAACCAATTCTAATCCTTTTGGAAAAGAAAAAAACGTAGAGCTACGTTTTAGACGATTGTAAAAACTCATTTTCTCCTAAATTTGAACAACACGACACAGGCGAAAATAGCCTGTTGGATGACTAAATCAGGGTTTTAATTTTTCATTTTTTATGTGTTTTCATGCGCGTTTTTTTTCAGTCCTTGATCTTTTTTGATGAGCCAATAAATCAGGGCTAACACAATCAAAATACTAAATCCCAAGATTAAAATAGGTCCTGTAAAAGACGTCAATAGCACCAAAGAAAACACAACAGATCCTGCTCCAATGAGGAAAAATTTCTTTTTGATGTTTGCTAATCCCGTGGATAAATATTGAACAAAACTCATAAAAACAGTTAATCCACTCAAAAAAACATAGTTTCCACTCAAAAATAGTAAAATCGCTCCTGCCGTTGTCAAAACAACAGCAACGGTTGGTGTTCCAAAGCGATTATTTTTTGCCACAAATAATGGGACATCTTCATGTGCAATCGCTAAACTCGCTAATATCGTTGGTGTATTGAATGTTGTCGCTACAATCACACCAAAAATTGAAATGCAAATTCCGACAATAAATAATGGAATTCCAATTGATCCGACCACTTGACTAAAAATCGTCGCTGCTGGAACGATCGTCTTTGGCAAATGATTTCCCAAAATACCTATCGTAAGCCCTTGAATAATCAAATAAACCGTAATACAGGTGACCATCACAAGACTCATCATTTTTGGTAAATTTCGCGCTGGATTTTTCATCTTCTCAGCGTTGACAGGCAAGAAAGAAAATCCTGTAAAAAAGAAGAAAACCGTCCCGTAAGCGGACAGAAATCCATGAAAATGGATCGTTTTTTCTGTCAGTACTGACGGAAATTCAAAATGTCTGCCACTGATTAACACAACACCTACCACAATAAAAATAAAGACAATCACAATCTTTACAAAGGATGTGACATTGTCCAAACCAGAAATCAATGATGAGCCAAAATAAGAAACAACCCCCAATAATAGAATCAATGCAATGCCAATCACCTTGACTTCTAAATGAGGAAAAATCATTTTCAAAGCTGTCAATAATGCCGAAACCTCCGTGGCCAACGTGACTGTACCCAAAATCCATGTGACCATCCCCACAATAAAACCTGGAAAACGGCCAAAAAGTGCTTTGGCATATACAAATGCACCGCCATTTTCAGCATAAAGCTTACTCATATTTGCATAAGAAAAGGCGATCACAAAAATCGAAAGTCCTGCAAACAAAATGGCCAGTAAACTCCAAACGCCAGCTTCCTGATAAATCTTCCCCGCCAGCAAAAAAATCCCAGAACCAATGATTGAATTAATGCCCAGTAAATAAACAGCCATCGGAGAAAGTAATTTTTGATCTTTCATACGCACCTCTTTTCAAAGACTCATCTCCTCTCATTATATCAAGATATTTGCACAAATGCGGGAAAAGTGTCAAAAAAAAACGATTTTTTGGTTATATGTAATCGGTCCAAAACATTTTATTTGAACAGATTCAATTAGATAAAAAAAAGCGCAGTGCTACGCTTTTATCGTCGTTTAAATTTGCATAAACGCAAAGTAAGTGCCACTTGGACTTTCAAAGTTAAAGGTTAAATTTTCGCCTCTTTTCGTGATTGTACTGGTTGTAAGTCCTTGCGTGAGCACTTTTGTCCGCATCGCTTCAATGCCATCAGTGATTGTAAATAAAATTGAAGGCTTGCTATCAGCGACTTCTGGACTCATTTGACGGATCAATTCGATTGGCCAAACTTGCAAACGCGCATTTCCTTTACGGGTCGGTGCAAGCAAAATTGTTTCTGCTCCCCCCACTTTTTGACGCGAAACGACATAAAAACCAATCGCCTCAAAAAAATCCGCTTCTGCTTTGACATCTTCAACATAAAGATTCGTACACATATTAAAACTCATGATGGTTCTCCTTTGATTGTTCACTCATTATAGCATAAAACATCAAAAAAATTCTGTCAGTACTGATAGAATCAAAATAAAATCAAATCCTCACTCTTTTTTAAAGAATTTTTTTATCTTCAGTTTTGTGAGGGCTGTCAGCACTGACAGCATTACATGTTAATTCAATGTCGCGTCAAGTGTGATTTTTTCAACACCTGAAAGTGCTTTTGAAACTGGACAACTGGCTTTTACGGTCTGTGCAACTGCATCAAATTCCGCTTGTGAAATACCGTCAATGACCGAATGATTGGTCAAATGAATCGCTGTAATCGCAGGGCCATCAGCAGTTACAGCAAAGGTCACATCAGCAGTGGTGTCAATGCTCTTTGCGACAAATCCTTTTTCTTCCAAAACCATCGAAAATGCCATTGAAAAACAAGCTGCGTGCGCTGCTCCAAGCAGCTCCTCAGGTGTTGTAATCGATACAGAATGTTCTGCACGTGCTTTAAAATTGTAAGGAACTTCTGTAAAAAGTTGTGATGATTCAGCACTGATTGTGCCAAAGCCGTCTTCTAATGAATCTTCCCAATGTGCGGATGCTGTAGATACATTTGCCATCGTTTTTTCCTTTTCTAATGAGCGCACTCACTAGCCTCTCTGTCAGATCTGTCCAATCTTTTATACATTTTCAGTATAAAACTTTCTTTCATTTTTTTCAAAGGATTTGCTCACGATCGTCATTTTTTTATTACCTAAAATTTATTTGACATTTTCGATCATTCGCGTTAAAATTTGACTAAGTAGAAAAGTAATTTTGTAAGAAATGAAAATAGAAAGTCTGTGGCTGATGAAAACAGAACGTTTCTCAAAATGAATGGGCTACTTTGAAAACGACTATGATTTGAAGACATAAAAATCACGTGGCTGACGTTACCCAGCACTCATTACTTGATGAGCTTAAGGGAATTTTATTCCGAAATTACGGTGGTACCGTGCATTTGCGCCCGTAGAACAAAATGTTCTGTGGCGTTTTTTTATTTTCAAAATCATCACATCTCTTCTATTTTTCAAAAGAAAGCGAGTTAAACTCATGACAAAACCCATCATCCTCACTGGAGATCGCCCTACTGGAAAACTCCATATTGGACATTACGTCGGCTCACTCAAACGCCGTGTCCAAATGCAAAACGAAGGAAAATACGACACCTTCGTCATGATGGCTGATCAACAAGCCCTTACTGATCACGCCAAAGATCCTCAAAAAATTATTGCCTCTGTCTCAAATGTCGCGCTTGATTATCTAGCATGTGGGCTTGATCCTGAAAAATCAACGATTTTCATCCAAAGTCAAATCCCAGAACTTGGCGAACTCATGATGTATTATCTCAATTTGACCAGTCTCAATCGTGTTTTGCGCAATCCCACTGTCAAATCTGAGATTGAACAAAAAAACTTTGGTGAAGGCGTTCCTGCTGGATTTGCCATGTATCCTGTCAGTCAAGCTGCTGATATTACAGCATTTAAAGCCACCCACGTCCCTGTTGGAAATGATCAAGCGCCAATGATTGAACAAACGCGCGAAATCGTACGCTCATTTAATCATGCCTACAACAAGGAGGTTTTAGTTGAACCTAAAGGCATTTATCCTGAAAACGAAGCCGCAGGACGTCTTCCTGGACTTGATGGCAATGCCAAAATGTCAAAATCGCTCAATAACGGCATTTATCTCGCAGACGATGCAGATACCCTAAAGAAAAAGGTGATGTCCATGTACACAGATCCTAGTCACGTCAATGTCTCAGATCCAGGACATATCACAGGAAATATGGTTTTTCACTACTTGGATGTTTTTGGACAAGCACAAGATCAAGCAACGATTGAAGAAATGAAAGCCCACTATCAAGCAGGTGGACTTGGCGATGTGAAAACCAAACGCTATTTATTGGAAGTACTTGAGCGTGAACTTTCTCCCATCCGCGCACGCCGTCTTGACTTTTCAAAAAATATGGATTATGTTTATGAGATGCTCAAAAAAGGCTCCGAAAAGGCCGAAGCTGTCGCAGCCAATACACTTGATGAAGTAAAATCTGCAATGGGAATCAATTATTTTAAATAAAAACAGTTCATTTTTGAACTGTTTTTTTGTCCACTCAAACGTTTCAATCCACCGGTAAACTTTTAGAGAATCCTTTGATAAGCTGATGAATCTCAGAAATCGGACGTTTTTTCCCCTCAACCAACCACTCCTCCCAAAGCGCATAAACTCCATTTGCCATAAAAGTGACCCAGGCGTGATCATGTGTCAATGGTGCATAAAACTTCTTAATTTCTTCAATAACAATCGTTTTTATGATGGGTTCAATTCCTTTTTCTTTTGCAGCAATAAAATCTGGTCCGTAACGATCAAAAAACAAAATTTGATCCTTGATTTTCTCAGATCGAAGTGAGCTTTTTTTGAGTGTTTCAAATGCGTTTGAAATTTTGGGAGAATAATACTCATAAATCACCTCATCCAAACTTTTAAAATTTCGATAAAAGGCCATTCGACTCAATCCAGCACGTTGACAAACTTTCGCAATCGACAGATCAGAAAATGTGTGATGCTCAAGCAATTGCAAAAGTGCGAGGGCTAAAAATGTTTTGGTTTCTTTTTTGGTTTGATGAGCAAGTTGTGTTGCGGCCATTTTCTCATTTTGCTTGCGTTACACATCTCCTTCACCTGTAACGCAAGCGCCTTTCTTTCTTGTTTTTTCTTATTTTTCATTATATACTAAAGGCATTAAAGTTACAAATGTAACGTTAGCTGAAATCGAGGAAAAATTATGGAAAAGACTCACAACATCGTACTGATCACAGGCGGAACAGGATTTATCGCTGTTCATACCATTGTCAAATGTCTTACTGCGGGCTATCTCGTGCGCACTTCTTTGCGAAATATGACGCGCCAAGATGAGGTAAAAAAGATGGTCCTTCAAGCAGGTGTTCCCGAAAACTTACTCACTCACCTCACTTTTGTCAAAGGAGATTTGACTGTCGCAAAAGATTGGGAGATTGCCTTAAAAAATGTCACGTATGTCATCCACATCGCCTCTCCCACTCCCACCACGCGTCCCAAAGATGGTCACGCAATGGTTAAAATGGCTATAGATGGAGTTTGGAATGTTTTTTCTGCTGCAAAAAAAGCGCACGTGAAACGAATTGTGATGACCTCAGCTTCCGGCGCTGTCCTTTCAGGTCACAAAAATCATCCTGAAAAATTTACAGAGCAGGAATGGACGAATTTAGACGGGGCTATTGATGCGTATCAGCGATCAAAAACCCGTGCCGAACAAGAAGCGTTTAAATTTGCTTTAGATAATGACATGGAACTTGTGACCATCCTTCCAACGACAGTCATGGGACCCATCCTCGGACCAGATTTTTCACATTCTCAAATGATCATAAAAAACATTTTGGAAGGAAAATCAAAGCACTTGATCAAACTTAGTTTTGATATCGTTGATGTGCGAGATGTAGCGCAGGCCCATGTTCTTGCACTCACACAAGAAAATATTGCTGGAGAGCGTTTTTTGATTACGAGTGGCGATCATTTAAGTTTCAAGCAGGTTGCTCATCTTTTAAAAGATGAATTCAAAGCTCAAGCACCCTACATTTCCACAAAAGAAGTTCCTGATTGGATTGCCATCATGGCCAGTTGGTTTATTGTGCAACTGAGGATGCCTGTCAAACTTTTAGGACAAAATACGGCTTGTAGCAATGAAAAAGCACGAAAAATGCTTGGTTTAACTCCCTTATCTGCCAAAACAGCACTCCTTGCGACTGCACACTCAATGTTTGATCTCAATATCATTCAAAATAACCAATCAAAAGGATGAAATCGTCCTTTTTTAAATTCTAAATTTCCTATCATAATTTTTTCTTATTTTATTTTAAATAGTTTATAATGAAAAGAGAACAGAAATTTCACATAGTTCTTTAAGAAAGTGAACGATATGCCAGATTTAGAAGATACTTATTTACAAAAGATTGCACGTTTTGCTCATGAGATTCACTGTGAAAATCAGGATGGACATGGTTTTGATCACATCGAACGTGTCGTCAGTTTAGCACAAAAGATTTTACTGACAGAACCTACTGCCAACAAAAAGATTGTGTTGAGTGCTGCTTATTTACATGATACTTATGATGAAAAAATCACAAAAAATCAAGCAGAACAAAAAGAAAAAGTCAGAAAATTTCTGTCAGCACTGACAGAAACTCAAACGGTTGATGAAATCCTTTTTATCATCGATCACATGAGTTTTTCATCAAATTTACACGAGAAGATTTCGCTCAATCTGAATGGACAGATTGTCCAAGATGCTGACAGACTTGATGCGATGGGGGCTTTTGGTATTGCAAGGACTTTACAATATGGATTTAAAAAAAAACGAGAACTCTACAATCCCAAAATCAAACCGATGACTTACGCTTCAAAAGCAGCGTATCATCAGCAAGAAAAAAACACGACAATCAATCATTTTTACGAAAAACTTTTCTTATTAAAAGGACTGCTCAACACTGACAAAGCTAAAGCGATGGCGGTCAGTCGTGACAAGATCATGCACGATTTTGTCACTGCAATCGAACGCGAAGAAAATGAAAACAAGAGAGATGAAAATTAAGGAGAAAAGTTATGATTGTAGGATGGAAAAAAATAATGAATCGGATCACACAGATAAGAGCGAAAAGAAAAGCTGTCAGCGCTGAGCGTTGGATTCAACTTCATCACCCCACCACTCACAAGATTCAAACACTCGTTTTTGCACATCGCGGATCAAAATGCAATCGTCCTGAAAATACCTTATCCGCATTTCGCGAAGCCGTTCGTGTGGGTGCTGACGGAATTGAACTCGATGTGCATTTAACTGCCGATGAAGAACTTGTGGTCATTCACGATGAAAAAATCGATCGAACGACAAATGCAAAAGGAGCGATCCAAAACTTGACCCTCGAACAGCTCAAACAGTACGATGCGGGCAGTTGGTTTGCTCCAGAATTCTCCACAGCACGCATTCCTACACTTTCAGAAGTTCTGTCATTACTGACAGCACTTGATTTTAAAGGCGTTTTAAATATTGAAATCAAAACTGATCAGTATCATTATCCTAACATCGAAAAAATTCTGTCAGCGCTGATGACAAAAAATCATTGGGGATTTGATTATCTTTATAGCAGTTTCAATCTGGATTCACTAAAGATTTTAAGCCAACTCGAACCCCAAACAGAACTGAGTTTTCTAACAGAAAATCGCCTCAAAAAAATCAAAATCGGACTTCTTGAACCCTATATCACGAGCATTCATCCTAAAAAAACCTATGCCTTCAAGCATCCAGTGCTTGTACGCCACTCTACAAAACCCATCCGCATTTGGACGGTCAATAGTGATAAAGAAATGCGCCTGGCATTTCAAGAAAACATTGCTGGTTTAATCACCGACTATCCTGAAAAAGCACTCCAAGTGAGAGCTGAAATGCAAAACAGTTGAAACGTCCTTTTGAACGTTTTTAATTTTCAGAAAAATTCAATTTTCACACGCCAAAAAACTACATTTAAACTACATTATAATACTAATTATTTCACAAACTTTACCAATTAAATGCGATTAAATCATAAAATGAAAACGCAAACGAAATTTCTTTACATATTATTCACAAATGTTATAATAGAAATGAAAGGCTTTAAAAGGTAAAACACTTTTTACGTTTTTCTAAGCTAAAAAAGAAGGGGTTCTAATCGTGCAATTTATTAATTATCTTGGGCAAGATGCTTACACAAACATCGCAATGGACAGTTGGTTACTTTACAATTTAAAACCAACCGAACCTGTTTTTGCCCTCTGGCAAAACAAACGTGCTGTAATCGTGGGGCGCAACCAAAACACATTCGCTGAAATCAATCAAGATTACATCGATCATCATGACGTTCAAGTTGTTCGCCGAGTTTCTGGTGGTGGTGCCGTTTATCATGATGAAGGAAATATCTGCTTTACGTTCTTTGTCCCTGTTGCAAGCTCTGCTAGTGTGAACTTTCATCAATTCGTAAAACCGATGTATGACGCACTTCACGCTGTCGGAATTAATGCCGAAATTACTGGTCGAAATGATCTCGAAGTTGACGGCAAAAAAGTTTCTGGAAACGCGCAGCGTTACGCTGGTGGTTTTCTCATGCACCACGGTACCCTCCTTTGGGATACCGATGTCGAAGCGATGATTCGTGCACTTAATGTTTCAGATGAAAAATTCGTCAGCAAAGCAGCTAAATCTGTCCGCGCACGTGTTGGAAATATCAAAGATTTCGCACCCAATCTTGATTTAGATACCTTTATTGAGCAATTAAAATATTATCTCACCGATGAAGGAAAAGACGGAGAACTTATTCTCACAAAAGAGCAGCGCTCAGGAATCAAAGATTGGCGTGATCACCAATTTTCAACCTGGGATTGGAATTACGGTGAATCTCCTCAATTTGAATTTAGTAATCACGCTAAATTTACTGGTGGTGGGATTGATGTCCAAGTCAATGTCGCTCACGGAAAAATAACCGAGATTAATTTCCTTGGCGATTTCCTTGGTGTCCGCGATTGGCGTGACATTAAGTCACAATTTATCGGAGTTGAATTTAGTCCTGAAGCCGTTTTTGAAGTCCTTGATAAAAATAAAGACGGTCAATATTTTGGAAGTATTGATAACCATGAACTCGCTCAAATGTTCAAAGCTGATCCATTGAATCAATAAACACACACTTTCCGATTTCACCCAAAACTAAGACACTCCTTACACATTTTCAAAAAAAGAAAGGAAATCTATTATGTCAAATTCACAACAAATCTTAGATTTCAAAGCACAATTAGAATTGCAAGATCGCGCTTTTCCCATGCTCCAAATCCTCAACGAAGAAGGAAAAATCGTTGATGAAGACGGGCTCAAACGCGCATCACTCTCAGATGATCAACTCATTGAACTCTTTAAACACATGCTTTTTGCACGTCAAGTGGACATCCGCTGTATGAAACTTGCAAAACAAGGACGGATGGGGTTCTTTGGTCCTCACGCAGGTCAAGAAGCTTCTCAAATGGCCTCTGCTTTCGCGTTCACTGACGAAGACTGGCTTTTTCCTGGCTACCGTGATTTACCACAAATCTACTCCAAAGGCTGGCCAATCTGGAAAGGGTTGCTTTGGTCTCGTGGTCATCAACTTGGAAATGAATACACCACTGACGACGGTAAACCTGTCAACTCATGGTTTCCACAAATCATCATCGGAGCACAATGCGTTGAAGCCGCTGGTGTCGCACTTGGACTTAAAAAACGTCAAAAAGATGCTGTCGCTTTTGTTTACACAGGTGATGGAGGATCCTCACAAGGGGATACTTATGAAGGCATTAATTTTGCATCTGCCTATAAAGCTCCCTTAGTTGCTTTTATCCAAAATAATGGCTATGCCATTTCTACACCACGAAGTTTACAAACAGCTGCACCTCATCTGGCTGCAAAAGGATGGGCTGCAGGTGCTCCATCTATTGTTGTCGATGGAATGGACGCAATTGCCATGTATCTTGCTTCCAAAGAAGCACGTGCTTGGGCAGTAGCAGGCAACGGTCCTGTCGTCATTGAAGCAGTCACAAACCGCCTAGAGCCCCATTCAACAGCTGGGGATGATCCTCTGCGCTATCGGACAAAAGAAGAACTCGATGCCTGGTGGAAAAAAGAACCCCTCATTAGAATGCGTAAATACTTGACAGACAAAGGCATTTGGAATGAAAAACAAGAAGAAGCCTACGTTGCCGAACTTGATGCACGCATTGATGCGGATGTTAAAAAAGCAAATGGCGTTGAAAAACAAAAGATTTCAAGTTTCATCAAAAATACGCTTGAAGTGCCAAGCCAAGTAATGACTGAACAAATTGCGCGCTTTGAGAAAGAAGGGAAATAATAATGGCTAAAAAGACTTATATTGCTGCTATTACAGAAGCGCTAGATCTGGCGCTCGAAAAAGATAAAGACACCTTAGTTTTTGGTGAAGACGTCGGTCAAAATGGTGGTGTTTTCCGTGCGACTGACGGACTTCAAGCTAAGTACGGCGAAGCACGCGTTTTCAACACTCCTCTTGCTGAGTCAGGTATTGGTGGGCTTGCAATTGGATTAGCTACACAAGGATTCAAGCCCATCATGGAAATTCAATTTGGAACATTTATTTTTGAAGCATTTGATTCCGTCGCAGGTCAGATGAGTCGGACGCGTTATCGCTTCAACGGCACACGATCCAATAACATTGTCCTACGAACTCCTTATGGTATCGGAACAAAAACGCCTGAAATGCACGCAGATTCCATTGAAGGATTACTCTCCCAAATTCCTGGATTACGCGTTGTCATGCCATCAAATCCAGCAGATGCCAAAGGACTTTTACTTGCATCTATTGAAAATAATGACCCTGTCATGTTTCTTGAAAATCTCCGCCTTTACCGCTCAATGAAAGGCGAAGTTCCTGAAGGATATTACATTACTCCTCTTGATCAAGCAGCGGTAGCAAAAGAAGGAACAGACGTATCTATCATCGCTTATGGTGGCACCGTTCCTCTTGCACTTAAAGCAGCTGAAACCCTTGAAAAAGAGGGAATTCACGCAGAAGTGCTTGACTTACGAACCGTTGCTCCACTTGATGTTGAGGCTATCGGTGCAACGGTTAAAAAAACAGGGCGAGTTGTGGTCGTTCAAGAAGCACAACGCACTGCAGGAATTGCCGCCAACGTCATGGCTGAAATCGGAGAACGTTTTGTTCTTGATCTTGAAGCTCCTATCGGACGTGTTTCTGGTCCAGATTCCATTTTTCCATTTTCACAAGCTGAGAATGACTGGATGATCAAAGATTCTGATATTGTTGCAAAAGTTAAAGAGGTGGTAAATTATGACTGAGATTTTTAAAATGCCCGACATCGGCGAAGGAATGGCTGAAGGAGACATCGCAAACTGGCTCGTTAAAGTCGGAGATGTTGTTAAAGAAGACGATCCTGTTGCAGAGGTTCAAAATGATAAACTCATGCAAGAAATTTTATCTCCATATTCTGGAAAAGTCACAAAACTTTTCGTCGAAGCAGGAACAACCGTTGCAGTGGGTGAACCTTTGATTGAATATGATGGTGATGGATCAGCTCATTTAGCACAAACGCCAAACGAATCAAGCACAGCAAATTCAACACAAGAATCAGCTGAGGCTCAGATTTTTACGATGCCTGATATTGGTGAAGGCATGCACGAGGGAGATATCGCAAACTGGCTTGTTAAAGTTGGAGATGATGTCAAAGAAGACGATCCTGTTGCAGAGGTTCAAAATGATAAACTCATGCAAGAAATTCTTTCTCCATATTCTGGAAAAATCACGAAACTTTTCGTTGAAGCAGGAACAACCGTTGAAGTTGGTGCTCCTTTGATTGAATACAATGGAAATGGGGCGGCCACAGCAAGTGCAACACCTGCCACACAAGTAGCTGCCGTACAAGTCGCAAGCCCAGCTCACACTGAAAATGGGGACACTGCTGCTGTCCAATTGACGAAAACTGGTGCTGCAGGACGTGTTCTTGCGATGCCATCTGTTCGTCACTATGCGCGTAAAGCCGGCATTGATTTAACTCAAGTCCCTGCAACTGGACGTCATGGTCATACAACATTAGCTGATGTTAAAGCTTTTGAATCTGGTAGTGTTGCACCAATTGCCAAAGTTACTCCAGAAGTAGCTCCTGCTGCATCTGCACCTAAAGCTGATAAAGCCGTAGAAAAAGTACCCGCTGTTAAAGTAGGAGCTGGAGATCGTCGTGAAGCAATGAATCCAACGCGTAAAGTGGTTTCAAAAGTCATGACGGCACAACACACACATATCCCACCAGTCACTAACTTTGACCAAGTTGAAGTTTCTAAACTCGTGAAACATCGTGCTGTCTTTAAAGAAATTGCTGCAAAACAAGACATCAAATTGACTTATCTTGCTTATGTTGCAAAAGCTTTAGCAACGACTGCTCATAAATTCCCAGAGATTAACGCTTCTGTTGATTATGATAAGCAAGAAATTGTTTATCACGAACACGTCAATGTTGGAATTGCAGTGAATGCACCAACAGGACTTTACGTTCCAGTCATCCATGAAGCTGAAAATAAATCTATTCTTGAAATTGCCAAAGAAATTGCTGAATTGGCTCGTGCAACGCGTGAAGGAACGCTGAAACCTCAACAAATGCAAGGTTCAACCATCACGATTTCAAACATTGGATCTGCTCGTGGTTCTTGGTTTACACCAATCATTAACGGTTCTGATGTCGTGATTCTAGGTCTTGGTTCAATTGTAAAAGAACCAATTGTTAATGCTGAAGGCGAAATTGTCGTCGGACAAAACATGAAATTGTCTATGACTTATGATCATCGTTTGATTGACGGAATGTTAGGTCAAAGTTCACTTAACTACTTGAAGTCATTACTTGCTGATCCAGAATTCATGCTGATGGAAATCTAATACGATATAATGACTAGTGCTAAAGCACTGATCCATTACACGCGAATCCCCAATGGGCACTCGCTAATCGTTTTATCAAGAAAACTAGTTTACAACGTTGTAAACTTAAGTTGACACTAATGTTTACAAGAAAAGAGGAATAAAAAATGGTTGTTGGTGCTCAAGCCACAGATGTGGATTTAGTGGTTATTGGTTCAGGCCCTGGCGGATATGTTGCCGCTATTCGTGCAGCTGAACTTGGTAAAAAAGTGACAATTATTGAAAAAGATAATATTGGTGGGGTTTGTTTGAATATTGGATGTATTCCTTCAAAAGCTCTGATTAATATAGGGCATCATTATACAGATGCGATGGAAGAATCTGAACAGAAAAATCCTTTTGGTCTTTCTGTTGACAATGTCAAGCTTGACTGGAATGCTGCACAATCCTGGAAACAAGATAAAGTGGTCAATCAATTGACAGGTGGCGTAAAAATGTTGCTTAAAAAGCATAAAATTGATGTCATCAAAGGAGCAGCCGAATTCGTTGATAATGAAACACTCAATGTTGAACAAGAAGATGGTTTCCAACTTCTTCACTTTAATGACGTGATTATCGCAACAGGATCTCGTCCAATTGAGATTCCAGCCTTTGCTTTTGGAGGACGCATTGTAGATTCGACTGGTGCTTTATCTCTTCCTGAGGTTCCAAAACATTTGATTATTGTTGGAGGAGGTGTGATTGGTTCTGAGCTTGGTGGCGCTTATCGGATGCTTGGCTCTAAGATTACGATTGTTGAGGGACTGGATCACATCTTAAACGGATTTGATAAAGAAATGTCAGATATTATCGCAAAACGTGTAAAATCTGCTGGTTCTGAAATCTATACTTCTGCTATGGCAAAATCAGCAACTCAAACTGATAAAGATGTGACTTTGACTTTTGAAGTGGATGGAAAAGAACAATCTGTCACTGGAGATTATCTCCTTGTTTCAGTTGGACGTCGTCCAAACACGGATTTACTCGGATTAAACAATACGGATGTTAAAATGACAGAGCGTGGTTTGATTGAAGTGACAGATTCTTATGAAACAAATGTCCCTCACATTTACGCAATTGGTGATGTGGTCCCTGGTCCAATGCTCGCACATAAAGCTTCCTTCCAAGCGAAAGTTGCCGCTGCTGCAGTAGCTGGAGCTGAGGATGCTGTTGACCTTCATATCGCTCTTCCTGCTGTTGCTTACACAACGACAGAACTCGCAACTGTTGGTGAAACGCCTGATACAGTTAAAGATCGCATGGATACAGTCAAAATTTCTAAGTTCCCATTTGCTGCAAACGGCCGTGCGATTTCAATGAATGATACCACTGGTTTCTTACGTTTGATTACTGAAACCAAAGAAGGAGCAATCATAGGTGCACAAATCGTAGGTCCCGGTGCTTCTGACTTAATCTCTGGTTTGTCACTTGCGATTGAAAATGGGTTGACTTCTAAAGATATCTCATTGACCATCCAACCTCACCCAACACTTGGTGAAGCGATTATGGATACAGCTGAATTGGCTGATGGCTTACCAATTCACGTTTAATAAAATTATAAACCACTGACAGATTTGTCAGTGGTTTTTTGTGTGAAAAATTTACTGACAGAAATATTCTGTCAGTAAATTTTTATAATTCTATGATTTCATCAAAGTATGAACGAGTTTCACCATGAAAATGATGAGTAATCATAAGCACCGTCAACCTTGGATTTTGCAAGATATTTCTCTCAACAGCTAGAGCTGTTAACTTGTCAAGGCTAGCTGTACTTTCATCCATAATCAAAATTGGTTTTTCCCCCAATAATTCTCGAGCAATAGACACTCTTTGCTGTTGTCCTCCTGATAAATTATTATCAAATTTATTGGTCAGCTTGTCTTTTAAAAAGTCCTCTGCTTTGACTTCTTTCAACACTTTTTCTAATTTTTCATCAGTAATTTTTCGATTCATTTTTAAATTTTCTTCTAGGCTGTCATTAAAAAGATAGGGAAATTGACTAATTGTTGCAACGACTGTTTGTAGATTACCCTTATCTATAATTTTGTAATCCAAATCATCCAACTTAATAATCCCCTGATAATCTTCTAAATCTCCATTTAGCAATTGAATTAATGTTGTTTTTCCTGACCCACTCTCGCCAACTATCGCGTACTTTTTACCTTTTTTAATTTCAAAATTTGGATAAGTAATTTTTTTATCTCCTAATTTAATCGAAACATTTTCAAAAGACAATCTCGTCTCAAAAGTGCTGACAGGATTGCTTTCTCTTTGATTTGATACTTTCGGATATTTTGTCAGTAATTTATCAGTTCCTAAAGCAATAGTGAAGCAATCAGCAATGGTATTCAGTCCATTAAAAATATTTCCAGCAAAATTTCCTGAAACTAATAATGTCCCTAAAAGGACAATATGCTGAAAAGCCAAAAGTGCATTGACCCCTAAAATCGCTGACTGTGAAAGAAAACTCAGTCCAACTGTACACATCGTCGCCACAGAAACCAATCTGGCTTTACTTATTTTGACCGCTTTTAGTTGCTCATAAACTTGAAGCAAGCGAGAAGTAAAAAAATCAAACTGCTGATTGTGATAAATTACCTCGTAACCTTTGAGTTTGTCATTACTTTCTTTTAATGCTTTTTCGGCACTATTTGACACCTCTTGGGTCGCTTTGACCATTTTCTTTTGAAAAATTTTAGGAAGAACCAGCAAAATAAGGGCTAAAAAAACCGTCGTCACAAAAAGAATCCAATGAAAAGTAAACAGAGCAAAACTTGAAAAAAGCACCAGAAAAATATTTTCTATCATAAAATAAATTTCTTTATAACCGTCTGTGTCTAAGAGCATTGCGTCATTATTCAACCATGAATTATATTGGTCTTTGCTCTCTTTGGAAAATTCCTGATAAGTAAGTGACGTCAAATTTTCTAAAATATCTTTACGTATTAAATTTAACTGGGTTTGTGTTGTTTTTTCTGTCTGAACCACTTCTATTTTTCTAATAATCATCATGATTAGAAAAATAACTAGACTAAAAATAAACCAAAAGATTGCTTTTGAAACATTCGATTTCATCAAAGCATTGACCAAGTTGACTTTCAGATAATTTCCATAGACATAAAGTCCCATATCAGCGACAATGATGGCAAGTAGAATGATGTTTTGAAATTTGTTTTTTTTAATGTAAGTGAGCATATTTTAAACCTCAATTCCAATCTCATAGGTAATCAAGTTTTGCTTTTATAGTGATTTTTTTTTGAATAAATTTATAAAAGTAGGACCAATTAAAGCAAGAAAACAGATGAAAGCAATGATATAAAAAGTTAAACTAAGACCAGTAAGATTGGCCAAGGCCACAAATACTAAAACTCCCATCGAACTTGCTGTTGCAAAAAATGTTGAAATTCCTCCCCGAATGGTCGCCAAATCTTCTTTTGGAATAATCTGAAAGATAATACTTGTAAGTTTCGGGTTAACTTTAGCAAAACAATATCCGATAGCGAAAAATAGTGCAATAGACACGAGCCCAAAAGACATAAGGAATAAAGAAAACAAGATAAGCAGTCCCAAAACTAATTTCAATATAAAGCTTAAGTTCTTTTTTTGAAAAAAATCGTGCATAAAAAACGATGAGATGAAGACACCTAAAGAAAATGAAAGGCTAAATACAGTAACAGCCAAGCCAAAGTTATGACCAAATGGATTGTGGTGTACCATTGCTAGGTCAATCAATGGTAAAATTCCATTAATTGAAAAATTAATAATCAGTATGATAATAATGAGAGAAATTGCTGACGTCGTCCCCTCAACTTTGAACACTTTTATAATTTGCAAGAGTGTTTCCTTGAGTGAAAAATGAAATTTTCCTCCGTCAGGTTTTTTTGTAACTTCTATGTCCAGATATTTTCTACTCTCGAATAAGACTATTCCTGATATAAAGTACAAACCGGCATTCACCAGAGCCAACATGGAAAAAGAATTTCCTAAAATAGCCAAAAGTGCTAAACCAACTGGTTTTCCGACAATTCCAATCAAAGAACTTGCGCCCTGTATTAATCCATAAGCAGGTTGAATATCATCTGATGATACCCGACTTTGCATAATCGGTAATTCCAAGCCGTCTTTATACATAGCAAGGAGTTCATCTACCAAATTGACCAGAATACAGAACAAAAAAACAAAAAATGAATGCTGCTCAATGGCAAAAGCGACACCGATAAACAAAATTGTCTGAATCCAAGACGTCATAAATAGCGCACGCTTTTTATCCTTAGTGCGGTCTGCCAAATAACCCATATAAGCATTAAAAAACGTGGGAATTACCATAAATAAGGCCACAAGAGAAATATAGAACTTACTATTAGGATAAGTCGAAGCATAAATAAGAAAAGCGAGAGCAAATAAATTACTCCCTGTCGTATTAAATACACCGCACAGAAAAAGCGAGCGAAAGGCCGAATTTTTAGTAATAAGTCGCATATCAAATTCCTCCAATCCATAAGTAATCAAATTTTTATAACCAAAAAAGAGGTTATCTAAAATCATTTTACCACTCCATTTTCAAAATCAAAAAACGTCACTTATTTGTGACGCTTTTCTTTCATATAACTTGCCGCTTTGTCATAACCTAACTTTTCATACATAATGGCTAAATCTTCAAAAATCTGATTTCCTTTTTCAATATCGCCAATTAAAAATTGGTAATTTCCCTTGATAGAGAGATATTCTTTGCGATTATAAACATCAATAATCGGACTTTCAATCAATTTTTCATAACTTTTTAGTAGTATTTCCGCTTGCTCCACCTGAGATTTTTCAATAAAATAATTGGTACAATCTCGAATAACGAGGGTGACTTGAGTTTTATTTTCTGGTATTTTTCGATAAAACTTTGTCCGTTTAATCAGCTCTTTTGAAAACTCAAAAACGAGAGTTTCTGGTAAAAAATAAATAAATTCACTGAATAAAAAGAGTTCCGCCTCGCCCCATTCCAACATAGAAAATAGGTCATCACTAACTTCTTGGATTTCCTTTTCGCTTATCTGATAGGATTTATAATTTTTTTGCGCCAAAAATGATTTGTATTCTAAAGCGTTCCAATAATCGGTTTGTTTTTGAGTTTCCGCAAATCTGCCTTCTAGTTCTTGATAAATTTTTTCAATTTCAGGCAAATTACCAAGCTCTTGCAATCGACCAAGTGCTTCAAAAAGTGCTCGTCCACTCGGAAGTTCATAATTTCTGACATGATAAAGATATTCTTCAAAGGAAAGTCCCATATTTTCAACCAAATCATAAATTTTTGTGAGCGTGATGTCAGAAATTCCAAGCTCAAAACGTGACACTTGTTGTTTTGAAGTGATAAAATTCGGCGAATTTTCATAATCTCCTGCAACTTTGGCTAATGATAAATTTTTCATTTCGCGGATTTCACGAAAAACTCTTCCCCATGATTTTGCGTCCATAAATTTCCCCCATCATTACTGACAGAACTCTTTTACTTTCTGTCAGTAGATTTTTTACTTTTTCCACTGTGGCTAACGATTAAAAAATCTCATCAGTAACTTATCCACAAGTTTATTTCATAATATCTGCCCAAGAGCCGGGTTGCATACTGTCTAAAAATTTCTTAGATTTGAGATGTAATCCCACATATTCATCGTAAAGACCATCAATAAATTGGCGGAGTTTTTGTTTCATTTCTGGTTTGATTGAGATTTTTTTTAGTTCGTCCAATGAAATTTCTTGAAACAAGTTGCAAAGAAAAATGACGTTAGGATCCAGATGCGTGCGGCGCAGATCTTCATCAAAATGCTTTTTGCAAAGACAGGCATTAAATTTATATGAATAATCAAAAGGGCCAGTTGTGGTATGGCAAAAGGCACATTCTGCAAAATTAATGGAAATTCCGAAACGTCCTAAGATTTGTAGCTCAAAAATATTGGTAATGATTTCCATATCAAATTTTTGATCTAAAAGCTCCAAACTTCGCTTTAGAAACGCGTAAAGTGCTGGGTCATATTGATTATCAGAAATCGCCGCATCAGCTAAACTTATGATATAAGAAGCATACGCATTGATGAAAATATCTGCATTAATATTTTTATAAACGGTCACTTCACTGACATCTTCGATAAAAGAAAATCCGCTGTCATTAATCGTTGCGGTCAATTTTCCGTCAGTAAAAGCTTGTAAGGAACTGGCAAAAGGGGATTTTCCAAAATTCTTAATAAAAAACATCCGCTTGCCAAAAGACGCTGTAAAAATCTTGACCAATTTGTCTTTTTCTTTGTAATTACGACTGTAAAGCACCAAGCCTTGTGTTTCGGCATCCCGCATGATTTTCCCCTTTCGCTATTTTATTTCATTATATCAAAAAAATTACTGACAAGCCTATCAGTAATTTTTCAAATCAATTATTTTACTGACAGTTGGTGTAGTAATTTTCTGAATGTTTTCAACTCCGATATTCCTGCTGATGCAGATAAATTATTCGCCATCTGTGAGTCGTTAATTGGAATCCCTACTTTGTATTTCTGTCAGTACTGACAGAAATTATTTTGACTGATAATGTTGTTTTTGAGGAATCACGCCTCTGACACCGCCTATGGGATTTTCAACATCATTGGTATAGCGCGGAATCAAATGGACATGACAATGAAAAACGGTCTGTCCAGCTGCTTTTCCGACGTTGATGCCAACATTATAAGCATCGGGATGCTCGTGTTCATCAAGATATGTTTTAGAGTGCTCTAAAAGTTCGTCCATGTCGTGTTTTTCTTGGCTGCTGAGTTCAAAAAAGTTGGCTTCGTGTCGTTTTGGAACAATCAACAGATGCCCTTTTGAAACAGGATAGTGATCAAAAAAACATTTTGCAGTATCATTTTCAAATAAAACATCATGCGTTTCACAAAATATACAAGTCATGCGTTTCGTCTTCCTGTGACATAAGCATTGAGTCGGCTCATCGCTTGCTCAATCGTCTCCATCGAGGCGGCATACGACAATCTAACATAGCCTTCGCCATATTGTCCAAAACTTACACCTGGAATAATTGCAACCGCTTGTTCTTTTGCAAAATCCACACAAAAATCAAATGAATTTTGAATCAAATCTGCTGGAATTTTTGCAAAAATGTAAAATGCACCATCTGGTTTGATGATTTCAAAACCAAGTTGACTCATCTGTGCAATGATGTAATCGCGGCGCTTTAGATATTCTTTTTTCATCGGAAATGCGTCGTCTTGCCCTTTTTGGAGTGCTTCGATCGCTGCAAATTGTGATTGAGTTGACGCTGAGGTCACCAAATATTGATGGGTCTTTATAATCTGTGCTGTCAGTACTGACGGAGCAAAAATTAATCCAATACGCCACCCTGTCATTGCGTGTGATTTTGACAAACCGTTCAATAGAATCGTTTGATCGGGTGCAAATTCAGCAATAGAAGCGTGTGCTTCGTTGGTGTAATTCAACTCACTATAAACTTCGTCAGCAATGACAAAAATCTCATGGCGCTTCACAACCTCTGCCAACGCTTGAATTTGCGCGCGGCTGTATGTGACACCTGTTGGATTTGCGGGGTAATTCAAAATAACCGCTTTTACTTTTTTAGCATGTGCCAAAAGCGCAGAATCAAGCATCTCAGGCGTTAAAACAAATTGATTACTTGTTGTGTCAATTTCGACTAAAGTTCCACCAGCGAGCGTAATGAGTGGCTCATAGCCAGGATAAGCTGGTGCAGGAATCAAAACTTCATCTCCAGGCACCAAAATTGACAATAACGTCGCAGAAATGGCCTCTGTCACACCCACCGTCACTAAAATTTCTTGTGCTGCGTCGTAATGCAAATCGTACTTTTTCGCCAGAAAATCACTTGCTGCCTCGCGCAATTTGGGCAATCCTGCCATCCCAGTGTAATGGCTCTCATTGGCATTAATCGCTGCAATTCCTGCTTGTTTTACATGCTCTGGCGTATAAAAATCTGGCTCCCCCAAGGTCAACTTAATAATTCCAGGAATACTTGAAACCTGTTGATCAAATTGACGAATCATTGATACTGCAATTTTATCGAGATTTGGGTTAAATTTTTTTGTTAAATCCATAATGCCTCCAATTAAAATCTATTTGCGTTCTATTATATCCTTTTTTCTGATTATTTTCACGATTCTAACAGCTTATTTTAATAAAAAAAACTAACCTTAGTAGATTAGCTTTTTTGAGTGAGTCTGAAAATACAAACTCAAGAAAGGTGATGGCTCGGCAGGGGCTCGAACCCTGGACCCATAGATTAAGAGTCTACTGCTCTACCAACTGAGCTACCGGGCCATTTTTCGTTCAAAGAACGTACTCATCTATTTTACCATTTTTGGAATAAAATGCAAGTATTTTTTCATGTCAAGACGTGAAATTTTTCTTTTTCTTTTCTAAATTTTGTTATAATTTAGATACATCATTTAAGAAAGGTCCATCATGAAAGATAGTTTAGACATCCTCAATCGGATGAATCCTGCCCAGAAAGTCAATTATGATAAAGTTTTTCAAAAAGTTAAAGAAAATTGGCAAGAAGAAAACATTCGTCCAAAAATTTTACTTCACAGCTGCTGTGCGCCTTGTAGTACTTATGCTTTAGAGTATTTAACACAGTA
This sequence comes from Lactococcus hircilactis, assembly GCF_009601015.1. GTDB lineage: Bacteria > Bacillota > Bacilli > Lactobacillales > Streptococcaceae > Lactococcus > Lactococcus hircilactis. The sequence continues at coordinate 94,045 of NZ_WITJ01000008.1, forward strand.
TGCTGAGGTGACGATTTATTTTGCCAACTCAAACATTCATCCCGCAAGTGAGTATGAGCGCCGCAAATTTGTTCAAGCGCAATTTATTTCAGAGTTTAATCAAAAAACAAACCAAAACGTCCAATTTATCGCAGCTCCGTACACCCCCAATCTTTTTGTGAAAATGGTTCGAGAAAATCATTTTGAAAATGAAAAAGAAGGTGGGAAACGATGTGCTTCATGTTTTCAAATGCGACTTGATCTTGTCGCCCAAAAAGCAAAAGCACTCGATTTTGACTACTTTGGAAGTGCACTCACAATTTCTCCAATGAAAAATAGCCAACTCATCAATGAAATCGGGTTGGACATTCAGAAAATTTATAATGTCCATTATTTACCCAGTGACTTCAAGAAAAACAATGGCTATAAACGCTCTGTCGAGATGTGTAAAGACTACGCTATTTATCGGCAATGTTACTGTGGTTGTATCTATGCTGCCAAGCAACAAAGCATTGATTTAAAGGCTCAAAATCGCGATGCGATTGCTTTTTTAAAATCTTCAAAATAAAAAGACGTCCTGTCTTTTTTAATTTGATTTTTGATGGATATAATCTTCTTTTAAAATTCCCATAAAATAAGAGTCATGGTATTTTCCGCCTGCAAAAAACTGTTGCTTAATTGTTCCTTCAATACTGAAGCCCAATTTATTGTAGATATGAACGGCTTTTTTATTATCTACATCTACCCATAAATACACTTTATACATGTTCAACGTATGAAAAGCATAATCCACTCCTTTTTTCAGTGCTTGCTGTGCATATCCTAATCCGGAGTACTTGTCAGTAATGATGATTTGAATCTCACAATTGCGGTGAATATAATCGATACTTACTAGTTCTACAATTCCAGCAAAAACACCTTCCAAATCAATGACAAAGCGGCGCTCATGCGTATCATGAATATGTTTATCATATAAACTTGTTAATTCATCCAAAGACTCATACGGTTCTTCAAACCACAAGCGCATCGTTTCAGCTTTATTATCAATGATATGAATATTTTTTAAGTCTGTTCGTTCTAATGCTCTAATTCTCATTTCTTTTGTTTCTCCATTTTTCATTGCTTATGGTTTATTGATTTTCAACCATGAATGCTGCGAGTTGTTTTAAGATGGTTTGATTATTTTGGGTCAGATGACGATAATGATAAATCAATTGATTTTCTTCTGTGGATTCAACAAACTCTGTCAAAGACATGATCCTCCGCTCGTTTTGACTCCCTAAAAGATACCCCATATCGACTTCTAAAAATTCAGCCAAACGTGCAATGGTTTCAAGCTTTGGGGTATTTACCCCTTTTTCCCACTTTGAAATTGTGCCTTTATTCACTTGCAATAAGTTTCCTAATTCTTGAAGAGTAAGTCCGATATCTTTGCGAGATTGTTTGATGCGTTCTGATGTGAGTGACATTTTTTTCCTCCTTTTTATGAGTGAAGAAGCGTTGATGTTTCTTCTTTTCAGATGAAGTGCTTTATTAATGCTTCGGATTTATGTTATGATGAATACATGAATAAAAGGAGTAAACGCACGTGGAAAATACTTTGACTTGGATTGCTCAACTCCCTTTGTGGTTGGCTACATTATTTTTATTTTTTGTGGTTTTTTGTAGAGCGCAAGCTACATTTTGGATTGGAAAATTCATCCATAAAGGCATTTTGAAAACGACTTTTGGTCAAAAACTAGATCAAAAGAATCAAGTGGGCATTCTGATGCTCAAAAAATATGGCTGGCCGATCATTTCACTCAGTTTTTTAACGATTGGATTACAATCGGTCATTCAAATTGGTGCTGGTCTAATGGACTTAAACTGGTACAAATATACACTTGCTGCACTTCCAGGCTATTTGATTTGGGCATTCATCTATGCTTTTGGTGGGCTGTCTCTTTTTAAAGCGCTCATCAACGGCGCTTTGGGGCTTTGGATCACTGTTTTCATCGTGGTGATCTTGGTTTGGTTTTTAGGAGCACTTGTGGCCAAAAGATATAAAGTAGATGACTAAATGAGAAGCTTTCCATGAGAAACGCCAATGCGATGGACGGTTTTATCACACTGATTCATTTTTATTTATTTCAAATCAAATCCATGCGGGAGTGAAAGCATAAGTGCGAGGGATTTTTTATCAACCACTCTCACATCATGATTTTCTAGTTCTACAACATAAATATGATTGTATTTTTTTGGATCGACAACAACGGTTGCGTTTTGTCCATTTTCTAATACAATCAATTCCCCTTTTTTTACCATCTTATTCTCCTTTTTGTCAATTCACGTCTGTGACGTGAGTCTTTTTTAAAAGCAGGTCAATGAAATTGGCTTGGATTTATTTGTGAAAGTCAGTCAATTCAGACTTCATTTTTTATGACGAAATGTTTTAAAAATCAGAAAAATACTGATATAACTGCCCAAAAATACCAGGAAAAACCATTTTCTTAGCGCATCGTGGTCTGATTGGACGAATTCCCATGTGGTAGAAACCGCGACAAGCCAGCCCCCAAGTGAAACACCAGCCCAACCATTTGCTTTGAGTGATAAGCGATGAAGCGCTTCTTTTGTTTCCTCTGAAAGCTGATGATTGGTCATTTTCTTAATCTGACGCAGTTTCTTTTTTTCTAGCGCAATCTTGATTGGAGGAAAAAGCCACCACCAAAAAGAGACTTTTTTTATCGCCTGATCGGTGTGATTCTGATTGATGACAGTGACTAATTTTTCTCTTTTTTCAAGTTCTTCGTATAATTCCGTAACAGATTGGAACAAGGGTGCACCAAAAAGAATCCACGCTCCAATAAGTTCTAAAAGTGTGATTAATTTCTCCAAAACATCCCTCATCTTATCACTTCTGTGTTGCTTTGTCAGTTGCCACGAAAAAAATCTAAATTTTGTTTTCTTCTGCTTTCATTTTACACTATCGTAAGCTAAATCTCAATCGTTAAATTCTGATATTTTAAAATAAATCTCATTTTATCAAAAAAGCCCAGCGGTGACTGAGCTTTTTCTACAAGAATAAGTGAATAATAGATGCTGCAAGATTAATTATAACAAAGTTTTTTGAAAAGAACCGTGACAAAAATGAACAACAAATGATACAATTTTTTGTCAGTGCTGACAAGTCTATGCTGTCAGTGCTGACAGTTTTTTTCATAAAAAAGAACAACCTTATCAAAGCTTTAGTTTCTATTGAGAGATGATTTTTTTCTGTTTTTATGATCAACTGAGCAATGACAGCGATCCAATTTTCAAGCAAATCACTCGGTAAGATAACAAATGGTGCAGGTGCAATATCACGATGAGAATAATCATAAGAATAGAAACTTACATAAAAAAAGAGTATGATAAATGTAAATGAAAAAAAAGGAGAAGAAATGAAGCATAAAAAAATGATAATTGTTGTCGTGACAATGCTATTTATTTTATCACTGATACTATCCTATGATGCTATAAAATATCGAGCTGAACAAAGAGAAGATCAAAAACAAGTTCCTTTTATACTCATCCCTGGCACCGATGCAGATGGGGATCGCTTCGATACTTTTATGAATGATTTAATGAAAAAAACTGGACAGAGAGGAATTTTAAAAATCAATGTTAACACGGATGGCACGACACAATGCACCTCTTCTTTGACTAAAAATTCCAGTCATCCTTTTATTGTGATTAGTTTCTCAGATAGTTCTGAAAACGGAGTGGTTGAACAAGCAAAATGGACCGAAATCGCGATGAAAAAGGCCCATCAACTCTATTCTTTTAAATCATACAATGCGCTAGGTCATTCCAATGGAGGACTGGTTTGGACACTTTTTTTAGAAAATGAAGCACAAACATCAGATTCGCAAATGCAAAACCTCATTACAATCGCAACACCTTATAATTATCTTGATGAAAATGCAAATCCTTATCCGAATAGAGCTGCATTAATTGAAACAGACCAGCTAAAGCAAATGATTCGTAAAAAATCAAAAATTCCGCATCACTTAAGAATGTTCTCGATTGCTGGAAATGATGAAAATGACAGTGATGGTGTCGTCCCTTTGACTAGCGCACTTGCAAGTCGTAAAATATACAAAAATGAAGTGGGCAGCTATACTGAAAAGATCTTCGATGGAAGCGATGCTCAACACAATCAACTCACAGAAAACCAAGAAGTGATTGATTATATTTTCCATACATTATATTAATCCCTCAATAAATAGTTTTGGAGTCGCACATGTATCGGCCTCATTTTGTATCAAAAAAGCTGTCTATCAATGATATACAGCCTAAAATTTTATGCTGTCAGTACTGACAGTTTTTTTCGTCCCTTTAATAGATCTAAGAGGGGATGCTATCGGATTTTATTTCTCTTTTTGCGACAATAAAAAACACTGATTGAATGCCGTTTACTCACTCACGTATTGAACCCGCTCAAAAGCCAGGTGGGTGTTCTCGCTTCTGTATAGGCTACTCCCTTAAAAAGGTATGCATGCCTCAGAATGTCTCATGAACCCCTATGCAATACAAAAAATAGTCGGTCAATTAAAAGAGTAAGCTCGCACATTCCAGTGCTTTTCTATACTTCTATAGTACCATGATTTCTTTTTTTTTTCAACTGTAAACGGTTTTTTTAATTTTTTATCATGGATAAATGCGTGTAAAAAAACCGTTTTTTCAAACGGAATTTTTTATTTATTTTGCATATTTTTTAACAACGGATTTAATTTCCTCAATCAATGTTTCATCTGTCACTCCTGTGACTTCTTTAATCACATCTGTCAGTGCTGACGAAGTTAATTTTTCTTGTAATTCAACTGATTGTGGATCTTCTTTATCATCGTAAGCAAAGATTTTTCCAACAACATCCAAGTGAGCAGCGTAACCTAAACCACGCTCTTTAAGTTCACGAATCGGGCGAATAAAGCGTTCATCATAGCCGAGTTTACGAATTGGTGTACGGCCAACGCGCGTGACATCATCAACGATTTCTGGATTTGCAAAGCGAGAAATGATCACATCGTGATACTCAACGAGACTTTCAGCGGTAAAATATTTTCCCCATTTTGCAAGCAAAAGAGCGCGCGTTTCTGATTGAACGGCTTTGAGGGCCGCAAGAATTTCTTCATGTTGCAATCCTTCAAGAATCGTTTTATAGCCTTTATATGCTGAATTATAAGCCACTGTCGCATGTCCAGAATTGACTGAGAACAATTTACGTTCGATAAAGGGTTCAAGATCTGTCGCATAATGAACTCCCTCAAGACGAAGCTCTGATTTCATTTGACTTTCATCAATAACCCATTCGTGGAAAGGTTCGACCTCAACATATAATGGATCTTCGTGATGTTGACCAGGAACAATGCGATCAACCGCAGCATTAGGAAATCCGATGTAGCGCTCAACAAAAGCTTGATCCTCAGCGGTGAGGTATTCAGAAACTTTTTCAAATAAGAACGCTGTCCCACCAATCATATTTTCACACGCTGCAAAATCAAGAGCTGCAGTATTTCCTGCACTACGACGGGCTTGAATTCCTTTTGCACATAACTCAGCGATAAAAGGTAAGATATTTGGACCAATCGCTGTGGTGACCATGTCTGCTGCTGCAATTGCTTCAACCACAGCTTCTGGATTTTCTTTATTATTGATTCCTGAAACATTTGAAATCGCAATTTTTTCGTGTTCTGGACTCGCAATTCCAATTTCGTAAGCATGACGCGCATTAAGTGCATCAATCACGGTACTGTTAACATCTACAAATGTCACTTCAAATCCGTTTTGGTTCAAAATTTCACCAATAAATCCACGTCCAATATTTCCTGCACCAAAGTGTACTGCTTTTTTCATGATTTTTATCCTCTTTTTATTTTCTATACTCTCATTGTAAGCCTTTTCTGATGGACTGTAAATAAAAAACTTGACACAAAAGTTTGTGCCAAGATTTACAAATTAATCTGCAAAATAGCTTGCGATTTCATCAACAGATTGTGCATCTGCGATTTTAACAACATTATCCACATCCGAGCAGAAAATCGAGATTTTCTGAATCAAATCCAGATGCTCATTTCCAACCCCTGCAATCCCAAAGAGCACAGTCGCTACTTTTGGATCTTCTTCTGTGCCAAAATCAATGCCACGAGGCACTTGAACAATCGCAATCCCTGTTTTCAGAACTTCTTTTTTTGCTGCATCCGTTCCGTGAGGAATGGCGATAAAATTCCCCATATAAACCGAGAGTTCTTTGTCACGCTCAATCATTGCAGGAATATATTCTGGGTTCACATATCCTCCATCGACGAGTAATTGCCCACAAAAAGTGATGGCTTCTTCTTTCGTATTAAAATGTTGATTAAGTTGAATCAAATTTTTTTGAATTTCCATGTTATTCTCCGTATTTTCTGATCGCTTCAGTCATGATTTGCCGCAATAATTCTTTGACCACTGCCTCATTTCCTGAATCGTAAATCGTTGTATAAAGTTTATTTTCAATAATCGAACTTGAAATTTTTCCGAGCAGATAAGTTGCGTAAGTACTGACAGACGGCGGTGATAAGAGTAAAAGCACGCGCTTGATCTTCATTTTTTTTCGATTCATCCCGATGACTTCAACCTCTTGGTTTAGATCATAAATCTTAAAAAGCGGTGTTTCAATCGACTCGTGTACTGCGTGAAATAGTCCAATCTTAGTTTCAGGAATCGCCAAATGCGTTTCTTCAAATCGTTTTTCCAAAAGTTTTCTAAGCGCAGCTTTGTCAGTGCTTTGTGTCATACTCACAACACTTCTGATCGTTTCTGTCAGTACTGACAGATTATCAAGCGTGTCAATACTAAATGAATTGATGAGCGTTGTGCTAATCGTGAACAATTGATTCAGATTGACAATGTTTTTTTGATTATCGTCAGCTCTGACAGAAGTATTTTGTTGAATCATTCGCAATTGATGGCGAATTTCATCAAGATTTTTTTGCTCTAAATTTCGATTGACGTAAATATAATCCAGTTCTTTTTCTGTTGTAAATACAGCATCGTAGTAACTTTTATCAAAGTCTTGTGTCGTTTGAATCAGATCAATTTTTCTTAAAAATGGGAAATTTTTCTTTAAATTACTCATTAAAAATTCACATGAAATGAATCCTCGACTGGTCACCAATGCCGCACGCAGCGGCATGACTAAATCGCTTCGCTCTAATGTAGCCAAAAAATGTAAGGCGACAAAAGCAACTTCTCGCATCGAAAAATTTTTTCCAAAAACTTGAGTGAGGTGAGTTTTGACCGCCGCGATGATGTTGGGATTATTTTCCTCCACACTTGTGATGAACTCGTCTTGTTTGACTTCAAATAAGGTCGGTAAAATATCCGTATCCTTCAGATGGGCATAAAGTAAACCATACAAATGATCATCTTTTCCAAAAGGCAACCCTGTTTGTTCAGATACTCCTACAATTAACTGACGGATTTTATAAGAAAAATCAGTGTCAAACTTTTCAATAAACAGTACATCACGTCCAAAGCCAAAGTATAAAGTATCGTACACCATAGCCAAATAAGTAATTTCTGAGATACTGAAAATCATCGGCAACAAGCGTGCCAGTCCTTGAACAAACGTTAAAGCTTGTTTACTTGGACGGCGCTTATTATTACTATCGATCGTCTGATTTTGCTGCAACCGAAGCAAACTCACCGCCAAAAAGCATTGCATCAATGTTAACGCCTTATCTGTAATTTCAGGTAAATCAATGCGATCAAAAATCGCACGCGCTTGTTCAATTTGACTCAGATCAATCAACTTCAAAATTTTATTCGATTGAAATTGATTTTTTAAAATCTCCGCAATAGAAGTCGATTGATAGAGTGCCGAGGTCATGATGGAACGGATTTTTTCTTCACTTCCGCTTACCCTCAATCCATGCTCACGCTCTAATAACAGCTCGTTTTCTAAAAGCATTTTTTCAATCATCCGCAAATCTGCCGTAGCAGTAGGTTGTGAAATCCCAAATTCATCACTGATGGAAATAATAGAGGCTCTATTTGTAAATAACAGCAACAATTCGCCATATAATCGCTCTTGCGCTGTAAATTCAACTAATTCATGCATTTGTGTCAGTACTGACAGCTCTCCTGCAAGAAAATAACCTTCGTCAGAAGTCTGCAAACTAACGTCTGCAGGCAGTGACTGTTGTAATCGCTCTAAATCACGATAAAGTGTTCGCCGACTTGTTCCTGTCAACTCAAGCATTTCTGAAATGGTCAAATTTCCATTTTTCAAAAACGCGTGAATGAGCTTTTGCTCCCGACTCGTTACTAACATACCGATTCTCCTGAAAATGTCTTCCCTTTTATTTTAACATTTTTAAAAGTTGTCAGTGCTGACAGAACTATTTTTTACACCTGACTTATTTGTTGAGCCGGGCGACCATTTTGTCATATTCTGGCGTTGTAATTAGGCTCTCCACTGACAAATGTTGTGCGTTAGGAGCTTTAGAACGCGCACTTTCAGTATATTCTGGTGTCGTCACAATCATGATATTTTCATTATTAAATGCGCCAAGACCAATACACTCAACTTCAGAAACAGGAATTTTCACATCGTGATTACGGAAAATGGCACGCACTGTTTCAACACCCATCGTAGCAGAACCCATGTGTTCGGGCTGATGAGCAAAAATGACTTCATCAATTTGATTCAAATCGATTTCAGAATCGATTTTCAACGCTTCTTCTTCAGAAACTGGTTTTACTTCTTGTGTTGAAGCACCTGTCAATGCTGCAATGACTTGATCATAAACAGGAGAACTCATGAAGTTATCTACTTGATAACGAACAGCATCTGGTGCTTTTTGTTCTGCCCGCGCAGCCAATTCTTTTTGCGTGACCACAATCGTATCAGCTCCAGCACTCAAATTCGCAATCGCAACATTTGTGACATCTTGAGGTAATCCAGATTTTTTAGCTTTATTACGTAAGATTGAAGCACCCATCGCAGAAGATCCCATCCCAGCATCACACGCAAAAATGATATGCTTGATTGCTGAAAAATCAGAAGGGCCTTGTGCAGATGAAACGGTTTGTCCTTTAGAAACTGCTTTGTCAGCAGCCACATCCGCTTGTGCATTTGCAAAAGCAGTATCATCAACTAGAGATTTATCATGACGTAAAATAATAGCAGCCACAACAAATGACACGGCAGCAGCAACTGCAACTGCAATCAAAATCTTAACAAAGTTCATGATGCCGCCAGCCTCTGGAGAAGAACCTTGCGCAAAAATTGCAATAATTGATCCAGGCGCTGCAGGAGCAACCAACCCAGTATTCAAGATATTATTCATGAATGTTCCTGACACACCACCAGCCATAACAGCAAGGAAAAGTGCAGGTTTCATCATGACATATGGGAAGTAAATTTCGTGAATCCCACCGATAAATTCAATAATAATCGCACCAGGTGCAGTAGATTTTGCTGACCCTTTACCAAACAACCAAAATGCAAGCAAGATACCAAGACCAGGTCCAGGATTTGCTTCCAAAAGGAAGAGAATCGATTTACCTGCTGATTTGGCTTGCTCAAGTCCAAGAGGTGTCAAGATTCCATGATTGATTGCATTATTTAAGAACAAAATTTTTGCAGGTTCAATAAATAAATTTGCCAATGGAATCAAATGAGCATTAATCAAAACTGAAACACCATCGTGAGCAAGATTTGTAAAAGTATTAACAAATGGTTCTACCACTTTATAAGAAATAACCGCAAGGAACAACCCAATAAAACCAGCTGAAAAGTTATTCACTAACATTTCAAGTCCTGTTTTGATATGAGGTTGAACCCAGTTATCAAATTTCTTTTGTACCCAACCTCCAAGAGGTCCTACAATCATGGCTCCTAAAATCATAGGAATCCCAGGACCTATTTCAGCAGCAACAAAACAACCAAAAGCACCAATCGCACCAACAACACCGCCACGTTGATCACCATAAACATTTTTACCACCCGTATAAGCAATCAGCATCGGAATCATATAGCCGAGCATTGGGCCAATGACGTTTGCAATTTCTTTAGTGAATCCCACCGAGTGTGGAAAAATAGAAACAATCCAGCCCCCAGGTGTCAAAAATAGGGAAGTAATAAATCCCCAAGCAATTAATGCCGGAATATTAGGCATTACCATCATTGATAAGAAAGTACCAAAACGCTGTACTTTCACTTTCAAACTAACTTTTTCAGCCATTTGAATCTCCTTTTTTTATAAATCATTACTATAATCCCATTATAAGCGTTTTCATTTAGACTGTAAATAAAAACCTTGGCACAAAATAGTGTGTCAAAGTTTTTTTCTTTCGCTTTATTTTGTGTGAGCCTCATTGTAGCGCGTCGCATCTTCCAAATAAGGGAACAGCGCATCTGGACCTGTCGTACTTGCCATTCGAAAACGTGGAAGTGTCAATAAACCATCCGATAACGTCGCCTCTTTTGCAACAGCCCCATTACGTCCTGGATCCAACAATCCATACTTATATCCAAGTGACTTAGCAATATCAAGCGTTGCCGCATTATAGCCCCCAGCGGGATAGACGATAATGTCTGTCTTTTGATTCAATTGTTGATCCAACTCTTTTTTTGATTGCTCCAATTGCTCTGTTGCTTGTGCTTGATCCAAAGTTCCCAAATCTAAATGACTCACCGTATGACTTACAAAATCTACCAACCCGCTTGCTTTCATCTCTTTGATTTGATCCCAAGTCAAAATCCCCGACTGCCCCTTATCGACAAAGCCTGTAATAATTGCACCTGTTGCATGCATGTGATATTTTTTTAATAAAGGAAAAACATCCCGATACAATGTAAGTGAACCATCATCAAAAGTCAACCAAACCATTTTACTGCTGGGTTTCGTATGTGTTGTCATGACTTGTACGGCTTGACGCGCTGTAAGCGTTGTATAACCTTGCTTTTGCAAAAGCGCAAGATCCGCCTCTAATGTTGCATCTGGCATCCAATTGCTCCCACCAGCCAAATCAGCAGCTTGTGAGGAAGCATAGTGAAACATCAAAATCGGCAATTGATTGTCTGCTGTTGATTGCAACCATTTTGAAGTATCCGATGGAGTCTTGCTTTGTCGAGGTGAGCTTGAACGCGTCAGCTGATGCAGCGTAGAAGACGGCGTTGACTCCTGCTTATGCTTAGCATTACCTAAAAGCCAATATGCAAAAACACCTGCCACGATCAATAACAAAATAATCAACACAGAGACTACCATTTTCCCTCTATGATTGATTTTTTTCTTTCTCCGACTTCTTCTATCCATTAATTTCTCCAATCCCTAATGAGCAGATTATATCATAAGTTTAAAATGAAATAAAAAAATCAGCCTTAGCTGATTCACTTACTGCGGTTGTCAGACTCGAACTGACGACATCATGATTAACAGTCATGCGCTACTACCAACTGAGCTAAACCGCAATCTAACTTGGCAACGATCTTATCTCGCAGAGGGCGACCCTCAACTACTTCCGACCCGATAGGACTTAACTACTGTGTTCGGCATGGGAACAGGTGTATCTCCTATGGCATAATTACCAAATATGGGAAACTCAGGATTCGAACCTGAGACCCCTGCGTTATCAACACAGTGCTCTAACCAACTGAGCTAGTCTCCCAAATATTTAATTGAAGCGGATGACGAGAATCGAACTCGCGTAGCCAGCTTGGAAGGCTGGGGTTCTACCATTAAACTACATCCGCATTTTTTAAACAAGATAACAACACTGTGTTATCAATGGCGCGGGACGGAATCGAACCGCCGACACATAGAGCTTCAATCTATTGCTCTACCAACTGAGCTACCGAGCCAAAACAAATTAAATTGTAATTGCGGGAATAGGATTTGAACCTATGACCTTCGGGTTATGAGCCCGACGAGCTACCTAACTGCTCCATCCCGCGATAAAATAAAAAAGGAGGATGTGGGATTCGAACCCACGCACGGTTTTACCCGCCTGACGGTTTTCAAGACCGTTCCCTTCAGCCGGACTTGGGTAATCCTCCATGGCTGATATAGTTATTTATACCAATAGTCGGTACGGGAATCGAACCCGTGTTACCGCCGTGAAAAGGCGGTGTCTTAACCCCTTGACCAACCGACCTCGTTGATCCGTACCCCTCAAAACAGTACTTCTCTATTATATACTATTTTGAACATAAGTCAAGAAAAAACTCCGTTTTTTTCATATTTTTTTTTGGTTCATTCGGATTGAGCTTTCAACTCCTCTGAAAATAAAGAAAAAACAGCTTATTGAGCTGTTTCGTCTTCTTTATTTTCATTCTCATCTTTGGGGTTTTTTTCTTCTGCTGCTTTAGAATCTGCGTCAAAAATATGAACTTCTAAATCATTAGCATGATTTTTATCTGCAATGATTTCTTCAAAAGATTTTGGTTCTTCTGGCTTTTCAAGTGCTTCTACCATTTTATTTGGCATCTCGCCTGTTTCAAAGAGCGATTTAATTTGATTAGCATCGAGTGTTTCGTATTTGAGCAACGCTTCTGCGATCGCTTTATGTTGTTCACGATGACTTTCAATCGCAACTTTTGCACGATCATAAGCTTCTGATAAGATACTTCGAACCTCATCATCAATCATGACCGCAGTAGCTTCAGAATAGGTCTTTGTTTGTCCATAATCACGTCCAATAAAGACTTGATGATCTCCTTCGTAAGAAACCATCCCAAGCTTTTTAGACATCCCATACTCTGTTACCATCGAGCGTGCAATATGCGTGGCTTTTTCGATATCATTAGAAGCCCCTGGTGTCGCAACACCAAAGACGATTTCTTCTCCAAGACGTCCACCCATCAGACTCGCTAATTGGTCTTTAAGATGGAAATTCGTTGGTTGCATAATTTCTTCATCCGGTAGTGCCAACATATACCCGCCGATACGACCGCGAGGTACAATCGTCACTTTACGTACCGTTGATCCGTTTTCAAGCACTAAGCCAACAATCGCGTGTCCTGCTTCGTGATAGGCTACAATTGCACGTTCACGAACAGATTGGAGACGTTCTTTCTTAGCTGGACCAGCCATCGCACGATCCATTCCTTCATCAATATCTGATGCATCAATCACTTTTTTATCTTGACGCGCTGCAACAAGTGCTGCTTCATTCAAGACATTTTCCAAATCAGCACCGACATAACCAGGGGTCTGTTGTGCAACAATTTTCAAATCAACATCGGGTGCAAATTTCTTATTCCGAGAGTGAACTTTAAGCACAGCTTCCCGTCCTTTAACATCCGGTGCACCAACTAAAACTTTACGGTCAAAACGTCCTGGACGAAGTAAAGCAGGGTCCAATACGTCTGATCGGTTTGTTGCAGCAATGACAATGATAGATTCTCCAGTATCTTGGAAACCATCCATTTCGACCAGCAGCTGATTGAGGGTTTGTTCACGTTCATCGTTCCCCCCCCCCATACCAGCGCCACGCTGACGTCCTACAGCATCAATTTCATCGATGAAAATAATCGCTGGTGCTGTTTTTTTGGCACTCTCAAAGAGGTCACGGACACGTGAGGCACCGACACCGACAAACATTTCTACAAAATCAGAACCTGAAATGCTATAAAATGGCACACCAGCTTCTCCAGCAACCGCTTTTGCAAGCAACGTTTTACCTGTCCCTGGAGGGCCTTCAAGGAGGACCCCTGCAGGAATACGCGCTCCCAAATCATGATATTTCTTTGGGTTTTTCAAGAAATCGACCACTTCGACAAGCTCTTGCTTTTCTTCTTCTGAACCAGCAACGTCAGCAAAACGAACTTTTGTTGTCTTACCGTCTTGTTGTTTCGCACGAGATTTACCAAATGACATCGGATTTCCAGCGCCACCACCGCCGCGGTTGCCCATTCCACCCATCATCAGCCAGAAAATTCCGACCATAAGGATAACGGTCAGTAATGGTGAAAGCAGTGATAACCAGATTCCACTTGATGATGCTTGAATCACATTTACAGAAACATCATGTGTACTTGAAAGGGTTTGAATATCCTTAACGACACTATCTGTCGGAATAATATAAGCTTGGAAATTATTAACTTTTGAGGTTGTTGATCCCAATAACGGGGTACGCGTTTCAACTTCTTTTGCTTCTTTATATTCTCCTGTTACAGTCAATAAGCTATCAGAAGGTTGCATCGTTACAGATTTGATGTCATTAGCCTTAAGCTTTGTCATCAGCTGTGAATAGCTGATTTTATCAACATTGGAATGATTATTGCTAAAGAAATAGTTGATACCGACAACAACAACGATGACTAAGAGCACCCATAAAAAAGTATTTTTGATGAATCCTCCATTTTTTTGGTTGTTATTATTCATATGTTCCTTATCTTAATTTTATTTAGCACTGTGAATCGTAGTACTATTTTGTATAGTTATATCATAATTCTTAACGAATTTCTATTAGTAAGTATTGGTCAAACTATTTTTCATACTTTAGTCTGATTTTTGATGAAAAAGCTAATTCTGTCAGTACTGACAGAATTATTTGCTGTAAACTTCTTCTTTGAGAACTCCGACATAGGGAAGATTACGATAATTATTGTCATAATCCAAACCAAAGCCAACAACAAATTCATTCGGGATTGTAAATCCAGTCCATTGCGCATCAATATCAACAATGCGTCCTTCTGGTTTATCTAAGAGTGTGACAATTTTAACCTTTGCCCCGCGGTGTTCAAGCAGCTCTTTCAAATATTTCAATGTCCGCCCCGTATCAATAATATCTTCAACAATTAAAATATCTCGTCCACGAATCGCTGTATCTACATCCATGATTAATTTCACTTCGCCAGAAGATTTTGTCCCACCGTGATAACTTGATACGGTCATAAAGTCCATCTCCATATGACAATCAATGTGTTTAATCAATTCAGCCATGAATGGGACAGATCCTCTTAAAATCCCAAGAACCAAAGGATTTTTACCTTCGTATTCTGCCGTTAGTATTTCCCCAAGTTCCGTCGAACGAACGCGAATTTGTTCTTCTGATACCAGCACTTTTTCAATATCTTTTTCAAGCATTTTTAATTATCCTCTCCTAGAATGGGCTTAACCCATAATATCCTTTTCATTTTATCATTTTTAGCAACTTTACTCAAATCAGAACACGCCAAATCGACAATTGCATAAATTTTTTGATCAACCAAAATGAGATAATTATTTCTTTTTTCTAATGGAACATGTTTTTCAATGAAAAATTTACGTAACTTTTTATGATTTCCATTAATCAAAATCTCATCATGTGGTAATCTTCTTCTTATTTCTATTGCTCCATTTTGAGGAATAGAAACTTCTAAATAGCTCGTATCCTTCGGATCTTCATATAAAATCTCAATTTCTTCTTCCCAGTTATTTGAAGCAAGATGTCCTTTTTTTTCAAGATAAAAATAGTGAGGATTTTTTATAAAAAGATAATCTTTATTTAATTCAGCATGATATTGTTGCTCACGTCTCAAAATATGCAATAACTCAGCAACTTTTGCTTTGGTCAGCTGTAATTCTGGAAAGCAGGTCAAATATTCTTGCAAAATAAAATACTGTAACCCTTCGGATTGATCCAAAAAAATCGCCAAATCAACTTTTTTAGTGTTGTCAGTAATGACGCAAAGGTGTTGAATGCTGTCAGTAATGACAGAAAATGCTAAACGAATTTCGTCCGATAAATCAGCAATTCCAGCTGAAAATTGAGGATTTTCATGGCTTAATTCTTCAATGTATTGATTTCGAATTCGATTTCTAAAGTAGTGATTGTCCTGATTTGTACGATCTTCAAAAAAAAGAGGCGCATCAAATTCATTTTTTGTAAAAGATAGAAGTGGACGAATCAACTCTCCTCCAGCAAAATCACGCTTTTCTTTAATTCCTTGTAAACTTCTCAAGTTTCGTCCCGTGATTTCACGCATCAAAACTGTTTCAACCAAATCGCCCTGATGGTGTGCTGTAACTAAGGCGGTATATCCCTCTTCTTTCATGATCTTTTCAAAAAAATGATAACGAAAATCACGCGCAGTCTTCTCTGTAAACTTCCCTGTAAACCTCCCAACAAAAAAAGGAACATTTTTTTGAACAGCAATGTGATGCAGTGCTTCTTCTTCAGCATCCGATTCTTTTCGTACCCCATGATTAATGTGTGCCATCCCAAGTTCTATATGTAATTCTTTTTGAGCATCATATAGCCAATTGAACAGGGTCATTGAGTCCAATCCACCAGAGATTGCAATTAAAACACGGTGATGCTGATCGAAGTATTTTTTTTCTCTGACAATTTTTAAAAATTTTTTCTGAGCTCGTGATTCTTTCATTTCAACTCCTCGTAAACCTCTTGTGAAATCTGTTGAATTTGTTCATCAGAAGCGCCGTCTGTTTCAACCACTAAAATATAAGGCTGCGCTGTAAATACAATTGCTGCATCGTGATTATCATCGCCAGCATCTCCAATTTTATGCGCCACAGGAATCTGTGCTGGTACTCCTTTTCTGATTTTTACTGAATCAAATGACGTATGAAGTAAGGCATCAAAAGATGCGCCTCCCTCATCATAAAGCGCTTCAAGTACACGTCCAACCATTGCTGCGGAAGCCTCTCTTGTCTTTGGATTCCAAGGTTGACCCGCTATTTTTGAAATCGCGTTTTGATATTCCATACTAAACTGACCTGTTTCATAATAAGAAAGTAAGTTACTCCCTACATTATCTGATAACTTTGCCGTCCGATCAATCACATCTTGTAAACTGTAACCCTTGTTGTCAGCAACCTTAGGAAGATCTCCCGTCCCATCTGGATTATAACTTCCATAAAAACTATTGATTTGAGCAGAGTACACTAGTGAATCTGATAAACTCGCCTCTCCTTCATTTATCCGCTTTTGTGTCCAATACAAAATTGGAAGCTTCGATAAACTTGCTGAATACAATGTTTTGTTTTGGTTTACACCGATTGTAAACTTATGCTTAAGTTCTTTCACATAAATCGAATAATTTTTCTGTTGATATTTCTGTTGGAGTAGCTTTTGAAGTTGAACCATCTTTGGATTTTCAAAACTCGTTTGACTTGCGTCAATCCATCCTTTTTCACCACTTGGTAAAATCACCTCATCATAATTTCCAAAATGCGTTTTAGCTTTCTTATCTATTTGGAGTACTTGATTTGCTGAAATGGACGTTAAAACTTCTGGATTAAATGTTGTATATGGACTATAATAAACCGAAATTTTTTGTGTGGCATATACGGTTTTTGTTGTTTTTTTGATTCCCCATGCTAGATCAGAAACCACTTGATTTTTTTTAGAAGAAATGTACTTTCCATTACTTAATTTAAAAGCATCACCATTGATTTCAACGATAGATAACTTTGTTTTTGAAGCAATCACACCCACTTTTTGAGATAAATTCGAATCATTAAAAGTATCAAGTTTAGACCATGCAATTGGTCTTTTGGGAAGACTTGTCCAGTAGGCGTTTCTTGTTTTTACAGGTCTTATTTTCGTAGCATGATGTACGTGATTCATTTGATGATTTGATTTAATCACTAACGTAAAAAAGCTTGGGATGATCATCAAAATCATCGCCAAGCCCACACCAAAGTTAAATTTATTGCTCAGCTTTTGCATGTTCTAAAACCTTATCCAACATTTGATTTCCAGCAGTCAAATCTTCTGTTAACCAATGCATATTTTTAATCCACATCGGATTTCCTCCATGAAGAAATTCGTATGTTCGTTGTCTTTGCCCGAAAGCTTCACCTGTAATGTCCCAAGCGAGATTTAGTAGCAAAGCCCTATCTTCAGCAGAAATGAGCTCACTAGATAAACTTTCTTTTAGAATTTCTGCGATTTCTCGATTTTCAAATGCTCTAAAATCAGGGACTCCCACAATTGAACCACTTGAAAATTCAGCAATCGCTCGAAGTGCTTCATCATAATACCCTGTTAAACTTGCACGAACAGCAAGTAAAATTTGCATGTTAGGGGTTAAAATTCCATTTTCGAGATGTGCTGTGGCCTCACTCGCTAAAACGCTTGATTTGATGAGTTCAAGATGAACGGTTAATTGACCCAATATTTCTTGGACGCGCATAAAATGAGTCAATCCGAGTTTCTCAGCAACGCGTACAGCAAGTGCTGTTACGAATTCTAATTTGACATACCCTCTTACCTCATCTTGATGCGCTGTATGAACGAAAAATCCAGATTCAGGGAAAAAGGCATTAGATTTTTCTACTGATCCACAAACAAACAAATTTTCATTTGGAACGAAAACATCATCTAAAATAATAAAGGCATCCATTTCATCAAATTGAGCGGATAATGGATAATCTTTAAGTGAAAACTCTCTTTTCATCGTCGGTTTACGACAAATCATCTTGACCCCTTTTGTCGCCAAAGGTAGTGAAAATGCAAGTGCAAAGCGCTCATCTTCGGCAGTCAAGCCAGGTAAATTAAAAATTAATAACTCATCCGCTAAAGGAGCGAGAGTATTCACTTGTTTTGCGCCTCTCACAATGACGCCATCTTCACGTTCTTCTTTAATCCAAACTCCTGCAAATTCACGCCCGTCTGATAAAAGCTGAGCGAGCGTTTTTTGTCGATTAACTTGAGGATTTTGAATGGCATGAGAGACAAATAAATCTTGTTCTTTTACTCGTTTTGCCCAATTTCTAGCATTTTCAGCATAATCACAGCGAGAATCTTTTCCTAAAATTGCTGCATAATAGCTTAAAATCGCCACTCCCGTATCAATAAAATCTGGTGTTCTTCCTAAAAAGCCATAAGATTCACGAGCAATTTGTTCATAAACTTTTCGTTTACGCGCGAGATCATCCATCGTAAGCGTCGGCATAAAAAGAATCGAATAAGACTGATTGTTTTCCTTGTAAAGGAATTTTTCTGGTTCTTCTTTTTGAAGTTCGTAGTAGCGTTGAACAAATTTTAATGTTTTTGAAAAAACAGGTTCTTGAGATAAATCTTCATTTTTCTTTCCATCAAAGTAAACCTCTCGTCCATCATTTAAATGCCCATCTTTTGTACTCATTTTATTTCCTCATTTAATTTATGAATGGTTTCCAACTGATCTTTTAAGCTTTTTAAAAAAGTTCCGTAAGTACTCGTGAATTCTTTTTCAGCATAATTTAAGTCCATCTTTCCATCTTCATGGATTTTTGTGATTTCAAATCCAATCCAATCTCCAATTTGAAATGAAGGTAAATTTTTAGCAATCGTGGACCAACGCATCAAACCAATCCTCTTTTTTTCTGAGGAAGGCTCAGTAAAACTGATAAAAAGACCAAATGGAGTGATATTTGAGATTTTTCCAATCATTGATTTTCTTTATTCTGCATTCCCGGAACCTCAAAAACTTTTTCATTGCCTTGAGAATAACCTTGTGTCCGTGCAAATTTAGCTAAAAAATCTGGATCTTTCAATTTTTGAATTTCTTGACTTTTTGTTTGATTATCTTGAGCTAAATTTGCGTGTGTCTTAACAGCTACTTGTTCCAATTTTAATTGTTTTTGAAGATTTTGATAAGCATGAACTAAACTTAAACTGGCAAGGCTAAACGCAACCATCGCAAAAATAAGGATAAGCCCCAAATGTCTTCTTTTTGGCGGCATGCTCTGATTTTTTTCTTTCAATTTGGCATTCGTATAGTCATTGTTTAAACGAATCACTTGTTTATCCATCGCTTTGCTCCTCTTTAACTCTTGTTTCAGAAATTAATTCAAACATTTTTTGCGCGTCTTCTTTTCGGGTAAATTCCTTGGTTTCAAGCACTTTTACCTCAACAACTTTATTGCCAAAACGAATTTCTAAAACATCATTAAATTTCACATCACTCGATGACTTTGACAATTTTCCGTTAATTTTGACTCGCCCCTTATCGGTAACTTCTTTTGCAACGGTGCGACGTTTGATCAAACGCGACACTTTTAAAAACTTATCTAATCTCATGTGTTGATTATAACATAATTTTTTTTTTTTGAAAAATGGACAAGCTATAAAAAAACAGTGAAAACTCTTTTTTTCACTGTTTTGTCGTTTTTAAATGGGATATGGCCACTTTATGCCTTATTTTTCTTCGTTTCATGCTTATCTCTCAAATCTGAGAGCGCTGCCGTGAAGTTCATTAGCTCGCTTAGGATTGCGACCATTTTTTTATTCTCTATTTTAAATTTAAAATTCATCCGCCCTCGAATTTCTCCTACACTTGCCTTTAAATTTGTTTTTGAGAGTGCTTCGAAATATTCTTGAGGATCATAAATAGAATGCGCTGCTTTTTCCATGTCAATACTAATTTCAAATTTTAATTTGTCGATTTTTTCAATCAGTGCATTGTCACAAAAAGATTTGAGTAAACCAATTTCAAGAAGGTATGCAACTTCGTCTGGATATTCACCAAACCGATCCACCATTTCTTCTTGTAGTGCTTCGTAATCCTTTCTGCCGTCAATTTGGCGAATGCGTTTATAAATTTCGATTTTTTGGCGCTCATCTGAGATGTAATATCCTGGAATAAATGCATCCAAACCTAATGAAATTTCTGCATTGGATTTGCGCTTGATATCCGATTGTCCGAGACGTTTTTGAACGGCTTCTTCCAAAAGTTGAGCATACAAATCGAATCCCACACTATCAATGAAACCTGACTGCTCTGCTCCAAGGAGATTTCCTGCACCGCGAATAGATAAATCACGCATGGCAATTTTAAACCCTGACCCTAGTTCTGTGAATCCTTTGATTGCTTCTAGTCGTTTTTCTGAAATTTCTGAAAGAATTTTTTCAGGTCGATACATAAAGTAAGCATAAGCAACACGATTGGTTCTTCCTACACGTCCGCGGAGTTGATAAAGTTGAGAAAGTCCCATCATATCAGCATTTTCAATGAAAAGTATATTTGCGTTAGGAATATCAACACCGGTCTCGATAATCGTTGTTGCAACGAGGACGTCATAATCTCCTGCAATAAAATCAAGAAGTGTATTTTCAAGTTGTACTTCGCCCATCTGACCATGAATAAAAGCAATTCTTGCCTCAGGGATTAATGCTTCAAGTTGTGAGACTTTTTGCTCGATGCTATCAACACGATTATGGACATAAAATACTTGTCCTCCTCTTGAAATTTCTCGAAGGACAGCATCTCTAATAACGCCCTCATTATTTTCCATCACATACGTTTGAACAGGATAGCGATTGGTTGGAGGGGTTTCAATGACAGAAAGATCACGAATCCCAAGCATGGACATGTGGAGTGTTCTTGGTATTGGTGTTGCAGTGAGTGTTAAGACATCGACTTGCGATTTCAGTGTTTTCAGCCGTTCTTTGTGTTTGACACCAAATCGTTGCTCTTCATCAATAATCATTAAGCCTAAATCAAAAAATGTAACATCTTTTGAGAGGAGTCGGTGTGTCCCAATAATTAAGTCAATTCTCCCTTTACGAAGTTTGGCTAAAATTTCTTCTTGTTGATTTTTCGTTTGAAACCGACTTAAAACGGCAACGTTTACACCAAAGTTTACAAAGCGTTCACTCATTGATGTGTAATGTTGCTCAGCAAGTACTGTTGTTGGAACAAGTACTGCGACTTGTTTTCCATCATTAATTGCTTTAAATGCTGCACGCATAGCAACTTCTGTCTTACCAAATCCAACATCACCAACGAGTAAACGATCCATCGGACGTGATAATTCCATGTCGTGTTTGATTTCGTCAATGGAACGCAGTTGATCCGCGGTTTCAGGATATGAAAAACCATTGTCAAACTCTTCTTGATTTTCGTCATCTACTGCAAAAGCGTAGCCTTTTTGACTTTGACGTTTGGCATAAAGTTTGATAAGATCTTCTGAAATGTCCTCCACTTGCTTACTGACAGAAGTCATCGTTCTGCGCCAACGTCCATCATTGAGTTTGTTGATTTTGGGCGTTTTTCCCTCACCAGCGGTATATTTACTGAGCATATCCACATGATCTACTGGGATAGAAATGGTATCGTTATTTTGATATTGAATCGTGAGATAATCGCGGTGCATGCCGTCGATTTCAATCGTTTCAATCCCAAGATATTTCCCGATCCCATGATTTTTGTGGACCACATAATCTCCGACTTCAAGTTCATTATAATCTTTGAGTCGCTCAGCATTGGTAATATTAAGTCTGCGCGCTTTTTTCTTGCGGACTTTTCCAAAAATTTCGCTGTCAGTAATGACAACTAATTTCTCATCAATAAAAACAAAGCCGTTGGAAAGTGTCAGATCAACCAAATTGATCCGCCCTTTTTGAATGTCTTGAGGTGAAACTTCTTGAATCGGAAGCTCAATTTCTTTTAAACTTTTTCTTAATTTTTCACTTGGAACAGCAAGAACTACTGTAAACTCTTGGTTGACATATCTGTCAACTTCAGTGTAAAACAACTCCATTTGACCAAAAAATTGTTGCATGGAATGTTGATTGAAATGGTGTAACCCATCAAATTTTATATTCCCTAATCCTTTTTGAAAATTCGATAAAAAAGTAGCTGGTTTGTAATTTCTGATTTTTGAAATGGAATCCAAAAGATAACTTTGTCCCTTAAGATAGTGGTTCAAAGTCTGTTCTGATAACGTAAAGTCCGCCAATTCCAAATCAATTTTATGATTCATTTCATTAATTTTTTGGAAATCATCAATAAAAAGTGGTGTCCCTTTTGGAAAATAATCGAGGAGTGAATGCGGTTTTTCATAGAAAAACTCAATGAATTGGCGTAAATCTTTGTGAAGATAGTGATTAGTGCTTGCGGATATGAGTTCATCAAAATACGATTTTGCTTTGTCATCGTCAATTTTTTCTGTCAGTACTGACAGAAGGGTTACACCTTTTGTAAACTCCGCGTCAGTCAAAATTATATCACTTGCAGGATAGATTTCAAGCACTTCTAGTGTTTCAATAGATCGTTGAGTTTCCACATCAAATGTCCGAATTGTGTCAACTTCATCACCAAAAAATTCCACTCGAATTGGATGCTTTGCTTCTAGCGGATAAACATCAAGAATGTCTCCTCTTTGTGAAAATTCTCCTGGTGACATGACACGCTGTGTTTTTTCATATCCCGCACGTCCAAGTAACGCTGTCAGTAATGACAACTCGTATTCGTCACCTACTGTGAGCAACAAATAATTTTCCAAATACTGATCAGGACTAGGCAACTGACTTCTAAGCGCCATAAATGGGACGACCAAAAATCCTGTTGCACTGCTGTCCAACAAGAAATTGAGTGCCTCTAAACGATAAGCAAGTCGGTCTTTAGAAGCCAATGCAAACTCCGCAAAAACATTGTCATCACTAAAGAATTGATACAATTGATCCTCAGAAATCAGTGAAGACAGTTCATCATACAGTTCATTGGCATGAAATTGGCTGTCAGTAATGACAACATATTTATCTGGATGGTTTTCGTAAGCATTCGCTAAAATGAGTGCTTTTGAGGTGCCTGAAAGTCCTGTCAGCAGATGGCGCTCACGTTTTGAAAAACTACTTTGAAAACGTTGTACATCATAATTTTGGTCAAAAAATTCAATAATATTCATCAGTTGTACTTATTCATTGTTTTTGTGAAATCATTATTTTCAAGGTAATATTTAACCGCGTCAACCGCCTTAAAAATTCCATTCTGTGCTAATTCAGCATCTTCTTTATCAAATTTGGCCAACACATGCTGAACAACTTTCATTCCATTTTTCGGACGTCCAATGCCAATTTTGATGTGATTAAAATGGTCTGTTCCGACGTGAGTCAAGATTGATTTGATGCCATTATGTCCGCCAGATGAGCCTTTTTGGCGTAATCTCACGCGCCCAACAGGAGAGTCCAGATCATCAAAAATCACAGTTAAATTCTCTGGTTCAATATTAAAATAAGTCAACAGTGGTTGAACAGAACGCCCAGATTCATTCATAAATGTCTGAGGTTTCACAAGAAACACTTTTTCACCATTGACAAAAAATTGGCCCACCTCGGCAATAAACGTTTTTTCCATTTTAAATTCTATCTGATATTCTTTTGCAAGTAAATCTAGTGCCATGAATCCCATATTATGCTTTGTTTTATCATATCTGTCTCCTGGATTTCCCAGTCCAACAATCATTTTAGTCATTTCGTTTCTCTTTTCTAGTATAAGACGCCAAAAGGCTGATTTTTTCAAATCAGCATATCTTCTTTCATTATTATATCAAATTTTATTAAAAAAGATTCAACAAAGCAATCCGATTTACGGCTTCTACCAAACGCTCAGGGGCAACCAACAACCCAATTCTAACATACCCCTCCCCGTATTTTCCAAAACCATTTGCTGGGGCTACAGCTACTCCTGCCCTCTCAAGTAAGACCTCAGAAAATGTTTCACTCGTATATGTTTTTGGGACTGGCATAAGCACATAAAATGATCCCCCTGGAATAAATGCTTTCCACCCTATTTTTTCAGCTGCACGCACGAATACATCGCGTCTTTTTTCATAAAGACTGACCAGACTTGAAATTGCGCTATCACGATTTGGATCACGAAGCGCAACAATGCCGGCTTCTTGAAGTGCAGGAAAACAACTGACAAACAAATGATCCTGAATTAAATTGATTGCTTCAATAATGTCTTTATTTCCCACCGCAAAACCAAGCCGCCACCCTGCCATATTAAACGTCTTTGAATAAGTATAAAATTCGACACCGACCTCTTTTGCTCCATCAATTTCCATAAAACTAATCGGCGTCTGTCCGTCAAACCCTATAGCACCATAAGCAAAATCACTAATGATTCCCACTTGATATTTTTTTGCAAATGCGACAACATTTTCGTAAAATTCACGCGTTGCTGTGGCTCCAGTTGGATTATTAGGATAGTTCAGATATAAAAATTTCGCTTTTTTTGCTGTAGTTTCTGGAATTTTACTCAAATCTGGTAAAAAATGATTTTCAATCACTAATGGAATTGTTTCAAACTCAACGCGACCAATACTTGAACCTGACCAATAATCAGGATATCCAGGATCAGGTAAAAGCATTAATTCGCCTGGATTCATCAGCGCAAGCGGCAACTCGACCAAGCCAATTTTTGATCCTGCTAAAATGGCAACTTCTTGTTCTGGCTCAACGTCAACATGATATTTTTCCTGATAAAATTCCGCTGCGGCGACTTTCAACTCATGTACTCCCCTAAACGGTGAATATTTATGATTTTTTGGATTTTCTGTCGCAGTTTGAGCTGCTTTTACAATATAATCTGGTGTCGGTTGATCTGGATTTCCCTGCCCCAAATTAATCACATCAACTCCTTGTGCTATTTTTGCATTAACTTTTTCCACTAAATTTGCAAAAAATTGTTTGGGCAACCCTTTTAACAAATCCGATTCTTCAAATTTCACGTTTACTCCTCTTTCAACTTATGACTCAGTCCCTGCATTTTTGTCAGTACTGACAACTCTCTTTAGTGATATAACTCTACTCTTCGATCCTCAAAAACAGGGATTTGTCCTCTGACACGCATGACTTCACTCGGATCAATGTCAACCAACTGTAAACCTTCGTTTACACCACACGCCAAAATTATTTTTCCTAATGGATTAACGACTAAAGAATGACCATCGAATTGATTATTTTGATCTTTTCCTACTCGATTGACAGCAACAACAAAAGCTTGATTTTCAATCGCACGCGCTTGCAGTAAAATTTTCCACTGCTCAATTCGCTCCTTTGGCCACTGTGCAACAACATACAAAATTTCAGGTCCTTTTGCCATATTCGTGCGAATCCATTCTGGAAATCGAAGATCATAACAAATCACAGCACTTGATAAAATACCATTTAATTCAAAAACATTTTCCTTTGTGCCAGACTGAATAAATTTTTCCTCATTCATCGGTCCAAACAAATGGACTTTATTGTAAGTACTGACAAGATTTCCAGATGCATCAAAACTATAGCTACAATTATAAAATTTTCCTGATGTTTGTGTTGCAACAGATCCAGCAACAATAGAAATCTGGTTTTCCTTTGCCCATTTTGAGAGCTTTTCTTGTGTCAACCTCCCATCAACATCCGCAATAGTTGTCAGTGCTGACAACGCATATCCTGTGTTCCACATTTCAGGAAAGACAACTAAATCTGCTTTTTTTTCAGCTGCTTGGATGACAAATTGTTGGACTTTTTCAAAATTTTTCTTAGGATTTCCTAAAAATACATCCATTTGTGCTAATGCAATTTTCATTTTTTCCCCTTCTCATCCATTTTACGCTTTATTTTTTTCTTCTGACATTAAAAAATAAAAAGATGCGTTAAATTTTTAAAAACTCATCTTTTTCTCATCAGTAAATCTTATTATTTTTAATTTCACTCAAATAATTCTGGATTTCTTTTTTATTTCTCAAAATAATCACATGATTTAATCTGTCAAGCTGTGCTTTGGGCGAATCTTTTACCCAAATAAACATCATTTTCAACATTTTAAAATCTGGATGATAACTCGAATATTCAAGACCTAATTTTTGTTTTAAAAATCGCAATATAATTCTCAATTTTAATTTCCATTTGGGCAAATCAAGCCAGATAATCTGATCGACTTGAGAGTAAGCACAAGAAAAACAAGGCCGACCAATATCTTCAATAATATAACACTCTTGAGATAAAATCGATTGAAAAATAGCGTCTCGCTCGGATTCTTTGCGTTTCGTATTTCCATAACCCAATGGCACAGGAGCATGCACCACATCATCCAAAGCAAAAGCATCAATGTTTAATAAATCAGATATTTTTTTAGCCAGCGTACTTTTTCCACTCGCAACAGATCCAATAATATAAATTTTCATCTCTATTTTGCTCCAATTTCACGTGAAACAAAACGCGTCAAATCTGACACGCTTTTTTCTGTCAATTTAGTTTACACATTAAAGCGGAATTCCATCATGTCTCCGTCTTTTCCAATATAATCTTTGCCTTCTTCACGAAGACGTCCAGCTTCTCGTACAGCCTTCTCAGAACCATACTTCATCAAATCATCATAAGACATTGTAACTGCTCGAATAAATCCACGCTCAAAGTCTGAATGGATGACACCAGCCATCTGTGGGGCTTTCATTCCTTGCTTAAAGGTCCATGCCCGAACCTCCTTTTCTCCAGCAGTAAAGAATGTAGCAAGTCCTAGTAAATGATACGCCGCACGTGTCAACAAGTCCACACCAGATGTTTCAAGTCCTAAAGAGTCTAAAAATTCTGCCTTCTCATCCTCATCAAGCTCCGCTATTTCTTCTTCAATTCGAGCAGAAATCACAACCACTTCAGCATTTTCAGTCACAGCAAATTCTCTAATTTGTTTCACATACTCGATATTATCTGGCTCACCAACTTCATCTTCAGAAACATTTGCGACATAAAGAACGGGTTTTGTTGTCAAAAGAAATAACCCCTTAACAACTTTTTGTTCTTCTTCATTAAATTCAACGGTGCGCACAGATTTTCCATCTTCAAGGACTGGTTTAATTTTTTTCAAAACATTAAACTCTGCTACAGCGTCTTTATCTTTTGTTGTTCGTGCAACTTTTTCAACACGCGCATATCGTTTATTGACCGACTCTAAATCAGCTAAAATCAATTCCAAATTAATCGTATCAACATCATCCATTGGATCAACAAACTTACTTTCACGCCCCGCTTCACGCATCACGTTTTCATCGTCAAACGCTCGAACCACATGAATGATGGCATCAACTTCACGGATATTAGCAAGAAATTTATTTCCCAAACCTTCACCACGAGAAGCACCTTTGACAATTCCTGCAATATCTGTAAATTCAAAAGTAGTTGGAATTATTTTTTTAGGATTGTAAAGTTTTGCGATTTCATTTAAACGAAAATCTGGCACCTCGACCATCCCAACATTAGGATCAATCGTTGCAAAAGGGTAGTTTGCCGCTTCTGCACCTGCGCGCGTAATTGCATTAAATAAAGTTGATTTGCCGACATTTGGAAGTCCGACGATACCTGCTGTTAAAGCCATTTTTCTATTTCCTTTGTAAAATAATCTTGTTTCATTATATCGTAAATCACAAAAAAATACAAAAAAACCTTCATTGCAACAGGATTGTTGCTTGAAATTCATTCAAAATTCGCTAAAATGAAGTCAGATAAATGAAAGAAGGATGTCAAATGACCTTTGGAGAAAATTTAAAACAAGCACGGATCAAATCACAATTCACACAAGAAGACGTTGCAAAAAAATGTTTTGTCACAAGACAAACCGTTTCTCGCTGGGAAACAGACCGAACATTACCCAATCTCTATCTTTTAAAAGATTTAAGTGAGCTTTACAATTGCTCCGCCGATGAGCTAATGCAAGCACTCGTTACACCAAAACAAAAGAGTTTCTTTAAAATCAATCGAGAATATATCCAAAATATGATGAAAATAAATACATTTTGGTTTTTCTTTTTCCAATTTTCATTTTTTATCTGGCTCTTTTGCTTATGGGGATTACTTTTTTGGGGAATTACTTACAGTGTGATTCAACTCTATTTTAATCTTACAATCATTGGAATTGCATTGTTTTTATTCTTTATTTTTCTTTCTGTCGTGCTTTACTTTATAAGTCTTTGGACACTAAGAACAATTCGTATCAAAAAAGAAGTAAAATAATCAGGTTTACAGCACGTTGACAATTTCTAGTAATCCCTTAAATCAAACAGTGCCACAAATTGTTGCGCTAAAAAATAGAAATTTTCCTTGCTATTACAGCAGTTTTCCATATAATGAGATTAGAAACAAATGTAGTTCACTATTTTTAAAGGAGAAAAAAATGCTCGGAGAAAATTTACAAAAAGCGCGGCTTGCTCAAAACCTCACGCAAGAAGATGTCGCAAAAGAACTTTATTTTAGTCGTCAGGCGATTTCACGTTGGGAGTCAGAAAAAACTGAACCTGATATTGAAACGTTGATTGCTTTAGCTCAACTCTACGATACTGATTTATTGAGTTTAACGAAAGGAATTGAGCCACAAAAAAGAAAGAAACACCTCAATCTTTTAGCAGGGTTTGGCTTAGTTACCTTTAACTTTGTTCTTGGTGTCTGGTTAATTGTCACGATTGTGCTGCTGCTTTGTGCACTTTATGCTGTTCTTTTAGGGTTACTATTCGCTCCATTTCTCATGATTTTTGCTGTCTTTACACATAATCCTCAAATTACTTTCATCAATGCCTCAGGAGCGACTGGATTTGAGTGGTGGCACTGGATTATAGCAGTGATTGCTTGTTCTCTTGTGATCCTTATTAGTCGCTATGTTTTTAGATTTACAAAATTTTTATACTTTTGGCTGATCAAATATCTCAAATTTAATCTCAAATCAGTCTATCATTAAAAAGCGCTCACTTGAGCACTTTTTTCATTTTTTTATTGAAGTCAAAGCGACTCATCATCACTTCATGTCCACAATTCGTACATTTAATTTTAATATCCGCTCCAAGTCTTGTAATTTCCCACGCGTTTGCTTTTTTTCCTGTTGACTTAATCGTGCATGCGTGTGGTTTTTTCATCTCAACAATTGAGCCTACGTCATAACTGTTCATTTCTTTCCTTTCAATTGATTTGCTCAACGATAACGCTCTCAGGTCCGCCCAATAAAATCAGATATTTCTCGATGCGTTTTATTTTTGGATACGCATGAGATAAAGCTTCTGAATAAAGCTCCATTTGACTCTGGTAGCGTGTTTTGATCTGCTCAATCTCTTCTTTTTTTGAAAAGTGATCCGTCTTATAATCAAACAATAAGATTTTTTCATCTAAAATTAAATACCCATCACAAATTCCACGAACAATGTATTGTTCATTAGCATAATGATCTGTTTTTAACATTGAAAAAGGGGCTTCTTTTACAATATTGTCAATATTGTCAACCAAAATTTTACCAAATTCGGTCTCAAATAAGGTTAAAATTCGATTCACATCTATTTTTTCTTTGATGGCTTCATCAAATGACAAAGAATCAAGCGTTGCTTCAAAATGTGCTTTGTCGGGATGTGAAAAATCAGCATTTTGCATGAATTCATGTGTGGCTGAACCAATTTGTGCAGCAGAAATCTTCGTTTGTTTCAAACTAGAAAAGCTCAATTCTTTTGTCCTAACAAATTCACTCGTGGGTTGAATATGGCCTAACTCAAGTTGCTTTTCGTAGCTTCTTTTTTTAATTTGACTTGGCGTTTGGATACTCGCTAATAGTGTTGCTGAATGATATGGATATTCAAAATTCATGATTGTGCTAGCTCTTTTTACCTCATCAGAAACTTCCATGATTCCATCAAACGACTGTGCTTCTTTCATCAACTGTTCAAAAACGAGTGGTTTTTTAGATAAAGATGTCGTTTCTTTGATCTCTTGGTGAGTATAAATTTTCAGCTTCATTGAAAGTTTCGTTGCAGCTTGGAGTGCTAAAATCCAATGTTCAAAGCCTAAACTTGACTTTCTATAGGAATCTGTTAAAATCTGATTCTTTTCTAGTACGGCATCTGAATACGTATCTGCCCAAGGTTTTTGTGCTGTTTCTTTTACCACTCCAACCATGAATAGCTTTTTTTTAGCTCGAGTAAAAGCAACATAAAGCACGCGCATCTCTTCTGATAAATTTGCTTTTCTTTTTAATTCTTTATTCATCATGAAAGGGAATGTTTCCATTTTTACAAGGGCATACGGAAAATGAGTGCGAACATCTGGTTCTTTTTTTAAATCAGCGGTATATTTGATTCCAACACCATTTTCTCTTGTAATAATAATATTTTCAGAAAGATCTCGTTCATTAAAGCGAGATTGTAAATTCATCAAGAAAACATAATCAAATTCTAAACCTTTGGATTTATGAAAAGTCATGACACGAACGGCATTTTCTGGTAATTTGATGTTGACTGCTGCAAGGTCATTTTTTTGTTCCATAAATTTATCAATTAAACGAATAAATTTGAACAACCCTTTGTATCCTGAACTTTCATAAGCTTCTGCTCGGATAGATAATGCTTGTAGATTAGCTTGTCGCATTTCACCATTTTCAAGTGCCCCTACATAGTCAAAATAATAGGTTTCGATGTATATTTTCCATAATAATTCATGAATCGTAATTTGGTTTACAAGTTTACGCCAATCTGTAAACTTTCCATAAAATTGCTGAAGTTTCTGACTGAATTGGGATGAAATAAGCTCTTGATGATTGCCCTGATTGTGAAGTGACATTTGAATTTTTTCAAAAAATCTGGTTTCTTTTCCTGCTTGTAAACTTATGCGTGTCAACTCATCTTCGTTAAAATCAAATAATGGCGAGCGCAACATCGCAACAAGTGGGACATCATAAAGTGGATTATCAATTGCTCTAAGGACATCTAACATGACTAGAACTTCCATTGATTTTAAGAAATCAACACGTCCTTCATCAAGAACAACTGGAATCCCGTATGCACTCAGAATATCTTCAATTTTATTGTTATTTGTTTTGGATCTTACCAGTAAAGCAATTGTTTTGGGCTCAACTCCTGAATCTATTAATTCTTGAATTTTTTGAGCTGCAACTCTTATTTCACCGTCAGAAAGTTCTGTTTCTGTTTCATTAATTTCTGATTCCTCTGTTTGATTGTAGAGTAATAACTCTGGATAGTAAGCAGGATCTGGTTTTTCTGGGTAATCCGTTGTGTTTCCTTGGATAAGTTTTTCTTCTGCTCCATAAGTCATCTCACCGATTTCTTCGTTCATCAAATGTTTGAAAACTTCGTTGGTAAAGGTCAAAACTTCACCACGTGAGCGAAAATTTTCTTTCAATCGAATCAGTTGATTTGGATTATTTGTTTGATCAAAACTTTTATATTTTTCTAAAAATAGACCCGGATCAGCTAATCTAAATCCATAAATAGACTGTTTTATATCCCCCACCATGAATAAATTTTGACCATTTGAAAGTAAATTCAGCAGGCGCTCTTGAGTATGGCTGGTATCTTGATATTCATCAATCATGATTTCATGATAATGTTCTTTTAGTTGGACACGGATGTCTGGATTTTCTTCTAAAATTTCAATCGCAAAATGAGCAATATCTGAATATTCAAACGCATTTTCTCTTCTTTTTTTATCTAAGTACTGTTGATAAAAAGCTACCATAAATGCTTGAAGATCATGTACAATTTGAAGTGCTTCGGGCTGATATTTCTCAATGATTTCTGTATGTTTGATTTGATTAAAAAAGCTAAAAATAATCCCTGGATTGCTTTTAGTGCCGACTAATTTCTGTTTTTGTGCTGAAAAGTCTCTTTTGAGTGCCAAAATCGTTTCATCTTTTGATGATCCAACACGAATATCAGTATCTAACTCGAGAAATAAACGTGAAAATTTTCCAAAATCTAATGCTGTCAGTGCTGACAGAAGTGTTTCACGGTAATCCAAAAGATGACTGGCTTTACTGACACCTACTTTTCCAGAAATGACCTTGTTTGTCAGTGCCTGTTCTAATAACTCGAAAAATTTCTCTAAACTTTCAAGAACATTTGCCAAATCATTTTGAGGAAAATCAGAAAATTTTTGATATTTTTTATAGCCTTGATCAAAATTTTTCTCTAACCATTGAATCGGATTTTCAGTAGATGACATAAAATTGTAAACATTGTAAACCACCTCTTGAAATCCATTGATGTTTCGATCCTTTGAAAAATTCTTGAGTAACTTTTTAAAATTGGATTTTGAAATGTTGTCAGTACTGACAGCATCACTAGATAAATGATTTTCAACCAGTGTTTCAAAAATTTCTTGTTTCATCAAATCGCTTTCAGTTTTGTCAGCAAGAATTCTAAAATTCGGATCAATGTTGATTCGATTAAAGAATTCACGGACGAGTTTTTGAGTGAAACTGTCCATTGTCCCAATATCAGCGGTTGACAGATCCTGTAAAGCAAGTGTAAACCTGTAACGTTCTTCGTCACTCTTTGTTTTTTTTCTTGCTACTTTCAAATCTTTTTCTAATCTTAAACGTAATTCTGCAGCAGCTTTTTTGGTAAATGTTGAGATGAAAAGTTGATGAATAAGAATACCACTTCTTATTTTTTCAACAATTCGATTGGCCATGACAAATGTTTTTCCTGATCCTGCACTTGCAGAAACAAGAATATTTTTTCCCGTGCTAAAAATTGCGGCTTCTTGTTCAGGTGTGAATTGAATCTCGCTCATTACAGTTGTCCTCTCACGATTTGATTTATTTCTTGTGTTGTTTTTTGAGCGATTTCACGCGTGTATTGATTCATATGAACGTTGGCTTCAAAGCGACAAATGGATTTTAATGGGCAATAGCGGCACCCTCTAACATTCCCTGATGGATCAATTCCTTCACTTCGTTTCATGACTGGGTTAATCGCAATTTTTCCAGATTTTAGACGATGATTTGCTTTTTGATAGTGTTGTTCATTAATTTTGAGAAGATTTTCAAATGCTTGACTGTCATAAATGTTGCTTTTATTAACTTTTATTCCTTCAATCTTACTGATTTCATCACTATTTTCTGCTAATAAAAGTCCTTCATAACTCATTGCTTTATCTAAAACATTAGAAATTTCTGAGAGTTGATTTATTTCTGAGAGATTAATGGCATTATTTTGAAAATGAAGATATAACGCTCCCCATATTTTTTGATCAGAAAATGTTTTTCTTAAAACATCAAGATAGGTTAAAAACTGTAAACTCACGCCATCGTATGCCTCTTGAATTTTAAATTGATGCGCACTTGATTTATAATCAATCGCTCCCAACGCATGCGCTTTCGTCTCATCAATTCGATCAATTCGTCCACGTAAATGTACGTCATCAATGACAAATTCTCCAAGTGAACTCGTTTTTAACCCAAAATCACTTTCAGTAAGTTTTGTCTTAAGCTGATGAGTTGCACTATTTTTTTTGAGTACTGCTGCAGTTTGATAGAGAATTTCTTCTAAATTTTCCCACGTAAATCGCGCTGTAGCATCCTGTACAAAATAGTGTTGATAGGTAGCATTTACGTCAGTAATGACAGAAGTTAAACGTGCATCAAAATTATCACTTGTCACGTCTTTTTGCTGAAGTAATTTTTCAAAAACCTCATGAAAGAAATTTCCAACGACTTTTGAATTGATGTCTATGACTTCAAACTGTTCAAGATTTAAAGTATTTGTAATGAAATATTGAAACTCACAATTATAAAATCGTTCAAAAGAACTGACAGAAGCATAATTGTTTTTACTGTAAACTTGGTTGACAGTTTCTGTTGCTAAATCTGTGGGGGCAATGTCTTGATCTAAACGAAGTAATATCGTTTGAAATGCTTTATTATTCTTTGTTAGTACTCTAAAAATACTTGACCAAAAAGCTGCTTGTTCAAATTTGTTTGGATTTTCAGAAATTTCACGTTCAATTTTTCCAATTGTTGCAATAACAGCACGTGTATTTCCAATGTGTTCGATTCCTTTATTTGCATGACTATTTTGAATTTTTTTTCTAATTTTTGGACTTGAATGGTCTAAAATCAACTGAATATCTGGTGAAATATCATCTTGGACATTTTCAACAATCTGTGGTACAGATAATGTCAACTCCTCCATTGCTGCATTCATTAATGACAAACTTGTAAACGTAGATTTTTGATAGTTGACAAGTTTAAGCTGTTCGATGAATTGATTTTCTTTCGTTGTTGAATTAATTTCAGCACGTTCTTCATCAGATAAGAGTGTAGAATTGAGTTTGTTCTTTGGAAAATTCGCTTGACTTAAACCAATTGCGTAAACGTACGCATTCGTTCTTGGTTCTACAAGTTCATAATCTTTAATATTGACCACATCAACATTTGCAGGAATTTGTCGATAAGTTGCGTTTCTCATCCCAGCAAGAATAATGTCCAAAAATTCTGTTATTTTCATTTTTTGATCAGAAAATACAGCTAAAAATTCTTGTAAATTAGACAAGAGGAGATTCCAAACTTGCTCATGTCGATCCGCTAATTCATGTTCATCTTCATTTTCGAGTGCTTGAAAGCGTTCGTTGAGCTGCTGAACCACCTGGCCATTTTCAAAAAAAAGTTCTAGTTTTTCAACCCAATTTTTTCCTAAAATTGCTTGGTTTCCTGATATAAAATCGTGAAGGGGTGATTTTTCATCAAATAAATCACTTCTAAATTGCTCTACTTCATCAAAATGTGAGAAAAAGGAAGGTTCAAATGGATGCGTCAGCTTCTTTTTTCCTTGAATTTTATTTTGATGCACATAGTATTCAAATGCATCAATCACGTCTTGGTTAAACACACTAGGATGGTAAAGTTGACACTTTACAAAATTAATCACATCATCCATTCGATAATTATTAGATTTTATAGCAAATAAACTCTCAAGAAAAACAATCAATGGATGATGACTCATTTTCTCTTCAGCTGCATAAAAGTAAGGAATGTCATAAAGTTCAAAAATTTCTTTAATTGGAATCTCATATTGTTGTGTATTTCCAACAAGAACTGTAAACGACTTGTATCGTTTTCCTTGAACAATTTTTTGACGAATCGCTTTGGCTACTGCTTCAATTTCTGCCATTTGATTTTCAGATTCCCATATTTTAAAGGATTTTTCGTCATTATCTGTAATTTCAATCGGACTGTCAGTAATGACAAACATTTTATCTTGCTCAATAAGTCGTGTCAACTTGCTGTAAACTTGGTTGACGTTTTTAGTGTCAAATGATTTACTTTTTACATGATATTTTTGTGAAAATTTATCCATCATTTGTAAGGCATTTGAATAAACTGAAGCTTCAAGACGGTCATTTTTTAACTTTTTTGCGTAAGTCCCAATCACAAAACGCTTTACTTTGGAGTGAAAAGTATCAATAAATAATTCCTCTTCAGCAGAAAAACGGGTGTAGCCATCAATAAGACAAACAACGTTTTGAAGTTGAAAATCGAATGCGCCATTTTTGGCGTGATCAATAAACGCTTTAAAACTAGAAAAATTAGCGTATTTACTTGAAATCTCATCTTCAAAACGATGAAAAATAAGTTTTAATTCCTTATTTTTTTCATTGTCTGGTAAATCATCAATCGTTAAATTTCCTTTTTCAAGCTCTGCTCTTAAGTGAACCAACAAATCAAAGAAACTTGCCGAATTTTGCAATCCAAAATAAAGTGGAATTTCTTCTTTTTCAAACGATTTTAAAACCTTACGAAAAAGCATGGACATCCCTGCTGGACTTAATTCCACTTTTTTACTCAGTTTATCATTTTTATCAAAATAATAAGGAAATTGCTTAAAACGTGTGACAATTAAATCAAAAACAGCAGCGTCTGCACCTTTATTGAGACGCTCCAAAATTTCTTTTTCTTTCTCAAATGACATCGACGAAGGAACAATATAAAACACTTTTCGTTTTTTTGTCATTTCTTCTTGTGCGATTTCAAGCAAATTTCCCGTCAAATCTTGTGTTATTTCAGTATAAAATATTTCCATAAAAAATAGACCCAACTTTCATTAAGTCTATTATATCAAATTTTTCTGTCAGTACTGACAGAAATTTTAGTTGGTCCGAACAGGTGTAATCAACTGCACAAAATCATTGTCCGTGTTTTTAGGTTGCAATGTAAACGGACGAACGTTAGAAATGAATCGAATCCGTACTTCAGGCGCTTTGATCACTTTCAGTGCATCAATCAAATATTCTGGATTGAAACTGATTGTCAAATCTGATCCATTTTTTTCAAGTGTAGAAATTTCTTCATGAACAGATCCTACCTCAGGAGAATTTGCTGTCGTCACTACCATCTCTTGTGTCACCGTCAATTTTACTGTTCCATTTGCAGTTTGAGTGGTCAATAAGCGCGCCCGTTCCATAGAATGACGAAGTTCAGAAACATCGAAAACTAAATCCAAATTGTAATCGGACTCTTTTGGAATCAATCGATTCGTGTCTGGATAATTTCCTTCAATCAGACGACTATAATAACTGATGGTTTCATTTTTGAACAACATTTGACTATTTGCAATAAAAATTTCGATTTCTTCTTCGTCATTCGTAAACACATTTTTAAAAGAATGGATTGATTTACTAGGTAAAATCACATCAAAAGTCAAGGTCGTATCATCCAGCGACAAAATCCGTTGGCTCATCCGATGTGAATCGGTCGCTACAGCTTTCAATTCGTTGTCAGTACTGACAGAAAGATGAACCCCTGTAAATATTGGACGATTTTCTTGATTGCTTACTGCAAAAACTGTTTCATTAAACAAAGCTTTTAAAAGTCCAACTTTGATTTTTAAAGAAGTTTCTTTTGAAATGGATTGAATTCTTGGATAAACCTCAGCATCCAAGCCTTTAAGCGTAATTTCAGATTTTCCTGAGTGTAAAACCACTTGTTTTTGCTCTTGTTCCGTAAATTCCAAAGTTACTTCAGGTAATTGACTCACAACACTTTCAAAAAATGATGCTTCAAGCAAAATAGAACCCGTTTCTTCAATAACCATGTTTGCATCTTTATTGTCAGCAGGAATAAAATTTTCAATTGAAATTTGTCCATTTGAACCAATTAAAGTAATTCCGTCAGTACTGACAACAATTTTTAACTTCGTTAGTGCAGGAATTGCAACTTTTGATCCGATAGCTTGCTTTGTAATTCTTAATGAATTTTGAAATGCAGCTTTGTTTATTGTAAATTTAATCATGGGACTCCTTTATTTATTTAATAATAAATAGATTTAGTAATAGTAGTAGGTGCTGTGAAGATGTGGATAAATCGTGGTTTTAAAAGTTATCCTTGCCTTCTTTGTGTGGATAACTTTTTAATAAAATCGGGGATAAGTCTCAAATTATCCACAACCTTTAGTTATAAAAATTTTCGCTTAATACTATCAATATCTTTTTGAACTTCAATATCTGTTTTCATTTTATCAGAAATTTGCTTATAAGCATACATCACTGTAGTATGATCGCGTCCACCAAATGCATTTCCAATCGCAGGTAAGCTCGTTCCAAGTAATTCACGAACTAAATACATCGCAATTTGTCTAGGAAATGCAATTTCTTTCGGACGTTTTGGACCGATTAAATCAGAAATGGAAAGATGATAATATCTTGCCGTTTCATCTTGAATCCGCTTAATGGTCAAATTTGATAAAGATTGAGTGGCTTGACTCTTTAGCGATCTCAAAGCTTGAGAAGCTGTTTCGATATCTACACGTGTGACATGATTAGCATTAGCGACAAACTCCACACGATTGAGCGCCCCTTCAAGTTCACGGACATTCGAATCAATTTGACCAGCAATATAGCTTAGCGTTTCACTTGGAAAATTTAAAGCACTCGCTTCAGATTTAATTAACAAAATTGCCATACGGGTCTCATAATCAGGAGCTGTGATATCTGTGGTTAATCCCCAAG
This sequence comes from Lactococcus hircilactis, assembly GCF_009601015.1. Lineage (GTDB taxonomy): Bacteria > Bacillota > Bacilli > Lactobacillales > Streptococcaceae > Lactococcus > Lactococcus hircilactis. The sequence continues at coordinate 132,508 of NZ_WITJ01000008.1, forward strand.
AAAATCGACTGACCAGCCGTTCCTCTAAGTTATTTAATTCCTGAGGAATCCGGTCTGAAGTTAAAACAATTTGTGCTCCTTTTTCATAAAGCGTATTAAACGTATTGAAAAACTCTGTTTTTGTCCCTTCTTTATCACTAAAAAATTGAACATCGTCTAGCAAAAGAAGGTCTAAGTTTCGATAGGTATTTTCAAAATTTTCCATCTGATTTTTACGCGTCGCATTGACATAATCATTAACAAAATTTTCAGAAGAGACATATTTGACCTTAGCCGTAGGATTATCTGTGAGAATCTCATTTCCGATGGCGTGCATTAAGTGCGTTTTTCCAAGTCCCGCTCCACCATAGATAAACAATGGATTATACGTGTCTCCAGGTTTATCGGCTACTGCCACTGCAGCAGCTAATGTCCAGCGATTTCCAGGGCCTTGGACAAAATTTTCAAAGCGATATTTACCATTGAGTCCCGTCAAAAGTGGTAGCCCTTCAGGTACTTCACGCGAAATCTCCGTTTCATCTTTAAAATTTTGATCGTTAGAGAGCTTAGAAAGTTCAGGAGCTGTGAGTTCATCTTTTGCATATAATGAAAAAGAGATGGGTTTCCCAAAAACTTCAAAACCAGCCGTACTAATCAAATCCGACTGTTTTCTCCAATAATCTTTATGAAAACTTGATTCCACTAAAATATTTGCAGTATCATTTTCAATGCTTAATAACTGAGCTGGATCAATAAAATACTCATAAGCCCCTGACTTAATATTTTTTTGTGCCAACTCTTTAACCCTAGTCCAAAATTCGTGGTTTTCTTTTAGGAGAGGCATAATACTCCTTCATTCTTGATTGTTGATAACTTATTATAGCATTAACCCAAAAAATTTTCCACAACTTTTTCATTTCAACGTAAGTTTTCCACAAAAGTGGATAAAAAAACACAAAATTGTGGATAAAGTGAATAACTAAAAATATAATTGTCATAAAAATCAAGAGTAATGGTTCTTTTAAGACTTATCCACAAACGATAAAAACATTGATTTTTGTGCATAATGCATTGAATAAATAAAAAATAAAAATAATTATCCTACGCTCTGTGGATTATTTTGTGAAAAAACAAAAATAAATTCAGTGAATCCAGTTATATTGTTAGGAGTCAAAGCTGGATTAGGTTATAATAAAAATATAAAAATATTCTCTCCACTATCTTCTATAATATAATCTAAAAAAATCCTTAAAGAAGGCAGGGAACTTAAAATTATCAAATTTAAACCACCCTAATTCCTAAACATCACTTTATTGTCTAAGAAATGAACAAAAGAAAAATAGGTGAAACGATGAGTGAGGAGATTATGAACGTTTTTGAAAAAGTGAAACCAATTATTTCAAAAACAATGAGAACAATTCGAGTGAAGAGTTGGAATATTGATGATTATTACCAAGAAGGTTTAATCGTTTTAAATGATATTTTGAACTCTAAATGTAAAGAAGAACAACTCTATGTCCATTTTAAGGTGAAATATCGCCAAAAATTGATTGACATCGTGAGAAAAACACAGGCTCAAAAGCGCTATTGGGAAACAGCAGCTGGTTTAGATGTCTATGAATCTGAAAGTTTTATTAGCAGTAATAAAAACACACCAGAAGAATTAGCCATCTATAATAGTTTGAAAAATGAACTTTTTGAAAAACTAAGTCCCAGTTATCAAGTTTTACTAAAGCGTCAATTGAGCGGTGAGACATTAACTCGAATGGAAAAGCACAGACTCAAAGAGAAAATCAAAAGGATTTTGTTCGATGATGAGCAGTAGATTATATGTAGAAGATTTTTAATAAGTGCTGGCTTAAACGCCAGCATTTTTTTGTGAAATTGTAGAGAAAACGAGAAAAATAAAGGATTGCAAAAAAAAGCAAAAAAGATGTAGCTAAGAATTGACAAGAAAGAAAAGGTTTGGTATACTAATATAGTTGCTTGTTCGGGAAACCGAACGAGGGCGAAAAAAAGTCAGTTCGATCATATAAAATCCTTGACAATCGA
>NZ_WITJ01000009.1 GCF_009601015.1 Lactococcus hircilactis
AAACAAAAACTTTTGGAAGTGTGCTATTATAAGTCATATAAGTCGTGCGCTTTCTAATGCTTAGTGGTTTAAGATTAGGATAGCACGACTTATTTATTTTCCAATGAAATTAACTAGCAATTCGGGTATAACCTAGAACAACTTTCTTATAAGTTTCATTGTGATTATCCAACAACCAAAAAAGAATATTTTTCATTTTTCCGAAAGTCATTTTACTAATGTATCGCCACGTCTCCTGTCCTATATAATCATCAAGGTTTTCGATTTTAGCATTTGCTATAATTTCAACTATTTCATTATATTGTCTGGTGGTCAATACATCTTTTTCTATAAGTTCACCAACATAAAAAGCCGTTCTACTATTAATAATTCTTTCAAATTCGATAAGGTTACTCATTAAATACTCGCTTACTTGGCAATCCGTATCGAAGTAATCACACCACTCTATGAAGTCATGTTTTTCATAAACGTGGCTTTTTTTGTTTATATCAAGCGCAAATTTAACTTTTCCGCAAGATATTAAATTGTAGTAGTTATAATCAAGCAAAATATTTTTGGCGGTATCTCTATCTTGAAACTCTATATTTTTATTGTCATGCAAATAATCTATTTGCTCATCTAAACTTTTAAATTGTTTCATAAACTTATTTCATATTTTCCTTTCACGCGCCAAGGCGCTTTTTTATTTTGCGTTCCTAAAATTTAGAACTTACTATTTATGATTTGAATTTATTTATAACTGAATAATAATATTTTTTTCTTTTAAATTTTCGAGACATTCAAATAAATAGCTATTATTGTGTTCAGAGTATATCGGTTTAGTAATTGGTACTTTTTCAATATTTTCATAACTTGAACAACTTGTCCCTCTATAAAAAGAATTTTCCCAGTCAACAGAAGGTTTATATCCTCTTTTTTTCATCTCATTCATAACGAGCTGATGGTATTGAAAGAGTTTATAAGGTGAATAATTAAAAACATAATTAACTGTTGAGTGAGGCTTTCCCCATCCATTACCACGCAACGCACAACATTCACGGTGTTGTCCTAAGAGTTGTTGTCTTGGAAGCTTCTCGATTAAATCTTCATGCCAAAGTCTCATATTATTTCCTCCTTTATCCTACCAACTCAAAATAGCACAGCTCATACAGCAACGCACGTTCATACTTATTAATACCTATAATACAGTAACGTTAATGAATGTTAGTTTTAAAACTATCTATCTTTTATCATAAAGATTTATTATGACTTGCTGGTGTTTTGCGTATCCAATAGATTTTTATTAACTAAAGAGTTTAGGTAGTTCAGATTCGCTACGTCAGTTATATAACTCAGTATTTTTTTAGTACCATTTTTATCCAAAATGTTTAATAAACTAACAATATAAACTAATGATTCTATATCTATTTTTCCTGAATTGATTGCATTAATGTAAGTATAAATAAAATCGTTATTTTTAGTTGCAGAATTTTCACTTATATATTCTTTATTGAATTCCTCAAAAGTTGGAATTCTGTTAAGGCTAGTATTTAAATTTTTAACTATTTTACTAGAAAAAGCTTTATTAAATTGGATCTCTGATCTATTTTTGGAGTATTCATTACCAGTAATCCCCCTTAAATGAGCTTCAGACGTTTCAAAAATTTCAGCAATAATTTCCCAAATCTTTACATTACGAGGCGATCTCTTTCCATTCTCGTAAAAAGAAAGCTGGCTATCTGTAACTTGAAGAAGCTTGTTATTAACTAAGATATTTTTTTCTTTGAGCTTTTGATTGACCTCATCTCTTAAGTTAATTAAAGTCATATTTTTTGATTTTCTAAGTTTTTTTATATTATTCTCTACCATATTTGTTAATATCCTTTATCTTTATATTATATACATTTATGAAAATAAATCAATAAAAACTTTTCATTTTGAGAGTTTTTTATTTGACATAATCAAATTGAAAGTGTAAAATTAGTTTATTATCAAATTGAAAGTGAGAAGAGAAATTGTATCTAACACCAGAAATCAAAACAGCTCTACGCAAAAAGCGCGGAGTATTGAACTTAACTAAAGGCGAGGCAGCCGATCAACTGGGCATTAATCGTTTGACTTATGGAAGGCTAGAAAGTCCAGAGAGGAACGAAAAAGTAAGACAAAGCACATACGAGCGTATAACGTTATGGCTTGCACAAGACTATTAAAAAAATATGCACAAAAAAAGCTTGACCCGACCAAGAGACAGCTTTTAATCAAATTAGAGTAGCAAACCGTGAAAAACACGCGCTTTCTATCTCTAATTATAACAAATTGGAGAATAAAAACAAATGAATAAACCAGTAAACAAAGAAACTTATATCCTTGACGATTCAATCGCTTTCGAGCTGATGGACTTATTAAAAGCCAAAGCAAGACATTTTATAAAACTAAACGAGTATGTCTATCGCTTATTTGATGGCAAGACAGTCGTTACTTTCACAACTTTAGAGCATGAGATTCAAGTAGAAAAGATAAGCGGAGGTGTGGCATGAAATTTATAAAAATGGACGTTGTCAGAAACGATAAAATTAGTGTTTGGTGGATTAAATTCCACCATGCCGAGGTTAAACGCTTGTTGATTGTAAATGAATCTAAAGCGCCAAAGTGGCATCTACATCTCAAACGAGGAGGCAAGGAATGAATGATAACACTTTAACAAACCTTGTGGCTCGTGGTTTAGTGGATAAAGTCATTCATCTATTTAATAAGTACCTTGGCACACAGCTCAAAATCAGAAATGAAAACCGAGTATTGCCATATATCTCTAAAAAGCGTGTCATGGAGGATTTAGATATTTCAGACAGTACCCTTGATAATTGGGAAAAAAACGGTTTGAATCGCTATAAACCACGCTATAAAACGTCACTCGTTTATTATTTGATTGATGATGTGTGTCAATTCATCGCATTAGAGACTTAAGTTTTGTCAGGCAAGGCAACTTTTAAGAGAGGATTGAAGAGATGAAAGAAATCATAAACGCTTGCCACTATGTGGCAGGAGTTCACAGCAGGGGCATGAAGCAGATTAAAGAGGAGTTTGAAGAATTAACCGCAGAACAAATTAAACAGCGCGACAGCTTAAATTTGGACTTCTTACGCCATGCTAAAAGACCAAGAACGAACAAAAGCGGGATTCGTTTTGATGGAGAAAAAGAGGGCGGAGAAATTAACCTATTTGATGAGGTGGCAAAATGATAGAACACTACCAAGGTTACACAGCTATGAAACGACATGGGAAAAAGCACTACCGCCCGATAGGAAAACACCCATTTAAGATCATTCACAATGCACAAGTGGTTAAAATTGACCTATTGCAACAGTTTGAAGCGAGTACAGGCATAATCTTACCCAGCGGAGTAAAAAACAACTTATGCACGCAACCAGTACCATTTTTAGGCAAACAACTGGCTATTATGGAACTACAAATAAAGGAAAATTAAAAATGACATTAAGAAAAATAAGTGATGAAGAAAAACAACAACTATCAGACTTAGATATGGGGGAACTTATTCAAGACCTCAAAGATAGCGGAGAAATTAAAGCAAAAATAATTACAGTTGAAGCATTATATAAAGATGATGACTTGTTAGCAATAACACCCGATTTTGATGATATCCCGAGCCTTGAAGTTGGTAGTATCTTGCTTAATATGTTAGTGGCTGACGCAAGGCAGTATACAGACATAGATAGTTTTATCAAGACGATTGTTTCTACATGGGGAACGTATGACGAAGCGGAGGGAAACTAATGGAAATTACTATAGAAACAAAAAGAGACGAACGAAACCAAGAACAAGAATATTATATAAGCGATACCAGCACGGAAGCCATCACGATTATAATGTTCGCGTTGATTGGAGTAGCAAAACAAAAAACGAGCTATGAGCAATTTTTAGAAACAGTGACAAGAATTTGGGGGTGCTTAAATGAAAATGAATGAATTACAGCCAATAGACCAAGCTATTATAAAAGCCCTTGTAGCGCATAAAGGAGTAGACCGAGCTATTAAAGGCAAAGACTTATCACGCTCCTTAGGTATTGATTTACGGACTTTACAGGCACGTATAGAGATACTGCAAGGCAAAGAGTGCGCTATTTGCTCCATTGATAATATTGGCTATTTTGCTCCACTTACTGAAGAAGAGCGCACGCGAGGCATTACAAAAAAAGAAAGTATGGCCTACAGTACGTTAAAAGCCGTCATGGGTGTACGAACCGCTTCTCTAAATTGGTTAGAAAAAATGATGGATTAGGGGAAATTCATGACACCTAAAGAGCAGGCACTAAACTGTATAAATCGCGGGTTTTCTGTCATTGCTGGTTATCCAGTGGGAAAAAGTGAACGGGCAATCATAAAAGGAACGTCAGAGGGAACAACAGACACCGCTATTATAGAAAGATGGTTTGATGAAATACCGAACCGAAACATTATGATTAATCTTAGAAATAGCGGGATTATTTGTATTGACTTAGACCAACACCAAAACGGACAAAATGGGCGCTTAACTTTTAGCAGAATGTGGCACGAAAATAGCAAAATAAAGGATTTGAACACCTATGTAGAAAAAACACCAACGGGGAACGGCTTACACGTTTTCTTTAAAGTTCCGAAAGAGCTATTTAATCAGCCGATTGTCAGTGAACTAGCGGACGGTGTAGAGATAAAAACACACTTCACACCCATATACCCAAGTAAACGGCATGACGGAGATTATACGCCTTTAAATGATACAGAAACAGGCGAGCCGTTAACCTTTGATAATATTTGTGATTGTCCTAGCTGGCTACTTGAAAAGCTAAAGCGAACACCGACACAAGTAAATACAACGACAATAAATCGAACGTATAGCGCCGAAATGTGGGAGTTATTCAACCAAGGAGCGCGAAAAGGTAACCGAAACAATGACACGAACCGCATACTTCACTACTGGAGAAAGATTGGCATTGTCCCGCCTGACTGCATGGACTTGTTGCGAACGTTTAACAGCCGAACCAGTCCATCATTACATGATGATGAACTGGCAACCATTTGGAAAAGTGTATTCAAGATGAGATAGAAAGGAAATCATGACAGACCAATTAGAAAAACTTGTGGCAGAAACACCACAGGAAAACGTAAGAAGTCCCAAACCTCAAATAGAGAACTTCACAGATTATGGAGAGGACGGGATAAAAACATTTAGTCAAACAGCTTACACCGAAGCAATAGTAAACTGGATTGAGCAGGAACGTGACATCATAAATAGTTATGATTACATTCAAGAACATACGCATAATTTAAAGAAAATTAAAAAATTATTCTTTGAACACCGCGCATTATTTCTAAGTACACCGAACAAAGACGGAAACACACCCAAGTCACTAAGTCCATTAGATACAGCTAGAATTATATATAAAACGCTGACAGTCATTAAATTAGACCATCAAAACGGGCTGTTAGGCGTTTATAATCCTGAACTAGGAATATACGAAACAAACGAAAATTTCTTTCATCGGCTCATTTACTGGCTAGAGCCGTCTTATAGTCAAGCACGTTCTAAAGAAGTTCTCTTTAAACTTGAAACCTTAGCAGAGGTTAAGCAACAAACCGCAGAAGCTCATCTTATCCCAGTTGCGAACGGTATTTTCAATAAGAAAACACAACAATTAGAGCCATTCAGTGCTAAGTACGTTTTTACCTCAACCATTGCGACCAAGTACAACGCAAAGGCAAAAGTGCCTAACATTAACGGCTGGAACGTAGACGACTGGCTACTCGATTTAATGAGTGGAGATAAAGAGCTTGTCAGTCTCTTATGGCAGATTATTTCCGCAAGCACTAACGGCAATTACTCCTATCGCAAAGGAGTTTGGCTAGTCGGTAAAGGAAATGACGGCAAAGGGACTTTTCAGAGCCTCATCATGAACTTAATCGGACGTGAGAACGTCGCAAGTGTCAAAGCAGAACAGTTTTCGGAACGGTTCGCCCTTTCCCAAGTCGTTGGGAAGACTTGCATTATTGGAGATGACAGCCAAGTCAGCTATTTAGACAATGCAGGGAACTACTTTTCTGTGGTTACTGGCGACCCAGTACCGATTGAAGCGAAAGGAAAGCAACCAACTTTGGCAGTATTTAACAAGCTAGTTATTCAATCGACTAATTTCTTACCCAAGTTTAGAAACAAGTCAAATGGAACATACAGACGTTTGCTTATCGTTCCCTTTAACAAGTCTTTCACGGCAGATAATGACAACTGGAAAATCAAAGATGATTATATTAAACGCAAAGACGTTTTAGAGTATGTCCTTAAAATTGCTTTATCGCTTAACTTTGATAAGTTTGATGAACCGAAAGCTACACAAGGGCTATTAGATGATTTTAAAATCTCTAATGACAATGTACTGGCGTTTGTAAATGATATGTTTGAGGAGTTCGTCAGTGATTTTCTACCGACTGCTTTTCTAAGTGCTTTATATCGAGCGTGGTGTGAAGATGAGGGAGTGAAACCCTTTACTAAGCGAGAGTTTGAGAATAAACTACCTGATTATGTCAAAGACCAATGGAAAAAGACCGTGCAAAGACCAAATAGTGCAGGCTTTAATAGAGCTGTCGATTTACACCGAGCAAATGAAATGGAATTGTTTAGACGGTTGTTTTATTGGGACGATGAGAAACATAAAAAAGTCACTAAAGGTTATTCCCGCAAGAAAAAATAAAAGTGTTACTGAAAATCGGTAACACGTTACTGTTAGAAGTAACAGCTTTAACCCTATGGTTAAGCCGTTTGTAGGTGTCTGTTACTCTGTTACCGCAAAAACACCTACTCGCTAGAAATTTATCAGAGGAAATAAAAACATGAAAAAAGTACGATGTCCGACAAATTGAATTTACTGACAGAACCTAGTAAAACTTAACATAAAAAATCGGAGAAAATAAAATGGAAAAGGAAACAAAAAACTTAGAAATCCCAGTCGCTGAAAATGAGAGAAATAAAGCAGTTGAAAATCTTCTATCATTAAAAGAATACTTTAATAACCAACTTCAAACAGATCAAGAAACTTATCAAGCCATCGCGACATTAGGCGATAAGTTGGGCGTTCTTTGGAATGGCGATAAATAATAAATAACGAAAAATGGAGAAATAAAATGCAAGTAAAATACATTGAAGAAGCAAAAAACAAACTCGAAAAACAAGCTAAACTAATCACTCAAAAAGTGGATAAAACGAATCAATTAATTTCTGAATTAAAAAACAAAATTGAAAAAATGGAAAACCTTTCTCAACATGAGGATATTGATGAATCACTCAAAGCCTTATCTGAATTGAATAATGCTAAGCAATTACTAGAAACATTAGAAAAACGGCGGGCGGAGGAACAGAAAGAGCTTGATGTTTTCTGGAGTTCTCAAGAAGTTGATGATACTCTTAGAGAAGCATTAAGCCAAGCAGATAATTTAAGTGACATTGAGCTAGATTTATTAAAAAGTACCGTGTCTGAAGATACGAAGAAAAAACTAAAGGAATATAACAAGGAAGTTGATGACCAACGTTATCGCCTTCAGGAATCAGGGAATTACTTACTAGAAAAATCAAATGTTTATTCTCGAAGCTCATTAGCTAATTTAATCGGTCAAAAAAACGGAAGTCACAAAAATAACTTTTTCTTTGGAATTGTTAGAGCAATGGCAGGTCAATATGAAAAAGAACTGATGACATTTCTAAAATCTGAAAAAATCCTGACTGATTTAGATTAGGAGATTAAATGACTAAAAAAACAGAAATTAATTTTGGAATTGATAGCAAACTAGAAATCAGAGACGCAAATAAAAAAGCAGGGTTTATTGGACAAATTGCAGGGTATGCCATTGTATTTAATAAGCCAAGTGTGCCTAATGCACCGTTTATTGAGTATATTTCTTCATCGGCGCTCAATAATGTTGACCTAAGCGATGTACTGGCTTTATATAATCACGACTATGCAAATGTGCTAGGCAGAGTTGATGCAGGAACTTTAAAGTTAAGCATTGATAAAATCGGCTTGCATTTTGTTTTGGATATGCCAGATACAACAGTCGGGCATGATGTCTATAACAATATAAAGGCTGGAAACCTTAAAGGTATGAGTTTCGGCTTTGTCGTGGCAGACGGTGGAGATTCATGGCAGCAAGGAGCAAGTAAACCTATCCGAACAATCAACCAACTTCAAACATTAGGAGAAATAAGTGTCGTAAGTAAACCTGCTTATGATGATACTTCTATCAATGTCACTCGTTCTATCAAACAATTTGAAGACGAGCGTACACGAAAGTATAAAGAAAAAGTAAGAGCTTATCTTGACGGATTGAGTGATTAGATTATAATAAAAAAACCTAGTCTTTATTGGCTAGGTATTTATTGTTAATGTCAGAAAAAGTTAAAATGATACCGTAGTTCGGTAACACGTTACCGATAGCTGTAACAACTTAAACCGCATGGTTAAGCAATTTGTAGGGCTTTGATACCGTGTCACCGTACTTTTCCTACTTCGCTAGGAATTTATAGGATAGATCAAAGTGATGAAAAATATTAGATATCCGACTTGTTAAAACTTGTTATTTTCTTAGAAATACAATAGCTAATAAAAAAGCCCCTCGTTAACAACGGGGAACTTTTCCAACTATTAAGAACTAAGAATTAAGAATTTAAACTGCCTGTACAATTATTATATCAAAGATTCTCTGATAGAGAAGTAGCAAAGAAGATTAACAAATGATATAATAGAACTATCAAAAGTCGCAGAGATGCGCATGGTATAATAAGTTCAGGAAAGTATCTCTAATTATGGGGGTGCTTTTTTGTTTGGAGGATTATATTATGAATGAACTAGAGTTTAATATCAGATTATACCTCACAGGTACAATGAAGTCATGGACTGATAGGATAGACAACACAGACCAACTAACACCACAACGCTTTATATTCAACGCAATGACAGAGCTGTTTGATTCATTGAGTGATGATGACCTAGAGTTAATAAGACTTAGATACATGGAACGCTTGACGCTGGCAGAGATTGCAAGCCGTTATCTTATAAATGAAAGTACCGTTAGACACCACACGAACCCAACAATTAAGCAAGTGAAAAAGATTATAAAAAAAGGTAATGAACTTTCGATAAAATAAAAAAGCCCGTGAATTTTCACGGACAAATATAAAGAAAAGTAGTAATAATTTACCTAGCTCTATTATACCACTTTTTCTCTATAATTTTTAGATCCCCCCCACCTACTTATTTAGGAATACCGTATACCAATAGTGGCTCCCTGAGCAAAAAAGTGATTTTTCAAAACTTTTTTTCTGAAACGAAATCGCTCAACTGCAACGTTCACAAGGATAATTGACCCCTAAAAGTTATACAGTAAAAAGGAGGAAAACCAGCTAAATTTATTTGTGAGACACGCTACCAATGATCATTAGTGCTAAAACGACGTAAAAAAAGGCAAGAAAGGGAAGTATTTTTCCCTTTTTTTGCCTATAAACGTGATTAAATCAATGTTTTAAGATTTTGACCCCCCTATGCAAAAATTTTAAAAAATCACTTTTTTGTTCAGGGAGCCACTATTAGTATACGGTTCTCCTAAAAGCGATGACGGGGGGGTATTTTTTATTTTTTAAAACTTTTTTTCAGCAAAATAAAAAGCCGTATATCATGGATATACAGCACCTTGCCTGACAAAAATTTGTTAACGCGTTTTACTACGTTTTCGTTGGGGTCTATTGGGGTCTGGTGGGGTCTATTTTTTAAAGAATCGCATAAAACCGCATTTGTTGGGGTCTGTTGGGGTCTGTTGGGTGCTTATGGTATACTAAAGTGATGAAAAAAATACTTATAAAATTTATTTTAATTGTGGGAGGGGTGTTGGTTTGTCTGGTAATTTTTGTCATGCTTGCCTTTCACTTTTCACCTAAACCAGGGGCAATGATCATTAGACATCTCTTTAGTTCGGAAGTGAAAATAACGGATGAATCAGGATTTGAGAAGGTAAAATCAAAAGTAGCACTGACTAAAAATCACAACTACAACTCAAAATTTGGTTCAAATACATACGATTTATACCTTCCAAAAGGAGTGAATCATCCAGTAGATGTGCTGATATGGGTACATGGAGGAGGATTTGTTGGGGGAGACAAATCAGGTGTTAAAGAGTTTGCAACCAAGCTTGCCTTTGATGCACAAATGGCTGTCATTGCGATGAACTATAAAAGAGCACCAGAATCTCAATATCCAAATCAGTTGATCCAAGTTGGAGAGTTAATCAAAACGCTGAAAAGTCAATCCGACTCAAGATTGAATCTGTCTAAACTGATGTTTGGAGGAGATAGTGCGGGCGCTCAAATTGCCTTGCAATATGCACTCACACAAACCAATCTCTCTTATGGCAAAGCCATTTCTATCCCACATCTCTTAACTAAAGGTGAGATTAAAGCAACGCTATCTTACTGTGGTCCAGTAGATTTGCAACAGGTTGCTCACACAAAATCAGAAAATAAAGCCATGCAATACTTCGTTAAGACAGTAGCGTGGTCAGAACTAGGGACGAAAAAATGGGAAAGTGATCCTAAATTGCAAGAGGCAAGTTTAGTACAGCATCTGACAAACACATTTCCTCCGACGTATATCACAGATGGTAATGCGTATTCATTTCAAGATCAGGGTATTGCGTTTTCTAATCAACTTAAAACACTCGGTGTTCCAGTATCTCAACTGTTTTTTAAGACGTCAAAGCAAACCATTACTCATGAATATCAATTTGATTATGCTAAAAAATCAGCTCAACGCTGTTATGATGAAACACTCGCTTTTGTTCGGAAATATCAGTAAAAATTCACCGATTTCATCGGCTTGTTTTGAGTAAAGAAAAAGAGCTTGTTTTGGATTTAGAACAAGTCCTTTTTGTGTAGTTTTAAAATGAATTTTGTAACGGTTTGAATCACGCGAGTTTTTTATTTTTCGCGTTTACTGCCCCAAAAAAAGAGTGCAACGGTGCCTGGTCCTGTGTGGCTACCAATGGTTGTTCCGACATCATTGATTTCCACTTTTCCGTTAAGTTGAGGAAAAGTAGAGGTTACAAGTGATGCTACTGCTTTGGCATCCTCAAGGCAAGCAGAATGGGAAATGTAGCATTTGTCAGTGTAGGCGCTGTTATTTTGGGCGTAGCGTTGCATTTGTTTTACGATTTGCTGAATGACCTTACGTTTTCCTCTGATTTTGTAACGGGGAATGAGTTTTCCTTCGCTATTCATGTCAAGGAGAGGGCAGATGTGTAAAATATTTCCAATCGCACCCGAAGTTTTAGAGACACGTCCTCCTTTGATGTAAAACGTCAAATCTGTTGAAAAAAACCAATGGTGAAGGGTTAATTTATTTTGCTCAAGCCAATCATAAACTTCAGTAATATTCAATCCAGCATCTCTTAAATCGGCTGCTTTATCCAGCAATAATCCATATCCAGACGATGCTGCAAGAGAGTCAACAATCAAAATTTTTCGCTCAGGATATTTTTCTTGAAGCGTTGCTTTTGCGATATTGGCTGAATTGATTACGCCAGAAATCCCAGAAGAAAGACTGACATGTAAAATGTCATAACCGTCCTTCAAAAAAGGCTCGAAGTAGGCTTCAAATTCATCTGCGTTGACTTGTGAGGTTTTCGTTTCAGCTCCGTTTTCCATTGCGTTATAAAAATCAGTAAAAGAAAGGGACTGCCCTAAATCATCGGCATATTGTTTTCCATCAAGTTCATAATGAAAGCAAATGTAATGAATCTCACGCGCATCAAAATGCTGTTTTGTTAAGTCTGCTGTGGAACAACAACTAATAATGTATTTGTTCATAACGGTCTTTTACTCCTTAAGAATGTCAATTTGATTTGGATCTACTGTGCGCACTAATGAAACAAATTGTACCATTTATTCTTTTGATTTTCAATGCTCGTTATAAACTTCGATGGCGATCTGGCGCAGTTTTATGATAAAATAAAACCATGAGATTAGATAAATATTTAGCACAAGTTGGGCTAGGGACGCGAAGTGAAGTAAAAATAATATTAAAAAAAGGGCGCGTGAGTGTGGGTGGTGAATGTGTCAAAGATGGGCGATTTCAGGTGGATAAAAATGCGACAACTGTGATGTGTGATGGGAAAACAGTGACGTATCAAGCTTATTATTATTATTTATTGAATAAACCTCAAGGGGTGGTTTCTGCAACGAAAGATAATGTTTTTAAAACAGTGGTTGAGTTGTTAAATAAAGAGGATTTGAGAGCTGATATTTTTCCTGTTGGTCGTCTTGATAAAAACACAGAAGGTTTATTGATTTTGACGAATGATGGTGCTTTAGGACATGACCTGACCCAACCCAAAAAGCACGTTGAAAAGGAATATTTTGCACACATTGATGGGGAGGTGACAAAGGATATCATTGCACAATTTGCGCAGGGATTGACATTGAAAAATGGTGAAAAAGTAAAACCTGGGGAATTGTTTGTTGAGAAAACTTATCCAGCACAGACACAAAGTGGATGGATGAGCGAGATAAGAATCATCATTCATGAAGGAAAATTTCATCAAGTGAAACGGATGTTTGAAGCGGTAGGAATGTATGTGCTTTATTTAAAGCGCACGCGCATGGGCAATTTGAGCCTTGATGATCAGCTTGAAGTGGGAAAATATCGTGTTTTGAGCGCTGATGAGATTGAACGCTTGAAAAAATGATCTTATATTTTCTGTCAGTACTGACAGAACGCCAGAATCGTAAAAAAAAGGTGTCAAGTGCACGCTTTTAAAGATTAAAATTTTCTGTCAGTACTGACAGAATTTTTTTATTTTTCACGATTAATATTGACGCCAAGAACAGTCAAATGTCCGTTAGAGATGAGCTTGATGATCAAATGTGCAAAATCAGCTGCTCGCATTTTTTTAGAATCCATCACCCACCACTTTAGCGTTCCTACCAAAATAGAGACGATGTAGTTGATTACAAAATCAATCGGAATTATCACATCCTGCTCACGAACTTCTAATTTTTCAAACAGTTCAGCGTAGCGTGCGTTCAAAATATCTAAAAAGCGGTGAATAATTGCGGGATCTTGTGCTTTATCTGTGACAATTTGCGCAACTTCAGGATACTTTCTTACAAAATCATAAAACCGTGTCAAAATTTCCTCAATCTCGACCACATGAACATTATTGCCTTTGATTGGACTATTTTCATCAAGCATTTCTGTAAAATCAATCAAAAAGTCCTCAATTAAGCTATCATACAAGTCTTGCTTGTCGGAATAGTGAGCATAAAAAGTAGCACGATTAATCATTGCATGATCTGCGATTTCCTGGATTGAAATTTTTTCAAATTTTTTAGTTCTGAGCAAACCAAAAAAAGCTTGTGTGATGAGTTTTCTCGTTCTTTTCACTCTTAAATCTTCTGCTTTGACCATTTTTTCTCTCTTTTGTGTAATATATGCAACATTTATTGTCGATTTGTTGCTTTTATTATAGTCTTTTCTTTTCGAAAATTCAGGGCTTAGGACTGTCAAAACTCTTTTCCATAAATGTCAAACAAATTTTCCAAAAACGACATGGCGTTTATTATTGTTGTCTAACCGTACAAGGAGCAATGATTTGCTGGTTGTAAAATATTTTCAGCGTGATAAAATAAACACTAGATAAGATAAACAACAGCCTGTTAAAATAGAGCTGAAAATCACAGATAATGAAGCATTTCTCACATAACTAGGAGACTCTCATGATAAAAAAATATAAAGCAGGAATTGACGTTGGGTCAACGACTGTAAAACTCGTTGTTTTTGATGAACAATTTCATCTCATTTTTTCACGTTACGAACGTCATTTTTCTGATGTAAAAGCGGCAACGATTCAAGTGCTTAATGATTTAATTTCTGAACAAGGCGATTTAGATTTAACGCTTGCCATTACAGGATCTGGCGGAATGGGGCTTGCTGAAGTGATCAAGGTGCCATTCATTCAAGAAGTCATTGCAAGTTCCATCACGATTGAAAAATTCATTCCTCAAACAAATGTGATGATCGAATTGGGTGGGGAAGATGCGAAAATGACATTTTTTGACAATGGCAGTCAAGAACTACGGATGAACGGGACGTGTGCAGGTGGAACAGGTGCGTTCATTGATCAGATGGCGGCGCTTTTAAAAGTGGATGCTAATGGAGTCAACGTTCTTGCAAAAAACTATGAAAAAATCTATCCGATTGCGTCACGGTGTGGTGTATTTGCCAAAACAGATGTGCAACCACTACTTAATGAAGGTGTGCGAAGAGAAGACATCGCCGCATCCATTTTTCAAGCAGTTGTCAATCAAACGATTGCAGGATTGGCATCTGGACGGAAAATCAAAGGAAATGTTGCATTTTTAGGTGGTCCACTTTATTTTATGAGTGAACTTCGCAAACGTTTCATTGAGACACTTGATTTAGCTCCTGAAAATGTAATTTTCCCAGAACATCCACAACTTTTTGTGGCAATGGGTGCAGCGCTGTCAGAAGACACCACGGATCAATCTGTTACAGCACTGATTTCTCATCTTGAAAATGATAAGAGCGATAATCTAATTCCACAAGATACAATGGATCCACTATTTGGAAATCAAACAGAGCTGGATGAATTTCGCGCACGTCATGCAAAAGCAACCGCCAACTATAAAAATCTGAGTGAACATCATGGCGCAGCTTTTCTTGGCATAGACGCAGGATCAACAACAACAAAAGTGGTTTTGATTGATGAAGAAGGAAATATTTTATACGACAGTTATGGCTCAAATAATGGTGAACCATTAGAGTCTGTCATCGCAGTTTTAAAAGATGTTTACAAGAAGTTACCTGATGATGTTTATATTGCAAAGTCAACAGTGACAGGATATGGTGAGCATTTGATCAAAGCAGGGTTACACGTCGATTATGGTGAAGTTGAAACAATGGCGCACTATAAAGCAGCAGATTATTTCAATCCTGGCGTTGATTTTATTCTTGATATTGGTGGACAGGACATGAAAGCCATGCGCATTCGCGATGGGGCGCTGTCTTCTATTCAGCTCAACGAAGCTTGCTCTTCTGGTTGCGGTTCATTTATTGAGACTTTTGCGAATTCTTTGAAACACGATGTACGGGATTTTGCTCAAAAAGCATTGCTTGCAGCACATCCAGTGAATTTAGGGTCACGATGCACGGTTTTTATGAATTCAAAAGTGAAACAAGTCCAAAAAGAAGGCGCAACTGTAGGGGATATTTCTGCTGGTCTTAGTTATTCTGTCATCAAAAATGCACTGTACAAAGTCATCAAAGTCAAACGTCCTGAAGAATTAGGGAAAAAAATTGTCGTACAAGGTGGGACATTTTATAATGAAGCAGTGTTGCGTGCTTTTGAAAAGATTTCAGAACGCGAAGTTGTACGTCCCTCTATTGCTGGCCTGATGGGTGCTTATGGTTGTGCTTTGATTGCCTTAGATAAAGAAGAAGTCGGAAAAAAATCGGATCTTTTGACGCTGTCAGAGCTGACAGATTTTAAAACACATAAAGAATTCATGACGTGTGGGCTATGTGAAAACATGTGTAAAATGACACTCACGGTCTTTAATGATGGGTCAAAATTTGTGACTGGAAATCGATGTGAACGGGGGGCTGAAAAAGCCACACAAATCAAAATTGACAAAAAAGAGAAGAAAGTAAATCTTGTTGATTATAAATATAAAAAACTTTTCAAATATCACAGTTTGAGTAAGAAAAAAGCCACTTTGGGTGAAATTGGTATTCCGCGTGTTCTTAATATGTACGAAAATTATCCGCTTTGGCACACAATGCTGACAGAGCTTGGTTTTCGCGTCGTCCTCTCTCCAAAATCAGATAAAGAACTTTATGAGCAAGGCATTGAGACGATTCCGTCAGACACCGTTTGCTATCCTGCAAAAATGACACACGGACATGTCATGAGTTTGATTCATTCGGGTGTTCCAACGATTTTTTATCCTTCTGTTCTTTTTGAGCAAGAAGAGCAAAAATCTGCTCAAAATCATTATAATTGTCCGATTGTGCAATCTTATCCCGAAGTGATTAAAAATAACATTGATGAGATTCGTGACGGAAAAGTGGGTTACATTCACCCGTTCATCAATCTTGCAGATCCTTTAGGCGTCTCTAACAATGTGTTGTCAGCACTGACGAAAGCTGGATTTTCTCTCACAGAAGATGAGGTCAAAAACGCAGTCACTCACGGGTTTGAAGCACTCGAAAATTTCAAAAAAGATCTCCGTCAAAAAGCAGAAGCGTTACTTGTTAAAGTAAATTTGAATAAAGAAAAGGCGATTGTGCTGGCAGGACGTCCATATCACCTTGATCCAGAAATCAATCACGGCATTGCTGACATTATCACTCAAGAAGGATTTCACGTCATTCCAGAAGATGCGATTTCACATCTTGAAGATGTGGCAGGACTTCGTGTGGTCAATCAATGGGTTTATCACAGTCGTCTTTATGCAGCTGCGCAATTCGTCTGCAAAAATAAAAACCTCGAACTCGTTCAGCTTAATAGCTTTGGCTGTGGACTTGATGCTGTCACGACAGATCAAGTCGAAGAAATCATGCGTGGACATAATAAGCTTTACACGGTTCTCAAAATTGACGAAGGAAGCAATATGGGTGCTGTCCGCATTCGTCTTAGAAGTCTAAAAGCAGCTGTAAACGAACGCACAAAGCACCACATCGAGCCGTCAGTACTGACAGAAATTGTCCAACCAAAATCGCCAGTATTTACTCCAGAAATGGCAAAAAAACATACCTTATTAATGCCAATGCTCAGCCCAATTCACCAAGCAGGACTGCTTGATACAGCATTTGAAGCTTCAGGATATAATGTTGTCTGTCTTCCAGAGACAAAAACTTCTGTCAATAACGGACTCAAATTTGTCAATAATGACAGCTGTTATCCAGCAATCATCACGATTGGTCAGCTCATTGAAGCGCTTCAATCAGGTCAATATGATGTCAATCACACTTCTGTCATGATGACACAGACAGGTGGAGGATGTCGTGCTACAAACTATATTCCACTTCTTAGAAAAGCATTGATTGACGCAGGATTCCCTCAAGTTCCTGTAGTCAGCCTATCAATGGGAAATCAAGGCACTGAAAAAGGATTCAAATTTACCGTCTCATTACTTACACGATTCATGATTGCTGTACTTTATGGGGATCTCTTTGAGCGTGTCGTTTACCGCACACGCCCGTACGAATCCACAAAAGGCACTGTCGATGCGCTTCATGAAAAATGGCTCAAAGCAGCACAGCACAATGTAAAATCAGCCAGTATTTTTGAATTTAATAAAAATATGAAACAAATCATTCGCGAATTTGATACCATTGAACTTCTCAATATCAAAAAACCGCGCGTTGGTGTTGTTGGTGAAATCCTTGTCAAGTATAGTAAAACGGCGAATAATGACATAGTAAATATCATTGAAGAAGAAGGAGGCGAAGCTGTAGTACTTGATCTGATTGGATTTATGAATTATTCTCTTTACAATCAGATTTGGCGGACTGACGAAATCGGATTTGCCAAGAAAAATAAACTGATGGCAAAAACGTTGCTTGGCATCATTAACATGCTTGAAAAGCCGATGAATACAGCCCTGACAAAGTCTGAACGATTTGATGGGATTGAAAGCATTTATGACATTGCTTCAAATACAGAAGATATTATCTCTGTGGGGAATCACACGGGTGAAGGATGGTTTCTTACGGGTGAGATGATCGAGCTTCTCCAAAAAGACGTCAAAAACATTGTCTGCCTCCAACCTTTTGGCTGCCTGCCCAATCACATCGTTGGTAAGGGAATGATGAAAGAGTTGCGTCGTCAGTATCCAGGAGCCAATATCGCCCCCATCGATTACGATCCAGGCGTTTCAGCGGTCAATCAGCTCAACCGCATCCGCCTCATGATGGCAACCGCAAAAAAAAGAATGACTGAAAAAAAAGTGGTGCATGAAACACTTGTTATGGGGTCACATTAATGAACGTCAAAAGTCGCGACGGTGCGACTTTTTTGATAAAATAGAAACCGTATGAAACACAAAGTAAATGAAATAGATATTGCGCATTATCGCTCGCTTGCGCTCCAGCATCAAAAAGAGCATCGACAAGTCCTAGCAAAATTAAAGAAAAAACCGCCCAAAAATCTGGATAAAATGGCATTAGAAATTCACGACTCTGTCTTTTCACGCATTGATTGTCTGACGTGTGCAAATTGCTGTAAGACGCTCGGACCAGACTTAAAAGAAGCAGATATTGAGCGTATTTCAAAGTTTTTACGAATGAAACCCGCAGCATTTGAAGCCACTTATCTTCGTGTCGATGAGGATGGAGATAAAGTCCTCCAAACGATGCCGTGTCCTTTTTTGGGAGCGGATAATTACTGTTCGATTTACGAAGTTCGCCCGAAAGCCTGTCGCGAATTTCCACACACAGATCGAAAAAAAATCTATCAAATTAATCACTTAACGATTCAAAATACCGTTTATTGCCCTGCAGCATACGAATTTGTAGAAGCCTTAAAATATCGTCTGAAATAAATCGCATTTTTGGACGATTTTTTCTTTAACCTCAAGATCTTTCCTAATTCAAATTATTTTTGGTATAATCATTTTTAGATTACTGATTACATTTGAAGGGCAATAATGAAAGAAAAATTTTCAAAAGAATATGGTGAAACCTTTGCAAGGTTGAGAGAACAGCGCCACTTTTTATTAACTGATTTCAAAGCGGTAGGACTTAGTGTATCAACGCTTTCACGCTTTGAAAATGGCGAGCAGATCTTACGCTATCATCAACTTGATGCTAGCTTAGAATTGATGAAGATAGAAGTAGGAGAGTTTGAGTACTTTACTAATGGTTTTGAGTCAGATTATTTTATTGAGATTTGTAACCAAATCGAAGAAGCAAATTATCAAAAAAATCATGAAAAATTAAGAGAAATCTATGAAGAAAGCACAAAATACAATCAACGCTTGATTTCATTAGCAACAAAAAATCTTTTGAAAGAGTTGACGCCACTTGAAAAAGCAGAGATTAGAGACCATCTTTTTGCCATTACAGAGTGGAGCTTTTTTGAACTGTCCATTCTTTCTTTTGTGATTGAGCAACTCTCAAGTGTGATGCGTGCTTCTATCTTGAAAGATTTTTTAAAAAATAATGTGCATTATATGAGTGTCTCCAAGTATCGCGAAAAAATTTTTCAAATTATTTGTCGTGCTGCAGTGGGAGAAATCCATCATGGCAATAGAGAAATTTCACAAGAACTTCTTGAAAATGTGAACATGCGTTTAAACATAAAGGACGTTTTTCCTCGCTGTATGTATCTTTTTGTCAAAGGCATTTGGGATTATAACTATGGGGAACAAGCTTCTGGGAAACAAGAAATGGAAGATGCAATCGCCGTTTATACAACTTTGGGAAATGGTGTTTTAGCGAGTTACTATCAAGGAATTTATAGACAAGAAACGAAAGTTTTTAAAAAGAAAAATAAAAAAATAAAATAACCATTTTCAGTTCTGAAAACGGTTATTTTTGCGTGGTAAAATGAAATTATAAAAGATGAAACACATAGAAAACTTGCAAGAATTCTATCGTCACAACATTGCTAGTATGAATAAAAAGCTTCAAATTTTATTCATCCCCTTATCAGGAAAAATCTGATTAGAAATTTTGGAGAAAATGTTGTGAACACGAAAAAAGTCTTTATTGGAATGCTTTCTTTATCAGCACTTTTTGTTGCAAGCGCATTTGCAACTTCCGCTCACGTTTTTGCGGATGATACAGTCCCTACAACCCAAGATGTAGCACCAGTGATTGATACAAGTCAAAGCGGAGATAGAACACTTTCAGTTCCTGATGATGCAGATAAAGTCATCAAAGATACGGATAATCAAGTAGAATATCAAGTCAATGATGCGGTAAGCGTTGATAGTAGTTCGGGACCAGATTTAACCGCACCAGTAACTGTGGATAGTCAGATTACTTCGGATAAGGGAGGTACGACAGAGGGAATGACGAGCTATACTGTCAACTTAAATCAGATCGGAAAGCGTTCCGATAGTGCTAGTATAGGAAATTTATTAAATTCTAGTGCAGAATTTCTGGGGAGTATATTTACTACTAAAGCATACGCTGCGACAACGACAAAAGAAATAACAAAAGCGCGTACAATAAAGAAAGATAATAGTCTTGCAGTAAAGGCTTCATTAACACTCTACTGGACTGAAACGACAAATGGGACAACAGGAACAGCTAAAGCAACTAAAATAACGGGAGGTTACAGCAACCAAGATCCCACCATTTCAGTTTTATCTAGCACTTATGCCAATGTTGGAGAAGAAAGTAGAAATTTAATAGTACATCAAAATACTTATTATCCAGGAGCGAATAAAAGTTGGAGTCATAATGTAGATATGCCGTCAATTGATTTTTCGGGGGCAACGAGTATGGAATCAAATTATTATGTCAAACTTCATCGAGGAAAAACGAATTGGACGGTTTGGATGCAAGCGATAGCTTTTGGAGGGTCAGATTATGTAAGTGATCTTAATGGATAAAAAGATTATTGAAAGAAGATTTATTATGAAAAAAATAAAATTGTTTTTGCCAGTGCCACTGACACTACTCTATATTTTTACTTTATTTCTTAAAAATAGAAAAGTTTATTGGTTGGCACAAAATAAATGGTTGAATGGTTGGGAAATTTGGCTACATTTCAGGGAGACGAGTAGTATTGTTGTTTTTGTGTTACTAGTTACGGTGTTATCTTTTTTCCTGTTTAGAAAGTTTAGCCTTTCTCTTTTGTGTTTGTTACTTTCTTCATATATCTTGAAATTTTCAGCTGATGCGGGAGGTTTGTTTTTAGTCACGCGTTTTGGCGGAGAAAATCAAGGAATAACACCTATTTTCTACTTGAATTTTATATTGGGGATTTTTGGTATTATTGCTTGGATTTGCCATGTCATACCAGAAAAGCGAGTGCCGACACGAGTGGTTAAATCAGGGAGCATGAGAGTGCCGATACTTGTGAGTGCTATTTATTTTATGTTTCTGATAGCGACAAGTCGTCTCGATTTTTTGACCTTTTTGGATAAGTCATCATTTGCGGCAGGAGATATAACGCCTGTATTAACTTGGCGACTATTGCTAATCATCTTAGTTGTATTGCTGGTTTTAGCGAATTTATTTTCTAAGTATTGGACATTTCCGATGGTTGTTGCACTTTTTGGGACGTTCAACTTCCGATACATTATGACACTATTGTCTCATTATGGAAATGTAAGTTTTTATGCTTTAGCTCTTTTAGGGAATATTTGTCTTGTGATATGGCTTGTTTATTTTTATAAATTAAATGAAAGAAGATAAGAAGATTTAAACGGACACTATCGCTCCTGTGCTTGCGATTACTTTCTATGCAATGAGTATCGTTTTGATTGTTTATGCTGTGTTGACGGAATTTGAGCTTGTGGGACAGCGGGTAAAAGATAGGAAATAAATAAACAGAAAAAAATAAAATAATTATTTTCAGTTCTGAAAACGGTTATTTTTGCGTGTTATACTAGAAGCATGAAAGATAAAGTACATTGCGAGTGGGGATAAAAAGACTTCAAAATTTTTATCCCTACCTTTGTCAGAGAAATATGATTAGAAATTTTTGAGAAATGTTATGAACAGGAAAAATCTTTATTGGAACGCTTGCTTTATCATCACTTTTTTAGGAGATAAAAATGAAAAAAACTATAAAATACATCATTGCTATATTTCTTTCCTTGCTTTATCTGTTCAGCCTGTTTCTACCCAATCACGAGAATACTTGGGAGCTACAAACGAACTTTTTTAATGGTTGGCAGATGATGGCGAAGTATCCCAACGGTGCGATTATTTTTGCGCTGGGGCTGTTGTTTTGCTTGATTTCTCTTGTTTTCTTTCGAAAACTGGTTGTGCCTGCTTTTTGTGCGTTGCTTTCACTTTTTGTTCTTAAAACATCGTTAGAGATTGGTGGGATTGATTTGTTAATGACTTTTGGTGGAAAATCTGAGTATGGTTGGGGTGTTTTGCTTGGTTTTCTGTCAGGATTTTTGGCAATTACAGCTTGGATTGTATGCTTTCAGGGGAAAGTTGAGTTGGATGAAAATGCAGTGATCAGATGGCGCTTGCCAGCAGTTGTTTCGGCGATTTATCTGCTTATCTTAGCGATTTTAACTGTGAAAGAGAAGTTTAAAATTATTTCTTTTCTTGATTGGGTTGCACTGCGAAATGGTGATATTGCTCCCTTTGTCCTCTGGCTTTTCTTGCTTATCTTTTTGATTTTGCTGTTTGTTTTGTCTGTGAAATTTTTCAGGAGATGGAGCTTTGCGTTGTCGTTGACCTTACTTGTGAGTTTTTTACATAAATATCTGGACGATTTCTTGGCTCATCTGACACACCCGATTTCTTTCTGGCCGCTTGCTTTGCTTGGTGGGTTTGCGCTGTTGTTATGGGGGCTAGCATTGGTAAAAACCGTGAAAATAAAGGAAAATAGAAAATAAAACATTTTGACAGTTCTGAAAGCGGTTATTTTTGCGTGGTAAAATGAAATTATAAAAGATAAGTAATCCATGGAGGGCAAAAATACAGATAAAAAAATAACAAAAATGTCTTTAACAGTTGTTTTATCACTATTATTTTTCTTTCTTTCTTTTTATAAAATTCTTTGTTTTATTTGGTGAGCAACAGGTCGGAGTGTCCAGAACTCAATTTCTGTTTAATCCTATGGCTAAAGGTAAAGGTAAGATAAAAATAATATTGCTTTGATGTGGAGTGAAACGAAAACAAAAAAGGGTCTCGAAAAGCTACTTAGGAATGTATGCAGATGTTTATGTTACTAAAACTTTATATGAAGTTATCTCTGGTGGGGTGTTCTCTTCTAAAAGTTATGAAACCAATTATTCAGTAAGCAATAAGTATTTAAGGGCATCTCGAAAAACTGTTATTTTTGAGTTTTTCGAGATGCCCTTAAAAGTTGTTTATCCATAAAAAGGCAGGAGGATTTTCTAATGAAAAAAGCATCAAACGATTCAGCAAAAATATTTTTTACTTTAGGTTTACTCATGGCTTTTATAGGCTTTGTCATTGGCATTGAGGGGAGACCTTTGATTTCAAATTATGCCTATGCTTATACTAATCCAGTAAGCCATTTGCTGCAAGAATTACTTCATAGTGGAACATTTTATTTAATGTTACCTTCTCTCATTCCGTTTTTGATTTCTTTCTATTTTTATAGAAAAGAAAAAATTGAAAAATAAGAAATATAATAATCGTTTTCAGTTCTGATATGCCTCCAAAAGTTAAAGTGTTTACTCTAAACTTTTGGGGGGCACATCATATTGGCAACAGGGTTATTTATTTTGTCTTTTTACGGACAATCAAAAAAGAATTAAAATAAAAAAAAACGATCCATTGCTCATATAATTTGCTATAATTGAGTTTGAACAAATAAAAAGTGTTTGAAAAGTTGAATTAAAATTTCTTCTTGATTTTCCCTTTTTATGTCAGTTGTACTGATGTCTTACGATATGGTATTATTATTTGTATAGCAAATACAGGAGAAGATATGGAAACTCTAAAAAAACAGGTAGGGATTAAAGCTGCAGAATTTGTCACATCAGGAATGATTGTTGGGCTTGGAACGGGGTCAACGGCAGCGTTTTTTGTGGAAGAATTGGGACGGCGCGTGGCTGAGGAAGGACTCGATATTATTGGGGTGACCACTTCAAATGAAACCAGTAAACAAGCGCGGCGTTTGGGAATTCCGTTAAAATCGATTGATGAAGTTGATGAGGTTGATTTAACGGTTGATGGAGCCGATGAGATTGATGCAGAACTTAACGGCATCAAAGGTGGCGGTGCTGCGCTTTTGATGGAAAAAATTGTTGCAACATATTCAAAAGACTACATTTGGATTGTTGATGAGCGCAAATTGTCAGATCATTTGGGGACGTTTAAAGTTCCTGTTGAAGTGATTCCGTATGGCTCACAACACGTCTTTCGTCAGTTTGAAAAAGCAGGATATGCACCTACTTGGCGTTTTGTCAGTACTGACAGTAAAGAAAAATTGCTGACAGACATGAATCATTATCTTATTGATTTGCATATTAAAGAGATTCAATCACCTGAAAAATTAGCAGCAGAGTTGGATTTGATGGTGGGAGTAGTTGAGCATGGTTTGTTTAATCAAATGGTCAAAAAAGTGATTGTTGCAGGACATGATGGGATTCGGATCATTGAGAAATAAAAGATAAGAGAATTAAAAAGAGTGAATCCAAAGGACACTCTTTTTTAGAGGTGTTTTTTCCACTGCTCAACGCCCCATTTGTGACTGCCACGTTTGAGTTTTGAGATGGCGGTGTCCACATCAAACCAGAAGATCGTATTAAAATCCTCGAGTGGTGCTTGATCAAATCGAACGGCTTTTGTCTCGTAGATGTAGGCAGGATTATGATAATAAGTATCGCGATGTGAACTGTAAAAATATTCATCAGCTTGTCCAAAATATTGTCCAACCTCAGCATGAACACCAAGTTCTTCAATCAATTCACGTTTGAGTGCCATTTCTTGATTTTCACCAGCCTCGATTCCGCCACCAGGTAAGAAATAAGCTCCGTTTGGTGCTTGAATCAGGCAAATTTCACGGTGATCCAAGCGTGAAACAATCCCATACACACCATAGCGATCGACATAGTCAACATCGGTAATTTTTTCGCCAAAATAAGGAATTTCAGTCATCTTTTTCTCCAAATCTAACCCTTCATTTCACTCAAGGAGTGAGTGAAATAGGTGATGTTTGCAATAATAAACGCTTACAATAAAATTATTTATCACTATTCTATCAAAAACTCTCGAAATTTGATAAAATAAAGTACTAGTGGGAGCAATTGGCTCTGTTCGAGAGGGATACCAAATTGAAAAAATTCAACCTGAGTAAATTAATCATTATTGCCTTAATCATTATCATTGCCGCGCTATCAGCAATTGTCATTTCAGCAAAAAATTTCAAATCGGATAAAAATCCTGCTGCGATGACGCAAGTCATCAATGATGGGACGGGTTTTGTCGATAAAGTGGTCGCAGCACCAATTCATTTTGTTCAAGATCAAGCCAATGTGATCTCAAATTTAATGGATACATATAAGCAAAATGAAAATTTGAAAAAACAACTGTCAGATTTGACAGATGAAAAAAATAAATTGGCTGGGGCAAAGTCTGAAAATAAAGAATTAAAAACAGCGCTCAAGCTTCAAGAAACACTGACGGATTATGAAACGACGTCTGCAAATGTGATTACAAGAAATCCAGCGTCTTGGAATGATACGCTGATTATTGATCGTGGTTCAAAAGATGGGCTTCAAAATAATATGCTTGTTATGGCGAATGGGGGGATTATTGGGCGAGTCAGTCAAGTGAATCCAACCACTGCTAAGGTCTCACTGCTCAGCTCATCAAAAGGAATCGAAAATAAAATTCCTGTTCGTTTGGGTGCGACTGATTCTCCTTCATACGGCATTTTAACGAGTTATGACAGTACACAAAATACTTATCTTATCACTCAAGTGACCACCACAACAAAATTTGAAAATGGTAGTCAAGTCTTTACAAGTGGTCTTGGAGGCGGTGTGGGAAGCGTGCGTGATTTGCTCGTTGGAACAGTCGTGGGTGAGAAAAATGCGACAGATGGTTTAGGGCGTCAAATTTATATCAAACCAGCAAGCAATCTTTATGATATTCGTTTTGTTTCTGTTGTGAAGCAAATGATTGGAGGAAAATGATGAGCCGATTTACGTTTCAATTTTTTACTCCACTTTTACTTTTTTTAATGATGCTACTTGATGGACAATTGACCACTGTTTTTCAAAATTTAAGTGGAGGAACGTTAACGCCAGTTTGCCATTTACTTTTGATTTTTTTGGTTTATTCTGTGACACAGCATCGCCATAGCTACGTCGTGATTGTAGCGCTCTTTTTGGGGGTCGTTTACGACAGTTATTATGTTGGAATTTTGGGGATTGCGACCTTATTACTTCCTCTCATTGCACTTTTTGTATATAATATACAGAGTGCCGTTTTTACTAATCGTTGGACGAGATTGTTTACATTGATTATTATTGTCACTCTTTTTGAGGTAGCGAGCGCCATTATTACGAGCGCTTTTGGGTTTTCAAAGCTCAATTTTCTTGACTTCGTTGTTCATCAATTGGCACCGACGTTACTCCTAAATGTCGTACTTGCAATCATTTTGCAATATCCGTTGGAGTTATTTTATAAGTTAAGGAAAAGTCATCCTCGTTATAATTTGAAATGAAACTGTATCTGTTTTGTAACATATCATTTCAAAAGGAGTGTTATACTTAAATCAATCACCGAACCTAACAGGGAGGAAAGAAAAAATTATCGTTATGAAAAAAAGGATTATCTCTGCATTATTATTATCGACAATCGTCTTATCCGCTGGAGCGAGTGTTTCAGCTGTAAGCGCAGATTCTAGTGATACTGATGCGAAAATTGCTCAACAAGATCAAACTATTTCGAGTGCGCAAGACGCTAAAGCACAAGCTCAAGCACAAATGTCTAGCCTTCAGTCATCTGTTGAGAACTTGAAAGCAAAACAAGCAGATGCCCAAGCGAAACTTGCAGCAACTCAGAAAGCTGCGGATCAATTGAATGCGCAAACTGCTAAACTGAGAGATAGCATTAAACAAAGAAGTATTGCATTGCAAGCGCAAGCGCGCGATGCTCAAGTCAATACCTCAGCTACAAACAACATCACCACTGTTTTGGATTCTAAATCTTTGACAGATGCGATTCAAAAAGTAGTTGCAATGGCAACAGTTTCAGGTGCAAACCAACAAATGTTGCAACAACAAGAGCAAGAAGAAAAAGAATTGCAAGCAAAATTGGTTGCAATGCAAAAAAATGTGGGTGAGTACGATCGTTTGACGTCAACTTTGGCTTCACAAGCTAAAGATTTGTCAGATCAACAAGCACAACTTCAAGTGGCGACAATCAATTATCAATTGACCATCACTACTGCTCAAGACAAGAAAGATTCATTGCTTGCACAAAAAGCTTCAGCAGAAGCAGCAGCTAAAAAAGCTGAAGAAGCAAAAGCTGCTTATGTTGCACAACAACAAGCTGCGCAACAACAAGCCACGCAAAGTGAGTCAAATTCATCAAGTTCGAGTTCATCAAGTTCTGATTCATCAAGTTCAAATTCGAACTCAAACTCGTCAAATTCGAATTCATCAAATTCGAATTCATCAAATTCAAATTCATCAAATTCAAATTCGTCAAATTCAAATTCGTCAAATTCGAACTCATCAAACTCAAACAATAACAAACCGTCGAATCCTGTGAACCCCCCAATAGGTGGAGGATATAACAACTATGCCTTGTATAACTGTACGTGGTATGTTTGGAACTACTTCAACAATAATTACGGAATACAACTTCCTGCATCTTTGGGAAATGGTGCTGATTGGGCTTATTCATTACCTGGCACAAGCAAACACGTTGGTGCAATCGTTTCTTATGCTGGTGGCACATACATCCAATTTGCAAATAACGGTGGTGGATTTAGAACAGCTGCTCGTTATGGTCACGTTGCTGTTGTTACTGCAGTTTATCCTGATGGTTCTTATCAAATCTATAGCGGATCAACTTCAGGTGTGGATTCTTACCACGTCACAGCAAGCACTCCTGCTACATTTGTTTCAGGTGGCGTATAATTTTGTAAATCAAGTTCATTTAAAAGTCTCCTTGTTCGGGAGGCTTTAATTTTATGCTCTTTTTTGCTATAATAAATAGCATGTACACGACTAAAATCGGCTTAGCGCCAGCAATTCATGATAGTTTTATTGCATCAGAGCCTTTGGGGCATTTGCTGCAGTCATCAAAATGGCAGGAGATTAAAGACAATTGGAATTCTGAGATTATTGGTTTTTTTGATGATGATCAATTGGTGGCGAGTGTTTCAATTTTGATTCGTCCGTTGCCTTTAGGATTTACAATGCTTTATCTTCCACGCGGCATTGCGATGGATTATGAAAATACAGCATTATTGGATTATATTTTTGAGGCATTAAAAAAATATGGGAAATCACAAAAAGCTATTTTTATTAAATTTGATCCCGCGATACAAAATTTACCTGAAAATGAAAAAGTGATTCAAAAATTAAAAAATTTGGGGGCGAAATGGATGGGATTGACGGCAGAAATGCACGATACAATCCAGCCACGTTTTAATGCGGTAGTGTATAAAGCTGATTTTGATGAGGAAAAATTCAATAAAAAAACGCGTCAAGCATTGCGTAAAGCGAGAAACTCACACACGATTGTCAAATTTGGACGTGATGAATTATTGGATGATTTTTCAGAAATGATTCAAAAAACGGAGCATCGTAAAGGGATTAGCTTGCGCAATCGTGATTATTTTGAAAAATTAGTAGATACTTATCAGGCGGATGCGAATATTACAATGGTTTATTTGGATTTGAAAGCGTTGCTGATTGAAGCACAAACGATGTTTGATCAGGCACAAAAGGCTTTTGAGACCAAAGAAACAACGAATGAAAAGAAGATTAAGCAGCTTGAAAATGCCTGCAGTAAAGCAAAAAAAGATCTGTCAGTACTGACAGATTTGGTTCAAGCAAATGGGGACATTGTTGCAGTCTCGTCAGCACTGACAGTGAATTTTGGGACGCACACAGAGCATTTGTATGCAGGCACAGATACAGATTATCAGAAATATTATACGGCTTATTTGGCATGGTTCGAATCTATCCAGTACATGTTTGATCGGGGTGCTGAGACGGTCAATATGGGAGGATTGGAAAATTCGTTACTTGAAACAGATGGACTATTGAAATTTAAGAAAAATTTCAATCCTAAGATCGAAGAGTATGTTGGCGAATTTGATATTCCAGTCTCTCGCTTGCTCTACCCTATCGTAAACAAGCTTTATATGATGCGCAAAACACGCATCTAAAGAGAGGAAAAAACGATGACAGAAGAATTCCAAGCGATAATCGTGGGTTCTGACATAAGTGCTTATGCCTTTGCACGTGAATTAAATGATGAATATGGCATTAAACCAATCATCTTTAGTCGATTTTCACAAACCGTTTTGATTGATTCACAAATTATCACACCTTATCAAGCGGATACATCAACGGATGAAAAAACGATTACGGCATTGCTTGAATTAGGTGAAAAATTAAAATCAGAAGCACCATTACAAAAACGCTTTTTACTTGCGAATTCGGACAACTTGATTGTGTTGTTGGCTGAAAATCGTCAAAAATTGGAAGCTTATTATATTGTTCCGACACCTGCGCTGGATGCAATTGCAAAAGTGGCAGATAAACAGTCTTTTGAGACATTAGCGACTGCTGTGGGAATGAAGGTTCCTGGTTCATTTTATGTTCATTTTTCGGAAGTGACAAAAGAAAATGTGAATCAATTTCTTCCTTCTAGTGATTTTGTTTATCCTTTGATTGCAAAACCAGCGAACAGTTCAGAATATGACTTGCTTCGCTTGAATCATGGCTTTAAAAAAGTTTATGTCATTACTGACGAAAAAGAATTGCTTGATTTGTGGCATGCGTTGTATGATGCGGGATTTAAAGATAAGTTTATTGTTCAAAAGTTCGTGAAAGGCGCTGAAACTGCACTTTTTTCAATTACGACTTACGTGGATTCAAAGGGAGATGTGACGCTATTGAGCTCAGCCCATGTTTTACTTCAAGAACATCAGCCTTCTGCTTTGGGGATTCCTTGTGCGATGATTACGACATCTTATCCTATTTTGTTTGAGCAGGTTCAGCGCTTTTTTGCAGCATTGAAAGCGCAAGGGTTTAACTATTTTGGATTTGCCAATTTTGATGTAAAACGGGATGAAGAAACGGGAGAGTTTTATTTCTTTGAAGTGAACCCAAGGATTGGACGGAATCATTTTTATGTGACTGGTGCAGGAGCAAATCCAATGAAATATCTTGTTTCTGATATTATCGAACATCATCCTCTCACACGCATGGTGACGTCAAAAAAGACACTTTATACGATTATTCCAAAATTTCTTTTATTGCGCTACATCGATGATCCAGCATTGAAAAAGGAAATCAATGCGTTGTATCGACAAAAGAAAGTGATCAATCCAACATTAAACAAAAATGATAATCGTCTGAAGCGTCGAATTTATCAATATTTATCAATGCTAAAGCAAGTCAAGAAATTTAAAACATATTATCCTAAATTAACAAAATCAGGATTCTGATTTCACTCATTTTGAGAGGAGAAAAACAATGGAAAAAAAGAAAAAACGGCGGTGGCCACTCAATCTTGTGATTATTCTCTTGTTTTTGGCTGGTATCGCCCTCATTTTTAATAGTCCTATCCGAGATTTTATCATTTCGCAAAACTCAAGTCGTTACCATCTTGCAAAAGTTTCGCGGACAGAAATTGAAAAAAATGAGAAGAAAAAAGTTTCTTATGATTTTAATGCCGTGAATGCGTTGAGTTTTCAGTCTGTTTTAGCGGCTCAGCTTAATGATCAGCCACTTCCAGTGATTGGCGGTGTTGCGCTTCCAGATGTGAATATTAATCTGCCGATTTTTAAAGGCGTCAATAACACCTCGCTTATGTATGGCGCAGGGACGATGAAGCCTGATCAAGTGATGGGGCAGGGAAATTATGCCTTAGCCAGTCACACGTCAAGTGGGTTTGCGGGGATTAATCAAGGGAATTTATTCACGCCGCTTCAGCACGTGAAAGATGGAATGATGATTTATATTACGGATAAAGCAAATATCTATGAGTATAAAATTACCAGTGTTCGAGTGCTCAATCGGAGTCATATCGAGGTGATTAACGATCAAGCGAATCGAAAGATGGTGACTTTGGTGACTTGTGAAACGCGAGGCTCTGAGGATCGAATCATTGTTCAAGGCGATCTGACAAAAGAAATTGCTTTTTCATCTGCTCCTAAAGATGTTTTGAAAGCTTTTGAGTTGGATTATAATGTGTATTACAAACCAGGGCAATAAAAACGGACATCATGTGTGAAAATTAGCACTCTAATAAAAAGAGTGCTAATTTTTTTGCTAATTTTAAGAAAAAGTGTTAAAATAAGGCTATTGAAAAAAATATGATAAAGGACTAGATATGGATAATACAGAATTTTATGAACGCTTGGGTGTGGATAAAAATGCCAACTCAGATGAAATTAAAAAAGCTTATCGCAAAATGTCAAAAAAGTATCATCCGGATTTGAATA
This sequence comes from Lactococcus hircilactis, assembly GCF_009601015.1. Lineage (GTDB taxonomy): Bacteria > Bacillota > Bacilli > Lactobacillales > Streptococcaceae > Lactococcus > Lactococcus hircilactis. The sequence continues at coordinate 31,398 of NZ_WITJ01000009.1, forward strand.
AAGAAGCGGGTGCTGAACAAAAATATAAAGATGTTCAAGAAGCTTATGAAACACTTTCGGACGATCAAAAACGCGCAGCTTATGATCAATATGGCTCAGCAGGTGCAAATGCTGGTTTTGGCGGTGGTAATGGTGGCGGCTTTTCTGGCTTTAGTGGCGGGGGCAGTGGTTTTGGCGGTTTTGAGGATATTTTCTCAAGTTTCTTTGGTGGTGGCGGCGCTCAAGTCAATCCTAATGCACCACGACAAGGAGATGACCTTCAATATCGGATCAATTTGAAATTTGAAGAAGCGATTTTTGGTGTGGAAAAAGAAATCAAATATAATCGTGAAGAATTGTGTCATACGTGTGCTGGTTCTGGAGCAAAGGCTGGAACACACGCACAAACCTGCCATAAATGTAATGGTCGTGGCCAAATTAATGTGGTTCGCGACACGCCAATTGGTCGGATGCAATCGACTCAAGTCTGTGATGTTTGTCATGGTACAGGAAAAGAAATTAAAGAACCTTGCCCAACATGTCATGGAACTGGACATGAAAAAGTGGCTCACACAGTGAAAGTGACTGTCCCAGCTGGAGTAGAATCTGGACAACGCATGCGTTTACAATCTCAAGGAGATGCAGGAACAAATGGCGGAGGGTATGGTGATTTGTACGTGATTTTCCAAGTTGCTGCCTCAGATAAATTTGAGCGAGACGGTTCTGAGATTTATTATCAAATGCCACTTGAATTTGTTCAAGCAGCATTGGGCGATGAAATCGAAGTTCCGACGGTTCACGGAAATGTTAAATTGAAAATTCCTGCAGGAACTCAAACGGGTGCAAACTTCCGACTTAGAGGAAAAGGTGCACCAAAACTTAGAGGTTCAGGGAATGGGGATCAATACGTTGTGATCAACATTACGACACCTAAGAATTTGAATAATTCACAAAAAGAAGCGCTGCAAGCTTTTGCAAAAGCCAGCGGTGTTGAGATGTCGAGTGGAAAAAAAGGATTCTTTGATAAATTTAAATAAAAATGAATTCTGTCAGTACTGACAGAATTTTTTAATGCAATGACACGTCATTTTTGGTATAATAAGGCTTATGAAATTGGATAATTATAAACCAGATGAGTTGATTGAAGCGGTCTATCAGCTTGATAGCAAGAGTTTGAAAAAAATGGGAATCAAAGCGGTCATGGTTGATTTGGATAATACCTTAATTGCGTGGAATAATCCTGATGGGACAAAAGAACTTTTGGATTGGCTAAAAGAAATGCGCGAGAATCACATTAAGGTGATTGTTGTTTCAAATAATAAAGCTTCACGTGTTGCTCGAGCTGTGGAAAAGTTCGGAGTGGATTATATTTCTCGGGCGATGAAACCATTTGCTTTTGGGATTAATAAAGCATTAAAACAATTTGGTGAACAACCAAAAGAAGTTGTGATGGTCGGAGATCAGCTGATGACGGACATTCGTGCTGCACATCGTGCTGGAGTCAAATCGATTCTTGTCAAACCCTTGGTTTCTTCTGACGCGTGGAATACCCAATTCAATCGGTGGCGTGAGCGGCGCATGTGGAAAAAATTGATTGCAAGGGATGGAAAGCCCGTGTGGAAAACAAAATTATAAAGAGGATGTAGCGTCCTCTTTTTTATTTAAAAAGCAGTGGAAAAAAGAAATACACAAGATTAAGCTTGATTTTAGGCGATTATGAGAAAAGTTATTCACAGTTATCCACAAAAAATAGGTACCTTTCCACAATCTTGTGGAAAACTGTGTAAAACTCTGTGGAAAAGCATCAAAAAAACCTGTCAGTACTGACAGGTTTTAAAATAGAAAAAATTGCTTTGCTCACTTGTCAAAATAGCCACGTTCACGATACCATTGATCAGGTTGCCAATGCCAAGTTCGTCCATCTTTGTTAAGTAAATCAAATGCTTCTTTGGGTCCCATGGAGCGTGCGGGATAGGTTGGAAGAGGATCAGATTGTGCATCCCATGCATTTCTGATCACATCAATCAGCTCCCATGCACGTGCCGCTTCTTCCCAGTGTGAGAAATTTGTGCCATCGCCTTTTAAGACATCAAGAAATAATTTTTCGTATGCTTCAGGAGAATTTCCTAGAAATTCAGAATCATGGCGATAACTCAAACGCAAGGGATCCAATTGGAATCCCTGACCAGCGGCTTTTCCGTTGACGGATAAAGAGAATCCTTCAGTCGGTTGAATATAAATCGTTAAAACATTTTGCACGGGTTCATCACAAGAGCCTTCGAATAAGTTATTTTTTGATTTCTTGAAAATGATGTTAATCCGCGTTCCTTTTTCTGTCATCCGCTTTCCTGAGCGAACATAAAAGGGAACACCCTCCCAACGTTCGTTATCAATGAGAAATTTCCCAGCAGCAAACGTTTCTGTGCGGCTGTCAGTACTGACAGCTTCCTCATCTTTATACGCGAGATAAGTTTCACCATCAAATTTGCCAGAAGCATACTGTCCACGTACAAAATTTTCTAGTGCTTGTGTGGAGGAGTACTGACGAATTGCACCCAATGCTTTTACTTTCTCTTTGACGATATGAGCCTCATCAAACGCCTCTGGCTTTTCCATTGCAATCAGACTGAGCACCTGTAAAACGTGGTTTTGGATCATGTCCTTTAAGGCACCAGAAGTTTCATAATATCCAGCACGATCCTCAACACCAATAAACTCAGCAAACGTGATTTGAACGTTGTCGATGTGCTTGCGATTCCACAAGGATTCAAAAATTGGATTTGCAAAGCGAACCGCAGAAACAGCTTGAATCATTTCTTTTCCTAAATAATGGTCAATTCTAAAAATTTGTTCTTCAGTAAATACTTTTGAAAGACTGTCATTGAGTGTTTTTGCTGTTTCATAGCTTGTCCCAAACGGTTTTTCAATGACGATTCGCTCAAATCCTTTGCCATTTAAAATGCCTTGAGATTTTAAATGCTCTGCAATGGTTCCAAAGAATTGAGGGGCCATCGCCAGAAAAAAAACTTGATTTCCAGCTGTTTTGTATTGATTTTCCAATGTTTCGCCCAATTTTTTTAAGGTGACATAATGCTTTGCATCAGAAACGTCATGACTTTGATAATAAAAATGGCTTGCAAAAGCTTGCGCTTCAGTCTTTGAACGCATCAAATCTTTGATTGAATCAAGCACGACAGTACGATAAAATTCATCAGACCATGCTCGACGTGCCGTTCCAATCACGGCAAAATTATTTTCTAACTCACCTTTTTTGTAAAGTCTAAAAAGAGAGGGGTAAAGTTTACGCTTTGCCAAATCTCCAGTTGCTCCAAAAATGGTAAATAGTACTGATTGAGTCTCAGTCATCTCTTCTCCTTTAATTTAAGTGTCAACCGATGTGTAAACTTATTGTCAACCAAGTTGACAGATTAAGTAGAGATCGGTTACACATCATTTTCGGCATAATCAATATACTCATCCACATAATCCAAATATTCTTTTTGTAGCTGAGTTTTTAACGCTTGAAATTCCAACTCTGTGTACTCTCGTTGCGTAATTTTGGCATTATAAAAAGGTAAATTTAACTCTTTTCTTAGTCGCGTTTCAACTTCGTCTTTTGTCATAAAAAACCTCCATTTTAATTGAATATTATCTCTATGTCATTATATCACAAGAAGTGAAAAGCAGTATCAACAAACCTTCTTAAAGTTAATATTTCCATTTCACAACGCTCAGTTAAGGTCAATTTAGTAAAAAAATGGTAGAATGGAGAAGTATAATTCAATTTGAAAGGATATTGAACTTATTATGACAGATTCTTGGATGATCAAATACCTTGCCGAGGGAATTGGAACAATGCTTCTTGTTTTGATTGGTAATGGTACGATTGCAGCCGTCACGTTGAAAGGCTCCAAAAACAACGGCATGGGAGGACTTTCCATCGCTTGGGGATATGGCATTGCGCTGATGTTTCCAGTTCTTGTGTTTGCGAATGTCTCAGGTGCTCATGTCAATCCGGCGGTGACTCTTGGTCTTGCTTCTGCAGGATTATTCCCTTGGGCACACGTGGCTCAATACATTTTGGCTCAACTGATTGGTGCGATTGTGGGACAACTTTTAGTGGTTGCGATTTATAATCAATACTATCTTAAAACAAACGATGGTGCGATTGCTTTGGGAACATTTGCAACAACAAATGCGCTTGAAGAAGATGGCCACACAAAAGCAATGATCAATGGTTTTATTAATGAAGCGATTGGAACATTTGCACTTGTTTTTGGGATTATCGGATTTACAACAAATTTCTTTGGTGCTGAATCCATCAAGTGGTACATGCAAGCAGCGGCAAAACAAGGTGCAAACACTAGTTCTCCAGATGTCATGAGTCAAATTTGGGCTTCTGTTTCTGGTGCTTCTGCCTCAAAAATGGTTGGTGCTTTGGCGATTGGATTGTTATTGGTCGGATTAATCACTTGTTTTGGTGGTCCAACAGGCGCTGCGCTTAATCCAGCACGTGATCTTGGTCCCCGTTTGGTTTACATGGTTATGCCCCAAAGTGTGGTTGGCGAAAAAACAGATTCAAAATGGTGGTATGCGTGGGTTCCTGTAGTTGCACCAATCGTAGGTGGTGTGATTGCAGCTACTGTATTTAAACTGATGTTTAAATAAGCGCTTGCTTCAAAAATTCTTGCAAAATACTCATGAAACTGTTATCATAGTAAAGTACTCTGGATCATGCGATTCATGTAGTGCAGTTTTGTGGGGAAGTGGCGGAATGGCAGACGCGCATGCTTCAGGTGCATGTACTCGTTAGGGTGTGGGGGTTCAAATCCCCTCTTCCCCATAAAAAAGGAGGCGGTTGGCTGGAAAAGCGAGCCGTTTTTTGTATTTTAGAGGAAAAATCATGAGAATAACAAAAGCAGCATTACAACACGTCATTGATGAAAATCCATTGCACTCTTTAGGACATCTTGCACAACGCTTAGAGAGTTCACACAGTGAGATTGAGAAATTATTGAAAACGTATCACTTAGAAGACTATCGTTTGGATAAAATTAAAAAATTGCGGAGAAAAGAAGGACGCAAAAGAAGAGATAGCGTTGAGCGATAAATCATTAAATCAAAAATATGGAGGGTAGAAAAATGAAAATTGGTTTTATTGGTACTGGTGTGATGGGCGCTGCGATGGCGCAACATCTCCTTTTAGCAGGAAATGAACTGTATGTCTATAATCGGACAAAGTCAAAAACAGATGCGTTAGTTGCAAATGGTGCAACGTATTGTGATACGCCTAAAGCAATCGCTGAGCACTCAGAAATTGTCTTTTCGATGGTGGGGTACCCAAAAGATGTTCGTGAGATTTATTTTGGAGAAAATGGTGCTTTGAAAGCAAAAGGATCTGGAAAAATCTTTGTTGACATGACGACAAGTGAACCAGATTTGGCTGTTGAAATTTATGAAGCAGCCAAAAAAATAGGATCAGAAAGTTTGGATGCACCCGTGTCTGGAGGAGATATTGGTGCAAAAAATGCAAGTTTGACGATCATGGTTGGAGGAGATGCCGCTGTTTATGAACAGCTTGTCCCACTTTTTGAAAAACTCGGAAAAACGATTGCTTATCAAGGTAAGGCTGGGAGTGGACAACATACAAAGATGGCCAATCAGATTGCGATTGCTGGGACAATGACTGCAATGACAGAACTTTTAGTGTATGCGAATCAGGCTGGTTTAGATGTGGAAAAAGTCTTGAATACTGTTGGTGGAGGATCTGCGGCGACATGGAGCATGACAAATTATGCACCGCGAATTTTGCGTGAGGATTTCACACCTGGCTTTTTTGTGAAACATTTTATCAAAGATCTCGGGATTGCGCTCGGTGAATCTGCTAAAATGGGGATTTCTCTTCCAGCGACAGCAGGGGCCAAAGCCTTATATGATCAACTCGCAAATCAAGGTTATGAAAATGATGGCACGCAAGCTCTGATCAAACTCTGGTGGAAAGATGGACATCGTCCACATCAATAAAAAAACGTGCTGAACTAAAAATCAGCACGTTTTTTTCTGTCAGTACTGACAGAAATTAGTGATCGAAAGTAAACGTTAGAGAGAGCTTTGGATCAACGGCTTTAAAAAGACTGGTGTAATAGTTTTTTGCAGATTGATCCATTTGTGTTTGGTATTGTTTTAAAAATTTTTCTTGTTTTGTGTTAGATAAAGCTGTTGTGACCAGTGCTCCAGTATCAATATTTTGAGTTGGATCACTCAAAATTTCTCCAGATGAATCGTATAAAACATACGGCTTTTTCGAATCTAATGCAATGCCAATCACTTCATAATTCGGGATTTCGATGTGGTATTTGTTTTTTCCTGTCGCAGTAATTTTGGCAGGTGTTTTTATCCCAAGTTTTGCATTATAATTTAAAATGATTAATGCTTTTTTTTCTGTCAATGGAATTCCAATTTTTGTCCAAGGAATTTTAGTATTCGTTGTTTTCGTCTCTACATCTTGAATGCCAACATTTAAAAAAACCTGCGCATTAGTTTCTTGAATCGATTTAACCATCAGATAAGATTGAGAAGTTTCAGCTGTTTTTAATAGTTTTGATTGTGCTAAAAAGAGCCCTAAAAAAGTGAGAATCACTAACAAAAGGACCCACACATAAATTTTTGCATTGAATAAGAATCGAACCATCGTTTTCATTTTTTCTCCTCAAATTTATTTTAGCATAAATGAGAAGAAGTTTAGTAAAACAATGATTACCAAAATCTGGAAAAAGTTGTCAGTACTGACAACTTTTTGTAATGCTCTAAACTTGGTGTGAAATGAGCGGGGAGCGTCAGTGAAACTTTGTTTAGATTGTTGTTTTTTTAGATTTATCGGCTTATGCTGTCCATTTTCTTGTTTTTATTGCGAAAACTCTGTAAGGATGAGAAATTTTTTCGAGTGCTCTCCCACTCAAGTTTGAAAAACTGATAAAACTAAAAAGACTTGTCTGAAATCAAAAACAAGTCTTTTGTTTTACCCCAAGGTCTAATCAGACCTTTATTTTTAAAAATTAATCGAAAATATTATCTTTAGATATACTACTTTTAAAACCACATTCCGTACATTTCCAAGTATATTTGTGATCATCAAACTCCGTTTGATCATTTAAGTGGGCTCCACAGTGATCACACCACCAGTCGATATCAGGAAATCTTTCGTTTGTCGAACTACTAACATCAATAGTGTCAGAGATTTCACTTAATAAATCCCAAAATGACATATTTTTCTCCTTTAAATTTCTTCGACTTCAAAGTCAACATCAGCGGGATCTGTGTAAGTTTCACCGGCAAGATCCAAAACTTCAGCACCACTAGAAAAATCATTATAACTTTCTCGTGCATAATCAGAAGCTTCTTCATAACTGTCAAAAACCTCATCTAGGTCTAAGCCTGGGGAGAATGATTTTATTTGCCTTTATCATACCAATAATGACGGTGAAGGACGCGAAGGATGAGCGGTCCTTTTGTAAAGGAATTGAGTCAAGATGAATTGGAAAATTTTATGGTTATTAACCAATTTCAAGGCTCTACGGCGACTTTTTCGGATAAAAAACAATGAGTGATGTGTTGACTTTTGAGGTTATATCAGCAACGCCAGTTATCACGGATTAATTGGGTGTTGATGGGGAGACCAAGGTTGTTGGAGCTTGCTGAGGGAGATATGGTGGTTATTGCTTCGCAGACGGCTTATTTGACGGATGGACGAGTATTTGAATCCTCCGAAAATGTGCATCGTTATGATAAGTATGGTTTTGAGATTGTGCTGATACGGAACAATTAAAAAAAGTCTGGAGTTTCAGGCTTTTTATGATATAAAATATTGTAAGAGGGATTGAGAAATAAAAGATGGTTTATAATTTTTACGGAAAAATAATTGAATATTTTTCAAGTTTAGCTAACCAATTTGTGTTCCACAATATTCACACTCTGCAATTTTTCCGACGATGCCTTTATTATTGGCACCGCAAGCGGGACATTTTACGATTCTTTCTTGTTGAATGATATCTTCATGAGACTTAACTTCAGGAGCGAGGGGAACATTATAATTTTGAGGAAGATAGCCAGCAGCAATCATTTCATGGATATCTCTATCCACGGTTGAAGGGGAGATTCCTAGTTGATTTGCAATTTGATTTGAGTCTGTTATTTGTTGATTAACAATCAAATTGAGATAAGATTTATATTTTGCCGCCTTTCTTTTGGTAGAGTTTGCTTTTTGTAAAACAAAATAAGCGCCTGCACCGTAGAGAATTAAACTAAACAAAGCTGTTCCAAAATGTGTGAGATTTCCAAAAAATCCTAGCACTGCAAATAGAGCAAGAATGATGCCTGAAATGGTCAAAATATTTGAATTTTCTGACATTAGAGCAGATCTATCGTTCCCCAGCCGTTTGAATAAAAGATAAATTCCAATGGGCCAGAAAACAATGATCAAAAATATAATCCAACCCCAACTTTTTTTAGTTTTCATTTTTTATAGTCCCATAATTTCTTTCTTCTTAATGTCAAATTCTGATTGAGATAAAATTCCCAAATCTACTAAATCTTTTAATTTTTTCAGAGTTTCAATTTGTTGATCGATTGACAAGGGAGGTGTTGATGAAGTTTGGGCTTGTCCGCCCATGTTTTGAGCCATGTTCATGCCGAAAACCATGCCAGCACCATCTCCAAGACCATTATCTTGAATTCCTTGTGCAATTTTTTGTTGTGCAGCAATATTTGCCGTGTGCTGTGAGATGTCATCAAAGGCTTTGACATTCATTTTATTGGCAGAAAATTGTTTAACAAGTGCGCGAGAATCTTCAGAGAACTCAATGTTTTCAATTCCAACCTTTGTTACTTCAAAGCCAAATCTATCTGACCAAGTTCCAGCATTATCAGAATCAGTAGCAATTTTTGAAGAAATTTCGTTTGTGTGCGCAGGGAGTTGTGAGATTCGATAAGTGGCTGATAATGAGTTGACAGCAACTGTGAAAGATTGAATGAATTCAGAGGATATTTGAGCTTTGGTATTTTTATCATCGAAAGAAACAAAATTAACATTTGCGGGGACAAATTTTTTGATGAAAGTAATAGGATTGGTAATTTTCATTGAAAATGCGCCGAAAGCTGTGATTTCGAGGTCAACACCGTAAAATAAATCATTATATACTAGAGGACCGTGGGTTCCAAATTTGATTCCTCGAATCTCACGGAGATTAACAAAAGCAATCCTTTTTTGTTCGGAACTTTGTCCACCAAAACCTACACGATCAGCAGATTGTTTTAATACAGAGGTTCCACGATCAATCATTTGGTTAAAAAGGGAGCTTCCGTTAAATTCTTTATCGTTAAAAATGCTGGTTTGCCCATCTTGATAATCAAAGCTACCAGGTTCAGTAATGATATTTTCGATTCCGGATTCACTAAAAATAAAAGCGGCGGTATTTTCGGGGACAAATATTTTTGAGCCATTTGAAATAATACCATCGGAACCGTATAAATTTGTACCTCGTCCATTATTTGTTTTTTGAAGAACACCTGGAACAACAAGGGTACGCTCGTCAAAAGTTCCAGCTGTAATTATGTCTTTCCATTGATCAGCTAATGTGCCACCAATGGCATCTGAGATTCCTTTTAAAATTCCCATATTTTTTTCTCCTATTTTTTAGCGCCACACTGTGAGCATTTTATCAATTCTGCAGGATTTAATGAGTTACAATATTCACAGTTCCAATCTTGTGGTTTTTCTGTTTGAAATGCAACAGCTTCATTATTTGGTTTGGGAGCAAAACGGTCCAAGACAGAGTTGGCAGCAGCTCCCATTCGGGTAAACATTGTGTCATTGGCGTGTGGGTCAAGAACAATTTCGCCAGAGGCATGATTAATCATGGCATTTTTGAAGGCACCAATGTTCATTAACTTATTTATTTTATTATTCCCTAGGGAAGATGTTTTAATGATTTCTTTTAAAAGTGTTTCGACTTCAAATAAACTTAATCCTGTGACTTTTGAAATTTCATTTAAAGAATAAATTTTTGAAATAATAACGCAAGAAATGACGTTTTCTTTTTTCTTTCTCTTAATTTCTTCTTTTTTCCCGAATTTAAATATAAGAGTATAACTAATAATCAAGAAAATAAATATCCCTGCAAAGCTTAAAAATTCTGCCATAGTAAAAAATCCTCCCAAAAACGATTATACGTTTTCATTATAATATAAATCAAAATGATTATCAACCTAATGATGATAAGAGTAATTTCCTTGATTTTATTATTTTAAATACGCCTCCATTTTACCTTAAACTAATCTAAAAATCAATATAAATGAGTAAGTTCAATTGAAACATATCTTTGCTTTGATAGTTTATTTTTAGAGGTAATGTGATGGGCATGGAATATTTTGGCGACAAGTTGCGCACCTTACGTTTGGAGAAAAAAATGACGCAACAAGACTTGGCGGCTCGGATGGGTTTGGTGAGTGCGTCCATTTCGTCATACGAAAAAAGTCGCAAATATCCATCTGTTGAAATTTTGATTCAGCTTTGCCAAATTTTTGATGTGTCAGCGGATTATCTCTTAGGGCTTTCTGATGATAAAGAAATCAATCTGTCAGCACTGACAGATGAACAAATGCGGATTATTTTACAGCTGATTGCTGAGTTTGAAAATTTTAATGCGTTAAAAGAATAAGTGCTTGATAAAGGTCAAGCTTTTTTTATTTCAACCACAAGAAAAACATGTCCTATGATAGGAAAGGAGATTTTCTATGATCGGACATGAAAAAATAGATCTGTCAGCACTGACAGAAACGCAAATTCAACTCATTTTAGACTTGATTGAACAATTTAAAAAAATGAACAAGAAAAAAGACCGCTAGGTCTTTTTTTTACATTTCTTCAGGTGCTTCAACGCCTAAGAGACGCAGTGCTTCTTTTAGAATGATGGCTGTTGCATTTGCAAGGGCTAAGCGGTTGTTTAGACCATCGTTTTCTTCTAAAATACGCACATGAGCGTAATATTTGTTGAATGCTTGTGCGAGTGAAATCGCATATTTTGCAATTAAACTTGGTTCATATTTGTCAGCGGCACGTTTGACGGTTTCGCTGAAGTTTTGCAGTATTTTTACGATTTCCCAAGCTTCTAATGGAAGTGATGTAAATGTTACAAAGTTTGGGGTAAACGCTGCTTTTCTCAAGATTGAGCGGATTCTAGCGTAAGCATACTGGACATAAGGACCAGTTTCGCCTTCAAATGAGACCATCTCTTCGAGATTGAAATCATAGCCGTTGGTGCGATCAGTTTTGAGATCGTAAAATTTCACTGCTCCGACACCCACTTGATGGGCGACTGTTTCTTTATTTTTAAGGGAAGGATTTTTGCTGTCGATTTGACTTAATGCACGTTCAACAGCTTCGTCTAAAGTAGGTTCAAGACGAATAATGTTGCCTTTACGTGTGGAGAGTTTTTTTCCGTCGCGGGTGACTAATCCAAAAGAAACGTGCTCCATATCATCGGCCCAGTCATAGCCCATTTCTTTGAGCACAGCTTTGAGTTGCTTGAAGTGTCCTGCCTGCTCTCCGCCAACGACATACAAGGCTTTTGCGAAATCATACGTGCGTTTGCGATAGAGTGCAGCGGCAAGATCGCGCGTGATGTAAAGCGTTGCACCATCTGATTTTTTGATGAGTGCAGGATTGAGGTTGTATTTTTCAAGATTGACAATAGTGGCCCCTTGTGAAGGCTGCAAAAGTCCACCTGCATCTAGTAAATCAACGATTTCTGCCATTTTATCATTGTAAAAAGCTTCACCATTGAGACTGTCAAATGAGACATCAAGTTTATCATAAATGCGTTGGAATTCAAGAAGAGACTCATCACGGAACCATTTCCAAAGGGAAAGGGCTTCTTGATCGCCGTTTTCGAGTTTGAGAAACCACTGGCGCGCGTCAGCATCAAGCTGGGGATTTTGCTCTGCTTGTGCGTTGATCCGCACATAAAGTTTTAGAAGTTCATCAATCGGATGAGCTTTTACGGCTTCTTCATCGCCCCAGAGTTTGTAAGCTGTGATGAGCATTCCAAATTGCTTGCCCCAATCTCCGAGATGGTTGATCCGAACAGGTTGGTAGCCCAATTTTTGATAAATATTTGCAAGACTGTCAGCAATGACAGTGGAGCGTAAATGTCCGATTGAAAAGGGTTTTGCGATGTTTGGAGAACTCATATCCAAAACGACATGACGGGATTTACCGATGTTTTGATCTCCATAATTATGCTGCTTTTCTGTGATTTCATTGATCACTTGTGTTGCTACTGCATTTTTATCAAGAAAAAAGTTGACATAAGGGCCAGTCGCAACGACCTTTTCAAAACCATCCGGCAGGATTTTTTCACAAAGATCCAAAGCAATCAGTTGTGGTGATTTGTGCATGACTTTTGCGAGTTGAAAAGCAGGAAAAGCGAGATCTCCCAGTTCAGACGTTTTTGGTTTTTCGATTAATTTTTCAATTTGCTCAAGCTCAAGTGCTCCATCAAGCGCATTGAAGAGAGCTTGAGCGACTAAATTTTTTTCATTCATGTTTTATATTTTATCATATTTTAAGATAAAAAAAGCGATAAAATATTCTTTTTGTAGATAAATTTTGTTTTGTCAGTACTGACAGAAAATTCCCGATGCAATGAAAAAAACGCGCTGTGATTTTTAATTTTTATGTTGAAAATATGTTATAATTATACACATGAAGAGAATAGAACGTTTACAACTTATTACATCGATGATTACAAATCATCGCATTGCGACGCAAGAAGAATTGCAAACGCGTCTTCAAAAAGAAGGCGTTGAAATTACACAAGCAACATTATCACGAGATATTCGTGAATTACATATTGTCAAAAAACGTGAAAATGGAAAGAGTTTTTACTCCTTTTTTAGAAGAGAAAATGGAAGAAATCAGTCAAATTTGCAGCAGCATTTTACACGTTTTGCTGTGAAAGCAGCTGCAGCGAGCGTAATGGTTGTGGTCCATACACATTTGGGAGAGGCGGATCTTCTTGCCAATGCGATTGACAGTGAAAATCGCACGTCAATTTTAGGGACAATCGCTGGAGCGGACACTTTATTAATCACGTGTTCATCAGAAACCGCGGCAAAAACGCTTTTATTGGAGATTAAAGATGCCTTATGATGAGAGCGTTGAGCAGTTGATCCGTGCGATTTCTGAGTTAGATTATGTGAAGAAATTTAAAAAAACGGATGCAAAATTGCACGAAAATACACGACTTTTTGAGCAACAAGAAACGATGAAAGCACAGCAAAAAGAAGCAATTCTCTACCAAAAGATTGGCAAAATCAACGCGTATAAAGTCACGTCACAAGCCGCGCAAAAAATTGAAAAAAGTTTGAAATCGGACATTCTCGTGGCACAATATTTTACAGCACTGCAAGACGTTAATGATTTAATTCAGCACGTGACCAGTGAAATCGAACAAAAAGTGAATGTTTTATTAGAAAATGATGAAAAATAAATGCTGTCAGCACTGACAACATGAGATTTTAAGAAAAAAATAAATTCTGTCAGTACTGACAGCTTTAAAAATTAGAAAAAATAAAGAAAAGAGAAAGAAATGCCTGAGAAAATTTCACCTGGAATGCAACAGTATTTGGACATCAAAAAAGATTATCCAGATGCTTTCTTGCTCTTTCGAATGGGGGATTTTTACGAACTTTTCTATGACGATGCCGTGAATGCAGCGCAGATTTTAGAATTAACATTGACCTCGCGCAATAAAAATTCTGAGCATCCTGTGCCGATGGCTGGCGTCCCACACCATGCCGTTCAAGACTATATTGATCAACTCATTTCACAAGGGTATAAAGTGGCGGTGGCCGATCAAATTGAGGACCCCAAAAAAGCTGTCGGAATCGTCAAAAGAGCGGTCACACAAGTGATTACACCAGGAACAGCAGTTGATTTTTCGGATCGTTCGGAAAATAATTTTTTGGTTGCAATTGATCAGACAAAAAATCAGTTTGCGCTCGCCTATATGGATTTATCGACAGGTGAATTTAAAGTGACTGAACTTACTGATTTTTCTGGAGTTGTAGGAGAAATTGCGTCGTTAAAAGCGCGTGAAGTTGTCGTTGGTTATACACTAACCAGCACACAAGCGCGCGTTTTATCTCAACAGCTCAATTTGCTCATTTCCGAACAATTAGATTGTGAAATCCCGACACTCATCCATTTGTCAGCACTGACAGCGCTGGAAAATCAAGTGGCAAGCAAGTTATTAACCTATGTCAAACGCACGCAAATGCGTGATTTGAGTCATGTTCAAGAAGTCGAACATTATGCCATCAAGGATTTTCTTCAGATGGATTTTGCGACCAAATCTTCACTCGAACTAACGGCAAATAAGCGAGAAGGCAAGAAACACGGGACATTGTACTGGCTTTTGGATGCTACAAAAACGGCGATGGGTACGCGTATGCTTCGGGCTTGGATTGAACGTCCGCTCATTCATGCAGAAGCAATCAACACGCGAGCAGAAATTACTCAGATCTTTATCGATCATTTCTTTGAACGTTCGGATTTAATTGAATCTCTCAAAGGTGTTTATGATTTGGAGCGCTTAGCCTCACGCGTGTCGTTTGGGAAAGCAGTTCCCGTGGATTTTTTACAACTCTCACATTCACTTTCTCATGTTCCATCCATTAGAAAAATATTAGAAAATATGGACCAACCGATTTTGTCAGCACTGACAGAACGCTTAGATGCCATTCCTGAGCTAACTGCTCTAATAGATTCAGCGATTCAAGAGAGCGCAGCGCGTACAATCACTGAAGGAGGGATTATAAAGACCGGTTACAATGCGCAGTTAGACACGTATCGTGAAGCGCTCGAAAATGGCAGTTCTTGGATTGCAAAATTAGAAGCAGATGAGAAAGAAAAAACAGGAATTTCCACGTTACGGATTGATTATAATCGAAAAGATGGCTATTATTTCCATATCACACAAAGTCAGTTAAGTAGTGTGCCGGAGCATTTTTTCAGAAAAGCAACACTAAAAAATTCCGAACGTTACGGATCCAAGGAATTGTCTGAAATCGAAGAAATCATGTTAGAGGCAAAAGAAAAATCGAGTGCGTTAGAATACGATCTTTTTCTAGCAGTGAGAAGTCAAACAGAACAGTACATTTCACGATTACAAGCAGTCGCAAAAGTCATCGCTGAACTGGATTGTCTTCAAAGTTTTTCAGAAATTGCCGAAAAAAAAGGATACATTCGTCCAAAATTAACACCGAACGGGCAAGAAGTAAACATCAAAAACGGACGTCATGCCGTCGTGGAAGCTGTGATGGGAGCACAAGAATACGTTCCAAATGACATTATCTTTGATGAAAAGACGAACATTCAGCTCATTACAGGTCCAAATATGTCAGGAAAATCGACCTATATGCGCCAGTTTGCACTCACGGTCATCATGGCTCAAATTGGTGCGTTTGTCCCAGCAGAAATCGCGGAACTTCCTATTTTTGATGCCATTTTCACGCGGATCGGTGCAAGCGACAATCTCATTGCTGGAGAATCCACTTTCATGGTCGAAATGTCTGAAGCGAATCGTGCCATTACTCAGGCCACAAAGCATTCACTTATTATTTTTGACGAATTGGGGCGTGGCACAGCGACTTATGATGGAATGGCGCTTGCACAAGCAATCATTGAGTTTGTCCACGATCATATCCAAGCCAAAACACTTTTTGCGACCCATTATCATGAGCTGACCACACTCGATCAGGAGCTGTCAGCACTGACAAATGTTCATGTTGCAACACTTGAAGAAAAAGGAAATGTCACATTTCTTCACAAAATCACAGCAGGGCCAGCAGACAAATCTTATGGCATTCATGTTGCAAAAATTGCAGGATTACCAGAAAAATTACTTGAGCGAGCAGACATTATTCTTCAAAAATTAGAAAACAGGCCAGTTTCTGCTAAAAAATTAGATAATCATGATGAACAATTAAGTTTATTTGATTTTGATGAAAATTCCACAGCGATTGTTGAAAAACTGAAATCCGTCAACATGGACAATATGACCGCGCGCGAAGCACTCAATTTTTTGTGGGATTTAAAAGAGCTTCTCTAAAAACACGGTGCGCTCTTAAACGATTTGGATTTTGCATCAAAACTTGATATACTTGAAATAAAAAGAGGTAAATATATGGATGAAAATCAATCAGAACAAAACGAAACACTCACAGAAGACCAACGTTTTGAGGACTTACAGGAGTACCACGTGACACCGCCAGGCGATCCAGAATTTCCTGAATTAGAGTTTTTATTTGAAAAAGAAAGCAGCTCCCTTGTCTCTCCGCTTGATGTGAAATCCCCCCTCACACCAGAGCTAGAGTCAGAGAAGGCCTCAACTCCTACTGACACAGCATCGATCACTCCAAAATGGAATTGGGGCGCATTTGCCTTCCCTCTCTTTTTTGGAGTAGCACATCGTTCTTATCTCGGACTTTTGATTTTATTGGCCGCTATCCCTTGGGTTGGCCCCATTTTTGGCTTAGTGTGGTCCATTATTTTTGGATTTTACGGTGAAAAATGGACGCTAGAAAATCGAGATAATGGGTATCGTGATGAAGAAGAATTCCGAAAAATCATGTCTGGATGGAATCGAGCAGGCTTGGTCGGCTTTATCATCGGACTTGTCCTTGTGGTCTTATTAGGACTGCTTGCTATCGTGTTTTTCATTGTTTTCATCAATCGAATTCCAGCAGGACAAGAGTACTTTTTCAATCCTTGAAAAGCAATAGAACAATTAAATTCAAAGCGGAGAACCGCTTTTTTTGTGCTATAATAAAACAATAACATCAGAAGAAAATTTGAAGAAACGAGGAAACCGAAATGGGCAAAATTATTGAACTTGACGAAGCACTCGCCAATCAAATTGCTGCTGGAGAAGTTGTTGAACGCCCAGCTAGCGTAGTCAAAGAGTTGGTTGAAAATTCAATTGATGCAAAGAGTACAAAAATCACAATCATCATTGAAACATCAGGTCTAAAACGAATTGAAGTCATAGATAATGGAACAGGGATCGAAAAATCGGACGTTTCCATGGCTCTAAAACGGCATGCAACCAGTAAAATCAAAGATAAAACCGATCTTTTTAGAATTCGAACCTTGGGGTTTCGCGGAGAAGCAATTCCGTCGATCGCATCTGTCAGCGATTTTACGATTGAGACCAGTGTTGAAAGCGAAAGTTCAGGAACAAAGCTCATCGCCAAAGGCGGCGTGATTCAAAAAGTTGAGCCAACACTCAAACGACAAGGCACAAAAATTTCCGTTGAGAACCTCTTTTTCAACACACCTGCCCGACTGAAATACATCAAATCACTCCAAGCTGAACTGTCTCATATTACCGACATAATCAACCGACTCAGTCTCGCACATCCCAATATTGCTTTTCAACTGATCAATAACGATCACGAATTTCTAAAAACCAGTGGTTCTGGCGATTTAAAACAGGTCATCGCAGCGATTTATGGAGTCGTCCAGGCAAAAAAAATGCGAAAAATAGATACTCAAGATCTTGATTTTGAAGTGTCGGGATATGTGAGCTTGCCAGAACTCACACGTTCTAATCCAAATTATATTACTTTATTAGTAAATGGCAGATACATTAAAAACTTCTTATTAAGAAAAGCTGTTTTAGAAGGTTACAGCAATCGAATCATGGTTGGGCGCTTTCCATTCGCTGTGATTTCGATTCACATTGATCCACAACTCACCGATGTCAATGTCCATCCAACAAAACAAGAAATCCGTTTATCTAAAGAAAAGGAACTTATGGCTTTAATCTCAAAAGCGATAGCCTCGACACTGCTTGAAGGTGTTTTGATTCCAGAAGCGATTGAAGGGGCGAAAGAAAAAAATACCCCAGCAGCCACAGCAAAACACCCCTCCTTTTCTCAGCAATCGGCACTGTATTATGATAAAGAAAAAAGAGATTTCTTTATTAAAGAAGAAATAAATGAGAAACAATCATCCCAGATCACTTCTCCCACTTTATTTACTGAACGTGCTGAGGTCAATGAATCCGTCCCTCTGATTGAAAAACGAGAAAAAACCGCCACGTCAGATGAACTCACCCCCACACAAGATTCAACCCATCAGCCGGTGATTACTCACTTCCCAGTACTTGAGTATTTAGCACAGTTTCATCGCACTTATCTTTTGTGTCAAGCACAAGAAGGGCTTTATATGATAGATCAGCATGCAGCTCAAGAGCGCATCAAGTACGAATACTGGAAAGATCGGATTGGTGAGGGAGCTATTGATCAGCAAATTTTATTGACCCCTTATTATTTCGATCTCCCAAGAGATGAGGCACTCTTGTTGTCTGAAAGAAAGGAAAAACTCCATGAAGCGGGTGTTTTCTTGGAAGAATACGGGGATACGACGTTTATTCTAAGAGAAAATCCAGTGTGGTTGAGAGAATCGGAGATTGAAAAAGTCATTTATGAGATGATAGATCGTGTGCTTTCATTTGATCAGTTCTCTTTAAAGGAGTATCGTCATGATTTAGCGGCAATGGTGGCCTGCAAGAGTTCGATTAAAGCAGGAGAGCCATTAGATGATCTATCAGCTAAACAGTTAATCCGTGATTTAGAAAAATGTGAAAATCCTTATTCTTGTGCACACGGAAGACCTACAATTCTTCATTTTTCAGAGACAGAAGTGCAAAAAATGTTTAGAAGAATACAAGAAACGCATCGCACCAAAGCAGCAAGTTGGAAAGATGAGCGTTAAAGAAATTAGAGAGAAAAAATGTACGATTATTTTAATGGAAAATTAACAAAAATCAGTCCAACTTCTATTGTTGTTGAGACGCACTCCATTGGCTATTTGATCAATGTTGCGAATCCGTATGCTTGGTCAAGTTTGATGAACACCACAGTCAAAATATACGTTCATCAAGTGATTCGTGAAGACGCGCACACGCTTTTTGGTTTTGTTAGTGAAGCAGAAAAAGCACTCTTTTTGCGGTTGATTAGCGTTTCAGGAATCGGCCCAAAATCAGCACTTGCAATTATTGCAGCAAGTGATAATGAAGGATTGATTCAAGCAATAGATCATAGTGACATTACCTATTTGACAAAATTCCCTGGTGTTGGGAAAAAAACAGCGATGCAGATGATTTTAGATTTAGAAGGAAAATTCGAAAAAATTGGAGCAGACGCACCTTCATTAGGGGATACACGTCACAACAATATTGCACTAGATGAAGCCATAGAAGCGCTTGTAGCACTGGGTTATAAAGCAACAGAATTAACAAAAATTAAAAAAACGTTAGAAACAAAAACAGACTTGACAAGTGAAGCATACATCAAACAAGCATTAAAATTAATGATGAAATAACGCACACTTTTTTTCTTGTGCTATAATAAAACTAAGATGAATGATATTTTAAATAAAGAGCCGATGGGTGAAGAAGTAACGATGGAAAAATCACTCCGTCCGCAACTTTTTAGCCAATATATTGGACAAGACAAAGTTAAAGAACAATTAGAAATCTTTATTAAAGCCGCAAAATTACGTGAAGAAGTGCTCGATCACGTTCTTTTGTTTGGCCCTCCAGGACTAGGAAAAACAACGATGGCGTTTGTGATTGCCAATGAACTTGGGGTTCACATCAAACAAACTGCTGGCCCTGCGATTGAGAAACCTGGCGATTTAGTTGCGATTTTAAATGAGCTAGAACCAGGGGATGTCCTTTTTATTGATGAGATTCACAGGCTTCCCATGCAGGTTGAAGAAATTTTGTACTCGGCGATGGAAGATTTTTACATCGACATTATGCTTGGTGCTGGAGATGGTTCGCGCTCGGTTCATTTAGACTTGCCACCATTTACCTTGGTTGGGGCAACGACGAGAGCTGGGATGTTGTCAAACCCTTTGCGCGCCCGCTTTGGGATTTCCAGTCACATGGAATATTATCAAGAGCGTGATTTGGAAGAAATCGTCAAGCGGACAGCCGATATTTTTGAAGTCGAAGTCATTGATAATGCTGCTTTAGAGATTGCTTTACGGAGTCGCGGAACTCCCAGAATTGCCAATCGTCTGCTTAAACGCGTGCGTGATTTTGCCCAAATCATGGGCGATGGCCGTGTGGATAAAGCAATTACAGATAAGGCTCTGACGATTTTGGATGTGGACAATGAAGGATTGGATATTATTGATCAAAAAATCCTAAAAAATATGATAGAGATGTATCACGGCGGACCCGTCGGTTTATCAACGATCGCAGTCAATATCGCAGAAGATCGTGAAACGATTGAAGACATGTATGAACCCTATCTCATCCAAAAAGGTTTTATCATGCGGACCAAGCAAGGAAGAAAAGCAACAAAACGTGCCTATGAACACTTAGGCTACCAATGGGATCATGAAGAATAATCCTGTCAGTACTGACAGAAAATGAGTTGTCACGTTAAGAGCATAGATCAAAGCGTTCAAGTCACACACTGGTGTTGTGTGACTTTTTGAGTTTTAAATTTAATATAATCGATAAAATAAAAGTGAATAAGAATTAGAATAAAAAAATGAACCTTATCATGAATGAAAAAGAAACAAAACAAACACTAAAAAAACGATAAAAAAGAGTAAAATAAATATAAAGGAAAAATTTGAACAATGAGAGCAAAACATTGAGCAAATGGTGAGGTTTGCTTTTTGTTATTTTTTTTTCGTGATATTAGAAAATCGTCCCCATTTCATTACTTTATATTGAGAGGTAGATCTAATGAAAGATTTTAAATTTGAATTAAAAAAGTTTATCTTAAACAAGAAAAACAGGTACATATTAGTATTGATTTCTGCAATAATTGTAGGTTACAGCACTTATGCCACGATTTCTTTTACGTCTCTTTTTAGTAATAATACCGCATCACTTCTCCAAGATGTACAAGATAACGAAAAATCAGTTCAGGATAACATTAAAAATAATGAGGATATTTTAAAAGATGCGAAAACAAGCGCAGCGCGTGATCAACTGAATGATACACTAAACTATTATAAAGAACAGAATATCATTTATGAAAAACAAGTCACAGCGCTCAATGCTAATCATATCAATGAATATTTTCGTTTGCAAAAGAAAGTGGATCAACTTCTCTTAAATGCAGAAAATGGTCAGGATAAGGCGCTGAAACAGGAAATTAAATATATAACGACGGTACAAGAGCGACATTTGAATTTTGAAGTCATGGCGTCGATGCAATCTCATGCGTTTGGAAATTTTCATCAGCAATTCATTCCGATTTTATCCAGCAGTTTATTTATTGTCTTATTTTCTTCTATGATTTCAATTCTTGTTGCGAGTGGTTATGAATCTAAAGAAAATAGATTTTATCGATTTGCAGGAATTGATTTGCGAAAAAATCTTTTGATAAAAGTTTTATCTGGTACTTTAGCGACATTTGCTTGGATTTTGCTCTCAAGCATTGTATATTTTCTGATTATTGGTGTTGTCAATGGTTTTGGGGCTTGGAATTATCCAGCCTATCTTGGCAATGTAGATTTTATGAGATTTACTCTCACTAACATCACAATTGCAAATGGAATACTGGATTTAGGAAGTGTTTTTTATTTATTCTTTGTCATTTTATTTCTCGCTTCATTAGGTGCTTTGATTTCTGTTTTTGTCAAGCGCAGTATGGTTGTTGTGGGAGTTATTGCTCTATTTGTTATGGGATATTCAATGATAGGAAAAGTTTCGTGGATCATTTCAATAAAGCGATTTATTCCATTTTCTTATTTTGAACCACTTAAACTTTTTGGGAATCCGACGGATTTGTTTGGTCGCTATTCTTTAGTGGTTGGAGCCAGTTATCTCTTTGTTTTAAGTGCACTTTTCTTGAGCATTTCTATCTTCGTTCTTAAAAACCAAAAAATAAGGAGCGTCTAATGGGATTAAAAATAAAAAATTTAAAGATTCCAGATATTTCACCACTTGATTTTGAGATTGTCGAAAATGGACTGTATGGTGTGATTGGGCGAAATGGTATTGGGAAAAGCACTCTTTTTGGAATTCTTTCAGGTGAGATTGGATTTTCCCAAGGAAAAATTGAAAGTGGTCGTGTCGCTTATCTTCCTGATGTAGAATCGTTTGAAGAAAGTTTAAAAATGAAAGATTATTTTGAACTTTTAAAAACAAAAGAAAAAGACAAGGCAAAAGCATTAGTCAGCATTTTCGGTGCTGACACATTTCAGAAAAAGAGAATCGGTCAATTTTCTTTGGGCATGAAACAACTTTTTGCGACAATTTTGTCTTTTTCAATAGATTGTGACCTCCTGATTATTGACGAGCTGTTTAGTGGACTTGATGTTTCAAAAAAAGCTTTAGTGTATGAAGAAGTCAAAAAAGTTGTCCAAGAAAAAATTGTTCTTTTAACTTCACACAATCTCAAAGAAATCGAACATTTTTGCAATCAAACCTATCTCTTATCTGAGTCTGGACTTAATTTAGTCACTGATTTTGACGAAGCGGCCAAAGAAATTGGCTATATGGATGTGTTTTTTTGAAAGGAGAAATCATGTCAGTCATTACACCCGTACCTCAGCCTAAAAGTGATATTTTTAGGGAGGTTGAACAACTCCAAAATGCTTTTAAAAATAGTGAAAGTAAAGTTTGGATTGATCCGAATAAAAAGTATAAAAAATTAAAGGAATCAAAGAAAAAAACTCAACAAAAAGATTAGCGTGAAACGCTTCATTAAAGGATCAAATAACCGCGTATGATGTCAATAAAAAAACTTGCCAAAGATTTGAACAGGTTTTTTTATTTTTGAAGTATTGACAGTATTATCTGATGAAATAGGGTATAATAGAACGAGTGAGCAAAATTTGTGATTGATAATGAGTTAAAGTAAAGGGATTTATGGAAAAAATAGTATTTGTTTGTTTAGGAAATATTTGTCGGAGTCCAATGGCAGAATTTATCATGAAAGAGATGGTAAATAAGGCAGGACTGGCATCAACTGTTCATATTGAGAGTCGGGCGACGTCTTCTTGGGAGGATGGGAATCCCGTTCATTCTGGGACTCAAAAGCAGCTTGAGGAGCATCAGATTACTTTTGATGAGCAAAAGCGAAGCCAAAAAATGAAGCGGGAAGATTATTATGCTTTTGATAAAATCATTGCGATGGATGAAGCTAATATGGAGGCACTTAAAAAAAGAGCGCCAGAAAAAACGAGTCAGAAAATTGGCATGCTTTTAGATCAAGGCGTTCCAGATCCGTGGTTTACAGGTGATTTTCAAGAAACGTATCAGTTGATTAAGAGCGGATGCGAGAGCTTGTTACATGAAATGATCGAAATAACAGAGAAAAAATCAAAAAAATACGGGTTAATGTGATAAAATCTAACATCGGGACTTGACAGTTAGGAATTCAAAGCTTATAATAAACGACATGGAGGGTTAAAAGATTGAAAGAACGCGAATTGAGACGATCAATGGCAGTTTTACCGATTGGAACGGTGATGAAACTGACGGACTTATCGGCGAGACAGATTCGTTACTATGAGGAGCAACGTCTTATTTCTCCTGAGCGAAATGAGGGAAATAGGCGAATGTACTCATTGAGTGATATTGACGTGCTTTTTGAAATCAGCGATTTGCTTTCTGAGGGGAATAATATCGCTGAGGTGAAACAGATTTTTGCAAAACAAAAAGCAAAAAAAGCACGCACGCTTTCGATTAACGAAGTTCATGCTGCTTTGGAAAATGAGTTTGCTCAACAAGGCCGTTTTAACAATCAAACTAACGCTCTACCTTTTAGTCAACCGAGGATGTAGAACACGTTTTAGAGGTAACATTCTGCATCACAATTAAAAAAATAGGAGTATTTCTATGACAATTACAGCAGCAGACATCCGTCGCGATGTGAAAGAAAAAGACATCAAATTTTTACGCTTAATGTTTACCGATATCCTCGGCACACTTAAAAATGTTGAAGTCCCTGCAACAGATGAACAATTGGATAAGCTTTTTGAAAACAAAATGATGTTTGATGGATCATCCATCGAAGGATTTGTCCGGATTAATGAATCTGACATGTACCTTTATCCAGACTTGGACACTTGGATTGTTTTTCCTTGGGGAGATGAGTATGGTAAAGTGGCTGGCGTGATTTGTGATGTTTACACACCAGAAGGAGAACCGTTTGCAGGTGATCCACGTGGGGTATTGAAACGCAACCTCAAGAAAATGGAAGATGCTGGATTTGCAAGTTTTAACCTTGGCCCAGAACCAGAGTTTTTCCTCTTTAAATTAAATGAAAATAGTGAGCCAACGCTTGAAGTGAACGACAAAGGTGGATATTTTGACCTTGCTCCAACAGATCTCGCAGGGAACACACGTCGTGAAATCGTTAATGTTTTGACTGGACTTGGTTTTGAAGTTGAAGCTTCTCACCACGAAGTCGCTGTTGGACAACACGAAATTGATTTCAAATATGCGAATGCACTCAAAGCTTGCGATAACATCCAACTTTTCAAATTGGTTGTCAAAACCATTGCGCGTAAACATGGACTTCATGCAACGTTCATGGCAAAACCAAAATTTGGAATTAATGGCTCAGGAATGCACTGCAATATGTCATTGTTTGATGCTGAAGGACAAAATGTTTTTGCAGATCCAGCAGGAGATTTGGGACTTTCAGATGTTGCGCATAGCTTTATTGCTGGACTTTTGAAACACGCATATAATTTTACGGCCATCACAAATCCAACAGTCAACAGCTACAAACGCTTAGTTCCAGGATATGAAGCTCCTGTTTATGTTGCTTGGGCTGGACGTAACCGCTCACCACTCATTCGTGTTCCTGCTTCTCGCGGAATGTCCACACGTGTTGAACTTCGTGCAGTTGATCCAACAGCAAATCCATATCTTGCCCTTGCAGTCTTACTTGCTTCAGGTCTTGATGGGGTTAAAAATAATTTGGAAGCTCCAGAAGCAATTGAATCTAATATCTATGTGATGACAGAAGAAGAACGTAAAGCTCATGGAATTACTGATTTACCATCAACATTGCATAATGCTGTCAAAGCATTGCGTGAAGATGATGTTGTTATTGAAGCTTTAGGAAATCACGTTTTGACAAGTTTTGTTGAAGCGAAGAAGATTGAATGGGCGTCTTATGCACAATTTGTCACACAATGGGAAATTGATAATTACTTGGAACTTTATTAAGAGAAATCTACTGATTTTTTAACTGAAAAAAGCACTGAAAAGTGTTTTTTTGTTTTTTGAGACAGTTTTTTTGAATTTTTGAGGGTTATTCGTTAAAATGAGAGAAAGAATGATTTTAGAAAGCGGATACGAAAAATGAGTGAGAAAGAACGTTTGAAAAATTCACTTTTGAATTTGGAATATGGGAAAGTGGCAGTTCTTGCCATGGTGGAACGCGGTGTTTATGCTGATTCTGAGGATCGTTTTGATTTTAAGGAAGAAGAATGTGCTTGGAAAATTCAAGCTAAAGTCGTGACAGATTTGGCTATGGAAGTGAAAAAGGCAGATGAAGACGTGTTGATTATTGGCCGTAAAGAGGAAGAAAAAGCGTTAGGACAGGCGGATTTTGAGTCTTTTATTGCGCAATTGAAGGGAGAAAAACACTTGGTTTTTATTGAGTGCCTTTCACTTGGAACGACTGAAATTAAAGGAATTCTGAATCAATTACTTGAAAAAAAGAAATTTGCGACGACGAAACTTGTGCTTTTGGATTTGCCGACGATTGAATATATGACTTTGCGGGATGCTTTTCATGACGTGATCGCATTTTAATCAAAAAAACGTGTACCGATTTTTCGGGAAACACGTTTTTTATTTTTTTAAAAAGTCATTTTGGAATTGGCGAGAGTGTGCCATGAGATCTTTGTAGGTGCTGACAATCGTTTGAGTATAGGTTTTATTTTTGACACGGTCAGCAACTTTGTCAAGGACGACTTGTTCGCGTGCTGGATCAAAAACAATGGCGTGGTGTTCTTTTTTGAATTCTGCTATTTTTAAAACAAGCGCCATCCGTTGTTCCAAAAGGGCTGTCAGTGCTTGGTCGGTTTCGTCGATTTGAGTTCTAATTTCTTCTAAGTTCATGGTTTTAATTATATCAGAATTAGTGAGAAAAGTGTATAATATTCTTGAAAGGAAATGCAATGAAAATTAGAAAAGCTCAAGAAAAAGACATTCCCCAACTTTTGTCATTACTGACAGAAATTGCGCGCTATCATTATGAGAGAAGACCAGATGTTTTTTTGGGGTCTGGCATAAAATATACAGCAGAATTACTCAAGGAAATGATTGTCAGTGCTGACAGCCCGATCTTTGTTGCGGTAAATGAAAAAGATGAGGTGTTGGGATATGCCATGGTTCAGATTAAAATACGCACGGATCACCCTGTTCTCGCACCGTATCGCATCCTTTATTTGGATGATTTGTGCGTGGATGAAAAAGCGAGAAAATTAGGAATCGGAAGCCAGCTGATGGCGTTTCTAAAAACGTTTGCAGTGTCTGAGCGGTGTAGTCGAATCGAATTGAATGTTTGGGAATTTCCAGATTCTGCTTTGCACTTTTATGAAGAAAATGGCTTCCAAACCCAACGGCGGGAACTGGAATTTTGGTTATGAAAACTTGAATCATTCAAGTTTTTTAGTATTTGACAATATTAAGTAGTGGTGGTATACTAAAAAGTGTAAGTTATAATAGAGAAAGTTAGGAAAATAAATGTGACAGAGATCAACCCACAATTATTGAAGGGAACACTTGATGGCGCATTGTTACTTGTCATCGGTCAAGGTGAAACATACGGGTATGAAATCACTGAAAAACTCGAAAAAATGGGATTTTTATCCATCGCGGCAGGGACGATTTATCCGATTTTACAAAAATTAGAACGCACAGCACTGATTTCTGGTGAAATGCGTGCATCAAGTGAAGGACCAAAGCGAAAATACTTCACGCTCACAACACAAGGAGAAGCGAAGGTGAACGTTTTTTTAAAGGATTGGGACGCACTTTCTAGTGCGATGACGCACCTCATCTCAGAAACGAGAGCATAAGCATAAGAGAGAAAGGGGAGAAAATGCTTACAAAACAGCAACGAAAAGATCGACAAGATGCACTGGATCGACTGAATGAAGAGAATTTGCGTTATTTTAACACATTTGTCATATCAGGTGATGATGTTCAGCTCAAAAAAGAGGACGCATACGATGAAATGATTGAAAATTTGATTTCAGATTTGTTACACGCGCAAGCGAATGAGGTGTCAGCGGCTACGTATTTTGGATTGCCCGAAGATCAACTGAAAATGAGTTGGGAAAAAGAGTTGCCTAAAGGAAATCGCAAAGATCTTTTAAAAAATAATTGGTTTTATTTTATGCTTCTTTTTTTAGCTGCTTTTTTTATCTTTTGGCTTATTCTTAGAACCAATCATTTTCTTGTGCACTTGCCTTTTGTGCTTGTGGGATCTGTGATTTATGCACTCTTAACCATGTTGGTTCCTTTAGCTGTGGCGCGTGTTTTTCCAAATCAAAATAAGAAAAATCAAAGTCGAATTAGCACAGGAATTTGTATTTTATTGATATTGTTGTGTTTTGAATTCATGAACTTATTTAATTTAATGCGTTTGTAGAGGAGTGATGCGAGGCATAAAAAACGTTTAAAAAATGGTATAATGAAGTCATTATCGTTTGGGATTTTTATTTTGAGAAATCTTAAATTTTCATGAGAAAAGTGAGAAAATATGGATAAAAATGAAAAAATTGAAGCTTATGAACTGCTTAATTTGCAGTTGAAGGGGCTGCTTAGTGCACAGAATTATACGATTTCTAATCTTTCAAATGCGGTGGCACTTCTCTGGGCGACATTGCCTCATCAAGTTTTTACTGGATTTTACTTATTTAATGGGAAAAAGCTGATTCTTGGTCCGTTTCAGGGTTCGGTTTCTTGTGTTGAGATTGCGCTTGGTAAAGGGGTTTGCGGAGAAGTCGCAAAAACGAGTATTCCAATGATTGTTGAAAATGTAAAAAATCACAAGAATTACATCTCTTGTGATAGTAAGGCGATGTCTGAGCTTGTCCTCCCACTACTCAAAGACGGAAAAATCGTTGGGGTACTTGATTTGGATAGCTCTGATATTGGATATTATGATGCGATTGATCAAAGCTATTTAACTGAGTTTGCACAGATTTTATGTGAAATGACGGATTTTGAATTTTTCAAGGTCGAAGCAAAAAACGAAGGATAGGTGGAGAAAAAAATGACTCAAAAATTGAATGAATGGCTTGAAAATCGATTTAAAAATGCAAGTGGAAAAGCGGTTAATCCTGGAAATATGAAGGATGCAAAGCGTTTTGCTCAGGAACTTGGAAGTTTTGTTTTTGCGCTCCAAAAGCAAAAAACAGCTCTTGGAGTAGAACCAAGCTTTGCTAATGATTTTATCGGGAGTGACTTGACGCTGTTTGAAGCAGAGCTTGATGCACTTTTGCTCAAAAATGAAAAACTTGTTCCAGCTGAATTTTTGCATCATCAAATTGATCTCGCGCTAAAAAAACCGTGGACAGGAGATAAGGTCTGGGTGCTTGGTGATTTTTTCCCTAAAAACGTGCTTGTCAGTGCTGACGGAGTGCTTTCAAATGTTGTCAGTACTGACAAAAATGCACTTGGCGATCCAGCATGGAATTTGGCGATTGCGTGGTTGATTTTTGATGATAAAGCACGAAAAATTTTCTTTTCAGCAGCAGGTGCTGATGCAGCGACGATTGATCGTGCTCGTATTTTAGCACTCCGCAATGGATTGACGCTTTATTTTTCAGAAGATATTGATGAATTGATTCAATCGCGCGACAGTTTAACGGAAATTTTAAAAGATTATCATTTTTCAGGAGGGATTGACGGGTATGATGTCGGTGGGATTTCTGAACCTGAATTCATTTAAAAAACGAATTATTGCTAAAAATAGAGGACAGATGGAACAAAAAGATGAGTTACCAAGCATTATATAGAAAATATCGCTCTCAGCGTTTTGATGAGATGGTCGGTCAAGAAGTGGTCGCAACGACCTTAAAAAATGCGATTGTGAATCATCAGATTTCGCATGCGTACTTGTTTAGTGGGCCTCGTGGGACAGGAAAAACTTCCGCTGCAAAAATTTTTGCAAAAGCGATTAATTGTCCCAATCAGGTGGATGGAGAACCGTGCAATCACTGCTTTATTTGCGATGCCATCACGAAAGGAGTGCTTGAAGATGTGATCGAACTTGACGCTGCGAGTAATAATGGAGTGGATGAAATTCGTGAAATTCGCGACAAATCTACCTACGCAGCAACGCAAGCGACGTATAAAGTTTATATTATAGATGAAGTCCACATGTTATCAACAGGTGCTTTTAATGCACTGCTCAAAACACTTGAAGAACCAACTGAAAATGTGGTCTTTGTCTTAGCAACGACGGAGCTTCAAAAAATTCCTGCAACAATTATTTCACGCCTGCAACGATTTGCTTTTAAAGCAATCACAACAGCGGACATCAAAAATCATTTGGCGACAATTTTGACGCAAGAAGCTATCGCATTTGAAGCGTCAGCACTGGATGTGATTGCAAAATCAGCTGAAGGTGGCATGCGCGATGCGCTCTCACTTTTGGATCAGGCCCTGTCGTTTTCTCAAGGAGAATTAAAAGAAAAAGACGCACTTTTAGTGACAGGATCTATTGCGAGTGCTGCCTTGACGACTTACGTCAAGGCTTTAGCTGAAAATGATGAATCGTCAGCACTGACAGCACTTGATCAGCTCTTTCTTGAAGGCAAAAATATGCTTCGCTTTACTGAAGACTTATTATCCTATTTTCGTGACATGCTCCTTAAGGCTGATGAAAACGAGCGCACGCAAATTTTTAGTTGGATTAATATTGCGATTGATGCACTGAAAAACATCAGATCATCAACGCAAACAAAAATTGCAGCGGATGTGATGACCATGCGTTTGGCAGAAGTTCCAAAAGGGGACAATTCATCAGAAAAAAGTGAAGATTATCAAGCGTTGAGCGCAGCATTTTCGGATTTGAATAAAAAATATTTAGCACTCAGCCAAGAGATGACACAGCTAAAAAAAGAAATCACACAAGCTCCCGCTTTGTCAGCACTGACAGAGGCGACACAGCAGCCTAAAGTGAGCCAACCGTCATTTTCCGTTAACCGCGAATTGATTTATAAAGCGTTGAGTGAAGCAACACGAGAAGAACTCAGTGCAGCGAGTGCAGCTTGGCCAGAACTTGTTGAGAGCATCACTGTTCCAGCAGAACGTGCCTTACTCAATAACACCAAACCAGCAGCCGCAGGACAACATTATTTAGTCGTGACTTTCCCGCATGTCAATCTTGCAAAACGCGTCATGGAAAATGAAGCATTACAGCTTACATGTGGAAATTTACTTAGCTCGATTGCAGGATTTTCACCAGAAATCATCGCACTTGCAGAATCGGATTGGCTCGAAATTAGAAAGGCTTATGCCGCAGAATATAAAGCAAAAAAGCAACAAGAAACTCAATTGACACCGGCCAAAACAGCCCCTGATGTCCTTTTACAGGCTAAGGCGCTATTTGGAGATAAAGTCGTTGAAGTGACAGATTAAAAAAAATCGCTTGAGCGATTTTTTATTTGAAATCACGATCCAAATTGACCTCTTCAAGCGCAATGAGTTTGCTGTGCTTGGTCCATTTGTACCCTAAATAAAGAATTAAGAATAGCGGGAGTGCGAGATAAGTCGTAATCACAGATTGCCAATTCATAGAAATCGTTGTGATTTGCCCGACCACGATAATGATAGACAAAATCAATGCCAATACAGGACCGATTGGGAACCATTTCGCGTGATATCCGAGTTCTGAGAGCGTGTGACCTTGTTTTATAAAAGCACGACGGAAACGATAATGACAAATTGCAATGCCAATCCAAGCTAAAAATCCAGATAATCCAGAAGCAGCGACGAGATAGATGTACATTTCATGACCAAAAATAGACGTGACAAAAGTTAAAAGTCCAATTGAAAGTGTCACCAGTACGGCAAAGATGGGAATGCCATTTTTTGCGTTGGTTTTAGCAAAAATTTTTGGAGCATGTCCTTCTTTGGCCATCCCAAAGAGCATCCGGGACGCAGCGTAAAGCCAAGAATTTGCTGCAGAAATCACAGATGTCAAGATGACTGCATTCATCACTGCCGCCGCCGCTGCAAAACCAGCATGCTCAAAAACTAAAGTAAATGGAGAAACGGTAATATCACTATCGTTGGCAGAACGAAGTAAATTAGGATCTTTATAATAAATCAAAGCACCTATGATGAAAATAGAAACAAAATAGAACAGCAGAATTCGCCAAAATGTCGTTTTGATTGCTGCAGGAACGGCTTTTTCAGGATTTTCAGATTCACCAGCAGCAATGCCTACGATTTCTGTGCCTTGAAAAGAGAATCCTGCTACCATAAAGACAGCCACCATTCCACCAAAACCACCAACAAAACCAGAATGCCCTCCAGCAGTGAGATTATGGACAACATTGATCTCATGGAAGTTGAATGTTAATGCACCAATGATAGAAAAAATACCAATGACAATAAATCCAATCACAGCAACGACTTTAACGATGGCCATCCAAAATTCAGCTTCACCATAAGCGCGCGCAGAAGTAAGATTAACCAATAAAATCAAGATTAAAACAGCCGCAGACCACACCCAAGAAGGGAAATGCGGGAACCAAAATTGCATGACCACACCTACTGTTGCTGCTTCAACAGCCACAGTGATGGCAGAATTAAACCAATAATTCCACCCCATCGCAAAGCCAAAAGCTTTATCGACATAACGATCCGCAAATGAAGCAAACGATCCTGAAATCGGAAGATAAGAAGCCATCTCACCTAACGAAGTCATTAAAAAGAAGACCATTAATCCAATCGCTGCATAAGCAACAAGTGCCCCAAGTGGACCAGCTTGTGAAATTGTAGCTCCAGAAGCGACGAACAAACCTGTCCCAATCGTTCCGCCAAGTGCAATCATTTCCAAGTGCCGTTTTTTCAAGCCTCGATTGACTTGAGTATTTTCATTTTTGTTTTCCATAAGGAAAACCCTCCATCTCTTTTTTCACACAAAAAAAGTAATCTACCGAGAGATTACTATACGTACGAAAAATTTCTTCTTCAAAATACGAATAGCACTCCGCGAATACTCGCGACAGTCCAACAGGTTTTTCCTATTGGCCCAAAATTAATGGTCAAGCAAGTCATTAATTTTTCGGCAACCGCTCCGGCTTACGATTCATCGCAGTGCTTTTTGCTCAGCGTAAGTTCATATTGGTTGCAACCTCTATCGATGTGTTCCTTATATCATAAAACTTTTTTATGTGATTGTCAAGTGAATATTTATACACGAAAACTTTTTTTATTGTCAGTACTGACAGGATTTTTTTATGGTATAATATGTAAGAATAAAATCTGTCAGTGACGAGATTTTGACACATCACTAAAAAACGAGTGCAATTCTTTTTTGTGCTCACAATCTAAACTGAAAGTGATAAAAGAGGAGAAAAAATGGACTTTATTCGTGCGATTATTTTAGGCATTATCGAAGGAGTTACAGAGTGGCTACCGATTTCATCGACAGGGCATTTGATTATTGCAGAAGAATTTATTAAGTTAAATCAATCCGCAGCCTTTAAAGAAATGTTTGATGTGGTGATCCAACTTGGGGCAATTT
The DNA here is from genome assembly GCF_009601015.1 of Lactococcus hircilactis. Classification (GTDB taxonomy): domain Bacteria; phylum Bacillota; class Bacilli; order Lactobacillales; family Streptococcaceae; genus Lactococcus; species Lactococcus hircilactis. The sequence goes on from NZ_WITJ01000009.1 coordinate 64,209, forward strand.
TGTCTGTCCTTGTTCTGTATTTTCACAAGTTAAATCCTTTTGAAAAAAGAAAAAGTGAGCGTGAAGTGAAATACACCTGGCGCTTGTGGCTCAAGATTATCATTGCCTGCATCCCTGCGGCACTCATCGGATTTGCGCTTGATAATTGGCTCAATGCACATTTTTACAACTTTGTTTTTGTTGCAATTATGTTGATTATTTACGGGATTGCATTTATTTATGTTGAAAAAAATTGGGTGCCACAGCATGAGTTTTCAGTCGTTGATATTGATAAACTTCCCTATCGGACGGCATTTTTGATTGGTGCATTTCAAGTCCTTTCATTATTACCAGGAACGTCAAGATCTGGGTCAACCATTATTGGAGGGTTGTTACTTGGGGTGAGTCGAGAAGTGGCCGCAGAATTTACCTTCTTTTTAGGAATTCCGATCATGTTTGGGGCTTCCCTTTTGAAAATATACAAATATTTTGGTCATCATAGTATCACATTCACCCAACTCGGAGTGTTACTCGTTGCTTGTTTGGTCGCTTTTGGAGTATCCATGCTTGCAATCCGGTGGTTGATGGGATATGTGAAAAAACATGATTTTACTTTCTTTGGAAAATATCGTATTGTTCTGGGGGTCATTTTATTGATCTATGCTGGCATTCGCGCAATAATTCATTAAAAAAGAAAAGCACATCATTTGATGTGCGTCATAAAAGTTAAATGTTTGAATGAGATCGCAAGAGCTCATTTTTTTATTTTCTTAAGTGTTGGTGTCTTTTGTCACATCTGAAAATGTGTCTTGTTGGAGTTGCTCAAGTGAAATGACGTTTTTCATAGTGAATCCTCCAAAAGATTTCATATTTAAACATTAATATAGCATAAAAATTAATTTTCTACAATAAGAGCGAAAAAATCAAGCAGGTCTTGCAAATGCAAGTCGATTTTGTTATAATTAATAGCTGTGGTAAAAAACCACAACTTACGTAGGCTCCAACCTACGTCATTAGTCCAAAAGGAGGAAAATTTCAATGACTAAATACGAAATTCTTTACATTATTCGTCCAAACATTGATGAAGAAGCTAAAAACGCTGTTGTTGCTCGTTTCGACGAAATCTTGACAAGCAATGGTGCCGTTAACGTTGAGTCTAAAGACTGGGAAAAACGCAAACTTGCTTACGAAATCAAAGATTTCCGCGAAGGTTTGTATCACATCGTAACTTTTGAAGCAGAAACAAGCTCAGAAGCAACGAGCGAATTTGACCGTCTTGCTAAAATCAACGACGATATTCTTCGTCACATGATTGTTAAAGTAGAAGCATAATGCTTGCTTACTGATTGGAGGATTATATGATTAATAATGTTGTTTTGGTGGGTCGCCTTGTGCGTGATCCTGAACTTCGATACACGCCTTCAAACGTTGCTGTTGCAACATTTACAGTGGCTGTCAATCGTCGGTTTAAAAATGCAAATGGCGAACGCGAAGCAGATTTCATTAACTGTGTCATTTGGCGTCAATCTGCTGAGAATTTGGCAAATTGGGCTAAAAAAGGGGCATTGATTGGTGTGACTGGATCGATTCAAGTGCGAAATTATGAGAACAAAGAAGGTCAACGTGTTTATGTGACTGAAGTGTTAGCGGATAATTTTCAAATGCTTGAAAGTCGTCAAGTGCGTGAGGGTGGAAATGCAGGTGCTTATAGTGCGCCACAACAAAATCGCCCAGCAAGCAGCCCAAATCATTCAGCAGAATCAACTCCAAATTTCTCTCGGGATGCCGATCCTTTTGCAGGTGGTTCACCCATGGAAATTTCGGATGATGATCTTCCATTCTAATTTAAAAATTAGAAAAAAGAATAATATAAGGAGAAAAAACTATGGCTTTCCAAAAACGTAATAATTTCAAACGTCGTAAAAAAGTGGACTTCATTGCAGCAAATAAAATTGAAGTTGTCGATTACAAAGACGTTGAAACTTTGAAACACTTCATTTCTGAAAGTGGTAAAATCTTGCCACGTCGTGTGACAGGAACCTCAGCTAAAAACCAACGTAAAGTGGTTACAGCAATCAAACGCGCACGCGTAATGGCTTTGCTTCCATTTGTTGCATCAAGTGAAAACTAAGACTTTAAAAAGCATTGATTTCAATGCTTTTTTTGTCGAAAAAAATGCTGTCAGTACTGACAAAAACGATTAGGACTCAAGAAGAGGTTAAGAATCATTTTCTTGCTTGAGTGGGTATATTTAAAGTTATTTCAAAGCATTTTATGATAAAATAGAGCAATGACATGGATGATAATTATTTTAATTGCACTTTTCATTTTGGGCTACGGAATTTTTCTTGAGCCTCATTTGATGCGCGTGCGCACAGTGAATTATCCGCATCAACAGGGCATCAAAATTGCTCATTTTGCAGACACTCACTTTACGTGGCATACTTCTGCCAAACGATTTAAAAAATTCGCAAAAAATATGGATGAAGAAAAGCCGGATCTGATCTTGTTTACAGGGGATTTATTTGACAAGGTAAGCTGGGCTAGAGAAAATAAAAGTGCAACACAAGCGGTCATCAAGACTCTGTCAGCACTGACAGCGCCATTAGGGAAATATGCCGTTTTTGGAAATCATGATTTTGAAGAAAATCAATCGCATTTTGTTCGAGAAATTCTTGAGAAATCAGGCTTCACGATTCTTAATAATCGCTCAGTACTGACAGAAAAAATTTCGATTTCTGGCATTGATGACATGCGTGAGGGCGTACCTGATTTTGCCATTTGTCCAGATCATGCGGCGTTTTCTGTGCTGATGATTCACGAACCTGATGCGCTTTTACAATTGGATCAAATGAAGCAATTTGATTTGATTGTAGCTGGTCACAGTCACGGAGGACAGGTCCGACTTGGAAAGCTCCGTTTGCACAATAAAGGTTCAAAATATTTTGATAGTGGAAAATATAAAATCAACGAAAAAACCGTTTTGTATGTCAATAACGGAATCGGACTCACATTTTTACCCCTTAGAATTGGCGTCGTCCCAGAAATTGTCTATTATGAGCTCTAAAAAATTCTGTCAGTACTGACAGAATTTTTATTCATGATCTGTGATGATTGTTTCGCGTCCCGATTGATCAATTGCATGAAAAATAGTGGGCCATTCATGATCAAAGGGATAATCAAAATCGACTGTAATCGTTGTTGGACTTTCTTTTTGACTGAAACGGATGGAGAGAAAACCACTGGAATTGATCAACTGAAAATCAATCTTTGGTCCCATTGTAATCACACCTTTAAGCTGGTAATCAATAATAAACCAAAACGCATCAATCACTTCTCCTGGGATAGAAGCTACGGTTTTAAAACTTGCATAACGGCCTTGCGCCTGAGTAAATGCCATAATTTTTCCTTTCTTTTTCGATGATCAATCAATCAAAGCCGCGATGCTTTAATCGTCTCACGAATATCTTTGATGGTGGATTCTGTTTTATCTTGCTGTTTCATGCCATACATCATGAAAATAGCATCCAGTAAACTGATTTGAGAGACCGTGGATGCGACAGCTTCGGGGCGAAAAGAAATTTCCTCTGAAACAGAAACTAACGCTACATCCGCCTGATTGGCGAGCGGAGAATTCGCAAAAGAAGTAATCGCAATGACAGGGACGTGATGCTTTTTCAAAATTTCAACGAGCCGTAACGTATCTTTATTTCTCCCTGTGTGAGAGATGACAAAAGCACAATCTTTTTTTGATAATTTAGTCGCTAACATCTGCTGATAATGAAAATCTTGATGATACACGGTTTTGAGTGGCATTCGGATGAATTTATGAAAAGCAAGACTCGCAATTGTATTGGAGCCGCCCAAACCAAAGAATCCAATCGTCTGTGCTTTCAACAATACTGTCATCGTCTTTTTCAAATCAGCCTCAGAAATAAGATGAAGTGTGGCATCAAGCGATGAGATATTACTATTAAAACTTTTACTGAGAATTTCTTTGTAGCTATCTTTGATTGAAAGTTCACTAAAAAAATCATCACTTTGCTTTTGATCCGTGTCTGTCGCATGAATGGCAAGTTTTAACTCTTGAAACGAATCAAATCCAATTTTTTTAGCATATCTTGAAATCGTAGCAGTGGAAACGCTTGTCGCTAAAGCAAAATCTTGGATGGATAATCGCGCTGCAGTGTCAATATTTTCGATAAGAAAATCTGATATTTTTTGATCTGCCTTACTCAGACCATCGTAATAGCTGTTTATTCTTGAGACTAAAGATGTCATAGATGAATGCTCCTTTAATTAATATTATTATATCACACAAAAGAAAGGGAGAAGTGCTCTTTAGAATTAAGTAAAATATTTACATCATTTTATTTGACAAATGAAAATAATTTACGTATAATGAATCTAAAGTAATAAAAAGAAAGAAGAGGACAAAAATAATGAAATTTGCAATGATCGGTCTAGGAAAAATGGGATTAAATCTTGTAAAAAATGCCATAGATCATGAGATTGAAGTAGTAGCATACGACGTAAATCAAGCAGCAGTCAATGAAGCGAAGCGTTATTCAGAGCGTGTAGCGGGTGCTGCGTCAATTGATGAGATGTTAGATCAACTCCCCACGCCGAAAATTGTTTGGGTGATGGTTCCAGCTGGAGCAGCTACCAATGCAACAATTCAACTTCTCGCTCAAAAATTACATCCTGGAGATATTTTGTTAGATGGTGGGAATTCCAACTATAAAGACAACTTAGAGCAAAATCGCGACTTGACAGAAAAAGGGATCAAATTCTTTGATGTAGGGACTTCTGGAGGAATGGCTGGCGCACGTTTTGGTGGAAATTTTATGATTGGAGGAGATGATCAAGATGCGTGGCAACAAATTGAGCCTCTCTTTGAAGCGCTCGCTGAGCCACAAGGGTATCTCTATACGGGTAGACTTGGCAGTGGACATTACCTAAAAATGATCCATAATGGGATCGAATATGGGATGATGCAGGCGATTGCTGAAGGATTTGAGATTCTTGAAGCTTCAGATTTTGAGTATGATTATGAAGCAGTCGCAAAACTCTGGAATCATGGTTCAGTGATTCGGAGTTGGTTGATGGAGTTGGCCCAAGAACAGTTTGCTAAAGATCCAAAACTAGACAGCATTAAAGGGCAAGTTCAAGCTTCTGGAGAAGGAAAATGGACCGTAGAGGAAAGTTTAAATCTCGCTGTTCCAGCGCCCGTGATTGCACTGTCACTAATGATGCGCAATCGAAGCTTACAAGAAGATACGATGACTGGAAAAGTGGTCGCCGCACTTCGTAATGGCTTTGGTGGGCATTCACTCACTCAAAATAAATGAAGAACGACAAAACTAAGGAGAAACGATGCAATATCTTATTGGTGTTGATTTAGGAACAACGGCTACAAAAGCAGTGTTATTTAAAACAAACGGTGAAATTGTCGCACGCAGTAGTCAGGACTACCCTCTTTATCGGGATTTATCTGGAATGGCAGAAGAGCGTTTTGAAGACATCTTTGAGGCAGTCCTTTCGACAATACGAAAAGTGTCCATTCATTTGAATGAAAATGATGACTTATTGGCCGTGTCGTTTAGCACACAAATGCACGCATTGATTGCTTATGATAAGGACTGGTCAGCATTGACACGTGTGATCACATGGGCAGATACACGTGCGGTTGCCTATACTGAGCAGCTCAAAGCGGGCACAAAAGGATTTGAAATTTATCAAAAAACTGGAACCCCGATTCATCCAATGGCACCACTTTCCAAGTTACTTTGGCTCAAAAATGAGCGAAAAAGCATTTATGATACGGCAGCGCATTATTTAGAGTTAAAAGGTGCGATTTTCCATAAGTTGTTTGGTGTAAACAAAATAGATCTCTCAAGTGCGACTGGAACGGGATTGTTTAATATTTTTGATTTAGAATGGGAAAAATCAGCGTTGGATTTGACAGGACTCTCGCGTGATCAATTGCCCCAAATGGTGGATCCGTATGAGATAGAATGTGGGATGTCACACGAGTTTGCAATGAAAATGGGAATTCCGAAAGAAACAAAATTTGTTTGGGGTGCAGCAGATGGTCCGCTTTCAAATCTTGGGGTAAATGCGATAGAAAAAGGTGTTGCGGCGATTACGATTGGGACATCAGGAGCGATCCGGGTTGTGACGGATCAACCAAAAACGGATAGCAAGGCACGAACGTTTACTTATGCGCTGGACCGAACACACTGGGTTGTAGGGGGACCAGTTAATTCAGGAGGGGACGTTTATCGGTGGTTACGAGATCAGGTTTTTGATGGGAAATCAAGTTTTGATGAGCTTACTGAATTAGCGAAAACCATCAATGCTGGCAGTGATGGACTCCTTTTTCATCCTTATCTTGGTGGAGAGCGTGCTCCATTATGGGATGCAAACGCACGTGGTTCATTTTTTGGATTGAATTATCGGCACACGCGCGCACACATGACGCGCAGCACACTTGAAGGAATCATTTTAAATCTCTATATGGTGGCGCTCAGTCTGATCGAAGTGACGGGTGAGTTAACCCAGATTCAAGCGACGGGCGGATTTACAAGCTCAGAACTTTGGATCCAGATATTAGCAGATATTTTTGAATCCCCAATTGCAGTACCAGATCGTCGGGAAGCAGGATGTTTGGGGGCTATTGTAATGGCTGAAAAAGCACTTGGCTTAGTGGATGATTTGTCTGCGGTATCTAAAATGGGAGGGACAGCGCGGACTTATCAACCAAATGAAGAAAATTTTCCGATTTATCGTGCTTTATCCCCTATTTTTATCCGACTCTCACGAAACCTGACGGATGAATATCGTCAAATTTCTGATTTTCAACGGCAATTTGATCCAAACAAATAAATGAAATCCCACTGTGATGGGATTAAGTTTATCCGAGAATTGTAAGCGCATTATTAAAGTTATAACTATTTTTTAGAAGAATAGACGATTTTATAAAATTGGAGGAAGTTTGAATGCTTGATTTACTTGTACTTTTATTAGGAGTTTTAATTCTCCTTGTAATGATTATTAAATTTAAAATAAATACCTTTATTTCACTGATTGTGGTAGCGGTACTTGTTGGACTTGGCCTTAGAATGCCATTGGGACAAATTCCTGTCTCCATCCAAAATGGAATTGGTGGATCATTGGGTGAACTTGCAATTGTTTTTGGATTTGGTGCAATGTTAGGACGTTTAATTGCAGATGCGGGTGGTGCGTATCGTATTGCAAAAACATTGATTAATAGTTTTGGGAAAAAACGAATTCAATGGGCGATTATGTTGGCAAGTTTTATTATTGGGATTGCACTTTTCTTTGAAGTGGGCATGGTTTTATTGATTCCTATTGTTTTTGCAGTAGCTTTAGAAGCCTCTGTTCCGTTGATTTATCTCGGCATTCCTATGGCTGCTGGACTTTCTGTCACACATGGCTTTTTGCCACCACATCCTGCACCAATTGCCATTTCAGGTGCGCTTGGTGCAAATCCAGGAACTGTGTTGATGTTTGGGATTATTGCAGCAATTCCGACTGTGATTGTTGCAGGACCTATTTTTACAAAAATTGCGCGAAAATGGGTGCCAGAAGCCTTTGTCGTTAAGACAAAATTATCTGCTTTTGGTGAGATTAAACAATGGGAACTTAAAGATACTCCTTCATTTGGAATTTCAATCTTAACTGCATTGATGCCTGTGATTTTAATGGCCATCAGCACGATTTACTCGATTGTCTTTAATAATGGAAAACCATTTGCTGCAGCAACAACAAGTATCCTAAAAGCTGGAAAAGTAGTCACAACGACAACATATCCAACAAGTGTGATTGAAAATATCATGATGTTTCTTGGAAATCCAGTCTCAGCAATGGTAATTTCTCTTTTGTTTGCCTTGTGGACGATGGGATGGAAACAACATAAAAAAACAGCAGAAATGATGACGACGGTAGTGGATTCTGTAAAATCAATCGCCATGTTGTTGCTTGTCATTGGCGGTGGAGCAGCACTTAAACAAATTTTAATTGATGGTGGAATTTCAAGTCAGATTTCTGAAATGTTTAAAGGATCGAATTTATCTCCTTTGATCTTAGCGTGGATCATTACAGTTATTTTGCGTGTGGCACTTGGAAGTGCGACTGTAGCTGCTTTAACAGCGGCAGGTTTGGTTCAACCGATGATGGCAAATATGTCACCAAATATGGCTGCACTGATGGTTCTTGCAATTGGCGCAGGATCAATTGCTGCGAGCCATGTTAATGATGCTGGATTTTGGATGTTCAAAGAATATTTTGATTTAGATGTGAAACAAACCTTAAAGACGTGGACTGTTCTTGAAACCATTATTGCAGTTGTTGGACTTGGGATGGTCATGCTCTTAAGTATATTTGTTCATTAATGCAATCAAAACTGTTTTGTCAGTACTGACAGAACAGTTTTTTTAAAACCGATAATCACGCAGTGCGCTTGAAATTGATTGATAATCAAATCCTTTTCTTGCGAGTGCCTGAGTTACACGGTTTTTCAAATCATATCCGTCATAATTTCTGGCATATTTTTGATAGGCTTTATCAAGTGCAGCATTGAGCAATTCGCGTTCGTTTTCTTCATCACTTGACAGCTCAAGTGAATCCATCGAAATTTGGGCAATCGCGTAAGAAAAACCTTTACTCATCATCTGTTGTAACACTTTTTGTTGGAGCTGATGGCGTGTGAATTGCCCTGCTTTGGCACGTACCCATTTTTGAGCGAGCTTTGTTGCTACTTCGATTTGAATGGCTTCATCGAAAAATTCATTGAGTACCTCATCAATCATCTCTCTTGGAATTCCTTTTTCCATCAACTTTTGCTTGATTTGAAAGGGGCCAAAAGATCCCATCGTCACTTTTGCGTGAACGAATTGCTCTGCATAAGCGTAATCATTGAGCAGTCCATTTTCTGTCAGTGCTGACAGCACGGCATCAATCTGGTTTTCGTCAATTTCATGCGCCAATAAATAGCGTCGCGTCTCTTTTTTCGTGCGTGCTTTGAAAGAAATGTAATAAATGGCAAGCGCTTTTCCCTGTGCAAACGAATCATAAGCTGTCAGTGCTGACAACTCTTCTGAGGTCAAAATTTTATCTTTAGTGAGGAAAAAATGAACAATGGTGTCCTCACAAACATAGATTTTATCCAGATCTGCACCATCTAAACTGATTTTGTAAAGCCGTTTTAATTTTTTTATTTCTGTTATTTTTATCATCTCTTTATTATACGAAAAAAATTGACTTTTGTAACGAAAAATTTTTTATAAAATAAACGCCCAAAATCTGTTATATTATGGTAAAATAAGCAATATGATAACTCTTAAAATTGGACAAAAAATCTCACTCAAAATCGAGCGTATGGGGATCAATGGCGAAGGAATTGGTACGATTTCAGGTCGTCTGATTTTCGTTCCTTACGCATTACCAGGCGAAGAAATCGTCGCTGAAATTACCGAAAACGCGAGAAATTTTTCACGTGCTCAGCTTGTGAAAATTAATAAAAAATCAAGGTTTCGCGTGAAACCTGAGGATCCTGTTTATGCTGATCTGTCAAGCTCTCACATCATGCACTTGGCTTATCCACAGCAGTTGGCGTTCAAAAAGGATTTGCTCCTTCAGGCGCTTGAAAAATACAAACCTGCAGGATTTAGAAATTATGAATTGCGTGAGACGATAGGAATGGAAAATCCGCTTCATTATCGGAACAAATTACAATACCAAATTCGCAGATTGAATTCTGGAGATGTGATTGCAGGACTTTATCGTGAAAATTCACACCATTTAGTTAATCTCGAAAACTGTGTCGTTCAAGAAGAAATGACGCAAGACATTGCGAATTTTGTTTGTCGTTTGATTGAAAAATACAAATTGCCAGTAGATGATGAGCGAAAAACACGAGGGATTAGAACAGTGATGGTTCGCCGCAGTCAAAAAACTGGCGAAGTTCAGATGATCCTTGTAAGTAGCGCACGCATTACGCTTGATGGACAAATTTGGCCTGCACCCTACGCAGATCAAGAACTCACAAAGCGTGAAAAAATGGGCTTTGTCAAACTGGATAAATTTCTGTCAGAGCTGACAGAAAAATTCACAGACATTGTCACCATCGCAGCCAATTATCACCCTAAAAAAACCAGTGAAATCTACGGAGACCGCACTCAAATTCTCTTTAATGAAAAGGAAACCATCACAGAAGGAGTGCTGGATTATGAGTTTGAACTTTCTCCTCGTGCATTTTATCAACTCAATCCCACACAAGCTAATGTTTTATATGCTGAAGCAATCAAAGCCCTGCATCCAAAGAAAACAGACACTGTGATTGATGCGTACTGTGGTGTTGGAACTATTGGTTTTGCACTTGCAAATAAAGTAAAATCAGTCCACGGCATGGATACAACACCAGAAGCCATTGTTGACGCACGCGCCAATGCGAAACGACTGGGATTCAAAAACTGTCACTACGAGACAGGACGTGCAGAAAAAATTATTCCAAATTGGTACAAAACAGGACAAAGACCAACAGCACTACTTGTTGATCCCCCACGCACAGGGCTTGATTCGGAGCTGCTTGAAACCATCGCCCACTATCAACCCGAAAAAATGGTTTACGTCTCATGTAATGTCTCAACGCTTGCCAAAGATCTCATCGTTCTTTCACAATTTTATCATGTGGATTATATTCAATCTGTTGATATGTTCCCACACACCGCGCGCACAGAAGCTGTCGTTAAGTTGACAAAACGAGAAAAACCAATGCGTTTAGAGCGGAAATTTAACACACGTAAATAAGAAAATCATGAGAGAATATATTGACATCATCCGAGAAAAAATCGGGCACGATTTGTTGATTGTGACAGGCTCAAACGTCATCATTCAAGACGACAAAGGAAACTACCTGCTCCAGCAACGAAAAAATGGGAATTGGGGATTACTCGGAGGATTAAATGAGGTGGGCGAATCCTTAGAAGAAACAGCCATTCGAGAAGTATATGAAGAATCTGGACTCCACATTACCCAACTCCAGCAAATCCACACTTTTTCAGGGAAAAATTTTATCTTCAAATTAGAAAATCAAGATCAAATTCAAGCCGTTTCCACCCTTTTTTTGGCAGAAAAAAGTTCTGGACAAACCAATTTAAAGAGTGATGAAACCCTTGATTTGAAGTATTTTTCTTACGCATCCCTTCCTAAAAATATCGAAGCAGAATACATGAATTATCTTTCCTATTTTGAAAAAAATAAAAATAATTTTCAAAATCATCGGATTAAATAAAACAAATAAAAAATGAGGAGCTTACGCTCCTTTTTGTGATAAAATAAAAGAGCATCAAAGGACGGAGGGAAAAATGACTTATCTGAGAAAAGCAAAAAAATCAGATCTTCCTGCCATAATGGAAATTATTACGCAAGCAAAACGCTTTCTAGCTGCCTCAGGAAGTGATCAGTGGCAAGGGGATTATCCAGCACTCAAAAATATCGAAGCAGATCTATTAAATCAAGTCGGCTATGTTCTTGTCAGTGCTGACAAAATCGCAGGCTACAGCGCTGTGATCACTGGAGAAGAGCCCAATTACACCAAAATTACTGACGGAAGATGGTCGAATACGAGCAAAGATTATGTCACCATTCACCGCATTGCGCTGTCTCAACAGTTTCGAGGACAAGCACTCACAAAAGTACTATTTTCGAATATTTACAGTCTGATGTACGAAAAAGGGTATTCGGACTTTAGAGTGGACACCCATGAAATGAACCAGATCATGCAGCACGTTTTTGAGAGGGAAGGTTTTGTTTATCGCGGTCAAGTGATTGTTGAAGGAGCGCGCAAAGCTTATCAAAAAGAACTATGACACTAGCACAATAGTAAGATTTTTGTGAGCAAAGAGCGCAGCTTTTTCATCAACACCAGTTGTAAAAATGCAAAAATCTGTCGGACAGCAGATGAAAAATCAGAAATTTTAAAGACATTTTCCTGTCTGGCACACGAATAAAACACACTGGAAACATCCAGATGGATGAGCCCCCTGGTCATCTCATCAAACCCAAACGGAAATAAACCACATAAAGTGAGGAAAAAATGACATACGAACAAGAATTTCTTAAAGATTTCTCAGAATGGATTGAACAACAAATCCAAATCTCAACCTTAGCAATGACATCCGCTGAGCGCTTAAAAAACGAAGATCCAGCAGCAAAAGATGCCGCAATTCGATATGAAAGTCGCCTAGAAGCGTATGATTTTATTAAAGGAAAATTTGAAAATTATAAAAATGGCAAATCTTTTCATGAAATGCCAGATTTTGGAACAATTAATTACTAATCTATTTTTCATCTTTCGCTCATTTTCAAAAATAAAACAGCACAAAAGGAGCACAGCTTATGAAAACAATCCTCCAAGCTTTCGAGTGGTATTTACCAGCAAACGGTTCTCACTGGAGAACCCTCACGCAACTCACCCCTGAATTAAAAAAATTGGGATTTACTGGACTTTGGCTTCCTCCTGCTTCAAAAGGCGCCGCGGGAATAAATGATGTTGGATATGGCATTTACGATTTATTTGACCTTGGCGAATTCGATCAAAAAGGGACAGTCTCGACAAAATATGGGACAAAAGAAGACTATTTGAGCGTAATCAAAACCCTTCATGCTTATGGCATTGAAGCATATGCAGATATCGTTTTTGATCACATGATGGGCGCAGACGAGACAGAAGTTATCGAAGCAGATGTTAAAGCGTGGGATGACCGACTTTACGAGCTTGTGGATGATAAAACTGTTGAAGTTTGGACAAAATTTACGTTTCCAGGACGAAAAAAACACTACGATGACTACATCTGGACATGGAATAATTTTAATGGTGTCGATTATGATGAACGCACCAAAAGTCATGAAATTTTAGAGTTCAAAGGGCATCAGTGGGATACACACGTCGATTCAGAACATCACAATTACGATTATTTGATGGGCGATGATCTTGATTTTGACGTTCCAGAAACAGTCCAACAGCTTGAAAAATGGGGCAAGTGGTTTGTTGAAACGACAGCTATTGATGGTTTTCGATTAGATGCCGTCAAACACATTGATTTTGAGTATTTTTCAGGTTGGCTTTTGCAGCGCAAAAAACAGATGGGTAAAACTCCCTTTGTAGTCGGTGAATATTGGTCAAATGAATTACAAAAATTAGAATATTATCTTGAAAAATCAGGGGATGCAATGCAACTTTTTGATGTTCCTCTGCATTTCAACCTCTATCAAGCTTCCTCAAGCGATGGTGCATTTGATATGCGTGAAATCTATGCCCATACGCTAGTTTCGACACATCCAGATCTTGCGGTTACATTTGTGGATAATCATGACACTCAAGAAGGACAAGCCCTACAATCTTGGATCCAACCTTGGTTTAAAGAGCAAGCTTATAGCTTGATTTTACTGCGGATGAAAGGAACCCCGACCGTTTTTTGGGGAGATTTATGTGGTGTTTTAGACCGTCAGGTAAATCCTGTAGGAGAAAATCTCCAAAAACTCCTGATTTTACGTCATCATGCTGAATTTTTGAGCGAATATGATTATTTTGATCATCCTGATCTGATTGGTTGGAGCAGCACACTTAATTTTGAGGACCAAAGAATTGGTTTAGCAACACTATTAACCAACGGATCAGGTGGATCAAAATACATGATCATTGACCCCTCACAAGCAAAGAAAACATACGTTGATCTCTTTGGACGGCACACCCTTCCTGTCCAGTTGGATGAAAACGGAGGCGCAACATTTTATGTGAATGATGGCGCGTGTAGCGTATGGATCAGCCAAGAATATGCAGAAAAAATAAACCAGCGCAGTACCGCTGTTTCATTGCGTTTACCTATTTTGGATAAATGAACATCAAACTAAAGATTTGAGCTTGTTTTTTCCCATCAAATCTGATAAAATAAGGATAAATTGGAGGAGTAATCAAACACATCCCTTAGAGAAAAGTCGGTCGCTGCAAGACTTTGAGATAACTTTGATGAAGGTAGCCAAAAATCAGTAAACAACAATAAAAAAGAATCTCAATGGTTTGAGCTTCAATAAAAGTTAAAAATAAAGGTGGTACCGTGCATCTGCACCCTTTCAAGGGAGATTGTACGGTATTTTTTTGTAGGAAATGCGCGTGACATTTGGGATGTGAAAAGGAGAAAAAATGACTGAAAAAGAACAGCAATACCGTCATCCGACCATGAAGATCACCATTTTTGGAGACTCCATCACCAATGGTTTTGGCATGCACCCCAGAAACAAGATCCTAAAAGAACGGATAGAAGAAAAACGCCCAACCCTTGACGTCAAACTCCACGGCATCAACGGCGACGACACCTACGGCGCACTCTACCGCATCAAGTACGTCGCGGCTGAAAATGCCGACCTAAACTTCGTTTTTTTCGGTGCAAATGACGCTTCGCCCTACCATCTCATCCGACCAGATGAATTTAAAACCAATCTTCTCAAAATCGCCACACAGCTTGGAAAAGACAAAACCATTCTTCTCACACCACCCTACTACAATGAACTCGAGCCCACACATTACAGCAAACTCTCAGAAGTCGAACTTTTCAGAAAAGCCGTGCTTGAACTCGGACAAACGCAGAAAATTCCAGTACTTGATATTTTTCAGGCAATGACCGAAACAGAAAATCCAAACGAACTTTTGAGACCTGATGGTTTGCATTTTACTGAAAAGGGTTATGAGGTTTTGAGTGATGAAATTATAAAAATTATTGAAAAGAGCGTCAATAATGGTTAGAAACATTTTTATTACAAATGACAATCGGGATAATATTTCAATATATGAAAAAGAACCTGTTTATGTCGTAAACTTTGAATGCCAAATGTCGAAAACTGATGAGCGGGAGAATATGACCTTGTTGATTGAGAATTTTTTGGAAAGAGAAAAAAATGGTAAATATTGAAAAAGTATTTTCAGAACTAGAACGGTTAAGAGAAAGCTATCAACAACTTATTTTTGAACATGACAATATCCGATTTCACGTCAATAAACGCTTGTTCTCAGTCTATATGTTGAAAATTGGTTATTTAGAATATCAAGTTTTTGATTTAGACATCTCAATTCGACGTGCTAGGCGCGAAATACAGTTGATTCAAATCGATTTGAACCAGCAAAAAATCCCCAATTTATCGGAGATCGCCAAGAAAATTGCGATTGAGTTAAAAGATTTTTATGAAAAATTAGCGAAGGAAGCAGAAAAAATCGAAGCTGCCAAGACGTTTGAAGCAGCACCCAAATTGTCAGGAGAAGAGTCCAAAAGTCTGAAAATACTCTATCGTGTACTCGTCAAACAGCTTCATCCCGATTTACATCCCGATGCAACGCCTGCCGAAATTGTCCTTTATCAAAAAGTTGTAGAAGCCTATGAGATGGGAAATTCAAGGTTGTTACAAGAACTTGCTTTGCAAGTTGAGATTGGGGATGTTAAAGAAATACAAGATCCAGAAAAAGAAATAAGACGTTTGAAAGCATTAATCCAGCAAGTAGAAAAAGAACTTGAAGTTTTAAAAAGTAGTTTTCCCTATAATATGAAAGATTTCCTCTCAGATGAAGAAAAATTGCAAATTAAACAAGAAGAGTTAAGAAATCAAATTCAACAATTTGAAGAAATTGTGGCGAAATACGAGCTGAAAATTAAAAATATGCTAGGAGACACAAACAATGGATTTAATGAAAACTGATGATTATGACTTGGCAAATATACTTCATGCAAAACCCGGAGAAATTGACATTCACAAACCTTTTGAGCAAGAAATATTTCTTTTTGAAACGCATATTGCTGGAACGAGCTATATTAAAAAAATTGATGAACTCAAAGAACAACTGGAAATAGACAAGAAACTCACGTTTTTCCGAGAGCCAGAGAATCAATTCGATAAAAAAGCTATTAAAATTGTGCTACCAGATGGTACAAAGATTGGCTATGTTCCTAAAAATGATAATGTTGTTTTTTCAAGATTGATGGACGCTGGAAAGCTTTTGTTTGGCAAGATTGAAGAAGTTGATGAGTTAGGAACTTGGCTCAAAATAAAAATCAATATTTTTTTACAAGAATGACGAAGGAGAACAAATGACAACAGAACTAACCCCAAAATACAACCCAACCCAAACGGAACAAGGCCGCTACGCCAAATGGCTCGAACAAGGTGTTTTCAAGCCGTCAGGTGACAAAAAAGCGCACCCTTACAGCATCGTCATTCCGCCACCAAACGTGACAGGCAAGCTCCACCTCGGACATGCTTGGGACACGACGCTGCAGGACATTATCATTCGTCAGAAGCGGATGCAGGGCTTTGACACGCTTTGGCTGCCTGGCATGGACCATGCGGGGATTGCGACGCAGGCGAAAGTGGCAGCACGATTGGCTGAACAAGGCATTTTGCCACAAGACCTTGGACGTGAGAAATTCCTCGAAAAAGCTTGGGAGTGGAAGGACGAGTACGCCGAGACGATTCACCAGCAGTGGGCGAAGATGGGTATTTCGGTCGATTATGACCGTGAGCGTTTTACGCTGGACGAGGGGCTGAATAAGGCGGTGCGCACCGTTTTCGTGAAGCTTTATGAAAAAGGCTGGATTTATCAGGGCGAGAAAATCATCAACTGGGACCCTAAGGCGATGACGGCGCTCAGCGACATTGAGGTCATTCACAAGGACGTGGAGGGCGCCTTTTACCATGTCAACTATGCCTCTGCTGACGGCGAGATTGTGCTGGAGGTGGCAACGACGCGGCCTGAGACTTTCTTTGGCGATACGGCGGTGGCGGTCAATCCGCTAGATGCGCGTTATGCGAAGTACATCGGAAAAACCGTTGTGCTGCCGATTTTGGGCAAGGAAATTCCGATTATTGGCGATGAGCATGCGGATATGGAAAAAGGTACGGGTGTCGTGAAAATCACGCCGGCGCATGACCCGAATGACTTTTTGGTCGGGCAACGGCATAATCTGCCCATGCCAAGTGTGATGAATCCTGATGGTACGATGAATGCACTATGTGGCACGGATTATGACGGATTAGACCGTTTTGAAGCACGTAAAAAAGTTGTGGCGGAGTTTGAAAAACTTGGCATTTTGGTAAAAGTGGAGCCAATTCATCACGAAGTGGGACACTCTGAGCGGACGGGTGTGATTGTTGAACCACGTCTTTCTAAGCAGTGGTTTGTCAAGATGTCAGGTCTTGCGAAAAATGCGATTGCGCATCAACGAAAAGAGGATGGAACAGATGATGCGGTCACTTTCTATCCACCACGTTTTGGTGATGCTTATCTGCAATGGATGGAAAATGTCCACGATTGGGTTATTTCCCGTCAGCTTTGGTGGGGACATCAAATTCCTGCTTGGTATCGTGGCGAAGAGGTCTATGTTGGTATGGAGCAGCCTCGCGGCGAAGGTTGGACACAAGAGGAAGATGTTCTTGATACCTGGTTTAGCTCGGCTTTGTGGCCTTTCAGCACGATGGGCTGGCCTGATGAAAATGCGGAAGATTTCAAACGTTACTATCCAACTTCTACGCTTGTAACAGGTTATGACATCATTCCATTTTGGGTGGCACGCATGATTTTCCAAGGATTAGAATTTACTGGAAAATCACCGTTTGAGCGCGCACTCATTCACGGCTTAATTCGAGATGAAGAAGGGCGTAAGATGTCGAAATCGCTCGGTAACGGGATTGATCCGATGGACGTGATTGAGAAATACGGGACGGATGCGCTGCGTTGGTTCCTGTCAAATGGTTCTGCACCTGGTCAGGACGTGCGTTTCAGCTATGACAAGATGGATGCCGCTTGGAATTTCATTAACAAGATTTGGAATGTCAGCCGCTATATCCTCATGAATAGTGAAGGGGTGTCAAGCGACATTGACTATGCAAAGACTAATGTCACCGACCGCTGGATTTTGACACGGCTGAATGACACGATTGTGCGCGTGACCGAGCAAATGGACAAGTTCGAGTTCGGTGTCGCGGGGCATATTCTCTACAATTTCATCTGGGACGAGTTTGCCAACTGGTATTTGGAACTGACGAAAGAAGTCATGTTTGGCGACGATGAGGATGAGAAAAATGTGACGCGTTCCGTCTTGCTCTATGTTTTGGACAATGTGCTGCGCCTCCTCCACCCTATCATGCCCTTCTTTACTGAAGAAATTTTCGAGAAGCTACCGAATACGACAGGCTCGATTGTCGTGGCGGACTATCCGACCGTACATCCAGAATTTGACGATGAAAAGGCGAACGAGGGTGTGCAACTTTTGATTGACATTATCACGAGCGTGCGCAATGCTCGTAGCGAAGTGAATACACCGCTGTCTAAAAAGATTCCGGTTTTCATCAAGAGCGAGAACACTGAGTTTTTGAACTCTGTCAAAAATTACATCACTCGTTTTACCAATCCGTCAGAGCTGACGATCGCACAAGACGTGAGCTTGACGGAAGAAGCGATGTCAGCCGTCATCACGGGGGCTGAAATTTATTTGCCACTCGCTGGACTGATTAACATTGACGAGGAAATCGAGCGTTTGACGAAAGAACTTGCCAAATGGCAAAAAGAGCTTGATTTGGTCAATCGTAAGCTCGGTAATGAGAAGTTTGTGGCGAATGCCAAGCCTGAAGTTGTGCAAAAAGAAAAGGATAAGCTGGCGGATTATCAGGAGAAGTTTGATACTGTGAAAGCTCGTATTGCAGAATTGAAAAATGCTTAAAAACGAATGAAAAAGCTTTTGACAAACCTGTCAGAAGTTTTTTACAGAATTTTAGTAAATTCATTTTCAGATGATTTTCACGATTTCATCAAGTGGACGGCGAGATTTCTCATGTTTCGCTTCATTGAGGCGGTAGCCAAACGCAACAGCAACGGCCAGTTTCTCTTTTGCTGGGTCAAGCACGCCTGCTTTTGACAAAATTTTAGTAACTTTTTTATAGAAAAATCCCTCCATGGGGCAGCAGTCAATATCTAAAAGTCCAGCTGCAAGCAAAATTTGTCCGAGCGGAATAGCGGCTTGACGTTCTAACCAAGCTTCATAGCTTATGTCAAGCAGTGCAGTGTATAGCAATTTAAATGATCCAGAAAAAGTTAAATAATCAGAAACACTATAACCGTGGATATCACGCATGATGTGCCTGTTGTGCGCCTTGTCGGTAGTCATTGTGAAAATAATGAATTTATCAGCACCCTCCAGCTGTTTTACCATACCTGGCGCGGCTTTTGAAATTTTTTTACGGAGTTCTGGATTGTCAATTTGTAAGATGTTCCAAGGTTCAAGTCCGTTAGAAGTTGGTGCATTTTGTGCGACTTTGAGTAATGTTTGCCAATCATCATCAGAAATTTGGCGTGATTTGTCAAAAGTAACGGTGCGGCGTGCATGCTTGATTTTTTTTAGAAGTTCTTTGTTGTTCATGCTATAATGATAACAAAGATTTTCACGGCTGAAAAGAAGGGAAATAAAAGTAACTATGAGCGAAATTTTTTATGATTGTCCCGCAAAGGCAATGATAACGCTGTTCAAAGGCAAATTTTCTTTAGATATTTTAACACAGATATTCAACGGTACGACGCATTATAATCAACTTTTGCGCACGATTCCTGAAATCAATTCACGGATTTTAGCAAAAAGATTGCGTGATTTTGAGGAAATTGGTATTTTGAAACGCACGATTTTGGTTGCAGAACCGCCGATGAGCATTCGCTATGATTTGACGGAAAAAGGCAGAGCACTCAACGAAGTTGTGCAGTCCATGGTGAATTGGATGAAAACTTACGAATGATGAAAACATGACACTTGATGGGTAAATCAGGTTCGCCGTCATCACAGGCACTGAGATTTATCTGCCGCTTGCTGACTCATCAATATTTACGAGGAAATTTAGTGCTTGACGAAAGAGCTTGTAAAATGTGAAAAAGAAGTGGCGCTTGTCAATGAAAAACTGTCAAATGAGCGCTTTGTGCAAAATGCGCAGCCAGAAGTGGTTGAGAAAGAACGCGCAAAACTTGCCGCTTACCAGGAAAAATTGAATGCGACGCAAAAACGGATTGCGGAGCTTTCAGCATAGTAAAAACTGAACTGACAGCTTTGTTAGTTCAGTTTTTTGTTTATTGACAGGTTTATCATCGGATTATTTTAGTCGGTCAAACATTTATATTTATTATTATTTGGAATATAATTTTGCTATAATTAAAATTAAGAGAAAAAGAAAGTTCAAAGGATGGCGTTGTGTATTGGACTATAGAACATGCTCCTTGTCGTCCAATTGAGATAGGTTCTTTGCATGGTTCATGCTGAATTAAAATATAATCCTTATTTACAAAAGACAGAAATTCGTTTTAATGGGAAAGTTCCTAAAATCAACTCCGAAGTTGAAAAATTTCAAACGAAAAAATTACAGACATGGCTTGATAACTTGCCAGAAATCTTTGCTTCCGAGCTAAATGGCTATGATTTTGATCTGGATTTTTCTGGTAACGAAGCGGATTTCATTCAACTCAATGAAGTATTTTCAGGAAAAACAGTGAAATTAAAGCATAAAAATACTCTGGAATCGACTGCTGAAAAGCTGTCCGAGCTGGATGAATTATATCACTGGCTAAAAACTCAACCCAATGACTATTTTTTATTTGACAAATCTATCGAAAATCCTCAACCTGAAATTTCTGTCAAATTCATTGCGGAAGAAGCAGACCAATTCCTGCCAAATTTGGTGGAATTAGACGTTGAACAACTAACAAATGCATCAAAATTAATAGAAATTGATCTAGAAGATACGCCTATTGTGCTTGCGCTGATGAGCAGCAAAGAATTTATTCGTCAAAACTTACAAGTGCTTCAAAAGTTTATAGATAATCATCAAATTTCGCAAGCTCAGCTTTTTTTCTGGAATAATACAGAGCAAAATCAGACAAGAGAGCTGCAAGATTTGGGAATTCGGAACCCTCAAATTATTAACAGTTTTTCAAACAAAACCTTCCAGTGCTTTCTGGATGTTTTCCCAAAGACCAATTTCTTGGTCAGGCAACTGGAGGAATTTCGTCAGAAATATGATAAGAGCTTATTGACTTTGTCAGAAAATGAGGTTGAATTTGATAAAACGAATGCGACAGTTTTAGCAGATATTAAGCTGCTATCTGAGCAAATCGAGAAACTTAAAATTGCTAAAGAAGCCATCATTCAACACAACAATTTGCTTCCAGATTTTGATAGTCTGTTAGAAAATTTCAATCGTCAAATTGCAAGCTGGCAGAGACGCAAAACTCAAATTAAGAGTGATGAAGAAGCTCAAAAAAAATCAGAAGATTTTGAAACGCTCCTCTATGAATCTTTTTGGACGTTTGAAAATGATTTAAATATAGAAATGACAGATCAGCTTGATAAATTTGCCCTTGAATTGCAAGAACGCTATAAAGAAAGTCAATACCCAATTGTATTTTTGGTCGAAACATCACAAACTCATGTTAAAACGAAGAATAATTTTCCTGATTTGAAATCTGATCTTCTCAAGCTCAAAAAAGAATCATATGTTGAGCCACAGTCAGAAATGTTTACAGATTTTAAAAATAAACTTTTTAAACAGCCAAAAGCTCCTATGGAAATGATCAAGAAGGTAAATTACCCTCTGGAAAATTGGCGCAATAAAGCCAAAGAATGCTATGAACCATTACTTAATGATTTAAAAAAACAAGCTTCTCAGGCTCTTTATAAATCTGTGAATCAGCTTGTAGAAACATATGTTGACTTCTTAACAGGACAGATTAGTCAGCAAGAAGCAAAAAAATCTGAAAAAATTTCCTTACTTACAAGCGATCAGCAAAAGCTACAAGCAGACAAAGACTGGTTTAGCACGCTAGACGATAAATTGACAGAAATCGAGAATAACTAATGTCAGATGAAAACCTTCTGCAGCCAAAAGAAGCATCAGAATTCCAAATCCTTTCTGATGCCGAAAAATATCAAAATCTTCTCCAAATTATAGACGAGAATATTCGTCATGATTATCTCACACGACTTTCAGAGATGGAAATTGTTCCTCTTTCAGAAGAACTTCAAACTCTTGAGGACGATATCATCGAAAATATTCGTCTCTACAAGATTACGGAGATGGTCTATCAAAAGGGCGAGCCCGTAACGGATAAGTTTACAACGATTTTTAACACCTTATCAACCTATAAAAGTAGTGTTTTTATACTTTTAGACTCCAATGGTGAAAAGACAGATTTCTATCTCGGGGTTCGCTCTAATGGGGATAAACGCTCAATAGTTACGCTGGGAAATACGCTGAAAAGTACGCTTATTGGTCATTTTCCTGGAGCTAAAATCAAAGGTGAGAATCGTAAGAGTGTAATGAAACTTTCTCAAAGTATTCAAAATCGGCATAACGTTGCTTCTGTAAGTGTTGTAGGAAACAGCAAACTTGCTCAGCAAACCAACGAAAACTTCGTCCAAGGACTTGAAAAACTTGCTCTGGCCATGCAA
Source organism: Lactococcus hircilactis (assembly GCF_009601015.1). GTDB lineage: Bacteria > Bacillota > Bacilli > Lactobacillales > Streptococcaceae > Lactococcus > Lactococcus hircilactis. The sequence goes on from NZ_WITJ01000009.1 coordinate 86,738, forward strand.
GGCAAAACTTACACTGGTGTTATTATTGCCCAGAATACGCAAGAAGTAATTCCGCAAATGCGTCAAGAGTTCCAAAATCTTTATACAAACCTTAGCTCTCTCCAAAAAGTCCAAATCACAGACAACACTTCGGTTTCTGAGTCGAAACAACAATCCTTCACTGAAATGAACGGGAAGCAAAAAGCAGCGATGATTTCTAGCGCTGTTTTATCTCTTGCCGGTGGAATTGGTGGTGCCTTTCTTGGGGCAAGTGGAGGAGTATCCAAACTATTTGCTTCAGGAAGTCAAGCTGGACTTGGTGCGATGCTTGGCGGACAAGTGTTCGGTCAACTCGGCGGATTTCTAAATTCCCTTGCTCCTAATAGCACTAAAACGACCACCGACTCTAAATCCCAAACGACCACTACTGAAAATAAAGCAGTTACCGATATGCTCCAACTCATTGACAGTAATCTAAAGCGGATTAATGAGTTTGATAGTTATGGTATGTGGAATGTTGCAGGCTATTTTATCTCTGACGATATGTCTGCCGCTGAAATCGCTGCGAGTAATTATCGTTCCCTTATGAATGGTGAAAATTCAGGTCGTGATGTCTCCGCAATTAATTCATGGCGAAGCGATACCACAAATTTCCAAAATCTTACGACTTATCTTGCGCATTTTAATCATCCTGGCTTTATCTATGGTGGAAATATAGTAACAACGGCATCTACTGCAGTGAGTGGAAAAGAACTTGGATTACACCTTGGACTACCACGCAAAGCTGTTCCTGGACTTCCGGTGATTGAGCACGCTGAGTTTGGCAAAGAAGTTTATATTTATGACCTGAATCGAACTCAGGAAGAAAACATTGCGCCAGAAAATCGACTTACTTTGGGAAAGATTTTTGACTTAGGTCAAACTACTGATAAGGTTGTTGAATTACATAACCAAAGTCTTACGATGCATACGTTTATCACGGGTTCAACAGGATCTGGTAAGTCAAATACAGTTTATCAGATGGTTAATGAACTTCATCAGGATAATATTCCTTTTCTCATCATAGAGCCTGCTAAAGGCGAATATAAAGATGTTTTTGGTCATTTTTCAGATGTCCATGTTTTTTCTACCAATCCTAAAATCTCAGAGCTTATTCGTATTAATCCATTCAAATTCCCAGAGAACGTTCACGTCTTAGAACATATTGACGGTCTTGTTGAGATTTTTTCAGCCTGTTGGCCGATGTATGATGCCATGCCTGCTTTTTTTAAAAATGCTATGACTAATGCCTATCAGACAGTAGGTTGGGATTTAGGCACCTCAACTTTTGAAGGAGAGATACCAGAATATCCTGATTTTTCGCTTTTGGAAGAAGAACTGGAAATGTTGGTTCAACAATCAGCTTATTCTGATGAGGTAAAGGGAAATTATACAGGTGCCCTTATTACGCGAGTTCATTCTCTCGCGACAGGACTCAACAAATATATTTTTACTACTGAACAAACGCCATATGAAATGCTTTTTGATGAAAATTGTATTCTTGATTTAAGTCATGTAAAATCAGGAGAAGCAAAAGCGCTTATTATGGGGCTCATGGTCTATCAACTCAATGAGTATCGCAGCTCTCAAAAAAAGAACGCTAATACGTATTTAAGACATGTTACTGTTCTCGAAGAGGCACATAATCTTTTGAAAAATCAAAGTGGTGGAGAATCCTCAGCGCTTCAAAGTAAATCCATCGAAATGATTACTAACACAATAGCTGAAATCCGAACATTTGGAGAAGGGGTTATCATAGTGGATCAATCTCCATCGTCAGTTGATGTCGCAGCAATTAAAAATACCAATACGAAAATCGTGCTTCGTACTCCAGAGTCCAATGATCGAGACGCTGTCGGTCGATCTATGGGACTTACAGAAAATCAGGTTAATGAAATCGCAAAACTTCCAAGTGGTGTCGCTGTTGTTTATCAAAATGACTGGATGAGTCCTGTGCTCACACGGATTAATAAAGCAGATATTGTTGAGAAAGTTTATCAATACGAGCAAACAAAACCAATCAAGACAATCAAAGATGCGCGTGAAGATATTCTTGCTGTTCTTCTCATGCCATGGGTAAAAGGGAATAAAATCTCAAAAAGTTCATTTGATGAAGCTATTGAAAGCCTTGAAATTTCACGTCGAACAAAACTTGATTTGCGAGAAGTCTTTGCAATTTATGAAGCGCACCAAGGCAAGCTCATCTGGCGAGGATACAAAATCCCAGCACTTCAAGAATTGATTCGGGGAATCATTGGGATTGAAAACTTTGACAATATTAATGAAAAACCTTTCTCAGAAGAAATACGTCAAGCAATAGAAATGGTACTAAATTTGGAGGTAGTAGATTAATGAATATTGAAAGCACTAAGAAATCTGTTGAAGAAGGTATCAAGAACGTTGGAGAAGGATTTCATAAAGGCGCTGACGAGATAGGAAAGACAGCAACTAATATCTCAAAAAATAAGACTTTTGGCGATGTTGCAGAGTTTGGTGCAAGCCTAGTGCCAGGAGTCTCTGAATATAAAGATATTAAGGCAGCTAAATGGGGAATGCTTGCTGTAGATACTGCAATTGATACAAGTATGTTTATCCCTGGTGTTGGTATTGGTTCAAAAGTCGCTGAAAAAGGCATTGAAAAAGCTGGGGAAAAGGTTGGTGAAAAAGGGTTAGAGAAAGGGATTGAAAAAGCTACTACTAAATCTGTAATCTCTGAAACAGAAAAAATTACTGAAAAATTTGGAGGACGAGAGCTAAATTTGCCAAAAGATGGGATTAATGGTGCTTTTGAGAAAAATAGAGGGAATAGTAAATTTTTAGTCAATGAAAAAACAATTCCTAAAGTGTTTAATCTTGAAAATAAAACATGGGGAGAAATTCTAAAGCCGTACGGTGTAGATGGTATTATTTATAGAAATGGATTTCCTGATTTCTCCAAATTTAGTCAATTTACGACCGAAATCAAAAATTTTTCGATAGATAGGTCAAAAAACTTTGTTCAGGCAGATAAGTTTTTAGCAGGATTAAAAGGATGGACTAAATCTGAGGCAACGGAATATAGAAAAGCAAATAATCTGGTTTGGCATGAGCATGAAGACATGAAAACTATGGAGCTTTTACCTCGTGAAATTCATAATAATATGCCACATACTGGTGGTGTTTCGCTAATGAAACAAGAAATGTTAGGAGAATAAAATGGATACAATATTTGGCAAAATGAAATTTGATTATGGATGGGAATCACCGTATGACTTTGAGCTTTTTGGGAAGAAATATAAAATTCTTTTGCGTGCTGAGGCAGATAATGAAACTGATGGGATTTCAGATAAGCAAGAGCAATCATTTGAAATATATCAGACCAAGAAGGCTACTTATTCAAAATTAACTCAAATATTGTTAGAAACAAGTATTGATGATTTTGAAGCAGCTAATTATAAACCGACAACTTTATTATTTCAACAAAATGGAGAATTCACAATATTATTGGATGATAGGCAAAACGAAGATGATGGAATTGCAGTAGTATTATTTCCGAATGCTTATGTAACTACTCAAGATTATTATTTATAAAAAGCAACTAAAAAAACTTTACTATTAGATTTGAGAGTGACTTTCTAAAGTAAATGAAAATGAACGCTTTGTTGCCAACGCGAAGCCAGAAGTCGTTGAGAAAGAACGCGCAAAACTTGCCGCTTACCAGGAAAAATTGAATCCGATGCAAAAACGGATTGAAGAATTGAAAAAATAATGGAAAAAGCAGGTTAAAGACTTGTGAGATACGATAGTAGCAGTTATCGTGATGATCGGAATTTGAATTTAAATTGCCAACGTGGAGGTCGTCTGTCTTGTCCATAAATAAAAGGATTCTGCCAAATTTGGTAGAATCTTTATATTTTTCTGTAACTTTGAGGACCTTTCAGCGTGGATAGAAGTTCCGTCAAAATTGACGGTGGACATTTAGCGCTGCAAAAGGATTATGATGACAGCGATAAGTATCATAAATGCTGTCCTTAGGCCATAAGATAAACGCTTGCAAAATTTTTCGGGCTTGTCAATGAACTGCCGTTGAATTAAAATATTTAGCGCAGCATTGATGAGAACAGACGCGACCAGCGCCAGTAAAAATAGCTAAAAAGAGGGCCAGTTGCCCCCAAATGCGGAGATGAGCGCACCAGCTATCAGAAAGATGACAAAATTTGCTAGGGCTTCGCCAAGAATCAGCGGAAGAGGATTGGCATTTGGCAGCTCCCGAACCATCTGCCAGGCGAGTTCTTCAGCGGATAAACCAAAATATTCCCGTGCGGAAATCCCGTGTTTCTGTGCGTCGGCAATGTCAGATAGAATGTCAAGCCCACTTTCGTTCTTGCCCAAGTTGTGTGCTTGTTCTTGACTCGCAATGATAAAATCCGTCAAAAATTTCTGATTTTCACGCGTCAAAAATTGGCTTGTTATCCGTGGCTTCTGCCAAATCAGCTTTAAATTTTTTAAACATAAGATTCCTCCTTTTAGAAATGAATGACCCAGATCTGCTGTGTCAACCAGAAAATCAGGACATAGCCTGCAATAACAAGGCTAAATGGAATAATAAAACGAAGCCAGCCCCAGAAAAAAGACTTATGGATAAATTTTAGTATCCAGCGGTTGGCAGACAAAGTTTTTAGAAGCCATCCAATGAGAAATGCCGTATAGATACTGCTGAGGAGTAGCGCTGCGATGGAGAGTTCGACATGGTGTGGCGGAAATATCAAATCAGACAAAATCGACACGGAGCTTGCTGACAGGAGATAAATTCCCCAGCCAATAAGAATGAATTTCATGATTCGGCTTCCCTTTTCGATAGGGGTTTCAGCGACAATTTCATTTGCTAGCGTCTCAATGTCTCGTCCCAAATAACTTTCTGCGGATTTTCCAACCTTTTGTGCGTCAAGCAAGTCTTGCAGGATTGAAAGCAAGGTCTCTTCATAGATTTCCTCTCGGCGAAAGAGGGATTTCGTTCGCACGAGGATCAGTAAATCTTCATAGAAAGTTTTGTTTTCAGGTGTCAGCTGATCGCGCAGTTGATTATTCTCTTGAATGAGTTGTGATGGTTTCATAAAATCGTCTCCTTTATTAGAGCTGACAGCGATTCTGTCAAATTTTCCCAGTTCGGCAAAAGTCTTGCAGTTTCTTTTAGCAACTGTGCATTGACTTTCTTTCTTGCTATTTTATAATATCAATTAGTTGATAAAGCTATTATATATTATCTACTAGCGTTTGTCAACGGAAAATGACTTTACATAATATTCCAAATGCAATGAGTGATTCGCTCTCTTTTTGCCTTGCTAAGCTGAGTACATAAGAAATTGAATGCGACGCAGAAACGGATTGAAGAATTGAAAAAATAAAAAATGAATCATTTTACGAACGCTATACTGTACGTGTAGCGTTTTCTTTTGACTTCGTCAAAAGAAAAAAACTATAAAGATAGCTGTTCTGATAAGCTATCAATTTAGAGATTAAAGAGGTATCAGCATGATGGAGAAAAATAATTCTCTCAATTTATTTCGATTGTTATTTGCGACGTTTGTCATTATCATTCATTTTGGAATTTACAATTACAACTATGGCAATTTGTTTCCAAAACCGCTCGTTATTTTTATTGGATTAGCGGTTCCGATGTTCTTTGTTGTCTCTGGGTATCTTATCACCCCGAGTGCCTTAAAGTACAACCTTAAAGGCTACCTTGCACGCCGATTTGGGAGAATCTACCCTGCTTATTTCTTTGCGCTAATTGCTGTCCCTGTTATTTTTGCGCCGATAACCTATTTACTCCAACATAAAGGAAGTTTAAGCGGCTATCTTGCACAAACGCCAAGTCCATTGCATTATTTTATTTTTGGCTTGCCATTGGATGTTTTGAGTCCGCGGATCGGCACGATGAAGGATATTTTACTCCCTGAGGGCTGGAATGGTTCTATTTGGACCATAATTTTTGAGTTTGGCTGTTATCTCGCGATTTTTGCTGTTATTGCGCTATTTCGACGGACTCGTCTCAAAGAAATAAATTATAAATGGGCGATTTTATTGCTTTGGGGAGTTGTGTTATTGCTTTCTATAATCTTCCCCACACAAGATAAACCAGCCAGTTTTGTTTCATATTTGGTGACCTATAGCTTTTATTTAGCTGGCATTTGGCTGGGCGGAGCGCTCTATTACTTCTTTCAAGATAAATTTTCACTCACTTGGGTCAATGCACTCCTTTCTTTTGTGGTTTGTGCGCTAGCTATTCCACTCTTTCCACATCATTTTGGGATTCAATTAACCAGTCCATTTTTAACTTATGTTCTTATTTTTCTTTCAAAAAAAATCCCTTCTCCCAAGTGGATCAAGGAAAATGACTTGTCATACGGTGTTTATCTTTATGCGTGGCCGACTGGTGTGGTGGTGTCAATGATTTTTAGAAGTTCCTTACATTTAGATAATATTCTCCTTTATTTTATGACGACACTTCTTGTAAGTCTGATATTCGCTTGGGTTTCATGGGCTGTGATAGAAAAGCGCGTTTTGACGATGGTCAGGCGATAATTTCTGAGTACAAAGCTTTTGATAAAACAAATTTTTAGCGCTGTCAGTACTGACAGCGCAGGTTTTGTTGCTCTACCATGACACAAAAATGTTGTCAGTACTGACAAAGTGACACTATTGACTAGAAAATTGTGATGTAAAAACGGATGGAAGAAATAAGGATGTGAAATAATATTTTTGACGGAAGATTTCGTAAAACTTTTTTCTTGACATTTTTCTATCCTGTGATAAAATAGTTTCATGACTATCGAACAACAAAATCAAGATGACGATATTCGCATCAAAATGTTTAAAGCATTGGCTGACCCAACTCGAATGGATATGATAAGGATGGTACGGGACAAATCCGATGAAAATGGGGAACTTCCCTGCTCTGTAGTGTTTGAAACCCTCCCTTTTAGTAAATCGACCGTATCTTTTCACTTTAAAACCTTGCGTGAGGCAGGGTTGACGTTTACCCGAAAAGAGGCACGACAAACCTATTTCCGTCTCAACCGTGTGGCGTTTGATCGGTATCTCCCAGGTTTGTTGGACACGTTTTAAGGGATTAAAAAATTTTAGATTTATGGTTCGATAATTCACGTACTAACGAACTATTAATGGAAAGTGTTTTTTTATGAAAAAGTACTCAATTCTTTTTTTTCTCATCATGTTTCTAATTGGCACGGATAGTTTTTTGATTAGTCCGCTTTTGCCCATTCTCGCACGAAATTTCAATGTTAGCGCAGCGAATTCGGCATGGATGACGGCTACTTATGCGATTGGTTTTGCGCTCTTTGCATTGGTGGCTGGACCTTTGTCGGACAGTCGTGATCGTAAAAACGTGATGCTCGTTGGGTTGATAGGTTTTGGACTCGCAACTTTGCTTTGTGGATTAGCATCGAATTTCACACTCATGCTGATTTTTCGCTTTTTAGCGGGGGTTTCGGCAAGCTTCATCACGCCGCAAGTTTGGGCATCTGTGCCACGTGTCACAAGGGATAATTCCTCGCGCATGAAGTTGATGGGCGTTGTCATGGCGGGCTTAGCTGGTGCGCAAGTACTTGGTGTTCCAATTGGGAGTTTTCTTGCACTGCACAGTTGGCACATGCCCTTTTTTGTGGTCGCCGCAAGCACTTTGCTCCTCATTTTTGCACTTTGGCGGCTTTTGCCAGGACTTCCTCCTGTTTTAGGAAGTGAAAAACAAAAAGTAAGTAAGATATACGCAAAACTCCTCAAAAACCGCTCTGGAATGGGATTTGTTACAGGATTTGGTGTGATTTTTGTCGGAAGTATTGCTGTTATGAGCTTTCTTGGTACTTGGTTCAATCAGGACTTTCATCTTGATCTTGCGCAAGTTGGGACAGCACTGTTGTTTGTTGGGTTAGGACAATTTTTAGGTGGATTGTTCGGCAGTCATATCACGCAACATTTTGGAAATCAGCGGTGGCTTCGCATTGCGTTTATCAGTTGGGCGTTGCTCTACCTTATTTTGCCATTCATGCCAAATTTGCCACTTGCTGTAGTTGTTTTGGCTCTTATTTTTGGAATTAACGGCATGACCATTCCTGTTTTAGTATTGACCAATCAAAACACAGCGCCTGAAGTCAGAGGGACGATGTCTGCGTTGTCCAACTTTTCGATGTACACGGGACAAGCCGTTGGTGGCGCATTTGCAGGGGTATTCTACAGTCATTTTCCGGGTTATTTTGGTATTTCTTATTTTGCGCTCGTGATTTTTTTAAGTGCAGCACTGATTTATTGGAGGTCTGGATTTTGGAAAGTTTACAAGAGTTGAGAATAAAAAATTGATGCTATGACATCAATTTTTTATTCGCTTTCTTTGACCTGTAACTCCCAACTCCCATCGTTAGCTTTGACAAGAACTTGTGTTAGCGTTTTGTCGTTGGGGACGGTGAAATGCTGAGCGGAGAGGACAGCGCCGAATTCCATGGTTTCATTACCAAGCGCTAAGGTGCCGATATCATAGGGATAATAACCCATCGCACTGAAAATGGCTTTGACCGTACTTTTTGCGTCATCATCATCTCCCGCAAAGGCGAGAAATCGTCTGGCACCTGTCGTGTTGCCGTCAAGATATCGCGCGTAGAGCGTATTGAAGGCTTTGACGATTTTTGTGTCGGGAAAGTGGCTTTGAAGGAGGAGTGAGCCACGATTTTCAGGCAGATCACCCTTTTCCATCTGATTGGTCACATCAATCAGGATTTTTCCAGTCAGGTCAAGGTCTGAAAGCGCAGCAGCTCGATTTTCCCAGCGCACGGCAAGGACAATAATGTCGGCTTTTGCTGCATCAAAGCGTGTACCAGCAGTCAATCCAGTGGATTTGGCAAAGTCTTGCAAGCTTTCTGGACCGCGCGAATTGGCAAGAATCACATCATGCCCTGCTGCTGCAAATTGTGCTGCGATGGGCTTTCCCATTGCTCCTGCACCGATTACTCCAATGTTCATTTGAAGCCCTCGTTTCATATTCTATTTATGAAACCAAGTATAAAACTTTTTAGTTTCATTGTCAAGAATTGAAACCCGTGGATTTTTAAGCTATAATAGAAAGATGAAAAAAAATTTGACAGACGAAGAAATTTTGAAGACAGCGGATGCGCTGAACTGGGAAAAAGGATTTGATAAGATGCGAATTATTGACATCGCTCGGGCGCTAAGGGTCAGTCATACCGCGATTTACAAACATTTTGAAAATAAAGAAGTGATTTTTGAAAAATTATTAAGAGAACGCTACGATGTACCTTTACGAATGAAACGATTGAAGGGAAATGCAAGTCAAAAGAGTTGTGATTTCGTGCTGCAGCTGCATGCGGTAAATGTGCAAGCTTACGAAAAAAATCCAGAGCATTTTGAAAGTTGTGCGCGTTATTTTCGGAGTAATCTTGCGATGCACACACGTTATTTGCACATCGTGGCAGAGCTGATGGAGCGAGAAATCGGGATTTCTGAGCAGATTGCGTTTGATTTGCTGTCGCTTTTACAACAGTTTCACAGTCCGCTTTTTCTTGAGCTTTGGGTAGAACCGACTTTTGAGACAGATTTTAAGCGCACTTGGAAATTGCTGAAAAAAGGGATAAAAGAAAGTTTGAAGTAAAAATTTTTTTTGATTGACAGCAGGATTTTTTTGAGATAAAATGTTTACAGTAAACAAAATTTGATTTAAGAAAAGAGAATAAATTACGACATTACTTGCGATTCTTGCACATCCACATACGGATGATTTCAGTTGGTCTTTAGCGACTTTTGAGGTGTTTTTAAAAAGCTATAAACAGGCGCATCCAGAGGATAAAATCGTGATCCGTGATCTTTTTGATGAAAAAGTACCTGCACTTGACAATGAAACATTTGCGGCGTGGAAGCGCAATAAATATGCACCAGAAACGCTTAGTGACGCGGATAAATCGCTTTTAGCAAGGCATGAGAGTTATCTTGCAGAGTTTTTATCTGCGGACAAATATGTTTTTGTCAATCCGATGTACAATGGCTTCACAACAGCGCAACTCAAAGAATACATTGACGTCATTGCAGTACCGCGCAAGCTTTTTCGCTATACTGAAACAGGACCTGTGGGACTGCTCAAAGGGAAAAAATCGCTCCACATTCAATCTGCTGGCGGATTTTATCATAATGAAGAAGATCCAGGACACATGGCCAATGATTTGGGCGCGCCTTATGTGGCGCAAACAATGGCGATGATTGGAATTGACGCACACAGCCAACTTTTTGCGGAGGGCTATGCGCATTATCCTGAACGCGCAGAAGCCATCAAAGAAGAAGTATTTAAAAAAGCACAAGAGCTTGGAGTGGAGTTTTAATGACAGATGTAGAGGCAATCAATCAAGCCCTTAGACGACTTGCCACACAACGCGAAAGTCTAAAAATGGAACGTCAAACAATCATCGACGCATTGCCCACAAAAGCATTGAAAGCGGAGGTTTTGAAGCTGTCAGTGGTCAGTTTGCACGTTTTGTCAGCACTGACAAAAAAAGAGTTGACCGGTATTGAACTCGCAGAAATTCTCGCGGTAACGCGTGGCGGAATTACGCAAGCTGCAAAAATATTGTTGCGTGTGGGAATGATTGTTTCTTATCAGTCACAAAATGATCGAAAAAAAATTTTTTATCAGCTGACAGAAAAAGGGCGTCAGATTGCAAAAGTTCACGACGAGATGCACGAAAAAATGGATCAAAAACTCAAAGTCTCACTTTTTGATCAGTATGATGCTCAGCAAAAAGCGTTAATTTTGCAGTTTTTGACGGATTTCATTCGTGTGAAAAACGATCTCTAAAATTTTCTGTCAGTACTGACAGAAAAATCGTCACGTCACATTTGTCCTTATAATGATAAAAAGTGCTCTGAATTGTTGTCAGTGCTGACAAAAAATAGAAGTGTGTGTGATGGACTGAAATTGTTTTCATGCTTGATTGACGTGATTGTAAGTATTTTCCTATTGAGAAAATGAAAAGAAAGTGATAAAATAGACAAAGAAAAACTAATAAAGGAAATAAACAAAATGGCTCACATTAAATTTGATTACTCAAAATTGGCTCCATTTGTAGCTGACAATGAATTGGACGAAATCCAATGGCAAATTGACGGCGCAGATAAGTTACTCCGCGAAGGTAAGGGCGCTGGCTCAGACTTCCTCGGATGGATTGACCTTCCGCAAGATTATGATAAAGAAGAATTCGCACGGATTCAAGCTGCGGCTAAAAAAATCCAAAGTGATTCTGAAGTACTTGTTGTACTTGGTATTGGAGGATCATATCTCGGTGCGCGTGCAGCAAATGACTTTTTGAACGCTACATTTGCAAATTATCAAACACCTGAACAAAGAAAAGCACCCCTTGTGATGTATGCAGGTAATTCGATTTCATCCAACTACTTGGCTGATTTGGTTGATTTTGTTGAAGATAAAGATTTCTCAGTGAATGTAATCTCAAAATCAGGCACAACAACTGAACCTGCAATTGCTTTTCGTGTTTTTGAAGAATTGCTTGTGAAAAAATATGGTCGTGAGGGCGCAAACGCTCGCATTTACGCAACGACGGATAAAGCCAAAGGTGCCGTTAAAGTCAATGCGGATGCGAATGGTTGGGAAACTTTCGTTGTCCCAGATTCAGTGGGCGGACGTTTCTCTGTTTTGACGCCAGTTGGACTTCTTCCTATCGCAGCAGCAGGACACGACATCAAAGCATTGATGGACGGTGCGAATGCGGCACGCAAAGAATATACAGACACAGATGTTCGTAAAAATGATGCATATGCTTATGCAGCACTTCGCAATATTCTCTACCGCAAAGGAAAATTCTCTGAAATTCTTGTCAATTACGAACCAACGCTTCAATATTTTGGCGAATGGTGGAAACAATTAGCTGGAGAATCAGAAGGAAAAGACCAAAAAGGAATTTATCCAAATTCTGCTAATTTCTCAACTGACTTGCACTCAATCGGACAATCCATTCAAGATGGTTCACGGAACCTTTTTGAAACAGCTGTTCGTGTGACAAAACCACGCAAGAACATTGATATCCCTGTCTTTGAAGAAAATTTGGATGGACTTCGTTATATTGAAGGAAAAGATGTAGATTTCGTCAATAAAAAAGCGGCAGACGGTGTTTTGCTTGCGCACACAGACGGAAATGTCCCTAACATGATTGTTGAATTACCAGCACAAGACGAATTCACACTCGGCTATGCCATTTACTTCTTTGAGCTGGCGATTGGTATTTCTGGCTACTTGAACGGCATCAATCCATTTAATCAACCCGGTGTTGAAAGCTACAAACGCAATATGTTTGGACTTTTGGGTAAACCTGGATATGAAGAATTGACGGATGAGTTGAACGCACGTTTGTAATTCTTGTAAAAACTGAAAAAATGAGCTCTGTCAAATTTGACAGGGCTTTTTATTTTTTTGACAGTTCTGTCAAAAAAATAATCATCAAAAAAGCTTTTGATAAAACTGTCAAAAAGCTTTTTTAATCTTCCCAGTCATGCACGAGCGTAAACGTGACATTTTCATTGCTTCCGACGAGTTTTGCGACAGGACAGCGACTTTCGGCGAGGGCAAACATCGCGCGGGCTTTTCGCGCATCAACATCAGCGCTGAGCGGGATAAAGACGGTTACGTCCACAAGAAACACCAGACCGCGCTTTTTTTCGTCGGGCGCTTGATAAACGGCGACCTTGACCTTGCTAGTGTGCGCCAGCTGATTGCGCTTTTCAACAGCTTCGAGCGTGGCGTTGAGGCAGGTCGCAAGAGCAAGCCCGAGAAATTTCTCAGGATTGCCGACAGCTTCGGCGTTACTGGGCGAGCTGATGGGGTACGTTTCCTCGTTTTTGATGTAGGACACGCCATTGACGCCAGTTTCGTTGATGGCAATGGTTTTGTAGGTTGCCGTAGGGTGTAAAATTTCTTCTGACATGAGAACCTCCTGAATCTTTGATAGTTCTATTTTACGCCATTTTTGGGAAATTTTGCTGAAATCTGTTTTGACAGAGTTGTCAAACGGACGGAATAGAAAAAATTTTTTGACAAAACTGTCAAAAAATTTTCATAACATTTACTTCAAAAATCCCTCGTTTTTGCTTTCTTTAATTGCATCTTTCACAGCAGTTTTGATGACAAAATAAAGCGCGAAGCAAATCACTAGGAAAATGTTAAGATAAACCAATAATCCAATCATGGAGCCCATTTTGAACTCTCTTTTTGTAAGATGTTTTATTGATTACATTATAGTACTTTCTTATTTAAGTGGTTTCACATAAGGCACAATCGGCGTTGTCAATCCGACATTTGTCGCAAAAACCCAAGGTTCATCATCAAGTGTTCCGAAATTTTTCGTCTGTCCTGTCAAAATGACACCAGAGAATTTTGCGCTTGCAAGCGTTGGATACTTTTTGATTTGTTTACGTGCATCTTTGAGTGGATTAAATTCACCTGTGGATGAGGTTTGCTCCGTTGGCCAGTTGTTGACATCTTTGACAAAAGTCTTGTAAGAAGATGCAGATAATTTTCCCGTTGGTTGGTTGGCATTTCCATTATCAAACGTTTTCGAGTCTGAATTTAAGCCGAAATAATCCAGATTATATGCAGCGTCCAGATTTTTAGAATCAGACAATCCTATCCAGTACCAGTTAATCAGCAGATTTTTCGGAACAAGCGCTTGGATTTGTGCATAAGTCAGCGGTTCTTTGAAAGTCACAGCGATTTCTGCCAGCTCATTGGGCTGATTTTTAAAGGTTGAAGCTTCGTGCGTCGGCTGCAGTCCATAGTAATCTTTGCTCTTAAAATTAACCTTTGTCTGGAAAAACGTGGCGATTTTTTGATTATCTTTTTGCGTATAATAGCCGTTACTCGTGATTTGCGGTGAGGCGTACATATCATAATTTTCATGGCTCATATACATCGAAAGCGTGCCAAAAGGAAAATCGAGAGGCTTCCACGTTACATGATAACCATCAATATTTTTGTATGTATCGAGATGTAGATTGGAGGTAAAAACGCCATAATCATTGATATAAGCGCTGTTATATCCCACATTTGGTGCTTGAATATCCACAAAATCTACCGCCAAATCATATGTCTTGAAATATAATTTTTCCATCTGCGCACTGTTAATCTGCATGACAATCCCAAAAACGACCACGAGCGCTGTCAGTGTCAGATAAACAGGCAAAAAGATGCGTTTCATCCGAGCTTTTCTAGCCACTTGTTTAAAATTTTTCTCCAAATCTGCTGATTCGCGCGTTTTTCTAAAACGTTTCACAATTTTTTTAATCAGCCAATAAATCCCAAAAATCAGGGCTGATAGGATTAAGTAGGGAATAATAATTTTCATTTTAACACCTTTTTCTCTTTGTTTTTAAATTTTCCAATCATCAACATCTTCCTCTTCCAAAATTTTCTTTAATTTTTTGCGTGCGCGGTAGAGAGAAACCTTGATTTTACTGACGGAAAAGCCAGTTTTCTGCGCAATTTCTTTGACGGACAGATTTTCATAATAATAAGCCGTCAAAAGTGTCTCATCATTTTTTGACAATTTTGTCAAAAGTTCTGACAGATCAATCGTGCGTTTTTTCTCGGCAAATTCTGACAAACCACGTCCCATTTCCTCAATAATCTGCGCATATTTGCCCGCACGCCGATAATGATTGATATAATTTCGGATAGCCACACGATACATGAACGCACGTAATTTTCGTGGCTCTATCAGCACGTCCAAATCCAGCAGTGTCACAATCGTATCCTCGGCATCAAAAGGCGATGCTCCACGTGAAACGAGGTACTTCGTGACTTCTACAGCATAGTGAGTGACGTCTTGCTCATAATCTTTGATGTTCACTTTTTCCTCCTTTCACTTATATAACAAATAAGTCCCAACTTTGGTTACACCTTATTTTAACAAAAGAATTTTTTTTAGTACAGCGCATCTCGTTTTTGTACATCATTTGTGATACAATGAAAGGTAAATAAAGAGAATAGAAGAGTTTAAGGTAAAAATGAAAGCGTTTTGGAGTTTAAAGCGGAACATTCAGATTAGGATTTTGATTGTATTTTTGGCCTCATTTAGTTATGGGACCGTTTTTTCTTCAATGACGATTTACTATAATCAGCATCTCGGCGCAACAATCACAGGTATTTTTCTTGCAATCTCTAGTGTGGCGACGTTCGTTTCAGGCCTTCTTGCAGGATTTTGGGCGGACAAGTTTGGAAGAAAACCCGTGATGATTTGGGGAACGAGCATTCAAGTGCTGGGAAGTGTGGGTGCGCTTTTGGCAAATGTTCCAGGTCATGCCAATCCGTGGTTGACGTTTCTCGGGTTTCTCTTGATTTCATTTGGTTTTAATTTTGATGTCACTGCAGGATCGGCGATGATTATTGACGATTCTACGCCAGAAAATCGGAAAACTGTTTTTATGCTTAATTATTGGGCACAAAATCTTTCGGTCATTATTGGCGCAGCACTCGGAGCTTGGCTTTTTAAACCAGCTTTCTTTGTTTTATTGCTCATTTTAGTTTTCACGATGGTTGTGACACTTTTGATCGTTTTTTTCATGCTGACAGAAAGTTTTTATCCCCAAAAGATCAAATCTTCTCTTTTTGTCAGTACTGACAAAAAGAAAGAAAGTGTCTTTGAAAGTTATAAAATGGTACTTTCTGATAAAACATACGTTATTTTTATCCTTGCAAATATTTTGACAACGATGATTATCATGCAATTTGACAGCTTTTTACCTGTTCATTTATCAAATAGTTTTAAAACCATCACTTTTTTTGGTTTTGAAATCTATGGGCAACGGATGCTTACGATTTATTTAATTTTAGCCTGTGTTTTAGTGGTCTTATTAATGACCACCCTCAATCGATTGACCAAAGACTGGTCTCACAAAAAAGGGTTTATTTTGGGAAGTCTATTTATGGCAATGGGGATGATTTTTTCTTTTTTGACAACGACATTCACCCCGATTTTCATTGCAGGGATCATCTATACTTTAGGAGAAATTGTTTATACACCAAGTGTTCAAACTTTAGGGGCAGATTTGATGAATCCAGAAAAGATTGGTGCTTATAATGGTTTGGGGGCAATCAGAATGCCAATCGCCTCGATTCTTGCAGGTTTACTTGTTTCGATTTCACCGATCATCAAAGCGACGGGAGTGTCTCTGGTGTTAGCATTGACAGAAATTTTGGCAATTATTTTAGTGATTATTGCTGTAAATAGACATCAAGAAACCTTCCTTCACTAACAACTAACCAACAAAGATAAAAACAGAAAGAAATAAAATGAAAGATTTTTTTGGATTACATCCAACACTTAAAATTCGTTTAATCATGAATTTTTTTGGGACACTTTGCTTTAGTACAGTGGGTGGCTCAATGACTATCTACTACAATAAATATATGGGAGCAGGAATCACGGGATTACTTTTAATCATTAGTTCCGTTATGGTTTTTTTGGTTGGGCTTTATGCTGGTCATTTGTCTGACGTTCAGGGACGAAGACCTGTGATGATCTTTTCAACTGCCATTACTGGCCTTGGTGGAGCTTTAGCAACCTTTGCAAACTCCTCTTTTTTCTTCAATCCTTGGGTCACTTTTTTAGGATTTCTTATTATCAATTTTGGTTTTGGCTTTTTTAACACCGCAAGCCAAGCGATGATTGTAGATTTGACAACCAGCGAAAATCGGCGAGTCGTTTATAGTATTCAATACTGGATTATCAACTTTGGAATCATGATTGGTTCAGGACTTTCAGGCTGGTTTTTCCGAGATTATTTGGTCTGGTTACTTTTAGCCATCACAATTGAAGAAATCATGAGTTGTTTGGTTGTGATTTTTTGGATTGATGAATCTTTCAATCCAGATACTCAGCAGCATAAGCAAGAATCAAACATTATTAAAGCCTATTTCACCGTCGCTAAGGACCGTATTTTCATGTATTATTTGTTTGCTTCGATTTTCATTGCGATGATTTTCAATCAAATGGATTATTATCTTCCAGTCCATTTGAGTGACAGTTTTAGAACAGCAAGGATTTTGGGCGTTGAAGTTTATGGACAACGGATGCTGACAATTTTCCTAATGGTCAATACCTTGGTCATCGTACTGTTTATGGGGAGAGTCAATAAATTAACCAAAAATTGGTCACGAAGCAGTGGAATTGCGATTGGAATTATTTTGCAAGGGCTGGGTTTTATGATTGCTTTTCTTGGGCGTGATTTGACTTGGGAGATTTTTGCAGCACTTGTGAATACAGTTGGGGAGATGATTCTAGTTCCATTTTCTCAAGCCCTTCGTGCGGATTTGATGGATGGCGAGCAAGTCGGGACTTATACAGGCGCTTTTTCAGTGACTCAGCCTATCGCTTCGGTCTTGTCAGGAATCCTTGTGTCCCTCTCAAGTCTTTATGGAAATATTGGAATGACCCTGTTCATGTTTTTCATTATTGTATTAGGTGTGCTTCCTTCACTCCGAGCGATTCGGATGTATGAAAGTCATTCATGAGTTAAATAGAGGTAAAAATAAGATTCAAAGGTTAGAATGAAATTCTGATTTGAGAAACTTATTTTTTTGTCAGTAAAATAATAAGAAAATTTTCACTGACAGAACGATTAGACCAAGGATTACAGGGAGATTAGGCTCTCCATTTGAAATTTTGTGATATAATTATTTTCATGAGAGTAGTTTCAGGAAATTATGGCGGAAGACCGCTGAAAACATTGGCAGGAAAAACAACAAGACCAACCACCGATAAAGTTAAGGGCGCCATTTTTAATATGATTGGTCCTTATTTTGAAGGGGGGCGAGTTCTTGATTTATTTGCAGGGTCAGGCAGTTTGGCGATTGAAGCCATTTCAAGGGGAATGGATCATGCCCTTCTTGTTGAAAAAGACAGAGCAGCTCAACAAGTCATTTTGGAAAATATCAAGATGACCAAAGAACCTGAAAAATTTCAACTCTTAAAAATGTCAGCAGAACGAGTCTTATCAAACGTATCAGAGACTTTTGATTTAGTCCTCTTAGATCCACCTTATGCTAAAGAACAAATTGTTGAAAACTTAGAACTTTTGCAAGATAAAAAACGATTGACAGAAAATGTAGTTGTCGTCTGTGAAACAGACAAGGGAGTTGAACTTCCTGACCACATTGGGAAATTAGAGCTGACCAGACAAAAGACTTACGGAATTTCTAAAATTTCAATATATGAATTTTGATTTTTACTGACAGAAATTCTGTCAGTAAATTAAGAAAGAAAAAGTAATGACAGAAAAAATAGGACTTTACACGGGAACTTTTGATCCATTAACAAATGGACATTTGGATATTATTAGACGCGCAGCAGCACAATTTGATACACTTTATGTAGGGATTTTTAAAAATGATCAAAAAAATCCTCTTTTTTCGACAGAACATCGTGTCAAAATGATTCGAGAAACCTTGTCAGTACTGACAGAATTAAAAAATGTCACTGTCATTACTCACGATGCTGATTTGACTGTCCATATCGCTCAAAAACTGGGTGTGACAGCACTGGTTCGCGCCATCAGAAACGCGACAGATTTAGAATATGAGAAAAACATGTGGTATTTCAACTTTGAAATGACTGGAATCGAAACCGTCATTTTCTTGGCAAAACCAGAGTTAGAACCAATTAACTCAACACGAATGCGAGAGTTGACCGCATACAAACAAGACGTGAGTCAATGGGTTCCTGAAAATGTTGCCCGCGAAATCGCACTGCTCTCTGAAAAAAATAAATTTAATGTGAGAAAAAAATGAAAAAAGAAAAAACTGAAATTCCACAAAAGAAAAATAAATTCCTCAAACGCCTGCTTTTGATTGGACTTCCGATTATTGCTGTGATTGCTTTGATCGTCCCAACTAATCATTATATCGAAGTTCCTGGAACGACAGAATCGGTCAATGCGATGGTTCATATCGACGGAAAAAAAGATACGCATAAAGGAAATTTCTTTTTAACGACCGTTGAGATTGCGCGTGCGAACTTGGCGATGATGATTTATGCTCATTTTAATCCATTTGCGACAGTTTACAGTGCACAAGATTTGATGGGAAATATGAGTAGTAAACAATACGATTTAGTCAATCAATTTTACATGCAAACCGCACAAAACACTGCGATTTATCAAGCATTTAAGCAGGCAAAAATGCCGTATGAGCTAAAATATGATGGTGTTTATGTCCTTGAAATTGCAAAAAATTCGACGTTTAATGGCAAACTTCAAATCGCGGATACCGTCAATGAAGTCAATGGAAAAACGTTTCAATCTAGCGAAGAAATGATGAAGTTTATTCAAAGTCAAAAAGTCGGAGATCCTGTGACGATTAAGGTTCAGCGAATCGATGGAAAGCCCCATCGTTTTGAAGGAAAATATGTAAAGCTTGCGACAGGAAAAACAGGAATTGGGATTAGTCTAGTGGATCACACAGAAGTCGTGACTGACCCGAAAGTTACGATTAACGCAGGTGCAATCGGTGGTCCAAGTGCGGGGATGATGTTTACACTAGAGATTTACAGTCAAATTACAGGGAAAAATTTGAGAGCGGGACGTGAAATTGCAGGGACAGGAACAATCAACTCAGATGGGACCATCGGACAAATCGGCGGTGTTGATAAAAAAGTAGCTACAGCGAGTAAAGAAGGCGCAAAAGTTTTCTTAGTGCCTGATTCAGGCACTAAAAAAGAAAGCAGCAACAACTATTTAGGTGCCAAAGCCGCAGCTAAAAAACTCAATACAAAGATGAAAATTATCCCCGTCAAAACCATTACTGACGCCTTGGATTATTTAGAAAAATAAGAGCGACTGACCACGTGTCAGTCCTTTTTTCATCTAGTTTACAAGATTCTGTCAAAGTTGTATAATAATATCAAATAATTTAAAAGATTTGGAATATATGGCAAAGGAAAACTAAAATGGAAAAAAATTTAAAAACTGGAAAAATTATTGCTTTCATAAGAAAAACAAAACATCTAAAATTAAAAGAAATGACAGGAGGCTCTTTTTCAGAATCTCAACTTGCAAAATTTGAAAAAGGCGAAACAGAGATTACTGTGGGTAAATTATTTACCGTCTTAGAAAACTCAAATGTCTATTTTGACGAATTTCAAAACCTTTATAACGACTATGAACAATCTAACGAATACAGCTATCGTCACAAGTTGGCCATTGCTTATGCGCAAAAAAATGTTGAAGAAATAAAGGAAATTCAAGATTTTTGGAAAGAAAAATGCCAACAGAAACCTGATAATAAATTTTATCAGATTAATCAAATAGTGGTTAAAATCAACTTAGCAATGGTCCAAAATTCCAAACCTTATAAAAAAGACATTACTTTCTTGATGAACTACCTTGATTCTGTCGATGAATGGGGACGCTATGAGTTATGGATTTTTGGAAATTGTCTTCGACATTTTGATGATAATGCTCTAGAGTATTACGGAATTCAAATTTTAGGAAAAGCAAATTATTATCACTCAATTCATCTCAATCAACAAATCGTAATAAGAATATTTTTAAACCTTATTGATACTTGGTTACGTCGAGAAAATTTGATACAAGCTTTTAAATATATCAATCACTTAAATGAAATAGGAATAAGTATCAATTTTTTCTATGAAAAAATCTTGTTTGAATATCATAAAGCCCATTATAAAGTATTACAAAAACAAAAAGGTGCTATCGAAGAAATGAAAAAACACGCGCAAATCCTAGAAGATCATGGATATTCACTAGAAGCAAAAGTCCTTTTTGAAGAGATTGAAAAATTATAGGGCTTTGGCATATATTCCAAAAGAAATTTATAGGATAATTAAAAATGATATGATATAGCCATAAAATAATGGCTATATTTTTTTAGCTGAAAATAAGAAAGTATACATGAAATCAGGAGGGAAATTCGATGAAAAAACTGTCAAATTATGTTGTAACGAGAAAATATGATGATGGAAAAGTGATGCTTAACACGAAAAATAATTTCTCTATTAAAGTAACAAATGCACTTTTAGATAAAATTTCTAATGATGAGAAAATTGCCTGTGAATTTGAGGATTATCTGACACAAAATAGATTTTATGAAGAAGAAAATGAATATACAAATATGATGAAGCAGATTTTTTCAGAAGAAGATGAACTTTTAAGACTTACAATTTTGACACATGGAGATTGTAACTTTCGATGTTTATATTGCTATGAACAGTTTGAAAATGTACTTATGTCCCAACAAACAATGGATAACATTGTGAAATTTACAAAAGAAAAACTAAAAAATGGAAATTATAAAATATTACGTGCTTCATGGTTTGGAGGAGAACCCCTTTTGGGTTATAAGACAATTCTCTACCTCTCCGATAAATTTCAAGAACTAGCCATACAATATGAAGTTGAATTTATAGCCGACATGACAACCAATGGTTATCTTTTAGATAAACGGAAATTTCAAGTATTAGTGGAGAAATGTAATTGTACAACATACCAAATTACCGTAGATGGGACAAAGGAAAGTCACGACCAGCAGAGAGTTATGAAAAATGGGAAAGGTACATTTGAACGAATTTATAATAATCTTTTGGAAGCAAAAGCCAGTCTACTTGATTTTGTAATTATTTTACGTTTCAATATTTCAAAAGTGAATTTCAACCAAGTTCAAGGATTTATGGACTTAGAAGGAATTCCTTTCAAAACGGACGCACGGTTTTATTTTATGTATAGAAATGTAGAAAATTGGGGACAAGGACAACGAACAGAAAAATATTCAATAGAAATGCTAAAGAGTGATGTCGGTTATCAATTTTCTAACGAAGCAATAGAAAAAGGGTATAAAATATATGAAGTCCTCCCCTTTCTAAAAAATTCTAATGCCTGTTACGCTACTAATCCTAACAATTATACATTTGATGTTAGAGGAAAGATTATGGCGTGTACAGTCTTGCTCTATAATTCCATGAATATTTTTGGAAATGTCAATATAGATACATTAGATGAACAAAAAAGAAGAAAACTTTGGATACATAGTATCGAAAAAATACCAAAAGATTGTATAAATTGTGAAATTGTTGCAATATGTAAAGGTGGATATTGTCCTAAGATAACTTTGTATGACCATGCAACTCAGAAAAGAGTTTGTCAAAGAGCAAAGGAAAGTTTTGAAAAAAGTCTGAATCTATTTGTTCATCAAGATTGGGTAGAGGTAACTTTAGATGTTTAAAGAAATAAAAACAATTATTCACTATGCTCCTAAAGTAAAAATGGCACTGTTTGTACTGTCGATTATAGCTAATTCTGTCTTAAATCTTGCAACAGCTCTGATTGTGCAAAGTGCAACAAATATACAAGGAAAAACAAATAACCATAATATCTTCTTATTTGGTATTGTAAGTATGCTCTTATATGCTTATGTATCGTTCGCTTATTTTTTCGCAAACTACATGGAAGATACAATTATTTATAGTGTGATAACTAATATGAAGCAAAAGTTATTGAAAGTATTAGTACTAAAAAAAACAAAGTATTCAAATTCAGAAAAAATCTCTATCTTTACCAATGATATGCAGCTCTTTTCTGATCGTTATCTAATGCAATTGTTGGATATTCCAAGTTACCTTCTCATTTTTTTCATTCCATTAATATATATGGTTTCGCAAAATAGACTAATGGGACTATTATTTGTAATCGGTTCAATACTATTGCCGATTCCCCAATCACTTTTAAATCACAAATTGAATGATTTGGGAAAAAAACTATCAGAAAAAAGAGCGCAACTTTTGTCAGCAGCGAGTGATGAGATTAACGGTCGTACAACACTTATTAATAATGAAAGTGTTGATTCTGCATTAGTGTTAGAAAATAAAAAGATAATAGAATCTGAAAAAGTACTTTTTTATTCAAATATTTTTCTTTTTATAGCTCTTTCCTTAAGTATGTTGTTAAAGGGAGTGATTCAAGTGATTCCATTTGCGATAGGCCTTTTCTTAATTGCAAATGGAGACGGTCTATCCTTTTCAATTTTACTTGCACTTTACCTAACGAGTCAACAAATGGGGCAGCCCATACAACAAGTTCTAATGTCATTAACACAAGTTCAAGAAATGAAAAATATTAGAAAAAAATATTTGATTTATTATGTATTAAAATTGGTACTGCTGATAATTCAAGTTGGAAAGGGAATTTAAAAGAAAATAAGACATTTGACTATCTAGATATCTCGAACTTATCGAAAAATTTTGAAGATAAAACGATATTTAAAAATTTCAATAAAAAAATACCATTTGGGAGTAAAGTTTTAGTAACAGGAGAAAGTGGTAGTGGCAAAAGCACCCTACTTAAAATGATAAGTCAAGAAATTTCCATGGATTATGGAGAGATTTCTATTGTTAAAAATGGGAAAAAAATAGAGATTCCAATGAGATATATAGGTTTCGTAAGCCAAGAACCATTTGTTTTTAATGGCAGCATAATGTACAATCTTACCCTAGGTCGAGACTATGAAGAAAAAATTCTCAAAGATATGTTAAAAAAAGTTAATTTAGAAGAGCTGAATCTAGATTACCTGATTCAAAATAATGGAGAAAATTTATCAGGTGGACAAAAAATTAGATTAGAACTAGCTCGTGTTTTGTTAAGAAGTAAAAGCATAATCTTAGTTGATGAAGTAACCGCATCGTTGGATAAGAAAAATTCTAAAAAAATTCGTGACTTGATTTATAGTTTAAATGGAGTCACAATCATTGAAGTTGCTCACCATATTGACGACGAAAGTCGTTATGATGATATCATTACTATCGGAAAGGAGGACTGGTATGAAAATCATTAAAAATAAAAAAGCCGATACTTTAAAATCGAGTTTGCACACAATTGGGAACAATTGTCAAGTTAGTAATGTATGTTAAAACTATCTCGAAGTTAATGAGTTAAAAAAACTTTATATTTTGAAAGGTTAACTAATTCATCAACTCACTAAAGATTCAAAACCAAAGAATACTCTGACAAATTTATCGGAGTATTTTTTAACAAGGTCAGCGAATTTATTAGGTTTATGTTCAAGATACGCTTTATCTACACCATTTCCTGAAAGTGATGTTCTGATCAAGGCTATAAGTCGATTTTTTAAGGTCAGTAACTAACTCCTAAGGATTTTTTCATCAGTAGCGTCTTTACCAGTAAATCGCATAAAATAGGAAATTTTATTGTGAAGTTAAATTTTATAAGGTAGATAAAATGTGTGTTTTAAATTCTCTAACACGGTATTGAATTTGAGTTGTTATGGATAAATGTATTTTGCTTTTGGATTGAAGTCATTTTCCAAAAATTCCTTAATATATTCGTTGATGTATTTGATGTAGCAATATTTATCTGTAGGTAGGTATTTTTTTCTCCCCCTGAAAGATATCTTTGGACTAGTTTAAGTTTAAACTCAAAGGAGTATTTTGTCATAAGAAAAAATCTTTCATTTTTGAAAAGTCTATATTCTTGGGTTCACATCAGTGTCAGTCCTTTTTATTTTTTACAAAGTAGAGAAAAAAGCGTATAATGAATACATGAAAAGATTTGTAATTGTTGGAATATTCGATGAAGAATACAAATGCTTTGAGGAACATAAAGAAATTTTTGAGGATAAATCATGAAAGAAATCATAAAAGTTAGTCATCTCTCAAAATCATTTGAAGATAATCCGATTATCAAAGACATCTCTTTTTCTGTCAATGAAGGAGAAATTTTTATTATCTTAGGAAAAAATGGTGCAGGAAAAACGACATTGATTAAGATGTTGCTTCATATTCTTGCACAGGATTCCGGAGAAATTGACTACTACGGGCAAGCTATCGCCACTTACGGTCAGAAACTCTATGAAATGACCTCAGCAGTCCTAGAAAATGCGGAAAATACTTATGGTTATCTAACAGCGATTGAAAATATCGAATATTTCGCAGCACTTTACCAACGAAAAATCAAAAAGCAAGAAATCTTACAGCTTTTAGAACAATTTGACTTGGCGGAAGCAGCGAACAAACGCGTTTTCAACTTTTCACGAGGAATGAAACAAAAATTATCTATTATTTGTAGCTTGCTTAATGATGCAAAAATTTTGTTCTTAGATGAGCCGACTTTAGGACTGGATTTTAAAGCCAATCGTGACTTACTGGATATGGTCAAGAAAATGTCAAAAGAACATAATAAAACAATTATCCTAACCACACATCAAACCGATGTTATCAAATCCCTTGCCGATAGAGTTCTCTTATTGAACAAAGGGGAAATTTCATTTTTAGGAAAATATGAATCTTTTATTCAAGAAAATTCTCTTGTTTATTATCTTATTAATACGAATACTGACAGTTATCAACTTACAGATGAAAATTTGGCAGACGAAAAATTAAAAAAATTGATAGAAGAGGGCGAAAAAATTATCTCTTACGAAAAACATGACCGATCAATAGAAGAAATTTTAATTGATTATTATAAAGGAGGGTAAAATGTTCAGAGCAGAATTTAAACGAGAACTAAGAGAAACTTTAGTCTTTTATCCAGATTTCATTTCAAGTTTAGTGATGATGGTTATTCTTTTATCTGTTTTTATGATTCTCGGACAACATTTTACAAGTTCGAGCTATATTGGCTATGCTTTTTGGTTTTTACTTAGTGGTGTTTTGACTGTTGCTTCAGAATCGATTTCTTATGAAAAACAGGTAGGAACTTTTGAGCAGTTGATTTTAAAACCGATTAGTTTGATTCATATCTTGTTTATTAAATCAATTGTCTGGGGGATTTTTAATTTTATTAGAATAATGATTGCGACGGTCATTGTCTGTTTTTTCTATCAGATTCATATAAATTTGAGTTGGGTTTCTTTAGCCGCTTTAGTCATTAATTTTTTTGCAATTGTCGGGTTTTCAATGATATTCTCAGGACTAACATTGAAATTCACTAAAATTGCTTCCTTTGTTGGAATCATACAATACCTCTTACTTTTTGCGTCAGGCACTTTAATCTCTTTGGACAAAATGCCAGCAGTTTTGGTTGTTTTAACCAAAGTTTTACCCATTAATCTTGGCTTAAAAGTAAGCCAAAATCCCTTTGAATTGACTACTTTTCTACTCCTTATTCTACAAATGATTATCTATATGATTATAGGAACGGCTAGTTTTAGTTATATCTATAATCGAGCAAAAAAGAATGGAATCAATTCACGATATTAAATGAGAATGATCTGATATGCGCGTGAAACTGGAGGATCAGGAGAAAGAATGCCAAAACGACTTAAATTTTTATTCAGCTCGCGGATGTTTTCAGAATTTCCAGCGACGATGTTTCCGATAGTTTTACCCTTGTATATCCTGCATTTACGCGGATCTCTTGCGATTTCAGGGGTGTTTTTCACGCTGACGATGTTGCCTACTTTATGTTTAACTCCTTTGATTGGTGTTTGGGTCGAACAGCGCTCAAAGCGAAAAGTCATTTTAGCAGTTCTCCTGAGTTTAGCGGTGATTGATCTGCTGTTGTCTGGTTTCATTTTGTCTTTTGATCCCTTGTCATTACTGACCATTGGTATTTTTGCTGCCTTGATTAGCATCGCGATTAAGATTTCTGAAATCTCATCAAAAGTGCTTTTTACAGAATTGGTCAATAAAATTGAATTACAAAAATATAATGGGATACAAAGTGTGCTGGACAATGTGGCAACATTTTCTGCACCAATTATTGGAACAGTCATTTATGGGTTTTTTGGATTTCAAACCGTGCTTATTATTGGAGCGTGTTGTTATTTGGTGGCATTTTTTCTGATGCGCCAGCTCAAGATGAGTGCGACACCACGCTTAGAAGCAGAAGTTATTTCTGTCAGTACTGACAGAAATAATCTCAGCAGCGACAAAGACGCTGTCAGCAGTGACAAAGTGCGGGGGAGTACCACATTCATCCAGCAAATGAAAGAAGGTCTGATTCCCATTCGTGAGAATCCTCAACTGCTCAAACTCATCATCATGTCTGCAAGTTTGAATTTTTTCGTTGCCAACTGCGGTGAAATTATTAATCCTGGCATTTTAATTCAAAAATATCATCTTTCAAGTTCACTTTTTGGATTTGTTGAAGTTGCTTTTATGCTTGGCGTTATTTTTTCTGGCTTATGGATTTCAAGAAAAAAAGGGTTAGATCTGATGCGACATTTAGCACGCTCTCTTCAGATGACCACGTTTTTATCAATTTTTATCGGGATTTTTTCGTTGGTTTTCGAAGGAAAAAATCAATTCATTTTTCTGGGAATTTTTTTGATTTTACAGCTGCTATTGGGATTTAGCATGATTTTAGTGAATGTTCCGATCATGTCCTATTATCAAAGTCAAGTGCCGCATGACGTTCAAAGTCGATTTTTTAGTTTGAGTAGTTTTTTGGGGAGCATTGCGATTTCTCTTGGTGTGACGGTTGCAGGTATCTTGGCAGAACATTTTGGTGCAGATGTCACGCTGATTTTCAATAACCTATGTGTCCTGATTATTGTCATTTTTGTATTTAGAAAGGGTCCAATTGTGGAAGTGAAAAAATGAAAGAAATCAAGGAAATTCAACGCTTTGCGTTGCCTTTGATTGCCAATCAATATTTTAATCTTGTGATGAATCAACTGATTCTCTATCTTGCAGTGAATCGCTCGCTTGAAAATTTGGCTGGCATTACGACCATTTCAAGTCTACTTTATGCACTGGGCGGAATTTTAGGGACGGTTGCACTTGCATTTAATATTGAAGGAGGACAGCGCATTGGAAAAAGTGAAACACGTGGTTTTTTGCAGCTCCTCAAATCCTCACTTTTGCTCAATAGTCTTGTTGGTCTTGTTTTTGCGGGCGCAACGCTTATTTTTGGCTCACTTTTTTTACGAGGAATGTACAGTTTTTCTGGACAACTGCTTCATTTGACGCATCTTTATCTTGTCATACAAAGTCCTTATATTTTTCTTACTTTAATGCTGTTTTTATCCTCTAATCTCATTAAAATTGAAAATAAAACCAGTTTGATCATGGTGAGTTCAGTCGTTTCCATGGGATTTGAGCTTTTGTTAAATCTTCTTTTGGTCAGAATGTTTCAAATGGGAATCATTGGTGCAGGTATTGCATCTATTTCCTCACTTTTTGTTAGCGTTGCGTTGCAATTTTTCTTTGTCAGACAAAAAATTAAAGCCGCACTGTGTGAAAAAGCAACAGCGCTTAAGCAACTCATTCAAAAATCCATTCCACTTGGAGGGCAAGAACTTCTTGAAGGTGTTATTTTTACTCTCATATTTGATGCGTTGATGGCGCGGGAGGGATTGGAAATATTGGCGATTTACAATCTTTGTCTGCAACTTCTAAATCTCGTTAAAATGCCGACATACATGTATGAAAATGCGATTACGGTTTTTGTTTCAAAAGCGTATGGAGAAAAAAATGAACGCAAAATGCATCATGTTTTTCGTGTGAGTGTGCTGAGTTCAATCGCTTTTTATCTTGTTTTTTCACTCCTTATTTTCATCAATGGAAATCGTTTTGCGCTTCTTTTTTCAAGTAAACTCTCGCGTCATTTTTCAGAATATCTTCTCATTGCATTGATTTGTTCACTTTTTTTCGTGACTTATGAGAGTCTCAAAGGCATGCTTCAAGCCATCAATCAGGAAAAATATGTTCTTTATCGTACATTTCTGATTAACGTCATCCTTTTCACAGTTCTTTTGCTAAGTTGTATCTTTATTACTACGAACTTCACTTTTTTATATGTCCTATACGGGATCAGTTTATTGATTTTAAGTGTGATTTTTTATAGAAAATACCGCAAAATAATGGCAGAGCGCACGATTTAATTTTTGTCAGTGCTGACAAAAAATCAAACCGTGCTTTTTTTGTCAGTACTGACAAAAAATACCTCACTCATCAGTAATGACAAGTGAGGTACAGGCAGAGCGTAAATTGTAAAGTGATAAGGTGTGATTAAAGTTGATCACGCAAGAGTTGTTTGATTTCATCAATTCTTGGTTGACGAGGATTAGCTGGTGTGCATTGATCATCGTAAACGAGGTCAGCAAGTTTGTCGAGTTCACGTTCAAGATGATCTTTCTTAACGCCATTTCCTGTCAAAGTGATGTCGATGTCAATGGAATCTGTCAATTTCTTGATTTCAGCAATGAGATTTGTCACAGCCACTTCGTTAGAATCTGCTTTTGTTGCAAATCCCATGAAGCGTGAAATTTCAGCATAATCTTCTTGTGCACGATAAGTTTCATAACGTGGATAAGGGGTCCGTTTTACATTTCCTGATACGGCATTAAATTTGATGACATGTGGCATTGCAATCGCAATCGCAAGACCGTGAGGCAATCCAAATTCTCCACCTGTTTTGTGAGCCAAAGAGTGATTAATTCCAAGGAACGCATTGGCAAAGGCCATACCTGCAAGAGTAGCTGCGTTGTGCATGTTTTCACGCGCTTTTTGTCCTTCTTTAGTAGGTTGACTTGGATTGTAGTTGTATGATGCAGTCAAGTTTTCAAAAATGAGCTTGATGGCTTGAAGTGAAGTTGGTTTTGTATAATCAGAAGCCATAACAGAAACATAAGATTCAAGCGCATGAGAAAGTGCATCAATTCCTGACCATGAAACAGTACGTCTTGGAACAGTCATAACAAATTCAGGATCTACAATGGCCACTTGTGGTGTCAATTGATAGTCAGCAAGTGGATATTTCACGTGTGTTTCGTCGTCAGTAATGACAGCAAATGGTGTCACTTCAGAACCAGTACCAGAAGTAGTAGGGATCGCAACCATTTGAGCTTTGTGTGGGTGGTAGAATTTGATGATTCGTTTACGAATATCTACGAATTTTTGAGCTAATTCTTGGAAAAGTTCTTTCAAAGAAGCATCGTCATCTAAGTTTGCTTCACCACGTGCATCATATTCATAAATCAAACGACCGATTTTACCAGCATCAAGTGCAGATCCACCACCAAGACAGATGACAGTATCTGGTTCAAATTGTTTCATTTGACGCGCGATAGTGATTGCTTCAGAAAGTGTTGGGTCAGGATGAACAGAACCATAAATGCTTGTTTCTACTTGTTCTGGACGAATTGCAAGTTGTTCTAAAACTTTATCAACAAAACCAAATTTCACCATACCAGGGTCAGCAACGATAAAGGCTTTGTGCACGTGTGGTAATTCTTGAAGATAGCTGATAGAATTTTTTTCGTAGTAGATTTCTTTTGGCAAACGAACCCATTGAGGGCGATTACGACGTTTAGCCACTGTTTTAATATTCAATAGATCGTATGTACTCAAATTGTGTGAAAGTGAATTTTTCCCCCATGAACCAGTTCCGAGCGTCAATGATGGACGCATTGCATCTGTATAGATATCTCCGACCCCACCGATTGAGTCAGGTTGGTTAACAAGGATACGTGAAGCTTCAACTTTAATTCCGTATTCTTTGACAAATGGATCATCCATTGCACCAATTTGGATCGCAGCATTGTGACCAGCACCTTGATAAGCTAAAAGTGCACGTACGATTTCGATTCCTTCGTCACGAGATTCTGATTTGTAAATAGAAAGCAGTGGAGAAAGTTTTTCAGAAGAAAGCGCTTCGCCAATATTTTTCTTATCTAATTCAAAGAGGATAACATCTTTATCTTCTGGCACATGAACGCCAGCTTGTTCAGCAATCCATTTACCAGAACGTCCAGCAACAGGACCTGTAACCCCATAACCATCAGGACGTTGAACAAAGACGAAGTCAGCAAGTGGTTTGTAATCTTTCTTAGGCAAAAGATAAGCACCTTGTTCTTGCATTTTCTTCATGAATTCATCGTAAATTTCGCTTGCAACAACAGCAGAGTTTTCAGTCGCACAAATCATCCCGTTATCAAAACGTTTTGAAAGCAGTAAATCTTCAACAGCACGATCAACATTTGCGGTTGCGTCGATAAATACAGCACCGTTACCAGCACCAACACCAAGTGAAGGATTACCAGATTTAAGTGCGGCATTGACCATTCCAGGACCACCAGTTGCAAGGATCGTTGCAATACCAGGGTTTTGAATCAATGCCGTTGTCATTTCAAGACTTGGCACTTCAATCCATTGAATGAAGTTTTCAGGTGCGCCTGCTTCAAGTGCAGCTTCATAAACGATTTGAGCCGCATGAGAAGAACATTTTTGAGCTTGTGGGTGGAAAGCAAAGACAATCGCATTGCGTGTTTTTGCTGCCAATAATGATTTGAAAAATGCAGTTGATGTAGGGTTCGTTGTTGGGACAATCCCAGCTAAAACGCCCAAAGGACTTGCGATTTCAACAGA
The DNA here is from genome assembly GCF_009601015.1 of Lactococcus hircilactis. Lineage (GTDB taxonomy): Bacteria > Bacillota > Bacilli > Lactobacillales > Streptococcaceae > Lactococcus > Lactococcus hircilactis. The sequence goes on from NZ_WITJ01000009.1 coordinate 118,153, forward strand.
TCCAGCCACTTTGTTTTCGCGAATAACGCCGACTGTTTTGTCGTTTTTGATGGCATGATAGACAGATTCAGATGCGAAGTGATTTTTCGTATCTTTATCTTCTACAACGCCGCGCCCTGTTTCATTGACCGCTTCATGTGCCAATTGAAGAGAGTGCTTGCTTGCGGCAAGCGCCATTGCTGCAACGATGGTATCCACTTGTGCTTGAGTGTATCCTTCGAATTTTAAGACGGCTTCGTGTGCTTTTTTAACGAGCTCGCCAGTGTAAGCAACGGCTTTTGCCTTTTTTTCTTCAGCTGTCAATTCAACAGCTGGGGTGCTTTTTTCTTTTGCCATAAGATGCAAATTCTCCTTTTGTGATTTGATTCACTTATTTCTATGTGAATAGTTTAACAAATTTTTGTGAAGATGTCAACAAATAATGTGATTTATTTTACAAAAAAATCATTACGATTTTGTGACTAAATGATTTAAAATTTTTTACGAATGAGAAGATAAAAAAATCGCTGAAAATCAACGATTTTTTAATTTCATTAAATAGGAAGGACACACGTCCCTTCTGGGGCGTAAAAATCATCTTGCAACAGTGTCAACTGACCAGTAGATGGGTTGCGTTTGAATAAACTAAGATTGTCAGAATCTTGATGTGCAACAATGAGAAAATCTTCTGTGTGATTAAAGTTAAAATCACGTGGAATATTTCCCTTCGTGTCTGTCCACCCTTGAATTTCAAGAGCTGATCCATCGTTTATCACGGTGTAAGTAATGATGGAATCATGCCCACGATTTGAAACATACAAAAATTTTCCATCAGCACTCAAGCGAATCGCTGCAACACCATTGAATCCGGTGTGCTGATCTGGCAAGGTGGTTATTTTTTGCAAGAGTGAAAATGTACCATCCTGATAGGCAAGCACCTCAACTGTTGAGTCCAATTCACAGGCTAAATAAGCATATTTTCCGTCAGGAGAAAATGCGAGGTGACGGTCGCCCGAACCTGCACGGGACTGGTAGATTTTTTCGTCCGACAATTTTCCGTCAGTACTGACAGCGTAAGTATAAACGGCGTCATTTCCCAAATCACAGACCGCCAAACGCTGATCTGGTGTGAGATTAGAAAAATGACAAAGGGCGCCTTTTTGCTCAGGTTTTGGTCCATGATGATCCTCGTGTTTGACCGTGTCAGTAAGGATGATCTGACCATCTGAGCTACGCTTGTAAACTCGAACTTCTCCAAGGTGATAATTTGCCGCATAAACCAAATCACGGGCCTCATCTACAGCAACATAGCAATTGGATGCGCCTGGCGCAGTTACACTATTTAAAGGAGTTGCTATTGATCCATCAAAGAAGAATGCACGGGTACCTCCTTGTCCATTATCCGTTGCAACAGCATAAAGATGTTGCTTTTGATCCAAAGTCAAATAAGTTGCACCATTGATTTGCGTTACGAGTTGAAGATCTAATAGCTCTTCTTTATCCGTATCTAATAAGAAACTATAAATTCCCTTAGAGTCACGCTTTGTATAACCACCAACTAAAAATTTTTCAAGCATAAGTTTATTTCCTTTTATCGTATTATGCTTATATTTTACCACAAATTAGCGCTTACAGGATTTTTTTATCATATAAAAATCAAATTTTGATGAAGTCTGAAAGAATCTCTAGCATTTTTAAAGAAAAAGCTTGCTAAAACGAATAAAACAGTGTATAATGATAGAGTTGTGGTGTGTGACACCCAATGATTTCACATCTTTTGCAGACAAGATCGTGGTGTACAAAAGTATTGCGGTTGCGGATGATGCAAGAGAGAGGAAAAACTATTTTAAAAGGAGACATTTAATATGTCAGTTATTTCAATGAAACAACTTCTCGAAGCTGGTGTTCATTTTGGTCACCAAACGCGTCGTTGGAACCCTAAAATGAAACCATACATCTTCACAGAACGTAATGGAATTCATGTCATCGACCTTCAAAAAACAGTAAAACTCGTTGATGATGCTTACAATTACATGCGTGCTGCTGCTCAAGATGGAGCAATTGTGCTTTTTGTAGGGACTAAAAAACAAGCTGCAGAAGCAGTTAAAGACGAAGCTTTGCGTGCTGGTCAATACTACGTTAATCACCGTTGGCTTGGTGGAATGCTTACCAACTGGAAAACAATCCAAACCCGCGTATCACGTCTTAAAGAAATCAACAAAATGGAAGAAGATGGCGTGTTTGATGTGCTTCCTAAAAAAGAAGTTGTTCTTTTGAACAAAGAACGCGAACGTCTTGAAAAATTCATCGGTGGAATTGCAGATATGCCTCGTATTCCAGATGTGATGTATATTGTTGATCCACATGCTGAACAAATTGCCGTTAAAGAAGCACAAACACTTGGCATTCCTGTTGTAGCAATGGTTGATACTAACGCAGATCCAGAACCTATTGATGTGGTAATTCCTGCAAATGACGATGCGATTCGTGCGGTTAAATTAATCACAGCTAAAATGGCTGATGCTATCATCGAAGGTCGTCAAGGAGAAGATGCTGGTGAAGAACAAGTTGAAGAAGCTGCATCAGAAGAATCACTTGAAGAACTTGCAGAAATCGTTGAAGGAAAATAATTCGACAGTTGCGTCGAAATTCATTAATTGATTATCATCAAAATAGGCGGAGGCCCTACGCCTCTACCTATTTTTTATACAAAAACAATTTTGTCAGTACTGACAAAACTTTAAAATAAAAGGAGAAACACACTCATGGCAGTAACAGCAGCAATGGTAAAAGAACTTCGCGAAAAAACAGGTGCAGGCGTTATGGATGCAAAAAAAGCCCTTGTTGAAACAGATGGGAACATGGAAGCAGCAGCAGAACTGCTCCACGAAAAAGGTGCAGCAAAAGCAGCTAAAAAAGCTGATCGCGTTACTGCAGAAGGATTGACAGGAATTGCAGTTAACAAAAACGTTGCAGCCCTCATCGAAATTAATTCAGAAACAGACTTCGTTGCAAAAAATGATCAATTTGTTGCCCTTGTGAAAGACACCGCAGAATTGATTGCAAACGAAAAACCTGCAGATAATGAAGCTGCACTTGCTCTTGTGACAAAAACTGGTGAAACACTTGAACAAGCCTTTATCCAAGCTACTGCAACAATCGGAGAAAAAATTTCATTCCGTCGTTTTGCATTGGCTGAAAAAACAGACGATCAACATTTTGGGATTTATCAACACAATCAAGGACGTATTGGTGTTATTTCAGTTGTTGAAGGCGCAGATGAAGCAATTGCGAAACAATTGTCAATGCATATCGCTGCAATGCACCCTACTGTGCTTTCATATACAGAACTTGATCCCGCATTTGTTCACGAAGAAATAGCGAAAATGAACCACGACATCGATCTTGACAACGAAAGCCGTGCGATGGTTGATAAAGCACCATTGCCACATCTTGTTTACGGATCAAAAGCTCAATTGACTGATGCCGTTGTAGCAAAAGCAAATGAAGACATCAAAGCAGAGCTCGCTGCAGAAGGAAAACCAGAAAAAATCTGGGATAAGATTATTCCAGGTAAAATGGCACGTTTCTTCCTTGACAACACAAAAGTGGACCAAGAATACACACTTCTTGCTCAACTTTACGTCATGGATGACAGCAAAACTGTAGAAGCTTATCTTGAAAGTCAAAATGCTAAAGCTGTAAGTTTCGCACGTTTTGAAGTCGGTGAAGGAATTGAAAAAGCAGAAAACGATTTTGCTGCAGAAGTTGCTGCACAAGCAGGATTGTAATAACCGCGATACAAATCTTAAAAAATTTCTGTCAGTACTGACAGAAATTTTTTTTTGCACAAAATAGATCATAAAAAAACTATATTTTCCAAGCGTTATGTGCTATAATTATATACGAGGTTTTGTACCTATAAAAATCAAAACTAATAAAGCGAAATAAAAATTTGGAGTAACCTATGTCAAGTACTTTTATTATCATTCTGATTGTTGTACTCGTGGCCATTCTTCTTGGCTTCTATATTTTTGCAATGGTCATGCGTAAAAAGACCGAAAATCGAATTTTGAACCTTGAAGAACGCAAAGAACACCTTTTTGATCTCCCTGTTCAAGAAGAAATCGATGCAATCAAAAAAATGCATCTGGTGGGACAATCTCAAACCATCTTCCGCGAATGGAATCAAAAATGGATTGATTTATCTTCTAACTCATTTGCAGACCTTGAAAATCATATCTTTGAAGCTGAAGATTTGAACGATTCCTTCCATTTTTTCCGTGCCCGTGAATCCGTCGCAGACAGCGAAGGTCAAATTGAAGTCATGGAATCAGAAGTAGAATCCATCCGAAATGGCATCGCCAAATTAACGGAGCAAGAAAAAAGAAATTCAAATAAAATCCAAGAATCATTGGATTTATATGAAACATTACGCAATGACATCACCGATAATACAGAACAGTATGGCGCTGTAATCACAGAAATTGAAAAACAACTCGACAACATCGAAACAGAGTTTTCACAATTTGTAACGCTGAACTCTACTGGGGATCCTATCGAAGCTGCCGAAGTCCTTGAAACAGCAGAAGAACATACGATTGCGCTCCGATCAATCACAGAGCAAATCCCAGGTTATATTGAAAAAATCGAAAAAGAACTTCCAAAACAAATTTCTGAACTCCAAGAAGCTTACGATAAATTCAAAGAAGAAGCTTATGCACTCCCTGCGACCATCAATGTTGATGAAAAAATGATTGAAATTAATTCAACACTCAAACACGCAGCAGGGCTCCTTGAACAATTTGAACTTGAACAAGTGGAGCTTGAAATTACTCAAGCACAAGTAAAAATTGAAGAGTTGTATGCTGTTTTTGAAAAAGAATACGGGGCAAGAAGAAATGTAGAAAAACGTTCTGGCGTTTTAAAAGAATACATTGAACATACCCGTCAAAATAATAAAAATTTACTTTTAGAGATTGATCATGTGACACAATCTTACATTCTCTCAGGAAATGAAAAAGGGTATGTCAGAGGTTACCAAGAACACTTGGATACACTCGACGAAGAAGTTAATCACGTTCTTTCAGACATCGAACATAACACAGCACCTTATTCACAACTGTCAAGAAAAGTGAATGCGGTCGTTGAAACCCTTGAAGATATTGAAAAAAATCAATTGAAAATCAGCAATTTACTGATTGGATTAAAAGATGAAGAAAAAGCAGCTCAAGAAATCGCAGATCAATTTGATTCAGAGCTTAGAATCATCAAACGCTATGTTGAAAAGAAAAATCTCCCAGGACTTCCTAAAGATTATCTCGATTTGTTCTTCATGACAGGAGATCGGATTCAAAGCCTTTTTAAAGAATTAAATAAAGTCCGGATTAATATTGATACAATTAATCATTTAGTGGATGTCTCTACTGAAGACATGCACGTTCTCAAAGAAGCAACAGACAATCTTGTTGACCATGCCATTTTAGCAGAACAACTCATGCAATATGCAAATCGTTATAAAACAACCGATGAACGCGTTGCTGTGGGGATTTCAAGAGCACTTCATCTTTTTGAAGCAAATCAAAACTACAATGCTTCTTATGACGAAATTAAGAAAACCCTCGAATTGGTAGAGCCAGGTGCCGCAGAGCGGATTTCAAGAGTTTATTTCAAAGATAAACCAAAACCAGATTATAGATAAGTTAAAAATGTCGAGTGAGTCATCATTCGATTTTTTGATTGACAAAAAAGAAATAAGGGTATAAACTATATTTATCCCATTACTGTTGCGCAACAGTAAGAAGATAAGGAAAAAATATGGAAACAGATTTTCTAAAAAAATTATTTTCTATCGCCATTCCAGTCGCGATTCAAGGTTTATTTTATGCTCTATTAAATATATTGGATCAAATTATGGTTGCACAAAAAGGGGAGGCCGCAGTTGTTGCTGTCAGTTTGGCTTCAAAAAATTTTAGCATTCTCAATTTTACGCTCATGGGATTGACCGGAGGACTTGCAATCATCAGTGCCCAGTTGATAGGAAAAGGAAACGAGAAAAACATTGCTAAAATTCAAGGACTCACGCTCTTTTCAGGAGGAATACTTGTCCTCTTATTTATGATGCTTTCTTTGTTTTTTCCAACAGCCTGTATGTCCCTATTCACAGCAGATCCAGCTGTCATCGCATTAGGTGCGACCTATCATCGCGCGATTGCATTGGGTTATTTGCCAGTTTTATTCACGATGGTTTATTCAACAATTTTAAGAAATGCAAAAATCGTTCAACTTCCCATGTATATTGGTATGGGAACAGTGGGACTTAATGCTTTCCTAAATTACCTTCTCATTTTTGGAAATTTCGGAGCACCAGCGTTAGGTGTTTTTGGATCAGGACTTGCAACGACGCTTGCGCAATATATCGAGTGTCTCGTATTATTAAGTGTTGTTTTTGGTAAAAAACTCATCGGATCATATTCCTTAAAACAATTGCTCACTTTTTTTAAGACAGATAAAGAAATCCTCCTATTTTGGAAACTTACTCTCCCTCTTCTTATTGAAGAAATGAGTTTTATCTTAGCTGACACAGTTGATAATTCCATCTATGGCTTTATGGGGACAAAGCAGACTATTGCTGTTACAATCATGAATCCAGTTCAAGGTTTAATTATCGGATTTTTTGGAGGTTTCGCAACAGCGGCTTCGGTCATGATTGGACATCTCCTGGGAAAAAATGAAAAGCAACACGCCTATCAAACGGCTCAGCACATTTTACGATTGGGAGCGATTCTCTCTCTCATTGTTGGAGTTGTCTATCTTTTCTTTAATTCTTTTTATCTTAAACTTTATTCACTTGATGCGTTTTCGTATCGCTTAACAACAACTTTAATGCTGATGATGGTTATTTTTATCCCCATCAAAATAACCAATATGATCATCACCACAGGAGTACTATCAGCAGGAGGAGAAACGAAATTTGTCCTTTATCAATCTATTTTTGGGGCGTGGGGATTTGCGATTCCACTTGGCTTATTATCCGCTTTTGTTTTTCATCTTCCAATTTATTGGGTGTTTGTTGCAATTTCATTTGAAGAAATTATCAGAGTTGCCTTATGTTTATGGAAAATGAAAAAAAGAACGTGGCTAAACACGCTTGTAGAATGAAAGCAAAAGCATAAAATGTGTTAAAATAAAAACATGATTACAATCAAAGAAATCGCAAAAAAAGCAGGAGTCAGCCCAACAACAGTATCTAACGTTCTTCATAATAGGACAACAGAAATCCGACCTGAAAAATTAGCACATGTGAAGCAAATCATTTCAGAAAATGGCTACGTCCCAAATATGGCAGGAAAAGCATTAGCAGGACACAAAAGTCAACTCATTGGCGTCATTTTATCAACCGAATATCGAGAAAGTAAAAGCATATTAGACGATGGTTATCATGGCTGTTTGGTGGGGAGCATTGAGCAAACTTTAAAAGCAGCAGGATATTATATGTTGTTGTCAAGCGCCAAAACTCCGATAGAAACACTAACCACTGCAAAAGCGTGGAAAGTAGATGGTTTAATCATTCTTGAAAGCAAAGCAGCAGATGTTGCGCCCATTTTACAAGAAATCAAAACCCCTACACTATTTATTGATGGAGAAAAACCAACTCATGCTGAAAATTTTTATAATATCAGCACTGATGATTTTGATGGTGGATTTCAAATGGCCAATTATTTAAAGTTGATAGAAAAAAGGAAAATTTTATTTATTTCAGATGCCCCCAAGCCATTTGGGGTTGATTTAGCGCGCTATAAAGGTGTAAAACAAGTCTTTCCAAATGTGATGTATCATGCCTTTTCTTCTGATTTTGAAATAAGAACAACTCAAATCAGACAATGGATCATCCAAAAGCAATGGCAAGCTTATGATGCGTTGTTTTTCAGTTCAGACAAAATCGCCTCAGAAACCATGCAAGAAATGCAAGATTGTGGAATCAATGTACCAAACGATATTATTATTGTAGGATATGATGATAGTCTCTACGCTCGTACAAGCCGGCCACAGCTCACCACAATTCGACAAAATATCGCATTGAAAGGTCAAAAAGCAGTAGAAACATTAGTAAAATTAATAAATCACGAAAATGCAGCATTTGAAATTCAGCTCCAATCAGAGCTCATCATTCGCGATTCAAGTACAATCAAAAAGAAATAAGCTCGCAAAAAAAACAAAAAAGATGTAGCTAAGAATTGACAAGAAAGAAAAGGTTTGGTATACTAATATAGTTGCTTGTTCGGGAAACCGAACGAGGGCGAAAAAAAGTCAGTTCGATCATATAAAATCCTTGACAATCG